>JBBCGZ010000001.1:0-190721 GCA_037200305.1 Bacteroidota bacterium
TTGCTGGCATTCACGGCGAAAACACCGGTCGTTATCGTGTACGAATCCAGCAAGAACATTACGCTCGAGTTGATGCCATTGATGTCTTGCAAGGATTTTCATGGAGAGGCACACGCGAATGACAGCATCTATAGGAATTATCTTTTCGACGAGGGCGTGTTTCAGACAATGAACTACGAGGCATGTCCCGAGATCTTTGTATCCGTTGCCGGTTCATCGTTTGTTGATGCAAAGTCGTGGTACTATAACTTCGAACATCCAATCGAGCAGGAACGTGGACTCGACTACAAAGAAGATCTTTTCACACACGGACATTTTGAAGTTGAACTGAAGCAAGGCAGCAAACTTGCTGTCATCATTTCGATCGACGATCCGCGCGGCCGCGATGGCATTAAGCTCGTTGATGACGAAAGAGCACGCCGTGAGCTGTTGGCGAAACCGTTTCATTATCACGAGGGATTGCGCCGGCTGTCACTTGCTGCCGACCAGTTTATCGTGAAGCGCGGTGATCTCAACACTATCATTGCAGGCTATCATTGGTTTGCTGATTGGGGAAGAGACACGATGATCTCGCTGCCGGGGTTGTGTCTCGTTCACGGGCAGACACGCTCAATTTAAAATATTCTGAAAGCGTTTGCCAGCTACGTGAGCGAAGGCATGTTGCCGAATCGCTTTCCCGACCGAGGAGAACATCCGGAGTACAACACGATCGACGCAACACTGTGGTTCTTCGTAGCCATCTATAAATACTACGGTGTTACGAAAGACAAAGAATTCATCACCGAAATTCTTCCAACGCTTACGAACATCATTCACTGGCACTTCAAAGGAACGCGCTACAATATTCATGTCGACCTCGCCGATGGATTGCTTTACGGCGGAGCCGATGGCACACAACTGACATGGATGGACGCGAAGGTTGGCGATTGGGTGGTAACACCCCGTCGTGGCAAGCCAGTTGAGATCAACGCACTTTGGTACAACGCTTTGAGTATTCTCTCAGTGATATCTGCGGAGTGCGGACAAACCGAAGCGAGCCTTGACTGGAAGGCGAAGGCCAACCAGGTGCACGATAGCTTTAATGAACATTTCTGGAACGAGATGCGTGGATGTTTGTATGATTACATCGACGGCGCCGAAAAGAACCCGGACGTACGACCTAACCAGGTGTTTGCGATCAGCTTGCCGTTCCCGTTGCTTAATAAACAGCGCGCGACCAAAGTACTTAAAGTAGTCACCGATCAATTATATACGACAAAGGGCTTACGAACTCTCGAGCGATCACACCCTGACTATAAATATCAATGTACTGGCGACCCGCATGCCCGCGATGCAGCTTATCACCAGGGCGCGGTCTGGAGTTTTTTGATCGGTCCGTATGTTGATGCGATGATCTTCGTGAAAGGCGATAAGGGCAGAAGAGATGCCGCCCGTATCATTGAAGAGTTTTTGAAAACGCTTGATGAGCGATGTGTCGGATCGATCTCGGAAATATTTGATGGTGAAGAGCCACATACACCACGCGGATGTGTTGCGCAGCGCGTGGGGAGTAGCGGAGGCGCTACGGGTATCGGTAGAGTATAAATTGTTTGTGCCGGAGAAGAACCCGATCCAGATCGTCCTGTAGTTATCGTATTGCTTCCGTTTCCATTCTCTTAAGCTTCCACGCGTCTCCATCCCAGCGCCACAATGCATTATACGTTCCGCGTATTGTAACTGTATCTTTCTTCTCGATACGTCGATCTGTATGTAAGATCCGGTTTGTAGGGCGCTGTCTCCCAGCATCTCGATGGTATTCGTTGTTGAATGTTGTTCGAGTACTTCTATGTTTTTGAAACCGGATAGAAACTTTTTAATCGCCTCTCTGCCGTGGGCCTGGTCTCCCAGGTCTCCATCTTCGTCGTAAAGAGAAGCGATCGCATCTGCGTCCAGTTTCTGGATCAGGCGATCGTATTCCCTCATTGCAGCGTCAATCTCTTTCTTCTCGTGAATTTTCTGTTCTTTCTTTCCGCATGCTTGCAGCAGAGCAACTGCCAACAGAAGTATTAAGACTTTTTTCATAAGAGGGTGTGTAATCAAATTTACACAAATCCCTCGTCACCTCGTCACCTCGTGCCTCGTCACCTCGTCACCTCGTCATTACAACTCTGTCACTGAAATATGATCGCGTGAAGAGCCATCTGCGTGTGACAACCGTCACTTTATTGTAATCGATTACTCTTCTTCACCGTTTTTCTTCAGGCGGATTGTATAAGAACCAGAAGGCTCAGCATAAAAGTCAACGATCGTTTTCTTAGCAGTTAATACGGCAGAGTAGATCATCTTTCCGGTTTCGTCGAAGACTACCATCGAAGCACCAACCATCGAGCTTGTTACTTTGAAGTACACCACGTCGTTTGACTTCGATATTACCTTTACAGGATTTTTGGCAAAGGCAGCCGTGTTAATCATCATCGTCACCACAGCTACCAACATCATCTTTTTCATTTTTCTCCTCCCGTTTATTTGGGAGACTATATCGAAAAATGGTGCCGGTGGAGGAATCCCCTATTTTAACCTGAAAAGGCGTACCGTAGCCGGGACTTTATCCCAAAAAGATAAAATTTCTCAAAAATGGACTATGAGGCCGCCGTAGACCTTGAAAACGGGCTCTCTAAGTATGTTTTCCCTTGTCAGAAACGAGAAAAAACAGGCTTTCAGCGATGTCTGCAGCCTTAACCCATTTTGAGAATCCGCTTTAGGCATGGATTGCCGGTTCATTTCTGTGTCGATCGTACTGGGGGCAATAACAGAGCAGACCACGTTTTTGGGGTTGCCTTCGGCGTTGAGCAGCTCCGCCAGTTTTGTCAGGAGGAATTTGGAAAGGCTATAGGCGACGTAATCTTTGCCGACGTGGCTGAGGAGTGCAGTTTTGGAGGCCACGAGCACAATGCGACCCCCATTTTGTTTCACCATTTGCTGGAAAACAGGACGTGCCGTGAAATAAGCTGTTTCGAAGTTGAGTGACATCTGGCTTCGCAACGCGGCACCGTCGGTAGTGTCGATGTTGCCCGCCGCGAAACCACCGACGAGCAATAATGCTGCGTCGATTGTTCCGTTCTCGCCGATGATCTTCGCGATGACCTGGTTCACACCTGCCTCGTTGGTAGATCGGCAGTGTGCGTCTTCACGCCAGGTTTGAGCGTGCTGCTGCTGTGTTTCGGATCTACAATAGCGATGACGTTCCATTGCTCCGATAAAAAACTTATTGACCACAGCGGTGCCGAGATTTCCAGCCGCGCCTGTAATGAGGACATTTTTCATTTCGAGAAGGTAATTAATTCGCTATTATAGTAGAAATCAAAAAAGGATATGACTAACCGTAGAGATTTCATTGCCAAAACATTGATGACAACCGGCGCGCGCTGGCCTTCACCCACCGTAGCTTTGGCGAAGGTGCGGAGCAGAAACTGACCGTTCAGAATGTGATCGATATCATCATGAAAGATCTCGGCGAGATTATCGCTCCAACTTCTGTTGATACCATTAAGGCTGGCAAACCTGACACCGTTGTTACCCGGCATTGTGTGTACAATGTTTGCGACGATGGACATCATCGCGCAAGCGAAAAAGCTTGGAGCGAATTTTCATCATCGCACACGAGCCGACTTTCTACAATCACACAGACCAGAAAGATTGGGTGAAGAAGAATGATGTTTTAACTGAGAAGTTGGCGACGTTGGATAAAGATGGAATTGTTGTCTGGCGTTTCCACGATTACTGTCACCGAGATAAAACCAGAGCCAATGAGCTATGGAATTTTCAAACGTGCAGGTTCGGACTGTCGTACTATAAGACTGGCTCGCGTGTGCACGAGATACCTGCTATGAAGCTGTCGGTGATTGCGGATCATATGAAGAAGTCGTTGGGGCTGAAGATGGTTCGCATTATTGGTGATCTCGATCAAAGTTGTTCGAAGGTTGCGTTGATGCCTGGTGCGTCGGGTGGGCAATCGCATTTGAATGTTGTGGAGGAGAATGATCCTGACGTATTGATTGTGGGAGAGGTTCATGAATGGGAGACGGCGGAATATATTCGTGATAGAGATCTGCAAGGCAAGAAGACTGCGTTGATCATATTGGGTCATTCTGTGAGTGAGGAACCTGGTATGGAAGTGGTGACGGAGTGGCTTGTGCCGAAGGTGCCGGGGATCAAAGTGACGCATATTGCGTCGGGAGATCCGTTCGTGTGGCGATGAAGTGTTAGGTTTTCCTGATTAGTTTAAAGCTTATATTGATTAAACCATTTTTTTCTTATGACTGACCTTTATTTTTCGGAAAACTTAAAATTATGGGTCAGAACAAATGCAATTACTAGAAATGAAACGATCGATGTTATGGATTTGGAAAAATTGAGACAAACTATCATTGATCGTGTAAAAGACGTTGACGATGTTGACGACTTGAAGTATTTGCTTTACGTCGTGGAGCAAATGATCCTTAAAGATTTGGAGCCAGGAAAAGTCACACCGGCACAAATGCGAATATTTAATGATGCTATAGAGGAGGTTAGAAAGGGCAATTACTATACTCTGGAGGAATCAAATCGGGAGATTGACAAATGGCCTGGAAGAAAACTGATCTTATCGCCCCGGGCACACGGCGATAGACGGTTTATCTTACATACTGCGCGACAACGGAATCAATCAAACACGTACAGCAAAAAGCTGGATGAGTTGTTTAAGAAAACTTTCAACAGTATAATTCAACATCCTGAATCCGGTCAATTGATCGAGGAAGGAGTTAGATCCAAGATTATCAAAGGCTACCGCACTCGCGTCACCAGATATTTCCAACTGAAATTATCGTCGTCCAGATTTTTAGGCCTGGTGAGGCTTCCTTCCATCGTCGAATTTTAATATTAACCTCCTAACACATTCACCCTATGGAAAACCACCGAAGAAATCCTTCTTCCCAAACCCTCTGTCTTCAAAAAGACCACCCCTCAAATCCCTCCTCACCGAGCGGATGAAACATCACCACGCTACTTTCAAATTCCTCACCTACGCCACCGGCGTCTTTCATTTCCAGCGCAAGCGAGTCTTTCCGCAATCGCGAAGTTAAAGAAGCGCTGCATCTGGTCTTCTCTCTTCGAAGATCGCACCATGCATGCATCGATCTCGTCACGGCTCAATCCAGTGCACACACTCACTGCCGTATACAACAGCGGCTTCATGAACCCACATGTCGACATGATCGCGGTGCGAAACGGCAGCAACGTTTATCCCAGTAACGACACTGCCTATCGTTGCGACGATGATCCTGAAAGTCTCACGGCAATGATCGATCAACTGGTTGCCGACTTTGGCGCTGCCGCCAGTCCCCTGGTTCGAAGCGCGATGGAATGATCTGCAAACGAATGGACTCGTCAACACCGGGTTAGATATTATTGCCGCATGGGATCTCGACAAAACCATGCTTCGCAATGAGATCCGCATTCAATTAAGGAGAACGAGGTTGGTCGTCCGGAATATTCGACATCCCGCATGTACGGAGCTGAAGAACAAACTCCTCGCGATACCCGGTCAAACTACCGAAGCCTATCATGAAATTCCACGACTCGCATTCGAGCTAATCGAGCTATATTGTGGCTGCCATATCATTTCATGATCATCACAAAAGTAGAGTTGAAAGAACTTGGACGAACGTCGTCCCCGGGAGATCTTCGGGCGAAATTTCTCGCGAGATCGATAATCAATTCACCTACGATAAATGTCATTGTATGGATGGGCTGATACATGGTTGTTCACGAAAGGTGGATCGGTAGCTGGATACGGAGCCGTTTGGGGAAAGGACAAACGCGAGGACCGCGATTCGATCATGGAGTTCTATCTCGAACCGGCGTTTCGCAAAGATGCCCACGAGATCTTTGCGAACCTGATCGAAGTCACAAGGGCATCGCGCCATCGAATGTCAGAGTAACGATCCGTTTCTTTCGGAGATGTTTTTCGAATTCGCGACTGATATCTACGCCGAAGCCGATATTGTTCGAAGAAGATTTTACTTCGGCGATCTCAATCGACGACGCGCAGATCGTAGACGATGGCCCGTCGGATAATCGATTCGATCATCCGTATCTTCTCAGAATACAAAAGTGAAATTGTTGGAAAAGGTGGCTTGTTGTTGAACTATAATTTCCGTACGCTGATATCTATTACGGAATCGAAGAAATTCATCGGCGAAAAGGCTTCGGAAGTTTCTTTGTGCAAGAGTTAAAAAAGGTTGCGTACAATATGGGTCGCGTGCCTGCCGCCCGAACAAATATTACTGAACACTATCTCGAAAAGAACCATGATGAAGGCCGGCCTGAAGCCCTGCGGCTGGAGACTGGGAGGGACGATTAAGAAGGGTCATGATTGAGCTTCGGAACATTACTAGTGTTAAGTCTGGGAAAAAAGAATCTTCGAAGACTTTAGTTTTAGAATTAACGCGGGAGAACATTGGGTTGTAACCGGTGCCAATGGCAGCGGTAAGACGTCGCTGCTCGAAATACTTAGTGGAAAAGCAACACGCACAGAACGGAGAGATACACTACGACTTCATTACCCGGCACCACGTGGGAAGAAAAGTTTGACCAAAAACGGCAACTGATCCAGTACATCCGGCCCACTCTGCACAGGCACTTCTTCCTAAAGAAACCGACGCTTATTATCAACAGCGGTATTATTCGATAGGCGATGAGATCAAGCACGTAAAAGTTCGGGATGTCCTGACTGGCAATCTCCATCATTTTCTCTCGCTCGACATCCCGCCGAGCTTCAACCTTGATCCGCTCCTCAACCGTGAGATCAAGCATCTTTCGAATGGACAGTTGAAAAAAAGTTTTGATCCTCCAGAGGCTGTTACATCATCGGCCGAAGTTGTTGCTACTCGACTATCCATTCGAAGGACTGGATCGTCAAAGCCGTCGTGATTTTTGTGATTTCATTGACTTTATTGTTTCGGCTTATGCGTTGCAAGTCATCATCGCAGACCATGGTCACGAATTGCCGAAGTGTGTTACTCATCGAATGACAATGAAAGACCTTAAGATTTTAAAAGAAGAAACCATCATCATCAATGAGTAAAGAGGTGGTTGTCGAGATCCGGGATTTAAAAATTCAATACGGAGATACCGTTATCCTGAAAGATTTTAACTGGACTGTTGATCGTGGTGATCGGTGGGCGTTGGTGGGAGCAAACGGTTCGGGTAAGACGACATTGTTCAGCGTGATCTTTGCCGATCATCCGCTGGCGTATAGTCAGCAGGTTTATTTATTTGGCAAGAGGAGAGGGACAGGCGAATCGATATGGGATGTCAAGAGCCGGATCAATTCACATGGGACCGGAGCTGATCAGCTACCTGGATACTTCTTCACTTCAGACGGCAAGAGAATTTATAGGATCGAAAGGAGAGAAGCTTGTTAATTTTTTTGTGCAGAGAAATTTATCGATAGACCGTTGAAGCATTTGTCGTCCGGGCAAACTTCAGTTAACGCTTTTGATACGGTGCTTTATGAATAGCAAGGAGTTGTTGCTGCTTGATGAACCGTTCCAGTTTCTAGATTCTGAAATGAGAGACAAGGTTTCAGAATACCTACAACAATACCTGTCGGATGATACTACGCTGATATTGATCACACATTATGAAGAAGATCTTGCGAAGTGGACGGAGAAGACGATGAGGGTTTAGATTATTGATTATCTTAATCGGAAGATTATGACATTTTTCAAAAGGACCATTAACGCCGTTTTGTCGCTAGCCTTGTTTGGTTTCGTTGCGTACATGTTTGGCAGGATGGCTTTTAAGCCTGAAAGTGAGTTCAAGCACACGTCGGGAACAATTGTTTCTTTGAAATCAAGAAAGTATCTCGATATCACTCTGGACAATGGAAGGACTCAGAATGTTTTTCGCTGTACCAATTCACGGGCTATGCCGATATCGTTACCGCAATCCATGAAGGAGATTCCATTGAGATGTTGTTTGATCATAATGAGCCTGCGCAGATCAAGAAAGGTGACGTGATGGTCTATCCACTGAGCCGATATCACAACAAGTATCTTTTTGTAGTGGTGATGTGTGTTGTCCTGACGATAGGGATGTTGACGTGGTGGGCGTGCCGTTTATCAGGGGGGCACGGCGACGGGCGAGGAGAAGGGCACGAGAGCAGGGAGTAGGGTCTATTAGTTAATTACTCCGGGTATTTTACTGTTGACGATGAAGTTGTCGAAGATCTGTGACATATAAAGATGTCCGTCGTAGACGAACGCTGTCGATACTGCGCTTATTGGCTTTCCATCTTTCACATCATAAATGCGTTTAGACTTTCCTTTGGTTAAGTCCACTTCGTAAACAGAGGATGGAGGTTTTACGGTTGAGTCGGTCTGCGCTTTGCGAAGTTGTTTGAGACTGTTGTGAGATGAGATGTATAGCTTGCCGTCTACGAATGAGATGTTGTCGAGCTGTCGTGCGACTTTGATCTTGCGGACCAAAGAAAGAGATCCGTCTTTCTGTATTTCCATTTCGCGAATCCTTTCCAAATTGAGTCGACATAGTAGATCTTGTTGCCGATTGCATGGATGCCGTTGCCGAACCAGGTCTTGCGCGCTTTACTGAAAGTTTTAGTGTTTGGGTTGTAGTGACTTATGAAGTCTGGTTTCCTGACGAAGATACGTTCGAGCAATTGTTTCGGTTTGAAGCCACCGGAGTTGGTAACGTAGATGCTTCCGTCTTCGGTGACAGTGAGATCGTTTGGTGTGGCGAGGTAATAGCTGTCGCGAATGACTTCCTGAATACGAGTTGATCTCCCTCAATGTTAAAGATGATGATTCCGTTGTTACCGGTCTCGATGCCGCTCCTGTCGTGGATGATTACATAGAGCATATTTTTTTTGGGGTGCTTCGCGATGCCGTGAGGAAAGAATTGGATGTCGCCTGGAATTCCGATGCGATGAAATTCACCTACAATGTCTTTTGATATGTTGTAGTAATAGATGCCACCTGCGCGTGTTGGTTTGTTGGTGTGAAAGAAGTCGCCGCAGGAGATTATAAGTCTGGGAGAAGTCGAGGAGGTATCGAGGAGCATGTCTTCGGGACCGGGGGAGGTGGGGATGATTTGGGGTGGCATGGGGGATTGGGGAATGGTGTGAGGGGAACAGCAGGAGCAGAGGATGAGTAAGGTTGCGAGAAGGATCTTCTGCATAAGTGAAAGGTGGAGTGGAGAAAGACTTTGGGAATTTATGATGAGCAAACGGTTTTCGATTTATTTATTGGTTCAATCTTATTTTGCGTTAAGGGCATCGAGAAATCAATTAGCGGGGACGTTGGTTGAGTTGCGCATTAACCAATTCTCTTAACGCCTTCCCATAACACCATAAAAAGCCAGTTGCACTTTCATGCAACTGGGCATAAGTAAGTGGCTATAGATCAATGGAAAAATGTTTCAATGCATCGTCTCCAAAGTCATGAATTATGGTGTAATCGTCCTGGTCTTTTTTCCGGTTCGATCACTTTCGTGTATTGCTTCATAAGGTCGTCATCTCGGACGGTAGGCAAAGGCTGCGGTTCTTCTGGCTTTGCTTGTGGAGGCGGTGGCGGATCGTTTTTTGGATCTTCTTTTGGTGGGTCGTCGTTTGTTATCATAATCTTATTGTTTAAAGAATTTTGGATTGCGAAATCTCAAATGTTTAGGCTGGAGTTATTTTAGTTTGCACCGTTGGGGATAAATATGTTTACGAAAAGCAATATGGTTGCAACGATTACGGCAATTCCAATCAGCAAAATGGCGTCGTTGTAGCGACCATGCATCTTGTGCATTACGTCGATATTTTTCTCAACCGATCTTTTATTCAGAGCTAACTCATTTCTAGCGATTTCGAGTTCGGAGGCTTGAATTAGGCTTTCAAGCTTCGATACATTGCTGCCCTGAAACAAATCGTTCGTTCTGAGCACTTGAATCAGGCGAACCAAGCCAAATACAAGAAATATCAACGGCGCAATAGATAGTACTTTTATGAAATAGTCAGCTTTTTCAATGACAGAAATGAAAACCGAAAAGAAAACTGAGATAAAGCCGAGTATCACACCTGCTGCATTTTGTAACGCGCGCTTTGATTCAATCTGGCCCGATAGAATATCCTGTGATTTTTCGACGATAAAAGTCCATTTCGTGTCCATTCAGTATCTGAGTAAATAAAAAAGCCCATCTACCTCTTGCTTTATTTCGCAAGAAGGATGGGCTCTTAAATAAATCTAAGAAATAATGAGTACAGTCAGTTATACTGACCGAACATTTCGCTCCGAACAGACTATGTTTCGATGCCCTGAAAGGGAATGGACATCAGGAATAACAAACAAAAAGCCACTCACACTTCCATGCAACTGGCTTTTTCATTTCCGCTCCCCCTCTTGGACCTGAACCAAGGACCTCCTGATTAACAGTCCGTAGCGAAAGCTTGAAACCGAGATGCAAAACCCTGCATTTCTTAACACTGGCTCTTAACACCAATTTTTACTGATTTGTCAAACCGGGTTACGGAACGCCCGCAAGATCGTTAAACACGTGGCCTTTTAATAATCTTCGTCCGAAAAATCCAAGTTATTACTACTTAGTAGGAAATTTATAGTTTTAGTTGTAACATTATTCCTTCATAGTAGTAATAATCATCGTCATATAGCATGAAGAAGTTCTACATCGGCGAATTCGAAGAGGTTGTGTTACTCACTGTAGGGATACTCCATGGAAACGCCTACGGCGTAACCATCCGCGATGCGATCGAAAAGGAAATGAAACGTAAAGTTTCTATCGGCTCCTTGCAGGTCACTCTTCGGCGCCTCGAATCCAAAGGTTTTCTGAAATCCATTCCTGGCGAATCGGAAGAAGCGCGCCGGGGAAGACCGAAGCTGTTCTTTGAACTCACAGGCTATGGAAAGAAAGCGATCGAGATCACTTACGAATCCCGTAGTAACATGTGGAAAAAGTTATCGCCCCTGGTAATTCGACTACAATGAAAGATCGCCCGACTCCACAACTTCCACTTACAATATTCAAGTGGTTTTGCCGGCAATCATATCACGCTGATATCGAAGGCGATCTCATTCAAACGTACGATCGCAATTTGAATGAAGTGGGTAGGAGAAGGGCTTACTGGAGATTAATGGGAGATGTTGCCCGGTTATTCCGCCCCGGCATCATCAAACCCTTGAATTTGAATATGGGAAAAAATTATCAGCCTATGTTAAAAAACTCAATTCTTACTGCGGTCCGAAACCTGATGAGAAACAAAGTCTCTTCCGGGCTTAATATTGCAGGGCTTAGTATCGGCATGGTTGCATGTATTTTCATAGTGCTTTATGTTACCAAGCAGCTCAGTTATGATTCGCACCTTCCGGATAACATCTATCGCATTACAAATGAAAAATACGGGTCGGGAGAGCTCGTTTACGCAAAGGCAATCACTTACCCGTCGGTAGCGCCACTACTAAAGGATATTTCTCCAGAAGTTGTCTCGTATACCAGGTTGTGGAAGCTCAACGGTGACATCGTGTTTTCTGCCAACGGCAAAGAGCTTAACATAGAGAAGATGATGTATGCTGACAACTCCGTGTTTAAGATGTTTTCGATACCTCTTGTGAAGGGTGATATTGAAACGGCTCTTAATGCACCGGCGTCCATTGCCATTTCCGCTTCAATTGCAAAGGCCTTTTTTGACAGCGAAGATCCTATCAATAAAAGTATGACCCTGATTAGTGGCTCGGACAGGGTAGAGGGTGTGGTAACTGCCGTTTTCGAAGATCTGCCTGACAACACTCATCTTAACTTTACGATACTTGTATCCTTTCCGACAGCTGAGGGATTTTTAGGAGGTCAGCAGGGTGTGTTGAACAATTGGAAACTTGCGAGGTTTTATAACTATGTGCAGTTGACTTCAGCTGATGTTGTCCCTACGATCAATGATAGACTCAGTGATCTTGTCGCAAAAAATAAACCAGGTGAGGCGTCAGGTAGCGAAAAGCTTTTGTTACAGCCTGCCAAAGGAAATTCACCTGCACTCGAGCCTCCTGGAAGAAATGAAGCCGAATGGAAATATCACTATCGTTTATTTTCTTAGTGCCATCGCGGTTTTCATCCTTTCCCTGGCATATCTGAACTACATTAATCTCTCTACAGCACAAGCCATGACTCGCGCCAAGGAGGTTGGTATTCGTAAGGTGCTGGGAGCAGTGAAACCGCAGCTGTCCCGACAGTTTCTTTTAGAATCCCTTGTCATGAATGTCGCGGCAATTGTTATCGCCGTGATAGTTGTTGTTTTTGCGCAACCGTATTTTGTTCAGTTCACTGGAGCTAATAGCTCAGTGTTCGAGCAAAAGACCTCGATGTTGATGATTTTGCTTGTCCTTTTGACAGGAGCGTTTCTTTCCGGTCTTTACCCGGCCTTCGTGCTATCAGGTTTCAATCCTGTATCAAGCCTTAAGGGAAAGCTTATTAACTCCCGGAGTGGAATATCGCTGCGAAAGGCTCTCGTCGTATTTCAATACACGATCTCTACCGTTTTAGCGATAGGGACTTTTGTTATTTATTTCCAGGTCGACTTTATGCTTAACCGCGATCTTGGAATGAACATCGATCAGACACTGATATTGAAGGCACCATCTGCAATAGCAGAAGACTCTGTTGGAGCAAACAAATTCGTGGTTTTTAGAGAAAGGGTTCTGGCTAATCCGTCAATACGAAGCTTCACCGCAAGTACCGAGATCCCCGGTAAGGAAATAGGCCAACTGAGGGAAGGACAAGTAAGACGCATTGGAGCAGATATCAAGGATGCGAATAATTACTATGTCATGGGAATCGACTCTGCCTTTTTCAGAGCATTTGAAATGCAAATGCTCAGTGGCCGCGATTTTACCGGGGATGTAAATTTTTATGAAAATGTTGTGCTGAATAGAGCTGCAGCACGACTTCTTGGATTTCAGCATCCGGAAGATGCCGTAGGTATGATGATCAACTGTTTCGGAGTCAATAGAGTAATTGGCGTCGTTGAGAATTACAATCAACAGTCATTAAAGAGTTCCTATAGCCCGATCATATTTTATCTTAGGAATCCAGCGATGCTTTATTCGTATTACGCGGTAAAGCTAAACACAGCTGATATCTCCAGTTCTCTGACCTCCATCGAACAAGACTGGAAAGAATCGTTTGCAGGAAATCCATTTGAATATTTTTTCCTGGACGATTTCTTCAACGAACAGTATCGTGGGGACAAGCAATTCAGATCTATGTTCACCACCTTCTCAGTCCTTGCTTTATTAATTGCCAGTCTTGGTCTTTTCGGCTTATCGTCGCATACATTAATGCTGCAATCAAAAGAGATTGGAATTCGTAAGGTGCTCGGCGCGAAAGTCATACAGCTATTCGGAATTCTTTCGTTCGAGTTTCTGAAACTTGTTTTACTTTCAAATATAATTGCCCTGCCGTTGAGCTACTGGATCGCTCAACGATGGTTGTCGAACTTCGCATTTCGAATCGAAAATAATTGGTGGCTCTATGTGCTTCCATGCGTGCTCACGGTTTTCTTGTCGCTGCTGGTCGTAAGTTACCAGGTGATAAAAAGCTCGTTGAGCAATCCGATCAAAGTAATCCGGGAAAATTAACGTTTGGACCACCTGATGAAAGAATTTGGGATCCCGAAAAAAAAAGAGGCAGTCACTCTCGTAACTGCCTCATAATCTGTAGATCGCTCCCCCTCTTGGACTTGAACCAAGGACCCCCTGATTAACAGTCAGGTGCTCTAACCAGCTGAGCTAAGGAGGAATACACTCGAACGAACCAAGCTGGCGTTGGTCATTCGGGGTGCAATAATACATCATTCAGGCAAAAATTTCCAGCCGGAAATATTTTTTTCGTAGAAATTCATCCAAATACCAGCTGATTTCGCCACAAATCGTATATTTACTTTGTAATCCAAAGTACTTTTAGAATGAAAAGCCAGCAGGAAATACATGACGACCTCGCCTCCATCCGCACCATCATGGAGAAATCGTCGAAATTCATTTCCCTAAGCGGACTCTCAGGCATACTCGCCGGCGTCTACGCCCTCATCGGCGCAATCACCGCCCTCATGATCGCGCGAAACCACCCCATCCCCAACTACCGATACGGCAGTGACTATCACATCATCCGCAAAGCACCCGACCTCGTCTGGCAACTGAGCATCATCGCCCTCGTAGTTTTCGCCGCCTCCATCATCACCGGCCTCATCCTATCCGGACGCAAAGCAAAAAAACACGGAACAACACTCTGGACTCCCGCCACCTATCGCGTACTCATCAATCTCTCCATACCTCTCGTTACCGGTGGCATCGTCATCATCACCCAACTGTTCTATGGCAACTATGAATTCGTCGCCCCCGGCTGCCTGGTGTTCTACGGACTCGCACTCATCGCCGCCAGCCCCAATCTTTACGAAGAAGTGAGATATCTCGGCTACTCCGAAATCGCACTCGGTATCATCTGCGGTTTTCTTTCAGGCTACGGACTGTTTTTTTGGGCAGCAGGCTTTGGTATTTTTCACATCTTTTATGGAGCGCTCATGTTCCGGAAGTACGATAGATGATGAAGAACCCATTCGAAAATTTTGATAAAGTACTCGAGCATCGTACACGATTGCAGATCATGGGCGTACTGGCCGCCAACGAGTCGTATGATTTCAACACGTTGAAAGACCTGTTGCAAACTACCGACGGCAATCTCGCTACTCACATCAAAGCATTGGAGAGAGAAAAATATATCATCATTCAGAAATCGTTCGTCGACCGCAAGCCGAACACACGCTACAAGATCTCCGAACGTGGCCGTTCTGCTTTCAAAAAACATCTCGACGCAATGGAGGAGATCATTAAAAATCAGAAACGATAATTTTTTTATCTATACACTTTTAAATTAAAAGTACTTTTAGATTATGAAAGTTAAAATGATCTTACCAGCGCTCACCGAAGCAGAGAGTCCATTCTGGCGTCCAATCAAGTACTCACTGTTTCCACCGCTCGGACTAGCAACACTCGCCGCCTACTTTTCCGACGACGACGAGATCGAGCTCGTCGACCAGCACGTCGAAAAAATAAACACCGACGATCATCCGCACCTGGTGATCATCCAGGTCTACATCACCAACGCCTATCGCGCCTATCGCCTCGCCGATCATTATCGTTTGCGTGGTAGCTATGTGATACTCGGCGGACTCCACGTAACATCATTGCCCGAAGAAGCCGCCCAACACGCCGACAGCATTTTCCTCGGCCCCGGTGAAGAAACCCTTCCCCAATTTCTTAAAGACCTCCGCGCGGGTCACCCGAAGAAAAGATACTTCTCCGCAGTAAGAGATCTCGCAACTCTTCCGCCGATCCGTCGCGACCTCATCAAACGACATCTATACCTCGTCCCCAACTCTATCGTGGTAACACGCGGTTGTCCCCACCACTGTTCGTTCTGTTACAAAGACGCATTCTTCGAAGGAGGGAAAACATTTTACACACAACGCGTCGACGATGCTTTGGCGGAGATCGATCGCTTACCCGGAAAGCATCTTTATTTTTTGGATGATCACCCTGCTGGGCAACGAAAAGTTTGCCTCGGCACTGTTCGAAGGAATGAAGGGAATGAACCGCGTGTTCCAGGGTGCCGGCACCATCGATTCTATTCTTCGCGGCAATCTCATCGAGAAAGCCGCCGACGCTGGTCTGCGAAGCCTCTTCGTTGGCTTCGAAACATTCTCGGAAGGAAATCTTTTACAGAGCAACAAGAGACAAAATCTCCGTCGCGATTATCAGAACGCCGTAAAGCGACTCCACGACCTGGGCATCATGATCAACGGAAGCTTCGTGTTTGGTCTCGACGAAGACGATGAAAATGTTTTTTCAAGAACTGTGGAATGGGGCGTCGAGAATTCAATCACCACCTCAACCTATCATATACTGACTCCATATCCCGGCACTCAACTATACACCGACATGCAACAGCAAGGTCGCATCCTCACAAGCAACTGGGATCTGTACGATACGCGGCATGTCGTTTATAAAACGAAACGACTCACAGCCGGACAACTGGAGTCCGGATATCACCAGGCTTATCGTGACTTCTATACTTGGAAGAATATTTTTCGTGGATCGTTTAAAACACGAATCACTTAAACATGTTGCGAAGCATTTTCTCTACGCCGGCGGATGGAAGAAGTTCGAAGCACTCTGGAATCTTGTGATCAAGACACGAACAGTTAGCTTACATGCTTCCGATGCTCGAAAGCATTCTTAGTAAAATAAATCATCAGGAGACTAAACAAACTGAAATAAACTCAAACATTAATTCAAAACAATAATTATGGAAAACATATCCTCCCTGTTAGAACGATTCAATGACTGGGTCAAAGAATCAATCGTCGTGAAACTGGCTTCAATCGGTTTCCTCATTCTTATTCTTATGAATACCATCCGCGTGGGTGCAAAGCCTCATCTACGAAAGGCAAAGTCGCGCCGATGAAGTGACTTCAGGAAGTTTCTGGGAAATGGGGCCGCAAAGCAAACGGTAACCGGACCTGTGTTGATGATCCCATACAAAGAGATCACGAAAGTTGACGAGTGGGCTGCAGGCATTAAGTATACAAAGTTGGTTGAGACAATTCATCGTGCGTACTCTTCGTTCCGACGAATTGAACGTCAACGTATCGATCACTCCCGAAGTGCTTCATCGCGGCATATTTGATGTGGCCGTTTACGATTCGAAGGTGAGTATTAAGTCGACTTCGGTGACTTGAATTTTAAAAAGTGGGGTGTAGCTGATGGCGATGTACTTTGGGGTGATGCCGAATTGTTGTTGGGTATCAACGACCTGCAAGGCATTCATGAGAATCCAAAAATTATCTCTAATGGTCAAGCTTTGGTTTCCGAATCATCCGCCAACGTCGGCTTCAAAAGCACTGAAATGAGCGGCACTGGCATTATTGTTCCGTTTCGATTGGAAGGGCAGGGAAGATGTTTTGAAAAATGTCGATATCGACTTGGCGCTGAAGGGAAGTGAACATCTGTACTTCGTGCCGATCGCGAAAGACAACTTCTGTTTCCCTAGCTGGCGATTGGGCATCACCAAGCTTTGATGGCAAGATGTTGCCGACCACAAGAGAAGTTAACGAGAGTAGTTTCAAAGGCAAATTGGAAAGTGCTTTCATTCAATCGCGCGATCGACGAACAGTGGGTCGACCTTCCTCAACCATTGCGTGAAAATGAATTCGGTGTTCGCTTCCCTTCATCCCCGCCGATCAATATCAGAAGAGTATGAGAACCGCCAAGTACGACGCATTGATCATCATTCTCGCCTTCACTGCGTTATTCCTGGTAGAGATCACACGCAAAGTTCGCATTCATCCATTCCAGTACATATTGGTTGGCGTTGCGTTGACCGTTTATTATACACTGTTGTTGTCGATCTCGGAACACCTTGGATATAACACCGCTTATGCGATTGCATCTGCAGCCACGGTTTGTTGCTGGCGTTGATTCGAGTCACATTCCTGCGTGTAAAAGGGCTGGTTGTGTTGTTTTCTTCGGTGATGTCACTCTTCTACGAGTTCATCTTCGTGATCATACAAGCCGAAGACTACTCGTTACTGATAGGCAGTGTGGGACTGTTTGTTATTACGGCGGTTGTGATGTATTTCTCGAGGAATATCAAATGGTATAAAGAAGAGCAGTCGCCAGGGCTCCATTACACACTAGACATTAATGACTAGTGAGTAATGCGTAATGAATTTATCCAATCGCACACTCATCTTCGGCCATGCACTAATCACACGGATCATCAGGAGCCACATCCATATCCGTGACCGCCATGATCGTAGAGTGGTGAAGTGTTGCCGGAATATTGTTTTTATGCAGCGCTTCATAAAGAGAACCCCAGTCTCCACCATCACAACATCGTCATCAGTAGAGAACACGATGAATGTTGGTGGAGTTTTTCCATTCACACGATTTTGTGTCGACACTGAATCAGCAAGCTTCGCATCTGGATTAGGGACCAAGCAACATCTTACGGCTGCCGGTGTGAGCAACCTTTCCGCCTCATATCGATCACCGGGTAGATCAACATCGAAAACGCCGGTCGTGAACTGTAACGCTGCATTGCGTTCTTCGAATCTTTCTCTGCGTCAATGTGCATCGTGGTGCACATCGAAGCCAGGTGACCTCCCGCGGAGAAACCGATAATACCTACTTTTCCAGCATCCTTCGCCCTAGATTTTACAAGTCGTATCGCCGTCGTTACATCATTGTATTGATCAGGAAAACGATGACCCTCTGCTCATCATCATTCAAACGATAATGTAGCACCCACGCATCGAAACCATTCTGGTTGTAAAACTTCGCAACATCTTTTCCTTCGTGGTCAACCGCCAGGTGCGTGTAACCACCAACCGGGACAAACAAGAATGGTAGTGTTGTTTGGCTTGATGCAGGAAAGTATTCAATAAATGGTGCATTCTTCGATTTATCATCGGGATATAAAAGGATCTTTTCTTGTGCATGAGCACCAAAAGAAATCATGATCAACACGATTATTAATCACTCTCATATTAGTCTAAGAATGGATATCTGTAGTCGACAGGAGAAACAAACGTTTCTTTGATCGTTCTCAATGAAACCCAGCGCAGCAAGTTCACTCTTCGCGCCGGCTTTATCATTTGTACCCCGAACCACGTGCACCACCAAACGGCTGCCTGACCAACAACGGCGCCGGTCGGTTTATCATTGATGTAGAAATTACCTGCTGCGTTCACCAGTTTTTTCGTCGCGAGCTCGATCGCGTAACGGTCGTTCGAGAAGATCGAACCCGTCAATGCGTAAGGCGACGTGCTGTTGACAAGCTCCAATGTATCTTCGAAGTTTTCGGAGTCATAGACATAAAGAGTCAATACCGGCCCGAAGATCTCTTCGCACATCGTAACAGACGACGGGTCTTTTGTTACGATGACAGTCGGTTCGATGAAGTATCCTTTCGACTTATCGTACTTCCCACCAGCGAGATGATCTCATTCATCGGGTTCTTGCGTGCCTTCTCAATGTAACCGGTAATTGAATCGAATGATTTTTCATCGATCACTGCATTAATAAAGTTGCCAAGATCTTCGACAGGTCCCATCTTCATGCTCTTCAGATCTTCAACGAGATACTTCTTCACATCATCCCAAATATTAGAGGGAACATAAGCTCTCGAAGCGGCCGAACATTTTGTCCCTGGTATTCGAATGCACCTCGCGCAATGCCTACGGCAACTGCCTTCGCATCGGCACTCTTGTGTGCCAGTATGAAATCTTTGCCACCCGTTTCACCAACGATACGCGGATACGACTTGTAATTGCCGACGTTATTTCCAATCGTCTTCTCAGATGTTATTGAATGTGTTCGTACCACCTGTGAATTGTATTCCACCGAAATCTTTGTGCGAGAAGATTACATCACCTGCATCGGGACCACTCACATGCACGAGATTGATCACGCCGCAGGAAGACCAGCTTCTATCAAAATTTCCATGAACACACTTGCCGAATAAATCTGTGTGTTCGAAGCTTTCCACACAACGCAGTATTTCCCATCAGCGCCATACTGGTGGGGAGGTTTCCGCCGATCGCAGTAAAGTTGAATGGAGTAAGAGCGGAATGTAAATCCTTCGCGTGCGCGATATTCTACACGATTCCAAACGCCGGGACTCGATATCGGTTGATCGTTGTAGATCTCCGTCATGAAGTGAACATTGAATCGAAGGAAGTCAATGAGTTCGCAAGCTGAGTCGATCTCCGCCTGGTAAGCCATTCCTTCGATTGTCCGAGCATCGTTGCCCGCATTCATCTTATAGCGATAAGGACCCGCAAGCAGGTCGGCAGCTTTCAGGAATATGGCTGCGCGATGTTCCCAACCTAAACCAGTCCAAAGATCTTTCGCATTCATCGCAGCGGTGATGGCCTGCTCAACGTGACTCTTATCCGCCGAGATGGTAATGTCCAAGAATATGTTTTGTGATCGTGTGGAGGAGTGATCGGCTTTTTGTTGCCGCTTCTAACTTCTTCTCCACCGATATAGCATTGGGATGTCGATCACTTTAGACCTTGCATCGGCGAGCGCCTTCTTTATGGCATCGCGCTCTTTCGAGCCGGGTGCATACGACAATACTGGTTCGTTTTTGGGAGTGGGAACGTGGAAGATCCTTTCGGCATACGTCCTTTAATTTTATAGAGTTACAGGATATTGGTTAATTCTTTAAGAGAACTGATTTCGTGCGTAACTAGTTCTTCGTGAGGTAATTTGTAAGGGTTATAATAAACTGTATCCACCAGGGCATTTCGCGCGCCGGCAATATCGGTCAGCAAGTTATCACCAATCATGATAGAATCAGAACACGCGAAACCATTCTCGCGCAAAGCAAATTCGGAAGATCTCTCTTTCCGGCTTTTTCCATCCTGCTCTCGCAGAGGTCACAATGCCTTTAAAATATCCTGTAATGCCCGACGATTCCATCTTGATCGACTGGATCTCTTCGAAGCCGTTGGTGATAATGTACAATGGATACCTGGTGTACAGGTAATCGAGGGTTTCTTTAGCGTGAGTTACGAGGTGTCTTTTGGTAGGAGAGAGTTTAACGTAATCTGCAGAGAACTGGATCGATCGGTCGTAATCGTTGATGCCAACACTTTTGAAGATCCGGTCGAATCGTTCGTAACGAATAACATCTCTGCCGACCAGTCCGCGATCGTAGTCATTCCATATCGCTGTGTTGATCTTCACAAACGAATTATAGAACTCTTTAAATGTTCCTTTTAAACGATACTCATCAAACAATTCTTTCAAGGCCTCTTCGGAATTCATTTCATAATCCCAAAGCGTATGATCCAGGTCGAAGAAAAATGCACTGATACTTTTTCATTGACCGTCGGTTTGATCTTGAGCTTGTTTGAGGGTAAGCTCGGCGATTGTTGTACATCGTTTGGAATACCTGCTGGTCTTTTTGAAGCACCGGGTCGCGACGAAGAAATGAAAAATTTGTTGAATGATCTCAGTCACCTCGTCCTTGATCTGGTAGAAGACCCACTGATTAAATTTACGTGTGGTAAGAATTCCGGAATTTTTGAGATAGATCAGGTGACGAGAGGTTTTTGTCTGCGTGAACTCGAGTATTTGTTCGAGGTCGGTGATACACATTTCACCATTTGCAAGAATGAGGTTTAGGATGCGCAGCCCGCGACGGGTCGGAACAGGCTCCGAAAATCTGGGCCCCGGCTCTATGTTAAAGTGTTTTAACCTCATTTTGAGGCCGAAATTTAGAAGTATTACGTTGTAAAATGTTTTATCTTTGACGATTGTTTCCCCGTGAGAATTAGCGTTTTAATCATATTGGCAGTGGTGATCGGGTTTTCCGCGGAGGCTCAAAACACGAGACGCGTTATTCAGGTCTCTGGTGTCATAATTTCTGCAGATACCAGCGGCACTCCCGTCACAGAGGTTCACGTTTACGTACCGAAAGCAGGTCGTGGTACACCCAGTAATCGCACGTGTTTTTTTCTCAATGCCGACACTCGTTGGCGACAGCATCGTGATCAGTCACGTCGGATTTCAAAGACAATCTCTTATCGTTCCCGATTATCATTCAGACTTCATGACGATCGTTGTCGAGATGGTGGAAGATGTTACTTATCTGAAGGAAGTTACCATCATGCCATTCCCGACAGAAGAAGTTTTTAAGCAGGCAGTTCTCGCGCTCAACGTTTCCTTTCGATAACGGTATCGACCCACGCCAGATGAATGCTGAGTTGATGGCACTGATGTTGAAGTCCACGCCGATGGATGGCGCAGCGAACTATAAATACTACATGAACCAGTATTGCAAGTTCCATCACGGAACGATTCCAGCCGCGTACGAATCCATTACTCAATCCTTTCAACTGGGCGAGGTTCTTCAGAGATCTGAAGCAGAATCGGAACAGCAATAACAAGTAGGTAATATTTCGCTTCTTTTTCTCGAGATAAGTGTACATATTACATTTATGTTTGTTATTGGTGTTGATTTTGGAACAGACTCTGTTAGGTCTGTGATCGTGGATGCATCCAATGGAAGCGAAATTGCCTCTTCTATTTGCAACTACCCTCGCTGGCGAGATGGACTGTATTGCAATCCCACCGAAAATCAATTTCGTCAGCATCCGCCTCGACTACGTCGAGAGCCTGGAGATCACTATAAAAGAGTGTCTGAAGAAAGCAGGAGAGAATGTTCGCAAGAACATCAAAGGCATCAGTGTAGACACAACCGGCTCTACGCCAATCGCTGTCGATAAAACTGGAACGCCGCTTTCGCTAACACCTGCATTTCGTGAGAATCCGAATGCGATGTTCGTGCTCTGGAAAGATCACACAGCGGTAAAAGAAGCTGCAGCTATCAACGAACATGCAACGAAGTTTAAAACGAACTACTTACAATACGTCGGCGGTATTTATTCGTCGGAATGGTTTTGGGCAAAGCTCCTTCACATCCTTCGTAAGGACGAACCCGTTCGCAACGCGATCTATTCATGGGTCGAACATTGCGACTGGATCCCGTTTTTATTGACCGGCGGAAGTGATGTCTCGAAGTTGAAGCGCGGTGTATGCGCTGCGGGGCCACAAAGCACTTTGGTCCGAAGCATTCGACGGACTTCCTCCCGATGAATTTTTCTCTTCGCTCGATCCTTTGCTGAAAGGTTTCACGAGTCGTCTATTTAAAGATACTTATTAGCATCTGCGCAGGCAGCAGGAAAGATCAGCGCCGAATGGTCGCAACGACTTGGTTTGCCATCCGACGTCATGATCGGCATAGGCGCTTTCGATTGTCACATGGGTGCCGTTGGTGGACCAGATCGAACCCTACTATTTAAGTAAAGTAATGGGCACGTCGACTTGCGATATGATGGTGATACCCAAAGCAGAGTTTGGTAATAAGTTGGTGAGAAGGGATCTGCGGACAAGTTGATGGATCGATATTGCCGGGAATGATTGGCCTCGAAGCGGGACAGTCGGCCTTCGGCGACACCTACGCGTGGTACAAGAACTTACTGATGTGGCCGATGAAGAAATTTTTCGGAGCACAGGCGAATGATTTCGAAGACAAGATCATCCCGGTATTGAGTGATGAAGCTTCGAAAGTACCGTTGGATAACGATAGCGAGTTGGCTGTCGATTGGCTGAATGGCCGACGTACTCCCGATGCTAACCAGGAGCTACGCGGCGGCATGATGGGGACTCACGCTCGCTACGGATGCACCTAGTTGTTCAGAGCATGGGTGGAAGGCAACTTGTTTCGGTGCGAAGGCGATCGTTGATCGTTTTAATGATGAACACGTACCCGTGAAAGGACTGATCGGTCTTGGTGGTGTTGCGCAGAAGTCGCCTTTCATTATGCAGATGATGGCCGATGTGATGAACATGCCGATCAAGATCCACAAGTCGGAACAAACTTGTGCTATGGGCGCTGCGATGTTCGCGGCAACTGTAGCCGGAATTTATCCGACAGCGCAAGAAGCGATGAACGCAATGGGACAGGGGTTTGATTTGAATTACAAACCAGATCCATCGCGAGTTCAATTATATCAAAAGCGTTATCGAAGATATCTCGACTTCGGATCGACCCTATGAAATACGATCACATCCGCGAAGAAGCATACAATGGCAACATGCAGCTGCCGAAGCTGGGGCTTGTACTGTTCACCTTCGGCAATGTAAGCGCTGCAGATCATGATCTCGGCGTGTTCGCGATTAAACCGAGTGGTGTTCCTTACGAAGATCTTTCGCCAGCGAAGATGGTGATCGTCGACTTCGAAGGAAAGACAGTTGATGGAAACCTCCGGCCTTCGTCCGACACGCTTACCCACGCGGTGTTGTATAAACATTGGAATGACATTGGTGGGATTGTCCACACTCATTCAACTTATGCTACGTCGTGGGCGCAGTCACAAAAAGACATTCCGATCCTCGGAACAACGCACGCAGATCACTTGACTATCGATGTGCCATGCGCTCCACCGATGGACGACACAATGATCAAGGGCAATTACGAATACGAGACTGGTTTCCAGATCCTCAATTGTCTTCGCGACAAAAAATTGAGTCACAAGGAAGTCGAGATGATCCTGGTTGGCAACCACGCGCCGTTCACCTGGGGGAAGACAGTTAACAAAGCAGTGTACAATAGTGCTGTTTTAGAATCCGTTGCCGAGATGGCGTTTATCACGATGCAAATAAATCCAAACGCGCCTCGATTGAAAGACTCTTTAATAAAGAAACATTATGAACGCAAACATGGTCCGGACTCTTACTACGGTCAGTAACGGTCATTGCCAGCGAATGCGGGCAATCCAGTCTCGAAACGAGATTGCCAGGACAAGCCGTGCAATGACAGCCTTTTTTTTTTACTTTTTTGTTTGTAGCAAGTGCCTATGCACAAGATTACCAGATCGCACCTGTTCCGTTCACAAAAGTTAAGCTCACAGACAACTTCTGGCTTCCGCGAATAAAAACGAACCATGACGTAACCATTCCAACATCCTTCGAACGATGTGAGAGCACAGGCCGCGTGAAAAACTTCGAAATGGCCGCCGCGAAGAGCGGAGCATTTTGCACAGTATATCCTTTTGATGATACCGACATCTATAAGACTATCGAAGGCGCGTCGTTCTCGATGAGTCTTTATCCCGATCCTAAAATGGATTCGTACATCGATGGGTTGATCGTGAAAGTTGCTGCTGCGCAAGAGCCCGATGGTTATTTGTACACGGCGCGCACAATTGATCCCGCCAATCCACACAAATGGTCTGGCATGCAACGATGGGAGAAGGAACGCGAACTCAGTCATGAGTTGTACAACTCCGGCCATTTATTCGAAGCAGCTGCGGCTCACTACCAGGCGACTGGCAAGAAGAACCTGTTGGACATCGCGTTGAAGAATGCTGACCTCGTTTGTGCTACGTTTGGTCACGACAAGTTGCACGTAGCCCCAGGCCATGAAGTGGTGGAGATGGGTCTTGTGAAATTGTATCGCATCACGGGCAAGAAAGAATATCTCGCGACTGCAAAATATTTTATTGAAGAAAGAGGTCACTACACCGGCTACGATCCGAAGAGCAAAGACCAATGGAAGAATGGAGCCTATTGGCAGGACCATATTCCAGTTGTTCAACAAGAGGAAGCATTGGGTCATGCCGTTCGCGCGGGATATTTGTACGCGGCTGTTGCTGATGTCGCTGCGCTCACTGGTGATACTGCGTTCGTTAGCGCGATCGATAAGATCTGGAATAATGTTGTTGGTAAGAAACTCTACGTCCAGGGTGGTATCGGTGCGATTGGTGATGGAGAAAAATTCGGTGCCAACTATGAGCTGCCGAATTCGACAGCGTATAACGAAACTTGCGCAGCTATCGCTAATGTTTATTGGAATCAAAGGATGTTTCAGCTTCACGGTGATGCGAAGTATGTTGATGTGTTGGAGCGCTCACTTTACAATGGATTGATCTCGGGTGTTGGAATGGATGGCAAGTCGTTCTTCTACACCAATGCCATGGAGATCAGGAATAATTTTAAACATCACGACCAGGAACGAGGCCGATCGGGTTGGTTCCCATGTTCGTGCTGTCCAACTAACATCACGAGGCTTGTTCCCTCCATTCCGGGTTATATGTATGCTACGAAAGACGACCAGGTGTATGTGAATCTTTTTGCGAAGAGTACGGCGTCTTTAAAAGATCTCGAAATCGTTCAGGAAAATAATTATCCATGGGACGGAAACCTTGTGTTTAAAGTAAATCCAAAGTCAACCAAAACTTTTAAGATGCTCATAAGAATTCCCGGTTGGGCAAGGGGAGAAGTGATTGCATCAGACCTGTATTCATTTGAAAACAATGAGGCAAAGAAAGTGCCCATCACTGTTAACGGAAAATCGATCGACCTACACGATGGACAAAGGTTACGCGGTGATATCACGGGCATGGAAAAAGGGTGACGTCGTGAACATGTCGTTGCCGATGGACGTGCAGAAAATAAAGTCAAATCCAAAAGTTGAAAACAACATCGGTCGCGTTGCGATAGAAAGAGGGCCGCTTGTTTATTGTGCCGAGTGGATTGACAACAATGGACTGGTCAGCAACCTTCTGCTTGCGCCGAATGCGTCTTTCCAAACTGATTCGATGAATGGCATGACTACTTTGAAAAGTACGGCTGAGGCAATCACCATCGATCCAAATACAAATGCGGTGTCGTCTACAACTCAACCGCTTTTAATGATACCTTATTATTCGTGGGCGCATCGGGGAGAAGGAGAGATGATGGTTTGGATGCCCGAGCATATTTCGTCAATCGACATTATATCTAAGTGAGATGATAGATTTAAAAAACTTTGAGATTTGGTTTGTAACGGGAAGCCAGTTCTTATATGGAGAAGAGACCCTTAACACCGTTAATCAACATTCAAAAGAGATTGTTCAGGAGCTGGGAGGATCTCCGGTATTGCCGTTGAAGATTGTTTTCAAACCGGTACTGAAAACACCCGAAGAGATTTTCAGCATTTGCCAGGAAGCCAACAACTCGAAGAATTGTATTGGCATCATTGCCTGGATGCATACATTCTCGCCGGCAAAAATGTGGATTGGTGGACTGAAGATCCTTCAGAAGCCGTTGCTTCATCTTCACACACAATTCAATCGCGACATTCCGTGGAAAGATATCGACATGGATTTCATGAACCTGAACCAAAGCGCGCACGGCGATCGGGAGTTTTGGTTTCATCATGTCGCGTATGCGATTGAATCGGAAAGTTGTTGTCGGTCATTGGAAGGACAAGAATGTTCACGACCGCATCGGAGTATGGATGCGTGCGGCTGCCGGCTGGAATGACATGCAAGGTGCGAAGTTCTGTCGCTTTGGCGACAACATGCGGCAGGTCGCCGTTACCGACGGAGATAAAGTAGAGGCGGAGATCAAGTTTGGTTACGCCGTGAATGGCTATGGCATTGGTGATCTCGTAAAGGTTATTAATGAAGTATCTGAAAGCGCTATCGATGTTTTAATTAAAGAATACCAGGATCGATATACCATTGCGGCATCTCTTAAGACGAGTCCTAAACCGTTGCGTGAGGCCTGCAAAGATCGAACTCGGCCTGCGTGCTTTTTTGGAACAAGGAAATTTTAAGGGCTTCACCGATACGTTCGAAGACCTTCACGGCATGGTACAATTGCCAGGACTTCCAGTGCAGCGACTGATGGCCGACGGTTATGGTTTTGGCGGCGAAGGTGACTGGAAAACTTCTGCCCTCGTTCGAATGATGAAGGTGATGGGCAGCGGGCTGAAGGGTGGTAACTCTTTCATGGAAGATTACACGTATCATTTCGATCCGTCGAACCCGATGGTGTTGGGCGCACACATGCTCGAGATATGTGAATCTATTGCCGACGGAAAGCCTTCATGTGAAATTCATCCTCTCGGTATTGGTGGTAAAGCAGACCCCGTTCGATTGGTATTCAATTCGGCAGCGGGTCCGGCGATCAATGCGTCCGTTGTTGATATGGGTAATCGTTTTCGCTTGATCGTGAATGAAGTGGAAGCTGTGAAACCCGTGAATGACCTTCCGAAGCTTCCGGTTGCGCGTGTGTTGTGGAAGCCATACCCGGATATGCAGACCGGTTGTGCCGCATGGATCCTTGCCGGTGGGGCGCATCATACTTGTTACAGTCAGAATCTCACGGCGGAACACATGCAGGATTTTGCGGACATGGCCGGAATTGAATTTACATTGATAGGCAAGAAGACTGATCTCTATCAACTCAAGAATGAGTTGCGTTGGAACGAACTGTATTACCGTGGAACTTTCTAGTTATAAAAATCATCAAAGGATCTTAGTTGCTGTCGACTGTATCATTTTCGGTTTCGACGGTAATCATCTTAAAGCGCTGCTGATCAAACGCGGCTTCGAACCGGAGAAGGGTCGTTGGTCGTTGATGGGTGGCTTTGTTGGTAAAGACGAAAACACTGACGAAGCGGCAACCCGTGTTCTTTATGATCTTACCGGCATGAAGGATATTTACATGGAACAACTGCATACGTTCAGCGACGTGGATCGCGACAGCGCCGGAAGAGTAGTATCGATCGCCTATTTCGCATTGATCAACATTGCCGATTACGATGAACAGCTTCAGAGAGAACACGAAGCGAAATGGTTTCCATTGAATAAGATCCCATCCCTGATCTTCGATCATAAAAAAATGGTGATGAAGGCGAAGGATCTGTTGCGACAGAAAGTCGCCAGTCATCCGATCGGTTTCGAGCTGCTTCCTTCGAAGTTCACTTTGCCACAACTACAAAGTCTTTACGAGGCCATTTACGAAATCCCCTTTGACAAGAGAAACTTCACGAAGAAGATGTTGGCTCTTGGAATTCTGAACAAGCTCGACGAGAAAGATAAGGAGTCGTCGCGTAAGGGTGCGTTCTACTACGTTTTCGATACGGTGAAATACAACAAGCTCCATTCGAACGGAGCGAAATTCATATGAAGAGAATAATGATAAGTCTTGCGCTGATCGTTTCGATAAGCGTAGCGCAATCGCAAACTATTACCGTTGATGTTTCAAAGACCAAAGGAGAGATCCAGCCAACGATGTGGGGGATCTTTTTTGAAGACATCAACTTCGCGGCAGATGGTGGCCTGTATGCGGAGCTGGTAAAAAATCGTTCGTTCGAATTTCTTGCACCCATGATGGGATGGAAGGAAGTTGCGAGTAACAAATTTTCGTTGAACACGAAATCTGGTGCCGTTCAAATTATAAATAAAGATTCGAGGTATGCGCGCGTTGTGGTTAACGGCAGCGAATTCCAAATTGAGAACGAGGGATTTTTTGGAATGGGCGTGAAGAAAGACGCCGGGTATATTTTTTCTGTGATGATGAAATCCGAAGAAGGGCAAGTATCGCTTAAAGCGGAATTGATAGACGATAAGAATAATGTAATAGGGACAGGCACAATTTCTCCAGATTCAAAAGACTGGAAGAAGTATTCGACCAACATTGTTTCGACAGCAACGTTTGCCAAGGCAAAGCTCCGTCTTTCTTTTGCTGGGCAAAGCATCACAGATGTCGACAATGTTTCACTGGTTCCGAAGGACACGTGGCATGGGCTTCGCAAAGATCTTGTTCAATTGTTATATGATCTCAAGCCTGGTTTTGTTCGTTTCCCGGCGGATGTATCGTCGAGGGCCGTGATCTGTCGCAACGATACCAGTGGAAGAAAACAGTCGGTGCGCTGGATGATCGCGAGTTGATAATCAATCGATGGAACAATGAGTTTGCACACCGTCTGGCGCCCGATTATTTCCAGTCGTTTGGTCTTGGCTTCTATGAATACTTTCAGCTTGCCGAAGACATCGGCGCTGCGCCGTTGCCAATACTCGGTTGCGGAATGGCTTGTCAATTCAATACAGCAGAGCTTGCCCCGATGGACGAACTCGATCCGTACATCCAGGATGCACTCGATCTTGTCGAATTTGCCAATGGTTCCGCCGATACGAAATGGGGTAAGCTTCGTACCGACATGGGTCATCCGGCAACATTCAATCTGAAAATGATTGGTGTCGGCAACGAACAATGGGGATCACAATACATCGAACGTTATAATGAATTCGTGAAAGCGATCCACACAAAGTATCCGCAGATCCAAATTGTTGCCAGCGCCGGTCCGGGCCCAGCGGGTGAGCTATTCGATTATGCATGGAAGGAATTGAGAGCTTCGAATGCGCAGATCATCGATGAACATTACTACAATAAACCTGAATGGTTTTTGAAAAACGCGAATCGGTACGACAACTACGATCGCAACGGTCCGAAAATATTCGCTGGTGAGTATGCAGCGCAGAGCGTTCAGACGGTGAGTCCCGATAATAAGAACAACTGGTTGTGTGCATTGTCGGAAGCTGCGTTCATGACCGGTCTCGAACGAAACGCAGACGTTGTTCACATGGCATCGTATGCGCCATTGTTCGCTCATGCCGAAGGCTGGCAATGGACACCCGACCTGATCTGGTTTGATAACCTGAACTCGTATGGAACACCGAGCTACTATGTTCAGAAATTATTTTCTACGAATAAGGGAACGAACATTCTTTCAATAGACAACAAAAGTGATCTATACGCATCTGCAGTCGTTGATAGTCACACGAAAGAGGTTATCGTTAAAATTGTAAATTCATCTGACAAAGCGCAGAGCTTACAACTTTTGATTAAAAATGCGGGTCTAACTGCAAAGGCCGAAGTGGTTGCTTTGAAAGGAACACTGGATGACGTAAATAGTTTTGCTGATCCATCGAAGATCGTTCCGGTATCAAGCAATGTTACTGTTAAAGGAAAGAATGTAACTGTAGAGGTGTCTCCATATTCACTTACGATCGTAAAGTTGAAGACCAAATAGCTTCTATGAAGTATATTTTGATGATCTCGATGCTTGCATTGAGTTCTTGTCGCGATGCGAACGTGGATATAGATAAAGCTAAAGAGGAACCTGAATATGAGGCCGGGACCGTCCTTATTGGTTTCAAACCCGAAGTTTCACTTAGAGACGCGCTCGACTTTTTGCGCAACAAAAATCTGACGTTTTCCAGGATCTACACGACCGTCTACATCTCCGAGCTGCCAGCCGACAGCCTCTCGGTTATCAATGGCGTTCTTAGTACGAAATCATACCTGGGTTACAGTGACCAGCTGGGACGCATCGGTTCCGGTGGTGCGATATGGGTGAGTCCCTGGTTTCTCAAGTTTGATGCAGAGTCGCCAATGATTGGCTTGAGACATGCGATCAGCTAAAACTTTTCTTGAAACAAAATCCAGATATTGCCAGCTCGACGTTTACGTTGAAAGTACTTCCGGGTTGGGAGAAGCAATGGGTGAAAGAACTATCAGTGGAGCCAATTGTTAAATGGGCTGAGTTGAACACTATTTGCCGCGATTGTCTTTTAGATTGACAGAATTTCATTTCTGGGGCTTCTGCCTCCACATAAACCATCCGGTTAACGACGAAGCAATCAACAATACAGCTTCGGAAATTAATAACAACGAGATTTCATCGATAAAGCGAGCGACAGTATGGAGTACCGCCCCAATTATCAATATTATAGCGATATAATTTGGTGTGTATTGTGTTCGAGAAATTCCAATGGCTAGCGACACCAGTCCCAATGGAAACGCAAAACCCGACGGAAGATAGATAACGCGTATTGCGTTGGTGCGTTCCAGATCATGCTGAAGATCTTTCATTTGCGCAGCAGTATAACCACTATCTTTTAACAGGTCTTCGAACAACGTTGCTGTCGACATTGCCGATATAGTGATAGCGCCAAGTGCAACGAGTCCAGTACCGATGAGTCCGAATGCACGTGCTTTGTCCGGCAACATATACGCGACGCCGAAAGAGCCAACAACGAATGAAACCAATGCAACCTTGAACGCGACAACTGCGAGAAGGTAGTGGTTAAAGTAGTGGAGAGAATCCGCCAACATGAGCATGAAAGGCGCACCGAAGAGGTAGATCGAGATGATCAGTCTGCTGAATTTTGGCAGCGGCGTTTGATGCATTGTTTGAACTAAAATATTGGGGGTATGAGGGCAAAAATCATTCCTTGAGTTTTTTACAGTTTGTTTCTAAATTGAGGATTGCCCCATGAGATATTTCATCACCCTCTTGTCGTTAGTCGTCCTTGCCGTTGCATGTACTTATGAATTGGAAGGCGAGTTCTTTAACGAAATAGATCTTACTAAAGAACCGCAGATCTCCGTATCGTTAAATGATCTGCAACCGGGAGCAACGGTTACGATACTCCAGACCGTGCACTTCACTTTTGATTATTCAATTGACCCCGGCAGGATCAAGTCATTCAACATTTTGATTGATAGTGCGCATGGCGTTTCGGGTAACACTATTCAAAACGACTCAGGAATTACTCTTGGTTTCGATATTAACCCAGGAGATGCCGGTCCCGGTCTTCATAATTTGCAGATTATCGTCACGAGTACCTCAGGCACCGGAAGCATAGCAGATGTCGAAGGCCTGGAGCAACGAGTGGTTGTAACTTCTTGGAAGCTTAACTTTATCAACGATGTTCCACCTACACCGGTGGTTACACTAAGTGAAGAGAATGGATACCTGAAAGTCTCATGGACACCATATACAGGTGTTAACTTCGATTCTTACGTGCTTGGGATATCGCGCAGTTTCGACGATACACAGAGCAGGGTGTTCAAAGATTCGTTGACGACGTCTTTTATCGACAGCGCTTATGTGGGCGGTTATATTAAGTCTTACTCTGTCGCCACTCATACGATTACCGGTGGATCTCCTACTGGCACTGCTTTAACTAACGGATCATTCGATCTCAAATATGATATCCGGATGTCGGATACCACGTATCTGTTCACATGGAATAAAGCGAAGTATGCCGGTCCTTTCAAGAACTATTATCTTTCTGTTGGCATCAATGACGTTTATACCATTTCGGATATCAACGATACAAGTTTCCGTTACGATCCCAGTGAATTCCTTTTTGGACAGGGGCAGTTTGCTTCTGTCGTGCTCAATACAAAGGACCGAACGCCCCCGTCATTTTCGCCGATGGCCTACGTTGTGACCGACGCCTATTTGCCGGGCACGAAGAAATTCAACGCCAACTTCGTCGCGTATAACACGACTATCAACCGGGTTTATGGTTTTCCCATAGATGAAAATACGTTGCGAAAATATTCTGCCGACCTCGACGATCTTAACGACGCATTGGATCCACGAACATCGGTGCCTTTCAGTGGGCCAACCGGTTATGGACCTGTTGACGGTGTCGGCATCAAAGCTTTCGACCTTGAAACAAAGACAGTCACGGACCAGCTGGACATTGCGTCCATGGCCAGCAACGGAACGATCTACGGAATCAACAGTATCACCGGAGCTTCGAATGGTGTCGTGCTTGTTTACTTCCTGGCGAAGGACGTCTTTCAACAGACCAAACAACACGGGTTGATCTACGACATGGTCAACAACATAGTGCTCAGTCCTGTGACGGTGGATTATCCAGGTGCTGCTCTTTCCGGAAATGGAAAATATCTAAGGGTCGGCAGTAATCTTTATAAGAACAACGGGTCGTTCTTCGATATAGGCTGGACCCTTCCAAACCCTTCGTCTGATTTCCGTGCAGATAACCCCGAGGAAATAATTTGTCACGTCGGTTTTACATTCGAGATCCGAAAATCTTCCGACGGCAGTCTGTTAAGAACGATACCCTTTCCTGTGGGAACTACCTACCGTACCTACGACCCCGTGAAACACATCCTTATGTTTTCTGACAACGACGATCCGACAATGTATAAATTTATCGACATCGAATCGTTGCAGCAGTTTACGATTCATGCACTAAGCGGAGCCGCGCTGATAAACGGGAACCTTGTAGATTCGCATCAATATTTTTACAAAGCCATTAAGTGATATGCTGAGAATCTTATTTGCAATCATCATATGCTTTACGTGCAGTTGTTCACTCGCGCAATCGCGTATTTATTTTAATACCGGCATAGGCACCTATTTAATGGATGATATGAAGACTTTTCAAGCTGAAACCGCCAGCAGCTTGCCCGTGAGATTGAAGAAAGTGAAGTCATTTCCCCCGTACGTGAATTATGAAGCTGGCTTTGACGTGAAACTCGGTTCGCGTTTTTTTGTTGGAGCGAGTGGAAGCTATGGGTCGAGTGGATGCAGATCAGATTACCAGGACTATTCCGGGTCGGAACGCCTGGACCAATTGTGGAAGTATAAGTCTATCGCATTATCGGGAGGCATAATCCAGAAGTTCATGAACGAAAAGCTCTTGCTCCGTTACGAACTTAGGTCTGGCGTTATTTTCAATCATGGAACGCTGGACTACCGGTCAACACTTGGAACACAAACCAGCACGCAACATAACGACGTACATTCACGAAACATCTACGCACAGCCGACCGTCACAGCGACGAGAAGATTCGGCCCGATTGGCATCGATGTTTATGTTGGACTCAACTATAACTTCAGCCTGGGCAAGGTTTACGACGACAGCGACCCGTCCGGACCTTATTTCGGATTTTTCAACGGCACCCCGATAGGCGTGGACTGGACTGGCTTGAGAGCGGGATTGGGTGTGAGTTTCTTATTTGGAAAATGATCACTAACCAAATTCCGGCCCCGCGATTGAAAACTGTTTGTTTGGCAACCCGGGCCACGCGTTAGATCCCTTATACATTCGTATCAATTTCCTCCGTTCAACAAAGCCTAGATTCTCAACGGCCCGCGTCCATGCTGGCGTATGATGCAACATGTCGATTATCACGGGACCGTTTCCTGCTTTTTGCAACGCAGCTGTCGCTAAATCAATAGCCTGGTTAACATCCGTAGCGATCACCGGTCCCACTTGCGTGAAATTATGACCATACCTTCCGAAACAATATCCGCTGATCCGACCTTTTTCCCGCGCAACGAACGATAACTCGGGAGCTCCATCAAGAAGCCATTTCAATATGAAAGAACGGTCTGCACCAAAAACATCGCGATCAAATTTCAATACTTCGTCAATATCTTCTTTACCCAATGGAACTGCAGTCGAAACAGGCAAGCGATCAACTATTATTTTATCGAGATGCATTCGCGTTATCGCATACTCATCGTGGAAACCTAATTTCAGATAAACTTCACGTCCTTCGGGAGTCGCATCAAGCTTGATGGTTTTTTCATTCGATAGCACCTCTAGAGCTTGTTGTAACAACCCGCTGCCGATTCCTTGTCTTCGTACTTGTGGATCGACCAACACCATCCCGATCCAACTGAAACGATCATCGTATCGGAGCGTGGTAACAGTTCCTGAAACATGATTATGATCGTCGATTGCGACGAAGCATCCCTTCGGGTTTGATTGTAAGAATAATTCCCAATCGTGTGCTAGTTGATTCCATCCGGAGGTGCGACAAAGTGAAAGTCCGGCAGAGATGTCTCCCGGAGTCATCTCACGATAAGAGATCATGCCGTTTCAGTTTTCCGCGGAAGCAATGACACGGCGATGATGCCTATGATCGCTAGAATGATGAGTGCAGTAAATCCATTCGCGTAGCTGCCGCTGGTATCGCGAAGCCATGCGGCCAACATAGGTGCAAACGCTTCGGCCAGTCCATCGACGGTGATCACCAATCCCATCACGCGTCCCATTACCCGCACGCCGAATAGTTCTGCCGCCATCAATGGGATGATCATATAGTCTCCGCCAAGAGCCACTCCGAAGGAAAACGCGAAAACGTAGATCACACCGGGCACGTCGGCAAAGTACAGCAGTGGTATCGAAACAGCGACGAGTGCATAGATCAACATCATCACATATTTTTTCTGGATCCTGTCTGCGAGCCAGCCCATCAGCAAACGCCCGATGATACTCGATCCCAACACGATCGACATAACGTTCGCAGCTTCAGTCTGTGAATAATGAAGATCGATACTGAAAAATAATTTCAGATTCTGACTTGTTCCGGCAACTGCACCAATGGAGCACATACTTCCTATCACCAACAAATAGAATGGCCAGCCTTTTAATATATGACCAATTGGAAGTTTCGATGAGTCGTGTTTTGTTTCTTGATGAAGACCTTCCGGATTTTCTTTGACAAACCACGCCATCGGAAATGCGATAACGATCATCAATATCCCCAGGATCATCAGTGCTTCGTGCCAGCCAAACTCAACGTTCAACCACTTTGCAATTTGCGGCACTAGCATTCCACCAACGCCAACTCCCAGGTAAGCGATGCCCATTGCTTTGCCTCGCGACTTTTCAAACCATCGCGAGATCAGCACCTGGTTGGGAAGTGGCCCGCCACACATGTAACCCAATGCATTGAAGAAGTAGAACAAATAAAATTGCCAGAGGGATGTCATCATGCTTAACCCGATGAGGGCAATGCCACCCATAACTATTCCCGCGAGCATGAGACGTCTCGGGCCAAAACGGTCGATGATCCAACCAGCCAGGAATCCGAAAATCGGTCCAACGATAATTTTTCCCATCGCACTTCCGGACGTTACCGTGGCGCGAGTCCACTCGAATTCTTTTACCCAGAAATCATAAAAGAAAGGGAGACCATAAAACATGATCCCGATCAAAGAGAAGAGACTGAGAAAGCCGGTAGCGGCAACCTGGAACTGACCTTTACTTAGCTGAGGAGAATTCATTCGATTATTGTGGATTTGCCAATCGTCTTATTGCAAGATAAGCCATTAATCCGGTGCTTACCTCCAATGCATTTTCGTCGATATCGAAAGTAGGTGTATGAAGCGAAGATGTTATTCCTTTCGAAGCGTTTCCAACGCCACACAAATAAAAACAGGAATCCGCAACCTGCGAGTAATAGGCGAAGTCTTCAGCTGCCATCCAGATATCTTCTTCGATCACATTCTCGTTTCCGAGATACTCTGCCGACCACTGACGCACCTGCGTGGTGAGGCGTTCGTTGTTGACGAGGAATGGATATCCACGGATAATTTTAAACTCACATCTTCCACCCATTCCTTCCGCGATACTTTCAGCCATCTTCGTCATCTTCCGGTGAGCATCGTCGCGCCAAAGCTCATTCATGGCTCTGAACGTTCCTTCCATATAGACTTCATCCGGTATAACATTAACTGCACCGTTGGCGATAACTTTTCCAAATGAAAGAACAGTAGGTTCTCCCGGATGGGCGTTCCTGCTAACGATCTGCTGTAATGCAATGATGATGTGCGATGCGATGAGAACTGGATCGATGTTTTGCTGTGGTTGACCACCGTGTCCACCTTTGCCAATGACCCGTACAAAAATCGAGTCCATGGACGCCATGTGCTTGCCCGACCTGATGCCAATCTTTCCAACTTCAAGCCTGGGCATAGCGTGTTGTCCAATAACGGAAGTGACCACCGGATTTTTAAGCACGCCTTCTTTTATCATTATGCTGGCGCCACCTGGTAGAACTTCTTCGCCTGGTTGAAATAAAAATTTGATCGTACCGCCAAAGCGATCACTAAGGTTGTGTAAGATCCTGGCAGCACCCAACAATGATGATGTATGAAAATCGTGACCGCATGCATGCATCACGCCGGGATTCTTCGAAACATAAGTTACGTTGTTGGCCTCGGTGATAGGCAACGCGTCCATATCGGCGCGTAAGGCGATAACCTGGTCGGATGATAACTTGCCTTTGATCACTGCTTCAACTCCCGTTTTAGCAACGACTTTCCATTCGAGGCCGATGTCGTCCAATACGTTCTTCACGTAAGCAGATGTCTTGTATTCTTCGAACGACAGTTCGGGGTTTGCGTGCAGATGCCTGCGGAGTTGGACTACCTCGGGGAAAAATTGCCTGGATAATTTTTTAATTTCCGTTAGCATGGGCGTGAATGAAATTCCTGACAAACGAATCGTCTACATGTTCAGGATAATTTAAACACACCCGGTCGATTTCTTCCAATTGTCCAGGAGAAAGTTTTTCGTTAGGATTGAGACACCAGGTTCCATCCAGCAATCCCTGTCTTCGCAAGATCTCGTGGATGCCGGGGATGCAACCGTGAAATGAATTTTTAGAGTCGAAGATTGCCGCGTTCATATCGGTAACTTTTATCCCCTCCGAAAGCAACTCTTGAATTCGCTGATCGGTTTTCGCAGACTTTATCTCCTTTAAGAGGTTCACAGCGGCGTTTGTCCAAACAGCCCAGTGACCGAGAAGTCCACCGACAAATTTTTTCTCTACTTGTTTGCCGTCAACGACAAAACGGTAGGGGGTAAGCAAGTCGGCAGCAATGTTATCATCATTACCCGTATACAGTGCGATCTTATCTCTTCGCGACGATTGACAAACGGCGCGAACAACATCGAGAGTCTGGTAGCGATTGAATGCTGCTACTTTGATAGCATGAACGTTCGGTATCTCGGCGAACTCACGCCAGAAGTCGTAGCTTAATAGTCTTCCACCAACAGCCGGCTGAAGATAGAATCCGAACAAGGGAATGATGTCGGCAATAGCGCGAGCTCTTTCGACCAGTTCGCTTTCGGGAAGATCTTTTAAACCGCCCATGCTCAGGAGACCGAGATCGTAACCGTAACGAGCGGCGAGCTTCGCCTCACAGATGGCCTGTTCGGTCGGTCCAACAATGCCAGCAACTTTTATGAAGGGTCGCTTAAGCGCGGCTTTGCCGATCTCTTCCGAGGCAAGACGTAGTACTGGTTCCAACAAGTTTACGTCGGAATTCCTGATCTCGAATTGTGTGGTGTGAACGCCGACGGCCACGCCCCCCGCTCCGCTGGCTATATAATATTGTGTCAGCCTCCGTTGTCGTTGTTCATCCAGCTTCAGGTCTTTCGTGAGCGCCAATGGATGTGCAGGGATCACCGTCCCCTCTTGTAACAGGATGTTGATTTCGCTTTTCACTTTTCACTATTCACTTTTCACTTAATTAGAACTTTCCCTCGCGTTCCTGGAAGTGTGTTGGCTTTTGCGATGTCTTACGGCCTTCGTCGATCCATCGGGCGATTAAAGAAACCATGTCTGACAAGCGTACTGTCGGTTCCCCAAACAGGCGGAATGATTCTTTTGCATTACTGAGGAGTGCTGTGCCTTGTTCTTCGTTGACGAACTGGGGTTTCTCATTGAACAACGAACCAAATTCTTCAGCCAGTTTTCGTACTGAACAGATCTCTGGTCCGGCGATGTTGAGAATTTTTGCGGGCACACTGCAATGATGTAATGAACGTATAGCCATTTCGTTAGCATCGCCCTGCCAGATGATATTGACGTATCCCATGCGCAGGTCGATAGGTTTCTTTTCTTTCACAGACCGCGCGATATCGAGGAGAACACCGTAGCTCACATCGTTCGCATAGTTGAGCCTGTAGATCAAAACGGGTGTTTGATTTTTAGCAGAGAAATATTGAAACATGCGTTCACGGCCGAGGCACGACTGTGCATATTCGCCGATTGGATCAACCGAATGTTGTTCGGTTGGACCGCCCGAAGATATTGAAGTGAATGGGTAAACGTTTCCCGTAGAGAACGCAACGATCTTTGAGTGTCTGTACTTTTCCGCGACACGTCCGGGGAGGTAAGTGTTCATTGCCCACGTAAGTGATTCTTTACCGGTGGTTCCGAATTTCATGCCCGCGAGGTACAATACGTTCGGAGCATCGGGCAATTGAGCGAGTTGATCTTCTTCGAGGAGATCGGCGCTAAAGGTTTTGATGCCTTGCTGTTCTAACTGGTTTTGCAACGATGGTTCGGAGAAGCGGGCGACGCCAATGACCTTTGTCTTTTTACCGGCGATGTCGACCGCTTGTTTGGCGAGTGTGGCGAGTGCTGGTCCCATTTTCCCACCGACACCTAATATAATAATGTCGCCGTCGAGCTTACTGATGTCGGCGATGAGTGCTGGTGAGGGTTTGAGGAGATTTTGGTATTGTGTAGTTACGTCCATTATTCCTAAGAGACATAACGTAAGAAAATCTCATGAATTTTCCCTGCTGTTTTTGAACATCGTTCGAAGAATTGTTCGGTCGATGTAGAAGGTGCCGAATGGGATCAGGCAGGCCAGTAATACTTTCCATGTTGTTGTGCGGAAAGACCAGCGATACTCGAGAGATACCATGATTGTTTGAAATACGAAAAACAGGAATAGTGCGCCGTGAACCGGGCCGATAGCCTTAACGAGGAATGCATTCCCGAAAAAGTGTTTCATCGGAACGGCGATAATGACGAGCACCAGTAGCGAAGTGCCTTCAAGAAAACCGGCAAGTCGAAGACGACCAATCGGGTCGGAGAAAAATTGTTTCATAATGGTCTGATGTAAGGTCGTTGAGCGAACGGTGAGAATGGCCATGGTATCATGACAGCTATTATTATCAGCGCGATCGCGAACCATGCTAACATGGTTGAAAATTTTTGGTGATCGGTTGGCTTGCGTTTCGCTAAGGCAGATCCGACGGAAGCTATCGTAACAGCTATGAACATTACGACTGGGTGTACTATCGCAAAGAATCCCGTGTCGACGAAAGGGCTGTAGAAATATAACACCAGCCCGAGCATCATTTGAATTTGGAGAATGGTGGCAGTCCAGTGACGGAAAGCATTATCGGCTTTGGAAAATGATCTTTTGGAGTAATAGCCGTTCACACTTCGGCAGAGACTATAGACAAGGAAAACAAGGGCGATCCATCGAAACGTGTTGTGCAGCGCCAGGACATAGAAGTACATGCGTCAAATCTAAATATAAAAACATACTAAGTGGTATGTTTTTACTTAAAAAAATATCTCTTTGATAAAACTCAGTGTGGTCGCAGCGTTTCGAGGTATTTTTTCAATTCTTTGAGGTATGTGGTATAGCATGCTTCGCCATAAAGTTTCCCCATGTTGCGGGTGCCGGCGTACCCGACCGATATAAAGAGCGCGACATTCTTTCCATGGACGTTATGATGGACTTTACCCGATGCTTTGCCTTTTTCTATGACATGAGCGATCGTATCGTGCCACTTTTCTATAAGGGCATACAGCGCCTTGTGAAAACGTTTGTTCACCGGCGCCATCTCTTCGATGAGGTTGATAGCAGGGCAGCCGTATTTGACCTGGAAGAAAGGATTGTGAAGCAACAGCCCTTTCATCATATCATATAGATCTGAGATCGGATCGTTGCTTGCCTCCAAAGGTTTTATCAAAGCTTCGTGCATACCCGGATACAAAACGTCTTGTATCATGGCAATGCCCATGGCGTCTTTGGTCTTGAAGTGATAGTAAAAGGACCCCTTCGTAACGTGCGTTTGCGCGATGATGTCGTCCACACTCGTTAACTGATAACCATGAGCGTACGAAAGGTGGAATGCCTTTTTTAAGATGATGAGCCTGGTGTTATCGCCTTTGGACATGTGGTTCCATAAAGGTAACCATTCTTGAGGTGTATGGATTAATCATAACCCTTCGAGGTTGCTATTCCTCGCCTTCTTCAATTTCTTAAAATACGAGGGAGTCAATCCTGTTATTTTTTTAAACTGATTGGATAAATGAGCTACACTGCTGTAATGCAGTTTATACGAGATTTCGGTAAGGTTCAATTCATCGTACAACAAAAGTTCTTTAACGCGTTCGATTTTGTTAAGAATAATGAATTGCTGGATCGTAATTCCTTTCACTTCAGAGAACATGTTTGACAGGTACGTGTAGTCGTAGTTCAACTTCTGACTAATGTAATCTGAGTAATTTTGCGCGGGAATCTCCTCTGAATAATGAATCATCTCAGTGATAACATTTTTTATCCGCTCGATCAGTATGCTCTTATTATCGTCAAGTAATTGAAGTCCCGATTTAAGGAGATTTTCTCTAAGTTGGTTGCGCTGTTCAGGCGAAAGGTCTTCGAGTAGTTCAACTACACCCAGGTCGATCGCCATTGCATTAATGCCCAGGGAAGTCAGCTCGTCTTTGACTTTCAATTTGCATCGAAGACTAACCATATATTTAATGTATAGTTTCATTTCACACGCAGAATCGGGCTATAGCGAACTGGTCGAACGACTCAATGGCAGGCTGAAGATGATGCGATCCTTGTGCAATTTCGTGAAAATGGTCTTCAGTAGCTAATATTAGCTGTTCGCGCCGATTCTAGATCTCGTATCCGCTCTTGATTGTGGTAAGCAGCATCTTGAATTTTTGTGATGAAATGACATTACTGCCAAGATGTGCAGGCAAAATGATACACTGTCCAGAGGTTAAATGATGGCTTTTGCGATCAATAGTGACTTCAGCGCTTCCCTCAAGGAGATGTAACAATGTGTCGAACGGTGAAGCCGTATTTTCTGTAATTACACCGCCATCAACTGCTACGAGAGTGACGTTTCCAGTGGTCTTGCTCATAACCCTTACTGTTTCAGCTTTGCCAGCTTCGTAACCCAAAGCGTCGATCACTGTAAATACGTTTGCTCTTTCGAAACTATCCATGGGTTCATTGTTAAGGTGAAAAACATTGGCCAAACTAAGGCAAGCGGAGTGGTTTGTTCTTACACAATGGAGATCAAAAGTTACACCTATCATGGTTTTTGGAGTGCGGGCGATATAAGAATGAGTAACGATGGCCTGTGAATAATGTAATCATTTGGCCTCCTGATGTAAGGCATCTCTTTATCGAAATGGCCACCTTGCTCTATGAAAGAAACCATTATATATATCACCGGGTTACCTGGATTTAAATCGACAGTTATTGACAAGCTCGCCACTGTGTGGATGCATGGTGCTAAGGATATTGGCCAGGACATTGTCAGTTTCTCGTTGCCGGAGAACTCTACTTTAGAAAACCTGAAGAGCTCAATCGGAGCTGACATTTTATCAAATCACGGCATCAAATTTTATGATGAATTGCCGGCAGGCCATCATCCATACAGCCAACTTAAATATATCCCGGGCCAGGTAAGTAAGATGAGTATCTGGGTGAATCGCGATTCACATTTAACACGCAACACGTCGGCGAGAGATGAGGATAAGAGTTAGAAAATGATTTCGTGAACATGAATAAATCTAACGCCAGGATGATATGAAGAACCCGATAAACGATGACAATAAATACCCTCGTGGAATGTTTATTTATGCCAAAGCAGATCCCCAGCTGAAGCTTGTCATTGACGCGTATAAACAACGTATCTATTTTTGCGCCGTTGCTGGGCATCCTGAGATGAAGCAGATTGCATATTTTGAACGGGAATTGATTGATCCAAACGCACCGGTATAAGTCATAAAAAAAGGCCCTTCGTTATTCGCGAAGCGGCCTCCAATAAACCAAATCAAACCTAACAATACTCTTACTTCATTGAATAGACGTACACGCCAAATGTTCCGGGCTTCAGTGTTTTGCCGTCTTCTTTATATTCTGCCCCGCTCAGGTAAATATTATGAGTAGTGCCACGATGCACCATGGTCTTCTGCCCAGGCTTGGTTACCAGGGTTTGGATCACTTTGTATTTATCCGGAGTCTCCTGTTTAATGACGGTAACATTCCCTTCTCCGTTGGAAGTCATGATGACTTTTAATTCTTTATCATAAATTACGGCGTCAACGCCGCCCCCGATCGGAAGGGTTTGAATGATCTTTCCAGTTGCGGCATCTACCACGACCAATGTCTTGGGATCACGGCATCCGGAGAACAGACGATTATTTTCAACATCCATGGCCAGGCCAGTCGCGACTTTGTTGGGCGCCAGTGGGTAGTGGCCTTTTACTTTCAATGTTTTTGCATCGATGACTGTTACCTCGTGGGTATCTTCGTTGTTGTTATAAACAGTTCCCTTTCCATCGCTCACTGCAAATTCAGGTGCGCCGCCAACGTCGATGGTGCCAACAACCTGGTCTGTCTGGGCATTGATCACAACTGCTGTTCCGCTGCCATTGTTGAATACAAAAATTTGCTTCGACGGACTATCATACATGATGGCGTCTGCCTTCTTGCCCTCGACCTGTAATGTCTTCAACACTTTAAAAGTGTTGTAGTCGAAGATCGTGATCTTGTTATCGGCACCGTTCGAGATGTATCCTTTCTCAAGATCCTTTGCGAGAGCAATACCGTGAACGCCGTTGAGACCGGTGATCTCGCCGATGGGCTTGTTGGTTGTGAGATCGATCACATGAACGCGATCGAAGTGAGAGACAAAAAGCCTTTCTTTTTCACCATCCATTTTCAGGTAGTCCCATTTGCCATCACCGGGTAAACTGATCTTGGTCTGAAATTTATATGTGGGGTCTTGTGCAAACGCAACAACGGCGCTAAACAACAGGGCAGAGCATAAAAGAATATTTTTCATAAGTTATAATTTCATTGTTTCAGTTTTGTTGAAGCCTGTCGACCTTCGAAGAGTAGATCACCTTGCCTGCAACATCCAATACGTCGACAAATACTGTATCATTGGTTACGGACAATGCCATAAATCCATTCGTCGCGGCGGCAAACTTCGTATAGGGTAAATTACCTGTTGGTCTAACCTCAGATCCTGCGCCGGACACCAGGTACGTTGTTCGTCCTTTGGGTTTGATGAACTGCAAGTCGTGTTCGTGGCCGCACAGGTAAAAATCGACGTTGTTTTTTATGAAGATCTTTTCGAGGTGCGTTCTAACGAATTGAATATCCTCTATTCTTTTTCCACCTGTGTACATCGAATGATGCCCGATAACAAACTTCCAGGTTGCCTTGCTAGCCATCAACACACTGTCGATCCATCTTAATTGTTTCGTTGTGTCCTGGGAGATAACCTGGCGACGATCCTTTTCATTATAATACTCATCATGCAACGGGCTAGTATCGATAAATATCATGTCTATCGAAGCGGATGTTTGTTGACCAAGCGGGAAAGATTTCACATAATATCGGGCAGGCATGTTCCATCTCTTGCTCGTGCTCGAATAATCAATCTCAGCCTGTGGATTTCCGTGGTAATCGTGATTGCCTAAAACAACGTACCAGGGACACTGCAAACCTTTTCCAGTGTATATATCCTCGAACGAGGTCTTCCATTGTTTGTCAGTGGCAGTCTGCACACCGTCCGGATAAAAATTATCTCCAGTGGAGACGATGAATTGCGGAGCTTCGATCTTCGCAGCTGCGTCCATCACCTCGCTTACTTTCTTTTGTCCTGCTTTTCCGTCGCGACCCCAATCACCGAAGAGATAAAAATTGAGTGCACCTGGATGTGGCTGGAACGCTTTGTCGATCGTGACAGTTTTGTTCTCCTTCTGACCATAAACCGCGAAGCTCGCGATCAATAGAAAGACAAAACATGCACGTGACGTCATTGTTATCGTAAGGCGCATATGTTACGGTTTTGTTGGAGGCATGTGTTTATTTCCGGTTCCGTCTTTCGGATAGGCGCCCATGTCTTTATTCAGTGGCATGCTAGAGCCAATGGTGAAAGAAAATAATGCCCCACTTGTAGTGCCAGTGTTCGCAGCTGGAGAGTTGGCCGACAACGAAGGTACATTAGCGTCGGTCTTGTCAATAGTGATATCGTTACTCCACGTTGTGAAGACAGTGCCACATGCAGCAAGCCCATAAGCGATCTTATCGGATGTTTGTGGTGTGCCTTTAGAGCCAGGTACGTATGGATTGTTCGTCTCATCATTGGTCGAATCCGATGCCTGGTCGTAATACATGTAGATGAGGTTATTGCTATACTGGGTATTGTTCATGTCGGCGCCTGTTGCGTTGTTGGCGAGGTGAATCCCGTTGCGGCATCCAACAATCACGTTGTTGTAGATCTTTCCCGCTGCGTTCTGGTCTACCAGGATCGCTGAGGAAAGTTCTCCGACCTTTCTCCAGTTACCATTGATGATCGTGTTATTGTAGATGTTGAATTTAGTCTCGGGTAGTGGTGTTGTCTTGTTGGTATTAATCTTTATGCCGCTGTTTGCCGAACTCCAGATATAGTTATAGGCGATGTCCCCGCGAGCACCATTCTTTATATTGATGAGATCACCGTCGGAACTTCCGATACGTTGAAGGACGTTTCTCTTAATGCTGCAAGTAATGTTACCTGCGAGGTGGATGCCATCGTCAATTCCTCCGAACATCCAATTGTCTTCGAAGATGATCTTTGCTCCGTGATCAAAGGTTTGGCTCCCTTCGACATCGAAACTTGCCTGTGCACTTCCTTCAGCATCAGGACCCCCGGTATAGTTGATGTGCGTGTAGGTAATACTTACATACGTTGCTGTCGAATCAATAAGGAATCCGCCCCAGTAACCAGACTCTCCAAGTGTAGAGTAAGCTGTCGTCTCGTCCTTTGGTGTGAATGTAATCGGTTTAGCGTCGGTGCCGTTAGAGATCAACACACCTGCAATTTCGATCCGGTAGTTTCCCGTGACGATGATCTTCACCCCGGGAGAAATGCCGAATGAATCCAACGGGTTCACAATCATATCGCCGTCGAGGAAATACGTAGAGTCTTGTTTCAAACTTCCCTTCAGTGTACCTTTTAAGTGGGCACTCTTTACATACGCTCCTACAGGCGGCTTAAGATCCTGCGGCGTCACGTCGTCACTATGACAGGCATACAATAATGCGCCTGCAGCTACTACAATAAACAAGGCAATCTTCTTCATGTTGTTATGTTTTGAAATTTTACAATGAATATTTAAATACCAGGTAATACGTTTGATAATTGAATGATCTTCTTATTGGCATTCGATCTTCTTCTTTCATGTACCATGTCAGTGGACTATTCAATAGGTTCGACACCTTCAGCGACACAAAGAATTTCCCTCCGATTCTTTGTTCGAAGCTCAGTCCCAGGTTGTGATAGGCAGCCTGGTATCTATTGAAGTGCAGATGTGTGTTATCAGTTGCCGAAAGGTTCTCGCCCTGCAGTGTGTAGGTAACACTCGACTTCAATCCGGATGCAGAACTGTAGTAGGAGAGGCTGAGGTTAAACAGGTGTGGCGATTGCCCAACCAGCGTTCGCTTATACTTTACGACCGGGTTAGCAACGAGAACCGAGTCTTTATAGACAAAATCTATGGCCTTGTCGGAGATTATCGATCTCGTGTAGGTGTAGTTGGCACTTATGGAGAAATTCCGGAGTTGTTTAAAGGCAACCAACTCGAGACCATAGTTTGTTGTTGGCGTTGCAACATTTCGTGGGGTCGTTCCTCCATCCTGTGAAATGATGTCTTCGATCGCGTTGGTTATTCTTTTATAGAATACTCCCACGCTGTACACATCTTCCCTCGTTGGATAAAACTCGTATCGCAAGTCCACGCTGTTGCCATATGCTGGCTTGAGGTCGGGGTTGCCTCTTAAACTTCCTGCGCGAGGGTTATTGTAAGGAATGACTTCCACAAAGTTGGGCCGGTTTAACGCCCGGTAAATCGAGAACCGAAGATTCTTTTGTTCGTTAAAACGATACGTCAGGTGAAGGCTTGGAAAAAAGTTGTGATACTGTTGAGTAGCCTTCGCGATTGGAAATTGTAAGTTATTCTGGTTGTGTTCCGTATGTAAATACGTGGACTCAAATCGAACACCACCCAACATATAAAACCGTCCGAAAGTTGTATTGGTCATCGCATATACGGCACCAATGTCTTCCTGAGCCGTGAAATTACCGGGATTCAAATAGGCGTTCCCTTTTTGCTCCTGGTCGTTCTGGTTATTCCTAAGCGGTACTGTTAGAAGATCGGGATTCGGAAAATTTTTATAATTGTTCGGTGTTGCGTCGTCATAAGGCTGAAAGAAATATTCGTTCGCGTAGTTGCTCCTCGTCTTGATCCGGTACATCCCACCGGTTTTAAATTCAAACTGATGTCTCGCGATGAGTTGCTTGAATTTAATGTTCACGTAAGCCGATCTGTTAACATCTTCGTTATGCTGCCAGTTTCTTACGACTGGTCTCGTATAATTCAATGTTGGTGGATTGCTACCACCTTGCGCGAGGTCGACGTTTGCAAAGTCCGGTGACTGGGAATTGCCAAGTGCATATAACAAAGTCCAGTCTATATCGAATTTGTTAAAAAGATTGTGATCTCCTCTGAACGTATTATCGATCAATGCAGAGTTATCAGTTTGCGTTTGAGTGGTGATCGGCCTGATGAACTCGCCACCATTTTCGGCCTGGTGATCGGCGTATTCGCGAACCCTCAGTTCTTTTATTTGAAAGGCGGAAGAAAAAATGCTGATACTATTCTTTGGATTGAATCGGTAGTTAAGCTTCACATAGCCACCTAATCTTTGCTTCCGCGCGCTGAACTCCTGGTTCTCGACGTAGGTTATTGCCGGCTTTCCATCAGCAATGGCGGGAACATAGCTGTCGAACACATATGTGTTTGCTTCAGATGTTGTTTGACCACTCACGGAAGCTATCAGGCTCAATCTCTTATTGAGAAATAACTGGGCACCTGATAATCCGAAATTCAAGTTCGGGATGGCCTGGATCGACTTCGTAACCAGGTTCTGTCGCGGAAAGACTGATTCCTTCGCCAGGTAATCGGCGCCATTCAACTCGTTGAAGTCCTTTTGTGAAACAGTCTTGTTATCGAATGTTAAAAATGAGTGATTGAAGTAATACTGATTGTAGCCGGAGCCGGCTTGTACTTCGAGGAATGCAGAATCGGGTGCCTGTTTTGTTTTGATGTTAACTGTGCCCCCGATAGCGTCCGCCTCCAGGTCGGGGGTCACGCTTTTTATCACTTCAACGCGCGATACAAGATTGGCTCCGACGAGGTCGAGGTTTACTCCGCGATCCGATGAGCTTGAGCTTGGCATTACGATTCCATCGACCAATGCGCTGTTGTACCTTGTTGGCATTCCCCTGATGATGAGATGGGAGTTGCTGCCGTAATTATTCTTGGTCATCGATACGCCGGACACACGTTGCATGACCTCGGCCACGCTTTGATCCGGCAATAGCTGGATTGCACCAGCAGAAATGATGTTGATGACATTAGGCGCGAGTCGCTCGTCTCTTCGTGCACTTATGTTTGTTTCTTTGTTTTGCATTCCCTCGACGACAAATTCATTCATCAGCGTGGTCGACGTCTTGAGAATGATGTCGAGTGTTGTTGTTGCATTTTTCGCAATTGAAACGCCTTGGATCATCGATGCTTCGTAGCCGACGGAGCGCGCGGAGATTGAATAAACTCCCGGTGTGAGGCCGGAAAATGTATACGCACCGTCTGCATTTGTTATCGTGTTGTGTTCGGTGCCAGGGATCGAGACAACCGCCCCGGGTATTGCTTCCCTGATTTCAGCGTCGTAGACATGCCCTGCTATTCCGGTAGCGCGCACAATAGGGCGACCGTCAACGTTTTTTTTTTGAGTTGCTCGAATTACGATCCTGGAATCGCCAGCCAATTCAATTTCGAGGTTCGTTCCGTGGAGTAGAAAATTAATGATATCCTTTACGCTGGTGTCTGTGAAAGACCTCGTGAACTTTTTCTTAATGTTCCTGATCTCCGCCGCATCGTAATAGAATCGAACACCGGCCGTTTGCTCAAGCTTGGAAAGACATTCACTTAAGTTCTGGCCATCAAACGAAATGCTTAACCGTTTATCAGGGTCCTGTCCGTTAGCACGGATAGACACAACCGTGATCAATGTGAGTAAGAAAGCTGCGCGTATGAACATTCTCACTCTTCGGTTTTTCTGATTGTGTATTGAGTTCCGTCGTTCTGGATTGTCCATCCGTACGACAATGAAATGATCTGCAGTATTTTATCGGCGTTGTCAACCTGGTCAAAAGAACCGGTAAATTTTCTCGAGAGGATCTTCGGATCGTTAGTCGAAATGATCACGTTGTATCGATGCGAAATAGCCTCGAACACATCGCGCAGCATCACCTCCCGAAAAGAGAACTGATTTGTTGTCCAGCGGATGTCGGGGCCTACATTTTTTCGAAGAGCAAAACCATTGATCGACTGATCGTAGCTGATTTGTTGCAGAGGTGATAGCACTCCGAGTTCCTGGTCGTGCGAAGTCACTGCAACCAGGCCGGTTTTGACTGTGACTTCGACAACCGAATCTTTTCCGAAGTCGGTCACGACGAACGAGGTGCCAAACACTTGCACGTTGAGCTCACCAGATTCTATATGAAATGGATGAGAAGGATCTTTCGTTATGTCGAAGAAAGCCTGGCCGTGCAACCGGACATTTCTTTTTTTGCCGCGAAAGAATTCAGGATACTGAATGCTGCTGCCCACATTTACAATGACAACAGAACTGTCGGGAAGAGTTACACGACGTACTTCAAAGCGTGAGGTTGAAACTTCTTTTAGGGCGATCGGATCGATCGCATCCAAAATTGAGAATCTAAGTTGGTATACACCAACTGTCAGTAATAGTGCAACAGCTGCTGCAATCCTCCATGAGAATGATATGCGGCGCTGTGCAGGTGTGCTGATCTGTTGTTTAACGACTTCATATATCCTCTCACGATGATGTTGGGACTTAGAATCGTCAGATTGCAATGACTCGTTTTCAATTTTCTGAAGCCAGTTGTCAATTCGACGTTTATCGTCAGTGGAAGCACCTCGATATAAATAGCGGGTAAGTAATTTTCTGAAGTCGTCGAGGGTCATATAACTGTGTCGTCGGATATATGTTCCGAAAACAATCCTCGAGTACCGTCGAAAGCAATTAAGAAATTGTTACTGTAATGTTGAGATAGTTATTGCTAACGCAATGCCGTCGCGAAGGCTTTTCATTGCAATCGAAAGTTGATTTTTGATTGTCTGCTTGGAGAGGCCGAGGGTTTGAGAAATCTCCTCGATAGAAAGTTGATCGAAGCGACTCATTCGAAAAATAGTTTTCGTGCGTTCGGGGAGCTCTTCAACTTTGGATTCGATGATGGACAGGAGTTCTTCCTCGTTCATCGATTCCATGAAGTCGTTGATCACGGGTAAGAAACGTTCCTGGATCTTCTCGATATCAACTGGGCCATGCAGGACTGAGTGAAGTTTTTTCAAGCCGTTAAATCGTACGGATTGGAACAGGTAGCCCTGCAAATTGGTGTTAATTGCAATTTTGTCGCGTTTCTCCCAAAACGATGAAAACACCGTTTGCACGATGTCTTCCGCGTCAGCCTCAGAATTCAATAACCGTTTCGAAAAGGCGAATAAACTGTGCCAGTATCTATTGAACAGCATTTCAAACGCGATCTGGTCGTCGTGCTGAATACGCGCGACGAGTTCCTCATCTGTGAGAACCTGCTTCGATACCATCGCCATAAAAGTAAGAGGAAACCCAAAGGGCGAGGTTATCGGAGTATTAAGTTCTGTGGGGAATGCGATTTGAACCTAAATCAATTCTGTTCACCACACCAGGAGACAATCAGAAACAAATCTTTCATGTTGTTTTGACCGCCTCCGTTCGAAAAATCAAAATCAAGACTGTAAGATCCCGTGACGGGCCCTGCGGGAAGATTTTGCAATGGAGCAGCGGTTGCCCAGAGATCTCCCAACTCAGGATTCTTGGTCATCTTATCGACCGGGGCACTCGCCGTAGCAGCGGTTAACGTAATCCCTACCTCTTTGTTGGAGGCTGCCGATTCGTAGCGTGCATGAAATTCAGCACTTGAAATAAAGTTCAGACTGCCTTCGCTCCAGTACGGATAGTGTTCCTTGCGAAGCGCAATTTTCAATTGTGAGCCGCTCTTAAACCGCGCCCATTCCGACGGGAACTCATGACGAATTGAGAACAATCTTGAACTACCAGCGGCGGAAGCATCATTGATCGATTGTCGAAGACTTGCTTTAGTTGCGTTCGCAAACGCCGCGCCACCATCTCTCGCCGTGTATTTCATGTGAAGCTGAAGATCCGTAATCGTGTTGTAATCAAACATCCGGGCTTCCGAAGGCAGCTCGAAGATCCACTCAGAGATACATCCGTAACCTTGAAAATAGGAACGGACATCGTCGCGTGGGTTAGCATCGTGCCTGCCATTATCGTTAAGTCCAGTGCTGGTTACAAGTGTGTCGCCTCCGTTGAAATCAGAGAAACGATCCGCGTCTTCGCCCTGGCGCGCATATCCATCCTGACCAACGAGGTCGTTCTTTCGAATGCTGCTTTTTACAAGTGTCAGCTTACCATGAACACCGACGTTTGGTCCGGTGACGCAGGGCAGACTCACGGCAACATTTGTAATACGACGGAAGTAAAAACCTTCACACCCGAGATCGAAACATCCCTCGGGCACTATGAAAGAACATTTGCCTGTTGCTCGGAGTGAGATCAACGCCTGGGGATTGAGTTGCAATACGCTTATGGTTTTCGCAAGTTCTTTTTCGGTGCCCTTACGATCGGTATAAGCGCTGTCCATTCTTCGCAGATCGAGCAGTAATTTCTGCCCGGCCTGCATACCGTCCTTACCGTTCATGTAGTCGAACTTAATGAGGCTAAGTTGCGGATCGCCGAGTTCATGTTGCAATGCGCGCTCTGCTTTCCTGGCCATATCGAACGCAAGATCGAAAGCCTGTCGGTGCAAGTCTTTTATCTCCCGCTTCATCCATAAGTAGAAAGCCTGGTTTGCTTTCTTCCCAGTCTTTTCATTTATAAGAAACTCTTCGTTCACTTTAGCGTGTTCGATTTGCTTCTTGTGATTCTGGTATTCTTTTTCTGCATTTGCTTCCCTGAGCCATGCAGCCACATACTGTTTATACGTTTGATTGATATCGCCGGCGGCCATGTTGCTTTGGAAGGCCCAATCCTGCTCACGTCGATTGTACGTATTCACGCGACTTTGCTTCGAAGCCTGGAAGGTAAGTTCGTCACCCTCGCTTCTTGCGAAGCCTGCCCACCCTGACATTGCTTTCGACAGAAATGTTCCACCAAATACAAGACTTACACCAACACCTATAGGAAGCGTATGAATGGGGAAGTCGGGAATAAGACTAAGCCCAGCTCCGATCCGTTCTTTTACCGATGCAGATTCTTGTTTCTCACGTGCCTCAGTGAGCGCAGCCATCTCGGCAACTTCAAGGTGACTTAATTTTTGGCCGAGGCTCTGATCGATGTCTTGTGTAATTTCTCTTAGGCTGACGGCCGGTTCGTTAGAATTGAATTTCTTTTTCTCCAGTTGATCTTTTCCGAGTTCGAGATCATCGGGTCGCGCAACTTTGATATCACTTTCGGATGCACCCAACAATTTTTCATAATAGACATAGCGTTGAAGCTGACTTTCGTAAGTTTTTAAAATGCCTTCCTTCGATTTGATCGCTTCCTGCCATTGGGTGTATTTAACAGATTCAGCAAGGTCCAACATAACGCTCTCTTGTCGCGCGCGAAGTATTGCAAATCGTTCATTGTCTTCTTTCTCGGTTGCAGAAAGCAGTTCACTGTTCAATGCTTTTACTTCGTTGCATAATTCGACTGCTTTTTGATAGAATGCCTGGTATCGTACGATCGGCAATGGTTGATTGAGTCCGCTGAGTATAGCGGCGACATCCAGCCCGGCTGCGGCGGCTTTTGCCAGCAAGGCAGGATCGATTGGCGGATCGAACAACGGAAGTTGCCTGAAGATACCTTGCAGGTTGAGGCTGTTGTGTATTTTGAACAGCCGGTCACCCACAGTGGTCCAATAGTTCAGCAGTTTGGAATTTCGTGGAATGCAGAAGTATTGAACGTGCGCAACGGATGCTACTGCACCTGCGGCGCCTCCCGAAGTTCCACTGGTGGAGGTCGAAGTCGCAAACGGTATCTCGACTTCCAGGTCAACCAAAACATTTCCGAAGTCATCGAACTGCTTATCGCGAAGAGATGCATACGAATGATAAGCTACATTTCCCTTGTCGGGAACCACTTGTGGTTTGGGTCCCAGAATGCCGGCCGCCAATGTATATAATTGTGTTGCCTCTTGTATTGTTTCGCGGGTATCCTGCCGGAACAGGCTGTCACCCCATGCTACAAGGTTATCGATATAAGCAAAAACAGTTGCCGCCATGTATGCCGTGTACCGGAAGCGTGCAACCAGGTATGGCTTGAACGGATTCTTTTTCCAATCGCTAATACTGTCTTTCGTGTCGGTCGTCATGTTGATGAGCAAGTTCTCGATCAACTGAACATCGGTGTATTGAAATGGTTTGACCTTCCAATATTTCTGCGGACCCGGAACGGGATCTTTGTCGGTTGGATCGAAGATCATGTGAAACCATTTCTGCGCCTCTTCAAACCGTTGGTTGCGACTAAGATGAAGAGCGATCATGAACGGACCGTGATAGAACAACTCCCAGTTGTATTCACTGTAAGCTGTCAGGTTTCCAAAATCCAGTTCTCGAATTGGAAATGGTGGTAATACTTTTCCCGAAGGATTGTACGTTGCGCCGAAGAATGTCATGTCGAACGCCTCCGGTTGCGGTTCCCAGCGTGCAATACTCATTAATGTTCCGGCTGCCAACGCATTGGTGGGATTAACTTCGTACGGTGCATTCGGCCAATGCTGCGGCAACGCTATGTTAGTAGCTGCACGTAATGTCATCCGCGTACCAACGGGCAGTTGGTTGAGCGATTCCTGGTCCAGCGTTATTATCTCTCCGCTGTCGAGAGTGACTGATGTTCCGAATGGTATCCGGCCGATCTGGTTAACACCCGCAATCACTGTCTCAACGGGGAAGTATCCTTTGAATGCCGACAGACCTTTGTCGCTTCGATGAAGCAGTATCGTGTCGTCGTCCATGTATCGCGTATCAGCGGCCAACAACGCTTGCAAGCTTGTGGTAGACTTTCCGTCTGTTGGTGGAGTCAGCAACAGCCTCACGAGCTCGGTTGCGTAAGGATGAGTGTGATTGAAAAGTGTATATGCGGGTGGATCGCTTGTGTTGTATCCTGCATTATACCACACGTCGCCGGTAAATTTATTCCCCGCGAAATAACCGGACATCTTCGTCGTGTCTACCCAGTCATTGTATTTATCAAAGTATTTTATAGTGCCTCCCATATTATATGCGGTTAATGTTCATATTATTTATGTTGCCAAGAACGTCAGCGGATCTCACGTTCACTCTACCTGTTTCACCGATCGCCACGTTATCGATCATCACAACGACTCTGTCGAGATCATCATAAACTTTGGCTACCCGCTCGTTCAGAGACCGAAGGTCCGGCGGCACGGGGTCGGTGAATCCCGATTGCGCAATCACTTCAGTAACATCGTCCCACGGAAGTCTGAACGCAGGCGTCAGCGTTATATCGGGAATTTTCACAAAACCCGATTGGTACATTTTATCCCAATAGCTTACTGTTACGTCGACAGCTGAAGGCTGAACAAAGAATGTGTTCTCGTTATCCTGGTAAAAGAACGGTGCTTCGTACTGCTCGGCGGTTGGGAACGCTGGTGGTGTTATCGACGTCGTTGGTGTTCCCTGCGGAGGAGTACCTTCGCCGGCCAGGCCGCAGAGAAGTAACCAAAACTGGTCGGGTGCTGTAGCAAGTATGTTAACTTCGCTATGACCTGTGACGAGCCACTGATCATTCCACGTGTATTGCTTACCTGTAACTACATCAAGCTTGTTGTGTAAGCTGAATAAACTCTCCCATCTCGAGCCCGAATACGGCGACTCAAGTGCCCGCTTCGTTGTCATCTTTGTGATTGGTGCAGCTCGTTTGTTTACCAATACGAAAGAACCAACACTACTGTCCGGCGGAAAAGATAAATTGATCATCACCTCCTTGTCAATCCGCGTTGTGGGGTCAAGTTTTTTCGTGGCATTGATAAAGATGTCCCTTGGATTATAGTCGGCAGGTATGTCAACCGTTAACACTTGTTCAGGTTTGGTGCCAGCAGTCTCAGGCTCAAGCCAGCTATTTTGAAAGTACTCCGACCAGTAAAGATGTACTTCTACGAAGCGGCTTGTTGTTGATGAAATCTTTGCCGTGGCGTAGTCGTTTCCTGTTGCCTCAGGTTTCGGCTCTTTCGCCTCCGCTTTATCCATAATGTTTGCCCAGAAAAGATGAGGACGTTGTTGCCACACGATCAACGCAATATGATTTCCCTGGATCTCGGCAGTAACAGGTTCCCACGGCATCCATCTGCCAACATCCGAATGCTCGGTAGGTACACAGACCCGGTAGAAATATTTAAATGGCTGTTGTATGGTTCGCGCAACTAAGTGAATAGTCCCAGGGTTCGGATCGTTTACGCCTTCCATGTACATCGCACGCATTTCAAGCTTCGAGATCTCTTCGAGTCCTTTCACGTAAGAGAAATATGCATCTTCTGCCAGTTCGTCGGTGAGATTTTCCTGCAGCAAGCTGCTTTCGAGATCTTTAAAGAGATGAGTCTTGACATCGCGGAATTCCGGTGCGAGAAGATTTTCCGGGAACAGGTATATCTGGCGATTAGCTGCCCACAGTGACATCCGCTTAAGATATTTCCATCGCCCTCCATCAATAACCGATGGATGAACCCATACTTCAAGTCCAAGAAGACATCGTTGAATGAATGTCTGAACGGATGCAATAGCGAGTTGTATCCTTGAAGTCTGAACTACGGGTTCCATGCCAGGATCGATGAGGAATGCTTCGAATAACTGTTGTCGTGAAGTAAATCCCTGCGTGTCCATGATGCTGGCTACGAGCGCATCCCGTTTCATCTTTCGAAGGTTGTCGGAAATGGGTTTAATTATTCGATGCCATGCTTCTGTTTCGTAACGTCCCTTTAGAGCATTTCTCAATCCTTCGGCGATATCAAGCCCTTCACTTTCAGGATCGACAATTTTCGGCACTTTGAATAAGGCGTCAATGGCAGACCCAAGTTTCGCAGCAAGTTGTAAACATCGCCAGATCCATTTTACACCAACATCGTTGTTCAGCTGCTGAACGGTTATCGTACGATTTCCTCCTGTCGTAACAAACGATATGTTGAACTCTAGTCTTGTTGCAACATCTCTTACGGTGTCAACATCCCGTTGTGTGAGATTTGCAAGTGGTGTAAGATGTAGCGCAAGCGCCTCATCATCAGTAGCCGTACCAACGTATGTATTAGTTGAATTTGCTATAACATTAATAAGATCATCAGTTCCCTGGGAAAGCTCATGCTTAAGGTCGGCGTATTCCATAAGACGGATCAACCCACCGAAAACCAATGGTACCTGGTCTGTTTCATCAGCGAGATCAGGATTACTAGCCCGTATAGATGCAAGCGCAGCAGCAGCCGTTGAGGTAGGATTATTTACCAGGAAGCGTGCGACCTTATCAAGCAATAATTGTGTAGAGTCGCGCCATCCAAGTAAACCGAGATCAACGCCGCCGAAACTCGATTTATGAGTGAGTATATGAGTTGCTTCGCGCTCGCTGAGGTTTAAGCTCGAAACAACCTGCACAGACTTGGAAATCAAAAGCAACTGCTTCGTGATCTCGTCGATGGAAGTGGCTGGTTGAAGCGTGAGCCGCGATAAAGGTCCGCGCGGAAGATTGGTGCCCACGATCTCGACCTTGACATCCGTTGTCCCAACTTTGGTTGCTTCAAAAACAAAACGATACGGCACTCCCGCTTTCAGATCTACAATACCACTCGACTCGGCATTGTTTGAAGTGGCGGTATAATCGATGATCGCGCCGGGAATATTTGATATCGAGAACTTTGCAACGGCATTGTTCTTGTTCAATGAAACTACAAATCTGAACGCGCCGTCTTCGGGAACTTCAAAGTATCCTTCAAACCTGGTCGTGTCGGTTGCAGCCGGTTTCGGAGTGCCTTTACTGTCGACTTCACTAATGATCGCCGATTGTAAAATGGCACCACCAGCATTGCTAAGTTGCAGATCAACACCTGTTACGGTGAGCTTCATCAAACTTTCCAGCACAGACGAGTGATCGGATCCTGCCAACAATCGTCCATCGGTAAGAAAAAGCGACGCCAGTGTGTCGGGTACATTCAGACCCGACGAGAGGATCTGTGAAACAGACTTGCGAAGCTCTGATCTTTGTGCCACAGGAAGTACGGCCTTCGAAAGATCGTTCAGAGCTGTTACCGGGCTGTTGAATTTATTTAGATCCGGACTTGTCTTAAGAAAACTCAGGAACGGATTGCTGTTTGTAAGTTCCACAGGAACATCGGCAAGGAACTGTACGTCCAGTGCCTGTATTTTATTCAACAGTGTCTTCAGTGGATCTGCGGATCCGGGATTTATCCGTGTTTTGTCGGCGTTCTTTAATATCCCACGGTAATAAACATATTGAACTTCGTTAACCTCGTCGTAGACCGCACGAATATTCGGTTCGTTAACCAACTTAGAATGATCAATTTTTTTTGCGGGAACTGTGGCCAGGCTGGTTTCGAATTCAAATGTGTTCAATAAGGTATCCACCATCGCCGCAAGAAGAGCTTCGCCGTCTTTTTTTCCGCGGCTGTAGATATCATCCAGTAAAGGTATCAACACGGGACCCTGCGTGGCGTTGGCGAACGTCAGCATCCTTGTTTTATCGGCGTCTGTTAAAAATCCGGAGTAAACAATTCTTTGAGTAAATCGATCCGCATCGTAACTCACCTGTATTTTGTATTCGCCTGAAAACAAAGGCGGAATCGTATCGGAGTCGAGTCGTTCAGCAGGTATCACATCGGTTACTACACTCTCGTATCGAAATAACTGTGCGAGGTCTGCAAACCAGCTATCGAACGAGTTGAATGTTTGTCTTTGCAATTCATCGACCATCGTTGTCAATGTCGCCATGCCACCGGTCAGTCGTTGCTTGATGAGATCTCTCGTTGGGATGGTCATAACACCACGCCACGACAATCGTTGCCTTTGATTGACGCGATCGTAAGAGACACCCAGTTGTGAAATGTCTTTGAAAAGGGAGGGATCGATTTGGTTCGCTTCCAACACGACGCCGGCACTTTGAGTTGTGTTGATCTCTTGTCCTTTCAGAAAAGATATCAGATCAACAGCTTTCTGAGGATTCATCAGTATCGACAACGTTTCTTTTAAGTTGTCTTCGGTTACAGCTGTGTTGCTCGTATCATTCAACCCACGAAGGGCGAGGCCTACTGATCGAACAATATCTGATTGATATCCCGGTGTTGTCCTGTATTTTCCGAGAGGATCGAATCGATTACGGACTAAATAATCAAGATCACTGATGTTAAGCCCGCTTCCGCCGACAAGTGTGGCGAGTCGTATGAACTCCAGGGTATTTTTCAGTGGGATATCTTCGTCGAACGATGCGATCGTCCGGGCCTGGAGTGGAACAAACGGATCTATTCCACTGATGGATTTCAACGTAATAAGATCTGTTATCGAAATGTTCAGTGCCCTCGAAAGAAGAGCATATCGATAAATGACCGACAGGTTCGAAATGGTAAGGTCGTCGTTCAGAGCTGCATCTGTCAATATCTGTCCAAGGTCGGTGGATGAAACTCCGAAAGCTCCCTGCAAGATTGTCGATTGTGCACTAATCGTTGATGTAGGTGGATCGAGGTACTGACCAAATGGATCGTCGAAGACTGCATCGGCATTGAGAAATCTTTTAACAAGATTCGGAGCCAGGAAAAGTTTCGCGTACAAAGGATTGTTGCCATGAACCGGGATGTCGGCCCAAAGAGTCAATAATTTCTGGATCCGGTCTTTACCGAGATTGAACTTGTTGCCCAGCTCCGAAAGATGAGCGATGTAGAACAAGACGGTCTTGAACCCGCGAGCAACGGAACCCGGCGTAATGGTATTGGATAGAACGATAGATGCTGGATCTGAGGGCCACAGCCCGCATACAGCCCAATCGACTTCGTCGATCGTCCATCCAAGTTTTTTCCAAAGACGCACAAACAAATTGATCCTTACAAATTCGTTCGGCCCGGCGGGATGATTTGCGGTTGGTGTGCTATCGGCATACTCCAGGAACGTTGTACTGAAGTCGCTCCTTGCAATCGTACCTGTTACTGTATGATCGCGAAGCACCAGGGCTCCGCTGAATGAATTATTGGTGAGCAGTCGCTGCAGTTCATTCCGAACATTGGTTGAATGGGCGGTGAACCATGGTTGATAAGCAACATCCAACGCATCGAGCTTGTCGTCAAGAAGATGTCGGGCTGGATCTGTCGGCGACAACGTGGCTCTCCATTGCAGGTAGGCCATTACTTCGGTTGGATCGATCTTGAATCGCCACAAGATGCCAAGAGTTTCGAGACCTGGGTTAACGAAACGCGTCTTCACGATCGCAACCAGTTCCTTGTATGTAACACCGAGCTTCCGGGCCAACGTTTTTGCTTGTTGCAGTTCAGCAGCATTAGAAGGTGGTGTTTTATAACCATAAAGTAAGTACCACGAATTTGTCAACAGGTCTTCATTGGTGAACAGGTCGTACTCTTTGGGATTCATGCCTATCATCTCGATAAGCACTTCGGTCATTCCAGCAACGGGTGTTCTTAGGTTAAGGCGGGAAAGAGGACCTTCGGCGACTGTTGCCGTCGAATAAGTTAAACTTGCTCCTGCGGTGTTAAGAGTAAAGCCTTCGAAAATGAAGTCATACCAGGTTCCCGGGTTGAGATTTACTGTAACATTTGTTTTATGATTTGCGCTTGGCGCTGTATGATCTATCAGCGCAGGTGCTTGCAGCGTTGTGATAAAGAACCTGGAGCGGGCACCCGTTGCACCAAGCGTTGAAACAAACGTGTAGGCCCCGGGTGCTGCAACGCGAATCCTGCCGGTGAAACGAACTTTAGCGGAATTGACCGGAAGACTTGCAATGTTCGACGTCGCTACAACCTGGGAGCCAGTAACACGACCGAGACCATCGAGCAATGATTGTACTATACCAGTCGGTGATGAATTGTTTGACCTTTCGCCATTCAAGATGTTGAGCGCTTTCCAGAGCGGCGTCTCCATTTGATTGAACATGGCACGCACTGTTTCGAGCCACAGATCGAACGGAAGATTGAGAGGATAATACGACTCGTTCCTTAGTTTATCATAAGCATCCGGATAGGTGTTTTGCGGCTCCGCGAGAAGAGAGGCTGTGCTTGCATCGCCACTATTATATCGCGCATAGCTTGTGGCATCGCCAGCATTGAACCCTTCGTCGAGGGGGTCGGTGATCGGAACACCGCCATGTACCACGTTGTATTCAAGTATTTCATTAACAATATCAATGTATGGCAACACCGTGTTGGTGTTCTCGCATGTAAGCGGCAGGTAAGGAATGTCGGGCCGGTGGGCGAGCAATATTTGATAAGGTGTTTTTCTTATGCGCGAGTTCCCGGCAGGCCACGGCGCGGCAGCCTTCGGTCCTTCGAATGGATATTCAGCGTTGTATCTTATTAACCAGGCGTCGAAGAAGTCATTCCAGCTCGATCCAACTGGTTGTCCATATGCTTCCAGCGATTGCAGCAAGTCTACCAGGTAGGCTGAGGGACTTACAACCGATCGGCAATCTTCGCATTCGCAGTAGTCGGCACTGCCAACTAATTTTTCGAGAGTAGGATATTGACGGATAAGATCATTCATAAGTTATTCTCCTTTCTCGCCCGAGAGGGCGTAGATGCTTGAGTTCCGGGTTAATTGTGTTGTTACTACCAGGTTCATGGTTGTGGAATGTATCGACCACGCTTTGTTATACAGCCACTCAGCTTGCGCGCCTGCTTCGGCGATATCGGCAGGTGACGCTTTTTTGTGATATGCCTGCCACGCACGTTTGTAGCTTTCCACAAAACCAGCTACCGAGTACAGCGCAATGGCGCGAGCCGAATTTAGTTCGAGGTCATAGAGTATCTGCAATGACTCATCGGTTGGGGCAACCTGGTAAAGACGAATGAGTGTCTTTATTGCCTCTAGACCTTTCTGTGCCAATCGCTTATCGGCATCTTCTTTCATTTTGGTCGATTGTTTGTCAAATACATCGCTCACGTTTGTACGAAATCTTTCAAACTCGTTCACCAACGAGCCACGCAAGCCTGCGGGCGGCGCCGATGTTAAAAAACTTTCTATCGTTCCTTGCGTGAGTCGTTTTGTCCTGAGCGCGCTGATGATCTTTGTTCGCGACTCATTCATTGCCTTGGTGCCAAGTCCTGTAAATGACTGCTTGAAATTCCTGTTAATGAAACTTGCGGCGCTGATCTCTTTCAATTGCTTTTGTTCGACAGCGGCAAATTCGCGGACAACGTTTGTCGGCAACGAATCGACTGTCAACGCTTTTTGGTTGTCGTTAAGGAACTGTCCAAATGGCGTCACGCCAATTACATAACCTAACGTCGTCGCCTTTTCAAGGAATTGTACAACGAAGTCTTTAACGAGGCTGTGATCTTTCCCCAGTACAAGTCGTTCGTCTTTGATCTGCTGCCGGAGTACATGCACCGGGAAACGCCTTCGTATCCGTGTTGCCAGGAGCTTGCTGTATTCGCGCAGTCTCTCCTGCACGCTTTCGCTCCTGAACACGTTGGGTATGAGATCTTCGAGCCTGCGATTGTTTGTTACCAGCGATTTGATGTTTTCAGACCACACGTTCGGTTCGTATAGTCCGGCGGCGATGAGTACCGACACGTCGCCCGTATCGTTTATTCGTCGCAGCAAGTTTCGAATGAGGGGGAGATTGCTGTGAGTTAATGAGGCCAGGTCGCTGTGTAATTGCAGTTCTGCAATTTTCTTTTGACGAGCCGTGTCGCTTCCTTCAAGTTTTTTGAAAAGCAAATTCCAGATGGTGTCAGTCAGTTCCTGGGTGTTGATTATTTGCCTGAACTCATTCTTCTCGTCGTCGTTCAGCTGCGACAATGCAAGCAATTCATCGGGTGATGAAAGATGGTTGGGAGATACTATACCGAAGCGGATCTTTTTTCTGAAGCCGGCCAATGCCGTGAGTGTCCGTTTGATTGCAGCATCGGAGATATCGATGATGCGTTTTTCGATTGCGACAACAAGCGCGCGCTGGACATTTTCAATTGGAACAAGTGCGAGTCGTTCTTTGGTATAGGGAACTCCGCAGCGAAAAATTCCATAGAGAGCTTCAGCATCGAGCTTTAATTCTTCGGCCATGCGATGTGCTAGCACGAGCCATGCTACGAGCCGGGCGTCCCAACCGGTTTGATGTGCAAAGATGGAGATGTCGTGCCGTTCTGCATTCTCGACCAACGTAGTCGGACTTACATTACCTATAACTTCTGCTACAGACCCGGTCAACCTGTCGTACTCCGAAGATACGGTGTCGGAAAAAAATGGTGCAACGAGGTTCAGCACTTCATAAGGACTGATGTTGTGAAGAACAGCGGTAACGGGAATTTCTTTTTCGTCCTTGCTACCCTGCTGTATCATGCGAACTTCTATGTTGATGCTTGCTGCTTTTTTCTGACCGGTGGTTGGATTGAATTCTACCTGGTAATATCCTTTGCTGTCGGTTATAGTTTCATTGCGCGCTGCGGGTTCGCTGCCAAGCAGATGCTGGTAAAACTTAAGTTTGACTTTTGATGCCGATGTGCCTGCGTTGTACACGATACGGCCGGTGATGATACACTTGTTGGCATTACGTCGTGCTTCGATTGCGAGGCGCGCACGTGTTGCTTCATCTACTGCGCCGGTAACGGGCAGGCCGGTTTTCTTTTGAAAATCGAGAAGGGCATCGCGTGTTTCGATCCCGAATTCCATGGCTGCCATTTGTTGCAGTGGCAACGTAAATCCTGTGAGTCGAAGGCATCCATGCAGGGCTTTTACCTGCGGGCCTTTCGAGTTGAGTCCGATTGATGATAAGATTTCCGCCATAAGGTGTATAGAGTATTGGAGTAGGAGATCAGAGGTTTCGGCCAACGAGAATAGTTACCCGTTGTTCGGAGGTGCTGTTGTTTTCGATGGTGATGGATTTCTTCTTGAAGAAACTATCGGCCTGTTTGCCGTAATAGATCAGAGGCTTTACGAGAAATGTGTTGTCGAGCTTCACTTTGTCGCTGCTGTATGTTGTAGACACCACGGCGACGAAGGTTGCTTTCCCGCGATAGGAGGGGAGTTTCTTCTTTATGATGCCGGGGATACTTGTTTTTTTGCCTGTCTTCTTGATTGTTTTCTCGATGAGTCGAGGCGCGACGAGTATTATCTGGTCGACGGCGTCGGTTGGTATTTCAGAGCTTGAGATGATCGGGGCGCTGAATCCTTCGAGCGTTACCCTTAGTTCGATAAGGACTTTTGACATGGTTGGTTTTATTTATATCGTATCTGAATTTTGTTCAATCCACTGTGTTTTTGAGGTCATCTCCAACATCTTTCAGCTTGGAGGGATCTGTCGCAGCGCCATGCACGTCATTCCTTATTGACTGCCATTCTCCTTCAGTTACTTTTCTGATATCCTCCTCAGACATTTTATTCTTCCTCAGATATGCTTCGTACCTGCGCAATCCTCCTTCGCGTCCACCCTTTACTGCGTTAGATTCTCTCGATTTTATGTCATGATTGAGGGGGGTCAGTTGCACTACCACCATTGGCTCGCGCGTCAACATGATCTAATACCGGATCGTCAGGCCTTAAATCACCTTTGTAAGTCTTGTTGACGGGATCCTTCACCGGACCAACATCTATATCCGCCGAGTGTTGGGGATTCTCGAGGACACGACGTGTTTCTTCATCCAACTCCATGGATGAGCGTCCTTCTGGGGTTCCAGTAGCCTTTGATGGGCCCTTCGTCGATTTTTTTCCGCTCACACCCTTTGCCGTGCCCGACGACTCAGCTTTTTTCGCGATCTCCGATTCTATTTTTTTACCTTCCTTCTCCAAGGCAGTGCCCGCCACGTTATCTGCGGCACCTTTCAATTTTTTTATAACGGCACCACCTGCTTTTTTCAGCGCTGCGCCGGCCAGGTCGCCACCGACATTTCCTACACCGCTTTTTACAAGATTCTCTTCAAAAGATCCTTTTCCCCGAAGCGTATCATAGGTCGCATCGCCAGCTGTTCTGACAGCGAGCTTCGCTCCGTATACCGCTGCTTTTGTTCCGAGCTTCGCTTCTACCGCTCCTGGTATCAACCCAACAACCGAGTTGACGATCATATTTTTCGCGAAGGTTCCAGCCGCGCTGAAATCTTTATCATCTGTTACTTTAGCGACTCCGGCTTCCACCGCTGTTTCTCCAGCTGACTCAAGAGCTCGCCAACCTAAATAGATAGCAACTGGAATTAACCAAACGGGGCCACCAGTAGGGTCTTTTGCTACAACCGGATTATTTAAAGAATAGACGTAAAGGTTGGATGTGTCCTTAAGATAAAGCGGATCACACGCAGTCCACCGCCCCAACCACGGGGCATAATATCTTGCTCCATGATAATATAGACCACTCTCCTCATCTCTCTCTTTGCCCGTGTACCTGTATCTCTTCGGTGTCTCTGTCTGACTTCTTACCGCCTGGTATGTCGAACTTCCAAAAGGCGAATTTTCTTCATAAGTAACAATCTGACTTTGTTCGTCCAATTCCAGGCACGCAGTGCCCAGGTGATTCGCGAATTGATATCGCTTCGATACAGCAAGGCCCTGATCATTGCCAATCGTTCTTCGTTCAATCAACGCGATCCGTTGCTTGTCGTCCATGATGTGCAACGTTTCGCGCGCAAGTGTTTCGGTATTTACACCTATCGCTCCGGGATGACTTCTGAAGACCTCGAATCCTCCGAGATAGATCCGCTCTTCAGTTAACACTGCACTCTTGCTCCAAACTTTTCTTACCCGCTCTCCATTCGCATCATAAGTATAAAATGCTCTCCCACCTCCACCGAGCTCAACTTTATAAAGCTGATCCTTGTAATCCCAGAACATGTTTGGCGCAGCGGCACCTGCTCCAAAGTGAGGCATTCGTGTCATGTTGCCGTGTTCGTCGTAGAGGTAAGTGTCGGTTATGGTGCCAACAGTTGCGCTGCTCAATCTGTTGCTCGTTTTTGCCGGCTCCAAGAGACTTTGTTCACTATATATATATGAGCGCGTCCAGCCGGGAACGCTGCTGTCGCTACCGCTATGCTGCATACTCACGATGTTGCCAACTGCATCATACACGAACGACTCAGTGTAAGTAGCCATCGCATTGCCGTCACCTTTGTGCAGCAAGCCGATACGCTGAGCATCATCAAAAGAATGAGGAATAGGTGTTGTGCCTTGGCCAAGATGTTCGCGACCCGTTGCTTCGGTCAAGCGATACAAGGCATCGTAGGTGTATTCATTACTCGGCTCAACCTTCTTGTTCCTGAAGAAGATCGTTTGCTGAGCTCTGTCACGAATGGATGTAATGTTACCGGTAGCATCGTAAGTGTAGTGAAGATCCTGGCAATTGTCGCCTGCCGCACGTGTTGTAAAAAGTTTTGTTAATCTAAAGGTGAAAGGATCGTATACATAAGATGTTGTTGTTCCATTCTTATACTCGATCTTTTCACGACGACCTTTCGAATCATAATCGATATTCTTTACTCGACTTTTGGATCCGGCGCATTCACAACAGGATCGATCAACGTTTTCGGATCGGCGGCAAGATCCAGCCAAACATCCAGGTGATCTAGCAGATTTGCTTCATTGAAAACAGGCTGCGTTATATTGAACCTTCCATTCAATGTGCTGTGCGGTGCCACCACTTGTATAGGGCGATTAAACGCATCGTACAACGACCGGCTTTCAAAGTTTCCTGCCGCAATAATGGCGCGCTGCTCCAATCGGGTACTGCAGAGTGATCGCTCAGCAACCGTCGCGTTGTGCATAACAAGTTGCCCTTATAGTCGTAGGCATCTTTAGGATTTCCATTCTGGTCAAATCGTGCATTCGTGGTTATACCCGCTGTATCGCTATGTCGGTAAACTCTTGTTCGAAGATTCAGTGCAATACTTTGGGCAGTTGGCAACGACTCACCATACTCCATCTTGTCGACCTGGAGGTTTCTGCCAAGCGTACGAGGATCCGAACTTGCGGTTGTTCCTGTTACAAACTGTAATTGGGGACGTCGCAAAGTATCATACGTTGTAGTAAACCGGTGGCCGCGGCTATCCCACGAACGTATCGTTTTACCATCAATGTCATCAAGCATCCATCGTGCACCGGCCTCCATGCTAACCTGATGGATCTTGCTGCCGGGGATGTTGTATGTGTACCGCATAACAACCCGCCCTTGTGTGTCACTGGCCTGCGTATCGGCATCGCGAACCGTAAGCTGGTTGCCCTTCACATCTAATTCAATGCGATTGTTCAATAGCTGAGCACCGTCATTTGCAATTGTCATGAACGTTCTGCCAAGCGCATCGAGATGAACAATGGTTGGAGTTGCTGCATGATCCAATGTCTTGTCAGCGGCACTCTTTTCATTCGCCCTGTCTGTTGCATCGGGGTAAAGCGATAGGAGCATCGCCGCGTTGGAAGATTTTGTTCTCAACTCAAACCATGTCGGCAATAGTCGCCGTCTGCGATTCGCGGTGTCGCATTCGTGTTCAGTACAAATCCTTTTATCTCGTCGTCTGTGTCTGGTGAAAGATCAACTGTATCGTTAACATCCCACGTTGCTTGTTGCCAGGGATCGAATAGAACTTTTTCATAACTATGATTTGGATGTAATGTGCCGACAGCACGATCCATCGGATCATACAGGAATATCGGACTCACGCCGTGAACCCTTGCAAACTCAAAACGATGTCGGTGGTCGGGTAACGTACTAAAGAAAGGTTCGTATTGTCGAACAGGTTTTTGTGACGGCTTATTGTTATAAATAACCCATCCGCTGCCAATCCACCTGGGCGTTATACTCGTTCCAAGCCCAGTAACACGGCCGGGCTCTGCCTGTATCTTTTTCTGTATCTCACGGCCAAATCCATCCCAGTAACTAAACGCAACCTGTATCCTGAAGGCGCCACCATTAACGTCACCAACATGCATTTCCCTTCCTAACGAAGCTGCATTATGTCGGTTGCCATTTTGTTGGATCATTTGGATTAGCCAGGCGAGTTGCACGAAACCGGTCGAGATCATATACCGTACGCGACGTTGCGTTACCCAATACCGTGTACGAAATATTTCCCAACGGATCATCTTCGAAGCTGCTCAACTGTGATTCAGTCAGATCGACGATGAACGTTGCATCCAACAGATCGCCTTGTTGTACCACATCTTCCGGCTTACCCATCACCGCCGTTCCCGCTACAAGGCCGAGTACGTCGAACGCCACCATGGTGCGGTTTCTATTCGCATCCATCACCATGTTTGGCTGCAGCACTCGATAATCGATCGTACCGCTCACCTTGTTTTGCAAAGGATCTGTTGTCTCGCGAACCAACATATCATAGTCGTACGTCACAAGGCTTTCGGTCGGCGCGGCTTGAGTATGAAAGGGCGTGCGAAATCTGCGCGGCATGAAAAAATGCGACTGTGCTTCCGCCAGTTCAGTTGCCGGCGTATCCAGCGAGCCCATTGAATAAAAAACCCGCCCCGAAGGAATCCACCAATCATTGTCGTTTGGACCATGAACATATGCACCTTCGGTCATCGCAAGGTCCAAGTTCCTGTTGTGACATCTTACCGCTATCTACATACACTTTCTTCGCATGTGTAGCGGTTATCGACAACTTGTAACTTTCACCAGGCAACGCCATCGGCATTACCTGCCCCGTCGTGAGCAGCGCAGTGAGATCATCGCTACGGTACAATGTCAATGTGCGTTCGATCAAGCGTTTCTCGCGTGCACTGTAATTGACTTGCTGTTCGTATGGAATTTCTGTGAGGTCGTTGATCGCCTTGAAATCTATGTCAGCAAACAGGTCAAAGTCAAAATGTTTTTGGACGGCAGTCAATGAAAAACCGGTGACTTCATACGTTTTGTTTTCGACAGGAAGCGGCGGTCGCCAGTTGTCGTCCTGGTTAGTGGGATCGGTAAACACATTCTCGCTATAAGTGATCAGCGTCTGCTCCTGTTTCTTACGATCTTCGAATCCAAGTGTACTGATGCCAGGTTGTCGACCGTAACCGATGCTAAGCGAACGAAGTACGTTTCCATACGGATCGACCTCCAATGTCATTGAATGAGATATTCGCGGGTCTGAAAGATTTCTCTCGTAATGGAAGCCCAGGCTTTCGCGGGGATGCGTAAAGAACACGCCATGACGATTTCCACCGATAGCCTGAAGACAACTGATCGTGAAATTTTGTTCTGTCACCGAGTACGGCAGATCCTGCTTCGGTGAGCCATCGATGGCATAAGTTTCCTGTCGAAGCATAGATCCTTTAAGGGCACGACATGCTTCACGCTCTTCATCGAGTGAAAGACCCGATGGTAATATTGTATCGTCAAGTTCACCACCGAAGAAGTTCGATATCTTGTCGCTGTCAATATAAGCTCCAGTATGAAACCACGTCTTCGTGTACGAAGGTGGAACATGCGACTCTTGAGAAATGTTGGTTGGTTCTGGAAGAGCATCACTCGCGGTGAGTGCAGCCAACTGTTCCGTATCCCATTGCTCCACCATTGCAAACCCGCGAAATTCACGCTCTTCTCCGTCGAAGTATCCGTGGTGATAGGCATACCGGCTAACGAAAATATTCCGGCTCACGTAATCGAATGTCTCAACCCGTTCAACAACATGCACAGGGAACGGCAGCTTGGTGATCCACGGCTTGCCCGCATATTTGTCTTGCAGATAGAATTTCACAGACGATGCATAGTGCACGACCGTTTCAACACCCATGTTATTGATCGTACGAACCAGCAAGTGAGGCTTCTGATCGCCCATCAGGCTCACGTATTTTATCTGTAGGCGATCTGCACCGAGAGGCGACGACCAAACCAAACATGCGGTGCCGTTACCCAACAAGTCGGTCGTTGAGATCGAAACCATATTGTCGATGCCTGGAGAAACATCAACTTTTTGTTCCGCGCCCCAACTGTTACCAGCTTCATTGAAGTATACACGAACGCCATCTGCATGCAAGTAAATTATGTCGGTGGTCCCACTACCATCGATATCGGCGAGTCGAATTCTTTTCTGATCGAAATGATCGGGCGTGTCGAACAATGGAGCATTGTCCATTGAGATCTTCGCACCGAAGTGACAAAAACCTAAGTTGGGCCAGTAACAGATCTCGCCATTGCGAATACGAACGAGATCACTTAATCCATCACCCGACATATCGGACAGGTAGATAGATTGAGTGCCATCGGCAAAGACGAGATGCGGTCCCTTTTCTTCGTCAACGGCCTTTGCAACTTTCATTGCGGGACCAAAGCCATCCTCACCAAGAGATGGATGCCATACGAAGCCTTCATCATCAGTGATGAGAATGTCGGCGTGTTGGTCGCCATCAAGATCAACCAACCTGGTATTGCTGTCGTTAGGATCTCGATTGAGTTTGTACTTGTAGGGACGAAACGATTCCCACCCTTCCTCTGTGTCGTGTTCATAAAATCCAGGAGTGTGTCCTCCCATTACTACGAGGTCGGGCAATCCGTCACCGGCGAGATCCATAAACTGCGCGCCGTCATTCAAACCGACATTTGGTTTCACGGCAACCAATTCAACAGGCGATAGTCCTACCTCTCCATCGAGAATAGGACTGATGTTTCTTTTATAGTACCAGTTCCTTCCCTGCTCTGTCAATAGCCCGGGAATACCTTCGCCGTGCAAGTCTGTCCATTGATAAGTCTGTCCATCAGCACCTATCGGCAGGTTCTCGAGGCTTGTGATGTCGACGTCTTTTACCTGTTGCTGAATTACCGGCTGGCTATAAATAAACTCAAGTGGAGGCTTCGATCGTTTATCATATCCGGTTGAACCTCTCTTGTAGCCGGTATATTGAACAGCATTAAGAAAACTATATATCTTATTATGATCGGGGGAATATATAAAGTCTGTCGACGACACCACGCAGTCGTTACCGACTCCGGGCTCATCACCAAAATGATGAAACATAAGTACACGACTACAAAGCCTGGTCGTTCTGACTTCGAAACCGGATCGATAGCTTGAAAATGGATCGGACCGGTAATTCCAATTGGCCGAGTCTTTGGGACCTGGCGCATTTATATTGTGCTCGCCATAATCGAAAACAACTTCAAACATCCACTTATGATCTATGATCTGTTGCTCTATGGGGATATAATTGAGCAACAGCGGACGATTGTGAGTACTATTGTCGAGTAATGGGATCCGATTTCCGTAGAAGATCCTCTTTACGTAACGCCCTGCCTGTCGCCGCAAATCATTTGCATCGCCTCGATTCGCCTCGCATGCGTTCGTGAAATCGACGCCCGCGGCATTTTCTTTTTCGTATTGGTAAAGAATGCCGTTGCCTTTGTCGTCTCTTGTTTCACTAATGAGCCAGCTGAAGATGCGGGTCTTCTCCATCGGGTCAGCAATTCGCGACCGATCAGTGTTTCCATAAATATTCAGGACGTTATCTCTCGTGATTGATCGCCAGTGTACATCACCTGCATCCTTGGTGTTAGTCCACCGTTCGATCTGTGCAAACAGTCCTTCGATCCTTGGTCGATAGCGTTTGATCTTGAAAGTTTGTGCAGAGATTGTTCGATTAGTTATTATCTCGTTTGTTGGAACGAGGTCTTCGGATCCTGAAAGTATAAATACATCCGACTCTGCGTCGTCGTTGTAGGAGGGAAGGCCTTTGTCGGTCTTCCGGGTGATGGATGGATTTGAAAGACTCCATCCGAAACCAAATATCGTGTTTCCGGTGCCTGAATCGTACGATAATGAAAGTTGCGGACCGAATCCCGATCGGCCAGGACTTGTCGTGATCGGCACCGACATTGAACCAGTTCCTGTGACGGGATTAGCTGCAAACTTTTCACCCATTCCACGAATTGATCCACCTTTAGGCAATGTAACGGCCGGCGGTTGAATAGATTTCGATGACGAGTCGGATTGACTGTTACTTGGAGGAATACCCGGAGCCATGTTTCCTTGTGTCGTCATGATTGCATATTGCCACCGCAGATTTGGTAGTGATGCAATCAATGCTCCGTTCAGACTCCTACATTAGCAAATCACCGTGGCGTAAATTTTTTTTTTGAGGGGGTTGGCACTACTCTTTGTGCCGTTGATAAAATAATGTAACCCGTTTGCAGGGGAGTTTCCAAATGTTTACTTGAATAAATTTTGGATTGATCGAATTTGAGTGAGATCCTAGAGAAATCTATCCCTCGATTCAGCGATTCGTGAACAAGGAATGTGATGGTCGATTGCTTCAGACTATTCAACCAAATGATCACAAAAAAAACCTTCAACATTTCTATTGAAGGTTTTGACTTTGTTTGGATCCAAAATTTAGTCGGGGTGAGATGATTCGAACATCCGACCTCCACGTCCCTAACGTGATGCGCTAACCGGGCTGCGCTACACCCCGAATTGAGGGGTGCAATTATAGAGAAAAATCGCGAGAAATGAGACGATTTTCGCGCGGTTTATAACTTACCAACCTGCGGATTTTTGCATTAACTTTTCGAATCACCTTCCCCTGTGCGCCTCACCCTAATCCTCATCTCCGCCCTCATCATTTCTTCTCTTTCCGTTGCCCAAAACCTACACGTCTACGAAGCCGCGAAAACTTTCTTCACCACCGGCAAAAGAGTCATGATCGAAGATAGCCTTGGCCTGACAACAGAATTTATCATAAAGGAAAAAGGAGGAATTTCTTTAGCGCAAAGAACGGCTGGGTCTTCAGCTTCGACAAACCAGGCCGCTACACTCTTGATTCTGTTTACGCCGCTACCATCAATTCAAAAATGTACCAGCAACACGATAGCACATACAAGGCAAAATGGTTCTTGCGTTGTCGCGAAACATTTCGCTGTGGGACTTGTAATCTCTATAGACCAGAGCCAGGACACTCTCATGATATAGAACCAATCGGACTATTCGCAAAGAAAAGCTTTGTGGACGTGCCCGAGCCTGCATTCAGATTGGAATGGATTTATCCAAAATCTTATGATAGACAATACCATGTAATCATCTGGAATATGTTTGATGATTTTCTCGATGTTGTCAAGACAACAAATTCTTATGTCGACCTCGACCTTCGTAAGTACGACGAAACAGCAATCCTTTACAGAATCGTTTCAGACGAGTGCATAACGTCGACCAGGAGAGGAGTTAGCGTGAAGACGAAGCGCTAAACCAATTCACACCATAACTTTAATACCGATTTAAGGGTTAGGGATCTCCATTAAAGTTCCCTAAAATCTCTACCTTAAATTTTACTCGCCGCGTTAACGAACTTATGGTATTTCGACAGCTGATCTTCCTGCTGCTGTTGCTGAGCACCGCAACCTATGGGCAGAATACATGCATCCAGATCACAAAGTCAAACGACTACTATTCCGCGTCTGCAACAAACACAGACGAAACCGAAGCAAGGACCAGCGCAAGATCCTTGCTGATCGAACAGATCTCCACAACAGTCTCCTCGCGAACCGACCTCTCCACCAACGAAACAACATCCAACTACCAAAGCCGGTATTCCAATTCTATCAGTAGTGTAAGTCAATTATATATGTCTGGTATCCAATACCAGGTGTGTGCACGCGACAAGCACACCGGAATCACCGTGATGGCATATATAAGCAAGGAGGATCTTCTTAAGAGCAAAGAAGAAATAAGCCGCAAGACCGGCGAATACCTCGAACTGATGGAGCAAAAGAAATTGATCGGAGCCGACTTTCTCCCCGATGCCTACGCAGCATACCTCCACACATTTCTTACACCCTATCCGATCGCTTACTCTTCCGATGTTATTAAGACAAACGATGTAAGAACATTCCTCGAGTCGTTCTTTACATCCATCTTATCAAAAATCAAACTCACCTGTACAGGTGTTGAAGAAAATAAAGAGTTCCAGGAACAATTAGTGCTGAACCTGAAAGTAGAGGGTATCGAATCACAGTCGATGAAATTTGTTTTCAACTGCCCCGAGTTCAATTCACGATGCGAGATCCTCAATATGACCGGCGGCCTCAATGTGTTAATGAATCCCTCAGCGCCGACTCAAACTTTTAAGGGTATGCTAACAATAAAACCGCTGACTGTTAGCAGCGACCTTTTGGAGATTGATCGCGTGGCCACGCTCGAACGTGAATTCGACGTATCAGCCAATATGATGACGACTATCTCAGTCGACTTTTCAATAGATGATAGAGGCGAAAGCCTGTTGCTCATTCCTTCAATAAAACATCTCAGTATCAGGAATTTTAAGTGGAGTTCTCGGGGACATCTATTGAGCACAAGTCAACGACCCGTCCTCTCACGGAAAGACATTGATAACGAGATCACACTCACGATCAACGATAATCCTCAACTGAGCATTACCCGTGGTATCGATGGAAGTGTAATCAAACCAACTGTCGTGTTGAATCCCATCGCAGAAAGATTCAAAGAAGTTGAAACTTTCTCACAGTTACAGCCAATGCTTTCAGCCTTTAGAATGGATGGAAAAATATCGTATGGAAAAAAGGATGACTTCATTAATCCATCGAACTGCTGGGTATTTATCGTAGACCAGCACACTCAAAAGATGATGTACCTGTTGACACCAGAAAGTGCGAAAGGACGCACCGATGTTAAGAGCACGCAGACATTCACCAGCTTCGAAACACAATTAAAAGGTCTCACTTCAATATGGGCAGAGTTCTATTGATCGCATTCCTGTTTGCGTGTGCCGCGACTTATGGTCAGTCGCGCACGCAGGTTGTATTTGACAACGACGACCTGTCGGACCTTCATGCCCGTATGGAGTTCAATTTGGGTGCGCTGCTCACGGATTTCAATACAGCATTTGTCGCAAAGAAAGCTCCGGGTTTCGACGACGGTGTTGTTCTAACGGACGATGCTAAAAAAAGAATCCTTCAGTTATGGAGTTCAGGCGCGTTTAGATGCCCGGAAGTTAATTTGAAGGGCAACATTCTCAAGCTCGCCTCAGGAGGCTACCAGTTTCGCAACATTCCACTCTCGATCGACAATCATCCAACAGGTGAAGAAGCCGAAGTGAATATGGATCTGGAGGGTCGTATAGAAGATGTTTACTTTGGAATAGATCAACAAAAGTATATCCAACTTTTAGGTAAGAGCAATACATTAGTTGATCTTAAACGGCGCGCGATGATCGTCGACTTTCTCGAGAATTTCAGAACCGCCTATAACAGGAAAGATCTCGACCTCCTTCAGAAGACGTTTAGTGATAACGCACTGATTATCGTTGGACGAGTACTGGAACCCAAACCAGACCAGCCCGAGATGATGATGAGCCTCGGGAAAAAGCGGGTTGAAATGATTCAATACAATAAACAACAATATCTTGAGCAACTGAAGAAGTGCTTCACCCGTAATTCGTTCATTGATGTCAAATTTGATCAGGTAGAGATCACCAGGCATCCGGCCTTCGAAAATATTTACGGAGTTAATGTAAAGCAGTCGTGGCGAAGCGCGACCTACGGCGACGTCGGTTATCTTTTTTTGATGATCGACTTCACCAATGAAAAAGAACCATTGATACACGTTCGTTCATGGCAACCTGAGAAAGAGACAGCAAAAGAAGAAGTTATTGAACTGGGCGATTTCGATATCATCAAATGAGATCGGTCATCACATCTATACTTGTTTTCTTATCGATAACAGCTGTCGCACAGCTTCGTGAATTCAAGATTTCGCCCATGACGGATCCGGGAACACATGTAGTGCAGGCCAGTGCCGATTACCCCGACGATGCGATCTTGCTTATCTATTCATCGTTCGATAATCTCTCGTTCCGAAGCTCGATGGCGGCGATCGATAAGGTCACCTACAACGCAAGCTCACATCGATACGAGGTACTCATCCAACCGTTGAAGCAATTGATATTCGTAGCCGCTGTGGATTTCATTGAAACGCAGGTGGGTATCGTAAGTCCCAATCCAAAACAAGCGATCTATTATGAAGTGAATGAATATCTCGGTGGCGTAATTTCGGCGCGCGGCTCTATCTACATACAATCCCAGCCTTCCGAAGCCACCGTCATCATAAACGATATTGAATCAATTTACAAAACACCGACGACACGTGAGATTCCCGCCGGAACTTACCAGGTATCGTTGCGATTGGATAAGTATATCAGTTTCGATACCGTCCTTCGCGTAAACCAGGGAGAAAAAATTTCACTGAGGAAAAAACTGGTGCCTACATGGGCCGAAGTATTCGTCACCGCCCAACCAGGCGATGCATCGATATCGATCAACGGCGTAACACGCACAGGTCAATTGGAATTAAGTGGTCCGGACCATGGGCTTATTCCCGGACCTTATTTAGTAAAAGTCGAGCGAGTTGGTCATCGGACTTATACACAATCATTTGACCTGAAGGCTGGACAACAATTGAAGATTTCTCCTTCACTCGAGGAAGTGTGGGGCTCATTGCTGGTTAATACTGAACCGCAGGGCGCTTCGGTGCGAATTGGAGATAAGATATTGGGTGAAACGCCACTGCAAACCAAGTTGCTCACTGGTCCATATCAGCTCGTGATCGAGAAGAAAGACCATGCAAGGATTGACTTGCCCATTACTATTCATGAAAATAAGACCGAGTCAATTAGCCAAATACTGAAATCGGGAAAAGAGGTGAACATTATTAGCGTTCCCAGTGGAGCCGACTTCACTGTCGATGGACATTTCTATGGCACGACACCGATGACTGTCACGTTGCGTTATGGTGGTCACAAGGTGGACGTCACATCAGGAGCGATCAAGGACAGTAAAACCATCGAGGTTAAGGACGATGAGCAAACTGATTATAACTTTGATGTTCGTGAGGAGGTAAGCTTTACAATTTCATCAACTCCTTCCGAAGCGAGTGTTTTTATCGATGGCGACTTTAAAGGCCACACACCACTTACCACTAGCGCTAAAGTGGGACAGGCGCAACTGAGAGTTTCTAAAGGTCATAAGTGGGCTGATGTTGAGCGAACGGTCAACATCAACGATTCATCCACGTTTGATTTCACTCTTTCACATGAAGAGACATGGAATGCAGAGAGACAGGCTCTTCTTGCTAAGCTCTATGATGATGACTGGATGAAAGAGTTATTTCGGGGGCCGCTACAAATAATGCAAAGAGGTGATCGACGATATTTGCAACTTCCTTCATTATTCAAGGCCACGAATTTTTTTATCGACGACTTCACCAGGGGCCTAACTCCTGCGTCAGGTTTCTTTTCTATTGGAGTTTTAAGTGATACACAGATTGGCAGCCAGCAAATCTACTACGAGGTGGGCAGTGTCTCATTGGGTGTTGCTTTCGCTAACCCGACCCACACGTTCCGACTCTTCCTGGAGGCGCGGGCAAGTTTTGCATATGAAGGATATCTTCACTCGGACGATATAAGACTTTATGGCCGGCAAGTTTCAGCGTGGAAAATCAGTGGCATGGGGAAAATAGATCGAACCGGTAAAGTAGAGCGGATAGGAACACCTTTGACGCTCAAAGCATCGATGGACTTTCATTTACACGGAAGAAGTTCCTCGAAGTATCAACCGGTGTAATGATTCGTAGCGCTACAGCCAAATGGTATTATACCGATGAAGTGTACACGCATACCCAAGTTGATCCACAGTCGATCAATGACAAAAAGTTGCCGCGGTGGCCTGTCTCAAGAGCGGACGCTTTTTTTGCGGTGGGAATTCGTTTTTGATTGATGAAAAAGTGGTACTAATTTTCGACAACCACGACGTCACAAAATGAAGGATGTGATTTAGTTTCAAATGTCAATGTTCCCATGCTATTGCTTAGAATTTTTTCATGCGTCTTTTTATCGACCAAAAGCGTATACTGAGTATTTGGCTTAGATCGTTGACTTGATAGGTCAACTTCTTGCGATCTTTAACATTTAACATAAGCGTACTGTTGGGTGGGACCAGCACATTTACAGACGGCTTACTATCATTGCCGCGAAAGTACAATAGCTCATTGCGATTCGCGTAAAATCCGAAATTCTGCTTTGAAACAACTTTAAACTGGCCATTTGATACAGCGTAATTGTTTACATCGAGGTCAATCGTCAGTTTCTGATTCCGATAGTTATACTTCACTTGTGTTCCCGCAAGCTCCGGAGTAATGTGCGGCTCCAGGTAAAACCTGTTGTACTTTGGATTGATGCCATAGATCGCCTGGTACAATCCCACAACAGAAAGGGCATTGCCAGATAGGATGTCATCACCAAGACCATCTTGCTTCGCGCGACCATACCGTTGAAAAGCCAAACCGTCTTTTGAATATTGAGTCAGAACTTTATTTATATACTTCACAGCCAGCTCCGGTTTGTAAGTTGAATAGGCTTTCGCAGCTACCGATCCCCACGACAGGAAGATGTCGCCATTCTCATAGTTAGGAAATGGGAATTGCCAATCGTTACCTTCTCCCGGCCCATAGGTGTAAAGGCAAAGAGGCCAGAAGAAAAGATTCTCCTTTTGCATTTGCGCCTCTATCGTGTCGAGTATAGTTCGGCTTCGTGTAGCATCATCGCAAATGCCATATGCAATAGCCATGAAATTGACCGGAGTCACCATATTGCGCCCGTGAATCGAGCCATCCTTTTCTCTCCAATGCACGTAGCAATTATTTTCTTTATCCCAAAATCCACCTTTCGAAACCGGCTTGTTGAAACTTGCTTTCATTTTAGTCGCGAAATCCCTGTAATGCTTTTCTTTGGATTCATTTCCCAACAGATTTTCGATATCGGCCCACAATGTAAGGGCGCGATAGAGTTTGGCATTCACGAATGCGTTTTCGTAGGAGGCCCAGATAATATCTATCCAGTCGCTTCCTCTTTTTTGTTCAAGGCTGTCGGTGATCATCTCGACTAACCCATTGTCGTTCGTGTCACGATTCAATATCCAGTCTAAAGCTTTTTCGCAAGATTGCTGGTGAGCCTTTAGCCAATCGACATTGCAAGTCTGATCGAACAACTCCGCTACATTGATAACAATGTCTGGATTTGAATCCAGCAGATATCCCCACTGTGCCTCATAGAAACCTTTATCAGTGAAAATGTTCGGCATCGCATCTTCGTTGCTATAGGCCCATCGTGGCCACACTCTTCCGTCGGGGTTAATGGCATTGTCGCGATAGTAGTCGAGACACTCCTGGTAACCTTTGAGGTAATTGTCATCATTGATGCCGAGACCCATCTGTGCGATGTATTGTTCGTGCAAGCAAATCGGGGCCGTACGGTGTATGCCAGCTGTTGCCGCCAAAATGTTTCTTACCGATCACACCGATGCGCGCAATAGTGTTGAGCACACTGCTCACTTGTTGCTGGTTGATCCCTTTTAAATTCCCCCTGCCGAATTTTTCTTCGAAGTTGAAATGGGAGAGAACGATGCTTTGATTGGAGGTGCCTGCTGGTATATTGATGGGAGCCCATACATCGGTAGTGTCGCGCACATAACGTCTTCGTTTTGTATCCGCATCGAATCGCAACTGCATTTCCGTCGACGTTGGACTAACGGTGTAAGCAAGCTGATCATTCTCAGTGCGGGTGTATTTCATCGTCACGTGATCTTTGGGCGCGGTTACACTTATGGTTAGTCCATTTCCAGTTTTACTGTTCCAGAATTCAGATGTCTTGCTGTACACTCCGTAGGTGTCGCGTTGTTTATTGAAGAGATAGAACCAGGCAAGACCGCCGTAGTCCTGGTAAGCGCCTTCCCATGTGTTGATGCTATCGAAAATAAAGACGGGCGAACTGATCTCTTCAGCTACGATATCTTTTGAAGTCTTCCTCGCGATGTCGAAACGAATTTCGGTGTTGGTGATGTTGAACGTCCATGTTTCCATAATGGAAAGATTGGAGTCGCCATAGGCGATGCCGTCAACGGTAATTGTATTGCCAGATACTTTTACGGTGGGATTCGATTGAAGATGCAAGGTCGAATATCTACTATCTTTTGTCCGGATCATGGAGTAGATACCGGCCTCTCCAGATATTACATCCTGACCATTGACGATCAATCGAGATATTGCCGCAGTGAGTGTGTAATTGAAAGTAAGCGTGAGCTTCTCGTTTCCGAAGGTTATTCTTCTTGCGCTTTCGTCATGATCGATTTTTATTGTTTGTGCGATACTGGTAATTGACGCGCTGATTGTGATCAAAAAGGCGAAAAGCATGAAGGGTTTGCTATATCTCATGTCAGAAATATAGCAAACCTCGTCCACTCGCTAATAACCAGGAAAATATTGCTTGATTTGTGTCCAATTGTTAAACTTGGATTGTCTTCTCGCAAACATTCGACTATGAAATGGATAATAACGCTCTTCACAAGTTCCATCGGGAAGAAGATCCTGATGGCGCTTACCGTTTATTCCTCATCAGTTTCCTCATTGTTCACGCATCAATCAATGCATTGATCTTCTTTAACGATGGCGGAATGATCTTTACGATGGGGGCTCATTTCATGGCCACCAATGTTGTCATTCGAACCATCGAGATATTCCTGGTGATAGGTTTTGTCCTGCACATCATTCAAGGATTGTTGCTGTGGCGTCAAAATCGCAATGCCAGGGGTGAGGTTCGCTATGATGTTGTTACGCAACCAATGCAGGTAACATGGTATAGCCGGAGCATGACGCTATTGGGAACGTTGCTTCTTCTTTTTCTTGTGATACACACGTCCAACTTCTGGATCCCGAATCGTGTGAATCAATTCAGGACCGGTGAAGAGCTTCCGCTGTATGCCATGATGCTTACCATATTTCAAAAGCCAATCGAGGTGATCATCTATTTGTTTGGCGTTGGATCACTTTTTTGGCATCTGCTTCATGGTTTCAGAAGTTCACTTCAAACACTTGGATTGAATCATCCGAAATACAATAATTTCTTTACAGGATTTGGAGTTACTTTTTCTGTGGTGATCTGTTCTGTTTTTGCTGCAATGCCAGTCTCGATATACTTCGGACTACTCACACTTTAGTATTTCCGCTGGATTATTACTCGCTGCCCGCATCGTCTGCGATCCGATCATGATGAATGCGATGTCAAAACAGCAAGCAGCCCGCCAAACAATTCCACGATACCAACCCGGGTCGTGAAATGGAAACCTCGTGAGAACTGATCTTTCAAAGAACAGCCAGGTTATTGGAAGCGCTATTAGCGATGATGCGCCAAGCATTACGATGAACCCGCGACTCAACAAGAACACAAGGTTGCCCGAAGTGGCACCCAATACTTTTCGTATGCCGATCTCTTTGATCCTGGTTTTCCGTTGTGAACACCACCATGCCCAGCAGGCCTAATGAAGCGATGGAGATGGCGATGAACGAAAGAAATCCTATGACTTTTATCATCGCAGAGAGTTCGCTGTAAGCACCCTCGATTGCATCGTCATAAAATTCGGCGTCGAAAGGATGGATCGGGTCCACACTCTTCCAGGCCTCGTGAATCTTTTCCATCGTTACTGTTGGATCGCCAGCGTTGATACGTACGTTCAGCAGGCCGTCTTTCTTATCATGCCTGATAAACATATCCGGCGTGAGGTATGTGAACGCGACCGGCTTAATCTCCTCATCGAGCTTTCCATAATGAAAGTCTTGATCACGCCAACTATCGTGTGATTTTTTAGAACCATATGATTGTACAACAAGATCTCTTCGCCAATTGCCTTTGCGGGATCGCCGTTGGCAATGTTCAACAATCTCAATGCTTTTTCGTTGACGATCACTTCACTTGTTGCATCCTTCGTTAGTGGTCGCGTAATAAAATTCTGACCGGCTATCAGTTTGTATTCGTGCAGCGGAATGTAGCTGGCATCGACCATATTCGAGAACACAAGTGTCGAGTCGCGAGAGCCTTTGTATTTCACGAAAGCACCCCACGCGTTGCCAACACTGGTTACAAGCTTCGACTGTGAAATTCCAACAACGTCAGGAATTGCTTCCAACTTGTCGATCAGGATCGCGGGATTGTTACCCTGCAGATCGATGTTGAGAATGTTTTCAGTAATGAAACCCAGGTCGAAAGCGAGTATCTTTTTATACTGCGTGTACCCGATCACGGTACTGGTAATGAACATCAGCGTAAGCGTGTATTGAACAACCACCAGCGCGCGCCTGAAACTAAGTCCCTTGAATACTTTTATCGACGATGCATCTTTCAACGCATGGATAACGCTGACTTTCCCGAAGAATATTGCGGGCAGGAAACCGGCCACCACCCCAACTAACATCGAGAAAGCGACAAACATCAACGTCATCGGCAATGTTATCTCGAGCTTCACCATTTTCAGTAGTTGCGGCGCAATGCTCATGAACTGCGGACGCAACACGAGGAACATTCCGAATGAGAGAAGAAGCGCGATGAACGATACGATCACAGCCTCCGCAAGGAACTGCAGACGCACCTGGTTCTTCCCCGCACCAATCACCTTACGCAACCCAACTTCCTTGAAGCGTCGTATCGACCTGGCAATGGAAAGATTCGTGTAATTGAAGCATGCCGACAGAATTACCACCAGCGCCAATCCACTAACAACCCACAGGATGACTGCCGCAGAGCGGGCTTCATGGCGTTCTGCAGCTCTTCGCCCAACATAATGTCGTACAATGGTTGGAGTGTGACATGTATTTCTGCATCGTCGTTTAATTTACTTTCCTCCGCACAAATCGAATTGATACGAGACTGGATAGCGGAAACACTTGAGTTTTCCGGGAGCAACAAATAGATGAAGTTCTTCTGATAAACATTTTCCCATTTATTGAGACTCTGATCTTTTGCAATCTTCGGTTCAACGGTACTCAGCGAGACAACTGATTCGAACTGGATATGTGAAAAGAATGGAATGTCTTTTAAAATCCCGGTCACCTCGTAATCAACGTCATTCATGTGGACGGTCTTACCGAGCGCGTCCGCGTTACCAAAAAGTTTTTTCGCCGAGGTCTCCGTCAGAACGATGGAATAAGGTTCATTGAGAGCTGTGGTCACATCACCTTTCAACATCGGTAACGTGAAGACCCGAAACATCGACGGTTCGGCATAAACACCAGTGAGTGGGAATAACTTTATCGTCGATGATGGCATCTCCGGCGAATTCATCGCGGATGCTGGAGATCTGCTCAACGCCCGGCACTTTGTCTTGTATCAGCCTGCCAATCTTCACAGAAGTCGTCGCAAACTTGCTGACGTATCCACCCTTGAACTTTGCATGTGTGGTAATGCGATAGACGCGACTCCCGTTCTCGTTGAACTTATCGTACGAGAGTAAGTCGTGCATGAACGCGATCAACAACAGGCCAACCGACATGCCGATGGCCAGGCCAACGATGTTGATAGTCGAGAAGAGCTTATTGCGCGTTATGTTTCGTGCCGAAGTTTTTATGTGACTTCCGATCATGGTGGGTTGGCTGATGTTCGAAGTAACGCAACTGAAAGATAGGATGATCAGCTCTGGTGTATGTATTTCCCCGGATGACCGGTCGATTGATCTGGATGACGATTTTCGACAGCTGAGTTGTCAGTCTTTTCCCAACCATTCTTTGAAATCCGAGACCCTGTCGCCACTAACGGCAACCTCTTGTTTTGTTCCCGGAATCAAGTGCAGCTTCAACTTTCCCGCCGAAACGGTGTGGATCATGTGAATGGAATTCAGCGACACAATAAACTGCCTGCTGATACGGAAAAATTGTTTGGGATCGATCACCTGGATCAATTTGTCGAGACTGTAATCGATCGGGAGCGTGGGTGCCATCTGTTGTAACTAACAAGACTGTTTTCTCCTCGAGATAAAAATAGGCGATGCTTTCGGTCTTCACAGGCCTGATCTTCGTGCCAACAGTCACCATAAATCGATCCTTGAACTGCTGATTATTTTGTAGACCTAACTCATTCATCAAAGTCTTAATGTTCGCTTGGGTGAATCGCAAAGACTTGAATTTGGTAAGTGCAGCTGCAAGCTCGTCGTAGTTCACTGGCTTAAGAAGGTAATCAACACTGTTGACCTTAAAGGCAGAGATCATGTATTCATCGAAGGCAGTTGTAAAGATGATAGGAGTCTTTAAGTTCAACTTGCTGACGATTTGAAAACTGTCGCCGTCTTCAAGATGAATGTCCATGAAGACGAGATCAATCGAATCGAGGGAATGACTTTCGAACCACGATATTGCTCCGGCTACCGAAGAGATCTGCGCAAGCACATTGATAGAAATATCATATTTCTTCACCATCGAAATCAACCGCTGAGCCGTTAACTGCTCGTCTTCTATAACCACAACGTTCATATCAATGGGATTTTTACGATAAACAACTCTTCATTCTGCTCAATATCTACAGGACTTTTGGTTAGAAGCTGGTAGCGATTCTTAATGTTTGCCAAGCCAACTCCCGTCGATGCGATTTTTTCAGTCTCCGTTCTTGGTCTGACAGGATTCGAAATCACCAGGTGTTCATCCTTGATCGAGATCGTTACAATCAACGGTTCTTTTTCGGACATCCGGTTGTGTTTAACACAGTTCTCGATCAGAAGTTGCAACGTCAACGGAGCGATCCGGTATTTTTCAGCCTCACGATCGGTTATCGATGCCTTCACATCGAACTTGTTCTCAAACCTGATCTTCAGGAGGAATGCATACGACTCGATAAATTCCAACTCTGTTTTCAAATAAACCGTGTCGTTATCCTTCTGCTCAAGAATATAACGATATGCTTTCGCAAGCTGATCGATGAATTTTTCAGAAAGATTCGGGTCGATATGAACGAGAGAAGAGAGTATGTTCAAGCTGTTGAAAAGAAAGTGTGGGCTCACCTGGTTCTTCAAAGCTTCAAATTGTGCGACAGCGTTTTCCTTCATCAGTTGCTCGGCCTTAATTTCCATAGACCGCATTCTCGAATATGACTTGCGATTCAGGATCAGGTAAAAAATAGAAATCGAGATAACAAAAGTGAGCGCATAATTTGCCCGCCCCACCACATTCCAAAACAACATACGCGGCCTTTCGTCTGGACTTACTGGATCCGTCAGGAGTCGCCAAACCTTCATATTCAGTTTGAAGAGTAACTGTGATACAATAACAGCCACTACTGCAACAGCAAGGGACAAGGCAATCGTACTGATCCGCACCTCCAATATGCGTGGTCCAATCAATTTCTCGGCTCCATCGATGATGCGATCAATTGCGACGATCAACAAGACATAGAAAACAAAATGCACAATCGCGGGAAGTGCAAACATTCTTATGTTTCTCCAGTGCTCGAAAGGAATGTTCGCTGCGATGGTGACGGGATAATAGATACATAGCGCAATCAGCGCCAGGTATATCGCTCGCCTAAAACTGATCTTTCCCTGGTTTGAATCTGCCATGCAAATGGCAAATGTACTCTAATCCTGTCGCAACGCTTTCACAGGAGCTTCCACCATTGCCTTAATGCTAACGGAAATAACAGTGATCAACGTGATCGTCACCAGTAATGTCAGCGGCACAAAGAAGATCTCCCATCGCAGCGGTATCCTCGTCGTAAAATTCTGAAGCCATTTTTCTCCGGCCCAATAGATCACGGGCACCGCGATAGCGTAAGAGATCAATAAGGCACGAATGAAGTCGAGCGAGAACAAGTAAAGGATCGCCGACGCAGGCGCACCGAGAACTTTCCGGATACTGACTTCCTTCGTCCGTTGCGTGACGGAAAAGATCGATAGTCCAATCAAGCCGAGGCAAGTCACGATGATGGCCAGCACAGTAAACGTGTTGAATATTTTCGCGAATTGTTGATCGTCGCGATACTGCTGATCGAAATGGTCGTCAAGAAAGAAGTACGTGAATGGGTGACCCGGAAAAGCGGCGGTGTATGCCGACTTAATATTGTCGATTGAAATATTCGAGCCTGCACTAATCCGGGTCGCGAAGTATTTTGCGTCTATCCATTCCGGCTGATCGTACAAGATCGGGTAGATGCCCACTTTTAAGGATTCCTGGTGATGATCTGCAACCACGCCGATGATCTTCGCGGACCGTTTATCAGGTCCCCACCAAAAAGTAACTCGTTGCTCCAATGCTTCGTCGAGGGTCTTGAAGCCGAGCTTTTTAACGAACTCCTGGTTGACGAGCACAGGGATCAACTCATTGTCGTCGCGTCGGCGAAAAGCCATACGCTCCTGATCTTTGAAGAACCGCCCTGCAAGAAGCTTGATCTCGAATGTTGAGAAGAAGGATGTATCCGTGGAGACGATAAATGTTCCGAAGTAATTATTTTTCATCGCCGTTTGTCAATCCAACGCCCGAGCCCTCGACGATATTCTGTCCGGGAATATCGGAAGTAGCCGATACATCCATCACACCGGTCGACCTGATCAATTCACTTTTATATTGAGTGATCCGGCTGCCGGCCGACGAATCGAAAGCCGACGGCGCTTCGACAACAATCACTTGTTCTTTGGTGAAGCCCGTGTCTTGCGATCGCATGTATTTGATCTGCAAATAGATCGTAACGGTTCCAGCAATCAATAGAACAGCAAGTACATATTGAAACGACACCATCAGCTTTCGAAGAAGCACACCTGATGCTGATTTAATGAAACGGCCTTTCAATACTACGGCCGGGTTAAATGAAGACAGCGTGAGCGCGGGATAAACACCACAGATCACGACACCTGCAATAAATACAACAGCAGCCATGATCCACGGCATGGAACCGCCATCTCTCAGCACACCGCTCATATTTTTTCCGACCAGCTCTTCGAAAGCGGTCCACGATAAAACAACAATGACCGCAGAGATCACTAATGCAAACACATTGATAGTTGTTGTGTCGAAGAGGAATTGGATCACTAACTGTACGCGCGTAGCGCCGGCAGTCTTCCGAAGTCCGACTTCCTTCGAACGCTGCAATGCTTTCGCCGTAGAAAGATTCACGTAGTTGATCCATGCGACCACGAGGATGAATGCCGCGAGAATGGAAAGGAAGTACACCACGCGCTCATTGCCCACGGGACTTTGCTCTCCTTCAAGTTGCGATTTCAAATGAATGTCAGTGATCGGCTGAAGGTTGAATCCAGTCTTGCGTGCCGAGTTGGTCTCGGGGTCATAATATTTGTCTTTAAATGCCGGGAACTTTGCACGGACCGCATCGCCGCTGGCGTTGTCTTCAAGAAGAACGTAGTTATAAAAAACAGACCATCCCCAGTTGTTGTAAAAATCACCTACGTCGTGACGAAGGGTTGAAATAGATAGAAGTATATCGAACTGCAGATGCGAGTTGGCCGGAACATCTTCGATGACCCCGGTGACTTTCAGCATCATGTCACTGTTCAGACGAAGCTCCTTGCCAAGTGCTGGTTCATCACCAAAATATTTCTTCTCGATCGACCTCGTGATGACGATTGAGTTGGGTTCTTTCAACGCGTCTTTACTGCCTTCAATCAAAGGAAAGCTGAACATGGTAAGAATAGGCGCGTCGGCAAACCACACATCTTCCTCGATAAATGCAACGGTATTGCCATTGCGATCTTGCCGCGAGAACTCAAGTGCATTGGCAACATATTTTCCAAGGTTAGACGTGAACAGCGACGTCCGTACCAGTCGACAGAATTCTTTCACCTCGGGAAGTCGGACTTCATAGCATGAGCAACTCCGCCAAAGTTAGGAGCGAGGCTCCAGGCAAGCTCTCCATTCTCATGCGCCTCCAGCGTTACCCGGTACAGACGATCCTTGTTTTCATGAAATGTGTCGTAGCTCGACTCAAATCGAACATATTGCCAGATCAGGAAACACGCACTCAGACCTATCGCCAGGCCGGTGATGTTGATGAACGAGAACAGTTTGTTCGCACGGATGTTACGAAGCGTAACGAGCAGGTAGTTTCTGAACATGGCGGTTTGTCGGTTACTCTATTAAATACTCTATTACTCTATTAAAGTTACAGACAAAACGCGATTTCAGAGGTTGCTTCCTTGCTGCTTGTTGCTGCTTATTCGCTCCTCAAGGCATTCACCGGATTTCCTTTTGCCGCTTTAAACGCCTGGAGGCTGATAGTTAGGGCGGCTATCGCAATCGCCGCAAATCCCGCGAGCATGAAGATCCAGAAATGCATCTCGATCCGATACGCAAAGCTCTCGAGCCAACGATCCATACTGTACCATGCCCGCCGGTGTCGCGAGCACTATCGCAATGCCGATGAGTATGATGAAGTCTTTCGACAACAACGCGACGATGCTATTCACATTTGCGCCCAATACTTTCCTGATGCCGATCTCTTTCGTGCGAAGCTCTGCTGTGTACGTTGCCAATCCGAACAATCCCAAACATGCGATGAAGATGGCGAGCGAGGAGAATGTTAAGAATAGTGTTTTGAAGTTCACGTCTTTCAGATACTGGCGATCAAAGTCGTCGTCCAAAAAGCTATACAGGAAAGGACGATGCGGAGCCAACTTCGTCCACACTTCTTCTACTTGTGCAACGGTCTGCTGAATATCAGTAGATTTTTATCTTCAGTATCATATAACGACACGAGTAGGGCGACAACGGTAATGTGAGCGGCTCGATGCTGTTGTGTAATGAGATGTAATTGAAATCTTTCACCACGCCGATCACTTCACCTTCGCTGCCCCACTGCTTGTATTTTTTTCCGATGATGTCTGCCGGATTCGAGTAACCGTATTGTCTTGCGGCAGCTTCATTCATTACCAAACCACCAATGGTATCCGACGGATGCGCACGTGAGTAAGAACGGCCGGCAACTAACTTCAATCCGAAGTGATCAACGAAGTCCATACCCACCTGGAAGATCGGTTGAGCCATTCCCTTCAATTCGCCTTCAGGCGAGACGATCTCGGTCCATGCATTCGGGAAATAACCTCCAGGCACGCTGCGTGAAAATGCCGATGAAATAACGGCGGGATTCGACTCCATCTCCGCCTTCAATGTTTCACGGACACGATTCACATTTCCATCGTAGTTGTAATCAAGGATCAGCATCCGTTCTTTGTCGAAGCCCAGGTCTTTATTCATGATGTGACTCATCTGGAAATAAACGACGATCGTTCCCGCAATCAATGCAATTGAAAGACTGAACTGAAAAACAACAAGACCTCTGCGAAGCGCCACTCCGACTCTGCCGGACTTACTCATGCCTTTCAACACGGTGGCCGGGTTGAATGAGGATAACACAAACGCAGGGTAAGAGCCAGCAATCACGCCAATCAGTACCGTTGCTGCGATCAGCCACCCAACACTTTGGATTGTAATGAAATGAGTAATACTTAGCGTTCTTCCGGTAATGTTATTCATGCCAGGCAAAGCGATCATAACAATGATCAACGCGACGATCATCGAAAAGCTAACGATGACGAACGACTCACCCATGAACTGAGAAACGAGACTCTTTCGTTGTGCGCCGATCGACTTCCGTATGCCGACTTCTTTTCCCCGCTCCATCGATCGCGCTGTTGAAAGATTCATGAAGTTGATGATCGCGATCGTAAGTACAAACAAGCCGATCACCGAGAAGATGTAAAGATTCGCGATGCTCCCGGTTTCCCCCGGCTGACGTTGAGCAACCGTGCCCATATACATGTCTTTAAGAGGTTCGATGATAATATTGTACTTGCTATCTGGATTCTTCATCATTCGTTTAGTGAACTCAGGTATCTTCGCTTCGAACTTGGCGCGATCAAACTGATCATTGACGAGAAAGTATGTGTAGAAATCCGCGTAACCCCATTCATTCCAAAGATCAGGTCTTGCTTTCCTGAATGTGGTCATCGAGGCCAATAGGTTGAAACTGAAGTGCGAATTAGCGGGAACATCTTCCATAACACCTGTCACCAGGTATTCCCCTTCATTTGCGCGACCAGCGGCTTCACTTCCCTTTAAAGATTTTCCCAATGGATCTTCATCGCCAAAATATTTTTTGGCTGTTGATTCCGTTAGAACGATGCTGTATGGCGCTGCCAATGCTGTCTTTGGATCTCCCTTCAACAGCTTCCAACTGAAGACATCGAACGCGGTTGAATCCATGAAGAAAAAGCCTTCTTCCTGGAATGTGATCTCGCCCCTGCTAAGGAGCATGTCGGAGCGACCGGAGAACTGAACAACCTTCTCGACTTCCGGAAAATTGTCGTATAGCGCCTGGCCGATTGCGGCATTATTCCAAACCCAATAGGTCGACAAATCTTGATCTGTCGATCCATGTGCGACACGATAGATACGATCGCCTTTCGTATGATAATTATCGAAAGATCTTTCGTAGTCTACATACATGAAGATGAGAAGGCAGCATGCGATGCCGAGTGCCAACCCAAGGATGTTGATGGCTGAGTATCCTTTCTTCTTGAGAAGGTTTCTCCATGCGATCATCAGGTAATTTTTGTACATGTTGAATGGATTATAGTTGTATGATGATGTAAAGCTTCGGATCAGAACAGGCGTAGCAACCGAAAGAGCTCCCAGTAATAAGCACGTCGTGCGGCAGTCACGGATCTCTCTTCCACTGTTGCGTAGAAGATCTCTTCCATGTCACCCTCGATCTCTTCGACGTAATCTTTTTTCAGAAGAAAACGCAGTGCCCTGACAGGCCAACCCGGCGGATGGAGCTCTTTGCGACTCATCTGAATTTTGGTTCGACGCTCAAGCTTCCGATTGATTTCCAAAGACTACTGCGGATGTCTTTCATTTCCGCCAGTACGCGGTGGGCGTAGGCCGTTGTTGAATAGATCCGCTTGCGTTTTCCGCCGCGCATTTGTGTTGCTTCGCCGAATTCGGAAGTGAGGAATCCCTTTTCCTCCATGCGTTTCAATGCAGACTGTATGGATCCGACGCTGAGTTTTGTCTTCATTCGGTCTTCGAGACTGTTTTTGATTTCGACACCGTAAGCATCTTTTCGCAGGCTGGCTACGGTGAGCAATACGAGCTCTTCGAATTCACCAAGCTTGGTTTTTCTTCATGATATTATTCGTGATTGCAGTAAATATACTCCGATTTTGGGGAGAGGTTACAGGGGAGTAGAACTTTTAGTAATATTTAGGAATTCTCTAACTTATTACGATGAAACCTTTATTTCTCCTCGCATTCCTTTGCATCGTCTATTCCGGCATTGCTCAACAAACATTTATTATAAAGGAGATTAACAAGGGCGACGGTTATAGTTTCCCACTTATCGTTTCCACGCAACGCCCCGCCGTTGCGAAGAAGATCAACACGATGATCCAGGAAGGACTTGGCGCAGATCCCACACTGAAGAACCCATTCGATAGTCTGCAGGGTGAGGACGAGTACTATTACCAGGTGGGTGTAGTCAATGACCGTGTCATATCACTCATAGCGGGCGGAGCCCATAGTGGTTGCGGTTATCATGTAACCGAGCATGCATATAATATAGACTCGAGAACCGGTGAGCCGATAACCGTAAATAGCATGTTTGTTGGTGCTGCAAAGACCAAACTGGCGGTGGCGATCTTCGCTTCTTGGAAGTCCAAGCTCGATGCATTGAGAGAAAGCGGCGACGACAGTTATAAGGAATGTATTGAAGGTCTCGATCAGGCGACTTCCTTTTCTGATGATCAGATCTGGAAGATGCTGATTACAGATAGTGGAATAAAATTCTGGGCAGGTCAATGTTTAGATGGGTCCGAATACAGCCGGGATCAAACAGTAGGTCCACATGAGCTTTTACTTGCAGACCTGAAGACGATGCTCAATCCATATGGTTACTCATTATTTGTCGAAAGGCCTTCTCAGGCACCAATGTACACGCTGATGGCCGGTAAGATTGACGGCAAGTATGCGATAACCATGATACTGCTTCCTGAAAAGAACGGTACGCTCACTGGAGTGTTGTCATACGATCGTGTTGGTGAGCCGCTTAACTTATCTGGTACTGTGACGGGCAACCAGATTGTATTCCATGAGCTCGATGCATCCGAAAAACCCATTTCCGACTTCACCGCGACGTGGGATGGTACGAAGTTGAATGGCACGTTCCTCAACCTGAAATCCAAAAAACAGATGACGTTTGTGGCGGCGAAAAAGTAGTCGCCTCGTTTTACCTAGTTGTTAATAATTGCTAACTTAGTTGCATATACAACCTTTTATGTCAGCGCCCCGTTCACTTGAAACCAACGTTCTCTTCCTGTGCGGGGAGCTCTCGCATATTTTTCATGGCGCACTGACTTCGGAATTCAAGAAAAACAGGATTGGCATTACGGTAGAGCAATTTTCAATATTGGCCCTGCTGTTCTACCAGGAAGGCATCAATCAACAGGAGATCAGTGTGCGGCTGAACCGGAACAAGACTACGATCACTCGTGTGATATCCAACATGGAACGAAACAAGATGATTACTCGTGCAACCGACAAAAATGATTCGCGCGGTAAACTGATCTTCCTCACGAAGAAGGGCAGGGACTTGCAACAAAAAGCTATCGCACATTCCGGCGCACTCTACATGAAAGCAGTTGGTGGCCTCAGTTCGACGGCCCTCGATCAAAGTGCCCGGTTGTTGAACATGATCATGCAAAACGTTAAGAAGTGATATTTAATTAAACTTAAAAGTTGCATATACAACCAATTTTATGAAACCCCTGAAACTGTTCTTATTTGTTGCCATCACAACAATCATCATGGCCGTCAGTTGGGCCGTCGGTAATGCAGTTGGGAATATCCTCACAAGTTCCGCTCCGCCTCCACCAACCAATGAAGCAGAGGCCGGGACGATATTTCTCGCTGTATGTGCTTTCAACTCGATACTAATCGCCATTCTCCTGGGAACAACAAGCCTGTACTCCGGATTACGAAGGCGACTCGCGATCGTATTCTATGTTTTTACAATACAGTCCCTGCTCCCGCAGATGGAAACATTTTTCTTTGGATCGCAGATGGGCATCGGATATGACCAGGCTGCCGCGATCCTGATCGCTGGCTTCGTAGTGTCGTTCGTCACGGTTTGGATTGCCGCAGGATTGTATAAGAAACTTATGAAACCTGCTTCATTCGATACTCTTCGGATCCCCAATCTTACGAAGAAGGAATTTCTCGTTTGGACTGCTCTTTCAATTCTTATAGGATACCCATTGATATATTTCACGTTTCGGATATTTTGTCGCCTGGCAAAGTGAGGACGTTCGTATTTACTATACAGGTTCGGCGCAAATGGCGTCGTATGCCGATCAGTTGAAGGAGATCTTCGGCAATGGCATTTACTTTTTTCAGATCATTCGTGGTCTGATCTGGATCGGCGCCACCGTTCCGATTGCAGTTATGCTTCGTGAAAAGAAAACTCAACAATACCTCGTGGTCGCGTTGCTTTCTGCATTGATTCCAACGTCGTTGCTCTTCATTCCCAATCCTTATATGCCTGCGAATGTGGCGATGGTGCATTTCGTCGAGACTTCAACATCCAATTTTGTTTGGGGACTATTGATTGTGTACGTCATAAACAAAGGGCTACGGGATGTTAGTCCATCCCATACTCCAGTATCATAAACGTACCTGGAACAACACTCGGTCTCGGGTTAGGATTTTCCGTGGTAGGAGCGGGAGTCTCTCCATATTGTGCTGTCGATACAAATACGTGATGAGTTTTGGGATCGAGTGTTATCGTTCTTGCACCAGGTTCGGTTTTTATCGTCTCGATAAATTTGAAATCATTCGCGGAGACTTCCTGGACAACCGTTATCGTTCCTTCGCCATTGGAGCTGAATGCCATCTTGAGCTCAGGATCGAAAACGACACCATCTACCCTTGACCCGATCGGCACGTGTGTTACGATCTCACCTGTTTTAGAGTTAATGATCATCATCACACCACTGTGACAAACACTGAATAGTCGGTTGGTCTTTTTGTCGAGCGCGAGGCCTGTCGGTTCTTCGCATGGTGCGAGTTTCCAACGATCCTTCACGGTGAGTGTTTTCGCATCGAACGAAACGATCTCGCTGGCGTCTTCGAGATTGACAAAGATCGTTCCGGCTTCGTCGGTTGCGCCTGCTTCGAGTGCGGTGCCCCCAAGGTCGATCGTGCCGACTACTTTTCCGTTTTCAATGTCGATTGCAGTTGTGGTAACGTCGCTGTGATTTGAACACGAAAACGCGTTTAGAGAAGTTGTCGTATAATAATGCGTCCGGATTTTTTCCTGTTGGAAGCTCTACGATCGCCTTCAGTGTTTTGAGGTCGAATATCGTTACCGTATTGCTGCGTCCGTTGGTTGTTATTCCCCTGCCTGTCGACGGAACGGCGATTACACCATGAACGCCCTGCAGGTTCGGTATCGTCCCAATTTTCTCGTGAGTCCTGAGATTGAGTACTTCCACCTGTGTGCTGTGAGATACATAGAGGGTGTTATTCTTAGAATCGGCGCTGAGATAGTCCCATCCGCCTTCACCGCCAACGACGGTTTTTTTTGATGAGGTGAAATTTCGGTTGTGAGGTTGCAGCCACGGCAATGCCAAAGACCGCAAGGATTGTGAGGGTCAGGTGTTTCATTTAAGAATGTTTGACCCAACTTAAGATTCAATTTTGTAGAAAGTCTGAATTCAAATCCTAGTCATTCTTAAGATTCTTCACTGGGTTAGTAAGGGCCGTATTGATGCCCTGGATGATTATGATAATAAGCGCGATCCCTAACGCGGCGATAATTGGAACAACTACGTCTGTGGTGGCGATGGCGGTGTGATAAAAGAATCCCGCGAGCCATTCACGGGAGAAATACAGCGCTACCGGCATTGCTATGACAATACTCACCAATAATAAAATCACCATTTCTGAAGATACCAGCACGACGATGTTGCCTATCGTGGCACCGAGAAGTTTTCTAATGCTGAGTTCTTTCCTCCTTCGCTCCGAAGAGAACGTAACGAGTCCAAACAATCCCATACACGCAATCAGTAGTGCAATGAAAGTGAAGATGATGAATACCTCGTGTAATCGTTGTTCGCTCAATTGTTGCTGATTGAATGCGTCGTCGAGAAAGAAGTAGCTAAATGGCGATCCATCGGAAAGGTTGACATACGCCGAACGAAGGTCGTCGATCATTGCCGACGGTATTGAACCTTCGGTGAGACGAACATACAGGGTAGGATCGTCGCCTATGTAAGAAGAAGAATCCGCCACGACGCTGAGGATCAGGGGCTGGATTGCATTACGAAGCGATTCATAATTGAAATCTGCAATAACGCCGGTGATATCTCCGGTGATGGCGGGAGCATGATCACCGCCCATCGTCATCTGCCGGCGATGGGATGTCTCCGAAAAACCGAACGCAGCTGTGGTCGATTCGTTGAGCAAATGATAAACACTTCCTGAGTTTTCGTTACTGTATTTCGAACTAACATTCAATGTTCTTACGAAGTCCTGGTCGGCCACCATCCACTTCGCTCCAACCTTCTGTTCGTTGAATGGTGAAGTAACGAGCGATACACCCGACATGCTGTTCTTGAAGAGTGGAATGGAGGCAACGGATGATGCCTCAATACCAGGCTTGTTAACGAGCTCGGTTTTTAACGATCGGCGTTGTGCTGGCGAAAGTGTTTTGATTGGAATTGCCACAACCCGCTCCCGGTCCATTCCTGTATTGAAAGATCCCACATACGATAGTTGACTCGTCATCACCACGGCACAGATGGCAAGGCACAATGAAACAGAGAACTGAAATACCATCAGCGATTTTCTGAACCAACCGTTGCCGCCATGCGCCGATATATTTCCCTTCAAAACATCGGTGGGCTTAAACGACGGAAGAACAATGGCAGGATAACTACCAGCAACGATTACGCAAATCACCAACAGGATTGCGATCGACACGATAAGTGTGGGTGAAGAAAGGAAACTTTCGTCGAGTGTCAGGCCAAGAACATCTAAGAACAATGGACGACATCCTTCGATCAACGTGATTGCGATCATGAATGAGATCAGCGTCGTCAAGGCCGATTCGAAATAGAATTGTATAGATAACGACAAACGACGCGCACCGATAACTTTTCGAACGCCAACTTCCCTCGCGCGTGTCGTTGCGCGGGCGGTTGTTAGGTTCATGTAGTTGATCAGCGCAAGTAAAAGGATCAGCGCAGCGATGCTAAGGAACGTGTATGCGTATTTGGTTGTCGCTGTCGATCCGAAATTAAAATTGAAATGATTCTCGTACAGCGGCGCCAGGGAATAAATAATATTCGGATTCGTGTATTGTGTTGCTACGATCGATTTCGAGATCTCATCGAGGTCATTTTTATCGTGAAGCAATATGTATGTGGGGAATCCAGATGAGTTGTTGATTACGATGTCTCTTTCAACCGGCATCGTCATCAGTGTTCCAAACGAAACGACGATACCAAATTGGATTGTCGAGTTAGCAGGTGCATCTTTAGCGACACCGACCTTGCGATAGCTATCGCTTTCGGGACTGTAGATAACGAGGCCACCACCTCTCGTTCCGATCCACACCATGTTGTCGCCATCCTGCACAATTGTTGTGATGGAGTTGTAGAACGGATCCTCTTGTGCAGAAAATCTTTTCAGGACCTTCAACGAGGCCGTGTCTACGATCAGGATACCGTCTCTTCAGTTCCAATCCACAGTTGACCTTTGCGATCCAACATCAGTGAGCTTGACCGAATACTGTTCGGATAATATTCATTGTATTTCGAAAGCGACAAATGCTTACGAACAACATTATCCCGAACAACAACCACATCGTTGACACACCATCCAAAGATCATTGCCGGCTATCGCCATCCTTGTCGGTTGATGAAAGTCCGAAAGATTGTGTACACGCACTAATGTATCGTTGACGACTTTAAAAAACCCGCTGGGAAATGACGTTGCCCAGATCTCTCCGTTGTACACGGTGATGTCGTTAATGATCGGCACACCATCGCGACTTGGAAGCTTATGCATCTTGTCGGTTTTATAATCGTACTGCACGATGCCATAATTTCTTGTGCCGATGAGTAAACGATCTCTTGCATGATCCCAGCGAAGGCGGGTGATCTCGCGGGTGCTGAACAGCCCGGAGTCGGGGAGGATCATGTCGTACTTCGTGAAGTCGCGGCCGTTGTATCGATAGAGCGCGTCTTTGCCGAGCCACAACATACCATACGGATCTTGCAGGATGTCTTCTGTAATGGCAGACTGGATGGTACCAGGTACTGAGATTTGTTCAAAGAAAAAGTTGTCCGGCAGCGTTTGCGCCGAAAGTGTTATGTAGAAGAGGGAGAGAATCGCGGGGGTAAGGATCCTGCTCATCTATGGTTTTTCAGTCTTCGGGATACGGGATAAATACAAAGTTCGTGAATGCTTTATCGACAACAAACAGGCAACAGAATTCATCAGGGTCTTTATACGTCGATTTAAAATCGTCGACGTTGTCTTTGCCTACCAGGTCTCGCTGCACGAATTCGTCGAGGAATGAGGCGTAGTAGTTCCAGGTTAGAGACAATTTGTCTTTGGGGATAAGAACCTGGCCAATCGGAATAGTTTCGTGCGAGATCGCGAAGATGGGCAGCTCGAAGCCGGCTTCCGGATCTGGTACGAAGCTTCTTTCAGGGTATCGGCAACCTTGACGAAGTCTGTGGAGATCGTGCCCAGGTATTTGCCACTAAGCTCCGGGTCGTTGTGCATTTTAAGATTTCGACCCTAAATATAACTAACTATAACCGTTCGGATACTTCGACTTCAAATAGTCGCGAGCGAAATCCTTCAGCTGCGGAAAGAACGCACTGAAATCTTCATCGAACAACTGGTACTTTTCTTTGAGATCATTTACAGCATCGGGCATATTCTTAATGCGTGTTCTTCTTCCGACGCCGGTTAGCGCCTGGAACATTCCATCCAATGTACCATAAGCCACCAGCCAGTTGCCTTTGACCATGTACGGAAGAAACCCTTTCACCTCTTCAGGAAGTATGGGGTCGTTGTCTTGAATAACACGGTAAGCTTTCGCGGCAAAGTTGACACAGGTTCCGGATAATAGTCACTCCATTTACTGAAAGAAAGTGATCGAAAAAGACATCGACGATCACACCCGAGTAATGTCCGTATTTTCCATCCAGCCGCTTTTTGCTTTGTTGTACAACCTTATGCGTATCAGTAAAATGATCGATAGCACGATGTAGCTCGATGCCGCTAACGATCAAAGGTTCGAATTTCGAAGCCAGATTTCTGCCCTTTACAAAATCACCCATGAAATTCCCAAGCATTAGCTTCGGTTCATTGTCGGAAAGGGACAAGTGTGCGAGGAAATTCATCAGTTGTAAGGTAATTGATTTACACTTATTTTTAGATTGAACCTATGGCACTCGACCAACAATTAAAGCTCCTTATCAACCTCGCCTACGTAGATGGGGGAGTTGGTGAAAAGGAAGAAAAATACATCTACAATATTGGCGATGCCAACGGCGTTTCTGCCGACACCATCAAACCGCTGCTTTCCAGCAGCCATGACGTCATCGTTCCCACAGACCTCACGAACGACCAAAAGTTCAACTACCTCTTCAGTCTCGTTCAACTTATGAAGATCGACGAACGATTGTACAAAGAAGAGATCCGTTTCTGTTCGAGAGTCGCCGCAAAACTCGGTTACAACGAAGCCGTAATGTTCGATCTCATGCTGCACGTTCGTTCCGTGATGCCTGCTAACGAAATGGAAGAGCTCAAAAAACTTACTGCGAAATACCTCGGCGGTCAGGGATGAAAAAGATCCTCTTACTCTTAGTTCTTATTTCAAATACCGTTTTCGCGCAACGGACTTTAATCCATTGCGGAACTCTCATCGACGGGAAGAACAAACAGACCCAATCCCAGGTAACCATTGTCGTTGAAGGCAACAAGATCGTCGCCGTCGAAAAAGGTTTCACAACAGCAAGCGCCAACGACAAAGTAATCGATCTCACCAACAAGACAGTCATGCCGGGCCTGATCGACCTGCACGTTCATCTCGAGGGTGAGACAAGCAAAGATCAGCTCGTAAAAGATTCACGCTCAACGAAGCCGACATCGCCTTCCAAAGCACCGTCTACGCGAAGAAGAATTTAATGGCCGGCTTCACAACCGTGCGTGATTGTGGCGGTACTGGTGTGAACATCTCATTGAGAAACGCAGTGAACGCGGGAACCGTTATCGGTCCGAGGATCATCACGGCAGGGAAAGCCATCGCAACAACCGGTGGTCATGCAGACCCAACCAATGGTTCAAGAAAAGATCTCATGGGCGATCCCGGTCCGAAGGAAGGTGTTATCAACGGACCCGACGAAGCACGACAGGCAGTAAGACAACGATATAAAGATGGCGCCGACTTCATCAAGATCACAGCAACCGGCGGCGTGTTGAGTGTAGCGAAAGATGGAAGCGGGCCACAGTTCACGCAGGAAGAACTGAATGCTATCGTTCAAACAGCAAAAGATTATGGATTTCATACTGCCGCTCACGCACATGGATCGGAAGGCATGAAGCGCGCCCGTGCTCGCTGGGATCACAACCATCGAACATGGTACGCTGATGACCGAGGAGGTGATGGATCTCATGAAGCAAAAGGGAACGTATCATGTTCCGACTATCATTGCAGGACGTTCCGCTGCCGAGTATGCGAAGATACCCGGGTACTATCACCCGCTGGTTGTTCCGAAAGCACTGGAGATCGGATCGAAGATCCAGGAGAATTTTGCGAAAGCATATAAGAGAGGAGTGAAGATGGCATTTGGCACCGACGCCGGCGTGTATCCACACGGTGAGAACGCGAAAGAATTCGGCTACATGGTCGAAGGTGGAATGCCTGCGATCGAAGCCCTGCTCTGCGCCATGCAAACCAACGCCAACATCCTCGGCATGGGCGACAAGATCGGCTCTATCGAAACCGGCAAGCTCGCCGACATAGTTGCAGTAGACGGCGATCCCATAAAGAACATTAGTGCCATGCTCGCTGTCAAGTTCGTAATGAAAGACGGGATTATATACAAGTCCGAATAACTCGTCACCTCGTCATCTCTTCACCTCGTCACCTCTTTTTTCTTACCTTTGCGCCTTATTTTCAGCAAGAGAAATGACGGGAATGGATCACATCCGCAATTTTTGCATCATAGCGCACATTGACCACGGAAAAAGCACCCTGGCAGACCGGCTTTTGGAAGCGACCGGCACCCTGACGTCACGTCAGATGGAAGCACAGGTGCTCGATAATATGGACCTGGAACGCGAAAAAGGCATTACTATTAAGGCCCACGCGATCCAGATGAAGTACAAGCACAAAGGAACGGAGTACACTTTTAACCTGATCGATACACCCGGCCACGTCGACTTCTCATACGAGGTGTCAAGAGCTATTGCTGCCTGCGAAGGCGCTTTACTTATCGTCGATGCTGCACAGGGTATCCAGGCGCAAACAATCTCCAACCTTTACCTGGCTCTCGAACACAATCTTGAGATCATACCCGTGATGAACAAGATCGATCTTCCCGCGGCAATGCCCGAAGAAGTTACCGACCAGATTGTGGACCTCATAGGATGCGAACGCGAAGACGTAATTCGCGCGAGTGCAAAAGAAGGTATCGGGATCGAAGAAATTCTCGAAGCAGTAGTGAAGCGTGTGCCGGCTCCGAAAGGAGATCCTAAAGCTCCGCTGCAAGCAATGATCTTCGACTCTGTGTTCAATTCATTCCGTGGTATCGAAGTTTACTTCCGTGTATTCAATGGAGTGATCAAACAAGGCGAGCAGGTACAGTTCGTAAACACTGGCCAGGTCTATGGCGCCGATGAAATTGGATTTTTAAAGCTCGATAAGATCGCCGCCAAGGAAGTCGGTACGGGTAACGTAGGTTATCTCATCTCCGGAATTAAAGTTGCCAAAGAAGTAAAGGTTGGTGATACCATCACTCATCCCGGCAATCCTGGTGAAGCCATCAGGGGTTTCGAGAACGTGAAGCCCATGGTATTCGCAGGTATTTATCCTGTTGATACTTCGGAGTTCGAAGAGCTTCGCGACGCGATGGAAAAGCTTCAACTCAATGATGCATCGTTGGTTTGGGAACCCGAAACATCTGCTGCGTTAGGATTCGGCTTCCGTTGCGGATTCCTCGGAATGCTTCATATGGAAATCATCCAGGAGCGTCTCGAGCGCGAGTTCAACATGACCGTGATCACAACGGTTCCTTCGGTGCAGTTCCAGGCAAGACTTACAAATGGCAAAGATGTGTTCATCAACGCACCTTCCGAAATGCCCGATCCAACAATGATTAATTATATCCTCGAACCATTCATCAAGGCGCAGATAATTTCGAAAGCCGATTTTATCGGACCAATCATTGGCTTATGTATGGATAAGCGTGGCGTTATCAAGAATCAGACTTATTTGACGGCCGACCGCGTGGGAACTCACTTTCGAAATGCCTTTAGCAGAGATCGTGTTCGACTTTTACGATAAACTGAAGTCTATCTCCAAAGGTTATGCTTCGCTCGACTATCATTTAATTGATACACGCGAAGCGACATGGTGAAATTGATGTTCAGCTCAACGGCGAGAAGATCGATGCGTTGTCTGCTATCGTTCACCGCAATAAAGCACAGGAGTGGGGGACGCAAGTTATGCGAGAAATTGAAGGAGCTTATACCACGTCACATGTTCGAAGTTGCCCATACAGGCTGCGATAGGACAAAAGATCGTGGCACGCGAAACACTCAGTGCAATTCGCAAAAACGTGTTGGCGAAATGTTACGGTGGTGACATCTCGCGTAAGCGCAAACTTTTGGACAAGCAGAAGAAGGTAAGAAGCGCATGCGCCAGGTGGGTAACGTAGAGATACCACAGGAAGCCTTCATGGCTGTACTGAAAATTGAATAATGGAAACAACAACATACACTGTAATCGATGGCCGGAAGATCTCCACGGAAATAAAATCGGAGATAATAACTCGCGTTCAGGAACGTAAGTCCGCGAACAAAAAAATTCCGCACCTCGCTTATCATCCTCGTCGGCGACGATGGGGCAAGTCAGACGTATGTTGATAATAAAGTGAAAGCTTGTCGCGAAGTTGGATTTAACTATTCCATGCTTCGTTTTTCTGCTACGATTAGCGAAGACAAGCTGATGAAGCACATCGACCAGGTAAATCGCGACGAAGATGTTGATGGTTTCATCGTACAGTTGCCGTTGCCACAAGGGATTTCGTTGAAAGAATTACCGAGAAGATTCGTCCCGATAAGGACGTTGACGGGTTTACAAACAGGAACTTCGGAAGCATTGTGTCGAAGCAGCCATTGTTGATGCCCGCTACACCGTACGGTGTCATGGAACTCCTGAGACGTTACAATATTCCCACCCAGGGAAAGAATTGCGTGGTTGTAGGTGCAAGTCGACTTGCCGGTGCACCGCTCGCGATGATGTTGGTTGAGCAAGGACTCGCTACCGTTACGATTTGTCATAAGTTCACGGAGGATTTGAAGTCATTCACGAGTAAGGCAGACATCCTGGTATCGGCAGTCGGCAAGCCGGATTGATCACAGCCGAAATGGTGAAAGACGGAGCCGTGGTGATCGACGTGGGCACCACGCGTGTTGAAGGTCCGCAGTTTAAGAATGGCTATGCGATCAAGGGCGATGTTGACTTTACGCCGGTGGCAGCGAAAGCTTCTTTTATAACTCCAGTTCCAGGGGGTGTCGGCCCAATGACGATTGCTTCGCTTCTTTTGAATACACTCAGGGCAACAGAACTCAGACATCCATAACGTTCAATGTTCAGTGTTCAACGTATATGCTTCGAACCCACATTGAACTTTGAACATTGAACGATGACCACACTTCCCGTTATGGAACACTTCTTCACAATTCAAGGTGAAGGCTACTATCAGGGAAGTGCAGCATATTTCATAAGGTTAGCCGGTTGCGACGTTGGATGCGTTTGGGTGCGACGTAAAAGAATCGTGGGACGTAAATGGCACATCCGTCCGTTGAAGTCGATAAGATTGTCTCTTACGTTGTTGATTCTAAAAGTCCGATAGCTGTTATCACAGGAGGAGAACCAGCGATGCATAATCTTACAGAGTTAACCAATACTCTTCATACTCATCATATTCGTACTCACATTGAAACCTCTGGTGTTTATGAATTAACGGGAAGTTGGGATTGGGTCGTTTCTCCCCTAAAAAATTTAAAGCCCCGCATCCCAGCGCTGCTTCACAAGCCCATGAACTAAAGATCATAATCTATAACAAGACCGATTTAGACTGGGCAGAACAACATTCAAAGACCGTAAATAAAGATTGCCAACTGTTTCTTCAACCCGAATGGTCGAAAGAAAAGGAGATGGTGCCATTGATCATCGACTACGTTAAGCAAAACCCCCGCTGGCAGATATCTCTTCAGGTTCACAAATACATGAACATCCCTTGACAGAGCTCTTTAATGAATACTGGCGGAAGAAAAAGCCGTTTGTCTTTATTATAGACTTCGAATTAAAGAAGCCAAAGATCTGGCCATTGCCCTCTAACGAAATTCTTTTTGAGTTCAACAGCAAAGGAAATAACAAGCCAATAGAACTCGCAACGGAGCCAATTCCTTTCGATACCTATAAGACGAAGTTCGATGTTGTAATGGATCATCTCCTTTACGGTGATTCGTTCATAACTAATCTTACTATCAAGACGAAAATCAATCTTAATGTTTCGTTGAGAGATGTATTCTATGCTTGCAGTGCCCGCTACAAAATCCTGACTGATAATTTTCTCTGTTTCTCGCCGGAAACATTTATCAGGATAGAAGATAACGTGATTTCTACCTACCCGATGAAGGGCACGATCGATGCTTCCATTCCCAACGCCGAAGCGAAGATTCTTTCAGACCAGAAGGAACTCGCAGAGCACGTAACGATCGTCGACCTCTTGAGAAATGATCTAAGTATGATCGCCGATAACGTCCCGCGTTACAAGATTTCGCTACGTCGAACAAGTCAAAAACTTATTGCAAGTGAGCTCGGAGATCAGCGGAAGGTTGTTGCCATCATTCGAACAAGATCCGGCTGGCTCCCTGTTATCACTATTGCCCGCAGGCTCTATCAGCGGCGCCCCAAAAGAAAAACAATAGAAGTCATTCGGCAGGCCGAAGGAGAGGAGCGCGGCTATTACACTGGCATCTGCGGTTACTTCGACGGCCACACACTCGACTCCGGGGTTATGATCCGCTTCATAGAACAAACCAACAGCGATCTGTACTACCGCAGTGGCGGAGGCATCACCACACAAAGCGACGTATCTTTGGAATACCAGGAAGCACTCGATAAAATTTATGTCCCGACTAATTGAGACCATTCGCTTCGCTGAAGGTAGAGTCGAGAATCTTGCATATCATCTCGAGAGGATGGACGATTCTTCGCAAGCGATTTTTGGCGACACTTTGCATTGGAAACCTAAAGAGATGATCCGGCAGCTCGAGTTGCCGTCGGACCAGGTCTATAAAGTTCGTATCGTTTATGATCTCAACAAAGGAATCATTACAACCGAGCCATACAAGATTCGAGCCGTTCGTTCGTTAAAACTCGTGTTCGACAATGATATCGGGTACGATCATAAATTTGAGAATAGAGGTTCGTTAGAACGTCACTTAAACTTGAAGGAAGACTGTGATGAGATTTGATCGTGAAGAATGGAATGATTACCGATACCTCGTATTCGAATGTTGGTCTTTAAGAAAGATGATCAGTGGGTTACTCCAAATACGTTCTTGCTGAATGGGACCATGCGACGATACCTTTTGGATAACAAAAAAGTATCCGAAGCTTCCATCACTCCGAAGACCTCCCAAAATATTCCCATTTCAAATTGATCAATGCCATGCTTCGGGATGAATCGCAGGAATCGGAAATATCAAATATTCACTAGTTTTAGAGAATGAAGTTGCTGATAATATTGACGTTTGTTTTTTTTGGTGGCATTGCAACTGCTCAGGTCACGTCTACTAAAAACAAAAAGGCGATCGAGTTTTATCTTGAGGCGGACAAACATCGTGTTCGTTTTGAGTATAAAGCAGCTATCGATCTCTTAAACCAGGCGATCGCAAAAGATAAAGACTTCTTTGAAGCATATCTTCGTTTAGCTTTTTGTTATAAAGAAACCAAGAATCTGCCTAAAGCTTACGAGACAGCGAAGAAAGGCCTCGCACTTACATCCGAGCTTCGATGGCAGAAAGGTTTTTGGATAGAGATCTGTGATGTTGCTTTAAAGCTCGGCGACTATCGCACTGTTGTCGGTTACGCAGAACAATATCTTCAGAACGAACAAATCAATAAGCCACGAATAGACCAGCTAAAGCTTTGGAAAGCTTCCGCTGAATACAGTCTTCAAAATATGCATAGCGATGTCAAATTCGATGCAGCCCCACTTTCCGACACCCTTAACATTTTTCCACAGCAGTATTTTCCGGCGCTTACCGCCGATGAAGAAGAGATGATCTTCACACGTCGTCTCGGTATGAACGATGAAGATGACGAAGATATCGTCGTCAGCTATAAAGACAGTCTCGGCCGATGGTCAAGACCTCAACCGATCTCTCCAAATATCAACACCCCTTACGACGAAGGGACTTCTACCGTCTCTGCGGATGGGCGCCTGTTGATCTTTCCAATCTGTCGGAACAGCAATGGGTCGTGTGATCTGTATGAAAGTCACAAGACAGGCGATGTGTGGTCGAGGCCAAAGAATCTCGGTCCGCAGGTAAACTCTGCAGCGTGGGATTCGCAGCCTTCGCTGTCTGCCGATGGTCGCATACTGTATTTTGTTTCTTCGCGCCGGGGTGGACTGGGCAGCGCCGATATCTATGTTTCAGTTCAACATTCACCCGGTGTTTGGACGAAGGCGAGAAACCTCGGAGCAGGCATCAATACACCATATGAGGAACGTTCTCCTTTCATTCATCCTAATGGTCGTACACTGTTTTTTGCAACCGATGGAAGAGTTGGTTTCGGAGGGTCGGATATTTTCTGGAGCGATTGGGCCGACAGCACTTGGACGAAGCCGGCCAACTTCGGTTATCCTATCAACGATTATAACGATCAATACTCGCTGATCATAAGCCCCGACGGCAATCGTGGATATTATTCTCACGACGAGAGCGACGGACATTCGAAGATCTACGAATTTCATGTGCCCGCCGAATATCGCCTGAAGTATCGAAGCAATGCCGTAAAAGGTATCGTAAGAGATCGTTCAACAAAGCAACCACTGAAAGCCGATATCGAATTGTACGATATTGAAAAAGATGAGCTGATGCTACTCGTGAGCTCGGATTCCATCACCGGAAAATATCTCATGGTGCTCACGCAAGGTGCCGACTATGGTCTGTATGTCAATTCGCCCGGGTATTTATTCCAGAGCTTAAACTTTGATTACGAAGTTGAAACAGATCTCGAACCACTGATCATTGATGTTGAGCTCGACAAAGCAAGCACCGGCGCTTCTGTCATACTTAAGAATATATTTTTCGATACAGATAAATTCAATCTCCGCGATAAGTCAAAGACTGAGCTCAATAGGATCAGTCGCTTTTTGACAGATAATCCGAAAATAAAAGTGGAGATCAGCGGTCACACCGACGACCAGGGCGCCGCCGCATACAATCAACAGCTCTCGCAAAAACGAGCCAAATCAGTCAGTGAATTTCTTATTTCCAAAGGAATCGACGCATCGCGAATGAAAGAGATCGGTTATGGGTCCAAACGCCCACTTAAACCCAACGACTCAGAAGCAACCGGCAGGTGAACGAAGGATAGAGTTTCGTATTGTTGAATAGCTAATAGTATTTTTTCGCCGACAGGTAATTAGTGACGTAGTCACTCACTCCGTCTTCCAATGTCGTGAATGGTTTGAGTAACCGATCTTTTTTAGTTTACTCATATCGGCTTCCGTAAAATATTGATACTTATCGCGGATGTCGGCTGGCGTGTCGATGAATGAAATGTCTTCCGGTTTTTTCATTGCACTGAATGTTGCTCGTGTGAGATCGAGGAACGTTCTTGCTTCGCCTGTACCAAGGTTGTAAATGCCACTATGCTTTCGTGTTTGCATGAGGAACATGCACACCTCCACGAGATCCTTTACATAGATGAAGTCCCGCGATTGCCCCCCGTCTTTATAGTCCGGATTATGTGATCGGAACATTTCATCTTACCTGTTGCCTGTATTTGATTGAAAGCATGCCAGATCACTGAAGCCATGCGTCCCTTGTGGTATTCATTGGGACCATAGACGTTGAAAAATTTTAGCCCGGCCCAAAAGAATGGTTTATCTTTTTGCTCCAGCGCCCAGATATCGAACTCGAGCTTCGACCAACCGTACGCGTTCAACGGCTTCAGCTTTTTCATTTTCGATTCATCGTCTTTGAAACCCAACTCGCCTAAGCCGTATGTTGCCGCCGATGAAGCATACACAAGTGGAACCTGGTATTTGAAACATTGCTTCCAGATTCTTGCGAATACTTTACGTTGAGCTCGTCGAATATGTCTTTGTTGAATTCGGTAGTATCGGTTCTTGCGCCGATGTGAAAGACAAACTCAACCAGTTCGTTATTGCGATCGAACCACTCATGAAAATGATCCCGGTCTACTCGTTCCTGAATTTGGGCGCCGTCAAGATTTTTATTTTTGCTTCGGTCTCAAACTTATCAACAGCAATGATTGCATTAAAATTATCGGCATTCAATCTTTTAATAAGGCAGCTTCCAATGAAGCCCGCAGCGCCAGTGACGATTATCATGACTGCAAGTTACTATATTTGCGACGTCATTGCCTGGCTTGTCCGGGCAATCCCGTTTCGAAAAGATCATGATCTACGTTAGCCGTAAAGAACACTTCAACGCCGCACATAAACTCTACAACCCTTCATGGTCGAAAGAAAAAACCAGGAGGTCTTCGGCGCTTGCGCAAACGAAAACTGGCATGGTCATAATTTCGAAGTGATCATTACTGTAAAAGGGAAGCCAGACCCCGACACAGGCTTCGTCATAGACCTAAAGAAACTGCAGTACCTCATTCGCGATGAAGTAGTGGAGAAACTCGATCACAAGAACCTCAACCTCGATGTCGATTTTTTGAAGGACAAACTTCCGAGTTGCGAGACGCTTGCCGTCGAGATCTGGAAAATACTCGCCCGCGAATCAAAGCAATCAGTCAGTTCGGCGCCCTTCACTGTGTGAGACTGTACGAGACGCCCCGCAATTATGTGGATTATTTTGGAGAATGATCACCTTAAATGTCATTGCACGGCTTGTCCGGGCAATCCAGCAATAACATGCGCTACTATTTAATCGCAGGCGAACGTTCAGGCGACCTTCACGGTGGAAATCTTATCCGTTCTATTCGCAAGCACGACCCAGGATTCGTTGGCCGCGGTTTCGGCGGCACCGACATGCGCGACGCCGGCATGGAGCTCACCATGCACTACGACCAACTCGCCTTCATGGGATTTCTCAGGGTCATTAGCAACCTCGGCAAGATCTCGGCGATCATGAAAGAATGCAAAGCCGACCTCCTCGCATTCAAACCCGATGTTGTAGTGTTGATCGACTACGGCGGATTCAACATGCGCATCGCAAAGTTCGCGAAAGAGAACGGACTGAAAGTATTCTTCTACATCTCTCCGAAAGTCTGGGCATGGAACACCAAACGTGCGTGAAACTCAAAGCTTCGGTCGACAGGATGTTTTGTATCCTTCCCTTCGAAAAAGACTTCTATAAGAAATTCAATTGGATGTGGACTATGTCGGCAATCCCGTGCTCGACGCGATCAAAAAATTTAAGCCCGACGAAAATTTTTCGAGAAGAACGGCCTCACGAAACAGAAAAAGATAGTTGCGTTACTCCCCGGAAGCCGCAAGATGGAATTGGAGCGCGTGGTTCCGATTTTTTCAGAGTTGGTAAAAGCCATAGCGATATTCAATTCGTTGTCGCAGCCGTAAAGACATTACCCGCCGAATTATATCAACCGCTCTCCGGCGCGAAGCTCGTCTTTGAATCAACTTACGATCTCTTGTCGGTTGCGATGCAGCACTCGTTACGTCGGGAACAGCCACCCTGGAGACAGCCCTGTTCAAAGTTCCGGAAGCCTTGGTGTACAAGACGAATGTCATCGAAGAAGCGATCGTTCGTTCAGTTGTAAAGATTGAGTGGTTGGGATTGGTGAACCTGATCTTAAACAGAAACGCCGTTAAAGAACTTTACCAGGCCAACATGACGATCCCTAAGCTTAATGAAGAACTCAAGAATCTACTTAACGATAAAAACTATCGCAACCAACTCTTGAGCGACTATGATGAGCTTTATAAAATTTTGGACACCGGCTCCGCTTCAGAAAACGCAGGACGACTGATGGTACAGTACCTAACTAGAAACTAGAGACTAGAAAACTATGCAACTTTCAATTTGCTATAATGCGATCTGCTAAACTTCTCTTCTGCATACGCCCTGTTGATAACAAGCTTGTCTGAATTCTTATCTGAAGGTAATTCAAACATCGCATCATTAATAATTGCTTCACAGATAGAACGAAGTCCGCGTGCACCAAGCTTGAACTCAACAGCTTTCTCGACAATAAAGTCAAGTGCACCTTCTTTGAATTCTATCTCGATATCTTCCATCTCGAACAGCTTGCGATATTGTTTCACCAGCGCATTCTTCGGCTCTGTAAGGATCTTGCGAAGCGCGTTGTGATCGAGTGGGTTCAGAAAGAAACAACCGGCAAACGACCGATCAATTCTGGTATCAATCCGAATGCTTTCAGATCCTGCGCAGATATAATCTGCAACAGGTTTTCGAGATCAACCGGGCCCAGGCTGCTCGACGGCGCAGAGAAACCAAGCGGTCTCGTATTCAATCGACGCAGCAATGAATCTCGTGATGCCTTCGAAAGCGCCACCACACACAAAGAGAATGTTCTCTGTGTTCACCGTGATCATCTTCTGGTCTGGATGCTTACGGCCACCTTGCGGCGGCACGTTCACGGCAGTGCCTTCCAATAATTTAAGCAACGCCTGCTGAACACCTTCACCGCTCACATCGCGGGTGATCGAAGGATTGTCCGACTTGCGTGCGATCTTATCGATCTCATCAATATATACGATACTCACGCTCCGCCGCTTCTACATTGTAATCGGCAGCCTGGAGCAGGCGTGTGAGAATGCTTTCAACGTCTTCGCCAACATAACCGGCTTCTGTAAGCACAGTTGCATCAGCAATACAAAAAGGAACCTGGAGAATTTTTGCAAGTGTTACGGGCCAGATACGTCTTGCCAGTACCGGTCTCGCCAACCATAATGATGTTCGACTTCTCGATCATCACATCGTTGTCGACCTTACGCTGCATGAGTCGCTTATAGTGATTGTAGACGGCCATCTGATATCACTTCTTGGCTTCGTCCTGGCCGATAACATACTCGTCAAGGAATTTCTTGTTGTCGCGGGGCTTAATGAGCTTGAAGTTGGGAAGTGCCCGGCTTCTACTTTATTCTTCTTCTCCTCCGACAAGATCTGGTTGGCCTGGGTAACACATTTGTCGCAGATATGGGCGTGTATACCCGAGATCATCAGGTCGACGTCTTTTTTACTTCTGCCGCAAAAGGAACATGTTACTTCCGCCATCGCTTCTTTAGATTTAGTTGAAAAAGTGGAATAGTTCTAAACAACAAATTTACAAAAAAGAGCCGGTGAAGTCCCGGGCTCTCTAAATCTCTTAAAAACAAGGAATTAGCCTTTTTTCTTCTCCAGGACCTCGTCGATCAGGCCATAGGCCTTCGCCTCGGCGGCGCGCATCCAGTAGTCGCGGTCCGAATCCTTCTCGATTTTTTTCGTAAGACTGGCCGCAATGTTTCGAAAGGATCTCGTAAAGATCTTTCTTCACCTCGAGCGTCTGGCGCAGCGAGATCTCCATATCGGAAGCCTGTCCCTGCATGCCGCTCATGGGCTGGTGGATCATGATCCTTCCGTGGGGAAGGCTCGACCTTTTTCCCTTGCTACCGGCCGCCATCAACACGGCGCCATCGACGCCGCCAGGCCTGTACAGATCGTAGCAACTTCTGGATCGAATCCACTGCATCGTGTCATAAATCCCGAGGCCCGCATACACCGATCCACCGGGGCTATTGATATACATCACGATGTCTTTGCGAGGGTCTGCCGACGCAAGGAACAGCAATTGTGCCTGGATCAGGTTTGCAACCTGGTCGTCAACACCCATTCCCAAAAAGATAATGCGGTCCGAAATCAATCGGGTAAACACATCGATCGCCCTGAAGTTACCGGGGCGCTCTTCGATCACATACTGCGTCATGTCTGTGATCTTCTGTGTGTAAGAATCTATTGTATTGCCGCTCATGCCCAAATGGTGCACGGCATATTTGCGAAACTCGTCCTTCATATTTTGTTTTTTCTTTAGACGGAATGTACAACAAAATTATTCTTGACAATAGTTCAAAAAAGATCAGTGCCTGTGCTCAGCTACCAATTTTTCGAACTCCTCCAACGACACTTTCTTTTCTTTGATGTCGATCTTCTCGCGGATGATTTTCATGATCTTCTCCATGCGCAACTGGTTGTAGAGCTTCATGAAATTGTCGCCCTTTCCGTCTTGTCCCTGGAGATAGTTCTCGACGATCCCGTCGAATCTTTCACCAAGCTGTTCCGCAAGTGCTGCATTGCCGCCGAATTGCTCGATGATCTGTGCCCTAGCTTTCATTTTCACTTCTTCAGGCTCAACTGAAACCTTGTTGTCGTCAGCGATCTTGGTCACGATCAGGTTCCACTTCAGTGAATCTTTGTATGCAGCGAATTCTTTCTGGATCGTTTCGTCATCCACCTGGCCGTTGCTTGAGGTGAGGATCCATTTCTTCAGGAAAGTTTCAGGCATTTCGATCTTTGTGTTGTCGACATACCAGTGCTGGATCTCGTGGTCGAGAAGATGATCGGTTTCGCGATTATAGTTAGTTTGAATAGTCTCCTTTACTTTCTCGCGGAAAGCAGCTTCATCGGCAACGGCATCCTTGCCAAAAACTTTTTCGAACAGGTCTGCATTCAATTCGGCGGGAATGATGCGAGTGACGTTCGTTACTTTGAAAGTGTATTCTCCTTTCGCAGACTGAGCTTCATTAGGATCGGCGTTGATCACTTGTGCTTTCAGATCATCATCACCGATATCTTCAATGTTGAAAGTGATTGACTCATCTTTCTTTACACCGATAAATTTCTTCTGTGCTTTCTTGTCGATTTTCTCGATTGGAATGTATGAGTTCTTCGTCGTGCCGTCGGCGAGAGTAATGTCACCGTGAAGGTTATCGGTAAGCTCGCTTACGTCTGGGAACGTGCGCTCGCCGTATTGCCTTTGCGTGTTGCTGATGGCTTCGTCGATAACTTTGTCGGATACGTCAATCGGATGTGAATCGACTTTAACTTTGTTCGACAGCTCTACTTGAAACTCGTCGACCATGCCGACCTGGAATTCGAATTCGAAGTCTTTCTGGTTGTCCCAATCGATGGTGCGGGCTTTTTCTTCGTTAGGGATTGGATCGCCGAGGATGCGAAGTTTGTTTTCGCGGATATAGTCGGAGATACCGTGTGATACCATGTGGTTTACTTCTTCCACGAGTATCGATTTCCCAAACATTTTTTTGATCACGCCCGAAGGTACTTTGCCCTGGCGGAAGCCCTTGATGGTGGCCTTGCGAGAGTATTCTTTAACTTTTTCTTCGACTTTCGGAGAGTAGTCGGTTTCCTTCAAACTGATCTTAAGCGTACCGTCGGTTACGCTTTGCTTATCCAATGTTACATTCATAGTCTGTTTTTTCTACGCCCGAAGGGCAGGTCCGAGGTTTCGTCGCCTCGTCACCTCTTCCCATCGTCATCTCTTTTGTGCGGATGAAGGGACTCGAACCCCCACGCCTTTCGGCACCAGATCCTAAGTCTGGCGCGGCTGCCAATTACGCCACATCCGCCTTCGCCAACCGTAGCCTCGTGCGTAGGTTGGTTGATCTTTTTTTGGGTTTTTTAATCGAAAAGATGGATTGAAAAACCCTCTTTTTTCGTTATTTTCCCAAAAATGGAGTGCAAATCTAGGAAAAAGGTAACGACGTAACGCAGTGATAGCAGATATTGTAGAAGAAAAGAAGGAAATCGTTTGCAAGGTACCGGCGCTTGCTCCGCAAAGCCAAGCCAGTACTGAAGGAGGGTGACGCGCGCCTCATTAAAAAAGCATTCCAGCTCGCCCTCGATGCCCACAAAGACATGCGCCGTAAATCCGGCGAGCCATTCATCTTCCATCCTCTCACCGTTGCCGAGATCTGCGCCGAAGAAATCGGACTCGGAACAACTTCCATCGTTGCCGCACTCATTCACGACGTCGTAGAAGATACCGACATCGAGCTGGCCGACATCGAAAGAATGTTCGGCAAGAAAATCGCCCGCATCGTCGACGGCCTCACGAAGATCCGCGGCGCCTTCGAATACGGAAGCTCAGCGCAGGCAGAGAACTTTCGCAAGATGCTGTTCACCTTATCCGAAGACGTCAGGGTGATATTGATCAAGTTGGCCGACCGCCTTCACAACATGCGCACGCTCGACAGCATGCCGCGCAACAAACAACTGAAAGTCGCCAACGAAACCATTTATCTATACGCGCCTCTTGCACATCGTCTCGGTCTCAATGTAATGAAGACGGAGCTGGAGGATCTTTATCTCCGTTTCACCGATCGTGCCGTGTATGACGAGATCGTCACCAAGATCGACGAATCAAAAGCGTCGCGAAATAAATTCATTAAGCAGTTTGTACTGCCCATCAAGGAAGAGCTCGATAAACTGAAGATATCGTACGAGATCAAGAGCCGGCCGAAGTCTGTGTTCTCCATCTTCAATAAGATGCGAAGGCAGAACATCCCTTTCGAAGAAGTGTACGACCTGTTCGCCATCCGGATTATACTCGACACTCCCGTCGAACAGGAGAAATCATATTGCTGGCAGGTGTACTCCATCGTTACGGATTATTACACCCCAAATCCCGATCGCCTTCGCGACTGGATCAGCACACCGAAAGCCAACGGCTACGAATCACTTCACACTACCGTGATGGCAAAGAATGGTCAGTGGGTTGAAGTGCAGGTGCGCACATTGCGAATGGACGAGATCGCGGAGAAAGGCTACGCAGCCCACTGGAAGTACAAAGATCAAAGCGCAGGCAGTCACGAATCAAATCTCGAGAAATGGCTTGTGCGCGTCCGCGAATTGCTTGAACGGCAAGATCTGACCGCGCTGGAATTTGTCGACGACTTTCGTGGCAATCTCTTCAACGAAGAAATTTTTGTGTTCACACCTCGTGGTGAACTGAAGACCTTGCCAAAAGGTGCAACAGCACTCGACTTTGCCTTCGAGATACATACCGACATCGGTGCAAAATGTATCGGAGCAAAAGTGAATCAAAAGCTCGTGTCGATCAATCACGTTCTAAAGAATGGCGACCAGATCGAGATATTGACTTCAGCAAAACAAAAACCCACAGAAGACTGGCTGCGGTTTGTCGTGAGCCCCAAGGCGAAGTCGAAGATCAAAGATGTTCTTAAAGAAGATAAGAAGATCGTTGCGGAGGCCGGCAAGGAAACATTGCTCCGCAAGATGAACCAGTTGAAGCTGGATGCAAACAGTTCTACCTACGAACAGATGCAGGCTTTCTTTAAAGTCTTGTCGAAGTTCGATCTGCATTACAAAGTAGGCAAAGGCATCATCACACTCGACGATCTCAAAGCTTTCAAAGACTACAAGCCTTCTTCTGGTTTGAAGAACCGACCGCATGCACCGGGCGATGCTGGTGTTGTAGAACAGGAACTGAAGAAGAGAGTTGACGGATCAGATACGTTGCTGATTGGCGACGACATGGATCTTGTTGAATACAAGCTCGCAAAATGCTGCACGCCTATTCCCGGCGACGAGGTTTTTGGATTTGTTACCGTGAATGAAGGCATTAAGATACATCGCACCAATTGCCCTAATGCCACCGAGTTGTTTGCCAATCACGGTCATCGGGTTATCAAAGCGAAATGGACTTCCCAACACGAGGTTGCGTTCCTTACCGGGCTTAAGATTGTGGGCACCGATCGCGTTGGATTGATCAACGACGTATCGAAGATCATCTCCGAAGAGCTCAAGGTGAATATGAGTTCTATCGCTTTCAACACCGACCTCGGTATTTTCCGTGGCGAGATCATGCTTTATGTAAACGATACCAGGCACCTGGAAATGCTTATCAGCAAGCTCGAGATAGTGGAAGGCGTTGTTTCTGTTGCTCGATTTGACTCTAGAAATAATTAATACCTTTGGGCCGAAATGGCTCTCAACCAAAAAGTTTACGACGAAGTAAGAAAGATCTTTACCGCTTATCTTGAAGCGAAGGAGTTGCGAAAGACTCCAGAACGTTACGCGATACTCGAAGAGATCTATTCACTCGATGGCCATTTCGATGTGGAGTCGCTCTACATCAACATGAAGAACAAGAACTATCGCGTGAGCCGCGCTACTGTTTACAACACGCTTGATCTTCTTGTTGAATGCGATCTGGTAAGTAAACATCAGTTCGGAAAAAATCTCGCTCAATACGAAAAATCATATGGGTATAAACAGCACGATCATCTTATCTGCACCGATTGCAGTAAGGTCGTTGAGTTCTGCGATCCCCGTATCCAGAATATTCAGAATACAGTGGAGGAATTGCTTCACTTCAATGTGATGCATCACTCGCTGATCCTGTATGCCAATTGTTCAAGAAAAAATTGTGAAAACCGTAAAGCATGAATTTCGCTCAGGAAATTAAATCCAATACGCTTGTCCTAAGGATCTCAGGCGACCTTATCGGTGAAGATAACGGCGTTCGTTTGATCGACGCCGTTAGCGATGCATTGTCGCACAAGGTACCCACTTGTATCATCGACATCTCGGAACTTCGATACATCAACAGTAGTGGCATTGGTGTGTTGATCACGATCCTCACCAAGTTTAGAAACAAGGGCGGCGATGTTTATTTGATGAAACCTTCAGAGAATGTGAAGAAGCTGCTGGTGATAACGAAGCTCAATGCGATCTTCCAGGTGGTTCAATCGGAAGAAGAGGCAGTAGCTCTTATAAAAAAGTAACACACAACGCACAACTCACAACTATTAAGATGAAGGTTGATGTCCTTTTAGGATTGCAGTGGGGCGACGAGGGTAAAGGTAAGATCGTTGATGTGCTCGCTCCGCAATACGACGTGGTTGCCCGTTTCCAGGGCGGTCCGAATGCCGGTCACACACTCGAATTTGATGGTATCAAACATGTTCTGCATCAGATACCGTCGGGCATTTTTCGCCCGACCACAAAAAATATTATTGGCAATGGTGTTGTCCTCGATCCTATTGTTTTCAAGGTAGAGATCAATAAGCTCGATAAATTCAATCTCGACGTAAGGAAGAATTTATTCATCTCGAAGAAAGCGACGTTGATCGTTCCTACACACAGGCTGCTCGACCAGGCATACGAAAAAGCGAAGGGCGAAAACAAGATCGGCTCCACGCTGAAGGGCATTGGTCCTTCGTACGTTGATAAAGTTTCGAGACAGGGACTTCGTGTTGGTGATATTCTTTCAGATAATTTTCCTGAAAAATTCAAGAAGTTGACGCAGACTCACTTTGCGATTCTTAAGAATCATGATGTTGAATACAACTGGAGTGAGCTCGAAGCACAATTCAATGATGCTGTTGCTTTCCTGAAGCAATTCCAGTTGATCGATAGCGAGTATTTTATAAACCAGGAGTTGAAGAAGGGATCGAGTGTGCTTGCGGAAGGTGCGCAGGGTTCCTTGTTGGATATTGATTTCGGTAGCTATCCGTTTGTGACGAGCTCGAATACTGTTTCGGCAGGTGCCTGTACTGGATTAGGTGTTGCTCCACGTCATATCGGTGAAGTGTATGGCATCTTTAAAGCGTACAGCACAAGGGTTGGCAGTGGTCCGTTTCCTACAGAGTTGTTGGATGATCAGGGTGAGCTGATGCGTAAGCAGGGCAATGAATTCGGATCGACGACTGGCAGACCGAGAAGGTGTGGATGGATTGATCTTCCTGCGTTGAAGTATTCGATTATGATCAATGGTGTTTCGAAGCTGTTGATGATGAAGGCGGATGTGTTGAGTGTGTTTCCGGTAATAAAAGTTTGCACTCATTATAAGTTGAAAGATGGTTCGGTGACGGAGACAGTTCCTTATGAGTATGTGAATGACCCGATTGTACCAGTGTATACTGAATTAAAGGGGTGGGGCACATCACTTTCCGGAATCATGGAAAGCCAGCTTCCAAAGGAGCTGTCGCAATACATTGATTTTCTTGAGAATGCACTGAATGTTCCGATTACATTGATTTCCACGGGGCCAGATCGTACACAAACGATCCACAGAAAGCTTCACGCTGCATAATTTTTTTGGTGGGACTTGCATAGTGTGGTCTCGTCGATTACCTTTGCACTCCCGTTTTGAGAATAACCTCAGATTTGGGGCGGTTAAGAGGGATGCTCTTAATCACTGTTCAGAAAAAAAGATTGAAAGATTGATTTCTGAAAACGTTCATTGAGTGAATGACTGATAGCGGACCCGTTATATATCGATAGAGGTATATGACGAGTCGATTCTTAAAGATGTTAGATGTGAATCTGACAAGGACAAGATTAGATGAGACCGAGATCAATGACATAGAGAGGTTCTTTGATAAACACTATGTGTTTGTGAAGAGCTAATCGTTCGTAGCGATACGGATTAAGATTAATACTATGGAGAGTTTGATCCTGGCTCAGGATGAACGCTAGCGGCAGGCCTAATACATGCAAGACGAGCGGTAAACGTTTCAGCAATGAGATGTGAGAGCGTCGTAAGGGTGCGTAACACGTATGCAATCTGCCTGGAACTGGGGCATAGCTCGCCGAAAGGCGGATTAACTCCCCATAATATGAGGTGGTGGCATCATTACCTCATTAAATCATTGAGGTTCCAGATGAGCATGCGGATGATTAGCTAGTTGGTGGTGTAACGGACCACCAAGGCGATGATCAATAGGGGAACTGAGAGGTTGATCCCCCACACTGGCACTGAGATACGGGCCAGACTCCTACGGGAGGCAGCAGTAGGGAATATTGGACAATGGGTGCAAGCCTGATCCAGCCATGCCGCGTGCAGGAAGAAGGCTTTCTGAGTTGTAAACTGCTTTTGCCAGGGGATAAAATACGGGTGCGCCCGGAATTGAAGGTACCTGGTGAATAAGCCACGGCTAACTACGTGCCAGCAGCCGCGGTAATACGTAGGTGGCAAGCGTTGTCCGGATTTATTGGGTTTAAAGGGTGCGTAGGCGGTGACTTAAGTCAGTGGTGAAATACTTCAGCTCAACTGGAGAGGTGCCATTGATACTGGGTTACTTGAGTACTGATGAGGTAGGCGGAATGGACGGTGTAGCGGTGAAATGCTTAGATATCGTCCAGAACACCGATAGCGAAGGCAGCTTACTAAGGAGTAACTGACGCTGATGCACGAAAGTGTGGGGATCAAACAGGATTAGATACCCTGGTAGTCCACACTGTAAACGATGATTACTCGATGTTGGCGATACACAGCCAGCGTCTTAGCGAAAGCGATAAGTAATCCACCTGGGGAGTACGCCGGCAACGGTGAAACTCAAAGGAATTGACGGGGGTCCGCACAAGCGGTGGAGCATGTGGTTTAATTCGATGATACGCGAGGAACCTTACCTGGGCTAGAATGCCCTTGACAGATCCAGAGATGGATTTTTTCGCAAGAACAAGGAGCAAGGTGCTGCATGGCTGTCGTCAGCTCGTGCCGTGAGGTGTTGGGTTAAGTCCCGCAACGAGCGCAACCCTTATCTTTAGTTGCCAGCATGTCATGGTGGGGACTCTAGAGAGACTGCCCGCGCAAGCGGAGAGGAAGGAGGGGATGACGTCAAGTCATCATGGCCCTTACGCCCAGGGCTACACACGTGCTACAATGGCGTCTACAGAGTGTTGCGATCCAGCGATGGAAAGCCAATCACAAAAAGGACGTCTCAGTTCGGATTGCAGGCTGCAACTCGCCTGCATGAAGTTGGAATCGCTAGTAATCGCGCATCAGCAATGGCGCGGTGAATACGTTCCCGGACCTTGTACACACCGCCCGTCAAGCCATGGGAGTCGGGAGGACCTGAAGCCAGTTGCTGTGAGGCGCTGTTTAGGGTAAAACCGATGACTGGGGCTAAGTCGTAACAAGGTAGCCGTACCGGAAGGTGCGGCTGGAACACCTCCTTTCTGGAGATCTGGTTGGAATCAGTGGTTCAGGTAACTGCAACTGCTCATACCAGAAACCTTGGTTAGGTCCGCTATCAGGCAGTCACTTAAGATATTGAGAAGTAAAGTAAGGAGCAGTAAGCCGCACCAAAGTGGCTACAAGCCGCTTGGCCGTAAGGCTAAGTTAGAACAAGGGCGTGTAGCTCAGGTGGTTAGAGCGCTACACTGATAATGTAGAGGTCCGTGGTTCGAGTCCACGCATGCCCACGGAGGAGTAGAGGCCTGAACGCAGGTCTGGAAGGTACTCGGGGGATTAGCTCAGCTGGCTAGAGCACCTGCTTTGCAAGCAGGGGGTCATCGGTTCGAATCCGATATTCTCCACGTATGATGGATGCAGAGATCCGAATGAAAGCGAGCCGCTTTTATTTACATCGAAGCTAAAAGACTATCATAAGAGTTCATTGACATGTTGAAGAAAGAGTAGTAAAAGTAGTAGTAGTGGTGTGTCTGTATATCAACTACGGTTGATGTAAACACATAATAACTAATTACAATTTTAATGTTCTGCACAATTGATGTGAATCAAGTGCAGAATAATTAAGCGAGCACAATAGGTGAATCTGTTTTATTTACTGTGAAGTAGATAGAATACGATACGTTGCTCTGATCCATTTAACAAAGGTGAGATCAGAGATTATAGAAGTAAGAAAGGGCGTATGGGGGATGCCTAGGCTCTCAAAGGCGAAGAAGGACGTGGTAAGCTGCGAAAAGCTGCGGGGATCCGCAAACAGGAATTGATCCGCAGGTGTCCGAATGGGGCAACCCAACCAGCAATGGTTATTCCAGCAATGGAAAGCGAACCCAGGGAACTGAAACATCTAAGTACCTGGAGGAAGAGAAAACAATAGTGATTGCGCCAGTAGTGGCGAGCGAAAGCGCAAGAGCCCAAACTTTACCAGTTACGGCTGGTAGAGGGTTATAGGACTACATAATCAAAACTGATCGAGAGTTGAACGGAGTGGGAAATCCGGCCATAGAGGGTGATAGCCCCTTAAACAAAACGAGAGGAGAGAGGTAGTATCCTGAGTAGGGCGGGGTCGGAGACGCCCCGTTTGAAATTGCCGGCACCATCCGGTAAGGCTAAATACTTTTGAGAGACCGATAGTGAACCAGTACTGTGAAGGAAAGGTGAAAAGCACTCCGAACAGGAGGGTGAAAGGAGAACCTGAAACCATACGCTTACAAGCGGTCGGAGCTCCGTAATGGAGTGACGGCGTGCCTTTTGCATAATGAGCCTACGAGTTAATGTCACTGGCGAGGTTAAGCGTTATATAGACGCGCAGCCGGAGCGAAAGCGAGTCTGAATAGGGCGCATAGTCAGTGGTATTAGACGCGAAACTTTGTGATCTACCCTTGGTCAGGATGAAGTTCCGGTAACACGGGATGGAGGTCCGAACTAGTAAACGTTGAAAAGTTTTTGGATGAACTGAGGGTAGGGGTGAAAGGCTAATCAAACTGAGAAATAGCTCGTACTCCCCGAAATGCTTTTAGGAGCAGTGTGAGGGTTAAGTTTGGCACAGGTAGAGCTACCAATTGGACTAGGGGGAGTCACATCCTACCAAATCCAGATGAACTCCGAATGGTGTCAAATATACCTTGCAATGAGGGCGCGGGTGCTAAGGTCCGTGTCCGAGAGGGAAAGAACCCAGACCTGCAGCTAAGGTCCCAAAATCTATACTAAGTTGAACTAAGGTGGTTCAGTTGCTGAGACAGCCAGGAGGTTAGCTTGGAAGCAGCTATTCCTTTAAAGAGTGCGTAACAGCTCACTGGTCGAGCGACAGAGCATCGATAATAATCGGGCATTAAGTATAGTACCGAAGCTCAGGATTGCAGCAATGCAGTGGTAGGGGAGCATTCCATTAGCGGCGAAGCCGAGGGGTAACCCAGAGGTGGAGCGAATGGAAAAGCAAATGTAGGCATAAGTAACGATAAGGCAGGTGAGAACCCTGCCCACCGAAAGACTAAGGTTTCCGCGGCAATGTCAATCAGCCGCGGGTAAGTCGGGACCTAAGGAGAAGCCGAAGGGCGTATTCGATGGACAACTGGTTAATATTCCAGTACCGACTGCAAGAGCGATGTGGAGAAGGAGTAGTGAAAGTTCCGCGCACAGACGAAAGGGCGTTTAAGGGCGTAGTTATATCTTATACAGGCAAGTCCGTATTTGATGATGAAACCTGAAAGTACAAGGAGGCTTCGGCCGAATTGAGTGGACGTAAGCAGACTTCCGAGAAAATCCGCTAAGCATATTTTGCAGTTGCCCGTACCGCAAACCGACACAGGTAGTTGAGGAGAGAATCCTAAGGTGCTCGAGAGATTCATGGCTAAGGAACTCGGCAAAATTAACCTGTAACTTCGGGAGAAGGGTTGCCTCCTCTAGCAATAGAGAGGTCGCAGAGAAATGGCCCAGGCGACTGTTTAACAAAAACACATGGCTATGCGAAATCGCAAGATGAAGTATATGGCCTGACACCTGCCCGGTGCTGGAAGGTTAAGGGGGGAAGTTAGCCGCAAGGCGACGCTTTGAACTGAAGCCCCAGTAAACGGCGGCCGTAACTATAACGGTCCTAAGGTAGCGAAATTCCTTGTCGGGTAAGTTCCGACCTGCACGAATGGTGTAACGATCTGGGCGCTGTCTCAGCCATGAGCTCGGTGAAATTGTAGTAACGGTGAAGATGCCGTTTACCCGTCACGGGACGGAAAGACCCCATGAACCTTTACTATAGCTTCACATTGGTATTGGGAAGATGATGTGTAGGATAGGCGGGAGGCTTTGATCCGGGGGCGCTAGTCTCCGGGGAGTCAACGGTGAAATACCGCCCTTTATTTTTCCGATACCTAACCAAGAAATTGGGACATTGTGTGGTGGGTAGTTTGACTGGGGTGGTCGCCTCCGAAAGTGTATCGGAGGCTTTCAAAGGTATGCTCAGTACGCTTGGTAACCGTACGTGGAGTGCATTAGCATAAGCATGCTTGACTGTGAGACAGACAAGTCGATCAGGCGCGAAAGCGGGATAAAGTGATCCGGTGGTTCTGCATGGAAGGGCCATCGCTCAAAGGATAAAAGGTACTCTGGGGATAACAGGCTGATCTCCCCCAAGAGCTCATATCGACGGGGAGGTTTGGCACCTCGATGTCGGCTCGTCACATCCTGGGGCTGGAGAAGGTCCCAAGGGTTGGGCTGTTCGCCCATTAAAGTGGCACGCGAGCTGGGTTCAGAACGTCGTGAGACAGTTCGGTCCCTATCTGTGATGGGCGCAGGAAGTTTGAGAGGCTCTGACCTTAGTACGAGAGGACCGGGTTGGAGCAACCGCTGGTGTACCGGTTGTCATGTCAGTGGCACCGCCGGGTAGCTATGTTGCGACGGAATAAGCGCTGAAAGCATCTAAGCGCGAAATCCACCTCGAGATGAGACTTCCTTACAAGGGACGTCATAGACTATGACGTTGATAGGCTGCAGGTGTAAAGCCAGGAATGGCAAAGCCGAGCAGTACTAATTACCCAAACGCTTCATAATACAGGCCCTGGAGCAGTCGCAAGACCCGCTTCAGGGCAACAATGAAAAGCAAAATCATGAACTCACCGCAAGGTGTACTTCATGGATACAATTCACCAACTGTTGCTCGCTTAATACTATTCTTTCTTCTTTCATCCGCCTTCGCTAAAGCTACGGCGGATGACATGTCAACGATATTAACTGATCATAGAAGATGATCAGAATGACCTTAAGGTGACTATAGCGGTGGGGATCACCTCTTCCCATTCCGAACAGAGAAGTTAAGCCCACCAGCGCTGATGGTACTACGGTAAAACGCGGGAGAGTAAGTCGTTGCCTTTTTTTATTAACTAAGCCTCGTATTTTTACGAGGCTTTTTTATTGCCATTCATTGAGGAAACCACTACTTATCACTATCGCCATTGTCGCGGCACTCGCCACCATCACGTGGCTCTTCTCCTCCCGCTCTGGCAAAAAGGACCTCGCCCCGTGGCAACTCATCCCACCCGATGCTCTCGCCGTCATCGAAACACAAAAGCCGCGCATACTCCAACAACTCAACGCCGACTCCTCCAACATCGTCAATCTTCTTATCGGCAACGACACCACAAGCGCTTCACCCGAACCATGGCTCTTCAGCATTCAATCACTCGGGAATAAAACCGGCATCGTCGTCGTTCTCCGAAAAACATCCGGACCATCTCCCATCGACATCGCCAGGAAAATCAACGGCGCCACGATTAACGAACGCACTTACGAAGGCGTTCAAATCAACGACATCAACCAGAACAACCAACCCTGGCTCTCGATCGCACAAACACGCGGCGTATGGCTCGTCAGCCATCACTCTATCCTCATCGAAGAGATCATTCGCAACCAACGATCACAAACAAAACTCACGTTTCGAAATCGACACAATCGGATCTTTCAACTATCCAACATAAAAGAAGACGACGGTAATCTTTACATCAACTGGCCAGCTTTCCGCGACATCACTGCCAGGGGCCAAAGCATAACGCCTCTTCTCAAAGCATCCAACCTCGCCGACGCCATGTTGTTCGATCTTCGCTGGACCGGCGACGGCAACACTTTATTGCTTAATGGCTTCGCTACCGACTCTCTCGAAAACAGCAGCGTGCTCTCACTATTCAAAACACAAAAACCAGTCGGCTTCGGTCTCCGCAATCAACTACCCGATCGCTTTCGATACTTCATTCACTTTGGTATCAGCAATCCCACACAGTGGCTCAATGAAAGAAATGACCTGATGGATGCAACTCCGAACATCTCGCAACAATTCGACACGTTGCTGACTAAGACTGCATTCCACACCGAAGAATTTTTCAAAGCGCTCGACAACGAGATTGCCATGGTGGAACTTCCTTCCGGCGAACATCTCATCGTTGCCGAGCTCAAGGAGATCACACGTGCAACAACCGAGTTCAATAAAGTGAACAGTGCTCACGCTAAACAAAATCAGTATAGCCATGAGATTTATGCTGACGAAGACATCCACGTGCTGAAACAATCCACGCTGTCGCAGACATTGTTCTGGCCCATAGCATTTCCTGCTTCAGAATTATACTACGCCATCTCCGATAACCTTCTCGTTCTTTCCGATGGTGAGCAAGGCATCAAAGAATTTATCGATGGACGCAGCAGCGAAGCCACGCTGAATAAATCTCTCGAGTGGAGCAAATTTCTTGAATCAACATTGCAAGAGTCGAACGTTAGTTTCTTTGCTAGCACGGGAAGTGAAGATCTTTTCGATGGATTGCGACAGCCGCAAAAGTTTTCACTGCAATTCTATCCACTCGAAGGTGAATACTATGCCAGCGCCATCATGCAGTTCGGAAAGACTTCCGAAAAACGAACTACACCACGTAGCGTCAAGAAGGGAACGGACTTCGGTCAACCAACATCGCGACTGTGGACCGTGCGAAATCACAACGACAAGAGCACGGAAGTTCTCGTACTCGATGCAAGCAACCGACTGCATTTGGTTTCTAAAGATCAACGTGTTCTTTGGAGCACAACTCTTCCAGGTTCAATTCAAGGAGACCTTTACCAGGTCGATCTTCTGAAGAACGGAAAGCTTCAATACCTGTTTGTTGCTGCTGGTCAACTACAGGCGATCGATAGGCTTGGTCGCAATGTGGCCGGTTATCCTAAAGCAATCAGCATGAACGACGCGATATTCACGTCGCTGATCGACTACGACAAGAGTCGCAGTTATAGATTCTTGATGGCCAACGCAACAGGTAAAATTGTTGTGTGCGATATGGAAGGCAAACCATTGGAAGGGTGGGCTTCGAAAAATTTGCCACGTACGTTCTCAGATGCGCCCGCTCATTTCCGCATCAGGCAGCGTGACTACTACGAAGCAACAACGGTGCAAGGCGACGTGTTCCTGTTCAATCGTCGCGCCGACATTGCCGATGGATTTCCTCTCGCATTGAATGTCATTCCCTCCGGCGACGTTGTTTCGGATGGAAAGAACATCGTGTTGGTTTCTGAAGATGGCACCGTGTTTCATGTGAATACGTCGGGTAAAAAAGTATCGGAGAATGCATTGTTAAAGAAGACTCCGAAGGCCTTGTTCAGGCTGGTGGCATCAACCAACGATGATAATTTTATAATTGTGAAGCGCGATGAGGGATTTATTGCAGGGTTCGATCAAAACGGCAAGCAATTGTTTGAGCTAAACAATCCTGCGTCTGATAACTTGCAGTTTTCATTATATCACGCCGGGGACCGCGATGTGCTGGTTGTGTTCGATAAAGATCAGAACTTATTCTATGCTTGCGATCTTGCTGGCAAAATGTTGATACCACAGCCTCTCCAGGCAACGGCTCTACCGGTGATGTCATACCAGCCGGGCAGTAAGACAATCCTATTCAACGTGCCTGATCAGACAAGGCTGATCACTGTTTCAGCGGCGCTCTAAGAATCCAAGAAAATCTTCGATGGCTTTGTGAACCAGTTCAACCTCTGCGGCTGTGAAGGCATAGGAGGGCAGGAAGTAAACGATGTTACCCAACGGTCTCAACAAAATATCGCGGTTCATAAAGAACTTGTAGATGTCGTACTTGAGACTGTTAGTGTAAGAAGTAGATACGCCCGTTTTTATTTCGAGAGCTAGAATTGTTCCGCGCGCACGAACGTCACTCAGCAACGGGTGATCCTTGTGTTTATCGACAAATTTTTGTTGCGCTGCTGATATCATCCGGATCTGCGAGTGGCATTCGGCGGTCATCAATAGATCGAAGCTTGCATTAGCCGAAGCGCATGCTATCGGGTTGGCTGTGAAAGAGTGTCCGTGGAAGAATGTCCTGGAAATATCGTCAGATTTGAAAGCATCGAAGATCTCGGAAGAGCAAGCAGTGATGCCCAACGCCATCGTACCCCCTGTTAATCCTTTCGAGATGGCCATTAGGTCTGGTTGCAATGGCAAGAAATCGGAAGCGAATAACCTTCCTGTTCTTCCGAAGCCTGTGAATACTTCGTCGGCGATGCAGAGAACGTTATGGTCTTTGGCTGTCTTTATTAATTTCGACAGGACTTCAGGTGAGTACATTCTCATTCCGGCTGCTCCCTGGACCAATGGTTCATAGATGAACGCAAAAACTTCGCCGGTCTTAACGATGTCTCTGAACTTGTCAACTACAGAATCATCGGCAGGGAATGGAATGAACTCTGCGTTGAACAAATGATTTTTGAACGGATCGGTAAATAATCCGCGATCGCCCACCGACATAGAACCGAACGTGTCGCCGTGGTAAGCGCCTTCGATCGCCACAACTTTCTTCTTCGGCGTTCCCTTGTTGTGCCAGTACTGAATAGCCATCTTCAAGGCAACTTCGACCGCGGTGCTTCCATTATCGGAAAAGAAAAGTTTGGACTGAGACGGTGGAAGTATGCTCAATAGTTTTTGCGATAGCTCGATGGCGGGTGGATGAGTAAATCCAGCGAAGATCACATGCTCAAGCTCTTTCGCTTGTTTGTAGATGGCTTCCGCAATAACGGGATGACTATGACCATGAATGTTGACCCACCACGACGAGATTCCGTCAATGATCCTCTTGCCGTCTTCAGTTACGAGATAAATTCCCTTTGCCGATTTGATAACGATAGGAGGCTCGCCAGCGACAGGCGAAAATGGATGCCATATATTATTGTGATCGTCTCTCTGAAAGTCACTCATTTCCAATTCTTTAAAAGTTCTTTTGCATAGTGCGACACCCGTTCTTTGTCGATGCGGTCTTCTTGTTCGATGCGAAGTAGACACGGTAACTTCGCATGATGAAGAATGATACGCTCACTTTCTGCATTCGGTACACCATTGAAGATAATTCCCTTAACCGGTAAGTTCTTGAGTAATTGAAGCGTTAATAGCGTATGATTAATACTTCCCAAATACAAATTTGAAACGAGAATGATCTCACAGTCGAGATGCTTCGCAATATCGATGACGAATTCGTTGTCGTTGATGGGGACCATGCATCCTCCAGCGCCTTCAATAATTGTTAATTCACTTCCGGGCAATTGAAAATCGTGAACACTGATGTTAACGCCGTCGATCTTTGCGGCAGCATGTGGTGACGCTGGTGTGTTCAATAAGTATTTTTCCGGGAAACATTTAACACCGGGAGCTAATTCCATCACTGTTTCAGTGTCTCTCGGATAACCTGCTTGTATCGGTTTCCAGTATGCTGCTCTGAGGGCTTCACACAATATCGCAGACACCATCGTCTTGCCACTATCAGTTCCAATCGCGGTAACAAAAATATTCTTCATAGATTATTTATGGTATCGACGAGTCCTTTGATCTCTGTTTGTGTATTGAAAGTATGAAGACAGATCCGTAGTCTCTCTTGTCCTTCCTTAACAGTCGGTGAAAGTATCGGTCGTACATCAAATCCGGCTGCTTGCAAGTTCGATGCTGCCTTTACTACGTTTTCTTGTCCCGGAATTATCACAACCTGGATCTGGCTGTTTGAAGTTGGCCAGGGTACAATCGACTTGAAGTAGTTGATGTTAGATTTCAACTGCTCCCGAAGATGTTTGTTGGCTTCAAGAAAATCGAAAGCGAGGGAAATCGAAACGATAGAATGATCTGATGGCGCGGTTGTATAAATAAAAGGTCGCGCAAAATTGATCAGGAGATCTTTTATTTCCTTCGAGGAGCAGACGCAAGCTCCGTGAACACCCATTGCCTTTCCAAAAGTACAAACCCGAACCGCAATCTTCTTTTTATGATCAGCGAGGCCAGTTGTATGTGCTTCATCCAGGATCACGTGCGCATCATGACTTTCTGCTAGCGAAATGATTTCATCCAACGGACTCTCATCGCCATCCATTGAGTAAACCGACTCGATAACAATCCACTTATTTCCTTTCGCCACCTCCAGCTTCTTGCCTAGATCCTTGGTGTCATTATGTCGGAAATTCCATTTCGTAGCGAGACTTAACCGGGCGCCGTCTTTCAAACTTGCGTGCGAAAGGTCGTCCATAATGATAGTGTCGCCGCGTTGAGGCAGCGTTGATAGAACGGCAAGGTTCGCATTGTAACCCGAATCGAAAACTAATGACCCTTGACTGTTAAACAGGTGAGCAAGTCTTGTCTCTAATTCTTCAACTAAGGTGCTATTGCCGGACAAGAGTCTCGAACCTGTAGAACCATTTCGTTTTTGTGATAGCGCCGACATCGCATCAGCGATCATCTTATACAACTCCTCCGAACGAGCGAGTCCAAGGTAGTCGTTCGAAGTAAAATCTACGCCTCCCGAGGGAAGTTTTAGACTCCGAACCAGCGCTCTCTTCATGGTTGGTAAATATATCGGAAAGGATTTACTTTGTTTTATTAAAGCCCTGAACCTAATGACCCGATCGCTACTTATTTTTTTTCTAGTCTCTGTTGTTTCCTCGTCTTGCATCGTAACAAAGAAGAAGTATGATGACATGCTCGCCCAAAAAGTAAAGACAGAGGGCGAACTCGCAGAGAAGTCGACACAGCTCAACAAAGCCAACGCAGATCTCGAAGATCTCAACAAGAAATTATCGCAATTAAAAGAAGATACAACGTCGTTAGGCATCGATTACCGGGCAACTTCGCAAAAGCTGGATGTACTCAACAAAGAATACGAGCAACTGAATTCTTATTACAAGAACCTCCTCAACAACAGCGGTAAACTCAATCGTGATTTTTCGCAACAAAAAGAGCAGCTCCTTGCAATTCAAGACAGCTTCGAAAAGACACGCAAACTCAACGATTCACTCAGCAATAGTCTCGCCGAGCGTGAGAAGAAAGTAAAGGAGCTCGAAACAATTCTCAACAATAAAGATAAAGCAGTCCAGGATCTTAAGAATCGCATCGCGAATTCATTGCTCGACTTCAAATCAAGTGATCTTACTATCAATGTGAAGAATGGAAAAGTTTATGTGTCGCTAGCAGAGCAACTACTCTTCGGCTCCGGCAGTATCGATGTCGATAAGAAAGGTGTTACTGCACTTCAGCAATTAGCAAAGGCAATTAAAGATCAGAAGGATCTCCAGATCATGGTAGAAGGTCACACCGACAACGTACCGATCTCGGTGAAATCTAAATACATGCAAGACAACTGGGATCTTAGCGTGATGCGGGCAACGTCGATCACTAAGATCTTGACGCAGGCTGGTGTTTCACCAAGCCAGGTCACTGCTTCCGGAAAAGGTGAATTCTCTCCTTTGGCATCGAACGATTCACCTCAAAATAAACAGAAGAATCGTCGCACGGAGATCATCATCGCTCCGAACCTGGATGAGATCTTTAAGATACTTGAGAATAACTAACGGTAGTAAGTCGCCGGGGGTGCTAAAAAAAGGCCAATCAGAATATCATCTGAATCAAAATCCAAATCAATCCGACAACAAAGATCACAGGAAACACATGTCGTTTCATAATGCGGCTTTAACATCAAAGGTCATAACAACCTTTACTGGAGTCAATACCACGAAAGTGGTATTTTGTAACCATTCGCAAATTGACCTTCAAAGTCGAAAACGGCTTAGATCATATCGACAGGTAAACATTATATGCAGTTATTCACTCAAAAAATCCGATGATGTCTGAGCAGAAAGACATAAAACTTTTATTCAGTGTGCCCGTAATCGTTGCCGCACTCGGTTACTTCGTAGACATCTATGATCTTCTACTCTTCAGCGTCGTACGACTTCCAAGTCTCAGAGATCTAGGCGTACCATCAGATCAATTACTCACAAAGGGTGAATTCCTCATACAAGTACAAATGGGTGGACTGTTAGTTGGTGGAATTATATGGGGCGTAATGGGTGATAAACGTGGACGACTGTCTGTTCTTTTCGGCTCTATATTATTGTATTCACTCGCGAACATCGGTAATGGTTTCGTAACGAACGTAAATCAATATGCAGTACTGAGATTCATTGCCGGTCTCGGGCTTGCTGGTGAATTGGGTGCCGGCATTACCCTCGTGTCAGAAATTCTTCCAACGCGTCTTCGTGGATATGGTACGGCGCTGGTTGCAACCATCGGCTTGTTTGGTGCTGTTGTTGCAAACTTCGTTGCGCAAGTTGGATGGCAAACAGCATACTTCATTGGTGGTGGTCTCGGTTTGTTGTTACTTATCGCACGGATCAGTGTGTTTGAGTCGGGGATCTTTTTGAAGATGAAACAATCCGACGTCGAACGTGGAAATCTTCTTCAACTTGTTGGCAACAAACGACGTCTCAAGAAATTTCTCGGGTGTATTTTTATCGGCTGCCCGATATGGTTTGTGATTGGGAACCTGGTCACATTCTCTCCGGAGATTGCAGTACACATGGGCTTACAAGAGACGATAGTTGCAGGCAACGCCGTAATGTGGGCGTATATCGGGTTGGCATTCGGCGATCTTGGCAGTGGCTTCGGAAGTCAAATGATCAAATCGAGGAAAAAAATGGTGTTGATATTCATTGCACTGAATTTCATCTTCGTCTGTGCCTTCCTTTTTATTCCTGTTGCAACATCTTTCGCGTTTTATATCAAGTGTTTCCTGTTAGGCTTCGGTATCGGGTATTGGGCTCTCTTCGTGACTATCGCTGCCGAACAGTTTGGCACTAACCTGAGATCGACCGTGGCAACGACGGTGCCCAATCTTATTCGTGGAACTGTGATACCGATTACATTGCTGTTTCAATATCTCCGTGACCGTTTTGATATGATCAATGGTGCGTTGATAGTGCTCATCCTGACTACTGTTATTGCATTGATAGCCCTCAGTGTTGTCGATGAAACATATTCTCGCGAACTGAATTTTGTTGAGAAGGATTGATAACGTAATTTATTAATACCTTTCGAGCTGTGAGACCCCTGGTAAACGTTGTATCCCCCTTCGCACTAGTCCTTGTCGTTTGCTCTGCTGTCGCCCAAAATCTTGATGCAGTCCAAAAATTTAAGAGTCAGCTTGCGACTGCCGATCAGGAAAAGATGTATCACATTCTTTGCTCGATCGGTTTCGAATACCGGTATTCATATCCAGACAGTACGCTCATTTATTGCAACCGTGCCTACGAACTCGGCAAGAGCATCGATCTGAAGAGTGATCTTTCGAAGGCGTTAAGTTTTATGGGACTCGCGTATGCGAACAAGGGCGACTATGCCAATTCGATCGAGTATCATAAGCGTTCCATCGATCTTGCAATGGAGCAGAATGATTCGACTGAGCTCGCTTACGGTTATAATAATCTTGGTCGGATGTTTTATGATCAGGGCGATCTCGTTCGTTCTTTCGATAACCTTATTCGTTCGAAGGAGATATTCGAAGATCTTGGAGATAAGTCGGGGCTCGCATATGTGTATCGAAGCATGTCGAATGTTTACAGTACACAGCGGGATTTTCAGAAAGCATTGGAGATGTCGAAGGCCGCATATAAACTTCGTGTTGCAGTTGGGGAGACAAGAATGATCGTGTCGTCGTTGATGGAACTCGGGTTGATCTACCAGGCTTCCGATGAATCGAAGGACGCGCTCACTTATTTCCTTAAGGCCGACTCTGCTTCCGCAAACATCAACGACCCCGTTACACGCGCAGAGCTTTCTATAGGCCTGGCGGAAATTCTTTTGGAAGAAGGTGACCTCGAAGAAGCATACGATAGAACGCGCAAAGTGCTCACGACAATCACCGTGACCACAAATCAAAAGTTATTCTTAAGGGCAACTTACCTTCAATCCAAATATTTCTACGCAAAGAAAGATTATGAGCGTGCGATCTCTTTGCTTCGAACAACCTTGCAGTCTGCCGAAAGTACAAACAACGTTCTCTTCCAACGCGATGCTTCGTACTTGCTTGCTGAGATCTATCGTGTGAGGAAAGATCCAGGCAGAGCGATCGAGTTTAACAACCGTTACAAGATCTTTTCCGGCATGCTCGAGAATACGGACCTCTCCAGGCAGATCGAACGACTTCAATTTCAACTCGAGCTTGAAAAGAAAGACAAAGCATTCCAACAATTAAAAGTAACTGAAGCAGAAAAGACTGTCCTAATCGCCAAGACCCGACTTCAAAATGTCGTTCTGATCATTGTCGTTGCATCGATTACAACAATCGCGGCAATACTCTGGATCAATAGTCGACGCCGTCGATTGATCAATCATAAACTTGCATTGCAGAACTCGCACATCGTGAGTCAGCGCGAAGCTATATCCCGAAAGAACGAAGACCTTTCTCACAGCAACCAGGTGCTCTCAGATCTGAACCAGGAAAAGAACACCCTGATGAATATCGTTGCTCACGATTTGAAGTCGCCCCTCAACAGGATTTCCGGGTTGACTTCAATAATGGAGAAAGAAACGAAGCTGCCGCCCGAACTGCATCGTTACATCAAAATGATTGGAGATTCAACACGTTCGGGCCTGGATCTTATTACAGATCTTCTAGACGTCAACGCACTCGAAGAAGCAGGCAGTGCACCGCATCTCCGTGAGATCGCTATTGCTCCGGTGCTCGAAGAACGTGTGAAGTCGTGGCAGGTGGCTGCCGACGCAAAGACAATCAAGCTCGAGCTGAAGGTGCAGATCGAGAAGCCTGTTACCACCGACGAGAATTATCTCAATCGCATTGTCGATAATCTCTTGTCGAATGCGGTCAAGTTTTCAACGAAAGGTTCGACGGTAACCGTTGGTGGTTACGTTGCTGACAATGCACTGGTCGTGACTGTGAAAGACACCGGCCCCGGCTTCCTCGACGAAGACAAGCCGTTCCTGTTCCAGAAATTCAAGAAGCTCAGTGCACGTCCCACCGGCGGCGAAAGCTCTAATGGACTTGGCCTCGCCATCGTTAAAACGCTTGTCGACAGGCTGAAAGGCAATATTAAGCTGGAGACAGCGAGGAATAAGGGCAGTGAATTTATAATTACACTACCTTTGTAGTGAAACCTGTATTATGAAGAAAGCGATCTTGTTATTTGTCTGTTTGTTGGCCGCATCTACAATTACATTCGCTCAAAAGAAATCCAAAAAGCTTAGCTCTGATGAATCGGCAAAGATGACCGCCGACCAGCGCTATGTTCATGAATCCACCCGGAAATCGAAAAGCGGGAAGAAGGATCTTTCTCTGAAGAAGAAGATCAGGACAGAAGAGAAGCAGGACCGGAAGGCTCGGAAGATGAAGGGGAATCGACGACCCAAACACTGATTAAACCTTCGCGAGGGCTTGCTTCAAATCTTCAATAAGGTCCTCGATATCTTCAACCCCCACACTCAATCTCACCAACGAATCGCTAAGTCCATTCTTGATCCTTTGGTCTTTGGGTATGCTTGCATGCGTCATCGAAGCAGGGTGATTGATCAATGACTCTACACCACCTAATGATTCGGCCAATGCGAAGATCTCGACCGACTCCATCAACAAGCGAGCTTTCGCTTCACTGTCATCTTTCAATACGAAAGAAAGCATCCCTCCGAAATCCTTCATTTGTTTTTTGGCGATGTCGTGATTGGGATGATCACTGAAACCTGGCCAGTAAACTTTTCCGACTTTCGGATGATTGCGAAGGAATTCCGCGATCGTCTTTCCGTTCGTGCAATGACGTTCCATACGAAGATGTAACGTCTTGATACCACGAAGAACAAGAAAAGAATCTTGCGGACCTGGAACTGCGCCACATGAATTGCAGATGAACGCAAGATCCTGGTAAAGCTTCTCGTCATTCACAACAAGAGCACCCATGATCACATCGGAGTGACCACCAAGATATTTTGTAACAGAGTGCATCACGATATCTGCCCCGAGATCGAGCGGGTTCTGAAGATAAGGCGAAGCAAAAGTATTATCTACGGCTACGATCGCTTTGCTTCTTTTTGCAAGAGCAACACAAGCAGCGATGTCTGTTATTCTCATCAATGGATTCGAAGGTGTTTCGATCCAGAATAATTTTGTCTTGTCATTAACAAGCGGTGCAAGCGCAGCGGCATTGGACATGTCGGCAAAATGAAACTTGATACCGTACTTCTCAAACACTTTCGTGAACATCCGGTACGAACCGCCGTACAGATCGTTGCTGGTAATCACTTCATCGCCGGGTTGAAGTAGTTTGATAACGGCATCGGTGGCGCCCATACCGGAGCTGAAGCACAATCCGAACTTACCGTTCTCGAGTGCCGCGATATTTTTTTGAAGTTGATTTCTCGTGGGGTTGGCACCACGAGCGTAACCATAACCCTTATGCTTACCGGGTGATTCCTGTACGTAAGTTGATGTCTGATAGATAGGAGTCATGATTGCTCCCGTGGACGGATCAGGTTCAAGACCTGCGTGAATTGCCTTGGTTCCGAATTTCATAGCTGTAAACATGCCATTTTTTTACGGAATTCTCGTAGTTTTAGTTCCCCCTAATTCAAACCCCTATGAAGTTGGCTCAAAGAATTCTTTTATGGTCACTGGTATTGTCAACGGTGTCGGCGTATGCGCAGAACTCTGTTGGTATTGGTGTGGCCAGCCCCAATAAAAACGCCGTGCTCGAATTGATCTCTACAGGCAACAACCAGGGGATCTTGATACCTAAGCTGACCACAGCACAGCGTACAGCAACTTCATTTATCAACGGACTCACGACCAAAGAGAATGGCCTGATGGTGTTCGACAGCGACGACAATAAATTTTACTATTGGGAGGCAACACAATGGAAGGCGGTTGGAACGGCGCAGGATCTCCAGTTGGTCGGAACGACCCTTTCAATAACTGGCTCTTCGGCTACTTCGATAGACTTGTCATCCTTTGCGGCTCAAGACCTTCAATTGGTTGGATCGACACTCTCGATTACTGGAAATTCTTCGGCTACGGACATAGACTTGACGCCGTTTGCCGGAACGAACACCGATGATCAGGCTCTTTCATATAATGGTACCACCGGTGTATTGTCGATCACACGAATATCGGGCGGACCGCAGACTGTGACTTTGTCGAGCGCTGGAACGGCAGGAGGGGACCTCGCAGGAACCTATCCAAATCCGACTGTGACGAACAATGCCATCACGAGTGCAAAGATTGCAGATGGAACGGTAGCGAGCGCGGATGTTCTTGATGGAACAATAGCGAGTGTGGATATCCTTGATGGAACGGTAGCTACCGCTGATCTTGGAACGGATGCAGTGACATCGGCAAAAATATTAGATGCAACTATCACTTCGAATGATATCCTCAACGCTACGATCGTAGCTGCCGATGTAGCGAACAATACGCTGACAAGCGCGAACATTCTCGACGGAACAATAGTAACGGTAGACATTGCCGATAATTCAGTAACCGGTTTGAAGATCGCCGACGCAACCATTGCAAGTGTTGACATTATTGACGGAGCGATTCTCGGTACTGATATATCGACTGGAACAGTCACCAGCGGTAACATCCTCGACGGAACTGTTGCTACTCTCGATCTCGCAGATAACTCTGTAACAACTAACAAAATTGTTGATGGTACCATAGGCGCTAACGATCTCGCTGCCGATGCTGTGACATCAGCAAAGATCCTCGATGGAACTATTGCTAATGGCGACATCAGTGCAACGGCTGGCATTAGTGTTAATAAAATAGCGATAAGCGCTTTCAACGGCCAGGTGCTTACTACCCTGGCTGGTTCGGTGCAATGGGCTAACCCAAGTGGCAGCGTACTCCTCAATAATGCTGGAACAAATAACCTCTTTGCAGGATTGAACGTGGGCGGTGCAGGCGGCGGCGCTACAGACAACGCTCTCTTTGGACACGCTACTGGCACAAACCTTTTAGACGGTCAGTATAATGTGATGATGGGATCATTTGCAGGTGCAAACAATGCGAGCGGAGATCTCAACACGTTGATCGGTTGGAACGCAGGCTCTGCAACAACAGTCAGTACTTTCAACGGGAACACTTTTATCGGTGCACAGGCAGGTCAGAATTCAACAACTGGCCCAAGTACTTTCATCGGAGAAAAATCGGGGCTGAATAATTCAAGCGGTACACTCAATGCTTTCCTTGGCAACAGCTCTGGTCTAAACAATACCATTGGTACACAAAATACTATTCTCGGCTACTTCGCCGATGTTACTACCGGCGGTCTTAACAACGCAACGGCAATCGGTTATAATACCAAGGTAGATGCCAACAACAAAGTGCGTATCGGTAATGCATTGGTTACTGTTATCCAGGGAGAGGTGGCCTTCACGGCTTCGTCCGATCGTCGCCTGAAAAAGAACATACAGCCATTGACCGCAGGACTTGATCTCGTGATGAAACTCAAGCCGGTTTCGTACAACATGAAAAACCTCGATGACGCAAGAACCAACTGGGGATTTATTGCACAAGACATCGAAGAACTGGTAGGCACAAGCAATGCCGTGCTCACGATTAATGGCGACAAGGATCGCACGCTCGGTCTTCGCTACACCGACTTCGTTGCACCACTGGTGAAAGCCGTACAAGAGCAACAGGTTCAGATTGATGATCTGAATAACAAGCTCAACGAAAGCGAAAAGAAATACGAGGCTCTCACGGCCGAGCTTGAACAAATCAAGAAGGCAATCGGACTTAAAGCAGACGCAAAGAATTAACATGCGGCGTCTCTTTTTCATATTGACGATCTTCGGCTGCGGACAACTGGCAGCCCAGGGATTTTATAACAACGGCGCTATCGTGAGCATTTCAACCGCTACGATACTATCAGTTCCGGATAGCATCGTTAATCATGGTACGTTGATCAACAACGGACAGATCATCATAGCCGGCGCCTGGATCAATTCAGGAACTTACGATGCCGGCTCGGGTGAAGTCACGTTCGATAGCGACCTGGACCAGGTGATCAATCACAACGCACAGTCGATCGAGAAGCTCGTGATCAGTGGCGGAGGCAAGAAAGAATTTCTTGCTGACATCTTTGTGCAATCTGCATTGACGTTGAATGACGGTGTGCTCGTGTCGAAGAACGGCGCGCGCATCGTGATGGATCAGAGTGTTACGATTACCGGTGGCAGCGATCAATCGCATATCAACGGACCTGTCGAAAGAAAGGGCGCTGGAGATTGGACATACCCGATTGGCAATGGAACAACTTACCTGCCGGTAACTATTAGTGGAGTTACAGATGCGTCGGCATTTGGCATTATTACTCTTCACGAGATAACCAACGAGGTTTTGACTGTTGACACGTCTCTGAATGAGATATCTAAAAAACGTTACTGGGAGTTGGCGAGCAGCGGCGATGCGTTGAAGTCGGCCTCAATCATATTTACTCTTGCTGACGAAGAATTAGACGGTGACATTACCGTCGGCAGGTCTAACACGTCGACCGGTCCATATTCCGACCTGCACCATGATTCGCCAACCTTTAAATATTATGCGTTTGCAACACAGAAGGTTGAAACAGATCATAAGATTACTATTTACAATGCGGTGTCTGTTGGCAATGACGGGAAGAACGATTTGTTCTATATCAACAACATCGAGTTCTATAAAAGCAACACGGTTGTTATTCACAATCGTTGGGGTGATCGGGTGTTTGAATCTACGGGCTACGATAATAACCAAACGGCGTTCGCGGATTGTCGGAGAATGGAAGTAAGCTTCCGGCCGGAACGTATTTTTATACCATCGATTTAGGTGATGGAAGTAAGAAAGTTACTGGGTATTTAGTCGTTAGATAGTTCGATTTACATCGAACTTCTCCAGGTAATCAGCAACCCTCCTCACAACACTTCCTCCCAACGCACCATCTACAACGCGATGATCGTACGAGTGTGAGAGGAACATCTTGTGACGGATAGCAATCGCATCACCATAAGGACTTTCGACAACGGCAGGTTTCTTTTGAACTGCACCAACTGCAATAATACCGACCTGTGGTTGCATAATGATCGGTGTGCCCATCACGTTTCCAAAAGAGCCAACATTCGACACAGTGAAGGTGCCACCTGAAAGCTCATCGGGTTTCAACTTATTATCGCGGGCGCGCGTAACAACATCGTTCACGATCTTCGCAAGACCAGTGAGATTGTATTGATCAGCCTGGTGAATTACTGGAACGATAAGATTTCCGGAAGGCAATGCGACAGCCATACCAAGATTGATATCTTTCTTCTTAATGATCCTGCTTCCGTCTACCTGGACATTGATCATCGGGTAGTCTTTGATGGCAAGAATAACGGCTTCCAAAAATATCGGAGTGTATGTCAATGCGCCGCCTTCGCGACGTTGAAACTCGTGCTTGTTCTTATTGCGCCAGTAAACAATGTTCGTTACGTCGGCTTCAACGAACGAAGTAACGTGAGCAGAAACGCGCCTGCTGTCGATCATCCGCTCGGCGATCATCTTACGCATGCGATCCATCTCTATGATCTCGTCGCCGGCGCTGAACGATGCGGGCACCAAAGGAGCGGCGCCGTTCATCCGGTTCGAACCTACACTGATCGACTGACCGAGCTTACGGTTCTGAACATATGCAAGAATATCTTTTTTTGTAACGCGTCCTTCCGTTCCGGAGCCAGGAATGGTTTCGAGCTCGGCAACCGCTATGTTCTCTTCTTTCGCGATGTTCTTCACCAACGGAGAATAGAAACGAGACGAATTTTTGAAGTTTGAAGCGTGACCGTTCGAAGCTACGGCAGCAACAGCAACCGGCGCTTCTTTTTTTACAGCGGGTTTCGACTGGGGAGCTTCTGTCGCTACTTCAACGTCGGAAGTAATGATTGCTATCGGCACACCAACTTTCACAACCTCACCTTCTTTGGCAAGGATCTCTTTCAACACACCGGCATAAGTAGAAGGCACTTCAGTGTCTACTTTATCAGTAGCTACTTCGAGCACCGATTCATCCTGTTCGATCTTATCGCCGGGCTTTTTGAGCCAGCTCAAGATCGTAGCTTCCATGATGCTTTCGCCCATTTTGGGCATGATTAGCTGAACGTCGGCCATCTCTTTTAGATTTCAAATGCAAAAGTAAGGATTTTTGGTGGCACCGGAAACGATTGCGGCAAAGACAGAATTATCTCTTGGGTAGCGAAGTTCTTATCAAATTCAATACTGCCGTTGTCGCCAACTTGATATTTATTAACCTGTCTTTCGACAATTGAAGCCGCTTCGTTACGGTCTGATGTTTATCTGAATATGCAATCCAAACCAGTCCAACAGGTTTGTCTGGCGTTGCGCCGCCGGGACCGGCAACACCACTCGTGGCCACGCCGATGTCGGTATTGAATTTTGCGCGAACGATATTCGCCATCTCAACAATAGTTGGCTCACTAACGGCACCGTATTTCTCCAACGTCTCCGGCTTCACACCCAACTGCCGCATCTTGATCTCATAAGCGTAAGGGATCATACTACCAAAGAAATACGCAGAGCTGCCGGGAACCGTTGTTATCAGGTGCGATACATATCCACCCGTGCAACTTTCAGCAACGGCCAATGTAAGGCCTTGCTCTTTTAGGATGTTGCCAATAACAACTTCGATCGGGGCATCGCCATAACCAAAGATGAAGCTACCGATCCGCTCTTTTAATTTCTCCGTTAATTCATCCGCTTCTTTTTCCAGCTCTTGTTTCGATTTGCCAATGCCAGTTAATCTCAGCTTCACTTCACCTAACGAAGGCAGGTAAGCGAGCTTCATGTGCGGAGGCAATGCTTTCTCCCACGCTTCAATCTTTTCAGCGAGAACCGACTCGCCGATGCCAATCGTCTGAATTATCTTATGATGAATGACAGGTGTAGCAAACGATGACTTGATCTTTGGAATAATGATGTCGGTCATCATTCGTTTCATCTCGTGTGGAACGCCGGGCATCGAAACGAAGACTTTTCCATTTCGTGGAAACCACATTCCTGGTGCAGTGCCCATGCTGTTCGTGATCTTCTCGCAACAAACGGGAAGCAACGCCTGGTTTCGATTTACTTCCGACAGCTCGCGCCCACGACTTTTAAAGAAGTCTGTTACTTCAGCCAATGCTTCTTCGTTCATCGTCATCTCGCAATTGAAATACTTTGCGAGACAAGGCTTCGTAAGGTCATCGCTCGTTGGACCAAGTCCACCGGTTATTAAAATAATATCGGCTCTTTTTTCTGCCTCTGCGAAGGGCAGCAAGTATTTCACTTTCTTCGTCGCCTACAGATGTCTTCCGGACAACTTTTACACCGGCATTACCGAGCTCCACGCCCATCCATTGAGAATTTGTGTCGACTATTTGACCATAAAGGATCTCATCACCTATAGTCAGCAATTCAGCTTTAACCATGATGTTCGAAAGGTAATCGCTACCTTTGTACCTAACAAACACCTAAATGTCATCTTTCCAGTCCCTGGGTCTTTCCAGCGCGATCCTTGAAACCATTAAGCAACTCGGTTTTTGAAACTCCAACGCCAGTACAGGAGAAAGCTATTCCTTACCTGTTGACCGAGAATCGCGACCTTGTTGCATTAGCGCAAACGGGTACGGGAAAAACGGCGGGCCTTCGGTCTGCCATTGATTGAGCTTTGCTCCAATGAAGTTCAGACTACCCAGGCGCTGGTACTGGCTCCGACGCGCGAGTTATGCGTGCAGATCTCGGGTGACCTCAATCGCTTTTCAGATAAAGTAAAACCTCTCAATATCGTTCCGGTTTACGGAGGTGCAAGTATCTCCGACCAGATCAAAAAGATCCGTCGTGGTGCGCAGATCATCGTGGCAACACCAGGACGATTGATGGACCTCATGGAGCGCAAAGTGATCCGCATCGAGTTGATAAAGTTTGTCGTGCTGGACGAAGCAGACGAGATGCTCAACATGGATTCAAGGAAGATATCGATACGATACTTGCAGAAACTCCTGAAGAAAAGAAGGTGTGGTTGTTCTCAGCCACCATGCCCAAGGAAGTCCGGAAGATTGCGCAGGCTTACATGACCAATCCATTCGAACTAACGATTGGTGATCAAAATAAAGGTAACGTTAACATCGAACATCAATACATTGTTGTTGACGACAGGCAGCGTTACGATGCATTGAAACGTATTGTCGATTACAACATCGATATTTTCGCGGTGATCTTCTGCCGAACGAAGATCGAGACACAACGTATCGCGGAAAACCTGATGCGCGATGGCTACAATGCCGATTCGCTTCATGGTGATCTCACGCAACAACAACGCGACAAGGTAATGGCTGCGTTTAAGAACAAGTCGCTCCAGCTGCTGGTTGCTACCGATGTTGCGGCTCGTGGTATCGATGTGAGCAACATCACACACGTTATTCACCTTAATCTTCCCGACGAAATAGAATTCTATACACACCGCAGTGGTCGAACAGCGCGTGCGGGCAAGAAAGGAATTTCAATTGCAATCGTTACTCGTCGCGAAACTTCGAAGATCAAACAGATCGAGAAAATGATCGACGCGAAGATCGAAAAGAAACCCATTCCAACGGGCGAACAAGTTTGCCAGGCGCGCCTGTTGAACCTTGTCCACAGGCTTCGCCAGGTTCAGATTGTTGAAGATGAGATCGCTGAATTTCTTCCGGCCGTTTACAACGAGTTGTTGGATCTTAGCAAAGAGGATATCATCAAGAGATTTACATCACTCGAGTTCAATCATCTTCTCGACTATTATCGCGGCGCTCCGGATCTCAACCAGGCAAAAGTGGCGGAAGGCGATTATCCCACAGAGAGATTTACGACAGGCGATCGTTTGTTTATCAACCTCGGCAAGATGGATGGTCTCGACAAGGGACGTTTGTTGTCGCTGGTATGTGATCGTTCTGGCGTGAAAGGAAAAGACATCGGCAAGATCGATGTAAAAGGTGCTTATTCTTTTTTTGAAGTTGAAAAGAGTGTGAGTGAAGTTGTTCGTCAGCATCTGCATGGTTTTGAATTCAAAGGAAGGATTGTGAGAATTGAGTTGACCGGCGATAGAGACGAGAGACCTGTTGAACGAAAAGAACGTCGCGAAAAGAAACCAGGTGGTTTTTCCGGCAAGAAGGAGTACCAGTCGAAAAGAAGCTTTGGAGCAAAGAAGGATTTCGGCCCAAAGAAAGATTTCACTCCAAAGAAGGACTTCGCTCCAGCGAAAGACTTCACTCCAGCGAAAGAAAAACGCAGCGAAGGTGGTGACGGTGGCGACGATTGGTTCAACCAAAAGATCAAGAATCTTAATAAGTAATGTCTGCAACGGAATGGCAGAAAGAAATTTACCTCAATGGCCTCGCCGGCAAAAAGCTTAGCATTCCTGTAGACCTTCCAACGCTAGAGCAGCGCGCGAAATCCGTACTAACAACCCAAGCTTTCGATTATATCGCCGGTGGTGCCGGTCTCGAGCACACAGTCTCACGAAATCGTTCCGCCTTCGATCATTATAAGATCACACCACGCATGCTCAACAACGTGAGCGAGCGCGATACATCTGTCGAGATCCTCGGAACGAAACTCCCGATACCATTATTTCTATCGCCCGTCGGCGTGCTGGAGCTCGCACATCGCGACGCCGATCTTGCAGTGGGCCGAGCCGCCGCTGCGACAGGCGTGCCCTTCATCTTTTCAAACCAGGCTTCAGTGCCGATGGAGAATGTTGCGAAAGCAATGGGCACCAGCCCACGATGGTTCCAAATGTATTGGAGTAAGTCGCGAGATCTTGTTGCAAGCTTCGCACATCGCGCAGAAGCATGCGGATGCACTGCAATAATAATTACACTCGATACGACATTGTTAGGGTGGAGGACTCGTGATCTCGACCTCGCGTACCTTCCTTTCCTCGAAGGAAAAGGAATCGCGCAATACACTTCGGATCCTGTCTTCCAAAAGTTAATGGACGAACCCGATGATGCTCCGCCTGTTAAACATAAGGTCACACCGCATAGTATAGCCGGACTCATGAAGATGACTAGTGCCTATCCTGGAGGAAATTTTATCAGCAAGCTTTTATCTGGCCGGCCTCGACGAGCAGTTCAAAAGTTTGTAAGCATTTATTCGAACCCGGCATTGACGTGGAGTGATCTTTCATTTCTTCGTGAGACCACCAGGCTTCCGATCTTACTGAAAGGCATTCTTCATCCCGATGATGCTTCGAAGGCGATCGACCACGGAATGAATGGCATCGTTGTATCGAATCACGGCGGCCGCCAGGTTGACGGAGCTGTCGCAACACTGGACGTTCTTCCGAAGATCGCCGATGTTGTAAGAAAGAGAATTCCAATTTTGTTAGACGGCGGCATTCGTGGCGGAGCCGATATGTTCAAAGCAATTGCACTCGGGGCCGACGCGGTATGCATCGGAAGGCCGTATGCCTACGGGTTGGCCATCGCCGGCGAAGCAGGTGTGTACCAGGTGATTCGAAATTTCATGGCAGATTTTGAATTTACTATGGCATTATCAGGTTGTAAGAATGTAAAGGATATCCCTAACTTTAGTCTATGAAACGCGCATTTGTTTTTTGCAGCCTTTTTGTTGGCATTATTGATTGGATGTACATCTGCTCAAATCAGTCAGGCCATATCCGACTTCGGAAAAGAAACGGGCGACAGTACGCCGACATCCGCCGACGTAGCGGAAGGACTTAAGGAAGCATTACTTAAAGGCACGTCTGTTGGTGCCGATAAATTATCCGCTATCGATGGTTATTTCGGTAATCCCGAGATCAAGATCCCGTTCCCTCCCGATGTAAAGAAAGTGGAGGATCGTTTAAGGCAGATCGGCATGGGTAATGAAGTCGATAAGTTTGTGGCAACGTTGAACCATGGTGCAGAAGATGCGGCGAAAGAGGCGAAGCCAATATTCATCAGTGCGATTCAACAAATGACCATCGAAGATGCGTGGTCGATCCTCAAAGGTCAGCAGGACGCAGCTACACAGTATCTCAAGAAGACAACTTCAATTCAATTGAAGAGCAAGTTTAAACCAGTGATTCAGAATTCACTCAATAAGTGAATGCTACGAAATATTATGGCGATCTCGTTAACACGTACAACAAAATTCCCCTCGTTGAAAAGTGAATCCCAATCTCGACGACTATGCTACCGATCTCGCCATCCAGGGATTGTTTACCATGATCGCGAAAGAGGAACAGAATATTCGTCAGAATCCGGTAGCGCGCACAACAGATATACTCAAACGCGTTTTCGCTTACCAGAATTAGTCATTACACGCGAATGCGGGTAATCCCGTCTCGAAAACGGGATTGCCCGGCCAAGCCGTGCAATGACAGTTAGCGACGAAATTTTTCCAAGCGCGCAACCCTAAAGGGACTATTCCAGTCTAAGTACTGAAACTCAAAACACATCTTATGAAGAAGCTTCTCTTCCTGGCAGCACTTGTGTTGCTATTCAATAATAGTTTTTCACAAGGCCTTGGAATTCCTTCGAAGCGCGGCGGCCTCGGCTTCGGTAATCTTTCGAAGTTCACCGGCATTCGCTTCAACTTTAAAGACAAGGATGTCGAAAAGATCAATGGTATCAATACAACCATTTGGGTAACCAAAGATGATTCGTACCAGACAGGAACCGTCAATGGTCTGTCGCTCGGTTTGCCATTGGCAATGGGTCACGAAAACCAGAATGGTATTAGTATCGGCGCGTTGGGCGTTGGTACGACAGGAAATCTCACGGGCATCAACATTGGTGTGCTTGGCGCCGGCGCCGGTGACAACATAACAGGTCTTAATATTGGTGGGCTCGGTATCGGTTCGGGTGGAGACCTTCGCGGTATTACTATCGGTGGACTTGGCGCAGGTTCCGGTGGCGACATAGGTGGTTTCAACTTTGGTGGACTCGGCATTGGTGCTGGCGGAAATCTTTCAGGCTTCACATTTGGCGGGCTTGGCGTTGGATCCGGCGGCAATGTTAACGGTATTACAATCGGTGGACTTGGCGTGGGTGCTGGAGGAGATCTCAACGGCTTTACGGCGGCCCTCGCAGGTATTGGCGCAGGCGATCGCATTCGCGGTATCACGATTGCCGGGATTGGCGTCGGTGCAGGCGAAGAAGTGAAAGGGGATCACGGTAGCATGCATCGGTGTTGGAAGTCGTAAGGTGACGGGACTCGTTATCGCGTCTGCAGTCGGTGGAATAGATGTGAAAGGTATTATGATCGCTCCGGCCTGGTTCCGCGTAGGCGATAAGCATAAAAACGACGACGGTACCACGGAAGTGAAAGAAGGAACAATGACAGGATTATCTGTCAGCGCTTACAACAGCATCAAAGGAGAGCAGAGAGGAGTTTGCGATAGGAATTGTAAACTATGCAACGAGAGTGAAAGGGATTCAGTTTGGGTTAATCAATATTGTTAAAGAAAACCCAAGAGGCTTAAGAGTGCTTCCAATATTCAATACAAAGTTTGGAAAGGGAAGTTAATTACTTCCCTATCAATTTTATCGAAGCAGAATTGATGCAGTAACGCAGTCCCGATGGCGGAGGTCCATCCTGGAAAACATGCCCGAGATGTGCATCGCAAACATTGCAGCATGCTTCCACTCTCACCATTCCAAAGCTGGTATCTTTAATATACTTGATCACGTCATTTGAAACAGCCTGGGTAAAACTTGGCCAGCCGGTGCCGGATTCAAACTTCACTGTTGAATCGAACAGCAGTGTTTCACAAGCACGACACGCATACTTGCCAGGCTCATGCGCTTCGCAATATTCGCCGCTGAATGCGCGCTCCGTTCCCTTCTTGCGAATAATGTAATATTCGTCGCCAGTGAGAACTTGCTTCCATTCGTCTTCTGTTTTCTCTACACGCTTCGGCGGGGCCGGATTTCCCTTAGAAGCATACTCTAAAACGTCTTTCCACTTAATCATATCTTTCGGTATTTCGTGAGATTCGTCGGTAAGGTAATATTAAACGTCGTACCATTACCAACAGAGGAGTGAACTGCAATAGTTCCACCAAGTTTGTCGATCGTCTCTTTTACAATATACAATCCCAGTCCTGTACCATCGCTGTGCTCGTGCGCGCGATAGAACATGTCGAATATTTTGGGGAGTGAGGTCTCATTGATGCCGAGACCATTGTCGGCAATCTGCAAATGAACGAAATCATTCTTCTGTCCTGCCATGATCCTCACAAACGATTCTTTCTTGTTGAGATCGCAATATTTAAAGCAGTTGCTGATGATGTTCGAGAGGATAACTTTCAGACGAGTGTGATCAGTACAGATCGTTAGTTCTTCTTCGATGTTGATGTCGATTGAAAGTTTCTCCGCGTGAGGATAGAACTGGAGGGTTTCCAGGACATCGTGGATCATTTTCCTTACCTGGATGTCTTCGAAGTTAACAGCGGAGCTCGCGTTTTTCTTATAATCGCTCATCTCTTTGATGAACTTCTCGAGCTCGCTGACCCGGTCTTTGATCATTGCGATATACTTCTTCGTCTCTTCCGGATCTTCACTAAGGTTCGACAGTGTGATCAAACCCATGATCGATCGGAGCGGGGCGGTAAGATCATGCGAGCTGGTATAGACAAACCGGTCGAGCTCCATGTTTAGTTGCGTGAGCTCTTCGTTCTTCTCAACCATCATGTGTTCTTTCTCACGCAATGCTTTCTCTGAATGAAAATTTACTGTGATCAATGCAAATAAGACCAGGGAGGCGGCAACGAGACTCGTGATGAAATTGATGGTCTTGTTTTCTTTCGCGTAAGCGGGATTCAGGTACAGACCGTCGATCGGTTTGAAGTCGAGATAGATTGAGGCGAGATAAAGTAGTAGAGTCAGGGATACGAAGGCCATCGCCAGGTTCTTTTGTTCATAGCCGAAGCCGGCGATCGTTGCGATAGCGATCACGATAAAGAATGCATCGAGCTCTGTGTGAATGTTCTCGCTGGCCGCGAAGACATACACGGTCAGGTTGGTCGTTGTTACGAGTATCACCTTTGCCAGCGTGTGTTTTCCCCGGCGGTTGAGGATCAGGGCGACGAAGGCAAGAATTGCACAGGCTGCCTGGTGTACGGCCACGATACATAGACGCCATTAAGGATGTCGAACAATGCGTACGCGGTCGTAAGCATGATCACGATGATGGCCATTTGGCCCGTAAGAATGATCCGTTTGAACTGAAGGTGTGAGAGAATGAACACACGACGTCCTACGATAAATCTTCGCAATTGCGTCAGGACGTTCATTCTTTATCCGCGGGGTGGCTTAGGTACAATGAAATTATATCAAGTTTTGGGGAAAAGAAAGTGATTTGAGGATTTAAAAAATTGCACGAAAAAATTGACGTACCGAAAAAGGGTTATTCGCCTACGAAAACCAAAGCTTGATTGCCATCGCTAATACCGAAAACTATCATGATGCGTTTTATCCACAGTTCGCCAGCCTTAACCGACCAGCGACTCGCATACCAGCCTCCCAGGGCGTGTCCAATAGCCAAAACAAGTCCAGTAGACCAAACGATCTTTTTTTCGTAGGCAAATACCAGTACCGAAATGGAGGTATATAGAATTGCAACAAACACTTTCAGATAGTTCACCTTCACAAGGTTCATATTGTTGACAACGCTAAGGGTACCGATCACAAGGAATCCGATGCCTGCCTGAACAAAACCTCCGTAAATCCCAATGAAGAAGAATATGAATGCACCGATAGCCTGTCGTCGTGGTGAGAGATTTTCTTCCTGGCTTTTTGATTTGAATGGATCGAAGATTACAAGCACCAAAGAGATCAACATCACTACAACAAACAGTCTGCTGAAGATCTTGTCATCGACCGATGAAGCGAGCGTGCTTCCAATGAAGCCGCCAATGAGGGATGTGAGACACAACCAGAAACTGTATCGTACAGGTAGCTCTACTTTTTTGCTGGCGAATCCGAAAACTGCGAAGATGTTCTGAGATAATATCGCGACACGAGACGTAGCATTCGCTAACGTGATGGGGATTCCGAGAAAGGTAAGAATGGGAACAGTGAAGAGTGAGCCGCCGCCTCCAACCGTATTCAGGAACGCAGCACAGAAGCCCACAATTGTAATGAGAAGGTATTCATACCATTCCATTACTTCTGCTGCGAAGCTATTCTGTCAGTCTTTACGTTCCTGACAATCTTCGAAAAGATTCCCGGCACAAATCTCTTCAGATAAACTGAGGTCATCTCTTTGAAACCACCGAAGTAGACTTCTTCTTTTTTTCTTCTGATCGCCGACACAACTTTTGTTGCAAGCGACTCGGGCGTGAGACCTCCTGAGTTTCTCAGGTCGGCCTCGTTCAACTCTTTGCCGCTCGCAGTAAGCGCATACAACGCGAGATTCGTGGCGATCCAACCCGGAACAACGATCGTGACGTGAATGTCCTTGCTTTCATTCCACAATTCTGCGCGAAGGCAAATCGAAGAAACCATGCAATGCATGTTTTGCTGCAGCGTAACCGGTACGATTTTGTGCACCGATCATTCCCAGTACACTGGTGATCACTACGAAGTGTCCTTTCTTTCTTTGAATAAAGTGTGGGATCAAACCTTTCGTTATTGCTATTTGTCCGAAGTAGTCGACTTCCATGAGTCTCCGGTCAACTTCGAGAATCGTATCCTTCGCCATTCCACGTTGGCTGATCCCGCCGTTGTTGATGAGAATGTCGACGTGACCAAAAAATTGTGTGGCAGCTTGTGCCATCAGCGGAAGCGTAGAGCTGTCGGAAAGATCGAGTGGTAAAATTCTGATGTCGGCTTGTGCGTATCGGGGCAGTTTCCCTTTACGCGCTCCATTTCTTCTTTCCTGCGCGCAGACAGAATTAATTTTGCCCCCTGGTGAGCAAGGTTGTATACCAATGCTTCACCAATTCCCGATGATGCGCCGGTGATCCATATCACCTGGCCCTTGAGTGATGCCATTATCCGTTTGCTAATCTTTTAAGTCGCTGATCTTCGGCGAAGAGCCAGATCGCATAAATACCGATGATTGTTCCAATAGGGAAGGAGATAAGCTTGAGACACCCAACGATCATGGAAAAGATCGGGGCCCAGCTTGCCTGGGCAAGTAATCCGATTCCTGCGATCAGGGTGGGAATGACACTAAATACGATGATCAATGCGGGAATAAATGAAACGATTGTGCGAAACGAATTCAATAGCTCTCCGATCGTCGATGTCGGCCTCATCGAAAGCAAACTCGAACACGAGTGACATGACGGCGCGAATGAAGATCGCGACCAGCAAAGCAAATGATGCCGAAATGATATAAACGATACCAAGAATTTTCTTGTGAGTGTCAAGCGTATTTGCGTCCATGGTTATGGGGTTAGGGAGTGAAAGTTAGAAAAAATAAAGGAAGATTATTTCCGCTCGTACAACACGAAATCAAACGCGTAAGCATGCCGCTCGTCGGCCTTGTGATGAGTACGTGAAACTTCTTTCCAGGGACTTTTATCGTAGTCTGGAAAATGGACGTCGCCTTCCACAACAGCATCGATCTCCGTAAGATATAAACGGTTGGCGCGGTCGAGAGTCTGCCTGAAGATCTCGGCTCCGCCGATCACAAACACTTCTTCACTTCGAGGTGCCTGTTCGAATGCCGCATCGATTGAGCTAACGGCGCGGACATCGTAATCTTTCAATAAGTTGGGGGCTTCGTGTAATAACGATGTTTAGTCGATCTTTCAACGGCCTGTATTTCGTAGGCAGGGAGTCGAAGTTCTTTCTGCCCATGATCACGGCGTGCTGACGCGTTGTTTCCATGAAGTACTTCATGTCGTCGGGAAGCTTCCAGGGGAGATCGTTATTTCTCCCGATCACGTTATTTTTCGAAAGAGCAGCAATAAGGGAGACTATCATCTTTTTCAAATTTTATATCCGCGAAGGAAATCAGAAGTCTTCATACGTTTCTTGCCTTCGGGTTGAAGCTCTTCGATAGAAACAAAGCCGTCGGCTGTTTTGAACTTCAAAGGACCCTCACCGATTGATACTTTAAAGACCCTAAAGGTTTTTTCATTAATAACCGCCGTTGTCCCGGGGCTTGGATTCATACCACGAACAAAGTTCACAATGTCCGCTGACTTTTGATTCCAATCGATCGGTGCACGGAAGATTTTAGGTGCATGCTTTAAATCAATCGACTCACTTTTGAGATTTACCCTCATAACTTCCAATTTCTATTGCCTTCACCGTTTTCAAAACCAAACCCGCACCCTTCTTCATCAATCTATCATACAAACTCCCTGCATCATCGTCATCCTTTATCTCTTCTTTCTCCTGGAACAAAATATTTCCCGTGTCGATCTCGTGCTTCAGAAAGAAAGTCGTCACACCGGTCTCTTTCTCTCCATTGATGATCGCCCAGTTGATTGGCGCAGCTCCACGATATTGTGGCAGCAATGAAGCATGAAGATTGAATGTGCCGATCGACGGCATCGTCCATACAACTTCCGGGAGCATTCTGAAAGCAACAACGATCTGCAGATTCGCATTTAAGCTTCGCAGCTCGTCGATAAATTCCGTCGCTTTGAGATTCGCAGGCTGAAGGATCTTCAGTCCATGCTTTTCGGCGGCGATCTTTACGTCCGACTTCTGTAATTGTTGGCCGCGACCGCCCGGTTTGTCTGGCGCGGTTATAACTGCTGCGACGTCCGTAATTATTTTCAACGAGAATGTTCAAGCTCGGAACGGCGAATTCCGGTGTACCCATGAATATGATCCTAAGCTTTGTCATGTTAATCTCTCAACTCTTTTCTCATGTACTTCTTACAAATCGGGCATTCACGCCAATTATGCGCTCTCGCCGGACAATATTTTCTTCCAAAGTAAATGATTTGAAGATGAGCTTTGGCCCACTTCTTTTCAGGTATTAAAACTTTTAGATCCCGTTCGGTCTGCTCAACGTTTTTACCATTCGACAATCCCCAGCGGTACGCCAATCGATGAATGTGCGTGTCTACGGGGAACGCAGCTTGGCCAAACCATTGAGTCATCACCACGGATGCCGTTTTATGACCGACAGCGGGAAGCTCTTCGAGTGCTTCGAATGAGCCTGGAACTTCGCCGTTGTATTTATCGACGAGGATCTTCGAGAGTCCGTAGATGCCTTTCGACTTCATGGGCGATAGTCCGCATGGTTTAATGATCTCGCGAATTTCTTCGGGAGTCATCTTGAGCATGTCGTTTGGATTGTCGGCCTGTTTGAAAAGTATCGGCGTTATTTTGTTTACGCGTTCGTCGGTGCATTGGGCCGACAACAAAACAGAGATCAGTAGTGTGTACGCGTCTTTGTGATGTAAAGGGACTTCGGGATTGGGAATGTATTTGTCCAGGAGCCTGAGAATGTCTTTTACTTTTTCGGACTTTGTCATAAGGTCATATCAGTCCGGGTACATCAAATATTTCTTCCTTGTCTGTTTATACTTATCGAGTCCGTCTTTCCAGGTTGCACGGATTTCGTCTTCGGTCATGCCTTTCCTGATCTGTTCTTTGAACTCCATGGTTCCGGATAACTTGTCGATGTAGGAAATGAAAAAATTTTCCTTGTCAGGAAACTGGTTGTACATCTCGATCATGTATTTCAATGATATTCTTCTTTCAGGTTTTACCCTGGCGCAGATCGATACCGTGACACAACTGATTTTCGAGCTTCGGTTTCGCCGACATGTTTGGGATAGAAACCGGTGTGAACTCGAACGGTTGGTTCTTGAGCTCCGGATGACCGAGAACTTCGAACGGATTGTACGTTCCACGACCGAGACTGAGTGCCGTGCCTTCGAATAAACAGATCGAAGGATAGAGTCTTATAGCATGATCGTTTGGCAAGTTAGGCGAAGGTTTTATCGGCACCGGGATGGAATCGTGATGAGTATAATTCAACAGCGCGATCACTTCGAGCTCACACTTCTCTCCATTCGGCAGCCATCCTTCCCCGTTGATCATCTTTGCATATTCGCCGATAGTCATGCCGTGTGCGATTGGCACGGGATGCATGCCCACGAACGACTTGTTATCAACCTGCATGATCGGACCATCCACGAAGCCATTCGGATTAGCGCGGTCGAAGACCAGTAATTTCTTTTTATTCTCTGCGCACGCTTCCATCAAATAGTGCAACGAGCTGATGTAAGTGTAGAAGCGACAACCAACGTCCTGTATATCGAATATCACAACATCGACATCGGAGAGATGCTCTGGCGTCGGTTTCTTGTTCTTATCGCCGTAAATTGAAATGATCTTAATGCCTGTCTTCCCGTCAACCGAATCATTCACCTCATCACCATCGGGAATATCGCCGCGAAAACCATGTTCAGGCGACATGATCTTCACCACGTTTACTTTTTTGCTGATTAAGATATCGACAAGATGCACACCATTCACCGCGGATGTGTTGTTTGCAAAAACGGCAACACGTTTTCCCTTGAGCTTCGGGAGGTAAACATCAGTTCTTTCCGCACCGACTTTAAGCTGGGCACAGGAAGTTGAAGATATAAGGAGACATAAGATGAAAGTCCTTATCATTTTGAGTATTTTGTCAAAATTACGCCATTGTTTTGAACCTTTCTTACTTCATATCTAAAAGAATAAGTCGTCAGCAGACTGGAACTTTCTCCTCCACGATTCACAAGATTGCCATCATTACGATCACAGTTGGACTTGGTGCTTCAATCGTGTCTTTTTTGATCATGAACGGTTTCGAAAGTACCGTTAAGAAGAAGATCTATAACTTCAGTTCGCATATACTCGTTCGCCAGATGTCGGACACTCCTCTCGACGAAAAACCATTTTACTTCAACAAAGTCGATCTTATCAAACACCCGGAGAAATATCCGATGGTGACGCACGTGCAGGAGTATGCTCATAAACCCGGTATCATAAAAACACAAGACGAGTTGATGGGCATTGCCTTCAAAGGTGTCGGGAAAAGTTTCGACGTCGAGTCGTTCAAAGACAACCTCGTTGAAGGTGAATTCATTCATCTCCAGGATTCGGCAATGTCTCCGGAAGTTGTGCTCAGTAAAACGATTTGCGAGAAAGTGGGAGCGAAGCTGGGTGATGATATTATCGTGCATTTCTTTCAGAACCCGCCACGTTTCAGGAAACTGAAGGTCGTTGGTATCTACGAAACCAATCTTACCGAGTACTATGATTCGAAGGTGATCATTGGCGACATGAAATTGGTGCAACGTCTCAACGACTGGGCCGATAGCGTTGCAGGTGGCCTCGAAGTGTTTATTGACTTCGATCGCTTCGATCGATCCCAATTGCATTCTTATTACATGGACACCGCGAAGGACAACATTTGGTCGAGCGACTGGTCGTGGTTCGAGAAAGTAACAGAGAGCTTCAATGCGTGGTCATCTTACGACTTCGAAGAACAGGCGCTCTCGCAAACAGCTGAGTACATCAACCACGAAACAGACTATAATCAACGGGCCATTCCGGCGAACTACACTTTCGAAACGGTGTTTCAGTGGTTGCATCTCGTCTCGCGACAAGTCGTGATCTATTGGCGATCATACTGGTTGTCGTATGCGTGAATATGATCTCCGTTGTGTTGATCCTGGTAATGGAACGAACGCAGATGGTGGGAATGCTGAAGGCACTCGGCGCGCGCGATCGATTAGTGCGTTCTATTTTTGTCTACAATGGAGTAAACCTCGTTTTCCGCGGATTGCTTTTTGGGAACCTCCTGGGGATTGGTGTGTGTTACCTTCAATATCAATTCAGGATCATAAAGCTGAATGCCCACGATTACTACATGGCATTCGTACCGGTAGCGTGGAATTTTGAAACAATTGTGCTTTTAAACCTGCTGATACTTGCCGTCGTGACAATAATATTGCTGATACCTACTGCCATCACGACCAGGATCAATCCGATCAAAGCGATACGGTTCGATTAGAAGTAGGAAGAAATTCCGATCTGGATGCCTCCGCTTTTCGCAGCGGGATTGTTAAAGATATCGCGCTGTTTTTCGAAGCGATAGTTCACCCTGAAAACCGTTTGCTGTGTTGGTCGAAAGCTGATCGCCGGAACAATTGCGTTAAATTCATCGCCGATCCTTCCGTTGGTTTCCACAAACCTGCCCTTGTTCCAATCCAAAGTTTCCAAACGAAGGGCGACGTTCAATACTGCTTGCTGAAATCCGAACATGTTTCTTCGAAGCACGGGTTGCACAATGTCGACAAATCCGCCACGCTGGTGTTCTCCGAACTGCTGACCGATCTGCGGAGCAACGTCGACTTTCACGAAAGCATATTCGCCAACGATGTATGTCTTGACAACGGGTAACGTGGTGTTGAAATCGACAGCCCAAACATCCACGCGACGCTGATCGTCGAGCCGTAGCCCGTCGTCCTGGAATTTATTGTACACACCGCCCATGTATGAAATTCCAATCTCGCCCAGCTTCGCATAACGCACGGCTGCTTTCGCCGTAAGCATCAGTTTGCCGTTGCTGCTTTCTTCGAAGCGATCGCGATTCAATTTCGCAGCAGGAAGTAAATGTCTTGTTGAGATTGTTGTTGACGATAGCATCGTTGAATCCGTTGGTCAGGTACACTTCGTAGCCGAATGCCCACGGACCAATGTATTGCCGGCCATACATCCCGGCTCCGACATTGCTCCACGTTGCCGGCAACATTTGTGTCATCGCCACGGGACGATTCACAAACTCCCACTTGGGCCCATCGTGATTTTGATTGAATGCACCGATCGGGTTCATGATAATACCTCCACGAAAGTTGACGAGTGGATGCATGTTGAAATCGAGAGCAGCGAATTCTATCGAGATCTCTTTCGTCCCTTCTTCAAATTCGAGCTCCGAAAGAAAAACGGATCTTGCGATGGATCGACGAAGCCACAAACAACGTCATGCCGCGGGATAACGAAACTATGTCCCTCCGAAACTCCATTCGTGCCCAGGTATTGATAGTTGGCTTCCACATATCCCCCGACCGAAACGGGAGATTTACCGACACTAAGAAACGGACGATTGTAAATAGCGTCCATGTTCATGGCCTTTCTAACCGAAGTATCTCTTGGCGTTCGTTTAAATAGCGTTGAATCTACTTGTGCAAAAGAAGGGATTGCGATCAGTAACAATAAAGTGTTCTCATGAGAGCTTGATCTTAATTATCTGATCGATTGCAGTTACTTTAAAAGTTCTCAATGGTCTGTCTGCAGGACCATTCTGAACTTTCCCCGTATTTGTGAACTCGCTTCCGTGCGCCTGGCACTGTAGCCTGTCGCCGAAGACCTGGAGCTCGGTTCCCTGGTGCGTACACTTCATCAACAAAGCGCTGTACTCAGTTTCGGAAAACCGTATAAACAGATTGGATATTCCAGCTGATCGTTTTCGACAACGATATATTTCTTTTCAAGAAATGCACCTACGGGAACAACCAGCGAATCTCCGTCTATTGGAGCAGTCAAATATTTTGTTCCTGCACATCCTGAAAGGAGACCACAAGCACACGTCGCAATAAATTCTTTTCGATTCATAGTGATTCAAGGAAACGGATGAGTGATTGTTTCTCCTGAGCATTCAACTGCGAAAATTTTTCGCTCGCCGTTGAAGCTTCACCGCCATGAAATTCGATAGCCTGTTCAATCGAAGTAGCACGCCCATCATGTAATAAGTAGTAACTCCCTCCTTGCGAATTTTTTGAGAGACCTAGTCCCCAAAGTGGGGGCGTTCGCCATTCGTAGGTCTTCGCATTTCCTTCTGTATATCCGTCATCGAGTTTCGATCCCATATCGTGTAAGAGGAGATCGGGTGTAAGGATAAAAAGTCTTTTCGCTTAGTGCAGCGATGTCAGACACAGGCGTCTTCCATTGCGTCAGATGACATTTACCGCAACCGATGCTGGTAAACACGGATATGCCGGAGAGTACTTCATCACTATCGGTATCGCGTTGGATCGGGCTTTCAATGTTCGGAGGTAAAACACAACATCGAGCACGGTGTTGTCGGTAACCTCCGGGTCGCTGTATTGTCCCGTTAGCGGATCGGAAGAGTTGTATGTAGACATGATGCCGATGTCCTGGTTGTATGCATTCACAGTTTGATGCATGAGATCAACCGCAGCTGCCTTCTTACCAAAGCGACCAATGTATTTTCCATTGTGTGGCTGATGGGTTGGCAGCGGCAGAAAAATATCCGGTGCCGTGATGTAGTTCGGTACACCGGAGATCCCATCTCCATCGAGGTCGTCGGGGTCTGCGTGGGAGAGTAATTGTTCGTCGGTCAGTGCCGCGAGAAAGCCCAGGCCGGAGTTCGCGGGAGGTGTGAACTTCGAAAAGGTAGCGCCGGCGGGAATGCTCTCGGGACTATGGCCGGCAATGGCGCGGTTTTGCAATTGAGGGCCCCCGCGACCGAGAAACTGATTTCCATTTTCGTCGGGCTGGCCGAAGCGTGTGAGCGTTGTGAAGGGATGCCCTTTGCCATCGCCGGAGTGACAGCTTCCGCAAGACGTGGCGACGAATAGGGGGCCCCAGGCCATTTTCCGCCGTGAAGATCTCGTCGTTGAAGGCACGGTCGCCGCGGAGGAAACGGGCATTCTCTGCGGATGTCAGCCCTTCAACAGGACCGTCGAGGATCTGTTCTGGTGTTGGACCATTGGGTATGAGGTCGTCACAGCTGGCAAGGAGCAGAAATAATAAACTATTTTCTTCACAATGTAAAAGTACAAAGTTAGATGAATCTAACAAATTTATTTTTTAGATTTGGTGCGTGAATTCATATACGGAAGAAAACTACTGAAAGCCCTTTTAACCTCTCCAGTGAGACGGCGAGGTGAACGTAAAGGAGCTTTCCACGGTGCTGGGCATCAAAATGCCAACCGTTACCCAGTATGATCCAGAAGCTGGCTAAGAAAAAGCTCGTACACTACGAAAGCTATAAGCCCCCAAAGCTGACGGACAAGGGAAAAAGGAAGCTGCACTCATTATCCGGAAGCATAGATTGATGGAGATGTTTCTCGTGCAAAACATGGGTTTCGGATGGGAGGAAGTTCATGAGATCGCGGAGCAGATCGAACATATTCACTCACCAGTGTTCTTCGAAAAGATGGACGAGCTTTTGGGTTATCCCAAGATCGATCCGCACGGTTCACCGATACCCGATCGCAACGGAAGGATGCATTGGCAACATCACGCCAAGCTTAGCGAATGCAAGCCGGGAACAACCGCGCAGTTTGTTGGCATCGTCAATTCGTCGGATGATTTTTTGAGATTTTTGAATAGTAAAGAATTGAGACTTGGTGCAAAGATCAGTATCCTGGAAGTGGAAGAGTTTGATGGGAGTATGATCGTGAATTACGATCGAAGGAAAAAAGAGACTTTTAGCAGAACGGTTTGTGAGAGACTTCTGATAGAGAAATAGCGAATTAAAAAATCAGTTCACGATATACTTCTTGAACCATGAAGTTATCGTCATCTGCATAACTCCGAAAAGGGCTTCGCGAAAAATCCTGGTAGACATCTTTGAAACACCGCGTGTTCGTTCGGTGAAAATGATTGGAACCTCTTTCAACTTAAATCCATACTTCCATGCGAGAAATTTCATCTCGATCTGGAAAGCATAGCCTACGAACCGATCTCGTCGAGGTGAATGGTTTCGAGTACTTTACTACGGTAGCAAATAAATCCTGCGGTGGTGTCAGTGATCGGCATGCCGGTGATTACCCTCACGTAAATACTTGCGAAGTAGCTCATCAGCACGCGACCCATCGGCCAGTTCACGACATTCACCCCACTCGCATAGCGCGAACCAATTGAAAGATCTTGCCCGAATTCGGCGACCTCCAGGTAAAGGTGAACGAGATCTTTCGGATCGTGCGAGAAATCGCAGTCCATCTCCAGCAGGAATTCATACCCGTGCTGCAATCCGTATTTAAGCCCGCGATGTAGGCAGTACCGAGTCCCTGCTTGCCTGGTCGTCGCATCAGGTGCAGCCGGGTTTCGCCGGGAGAATTATAACTTTCCTGAAGGTTCGTGACAATCTCGGCGGTACCGTCGGGTGAGCCGTCGTCGAAATCAGCACGTCGAAGTCTTTCGGCAACGCGAACACCGTGTCGAGCATCATCGCGATGTTTTCTCTCTCGTTGTAAGTGGGAATTATGACGAGTGCGTTGCTCATCCTGTTAGTCCTTCGATAGCACTTTGGTAAACGACAAAGCTAATATATTTGCACCGATGAATAAATGCGTCTTTCTCGACCGCGACGGAGTTCTGAATGTCGACAATCCCAAGTACACCTACCACATTTCCCAGTTCCATATTATCCCGGTGTGCCCGAAGCTCTTTATAGAATGAGAGAGGCGGGGTACCTGTTGATCGTTGTCACCAATCAATCGGGCATCGCGCGGAAGATCTATACGCAACGTCAGATGGCAGATGGAGATCTGTCACATCTACCTGCAGGACGCATGCGATCATGTGATCGATCACATTTATTTTTCTCCGTACCACGAGAAGGTGACCAACTCGTTAACGAAGAAACCCGGCTCACTACTTTTCGAAAAGGCAATTGCGAAGTTTAAAATCGATATAAAAAAATCGTGGATGATCGGCGATCGTTCACGCGACCTTGTTCCTGCGAAAAACCTGGGAATCAAAACGATCCAAATAGGCGACGAGTGCGTGGCGCCGGACCTGGGTGACTATAAAGTGGATAACTTATTGGAGGCATCATATTTGATAACTAAGCATTAACTTTAGAAAACACTAATCAAAACCCTTATGAAAAAGCTTGTTTTAGTTCTCGTGATGATTTTCGCGGTGATGGTAGGTCGTACGCAATCATTCGAGGGGGTGATTCATTTTAGCATGAAGATGGAGATCACCGATCCGAAGATCAAGGCCCAGATAGAAGAGGCTAAGAAGAAAGCTGCCGACCCCGCCAACCAGGCGAAGATGAAGGAGATGGAAGCTAAGATGAAGGACCCGCAAATGAAGGCGCTGCTGGAACAGAATCCGCAAATGAAAGCGCAAATGGAGGCGATGATGAAAGTGATGATGGGTAGCGATCCAAGCGCGATGATGCCTACAGGTATTGTTGTGAAACTGAAGGGAACAAACTCGTTGATGAGCATGCAAGGCGGCATCATGGATAAGAACGAGATACTTCGCGTTGGTGATAAGGACATGACCTACATGATCAACAACCCGGCGAAGACATACATGGTGATGAAGAACCAGAGCAACGTTCCGCAGAAGACACCGAAGATCACGAAGACATCAGAAACACAAAAAATTCTCAATTACACTTGCACGAAGTATCTCATCGAGCAAACTGGTTTCGATGGCAAGTCGCTCAACACAAACTATTGGGCTACAACTGAGATCAAAGACATAGACCTGAAGGCCATCGCGAAACAACAAGCGAACCAGGGACAAGCTTTTATCTATGCAGAGATCGACGGTGTTCCGTTGAAAGTAGAAACAACAACGCCACAAGGAAATATTATAATGGAGTGTACTGAGTTCAAAAAAGAAAGTGTGCCAGCGTCAACATTCACACTGCCTGCAGGATACGCGGAGACTAAGATCTAAATTCGCCTTTCTCTGCAGTCTTCGACACAGCTCCATTCATCTCTTTCGGTTCCTGAGGTCCGGCGTGATAACCCAACAACTCCATCATGCTCTCGCTCGATTGTTCGGGAGCAAACAACTTTGTCGTGATCTCGCCATCTTCATTGCGATCGATGAGCACGTGCTTGGGAGCAGGTATGAGGCAATGCTGAATTCCACCGTAGCCGCCAAGAGACTCCTGGTAGGCGCCGGTGTGGAAGAAGCCAATGAACAAACGCTCTTCGTCGTTGATCATGGGAAGGAACACTTCGCCAGTGTGGGCTTCTGAGTTATAATAATCGTGGCTGTCGCACGTGAGGCCACCGATGTTAACCTTATGGAAAGGGTCGTCCCACTTGTTGACCGCAAGGAGAATGTATTTTTGATTCAAACCCCAAACGTCGGGGAGGTGTGTGATAAATGATCCGTCGATCATGTACCAAAGCTCTTTGTCGTTCTGAAGTTTCTGGTCGACCATCGAATACAGAACAGCTCCGCTTTCACCAACGGTGTAGCTTCCAAACTCTGTGAAGATGTTGGGAACAGGAACGTTGTTCTTCTCGCAGATCCATTTGATGTTCTCCACGATCTGCTCGATCATGTATTTGTAATCGTAATGGAAGTTGAGGTTGGTCTTGATGGGGGAAACCACCACCGATGTCGATCGAATCCAGCGTGTCGCAGATCTTGCGGAGTTCGCAATACTTGAAGATGAACCTGCTGAGCTCGCTCCAGTAATACGCGGTGTCTTTGATACCTGTATTGATGAAGAAGTGCAGCATCTTCAGATTGGCCTTGCTGCTCGGACTGATCTTTTCTTTATACAGTGAAACGATATCACTGTAGCGAATGCCGAGGCGCGAAGTATAAAACTCGAATTTTGGTTCTTCATCGGCGGCAACGCGAATACCAACCTGGAAGTTGGTGTTCACATTTTTCTCATACCAGTCGATCTCCGAAAGGTTGTCGAGGATCGGTATGCAGTTTTTGAAACCGTCGTTGAGAAGCTCGGTGATGTATTGAGTGTACAACGGCATCTTGAAGCCGTTGCAAAGGATGTAGGTGTCTTTGTTGATCTTGCCGCGATCGTGGAGACTGCGGATGATCGGAATATCGTAGGCTGAAGATGTTTCGAGGTGGATGTCGTTCTTCAGTGCTTCTTCGGTAACGAAAGAATAATGCGACGATTTGGTGCAATAGGCATACGTATATTTGCCGTTGTACTTGAATCGTTCGATAGCATTGTTGAAGGCAGCCTGTGCGAAGCGGATGTTTTCGCTGATCTTAGGCAGGTAGGTGACCTTTAAGGGGTGTACCATATTCACGAATGATATCCATGAGAGGAACATCATTGAACATGAGTTCATGATCCCTTACTTTAAACTCTCTCTGTGGAAACTCGAACGTTTGTTCAATCAGCTCGCGGTAGCTCTTCATTTAGTCCTTGTCCTTGGTGCCAAAATGCGAAATTGGAATTTTTTGACGATCTTTGCAATATGGCTAACTGCCTCTCCAAGCTTTTCCTCCTGACCGGCCGACCCGCTAACTGGAAGTCTCCCGACTACTAAGAAAGTCGCCCGTGGGCCCATTTTTGCCCGCACGTTTTGTCACCACTAGCATTAGAATTTTTAAAACTGAGGTTTTGTGAAAGAGTTAAAGATCATACAGGTAAAATCTGAAATCGGGGCCGGCACCCGCGGTGCCAGCCTGGGCGTTGAGGCTATGAAAATAGCCAGCCTCGACCTGCGATCTTCTTTTTTCAAGCAATACGAAGCGGTGGAGGTTGAAAATGTAAACGAGCTGCTGTTCGACGGTGCGGAACACTCTTATGCGAATTTATCGACGGAGTGTTGATCATGGAAGAGCGCGTTTGCCTGGAAGTTTTACGAGCAATTGTTCGACGACTATTTTCCGATCGTCATAGCCGGCGACCACAGCACGGCTTACGGAACAATAGCTGGTATCAAGAAAGCATATCCCAAGAAACGTCTCGGTGTAGTCTGGATTGACGCCCACGCCGACATTCATACACCGTACACAACGCCTTCGGGCAACATGCACGGCATGTCACTCGCGATGGCATGTGCACTCGATAATTTTGAACGCAAGGTAAACGATCCGAAGGGCGAGACTACCGACTACTGGGAACAGATCAAGAATGTAGGAACACCCGGCGCAAAGATCAGACCTGAAGATATCGTCTACATCGCCGTGCGCGACTTCGAAAAACCTGAGAATTACCTGATCAATAAATACAACATCAATTTCATCGAGACAGAGGAAGTGCGCAAGCAAGGGCCGATCGTTGTTGCACAACGCGCGTTGCAAATGCTTTCACACTGCGACCTCATCTACGTTTCATTCGACGTCGATAGTCTCGACAGCAGGATCTCGCAGGGAACCGGAACGCCCGTTCCGAATGGACTTACAATTGAAGAAGCGAGATCGTTGAATGTGTCTTTGTGCAAGGATCCGAAAGTTGTTGCGTGGAGATCGCCGAAGTGAACCCGACGCTCGATACGGAGAACAAGATGGCAGAGACAGGTTTCGAGATCATGGAAGCTTCCGCGAAAGCGATCACTTCTCGGCAATCTCAGTTAACGATTTGATCGATCCCAACAGATTGTTTCTCACAACAGGGTCGACGATCATTCGTGGTAGCGACGTTGCTGGTGCCGATTGTATCCGGTAGATAACGTTCACTACGCCAGGCGAGACCACCCTGAAATTCCAGTTGCCGATTAATTCAATACGATGAATGTCATCGTTCCGTGGCGCCACTTTTTGATCCACTCTCGATATGAAATTCCACCAAATACTCCATCCCCGGACTGATTTCGTAAAGCTTGTATTCCATGAAAGAATCCTGGTCGCTCATCGGCCATGGGATGTCGCGACATGAGTATTCGTTCCATATCGTTGTGTCTTTGGTGTGATAGATCTTGTAAGAGCGAAGATGCTGCTGCCAACTGTTTACCTGCGACTCGTCTCTAATAAGATTGATGATCTTGAAGATGGGTGCGCGGACGGTGAACTCCGTTTTTAATTCGCGCGAGATCACCGCTGGTTTCTTGCCGGGAAATTCCACCCAGCGTTCCTGCAGTTCGATGGTTGGTTCTTTCACAACGACAACGAACCCTTCCTTGTCCCTGGCAGAAAGCAGCAGTTGATAATATTGTAAAAATAAACAGTAGGGGTCTTATCATGTTGTTATGACAACAAGGTCGCTATTTACCCCCATATTTAACGCCCGCTTGTTTTAGGATCTCATCTGAGGTCTGAGCCTTAAGTAAAGTAAAGTCGTGCGTCATGAGTGGCGATTCGATCAGGCCAAGATCGAGGCAGCGAGTAACTTCGTCGATCTGGAATTCGAAACCATTGCCAAGGTAGGGCAGAGAAATTCTTTCTTCCGCTGCTCCTTCTTTCGAGACGATGATTCCCATTGATTTATACCAGGGGCTTTGAATAACGATCGATCCGCGAGTTCCGCAGATCTCGGCATCTTTCCGGGTTTCAACGATCATAGAGGAGAACAATTGCGCTGTCGCACCATATTTATAGTGAAGCGTGAATCCACAGCTTTCGTCAGCACCTGTTGGAGCGAGGTGTGCTGTTGCCTGGATCTTATCAGGCTTACCTAAAATAAACAGTGCAAGGAACAACGGGTACACACCGACGTCGAGGATCGAGCCGCCGCCTAATGCGAGATCATACAATCGGGATTGAGGATCGTATTCTTTTTTGAAACCGAAGTCGGCGGTCATGTGCCGTACTTCGCCGATCGTTCCTTGTTCGATAAGTTCTTTCGCCATCACGACGGCCGGGGTTGAAACGCGACCACATTCCTTCGAGAAGAAATGTTTTGTTGCGATGAGCGGCGTTGATGACTTCGACAGCGGAAGCATGATTGAGCGTTAGTGGCTTCTCGCACACGACTGGTTTTTGTATTCCAGGCACATCATCGCCAGCTTCGCATGAAATGCGTGAGGTGTTGCGATGTAGATCACATCGATGTTGGGATCTTTTTGGCGAGTGCTTCGTAGGTGTTGTAAGTTTTCTCGGCACCGAATTGTGTTGCGAAGTCTTTGGCCCGTTGTTCGTCGCGCGAAGCAACGGCGTAGATCTTCACACGTTCGCTGCGCTGAATGGCTTTGCAATAAGAGGCGGCAATTCGACCGGGACCGATGATGCCGTAGTTATATATTTTCACTTAATTTTTTTAAAGAGAATGTTGGTAGCACGCCCGAGGGATATGACCAACTGTTTGTTTTTGAACTCGAATGTAACGTCGTTGTTTGACTTAAACACATTGGCAGACGTTATTTCGAGAGGAACAGTCTGTTGCGCATCGTCTATGTATTCGATCTTGTTTCCGTTAGCGATAATCTTAAAAGTACATTCTGCTTCATCGCTATAGTATTCCCCCACATAAGCTTTTGGATCGAATGAAACTTCCGGTTGCTTCAGCGGCTCTGGTTCAACAATAGTTGGCCTTTTTGGAGAACCGAAATAAATTTCTGCGATCTCATGTCCTATACCGAAGTTATCGAATCTTGCATCATTACTTAATAGAGCAACGGTAAGTTTTTCGGAAGGATAATAGGCAAGCCATGCGCGATATCCTGCGGTAGCACCGCTATGTCTTATTTCGGCAACGCCATTCACATCGCCATGTTCAATGCCTGCGGCGTAATGGATCTCTTTCCCCGTCATTTAATTTTCCACGCTGTATTCTTTTGTAGTAGATGGCGTCGTGCTTTTCTAACAACTGGTTCCACTTCAACAAATCGGAAGTTGTTGTGAGCATACCACCATGACCATAAACATGTTCGAAAGGCATGTTGAGCTCATAAACATTTTCATTTCTCGAATATGCCTGGGCCCTGTTAGGAATTACGTCTCTGAAATTACTTCTCCAACGAGTGTTGGTCATGCCCAGTGGCTTGAACAGTCGTGCTGCCGTAAAATCTTCCAGCGTTTGTTTTGAAACACGCTCTACGATGACAGTCAGTATCGTGTAATTTGAATTGCTATACGAATATTCGTTGCCGGGTTTGAAGTTCGTGGTCTTTTGTTTCGACATAATGTGCAGAGCCAGCGGTATCGTGTAGTCTCTCGAACCACGAGGAAATCCCGTAAGGCTTCCAATACTTCCCCAATCTTTTAAACCACTCGTGTGAATTGAGTAACATCTGGATGGTGATCGGTGCTTCGTAAATCGGAAGCTCCGGAACATACTTTCTTACATCGTCGGTAAGTTTCAGCTTTCCTTCGCTTTCGAGGAGGAGAATACTGAAAGCCGTAAACTGTTTCGATACTGATCCTGCTTCGAAAATGGTATTAATGGTGTTGGGAACATTGCTTTCGAGGTTTGCCAGACCGAAAGCTTTTTGATAAAGGATCTTTTCGCCGCGAGCCACCAGGATGGAGCCTCCCGGAGTTGAATTGTTCCAGGAGGAAAAGAGTTGATCAATTCGCGCTGTTGTGTCGATCGACTGTGCCAGCGCTGTTTTGACGACAATGGTTAGGATAATGAGTAGAAACCGCATCATGAAATATATTATTTCTTCCGTATTTTCGCACCAAATTTTAATACCGTCATGAGCCAGAATCGTCCTATCTCTTCCTTCATCGAAAAAAATTATCTCCACTTCAACTCTGCAGCGCTCGTAGACGCCGCCAAAGGGTATAAAAAACATATCGCCGAAGGCAAAAAAATGATGGTGACGCTCGCAGGCGCCATGAGTACCGGCGAGCTCGGCATAAGCTTCGCGGAAATGATCCGCCAGAACAAAGTACACATTATCTCTTCTACTGGCGCCAACCTGGAAGAAGACATCATGAACCTGGTGGCCCATTCGCACTACAGGCGCATTCCCCAACTACCGCGATCTGACTCCCGAACAGGAGTGGGATCTGCTTCAGAACCACCTCAATCGCGTAACCGATACGTGCATTCCTGAAGAAGAAGCATTCCGTCGCTTGCAGAAGCATTTGATCAAAGTTTGGAAAGACGCGGAAGACAAAGGCGAAAGATTATTTCCCCACGAATTCATGTTCCGCCTGCTCAACAGCGGCGTGTTGAAAGAATATTACGAGATCGATCCGAAGAACAGCTGGATGATCGCAGCTGCCGAAAGAAATATGCCTATGGTTGTTCCCGGATGGGAAGACAGCACCATGGGTAACATCTTCGCTTCGTATGTGATCACTGGCGAGCTGAAAGCTTCAACCATGAAGAGTGGTATCGAATACATGGCGTGGCTTGCAGAATGGTACACTGCCAATTCAGGTAAAGACGGAATCGGCTTCTTCCAGATTGGCGGAGGTATCGCTGGAGATTTCCCGATATGCGTTGTGCCTATGTTGCACCAGGATCTCGAAAGAGATAACGTTCCCTTCTGGAGCTACTTCTGCCAGATCAGTGACTCAACGACCAGCTACGGATCTTACTCCGGCGCGGTCCCTAACGAAAAGATCACATGGGGCAAGTTGAGTATCGATACGCCGAAGTTTATTGTGGAGAGCGATGCTACGATTGTTGCGCCGCTGATGTTTGCCTATATCCTTGACATGTGAGTTTGAACGAACTGATAATTTCTGAAATAAAGAGAGTTGCAAAAGATCTTTTTGGATACGAAGCTGACATTCAACTTCAGCCAATAGGAGCGGGCTTCGAAGGATCGCATACTGTTGTTTGTTTTCCGATTTCAAAAGCCGCAAGGAAAAGCCCCGAGCAAACTGCGACGTTGATTGGTGAAAATCTCGATAAAACTATCGTACCAAAGTTCCAGGTTGTAAAAGGTTTTCTTAACCTGGACTATTTCTGACTCGATATGGATCTCTTCGTTTATTGAGATCTATAAAAACCCTTCATACGGAGTCCTTCCCTCCAACGGGGTTGAGATCATGGTCGAATACTCATCTCCCAACACCAACAAACCCCTTCACCTCGGACACCTTCGAAATAATTTTCTCGGCTGGAGCATAAGCGAGATCTTCAGCGCCAGCGGATACAACGTCCATAAAGTACAGATCATCAACGACCGCGGCATTCACATCTGCAAGTCGATGGCCGCATGGAAACTTTTTGGCAATGGAGAAACACCTCAAAGCAGCGGACTGAAAGGCGATCATTTGGTTGGCAAGTATTATGTGAAGTTCGATCAGGTCTATAAAGAGCAGATGGCTTCGATGGATCCTAAAGCAGATCCCGAAAAGAATGCGCCCATCATGAAGCTCGCTTCCGAAATGCTCATCCAATGGGAGGCAAAAGATCCGGAGACCATAAGTCTCTGGAAGATCATGAACGGTTGGGTGTACGAAGGCTTCGACAAAACATACCAGCGTATGGGTGTCGACTTCGAAAAACTTTATTATGAGTCTAACACTTATCTCCTCGGTAAAGAAGAAGTGTTGAAAGGTGTTGAGAGTGGTGTGTTCTTCAAAAAAGACGACGGCTCAATTTGGGTTGATCTTACAAATGATGGTCTCGATCAAAAAGTGTTGTTGCGCTCCGACGGAACTTCCGTGTACATAACGCAAGACATCGGCACGGCGATCTTACGTTTTAGAGACTTCCCGAAAATATCGCGACAGGTTTATACCGTGGGCAATGAACAGGAATACCACTTCAAAGTATTGTTCTTAATTCTTGCGAAGCTCGGGTATAGTTGGGCGAAGGAATGTTACCATCTCTCTTACGGCATGGTCGATCTTCCAACTGGTAAAATGAAATCCCGCGAAGGAACAGTTGTCGATGCCGACGATCTCATGCAGGAAATGGTAAATGATTTTGCGGAGGAAACAAAACAGCGTGGCAAGATAGAAGAGTTGTCTGAAGCGGAGCAGAAAGAACTTTTTGAAATGGGCGGTATCGGCGCGTTGAAGTATTTTCTCCTGAAAGTAGATCCAAAGAAACGGATGTTGTTTGATCCGGTTGAGTCTATTGCATTACAAGGTCATACAGCCCCGTTCATACAGTACACACATGCGCGCATCAGGGCATTGATTCGAAAGGCGGACACAATGCAACTTGACATGGGTAGCTTATCTATTTCATCGTTGGAGCCTCTTGAACGTGATGTGTTGCTCGTGATCACTCAATACCCGCAAAAGCTTGCGGAGGCTGCGCGCGAATATGCACCGTCGGTGATCGCTAACTACGCGTATGATCTTGCGAAGGGATACAACCAGTTCTACCAATCGATAGCAATCTTCACCGAGACAGATGCTTCGAAGCTGAAATTCAGGATCGCGTTCTCACAGGTGGTGGCAGACTTATTGAAGAAGTCGATGTGGTTGTTGGGAATTAGCGTTCCCGAAAAAATGTAGATGTTCCGTTGGAGTGATTTCATAAATGGCAGCGAAGATCTTTTCAAAGAAGACCCATGGAAGGTCAACGTTTCGGATTTCGTTAAGGATGGTATTTTCATTCATCCGACATCGAAGGTAGAAGAAGGCGCTGTTCTCAAAGGCCCCATCCACATAGGTCCCAATTGTTTCATCGGTGCTCATGCCTATTTGCGTGGTGGCGTTTACCTGATGGGCAACAATTCGATCGGTCCGGGATGCGAATTGAAATCTGTTATCATTTTTCCAAACACCAATCTCGCTCACTTCAATTTCGTCGGTGATTCAATTCTTGGTTCCAATGTGAACATAGAAGCCGGTTCCATCATCGCGAATCATTTCAATGAACGAACCAACAAAGAAATATTTCCAGGCGTAACGAAGTTCGGTGCATTGATCGGCGATGGTTGTAAGATCGGCGCTAACGCAGTGCTATCGCCGGGAACGATTTTAGAAAAGAATACAATTGTTGATAGGCAAGAACTTGTTGCTATGAAGAAAAAACGAATCGATTGGCGCGACCTCCTTGTTAACAAAGGTTTCGATCTCATTATGCTTATCCTCGGTGTTTCGATTGCCTTCCAGGTTGATAACTGGAAAGACAATTCCGACAAGCATCAACTCGAGAGATTTTATAAGCAAGGTCTCCTTACCGACATCAATGCCGACGTGGAGCAGATGGAGCGTATCATGAAAGAATTGGAGATCGACAGGCAGAGAATACAAGCGTACCTGCCCGTGATGGACAAACTGCCGCCCGACTCCCTGATCACTCCCTTAATTTCGATCCTGAGCTTCGAGACCTTTTCGCCCAGCTCCAATACTTATAGCACGCTGGTAGGAGGTTCAGGCCTGGACGTATTTTCCGATCGCGACCTGATCGAAAAACTAACCGCATACTATGGCACTTATACCTCCATACGGCGATTCGAAATGGTGTATACCAACGTGATTTTCGAGGTGCACAAAAATTTTTCGCCGTACGTGATCTATGACCAGGGGAAGCTTGTCGACAAATCGGTTGTAACTAAAACGGAGTCACGGAACGCATTGGTCCTCGCCCGTGTTCAGTTGAACGACGGCCTGGAAGATTACGAGGAAGCCCTTAACCGCGCACAGTTGTTAAAGGCAGCTTTAGAGAAGAGTCTTTAGTTATATTTGTATTCGGTCCTATCTTATAGAAAATACACTAAAAATAGACTATGAAAACGCTTGTTATGATCCTGTTAACGCTGGCTTTAGTGGCACCCGATAAGTCCACTGTATGATTTCAAGATGCCTGCTCTCGACGGCAAAGCCGTAGACTTTTCGAAGTACAAAGGAAAAACTGTACTTATTGTAAACACTGCTTCGAAGTGTGGTAACACTCCACAGTATGCCGATCTCCAGGCAATGAACGACAAGTACAAAGACAAAGTGGTTATCCTCGGATTCCCTGCCAACAACTTTGGCGGACAAGAGCCCGGCAGTAACACAGAGATCGCTGAGTTCTGCACTAAAAACTACGGAGTTACTTTCCAGATGTTCGAAAAGATCTCTGTGAAAGGCGAAGATGTTGCTCCGCTCTACGCGTGGTTGAAAGAGAAGACTGGCGAAGAACCTTCATGGAACTTCTGCAAGTACCTCGTTAAACCCGATGGCACGGTGAAGTTCTTCAACTCGAAGATCAAGCCATTGGATCCGCAGATCACAAGTGAACTCTAAGAAGACTTTTGTTTTACTCGTAATTGTAATTGCGCTGTGCGGCGCATTCATGAAGAATTTGTTTGCCTCAAAGCCTGTAGTTGTGCCATCATCTCTTTACGATATACACATGAAATCTCTCGACGGTAAAGACGTCGATTTCAGTCAGTATAAGGGCAAGAAGCTTTTGATCGTAAACACTGCTTCGAAGTGCGGCAAGACTCCGCAGTATACCGATCTTCAGAAGTTGCATGAACAATACGGCAATAAAGTAACAGTACTGGGTTTCCCTGCCAATAATTTCCTTTGGCAGGAACCCGGTACCAATGCCGACATCGCAGAGTTCTGCGAAAAAAATTATGGAGTTACTTTCCAGATGTTCGAAAAGGTCTCCGTGAAAGGAGGCGACCAGGCTCAGGTCTACGCATGGTTGCAAAGCAAGACTGGCGAGAAACCCGATTGGAACTTCGCGAAATTTCTAGTGAACGAAGACGCGAGTAAAGTTGAATTCTTTAAGTCAGGCGTCGAACCTCTCGACTCCCGCATCGTCGACGAGATTAAATGAAAACGTGGCTCTCTGCATTTAGACTCAGAACACTTCCTCTTTCTTTATCATGCATTGGCATGGCTGCTTTCCTCGCCGCCGCCGCTGGTAAATTCAACGGACTTCTCTTCGCGTTCTGTTGTTTAACGACCATTTTCTTACAAATACTTTCTAATCTCGCGAACGATTACGGCGATTCGATCAACGGCGCCGATCATGCGGGGCGTAAAGGTCCGCAACGCGCTGTTCAATCTGGCGCCATTACATCTTCACAGATGAGGAATGCAGTGGTGTTGTTTTCGATACTGTGTTTGCTTAGCGGTGTTGGATTGTTGCTGTTGGCATTCGGCTTGGATTGGAATGCGCTGTTGTTTTTTCTTGTACTAGGTTTATTGTGCATCGCGGCGGCCATCGCTTACACGGTCGGGCGAAAGCCTTATGGTTACGCAGGACTCGGCGATCTTTCGGTGCTGGTATTCTTCGGACTCGTTGGCGTGATGGGCTCCCTGTACTTGTTCACCGCGTCGTGTGGATTACACCGACATTCTTCCGGCTTTGAGCTGCGGATTTTTTTCGATAGCAGTATTGAACGTCAATAATATTCGTGACATAGAATCAGATCGGCAGGCGGGAAAGTTTTCGATACCTGTTCGCATTGGTCGTCACAAGGCGGTTGTGTATCACTGGTTCTTGCTCACTGCAGGTACTGTCAGCGCCATCTCTTATACGATCCTTCGTTACGAATCGCCGTGGCAATTCTTGTTTGTTCCGGTGGTTGCTTTGTTCGTCCGCAATGGAGTAGCGGTGTCTAGTTTGCCTTCGGAAAAATTGGATCCGTATTTAAAACAGATGGCGCTGAGTACCCTATTGTTTTGTAATTACTTTCGGAGTTGGTCTCCTTCTTTCGTAGCTCTTACTTTTTCAGAACGGCATCTCCAGAACCCGTACTCAACATAATCCTGTTCGTTCCTTTTCCTCTCTGTGCAGTCTTCACAAGAGTAACGTTGTTCCTTCCGCCGCCATTATCAACTTCTTCAGTCTTATCAAAATCGAACGGTGCAGAGATGTTTCCATGATCCTTGCTGGCTTTCATTACAACCTGGCCACTAATCTCGTTGCCATTGAAGTTGAGCTCTGCGTTGCCCGAACCTGAGTTGATCGAAATATCAAACTTCGGAGTTTCAGCAAGTGTGATACGAGAGCGACCGCTGCCGGTATTGAAATGACTCGATCCGCTAAGCGTTACTTTATCGCCTGTGATATTGCCGCTACCTGTGTTAACACCAAATTCAGCTTTTACCTGTGAAATCCTGATATCGCCGGAGCCGCAATTGACGCTGAGGTCGCCGTCGGAATCTGAAAGATCCATGTTGCCGCTGCCGGTACTCAATCGTGCTTCGCCGCTGTATTTAGAGAGCTCTACATTTCCTGAACCTGTTGTTGCGTTCAGTGTACCTTTAATTGAAGAGAACTCAAGGTCGCCAGAACCTGTACCTGCGTCGAGGTCTACGTTCACATCGCTCACGATAAGATCACCAGAGCCGGTCTTAAAAGTTACACGCAGACCATCGGGAATTGAAAGCTTCCACTTAACAGTGCCATTGAAATTTCTGCCAGAAAATTCTTCGGCAATCTCAAGCCTGTCGCCCGACTGTTCGATCAACGGTTTGAAGTAACGTTCATCGAGCGAATGACTAAGCTCCACTTCGATCGTATTGCCGGTGGATTTTTTAATCTCGCAACTTCCGGATGACGTGGAGATCTTAACGCGCTTTACGCCCGTGAAAGATTTTTTGGTGACGTTTTGAGAAAAGGCCGTCACTGTGAAGGCCAGCAAAACAAGAAGTACAAATATGCTTTTCATAAGGGTTCGTTTTTTTACTTACCTGTTAATGACCCATTGGTTACACTACAGTTGCTTCTCGAGCACTAAAAATTCCAAATTTTGTTTTGGCTGTCCGAACCTGGGATCGTTGAAGTGAAACGGAAATCTTTCGCCGGTCTCGATATAGCCGTGGCGCTTGTACCAGTTTATTAGCTCTTTGCGTATTGTGATCACTCTCATGTAGACTGACCGGCAGCCCTGTTCTTTTCCGAACACTTCGGCGGCACTTAATATTTCTTTGCCGATGCCACCACCCTGTATGGAGGGCTCGACGGTGAGCATGCCCAGGTAGAGCTTACCATCGACCCTCTTCAATTCGACGCAGCCGATGATCTTTCCGTCGCGCTCGTATTTCAGGATTGTGGTGTCTTCTTTTTTGATAAGATCTTCCAACGCTGCGGCATCCGTCCGTGTGCCGTCGACCAGCGCGGCTTCGGTAGTCCATCCTGTTTTTGCGTAGTCTCCCCTGTATGCAGAATTAACCAGGACTGCGATACTTTCGGAATCTCCAAGTTGTGCCTTCGATATCATTCTATAAATTTAAGTATGAAAAAGATACTCGTACCTACCGACTTCTCAAAGAATGCTCAAATCGCTACCTCTGTTGCGGCCGATGTTGCGCGCAAGAGTGGCGCCGATCTCGTACTCCTGCACGTTATCGAGGACGTGTCGGGCGGGTCGTTTAATGTTGAGGGAGAAGTTTCGAGTCTTAAAGATGAAGCCGAAGACCGTCTGTTCAATTACAGGCTGATCGGCAAAGCGCGCAAACAACTCGAACGTGCCGTCCTCGATCCATCTCTCCGCGACGTGAACGCCGACGGCGAACTTCGCGTTGGCAACCCTTTCCACGCAATGCGCACAATTCTCAATCAAAAGAAATTCGACCTCGTGGTAATGGGAACTTCCGGTCACACCAAGATCGAAGAGATGCTGATCGGCACGAATACAGAAAAGGTAGTCCGTCTCGCGAAATGTCCAGTGCTTACAGTCAACAAGAAGCCGGTGAGCAACAACTTCAAAGACATCGTTTACGCTACGTCCATGGCGAAGGAAGAAGAAGTTTTTTCGCGTATGGTGAAGAGAACACAACAGATGTACAATTCGAATATCCATTTGGTGCGGATTAACACGCCTGCAGACTTCCAGCGTGACTACATTGTGAAAGATCAAATGAATCGCTTCGCAAAGAAGCTCGGACTAAAAAATTATACACTCAGCGTGTACAACGACATGAATGTGGAGGAAGGTGTTATTCGCTTCGCCGATAGCATCGATGCAGATATGATCGCAATGGCTACACATGGACGTAACTGGCTTTGCTCACGTGATCGCTGGAAGTGTGGCGGAGGAAGTTGTTGGGCACGCGAAAAGGCCCGTATTAACTTTTGTGGTTAAGCACTAAGACTTCAGTTACCAGCTTATTCAGTCCTTCGATCTCATTCAGGTCGCTGCCCCCAAAAATTCTTGTTGCCCAGCACCAACCTTGCGGCATAAACCGGATCGTGCGATGCCCAGGCATCTTTGAAGAATTGGACGACTTCTGGTGTGTCGTTAATCGTTGTTTCATAAAGCCTTATCAACTCGGCTAACGAATACAACAATCGCTTCGGTAATTCCTCTTTCAGTTCAATGTAGCGTAGAACGGATGGTAACACACGCACTTTGTATTTCGAGATCGAATTCAATGCTATGCTCGACAGTTCGTGTTTAATGAATGGATTCCGGAACCGGTTTATCACATCGTTAGCGAAAGACGTGAGTTCTTCTTTGGAAGATCGAGTGTTGGAATGATCTCCTCATGAATGGCTTTGTATAAATAATTTCCGACCTCCGGATCTTCAACCGACTCGCGAACAGTTCGAAAGCCCTTCAGATAAGCAACGGGTACGAGTGTTGTGTGTGCCCCGTTGAGAATACGGACCTTACGATCACGATATGGGGCAAGATCTTTAACAAACAGTACGTTCAAACCAGCCTTGTTGAATGGAATAGAAACAGAGCCTTCGATCACCCACAGGTGAAACGGCTCCGTCATCACTCCGAAGTTATCCCCAACACCGGTAACAATCCGGTCGACGAGTGTATTCAGGAAAATGTTTTTTGCTTCGACCCATGTTTTGAATTCGCTGGGAAGTTTCCAATGATCGGCATACTGGAGAACGACAGACTTTAATGTGTCTCCATTTTTTGCTATTAACTCCGACGGAAGAAACGTTAGCCCTTTGCCAGGTAACTTTTGAAACCGGCGAAACAAAAGCGCAGTAGCTCTAGCAGGAAACGTCTCTTCGTTACCGAAGACAATTCCCGCTTCGGTTGAATTCGAGAATACAAATTCGAGGTCGGGATTTTCGGCCCGCAGCCAGGAACTTATCGTATTCATTGAAGGGATCGATGATCGAATCGATACACCGGATGATCCTCTCTTCACCATTGATCGTTACACTGTAAATACCGTCTTGTGAGGCGAGTGGAATTCCTTTACCCCGTCTTATCGGTTGAACGATCTGTACGTTTCCGTTGAAATCTGTTTTCTCGTTCAAGATGTCGATCATCCAATCGCAGAACCCACGGAGAAAATTGCCAGCACCAAATTGCAGTGCTCTTACCGGGCGCTTCGACATCGTTAAAAATTAAAATATTCTTTCGCGTTGTTGTAGCAAACATCGCTCACAATCTTGCCGAGCCACTTCTCATCATTAGGCAGCTCGCCGTTCTCAACATCGTTGCCGATAAGATTGCATAAGATCCGACGGAAATATTCGTGTCGCGGGAACGAAAGGAAACTCCGACTATCGGTAAGCATCCCGATAAAACAACTCAGCAGTCCCATGTTCGACAGCGTGTTGATCTGCCTCTCCATTCCATCCTTTTGATCGAGGAACCACCACGCGGAGCCAAACTGTATCTTCCCCTTCACGGATCCATCGTTGAAGTTGCCGGTCATCGTGGCGAACACTTCGTTCTGCGAAGGGTTGAGGTTATAGAGAATAGTCTTCGCAAGCTGGTTGGTGTTGTCGAGGTTGTTGAAGAATTGTGCGAGCGCCGTTGCCTGTGAATAGTCGCCTATCGAATCGAAGCCGGTGTCGGGCCCGAGATCGCGCAACATCCTTTGATTTGTATTCCTGATTGCACCAAGGTGGAATTGTTGAACCCAACCTCTTTTGTGATACATCTTACACAGCGCCGTGAGCACGTGGAATTTGAAAACAGATCGTTCATGTGAACTTACTTTCGTTCCGGACATCACCGCGTTAAAGATCTGCTCTGGATTTCCTTCTTCGTAAAAAAGATTTTCCAACCCCATGGTCCGACAAGCGTCCACCACATTGATGGAAGTAATCCACCTTCTTTTCAAGCGCACTCAGAAAGTCATCGTAAGATTTGATATTCCCAAGTTTTTCCAGGTAAGCTTTGTATATGGCGGGATCCTCAATTGCGAACGACTTATCAGGTCGGAACGCGGGGAGCACTTTCACTTTATATCCCTCTTTCGCAACGGCCTTGTGATACTCCAATGAATCCGTCGGATCGTCGGTGGTGCACACAGCCTCAACGTTCATCCTCTCGAGCAACCCACGCGTTTTGAAATCATCGCGCTTCAGCATCCCGGCGACGTTCGAATAAATTTCTTTTGCTGTTTCTGGATTCAGCAAGTCGTCGACTCCGAAATACCTCTTCAGCTCAAGGTGTGTCCAGTGGTACAACGGGTTACGGATCGCGAATGGAACGGTGTAAGCCCATTGCTGGAATTTCTCTTCGTCGCTTCCATCGCCTGTGATAAATTTTTCTTTCACTCCCAGTGTGCGCATTGCGCGCCACTTGTAATGATCGCCGGCCAACCAAACAACACTCAGGTTTTCAAACTGGCGGTTTACAGCAATATCGTGTGGCGACAAGTGACAGTGATAATCGATGATCGGCATCTTTGCCGCATATTCATGATACAACTTTCGCGCGAACTTATTTTGTAGCAGGAAATCTTCGGTAATGAAAGAATTCGCGATCCTGGGTGTAATAGAACTCAAAGTGTTTTCTTTTTTAATGACGACTGCCGGATGATCAGCTCCGGTTTCAATACGATCTTCTGTGGTATGAACTTCTGATCTTCATTGTTGATCTCTTCAAGGAATATCCCGGCAGCAGCGTTGCCCATTTTCATACTGTGTTGATCGATCGCCGTGATCGGAGGCTCAGTACAATAGCAGAACTGTTCATTACTGAATGCTACTAACGCAACATCTTCCGGGATCCGAACATTATTTTCTTTCAACACCTGCATCGCACCTAACGCGCCCAACGCACTGGCAGAGAAAACTGCATCTGGCCTGTTCGATAATCTCAGCAACTTCTCCATGCTCTGTCTTCCATCCTCCTGTTGAAGATTGCTTTCAACAACCAGTTCGCGATCGAATTCCAGGCCATGCGCTTGCAACGCATCGCAGTAGCCACGCATGCGATCCTTGTAAATACTGAGCTTCCGCGTGCTGGTAAAATGCGCGATACGTTTACTCCCTTGTTTAATCAGGTGTTCAACAGCTTCGTACGATCCGGAATAATCGTCGACCACCACGTGACTCACTTCAAGATTGTTATTGCCGCGATCGAACATGACCAGGGGAATTCCTTTGTCGATCACTTTGAGGTAGTGACTAAAGTCGTCCGTTGTTTTTGCAAACGACGCGATGATCCCGTCCACCTGCGCATTCAATAATGCGTTGATTGTCTTTACTTCGTTTTCGTAATTGTCGTAGCTCTGGCAGATCATTACGTTGTACTTCGCCTTGTTCGCGATCTCTTCTATTCCGCGAACGACAGAAGCAAAAAAGCTACGATCAATCGTTGGGACAATGATACCAATGATGTTGCTTCGGCCGTTCCTCAATGCAGCCGCAATATGATTCGGCTGATATTTCAATTTCTCCGCGGTTCTCAACACAGCCTTCTTAGTTTGCGAACTAATGCGCGGATGATCTTTCAGCGCACGCGAAACCGTAGACGCGGTAAGGTTCAACTTACGCGCAATGTCGTGTATCGTTGTCTTCTCCTTCTTCATTTCATCACTTCAGATCGTTGATCGCAACGGCATCCATATCGCTGTAGTCGAGATTCTCGCCCGCCATTCCCCAAATAAAACTGTAGTTGCTCGTGCCTGCGCCGCAATGCACCGACCATGGTGGCGACAGAACGGCCTGGTGATTCTTCAACCAGATGTGTCGCGTTTCATGCGGAAGTCCCATCATGTGACACACCGATTGTCCTTCGGGTACTTCGAAATAAAAATATGCTTCCGTCCTTCGCGTATGCGTGTGCGGAGGCATCGTGTTCCAAACACTTCCGGTCTTTAGTTCTGTCAATCCCATTTGCAACTGGCATGTCGGCAGCACGCTGTTCACTAACAGCTTCCTGATTGTTCGAAGGTTTGCTGTTGCTGCATTGCCGGTCTCAACCGTATCTGCTTCTGCTAAGGAAACTTTCCTGTTGGGATACGTTGCGTGAGCGGGCGCAGAATTGAAATAGAAATACGGTTGCCCTCCATGAGCTGCATCGAACCAGATATCTTTTGTACCACGACCGAGATACAATGCTTCTTTGTGTCCGATATGGTATTCAACACCGTCGGCTTTTATTGTACCGGGTGCACCAACGTTGATGATCCCAAGCTCGCGACGTTGTAAATAGAAGTCTGCTTTCAATTCGCTAAAAGCTTCGAGCTTGATAGGAGTGTGGTTAGGTACGGCGCCACCGACTATCAGCCTGTCGTAGTGAGTGTAGGTGTGTTGAATGATGCCGCGCGAGAAGATATGGTCGATCAGGAAGTGTTCGCGGATCGCTTCGGTGTTCATCGATTGAAAATGATTTGGATGAACCGACCCCTGCCGGATGTGATAATTATGGGTGTTCATTTGATAATGCTCCAAATATCTGCTAAAATGCAATCGATTGCGCAAACATGCGAGTAATTCTTATAATTTTTCTTTGTGCAACAGCGGTGAGTTGCAAGCAGGGTAGCAGGGAGAGCTATTCGAAAACAGTCTCGGTTGAAGTTGTTAATCCGCTCAATGAATCGCGAAAGGATGTTTTAGTTTATGTTTCACTTGGAGATACAGCAGACGTTGGTTCTGTAATGGTTCGTAGCAATGAAGTGCAACTGGCAACTCAACTGGAAGACAGTAGTCTATGGATATATCTCGATAGCATGAAGGCGAACGAGAAGAGAACTATTACAATCTATTATAGCACCAACCCGATGGTCGAAACAGCACGGTATAGGAAGCGGACACAAGCGGTCTCACTTGACGACAAGAGCTTTGGATGGGAATCGGAAAAGATCGGTTACTTGTTTCATAACGATGGCGTCGAAGTGCTTGGAAAGAAAACAAGTGATATGGTTTTGATGGGTATCCGCCCTGACGAAACTGAATTTTATCAGACCAATGTCGCTGGTTCCGCGAGACCATATCGGTTCGGATCGATTGGTTATTGGAATGATTCAGTCGTGGTTAAGCTCACACATCCCAACAACACCCAACCTGAAATACACGACGGAGAATTATACTCTTCGGTCGTTACGAAGTTTCTTGAACGCCCGGCTCATGATACAATTGATATCGTTGCACGATATTCGATTCAGGCCGGGTCGCGACTAACCTCTTACAGTATCACGGCACCAATTCATATATCTACCTATGATTAAAAATGGATCGGCAAGGACTTTTAAAAACGAGGGCAGTGGCAACTCGTGGGGTTATCTTGCCACTTACGGAAAACAAAGTGTTACTAATGATAATCTTGGTCTTGTTGTACTCTTTCCGCGCGAGATGTTTGTTGGTTTCCATGAAGACAGATTCAATAATGTTGTTGAGGTCTTCGGATCAAACCTTGATACTAACTATTACTTCGCTGCCGCATGGAACAAGAACCAAACGGCATTAAAAACGAAGCAGACTTTATAAAATGGGTCGAGAAATCGGCACGGGAATTGGCTAATCCAGTCACTGTTGATGTCAAATAAGGTTATATTTTTTTTACTGGTCACGGCTAATCTTGCCTTTTCGCAAGATAAAACCTCTTTCGTCGTAACACGCGACTACAGACTACGCCCTTTCCCAGAAGCTGCTACAATTGTATTAGACTGGAAGGCGCTTCAGATGACAGGAGATTTCGACATCACCGATAATAATTTCGGGAAGAAGATCACGAAGAAGGTCGTCGATAGCAACAACGACACTCAACCGGATCATGTTGTTATTGAATATGTTTTTCAATCCGATGAACAGCTGTATTCGTTCTCAGTAATTCCGAATGGCAAGCTGATCGCTTTCGCCCCTTCGAATGCAACTGCCGATGCGCGACTGAAGATCACTTATTTATCTGCAAAGAATGATGTTACAAATTGGCCCGACAAGATCATCGAGTCAGCGATGTCTCTTAATCCAACTCTTGACAAATACGATTACGAGACCGCGTTTTTCTTAAACGCCATGTTTGCTCGTTACAAGGAAACAAAAAACCAATCTTATCTCGATTACATAAAAAAGTGGGCCGATCGTTTCGTTGATACACATGGGCACCTCGATCCAAAATATTATAAAGTCGATGCTTATCGTCTCGAAGATCTTTTACCGGGACGAATATTCGTGTCGTTGTATGAGATCACAAAAGACACACGTTACAAAGGTGCCGTTCAGCAGCTCAGGCAACAACTGCAATATCAGCCACGGACAAGCGATGGCGGATTCTGGCATGACCAAAAAGATGTTTATCAAATGTGGCTTGATGATGCATACGTGTCAGTGTTTTTAATGCAGTACGCGAAAGCCTTCAATGAACCGAACATATTCAGAGAAGCAATGCAACAGGTGAACCTCATTCGCGAACACAACGGCGATCCAGAAACCGGATTGTTGTATCACGGCTGGGATGAATCCGGAAATCCAACGTGGGCAAATGAAGAGACAGGTACTTCGCGTGAATTTTGGAGCAGGGGAATTGCATTGTATTATTTGACCTTACTCGAATGCATCGACTATATTCCTCTCGAAAGTCCCGATCGTAAGGAGCTCGGAGTCATGTTTCGTGAGTTGACGAAGCCAATACAAAAATTCGAGGACCCGAAAAGTGCCCTTTGGTACCAGGTGATCAACAAAAATTATGAGCCACGCAACTGGTTGGAAACATCTGCATCGGCAATGTTTGCCTACGCGTTTGCCAAAGGTCACAACAAGAGCATCTTCGATAAGACTTATCTCAACGCTGCACAGAAGGTTTTCCTAAGCTTACAACGCGATTACATCTTCTTCGACGACAAGGGACGACTGTATTTAGAGGGGACGGTGAAGACCAGTACTCTCGACCAAAAGGTTTCCAGGGGAGACCTTGATTACTATGTTTCTGCCGAACGTAAAATAAACGACCTGAAAGGTCTCGGTGCTTTACTATATTTAACAATGGAGCTAGACTAAAACCCACGCTTATGAATTCCCGCAGACAGTTCGTGAAAAAAACAGCTTTCGCCGCAGGCGCTTTAGCGTTCAGCGCGAAGAGCTACGGTAACATCATCGGTGCCAACGGCCGCGTGCGTGTTGGTGTGATCGGTTTCTCCGATCGATTCCGCTCGTCGTTGCTTCCATGTTTCATGAATCACCACAAAGAGCTCGACTTCGACATCGTTGCATTATCAGATATCTGGAAGCTCCGTCGCGACGAAGGTGTTGCACACCTCTCCGAAAAGATGGGTCATGCTGTAACTGGCTATCGCAACAACGACGAGTTGTTCGACAGCAGGAGTGTCGATGCCGTTATCATCAGCACTGCGGATTTCCAGCATGCATTGCATGGAGCTGCAGCTGTGAGTGCCGGACTCGATGCTTACATCGAAAAGCCTTTCGCCGAAACGATGGACGACGCGAGAGTTGCATTGAAGGCGGTGAAAGATTCGAAGAAGATCGTACAGATCGGTTCTCAACGACGAAGCGGCATGAACTATCATGCTGCGAATGATTTCATCAAGCAGGGAAAATTCGGAGCCATAACAAAAGTTGAACTCACATGGAATGTAAATCAACCCGGACGTTGGAGAAGACAGTCGATGGTAGAGAAAATGAAAGAAGCCGACACCGACTGGAAACGTTTCCTGATGAATCGTCCCGCCGAACCATTCAACGCCCGCAAGCATCTTGAGTTCCGTTTGTTCTGGCCTTACTCGAGTGGACTTCCCGGCCAGTGGATGAGTCACCAGATCGACACCGTGCATTGGTTCACTGACTTAAAACATCCGCGCAGCGTAGTTGCTAATGGTGGTATTTATGTTTGGAAAGATGGCCGCGAAAATTGGGATACCATTACAGCTGCATTTGACTATGGACCAGAAGCAGATCCGAAGACTGGATTCCAGGTTGTGTTCGCTTCGCGCATGCACAATGGCGATGATGATCCGACTGAGATCTATTTCAGCAACGGTGGAACTCTCAATCTCGGAACCAACATGGTATCGCCACAAGGAGGCATGAATGAGAAGATGGCTGCCGCGATGAACATGCAGGCGAATCTTTTACCGACCGTCGATCTTACACTCGACAAAGAGAAAGTTATTTCATCAGCGAACACCGGTGGCGATTCGCTCACGTCAGCTCACATGCGTAACTGGATGGAATGTGTTCGTAGCCGTAAGGAAACCAACGCACCTGTCGAAGCAGGATACTCACATGCGATTGCCTGTATGATGACGAATGCTGCCGCGCGAACAGGAACAAAGGTTACTTTCGATGAGAAGACTCAGGAGATTATGGCAGGAGGAAAGCCCTTTAAATATTGAGAGTGAATAGTGAAAAGTGAATAGTGAAAAATGGCTCGAATGATTGTCAGGTGAACTTTTCACTTTTCACTATTCACTTTTCACTCCTTTAAAGGGACACGCCTCTCTTCCATGGTATAAAGTCATCTTGCCCAAGGTCCACAGACTTCGCGACAACTCTTCCGCTTGCGACTTCAATTATGAAGTCAAGGATTTCTTCGCCAGTCTGCTCGATTGTTTTTTCGCCTGTAATTATTTCGCCAGTATTAAAGTCAATAATATCCGGCATGCGTTGCGCGAGCCTGGAGTTGGTCGACAACTTAACAACCTGGCTTACGGGATTGCCTGTTGGTGTGCCAAGGCCGGTCGTGAATAAAATAATTTGCGCGCCGGATCCTGTTGTTCCCGTAGTGCTTTCAACATCATTGCCAGGTGTACACAACAAATTCAATCCAGGCTTCTTGAGGTATTCAGCATATTGAAGAACATCCGCGACAGGAGCAGTGCCACCTTTTTTAGCGGCACCCGGCCGACTTCATCGCGTCGGTGATTAAACCGTCTTTGATATTTCCAGGTGATGGATTCATGTCGAAGCCAGAGCCAACTGCTTCAGCGGCGCTCGAATAAGTTCTCATGAGCTGAATGAACAGATCGCCTGCCGAAGTTTCGTTGCAACGATTGATGAGATCCTGTTCCACACCACAAAGCTCCGGGAACTCAGAAAGTATAGTGCTTGCACCGAGTGTCACCAGCAGGTCTGATGTTGTGCCGATAGCAGGGTTTGCCGAGATCCCCGAGAAACCATCCGAGCCTCCGCACTTCAAGCCAACGATAAGTTTGCTTAACGGCGCCGGCTTTCGCTCGACCTTATTGACTTCGATCAAACCCTTGAATGTTTTCTGAATCGCCTGGGCCAACATCTCCGTCTCGGTGCCTGACTGCTGCTGATCAAGAATAACGACAGTCTTCGAACCCGCCGGGTCGAGTTCTTTCCATCTCTTTTGAAATGAATTGATCTCTGCATTCTGGCAACCCAAACTTAATATGGTCGCTCCCGCGACGTTCGGATTGTGAACGTAGCCGGCGATCAACTTGCAGAGTGTCTCCGAATCCTGTCGGGTTCCACCACAACCGCCTTGATGGTTCAGAAATTTTATTCCGTCAATATTTTTGAAAACACGTTGTTGTTTGGTCGGCTCAGTTTTAGTGTTCAGTACAGCCTCTTTGCCATCATTCAATTGCTGCACGAGGTCATGCACATAATCCTTATAAAGATCTGGCTTCGCATAACCCAACTCATCGATGAAAGCCTGCTTCAACACCTCAACATTCCTGTTTTCACAAAACACAAGAGGCACAACCAGCCAGTAGTTTGCGGTACCTACCTGGCCGTCGGCGCGATGATATCCCATGAAGGTCTTATCCTTCCACTTCGAGATGTCGGGCGGGGTCCACGCATACTGCTTGCTCTTGCTTGAATAAGGAGTGGCTTTGTGTTTAATGTTGTGTGTGCCGATAACACCACCGGCAGCGATGGGGCTCATTGCCTTGCCAACAACTCCGCCATACATGATCACCTCGTCGTCGGGTTTAAGCGCTTTGTCGAGGAACTTATGTTTCGCAGGAACATCGTCGACCAGCGTGAGTGTATCGTTAATTTTTTCACCCTTACGAAGGTCGGTGAGGGCTACATAAACATTGTCTTTCGGATGAATTTTGAGGAATTTACTTGCCATAGCACTAAACTCAATACTTTTTAATAGCTTAAAGTTTCATGGCAAAGATAGTTACACTCGGTGAGATAATGTTGCGCCTTTCTGCCCCCGGCAACGCAAGACTTACACAAACCCAAACACTGCATGTTGCATACGGCGGCTCCGAAGCCAACGTGGCCATCTCTTTGTCGCTGCTCGGAATGACTTCAGAGCACATTACTGCTTTCCCTGATAACGATTTTGGAGTAGCAGCAACACAGCACTTGCGGAAATTCGGAGTGATCACAGATCATATCCAATACACGAACAACAGGATGGGCGTGTACTTCCTGGAAGAAGGGGCGATGCAACGATCTTCGAGAATTGTTTATGATCGGTTCGATTCTGCTTTCGCGCACATAAATCAGGTTCTGTTAAGTGGGAGGAAGTTTTTAAAGGGGCTTCATGGTTTCACTGGTCGGGCATTACGCCGGCGATCTCGCAGGGAGCTGCCGATGTTTGTCTCCAGGCAATCAAAGCTGCGAACAAGATGGGCGTTACAGTTTCGGGCGACGTCAACTATCGAAGAAATCTGTGGCAGTACGGAAAGAAAGTTGAAGACATCATGCCGGGTCTCGTGAAAGGAACGAACGTTGTTGTTGGAGGCAGCGGCGATATCGAAAACTGCACAGGCATCAAAGGAGATTCGTTCAGCGACAGCTGCGAGAAGCTCATGAAGGAATTTAAGTCCGTGAAGAAAGTATTCGCCACCAAACGCGAGTCCATCAGCGCGTCTCGAAATAAAATTTCAGGAAAAGTATTCGACGGAAAGGAAGTGATGAAATCGAAAGAGTACGACCTCACGCACATCGTAGACCGGGTTGGCACCGGCGATGCATTTATGGCTGGAATTATTTACGGGTCCCTCAATGGTATGAGCGACCATGAATCTTTGGAGTTTGGAGTTGCCGCCGGCGTTTTGAAGCACAGCGTTGAAGAAGATGTGAACCTTGTTACCGCTAAAGAAGTGGAGGCTCTTGTGAAGGATGAGAATGTTGGTAAACTTATGAGATGATTATGCCGTTTTCGAAATCTCAGGTAATCTCAACTCTAAAATCAACAGGCATTGCACCGATGTTCTACCACGGCGACGTTGAAGTTGCCCGCAGGATCGTCGACGTTTCATACGAAGGTGGTGTTCGTGCTATCGAATTCACGAACCGTGGTCCGAATGCTTTTGAAGTATTTAAAGATATCCTCAAGTATTCTGAAAAGTACGACGGAATGATCATCGGTATCGGCACGATACTCGACGCGAAGACAACAGAGAAGTACATCAAGGCAGGCGCGAACTTTATCGTATCGCCGATACTTCGTCCCGAGATGGCCGATGTTTGCAAGAAATACGACAAGCTTTGGATACCCGGCGCTGCAACGATCACCGAGCTGGTGAACGCGAGGCTTCTCGGAGCCGACATCATTAAAATATTTCCCGCCTCTGTTCTTGGTCCGGGCTTCGTTTCATCCGTGCTACCAGTTGTGCCCGACCTGCAACTCATGGCTACAGGCGGCATCGAGCCTACCTACCAAAGTCTGACATCCTGGTTCAACGCCGGAATTGTATGCGCAGGTCTCGGATCGCAGCTCATCACAAAAGACATCCTCGCGAAGAAAGATTGGCATACCTTGAAACATAAAGTGAGCGACGCCATCGCTATCGTTCGCCAAATACATGATTCAAACTAAATCCTATCGTTGGACCATCTGTGCGCTGGTATTCTTTGCAACGACTGTAAATTATCTCGATCGCTCCGTCATAAGTTTGTTGAAGCCTGTGCTCACGCTGGAGCTTCATTGGGACGATGCTGATTACGCAGACATCGAGGTGGCTTTCAAGTTCGCGTATGCGCTCGGTATGTTGATCACTGGTCGCATTATCGACAGGCTTGGATCGAAGATTGGTTACCTGCTTGCTACTTTATTGTGGAGCCTCGCAGCAATAGCCCATGCATTCGTCAGCTCTACGTTAGGTTTTATTCTCGTACGTGGTGCGTTGGGTTTTACGGAGTCAGGAAATTTTCCCGCTGCGATAAAGGTCGACAGCCGAATGGTTTCCGAAAAAAGAGCGCGCCTTCGCCACGGGCATCTTCAACTCAGGAACAAACGTCGGTGCAATCTTGGCGCCCCTGAGTGTTTCCGTTTATCGTGAATGCCTGGGGTTGGCAGGCAGCTTTCGTAATCACAGCATCTTTCGGCTTTGTGTGGATTGTTTTTGTGGCTGAAGATGTACGAGATCCCGTCGAAGCATAAGGAAGTTTCAAAAGAAGAGCTCGATTATATCAACAGCGATCAGAACGAAGAACCTACAACTGAAAAAAGTTTCGTGGGCTCGATTGTTAACCTTCCCTCAAACCTGGGCATTTGCAATGGGGAAATTCCTGACCGACCCGGTGTGGTGGTTCTATCTTTTCTGGCTACCCGATTTCCTGATAAGTCAATATGGACTACAGGGAACCGAGATTGCCATACCGACAGCATTAGTCTTTACGATCTCCACCGCCGGAAGTATTTTCGGAGGATGGCTGCCATTAAAATTTGCGAATGGCGGAATGCCAATATTTCGGGCCCGGAAAACGTCTATGCTCTTATATGCGATTGCGGTAACGCCGATCGTGTTTGCACAGATCCTCGGTAGCTTCAATATGTGGTTTGCCGTATTGGTGATCGGCCTCGCAACATCCGCACACCAGGCGTGGAGCGCGAATATATTCACAACCGTGTCGGATATGTTTCCGAAAAAAGCGGTTGGCTCCGTTGTTGGTATCGGTGGGATGTTCGGAGGCATTGGTGGTATTGTGCTGACTGCACTCGTGCAGAGAAATATGTTCGTTTACTATCGATCGATCGGACAGATCGAAACGGCATACTATATCATGTTCTTCATTTGCGGAGGCGCGTATTTGTTAGCGTGGTCGATAATACACTTTTTGGTACCCAAGTTTGAACCCGTCAAATTATGAAAGTCATTGTTACCGGTGCATCCGGAATGGTAGGTGAAGGCGGTCATGCTCACGTGCCTCAATCATCCGATGTGGAACAAGTTCTCGTTGTCGGTCGCCGTCCTTGCGGGCACAAGCATCCAAAGCTCAAGGAGATCATTCATAAGGATTTTAATGATTTCTCTTCCATCAAAGACCAACTGCAGGGTTACGATGCATGTTACTTCTGTCTCGGTATGTCTTCCATTGGTATGAAAGAGCCCGAGTATTCTATAAAGTTACTTATGATCTCACGTTGAACTTTGCGAAGGCCGTGATGAATCCCGGTATGACTCTCACATACGTTTCGGGAACGGGCACCGATACCAATGGCAAGCAGATGTGGCAGCGTGTGAAGGGAAGGACCGAGGATGATCTTGCGAAGCTGCCGCTCAAAAGATTTTTTGCATTTCGTCCCCGGCGGCATGACCCTCGCGCCAGGTCACGATAAAATCAACCACAAGATCTTTAATTATCTCGGCTGGTTACTGCCAATTATGAAAGCCATTTCGCCAAACTCTGTTTCGAAACTGGAAGTTGTTGGACGGGCCCATGATCAACGTCACTAAAAACGGGTACGAAAAGCGGACCCTGGAGGTAAGCGACACATCAATAAAGTGGGAAGGAATAACGAAAAGAATAGTTATCTTTTCAATCCCAATACTCCACTATGACAAAACTTAAGGGCCAAGTCGCCATTATCACTGGCGCGAGTTCCGGCATCGGGCAGGAGTTGCGAAAGCACTGGCAGCTGAAGGAGCAAACGTCGTCGTCAACTATTCATCAAGCGCCGAAAAAGCTGAGAAAATCCTCTCCGAGATTAAATCCGCCGGCGGTGATGGATTCACCTACAAAGCCGACGTCAGCAAGGAAGACGAAGTGGTTGCAATGTTCAAAGAAACATTCAAGCGCTACGGCACGCTCGACATACTCGTTGCCAACGCTGGTCTCCAAAAAGACGCCAGGTTCCATAACATGTCACTCGAAGAATGGAACTACGTGATCGACATTAATCTCACAGGTCAGTTCCTCTGCTGTCGCGAAGCTATCCGCGAATTTCTTCGTAGAGGCGTTGATCCCAAGCGAAGCAAGTCGGCCGGCAAGATCATTTGCATGAGCTCGGTACACGAAGTCATTCCGTGGGCCGGACATGCCAACTACTCCGCATCCAAGGGCGGCGTTATGATGCTCATCGAAGTCGATCGCACAAGAATATGCTCCGCAAAAAATAAGAGTTAACAGTATAGGGCCCGTGCTATACGTACGCCGATCAATCACGCCGCATGGCAAAACGCCCGAGGCTTATGATCAATTACTCAAATTAATTCCCGCAAAACGGATCGGCGAAGCCGAAGACATCGGTGGCGCTGCCGTCTGGCTGGCGTCAGATGATTCTGAATACGTGAACGGGATCACTTTATTTGTCGATGGTGGTATGTTGTTGTATCCAGGCTTCGAAGACAACGGATGACCACAAAAGAAAAGCAACGTTTAATCGACGACCGCGACAAACTTGCCAACTGGCGAAAGTTTGGTCCGTATCTTACCGAACGTCAGTGGGGCACCGTTCGTGAGGACTACAGTCCTTACGGCAGCGCATGGGAATATACTTCACACGACACTGCACGAAGCAAAGCTTTCCGTTGGGGTGAAGAGGGAATCGCCCGGCATCTCGGACGATAAATGCCTGATCAACTTCGCCGTTGCACTATGGAACGGAAAAAGATCCCATCCTTAAAGAAAGAATGTTCGGCCTCACGGGCAACGAAGGAAATCACGCTGAAGATTGCAAGGAGCTCTACTATTATCTCGATAGCCGCCCACGCATTCGTACATGAAGATGCTGTACAAGTATCCGCAGGCAGCATTCCCGTACGGAGATCTCGTGAAAGAAAATAAACGCCGCGGCAAGCTAGATCCCGAGTATGAATTGATCGACACCGGCGTGTTCGATGAGAATAAATATTTCGACGTGTTCGTCGAGTATGCGAAAGCCAACCCGGAAGACATTCTCATTAAGATCACAGTTTTCAATCGCGGCCCCGAAGAAGCATCGCTTCACGTGCTGCCGCATATTTGGTATCGCAATACCTGGTCGTGGGGCGAAGATCCTTACCCGGCCAGAAATGTACCGCGATGACGAAGGCAGTCTAAAGATCGGCCACAAAGCTCTCGGCGATCATTATTGTTATAGCGAAGGCAAACCGCATATTCTTTTTTGCGAGAACGAAACCAACACTCAACGTCTTTACAACTACGCGAAAGAAGGCACAGCAAAAGACGCATCAACGACTTTCTCGTTCAGGGCAACGCCGATGCAGTCAACAAAGGTCACCAGGGCACGAAGGCTGCCATCCTTCATCATCTTACGATAGACGCCGGGAAATCCAAGACAGTCAAGCTTCGGTTAACCGCTCACTATCATGCGAAGCCGTTCAAAAGATTTCAACGACATCTTTCAAACGCGCATCGAAGAAGCCGACGAGTTTTACAACGAAGCTCAGCATGTTATCAAAGATGATGACCAGAAGAACATTCAACGCCAGGCATTCGCCGGAATGCTGTGGAGCAAACAATTTTTCTATTACGATGTCAGTCGTTGGTTGAATGGCGATCCCGGTCAACCGCCGCCACCACCCGAACGAAAGAAGGGACGAAATCACGACTGGACTCATCTCGTCAATGCCGACATCATCTCGATGCCCGACAAGTGGGAGTATCCATGGTATGCTGCGTGGGATCTTGCATTCCATACGATACCACTCGCGATGATCGATCCCGAGTTTGCAAAACATCAGCTGTTGTTGCTCACGAAGGAATGGTACAGTGCATCCCAACGGACAACTTCCAGCCTACGAATGGCATCGGAGACGTGAATCCTCCCGTGCACGGCTGGGCGACATGGCGCGTGTTTAGATCGATCAGAAATTACAAGGCAATAAAGGTGACCGCAAATTTCTCGAAGAAGTATTCCATAAGTTGTTGTTGAATTTTACGTGGTGGGTTAACAAGAAAGACTACAACGGCAATAACATCTTCCAGGGCGGCTTCCTCGGAATGGACAACATCGGCGTGTTCGATCGAAGCAATCAACTTCCAACCGGCGGATACATCGAACAATCGGATGGAACGAGCTGGATGGCGATGGTCACGCTCAACATGCTTCGAATGTCGCTCGAGCTCGCGAAAGAAAACCCGACGTACCAGAGCCTCGCAACAAAGTTCTTCGAACACTTTCTGTACATCGCCGGTGCGATGGCCAACGTCGCTAACCAGGGCATCAGTCTTTGGGACGAAGAGGATGAATTCTTTTATGATGTGCTCCACACCAGCGACGATCAACGTCTGAAGATGAAAGTGCGATCGATGGTTGATTGATCCCCTTGTTTGCCGTGGAAGTATTGGACCAGGAGCTATTTAATTCGATGCCCGAGTTTGCAACACGACTCGAATGGTTTCTACATAACAGGCCCGACCTTGCTGGATTAATATCACGCTGGGGCGAGAAAGGGAAGAACCAGCGACATCTCTTGTCGTTGCTCCGTGGTCATCGCATGAAACGCATCCTGCACCGCATGCTCGACGAATAAAGAATTTCTTTCGGAGTTTGGTATTCGTGCATTGTCGAAAGTTTATGAAAAGAAACCGTATAAGTTTTTATGCGAACGGCTCTGCCTTCGAGTGAAATATGTTCCCGGTGAAGGTGAGACTTCGCTCTTCGGGCGGCAACTCCAACTGGCGAGGTCCCATCTGGTTTCCTGTTAATTACCTGCTCGTCGAGTCGCTTCAGCGTTTTCATCATTACTATGGTGACGATTTCAAGATCGAACATCCCACAGGTTCTGGAAAAATGAAGAACCTCAATGAAATTGCTGCCGATCTTTCCGATCGCATGGTAAATATTTTCAGAAGAGATAAGTCGGGTCGCCGGCCAGTGTTTGGAAACTCAGAAAAGTTACAGAAAGACGAAAACTTCAACGACCACCTGATGTTCTTCGAATATTTTCACGGCGACAGTGGAAGAGGTGTGGGCGCTACACATCAGACAGGCTGGACCGGGCTCGTCGCAAAGTTGATCCAACCAAGACGACACGACTAATGAGCGGGTTTAAGAAGAGTCAACTGAAGGAATACGATTTCGTGAGCAACCTCGAGTGGCTCGAGACGAATGGTGTTGGTGGGTATTCGAGTGGAACAGTTGCCGGATCTAACACGCGTCGTTATCATGGAGTATTGGTTGCTGCAACACAGCCTCCTGTCGGTCGAATGGTCGTCCTTTCGAAGCTCGAGGAGACCATCGTTACAAAAGACAAACGATTTGAGTTAAGTGCCAATCAATATCCCGGTGCAATTCACCCCGAAGGGTTACGAGTATCTCGAGAGTTTCAACCGCGGACATATTCCCGGAGTTTACTTACAAGACTGACGGGATCGAAATAAAAAAAAACAA
>JBBCGZ010000002.1:0-61601 GCA_037200305.1 Bacteroidota bacterium
ATGAGAAGACTATTACTAATGTTGATTTTGAGTGTGGGAGTTGTAAGTGCTCTCAACGCTCAAGTGACTGTTACACTTGCATCTACGACAAGTCCAACGTCGCCGTGGACTGTTCCTACAAATGGAAGTTTGAATGTTACCTACACCATCACACTTCACGCCACATCCGGTACCGGGGTAACCGGTACATTGTCTTTATTCACCAAAGGCGATGGTCAGTCCGAATCTTCGGGTCTGTCGCTGACAACTATTACCGCACCGTTCACCGGAGATCCTGTGTATTCGGGTTCGTACACCATCACTCAGAGTGATTTTAATGGCGCATCATGTCTTAGCGTTTATGCGAAATACGATGTGTCAGGCACCTTAACTTCAAGCAATTCGATACAGGCCTGCAAAGCAACCGCTCCGGCAATCGCCACCAACACAATCACCGCTCCATCACCAGCTTCGTTCAGTGGCTCTGGTGACGCGGCAACGATTACCGGTTCAACACCAACAGGTGGAACAGGCACTTACACATATCAGTGGCAAAGCAGTACAACAAGCACAACAACAGGTTTTGCAAACATCTCTGGCGCTACAGGCAAAGATTACAATCCTCCGTTAATCTCTGTCACAACTTATTACAGGCGAGTTGTTAGCTCAAGCCCTGCATCTCCAAGTACCAGTAACGTGGTTACAATTTCGATCACGCCAGGAATCACCGGTAACGTAATCGCGGAAACGGGACAATCATATTGGACCATAGGAAACTCGGCTGATCCGGCTGCAATCTCGACTGCTTCGGGGTCTACTCTCGCGGGCGGAACAGGCACATTTACTTATCAGTGGCAATCAACAACAAATCTTACCAGCCCGGCCTTCGCAAATATTTCCGGCGCAACATCAGCAAGCTACGATCCAGGTACAATTACCACCACAACACTCTGCAGGAGAATTGTTACGTCGGGGGCATCAAACTCAACAAGCAACAGCGTTGAACTCGGGATATTATCGGATAACGGGATCGAGTTTGCAACCCCGGTTCCTTTACACAACTATTCAACTGTAACCGTTCCAACAATCACCGGCGACGACATTTCGCCATTCACTTCGCTTACCGTGATCTACTATTGGGCAGAAAGTGATCTCGATGCATCGCATTGGCACGCTGTGTTTGGCCATACCTACCAAAACACCACATCGAACCCGGCTCCGGAGACAAGATTCTTCAGACGTGAAGCTACAATTGTCGATGGCTCCGGTCACACTGTATTTGATCAATACAGCTACAACACACTTGAAATAGATGTTGCAGATCCTATAACGAACAACACTATCAGCATAACTGGAGTTATAGGTAATTCGGCAACAGTTTTGTATGCAACAGACCCTGCGCCGGTCCTTTTAGGATCAACTGCGATCGGAGGATTCACGCCTCTTACTTATCACTGGCAACAGAGTATTGATAACACAAACTGGTCGACTGCCAGTGGCGGCACGTTATCGAATGGTGGTAAGGATTATCAACCACCTTCAGGTTTAAGCGGCAATTACTATTTCCGTCGTACAATAACTGACGCCGCTGCTCCATGGGGAGATGGTATGACCAGTATTAGTTCGTCTATGAATCTGCATTACAACAATCAATATCCAATTGGTGCAAACTTTTCAAATCCGATTACGACTGGTCCGCCATACTTCGGATACCAGATGTATCCAGGCTACGATTGTCTTGAAGTTTTAAGAACACAGGATATGTCGGCTCAAGGATTCAGCAACAACTACGTCGGCTATCCTGGCAAAGAGGTTTACTTTAAAATGGAAGGTACCGGGTATGTTTCAATGGACGCATGCTGGTCAACAGTTGCAGTGAAGGCGTATCTCCTGGATGCAAGTGGCAACCAGATAACTCCTCTTCAAAGAAACAGCGACTGCTACGTAATGCATTGGTTTGGTTTCTCGAACTCCGTGTTCTACCTGATGGTAGAAGGCGAGTCAACAGATGGTATTGCTAAGGTTCAGTTCTTCACATCAGACAATGGTGACTGTGTTGATTCGTACCAGGGATTTGCCGGCAGTGGCGCTCGGGAAGGGTCTGCGCCTTTAAGCGCTATCTATCCAAACCCTGCAAAAAACACCACTACAATTGCCATCTCGAACCCAAGCGGCGAAGCGAAAGCCATCCGTGTATACAACAAGATGAATGTTCTGGTGAAGAGCTTCGAGACATCAAACAACCAGCTCACATTCTCTGTTGAAGATCTCGCACCGGATACTTATATCATCAAGGTTGACGGATCCAAAAACTCCGAAACACATCGTCTGGTTGTGCGCTAAAAAAGAAAGGGCTTCGGCCCTTTTTTTTTATTAGTTAAAGGTAAAGGTATTCTCCCGATGATCTTTAGATCCTCGCAGTTTTAGCGATATACTCCGCGCTGGGCTTATAGGTTTCAAAATCCATCTCTACAAAGAAAGTCTCTACTCCGCCAGTCTTCGCATTTGCGAAAAATTCATTCCATTCGATAACACCCTGTCCGATCGGAACCTGCTTCTTCTCTGCCGTCCAATCTGAAAGATGTGCTGACACAAACCTTCCCGGATATTTTTTGAAATAATCGGCTGCTTTGTAACCAAGGTTGATCACTTCAGTCTGGAACTGCATCTTTACAAGCTTCGGATCGAAGCGTTCCAATAACGCATCATAGACAAGCTTGCCGTCTAATTGCACGAATTCAAAGCTGTGGTTATGGAATGCAGTCTGCATACCAGCAGCTTTAATTTTTTCTGCAGCCTTGTTGAGCTTATCGGCAGCGACGAGATAGTCATTGAGCGTTCCTTCTTTCTGAAGCCAGAAGGTTGAGAGGATCATATGTTTGAGACCAACATCTTTTGACCACTGAATAGCTTCGTTGAGCTTTGTATCATCGGAGGTCAGGTCGCCTGCACCAAAGTGACAACTTGGACAGGTGAGTCCGGCGTCACTGAACATTTTCTTGAGTTCAGCGCCCTTGTATTGAACGAACGGTCCGAACCCTATCTTTTCGTAGCCTTTCGGATAACACATTTCAATAAGCTTGTAGCCCATGCCAGACATAGTCTTCAATGTACCCGGTATGTCCTTACCAAGCATTTCTTTAATCGGCCATGTTTGAAAGCCGAGCGCAATTTCTTTCGCCTTTGCGGCGGCGAAAAGATCACCGAATGTAAGTGCTGCAACGCCTGACGAGGTAACAGCGAGAAATGAACGACGACTAATTTTGCTCATATATCCTTTATTGAGATCAGGAAGTTACGTTTTTTTCTTTCAACTACTCATCAAAAGTATCTCGAAAGACCACCTTGTCATTACCATCTTTCAACGTTGCATGATCGATTGATCCTGTCCCGTCAAAGATGTAAATGAGCGTCATGATGTTTCCACAGTCTTTCCGAAAGTCTTCGCGATAGGCAGGCCGACCGTTAAGGTAGATAGTGGCCCTTCTGTTTTCGACAATCAACTCCAGGTCTTGCCAGTCAAACAGATCACATCCCAGGGCTGAAAGATCGTTGTTACTGCCAGATCTGATTATCTCGCCCAATTTATATTGAGCCTTGGTTTCACATCCTTTTCCGGTCCACGATACCGAGAATGAACTGACGTCCGTCACTACGACTAACTTCATATAGGGGCATAGCTCCTGAAAAACACGGTTAGCTTTTAGTCGTGTGGAGAACCTGAAATTATCCGAATGCAGATTGAACGGTTGACTGTTTGTAATTCTCGTGTGAAATCTTTTTGTAAAATCGATGTTCCTCCGGACCAACAGGTTGCTGTCGATATGTAATTGCCCATTACTGATGAATCTCTCATTCTTCAGATCAGTGATTTCGGGATCTGAATCGCTTCGATAGATATGAGGTTCCCATCCGTTGCTGATAATATGTATCGGTCGAATGGCTATCACGGAATCATTTGCAAATAGTCTTGCCTTGTGAAATCCAGACTCGTAGTAGATGCTTGTAAGAACTTTCTCTTTTGGATCCAGGGCGACCCTGAGATCCCTATTCCACGATTGTTGTAAATAAAACGAGTCCGCAACAACGTTTGAAACGTCGTACTTGAATATGACCGTGTTGGGTATTCCAGCCGTGACAGTTTTTGATGCTTCGAAAACAACATCTCCTTTTACGATAGGCTTGCCTGTACTTTTTGTGGATGTTCTTGTTGCGAAGTTGAAGATTAAAATGCCCGCAACTATTACTCCGCCGGCCACCAGCATTGTTACTTTCTGTGAGATCGTCCTTGCTGGCTTCGTAGTAGCTTGATTAGCCGACTTGAAATCCTTCCAATCCTTAAAATCCAGCAATGCTGCCAGGGCATTCAGTGTTGCGAGTTGCGGGCTTTGCTTGTAGTCGCCCTTCCAAAGACGTTTGATGGTTGAAAGACTTATGACAACTCCGGTTTTTGTCTCGATTTCGGAACACAGAACTTCGAGGTCTTTTTGTGTGTAGCCGTGACCTAAACCAAAAGAGAATTTTTGCTCGATCTGCGTTTTGCAAAGGTTTATAAGTCGCTCCTCTGACTTGGCCATGGCCGGAAATTTAGCTCAAAAATCTCGGTGCAAGCTGTTTGACCGGCTTTTGACCGCTGAATGACTGTGTTTTCGGAATGGGGCTTCATCACTTTTGCGAAAAAGATTATGCGTATGAAAATAAGATCAATATTCATTCTAATTATATGTTGTAGTCAAATCGGGTATACACAGGATATTAAAATAACACTTTTGGGAACAGGGACACCGTTACCAAGTGTAGATAGATTTGGCCCTGGTACTTTAATTGAAGCTAACGGACAATATTTTCTTTTCGACTGCGGGCGAGGTGCAAGTCAAAGAATATGGGAGAATAAAATACAATTAGGAAAAATTAAAAATGTTTTCATTACCCATCTTCATTCTGATCACATCGTAGGGTTTCCAGATTTATGGCTCACCGGTTGGCTTCCGGCAAACTTTGGGAGAAGACAAGTACCTATTGAAGTTTGGGGGCCCAGGGGAATTGAACAGATGTCTAAAGGTCTTCAAACCGCTTATTCCTGGGACATTGAAGCGAGAAGCCATGGAAAAAGTAAAATTGATTCTGCAATACTGATTAAAACAAACACACTAAGTGAGGGAATTATTTATGACAAAGATGGAGTTCAAGTGATAGCGTTCCTGGTTGACCATGGTGACTTCATTGACAATGCTTTTGGTTTTAGGTTTAATTATAAAGGACACTCAGTAGTGATATCAGGAGATACAAAATATAGCGAGAACCTAATCAAGAACTCAAAAGATGTTGACGTCTTAATACATGAAGTTGCATTTGCTCATCCTGAGCTTATTAAAAAATCGCAAACTGCAAGAGAAATTCAAAGTCTTCACACAACACCTGAAGAAGCTGGAAAGCTCTTCTCGATAGTTGGTCCGGAACTAGCAATTTATTCACACATTGCTTTAATATTAACCGACCCCTCAATACCTCCCGCTAATTTTTCTGACTTGATACCAAGGACAAGGACCTCTTATAACGGTAGATTGGAAATAGGAGAAGATAATATGATTATTGAAATAGGAGAGAAGGTAATTGTGAAGGCGAAAACGAAGTAGGTCTTAAGGAGTTCAGGTTTGATTCGCAATGAAATCAAGTTTTGCCTTCAAGCTTTCCAAGAGTCTATCCGCCATAAAATTTAACATGCCTGAAGAGTCTGAATTTTCAAAGCATGCCATGTATTCCGACCTATTGACTTCCTTTATGAATAATGGTGGAAAACCAGCCCTGATGAGAATAAGATTCATGAATATCCTTCCGATACGGCCGTTACCATCAGCGAACGGGTGAATTTCATTCAGCAGTCGTAAGTGGAAATTCGTTGCGATAGTAAGGGGGTGGGTTTCAATGCTATTAGTCCCCGCGTTGTTGACTTCGTAATTGGTTTCTGAAATCAGTTTAACCATTGCATTTGGAACCTGATCTGGATGCAAATACGAATGAATTTTTCCTGACTCACGTTGCGTATGATTTTCAAACATCTTATAACGGCCAGGACTGTATTGCGCATAGTCACTCCATTGATCCACATCTTTCATTTAAAACGGCATGCAGCACCTTAATTCGTTCTTCGGAGATTTCATTGGCATTGTAGTCGGTAAAAACCAGGTCAAGGGCTTTCTTGTGATTAATTGCGCTCAACATATCTTCCGGAGCAACATTGCGCGGAGTCACCAGGTCTCGAAGAAGTTGGAGGGTTTGACCGTAGGTAAGCTTACTTCCTTCGATCTTATTGGAACTGTACGTAAAATCGATCTTTACACTTTCCAGAAAATTTTCATCCCATTCTGGATTGCGAGGATAACTATCGATTTCTGATTTAAGTCGACTGATTTCCCTAAACTTTTCGGGAAGGGTCATTTCTTAAAGTCGATTTCGAAGTCGAATCCCTTTTGGCGAATTTTTGCCAACCATTGCCTATACAGGTTATGGCCCACAACCACCTTGCCATCTTCCATTGTAATTGTATGACCTACGATGAAACTCTGAAGGTCTTTTCTGAACTCAGGACGTACGTCGTCCAATAGAATAGATTGTTTATTGGTAAGGGAATTCAATGAATTCAGCCGCTCTGATATAATGGTCAGATTTTGCATCACGATTAAAGGTTAAAGTTAAGTATTTAAAAATTGTGGAGTCAAGAATTAACAGGAGGTTACATGTCATTTAAAAACCTCGAAAACAGCCAAATCTTCTACAAACAGGTTCGACCTGGGGATTTAATTATCTTAACTTCCGTAACCCTGACCCTCCTTCATCATGACCGACGAAAAACGCTCAAAGAATTTCCTCAAAAGACTGAATTGGTCAACTATCGTCAGTCAATGTTTAACCCTTGCAATAGCATTCGGCGTTGTATGGATAAATAATTGGTATTCAAACAACGAGAGACGGAGGAAAGTCAAGTATGAACTTGTTGCAGAGATTACATTATTGTCATCGCTGTCACAATCGCAGGTCGTCAACTTCAATAAATTTGAGAGAGGGTCGCGCATCGCATATTTTTCGTTGAACGATATCAAAATACGTTGAACGCGAAGGCCAGCGAAATAAACAGAATGGCTTACGACCGCGACGCAGAAGTTGCAAAGGATGCCAAGGCTCAATATGACGAAATATCATATCAACTTGCGCTGAATAGTTCAAAAATAAACGCGCTGCGAATTGAAGTTAGCGACTATTACGATGATGAAGAATTCACGAAGGTCGATTCAACGATTGCTCGCCTCAATGCAGAATTGAGCGCCACAACATTTCAACTATTTGAATATGGGCGCATGAATGAAGACGAAGTGGTGAACATTGGATCTAAGATGCCTGCTGCTGCCCTCAGTAAACAACAAGAAATTGCAAAGCGCGCCGAACGGGTTATTGATATAGTAAGGACGGAGTTGCATTAGAGGGCAAATTCTGTGTAATAATTAGTAATGAAAACGGAGGATGTTCATTTTTTAAAACTTTTCAAAGTGCCACACTGCTTAGATTGTGAAACCTTAGAATGAACTATGAAACTCCTTTTAACCTCAGCGGGCATCAGCAATAAAAGCATTCACAACGCATTGATTGATCTGTTAGCAAAGCCAATTTCCGAGGCAAGCGCACTTTTCATTCCTACGGCGATATATGGTGTTCCCAATGGCAGTAACATTATAAGAAATGTAATCAATGGATCATTGGGCGATCCATTCTGTGAGTTGGGATGGAAGTCGTTGGGCCTGCTGGAACTTACTGCGTTGCCAACCATGAAACGCGAACTCTGGCTTCCAATGCTCATGGAAACGGATGCATTACTTGTAGGAGGTGGCGACTGCCAGTATTTGTGCTATTGGATGAAGCAATCGGGGCTAACAGATCTATTGCCGTCAATACTCGACAAGACCGTGTACGTGGGTCTCAGTGCTGGAAGCATGATAATGACCAGTTATGGCACGACATATAATAATCACACCCTCCCCGCTGAAAGTGAAAAGTGCCTGGGACTTTTAGATTTTGCAATTCATCCGCATCTCGATCATGAATGGTTTCCGGAAAATGCTTTGGCTAAGCAGGAAAAGTTGGCAGCCACGTTGGCGGTGCCATCATACATGATCGATGATCAAACGGCCATTAAAGTAGTCGGAGATCGTATTGAAATTATCTCAGAGGGCCACTGGAAGCGCGGCGGTGGCAAACCCGATTGATAGTTTGAGAAATGAATGAGTATTTCTCTGTGGCCCTCATTTTGCGGGTGAGATAGAAAGGGGTCATTGGAATATTGCATCGCTAATTTCACATCGTCATGAACGCTACTCCCGGCGTTCCAAGAACGGCTCTTAAACCATCAGCCTACACTAATTATGCTGACGAGATGGAAGGTATTGCCCGGCACATCAACAGGTTGGTGCAAGCAACTAAACGTTTGAAGTCAATTGATGTGGAAGTTTGGGGCAACTCGTTGAGAAACAGCTACCGCAATTTCGCTCAATGTTGTGTTCTGACTGACGACGTCGCGACCGCAAGAACATATTATCATAATGCTACTCGCCTGGATAATATACTCAGCGGCATTGTTCGTAATAACAAGTATCCAGAGCTTCAAAAGAAAGGAGACCTTCCCCGGTTTAACACGAAGTTCATGGACGGTTTTCCAGAAGCGATACTTGCTAACGATGAAGTTCTGTTACGGGAATTTGCAAAGAGCCAGGAGCCAGGAGACAATCCACAGAGCGACCGTCGCTTCGGATGGCATGTCACGAATGCGATCCGGTCTCACATCCTCGGCGACGAAGGCCATGCGAGGCAACAGATTATGCAAGCGCACAAGCTTGAATATTTCCGCTTGGGATCGAAAGGATTCTCGCATGCCGTGATGGGAATAATCGCGCGTGATCCATATCTCTTAAACGAAGGGATCGACCTTCGCCTGCTGGCACATAAGACGACTGAGTTCAAGTCGATCTATTTCGAATACTGTGAAGAAGCCACCGTTCTTGCCAGGCTCGCGATCCGTGCGGGACTTCGGCCTAATATCCAGTCTTCTTTTATCAGTAAAAAGTTACTGACAGGGGCAGAGCGTTCTACCGAAGATAGCGTGGACCAACTTCTCAAATCACTCCAGGAGGCCAATGATCGAAAAGGTAATTTACTTTGGTTTTTGCGTCGACTATTCAGATTCAATTAGCATCGTAACTTTCTCCATCGCCCCCTTTGATTCGAAAGCTCCCTTTACTTCAAGCTCGAACGAATTCTGAAACTGGTGAAGGAAAAGTATCTCGGCTTTCTTCATCGATGTTAGCTCCGTTTCGTATTCTTTAACTTCATACGACTTGGTGGGAGCGTCGCCATGCTCACTTTTATATTCATTAAAGGATCTGCGCCAGTTTTCAATTGGGACACGAATGATTTCGGGGACTGTTATCTTGCCAGAGTTCTTAAGGACATTCGTGATTTTAAATTCGAAACCCTTCTTGATAAACGGAGGAGTATTGGTGATCCCCTTTACGACAATTTCTTCGGTAAAGGCCTTAAGGCATTCGACTTCGACGATCAGGTTCGATTCTTTTATCATTTCGGACAACTCGACGATCGTCTTGGTTATTCTGGTCATGTGCTCGAAGATAGTTATCTTCCGACAGGATATAAACATTAATGAAAGCATTGAATAATCCACTCGTGCTTCTGTGCTTCGTTCTATCTGTAGGAGTTCTTGCCGGGTGCGATAGTCCCCAAGCCGAGGTGCTATTGTTCAGTGGTACCGGTGTTTCCGAGAATGACGTTGTGGCGATTGAAGTAATTCTGAAGGCCAACGACATGTCTTACGCACTGATCAATTCGGCCGGTGTGAATGAGTTGACACCGTCGCAGTTAACGAACTACAAATTACTGATTGTTCCTGGAGGAAATTTTATAGACATGGGCAAGAGTCTAACAACACAAGCGTCCAGCAATGTTCGCGATGCTGTGCACAGTGGTTTAAATTATTTCGGTATCTGTGCAGGCGCGTTTCTTGCGGGCAACTCCGAATACTATAATGGTTTCAACCTCACATCGGGAGTGACGTTCCATTTCTATTCAGCTGCAGATAAAGGATTAAGAAAACTCGCTGTAGCGATCACCACTCCGGGCGCACCCGTGCTCGATCAGTATTGGGAAGATGGTCCGGAGCTTTCCGGTTGGGGCGAAGTGATAGCGAAGTATCCGGACGGAACTCCCGCTGTAAGCCAGGGAAAATATGGAAGAGGGTTCGTGTTGCTAGCAGGAATTCATGCAGAGGCACCGGAGAATTGGAGGAAGGGGATGGGCTTTAACACACCCGCGAGTGTTGATCATGAGTATGCGGGGAGATTGATTAGTGCGGCGCTGGAGGGGAGGGAGATGGAGGGATACTGAGGGGAGAATATTTTTTATCGAGGCCTCAGGTGCATTTTGCGGTTCGGCTATGTCGAGCCCAGGATGCTATCTTTTTGTTTTTAGGAATTTTCCATAATTTTAGACGAGCCCATTGCTGCGATGAGAATTGCGGTGAATGGGTTTTTTTGTTTGCGAAAACATGGTTGTAAAAACATTTATCTCCTTTTTGACAATTTTTATTCTTTTGCGCTGGACCGATTAAAACGAAATTATGGTAAGAGCAAAAATTACTAAGCTTATCAATTCAAGGCTTGAGGGCAAGTACTTTCATTTTAACGACTTTCATATTAAAGTGGATGATAGCGGTTATAGGACCGTCATCAAAATAATTTATGAGTACGATGCTCAATACGAACTTGAAATTATAATACCTAATCAGAAATCGACATTTACCCGCCAAGAGACAAATGCGTTAGGAGTGGGGACCCGGACCGTAGAAGTTTTTGATTACGAAATTGAAGGTAAGATGTGTCCAGGGAAACTTGCATTTAGGGAGGAATTCAAAAACCGCGGCGCTTCAGGAATTAATGAAGCTCTTGATTTGTGGTTGATAAACCTGTGGGAAGATATAACGATATCTCCCGAGAATAGGATATTTCTCGCGCAAAAAGAAGAAATTGAGAAACTGAAAGAGAGAATTGGCGAGATGCCGGACGAATATTTTACTGTCGAGGAAGGCAATAATATCAGGGAACGACTTGAAAAGATTGAAAGTCAATTAGCTGACAAATTAATCAATGAGGTGCCCGATGAGACGGAGTCGAAAAAGCAAATAGAAAAACTTCACCAGGAGATCGAGATACTTAAACAAACTATTCACTCGTTAAAAAAAAGTGGTTGGTTTAAATCATTTGTTACAAAAACCATGAGCTGGCTCTCTAATCCCAGCAATCAGAAGTTGCTGAAAGCGGGTAAAGAAATTTTAACAAAGATGTTGCCAGAGAATGGAGAGACGGTGCAATGAGAACGGATAAAAATTAGAAGACAAATTTCTTCAAGCAAATTGATCGGCGGCTCATTCGTTAATTATCACTTCTTAACCTTCTTCTCCAGTTCAGCAAAAACTCCCTTGAAATCCAATAATCTTTCGGCCTTTATAACGATTCCGATATTATACAAAGGGAGCGAGGTTTGAACCTGCAGAGAGTCGAGACTATCTGTCTTCCTAGGAACCAGCTTTCCTTCAAAAGTTTTGTAGTATGTCGCGAAGTTGATTCCAACGAGAAGGACTCTTTGCTGTCCGAAATTCATCTCGCCGTTCCGGTTTCGAAATGTATTGCTGTATATAATTACGGGCGATCCACTTGACCCTTTATAAACAGGCATATCAACGAGGAATTCTTTCTTTCCTTTATAGTTTAGGAATAACGGTGTCGCTGTGATTCCTTTTCGAACGATTGGAATGTCATTAACCTCATCACGAAGACCATAAGGGTACCCAATCATGTATACGTCCTCGATCGCGGTAATCGATTTTGCAATCGAATCGGTTAAGAGGTTGCTTTCATTCAAACCAGGATACTGAATCTTGTCTTTATAATCTTTTTTTAACCTTTCACTAAGATTCCGCATTGGAAGGACAGCTAGATCGACAGTGGTGTCTGGATGAGAAATCCAAGCATTCTCAAAATTCACGGTAATCTTGATAGTACGACCATATATAGGATGCCTAGTTGAGTCCCATTCCTTGAAGTATAAAATGGCATTTGTGGCCCCCTTAATGACGTGTTTATTAGTGACTAATACTGGGATGTATTCATTGTTATTCCAATTGAAAGTGAAGAAAAATCCCGTTCCTGAAGATGTTACTTTCTTGCCGTTAACCGTTTTTCCGCATTCAATCTTAATCGTATTATTTATTAAAAATTCCGTTGGATCGAGCCCTTGTCCGAACGTCAGAGTTGAGAACAAAACTAAGAGGAGAATTGTTGCTTGTTTCATCCTAGTGGCAGTTAGGTTACTTTATTAGATAGGTAATTCAATGTCCATTTAGTTGCAAATCCCTTTTGGTCTCAAAAGTCACTCTGCATGGTAGTCAACGGTGGACAAGTTTGTCACTGTCTTGAAAGCCGAAATAGTCGTTGTTATCCACATAAATTTTTGATCGTTGGACGCCTAAATGAAAAATCAAAAGGTTCCAGAGACCAGCCAAATAAAAAGGCCCAGTTACTCGCTTTCACGAGTAATGGGCTCATTGTAAATCTAGTGAAACTTTAGATCAGTTTCGACTTATCACAAATGCTTCGAATCTCCCACAAACTGGTTCGATATTCGAGAGTTCCACCCGTACTGAAGCAGCTTGTCCAATCACAAGCTCAATAACTCAACGACCAATAATATTCCACCCATCCCCCCTCAAAATCACAGGGGTACTCCCACACCCCATCCCCACCTTTTTTCAAGTACTTTTGTTGAGCTTCTCCCTTCAATGAGACACCTGGTATTCTTTGCTCTCATCTCTCTCGCAACCCAGTCTTTTGGACAACGACTGGTCAAGGAAATCTATAAGGTCGACAACATCTATTCCCTCGGAGACAAGGTCATTGTCGTGGCCGACGACGGTCTCACCGGCAACGAACTATGGATCTCCGACGGAACTTCAGACGGCACGCATTTGATCAAAGAACTTTATCCCGGCAACCAAACAGGTGTTGCAGGCAAGGGAGTTGTAATGAATGGCACTCTGTACTTCCCCGGGTACTCACCCAAAGGAATCGACCTCTGGAAAACCGACGGCACCGCCGACGGCACAGTCGTCGTGAAAGACCTGGCTATCAACGGTGGATCATTGCCTATGCCGCTGTTCGCTCTCAACAACAACCTGTACTTTTTCGCCTACGAAAACAATTGGGGACTTTATAAAACCGATGGCACCGACGCCGGAACAACTTTCATTAGACAAGTCGATTCTGCTTTACCAAGTTTTACATCGCCAAGTTCCAGCTATGTATACCAAAGCAATTACTTCACAACTCCCATTTCGCGTGTCGATGGAACAACAGTAACCAACTTAACGATTCCCGACCTGGGTGGTGATCAAGTAGTTTATAAGATGGCTGCCGCCGATGGAGGGTTGTTCGTTATGTTTCGACCGAGCATCTACGATTATAAACTCTATTATTATAGTGAGGCATCCGGCAACTTCCAGTTTCTTAAAGAATTTACCGACGTCGGCGATCCCCCGGTAAACGACTTCGTGACATCCAATGGGAAGTTATTTTTCGCGTTACGAAAGTCAGGCTACTACAATTTCGACACGTGGGTATCGGATGGAACAGTGGCCGGCACAACGTTGCTCAGATCAAGTCAGGGCAGTCTAGTGGCATCATTCTTCCCCTACAAAAATGGCGTCGTGTTCGAAGTGTCTCAAGCACAATCTCCAAATGACAACGGCCTTTGGTTTAGCGATGGAACTGTTAACGGTACGATAAGTATTACGTCACAACCATTTTATCACCCGTTTAGTAACGAACAGTCTTTGCTGACGGCGATTAAGGGCGATTTTTATTATTGGTCGAGTAACAACCGGATCATTTCATCCAACGCAACATCGTCGACGGTAAACATGGATTATCCATTTCCGAGGTTCGGTGTTACTCCGTATCGAATGATTGCCACAAACAAGACAATATTTATTGTCGACAATTTATTGAACAAGTACCAGGTGTGGACCCTCGACCCATCACCCCTCATTACCATCTCTGGCTTTTTTGGCGACATCAACACCGATAAACCCGCGTCTCTCGATTATTATCATACCACCAGGGTCGATTCTTGCAACCAGAGCTACATCGACATATACAATTCAGGCCTCAGTGATCTTCACCTTTCAGGTTTGTCTTTTTCGAACCCTGATTGGTATCTAAATAGTACTGTATTGCCCGAAGTCATTACACCCGGCGATCATTCGAGGGTGGATATTGTCTTCAATCCCATCGCCGAAGGGGAGCGGATCGGCAATCTTAACATCCGCAGCGACGACGCCACCAATCACGATCTCAATATCAAGTTTATCGGGTTGGCGAAAGACTTCGCGAAGTTTGGATGCTATGACTCAACAGGTAAAGTGAAAGAGATTCACGCTACTCCTTCACATAACAAACTGTTGTTGAGCAGCGCGGCAATTAAATCTGATGCGGCCATTGGAACGGTGGTCGGAAGTTTTTCATTGAAAGATGAATCAGGCGCCATTAGTTATTCACTGGTCGACGATGCCAATGCCAATAATAATCTGTTCAGTATCGATGGAAGTTCGCTGAAGACTAACATAGCGTTGAATAGTATCTCCCGTAATGTGGCGACGGTTCACGTAAAAGCAACTCGTGCCGATCTCACCAAAGTGGATGACGTGTTTGTGATCAACATTAGCGGTAGTACCACGGTCGATGTTCCTCTTACATGTTGGTCTGGAATGGTGCAGATGAATTACGGTATCAGCTCAGTAGCAATCAATTCACTTGGTGACTTCTTTGCTGCCGGAAACCAGAGCAGGATCATTTATTCGAAGGACAAAGGAACAACGTGGAACGAAGCGGCTGGAGCGAATGCCGCAGGCTACGTGCAGCAATTCACACGCATTGAATTTGTCGGTAAGCTCGGGATCGCCTACGGATACTACAGCAACGTGTATGTGTCGTCTGACAACGGGTATACCTGGTCAATGATTGGTATCCCACCTTCTGGTGATGCATTGCGCACGGCAAGTTTCTCGGATGAGCTTCATGGCTTCGGCGTCGACGCGTTAAATAAAGTTTGGAAGACTGTCGACGGCGGAAAGAACTGGACCGGCGGCTGGCAGCTTAGCTATTCGAACTTCAATGCCGCGGAGATCTCTGCCGCCGACGAAAACACGTTTGCTTACAGTGATGATCTGCATGACAACAATTTCTACAAGAGTTCGGATGGCGGAAAGACTATCGTCAATATTCAATCACCCGGACCTGTAACGAAAGATCGGTTAAGGATTTTATCTCCTACAAATTGGTTGTTGCTCACGTCGGCTTCGCTGTACGAAACCACCAACGCAGGAGCTTTATGGTACAAAAAAGGCGACCTCAACATCAATCAATATGATCCCGCTCCAAACTTCGTCGATGTAACTGGCGACAACATTACCATCGTTGTTCCATGGGAGAGTGGAGTGGTTTATAACAGTATTGATCGGGGCCAAACATGGACGATCATTGGTTATGGAAAATACCTTGTTGCCCTTCAAGGCGATAACGGCATTGCATCGACCAGGCCTTTCGGTTATACTGAGGAGAGGGTTCACCAACTCGTTGTAACAACTAATGGTGGAACCGATTGGCAAGACAGCAACATCACTCCCGACGCAAATTTTTCAACCCTGACTTTTTCATCAGCAACCACCGCATACGTTTCTGTAAACGATAATTATTCTTCCCAAACAATAAAGACAATTGACGGCGGTCTTTCATGGAAGCCAGTTTTTACAGACCAACAGTTCTCCGGTATTTACTTTAAAGATCCATCGACAGCCTTTGGTACCAATGCCGGTGGTTTATATAAAACAACCAATGGGGGCACCAACTGGCACAAGGTAAACTCCGAAGGTGGTAATCGTTTTGTTTTCTTTGGTGATCATGGTGTGTTCATGGGAGCACATATGTGGTGGACAGATAATGGTGGCGAATCGTGGACGTCAAGTTTAGATATTTTTGGTGCAGGCGGTGGCGAAGGAATGAATATGTTCTTCGTGAATCAGCAAGTTGGTTACATGACGCGGCGTTGGTCCGAGATCTACAAGACCATCGACGGAGGTAAAACCTGGACTTCTATTTGGCTCCATGGCAGTGGAATCGACTACAGGTTTAGCGGGATCCTTTTCTTCGATGAGTTGAACGGATGGGTTGGTGGCGAAAATGGTACCATCTACACAACAACGGATGGCGGAACAACATGGGACACGATGGACACAGAGTTGCCTGGGGTTGTCGCGGAGATCTACAAACGATCGAGCGGCGAGATCCTAGCTGCTTCAGCTGTCGATTTCGGTTATTACACCTTGTGGTCTTCGAAAGATGGTGGAGCTCATTTCACCCAAACAGATGTGCTGGGAAACGTTTTCTCATTCGTGTTCACCGACGAGACGATCTACATCGCCGGCGCCGACAATTTGTTTTTGAAACACGTCTCTAACCATGACCCCGCACCTTCGCCGCTGATCAGCGGCCCTGCGGTTGCTTGTGTTGACGAATCCGTTCAGTTTTTTGTTTCGACACCTGGTGTTGCAACAGAGTGGACACTCTCCGGCGCTGGAACAATTTCGTCAAACGATAATCATGCAGAGGTAAGCGCTTCACAGGCCGGACAATTGCAGATAGGAGTGAGGGTAAATATGGGCTGCGGTTTCTCAGATTATTCTTATGCTACCCTCGATGTAAGATCACTCGACTCGCCTGTCATTAATGGACCGTTGAAAGTAGATTCTATTCATTTTAATACTTATACGATTGCCGATAAGGCAACCGGCAGCTGGTACGGATGGAGCACCGACGCTTTTATGTTTGATGTAGCTGGCGACACTGCTAAAACAAAGTGGAGAAACCAGGGAGAAGGTTACGTACAGTTGGTACAGCGAGATCTCACATCGTCGTGTCGGGCTACTGCTTTATTAAAGATTACTGTTGGCGATCGTCGCGAAAATCCTGGTGGCGGTGACGGTGAAGATCCTGGAGGTGATGGCGGCAACGAACCTCTTGGTCTCGAAACGGCGAATAACATCAGCGTGTATCCCAATCCGGCGACTGGCCCTCGTTTACGTAAGCGTACCTGACGGAACAACTGGCGAAGTCGTTCTTCTTGATGCCGTCGGCAGAACACTGAAGGCAAACGTCTCTGCAGCAAATGCCAGTACCCTGTCATGCGACATCTCCGGGTATCCTTCTGGAGTGTATTTTATAAAAGTGAAGTTATCGAGCGGTGAGGAATCAGGAAGCAGACTTATTGTAAAATGAGAGCGTTTGTAATTTCATCCGTGCTGTTGGTTTTCATCTGGAGGCCCATCAGCGCTCAAACATTCACAGAGCTTTCAATACCGGCCGGATTGACCGGTGGATCATATTATGCAACCGGTCAACTCGTTGATATCGATAATGACGGCGACATGGATGTTACCCTGTCAGCCTCCGATCACGGGCTCACGATCTATTACAATAACAACCTGGATTTCTCCAGTTATGTAACATTCGACAATCTAAAAACCGAACGACAGTTCCTCTCTGCGATCGATCTTGGTGATTTTAATCGCGACGGAAAGATTGACATACTTTCCCGGAGGTGGGCCAAACTATAGTGGTAAGGGAGTAATCCTCAATCACAATCCATCATTTGATATTAACAAACAAAAAAATCTCGGTGACATTTCCGGGCCGGTTCAGTTCGGTGACTTCGACCGAAATGGAACCCTTGATGTTTTGCAGGGGATGGTTTATCCTTCAATCTATACGAACCAGGGCGACAGTCTTGCGTCTTCGTTCTATCAAGTGCAACTGCAGGGAAGTCCGCAGTATGGCAGTTATAATTGGATGGACATAGATCGCGATGGGAAATTGGAATTGATCAGCAACGGCGGTTCTTATGGTACAAGCACTACATACATTTTCGAGGTCGATTCCAGTAAGCATATCATGAAGAAAACTCCCATCACCGCTTTAGGGAAATGGTGGGACCAGCGGAATAACCTTTGGCGACGTTGATGCCGATGGTGACTTCGACATGCTAGTGAAATGGGAACAGTGGCAACTGTTTTACAACGACAAAGGAAATTTCACTGCAGGCCCCTTGTTTCCCCTGGGAACTACCGCAAAAGTTGCCGATATGAATAACGATGGGAGACCCGACATCATCATTGCCGGCGTGTTGCCATCGTGGTATAATTTTGAGATCGAAATATTTTCACACAATGCCGACAATACTTTTACGAAAGTATCAAGTACCGGCTTGCCAGTTTTTGCCAATCTCGATCGTCCCGACATCGACATTGCCGATATCGATGGTGATGGCGATCTCGATATACTCAGCGTTCTGCCAAATAAGATCTTTTTGAACAATACCGTCGCCACTAACGCACCACCGGCCGTTCCGATCGACCTGGTTTCAACCGTAAATAAGGGAACCGTTAGTTTTCACTGGACAGGAACTCCCCGATGATCATACGCCAATTGCAGGATTGATGTACAATGTTGAAGTTCAAAAGCAGGACGGAACGATCATCACGCCATCTCATTCGTTGGATGACGGTACTCGTCAGTTTACGAAGATTGGAAACGCCTACACTAATAATTTCTATACATTGGGATGTCTTGTTGAAGGAAGCTATTCTTTTAAAGTTCAATCGTTGGATGGAGCTTATCTCGGCTCTGAATTCACGACGGCCCATCCATTTTCAATATCAGGCATAACTCCCGTCGCTCCAACAAACGTCAAAGCAACCAGCATCAGCGATCATAGTGTTCAACTTACGTGGAGTGACAACACTGACAATGAAACCATGTATGTTATTCAAAAGAGGAGCGACTACGATCATAAGTATTATGACTACGATACGGTTGCGGTGAATGTGACTTTGTACATAGATTCTATCTACCTCACGCCAAAGACCACATATAATTATAGAGTGGTTGCTGCCAATTGTTCGTATCCATCACAATACGGCGCTACTGTAACTGGTAAAACCTTTCCGAAATTTTTTGAAGAGTCGGGCAACTTTCCGGCAGTCACAACAACCACGAAACTTTGTTTAGCGGACTATGATAATGATGGCGACCAGGATGCATTGGTGACGAACATGGGGAATTCACAATCATTACTCCTTAACAACAACGAAGGACTGTTCGAGGACTCCAATATCACAATTCCATACATAGATTATAACCAGGAAGCGGAGTGGGTTGATGTAAATAATGACGGTTATCTCGACATAGCCATTACAAACGAGAGCGCTCAGGATGTGCACGTGCTTATGAACAATCGCGGGACAGGGTTCGTTGATAAAGATCTTAATATTTCATTCTCCCAAACTACGACTAACAATATTGTATCCGGTTGGGGCGATTTCGATCAGGATGGCGACCTCGACTTATTGATCTCGGGTTACAGGTACGAGTCGAGCAGTGATCAAATTGCGTTGTTCCAAAACAATGGGAAGTTTGTATTCAAGCAGGTTGAGAGTCTCAGCGGCCCTTATCACATCAGTCACCAGCCGTGGGGCGATTATGATAATGATGGTGATCTCGACATACTTGCATTTTCAGGGGGAAGCTGTGGTTCGAAAGTTACCATAATTGAAACGGACCAACGACAGCACATTCGTAATGAAGCCTACAATGCTTGATGGAATTACAAATAATTCTTTTTATGTTGGTGAAGCGCGTTGGGTCGATATCAACAGCGACGGCTATCTTGATATCTTTATGGCTGGACTGTCAGGTTGTGATAGCTATACCGGATTGACGTCACTGCTCCTCAATGATAAGCACGGTTTTTTTGATATTGGGTTGGCTGGCCTTCGGCTGCCGGCCTTTCATGAGTATGTCGATATAAGTTTTGGCGATCTCGATCTCGACGGCACACCGGATCTTACAGTGTATGGAGCAACCCAGGGTTACGGTTCGCGTTTCTTTACCTTCTTCTATCAAAACAATAACTTCCGCGATTCAAAGATCGACTATATCATTTCAGGTGACGACGATAACAACATAGACCTTGGTGATGTTGATAACGACGGCGACCTGGACCTTGCTGTGAATGGCGAACGACGAACGCCACCCTATAACAACGAGGAGGTAGTGTATAGAAACAACATTGTTGGATCATGGGGAAAGACGAATAATTCTCCGAGTGTTCCAACGAACTTGCAAATTCAACAGAGTGGGAATGATCTCGTGCTCTCATGGTCCCCATCCAACGACGATCATACGCCCGTTAAGTCAATTACTTACGAAGCGTTTGTTATGCTCGGCAACGACACCATCACTTCAAGTAACTCTAACCTGGGTGATGGAACCCGGAAAATCTCACTGGTTGGGAATTTGGGAAACCGCACCACACAAACATTCAAGATCCATAAGAATGGTACTGTAAGGTGGGGAGTTCAGGCAATCGATGGATCGTATCGCGCGTCGGCCTTTGCAATGAGTCCGGATTTTGAGGCAACCGGAATCAACGACAACAACGATGAAGGTGATGGTGACGGCGATGGTGACGGTGATGAAGGTGATGGTGATGACGGTGAAGTTACAGGCCTTAAAGACGAACAAATATCTATTGATGTCTATCCGAACCCCGCAAAGCAAAATATCTATGTAAGGGGAGGGGTTGATGTTCCCCAGGTGTATAACGTCGTTGGCCAACAACTCGATCTCCCGGTGAACCCGCAACACCGACATTTTTGAGATCAACACTTCCAGCGTGAATCGCGGCGTATACATCGTTCGCATACAAACTGCCGGAAAGAAATGGATTATGCGTAAGGTAATCGTAGAATAGTAAACTACTTCGGCAGCGTGAAGTAAAAACTTGCTCCCTTACCTATCTCTCCCTCTGCCCAGATCTTTCCATCGTGGCGAGTAATGATACGGCGAACCAAAGCCAGCCCGATCCCGATCCCAGGAAATTCTTTGTCAGTATGCAAGCGCTGGAAGACACCGAATAGTCTCTCCGCGTACTGCATATCGAAGCCTGCCCCGTTATCCTTCACGCAGAACACGTACTCATTATCCTTCTCTTTAAAAGTAATTTCTAACTGTGGCTGCGCTGTCTTCGAAGAATATTTCATTCCATTGCTGATAAGATTTGACCCACACTTGTTGAAGCAAACCAAAGTCGGCAGTAACAGGAGGTAATGATTGAACATTAACGATCGTTTCCTTATACCCAGTTTCGCGAAGGCTGCTGATGATGTCGGTCACCATGTCGTTTAGATTGACTGGACCTTTAGAAAGTCCCTGGTGAAGTACTTTCGAGAAGCGCAGGAGATCATCTATCAATGTATTCATCTTAGTCGCGTTCCTCAGTATCGAAGCGATATTCTTCTTCCCCTCATCATCGAGCTTTGTTCCATAATCTTCTTCGAGGATGTTCGTGAACGCGAGTACCGATCGCAATGGTGCACGAAGGTCGTGAGATACGGAATATGAGAATGCTTCGAGCTCATGGTTAGCCTCATTCAATTGTTGCGTCCGAATCTCCACCATTCCTTCCAGCTTTTGCTTTTGTTTTGCTTCGAGCTTCCTGACGATAGCTACTGTCACTGCAACGATGATCACCAGCCCGAGTGCAATCAGGAGATAAAACCAACCCGTCATCCAGAATGGTCTTGTGACAGTGAAGTGCATTGTTGTTACATCACTCCAATTGTAGGGGACCGGTTTTTTCGGGTGCGAAATTCTATGCTTTGCTCACCGGGACGAGACGTGATGATGTCGATCGTTGACCCGTTAAGTCGATTCCATTTTTGATCGTTGGACCGGCGGAACTCAAAAAGTCTTTCCTCTTCGGGAAACGTAACAGACGTTACCGTCATTGAAAGAAGTATGTTGTAGGGCAACACGGTGGTTCCAAAATGTGATATTCGTTTCCTGTCGGCATTGGCGAATGCGAGCTGTGGTTGTGGTGTCTTTGATTTATCATCAATGCTGCGACTGCTTCGGTAAACGCCGCGCGACGTTCCGATCCAGACTTTCTTATCGCGGCTGATGAGGAGACTGCGCGCGTTAACCGTGAGTCCGGATAAATTCATCGAGCTTGCGAAGAGGTTTCCGTCGCTGTTTTGAACATCATAGTAAAGAAGCTCTTTCGGAGTTGCTAGAATAAATCCAGATTGCTCGTTTGGACAAATTGAGCGGATCGGGAGACCGCTATAGCTTGGATCGATTTGAACACGTTTAACGGTCTTATGATCGTACTCTAATAAACCTAGTGATGTCGCCAGCCATATAGATTTCTCTTTAATAAAAAAGCCGAATGTGTTCAGTTTCTCCTCGGCCTTAAGTTCAATTGGAATACTGATGCTGTGAAAGACGGTGTCGTTATATGGTTTGTGAAATAAATAATCGGCACCATTCGAAAACGGCGTAAATGCCATCACCTCCATCTTTCACATCATTAATAAATCCATCAGCCGCCAACGGTATTTGAAAATGTATGCAGGCGTAAGTCGTTGTCGATCAACAACACTTCGCGACGACCAGGGATGGTAAGCCATATATTCTCATCGCGGTCTTTGCCGATCGATGTAACAAACATTCTCTGATCGGAGAAGTCGAAAGTCTTCACAACCTTATTATTATCAATAAAAAGAACGCGAAATGCGTTGGCTGCCCAAAGACCTTTCTTCGTGGAAACGATCGATTGAAAATAACCGTCTTTAATATTATTGAGAATTAAGTTGTCCTCATTGGTTTGTGTGTTGAATGAATGAAGCTCATCTCGCGTGGCATAATAATATACCTGTGGATTGGTGGCGTCTTCCGCAATGGATTCAATAAAGATATTCGCCTTCCCAACCGGACCCTGGAACGGAGCTTCCTGCATTCGTAAGATACCCTCGCTTGTTGACAACCAGATGTCATTTTCACGACTGACGTAAACGTGGTTGATATCATTCACATTGCTGACTGCCAGTCGCCGTTGCGTGAATGTGGAATCAACCAAGAAGTGATCCGAACCGCGAGTCGCAACAAAATAATTTCCATGTGGCAATGGGCTTACGTAAGAAACCAAATTGATCTGGAAGGCAAGTTTAGGTTGTGAAAAATTCCCGTCTCTGTCGCGGTCGGCGACATACAATCCATTCAGAGCCCCTATAACCAACCTGTTCTTAATGACTTCAGCAAATTCGATCTGCAATGGGAATTTGTAATCAGACTTAACGAATTGATCTTTTTGCTCATCATACTTAAAAACATTCCCGGCCGCAGAAACAGTATAAAGATTGGCACCATCTTCAAAAAAGGAAAAAGAACGAAGGAACTGCGGTGTGCGATCGGCAAGATCGAAATTGTATCGCTTCAATTTCGTTCCATTCAATTTGACAACCGACTGCGATTCGCTGACCCAAAGAGAACCCTTTGCGTCTTCGTACAATAACTTGGGATATGATAAACTGGAATCATTGACAGCACGATCTACCGGAACCAACGACCTGAATTCGACGGAGTCGCCGACATCTTTCAGTTCAAACAGGTCGAGGTCTGCAAATGCGAGAAGCCGTCCATTCTTTGTGCGATAAAATCCCTTTGTATAGTTGCTGTGCGTTACGTGACGATATGTTTCGAACCGGGCCGCATTGTATTTCACGAAACCCTCGTCGGTGGCGATCCAAAGATTTCCCAACGAGTCCTGGGCAATTGCCTTGACGAATTCCGTCGGTAAACCGTGCTCGATCTTATAATGTTTCGTGGAGTATTCCTGGGCCGACAGCATTGTCGTAGCAATGCACAAGAGGGCGAGGGTGAGAAAACGGTGCATAAAACCAATTTAAGAAATTTAAGGTCTCGTGTCTTAAGGTTTGGCCAGGACCTCCTCCCTCGCCCTTGTATTCAATCTTAACTAATGTTAACTTACTTACTTGAGCCGTGTTTTAGGCTCAAATGTCTATTTGGCCTATGAACCTACACCCTCCAAGGGTAGCAATCTTGTTATTGCTGCTCACTGGCACCGTTGCGACCGCACAGGACGTCAGCATTAAAAGGATCGAGCTCGAGAGCACTAATGTTCTCATTTACTACGACCTCGCCGATACAACGCGCGGACACCTGTATAGCATCAATCTTTACAGTTCGCGCGACAATTTCATTAACCCATTGACCAAGCTAAGAGGTGACTTCGGTATCGAGGTACCTGCCCGGCAGCAATCGAAAGATCGAGATCAATGCTGCTGAGGAATTTGGAGCTACATTCGAAGGTAAGGTAGCGTTCGAGCTCAGAGCCAAAGTCTATATTCCCTTCATCCGGATGGATGGCTTCGGAAAGAAATTTAAAAGAGGAAAGCCTTACGAGATCCATTGGACCGGTGGCCGCCCACAGAACATACTCAACTTCGATCTTTATAAAGACGATACCAAGGTTCTCACGTTCTCCAACATTCCGAATGCCGGTAAGTACAACCTGGTGTTTCCGACCGATACTAAACCTGGTACTTACAAATTCAGGATCTCCGACAGCAAGAACAAAGATGAGGTAGTGAACACAGTGGCTTTCTCTATTAAGAGAAAGATCCCACTGGCCTATAAGATTGCACCTGTGTTTGTTGTAGGTGGAGTTCTATACGTGCTGCTGAAACCCAAGCCAGAGTGCGAAGGATGTTTGCCCGAATTTCCCGTCCCCGAAAACTGATCTACACCTCAACTCGACCCATCGTGAAAAAAATATTGTTCTTGTTGATCTTCACTGCAACTGCTCATTGGGCAGCCGCACAACAGATATTCAGCGAAGATTTTGATCTGGCGCGAGGTACCGGTGGTTGGAAAATAACGAACCCCCAGTTCGGCGGTCCTCCAGGTGCCACCAACGGTGGACTAAGTTATTCCGGTTACCCCACAGCATCGGGAGGAAGCGATGGCTCTCTTTCGTTGACATCAGGCACCGGTGGTCTCGCTCACCGCCGCGATCTATAAGTTTGGATCAAATATTTATACAGCGTTCCTCCTGCAAGTGTCGGGCTCGTCGACAAGCGACAACATGATCATGAACCTGATCGGCTCGACTGCAGTTCCACTGAACGACAACGGTTTTGTAATAAAAGACAATGGATCCGCATCGCTTAAGTTCGGACTTAAAGTTGATGGGGACGTCGACGTACGCTACAGCCAACTACTCCTACAATACAACTTACCTCATCGTTGTAAAATATATTCCGTCAACAAAAAAAATATGTACTGCTTGTTAATCCCAGTCTCGTTTCCGAACCCGCTGCAACGTTAACATCAGCGGCTCACGCAGCATCCGCGCCTCTCTTCATAAGCCAGGTCCAGTTCAATCAATGTAGTAGTGTGTTTGCTACGATAGATGGCATCCGTGTTGTGGATCTCTGGAGCGACTTATCGTTAAGTAATTCATCTAATGCACTCGTCTCCGAGTCTTTCGACGTGTCGTCGTCGACAACGCTTGATGCGCTTACATGGGCTCAAACTCTTTGTTGCAACTCTTTAGATATCAAGGCGCCGGGTTTGACATATCTCACACTGGGTGATGGAACGCTGCCTATCACGACTTCGGAACGGGGGTATACACCAAAATGTTCAATAATGTTTTTTCCGGGATGATCTACGCCGGCTTCCTGTTCGATGAGGACTCGAATGATCCGAACACCTTTAATGCGAATGTCAACTTCTACGATCCCGGCCAACCCGCATCATGGAATTATCAACAGGGGTTCGTGATGGACAATACAAGCCTTTCTTGAAGTACGGACAATTCGATACCGATGTCACGAATGGGCCAACGGCCACTTCCACGAAGTTCGTTGTCTTAGGATACAACACATCTACCGGACAGTATTCCCTGTGGGTGAATCCAACCCTGGGCACAACAACACCGCCAGCAGCCAATATAACTGCGCTCAGTTCAACGATCACGTCCGTTAGCGGGCTTAGTATTATGAATATGGGCGACGACGATCCGATCTACGACGAGATAAGGGTGTCGACAAACTGGGCCGACGTTGTTGCTACAACATTTCCAGGAGCTGGGGCCGCGACTAACCTTGTGACAAGCTCATTCGGGAGTGGGAGTGTAAATGGTACATTCAACCCAAGCATTAGTGCCACAAAACTACCTGGTGGTTGGGAGCAACGACCTGCCATCGAACTTTGAGCCTCTTGATGGTAGTGGCTACAGCACCGGTGATCACGGTACTTACCAAATCGCCAGCAATTCGTCCAGTATAAATTTTAATGACAATGTTGGCGGGACGACAAAAGTGTCGTTCTACAAAGTATATTCTTTCACAGGGGATGGGAGTATAGAAAATTACAATCTGAATTCGCCCCGCACAAGATATTGTGGCCCAGGAACCAAGCGGAACTATTTCGATCAACGATACTGGAGCAACAGCAACGTCCATTAGTTTCTCGGCGCCTGCTCTCCCCAGCTCAGTCGACGGGTTCGTGGTGTTGAGAACCCAGTTCGGTGGCCCCATCTTTCCCGTGGATGGACAGCTGTATACGACAGGTATGGTAAATGGGACAACAACGATTGCGTATTCAGGCAACGGCACAACCTTCACCGACACAGGTTTGTTACCGGGTACGCAATACAATTACATGGTTGTTTTATACAATGGCACGGGGAGCTACATTAACTACAGCAACTCCAATACAAACCTTTCGTCCTCCACTTTAAGGGCAGAGCCCACAACGCAACCAAATACTCTTACTTTTCCCACTAAAGACGAAAACAGTATTTCAGCGCAATGGAATGCCGGGGGAGGATCGGAAGACGGTTATCTCCTTATCTATAAAGCCGGTGCTTCGCCTACCAACGGCGCACCCGTAGATGGAACTAGTTATAATGTTGGACAATCACTCGGCGGTGGAACTGTTGGTCTGCTGAACTCATTCCCGAACGTCAACTTAAACTCACTCATTCCAAATACGCAATACTTTTTTGACATCTATTCTTACTCATATACCCCCGAACAAAACTACTATAACTATCAGCAGCTGAACCCGCTCGAAGGATCGGTCTTCACCTTGGCAACTCAGCCGTCTACTCCAGGCGGGTTCAGTTTTAATGTAACGACCAACACGTCGTTCAACATTTCATTTAGTGGAAGCGCCAGCAATTACCTCGTGCTCCGGAGACCGTCGTTTTCACCGGATGTCGATCCGGTCGACGCTACCACCTATGTTGTCGGCTCGGCTCTTGGAAGTGCCACAGTGGTATACAACGGAAGCACGACTTCATTTGTCGACAGTGGCCTGACTCCGGGAACGCTCTACGTTTATAAGGTCTTCGGTTATAATGGCACTGCAACGTCCAGCAATTATTCATTTAACGCGGCTCAATCCAGCCGGTTCACGGCTCCTGCAAATCCTGTAGCCAATACAGGTTCATCTATTGCTCAGACGTCTTTCACGGCATCATGGGATACACCTGTAACTGCGACATCTTATCGCCTCGACGTATCTATAGATCCTGCCTTCGGATCGTTTGTTGGTGTTTATAACAATCTTTCAGTTGGAACAAACTCATCAAGTGTAACTGGTCTTACGCAAGGTATTACTTACTACTACCGGGTGCGCGCAGTTTCATCTACAGGAACTTCAGGTAACTCGAATGTAGCGACAGTTTTAACAGCTCCCCCCGACCCGGGTGGCAATCGCCGCAACATCGCCGGGACAAACGTCTTTCACCGCAAACTGGAATGTCTCATCTACCGCTACATCGTACTTCCTCGACGTATCGTTGAGCAATACGTTCTCTTCATTTGTTCATCAGAATGTTGCTGTTGGAAATGTTTTGACCTTCAACGTGAATACGTTGCTGACCGCAGGCACAGTTTATTATTATAGAGTGCGGGCGTCCAACGGTGCAACGTCGGGAAGCTCGAACACGATTTCGGTAACAACTATTCCTCCTAACCCGGTGCCATTGGCGGGAACCGCTATGACGGCAACATCATTCAATGCCAACTGGAATACATCGGCAACCGCGACTGGTTATCAACTAGATGTTTCCACAGTAAACACGTTCGTCAGTTTCGTGAGCGGCTATAGCTCGCTCGTTGTTGCTGGTGGATCAACGACTTCGCAGGCCGTTACAACGCTGACCGCCGGTACAACATATTATTATAGGATCAGGGCAACGAGTGCAAGCGGCACATCGGGTAACTCTGCAACTATAAGTGTGGTAACAACTCCTTCCGCTCCTGTTGCTGCTGCGGCCACATCAGTGTCTACCAATAGTTTCAATGCGGTGTGGGCCTCGTCTGCTTCGGCAACCAGCTATCGACTCGATGTATCTACGACGAATACGTTTACAGGGGGAACATTTGTTGCCGGCTACCAGGACGTCGATGTTGGTAATGTGCTTACGACACCGGTCAATGGACTTATCGATGGAACAACTTACTATTACCGGGTTCGTGCTTTGAATGGCTCCGGGACATCGACCAGCTCTAATATAATAACAACTATCACCGCGCCGCCAGCGCCTGTTGCCTCGGCAGCAACTTCGTTAACCCAAACATCTTTCAGCGCCAACTGGTCAGCAGCAGCATCGGCAACCGGATATCGCCTCGACGTTTCTACAGATCCTGCATTCGGATCGTTTGTCGGTGTTTATAACAATCTTTCAGCCGGCAACGTCACTACACTCGGTGTAACATCGCTCGCCGCGGGTACCACTTATTACTATAGAGTGAGGGCCACAAGCAGCTCCGGAACATCGATCAATTCTTCCAACATATCAGCGCTCACGATTTCACCGAACCCGGTGGTTGCTGCAGCGACTTCGATCGGTCAAACAACTTTCAATGCCAACTGGTCGGCTTCCGCAACGGCGACCGGCTATCGGTTGGATGTTGCCACCAATAGTGCATTTACGGGCGGAACGTTCGTGAGTGGATACCAAGATATTGCAATCAGCAATGTGACAACGTTTGCTGTTAGTTCGAATCTGGCAGCCGGAACAACATACTATTACAGAGTTCGATCAGTAAACGCTTCCGGAACTTCAGGTAATTCAGCTAACGGAACGGTTACTACCGCACCTCCGAATCCTGTGGCGTCGGCGGCCACAACTTTCGGTCAAACAAACTTCACCGCAAACTGGGCTTCGGCAACAACTGCAACAGGATACTTCGTTGACGTTGCGATAGATGCCGGTTTCACAAGCTTCGTATTGGGTTACAATAATCTTTCAGTAGGAAACGTATTGACACTGGTGGTCAACAATAACCTTACCGGTGGAACAAATTATTTCTACCGTGTAAGAGCTGCGAGTGCTAATGGAACATCTGGCAATTCAAACGCGATCTCGCTGATCACCGTCCCGCCTCCTCCAGCCGCGTTAGGTGCAGGTCCGTTCGCGCCACTTTCTATCACGGCCAACTGGAGTGCTGCGCCCAGGAGCAACGAGCTATCGCCTCGACGTTGCAACGGCAAATACCTTTGGCGCGGGAACATTTGTAAGCGGTTACCAGGACCTTAATGTTGGCAACGTTACTAACTACAATGTGAAACACGAACCTCGCTGCGGGAACTACATATTTTTATCGTGTGCGTGGAGTTAACGGCTCGGGCACTTCATCGGGTTCAAACATAATCAGTGCATTAACGAAGGCACCCGCACCTGTTGCCAATTCCGCTACTGGTGCAACGCAGACTTCGTTTACAGCACATTGGAATACTAGTACATCTGCAACCTCTTACGTGATCGATGTCTCTCCGGATGGGTTCACCACTTTTGTTCCAACCTATCAAGATGCCAGTGTTGGCAATGTGACATCGGTCGCTGTTAATGGGCTCTCTGGCGGCGTTACATATAGCTATCGTATCAGGGCAGTGAATACATCGGGCGAATCGCCGAACTCGAACACCATTGTGCAGGTAACGATACCCAACGCGCCGACAATCACAACGGCCACTGCGATCACAACCACCTCTTTCGTTGCAAACTGGGCAACAACAACCGGGGCAGATAGCTATCGTATCGATGTATCGACCGATAATTTTTCAACCTTCCTCGCTGGCTTCAATAACATTACAGTGGTGAGCACAAGCAGCAGTGTTACAGGACTCACTGAAGGTGTAACTTATAGTTACCGGGTTCGTGCAGTAAATGCTTCCGGAACGTCGGGTAACTCTACTGTGGCATCAGTCATTACGGTTCCCCCGGCGCCGACTACCACAAACGCTACGGCGATAACTACAACTTCATTCACTGCAAACTGGACCGCAGTAGATGGAGCAACTCAATACTTCCTGGATATCTCAGCTGATGATTTCAACTCGTTCCTTCCGGGTTATAACAACAAGTCGACAACAGCCATATCGGAAGCATTGACTGGATTGACACCAAACACAACGTACAAGTATCGCCTTCGTGCAACAAGTTCGTCGGGAACATCCGACAACTCGAACATTACTACTGTTACAAGTTACTCTACACCACCTCTTGCTACTGCTGCGACCGGAGTAACTCAAACATCATTCAATGCAAACTGGAATGCTGTTGCCGGAATTTCATCCTATGAGCTTGATGTGTCGACCGACAATTTTGTGACGATGATCTCAACTTACAACGCTCTTGTGGTAACACAAACGACTCAGGTTGTAACGGGACTAACACCAGGTGCAGCCTATACATATCGTGTACGAGCCGTTAATGCCACCGGTCCGTCGGTGAACTCTAATGTTATCAGTACAAGCGTTATTCCGGCAACACCCACTGCGAACAGTGCCACAAGCGTAGCACAAAAAGGATTCACAGCATCGTGGACAACGGCTGATAACACTACTGACTACCTGCTCGATCTTTCGACAGCATCGAACTTTGGAACGTTCCAGCCTGGGTATAACGCAAAAGCAATCACATCTACCAGCGAGGCAATTACAGGATTGTTATCGGGGACCACTTACTATTATAGAGTGAGGTCGAGGAATGCATCGGGTGAAAGCCCATCATCTAACCAGGTATCGCAAATAACGATTCCTGATAATCCATCAGCGACAGTTGTTACAGCTAAGTCGAACACAAGTTTCATCGCGGTGTGGGATGCTGTAACTGGCGCCGAGTCGTACGAGCTCGATGTTACAACGTTCGCGTCAAATTTCACCTCGTTTGTTACAAACTATGAAAACCACCCGATAGCGGGGGGCAACAATACGGAAGAAGAAGTGATTGGACTAACTCCGGGAACTGCATATCGCTATCGCGTACGGGCTGTTAATGCCGGCGGCACGTCGGGCAACTCGAATGCGAGAAGCGTTCAAACCGAAGGTGGCAACGTTGGTGAGTTTACCGTAACTGCGTCGCCCTCCAACACCCAGTTTTCGGGAGCAGCATTAGACGTAACGGGCCAGGTAACGAACTTTACCGGAGAAGTAACGGGAGAACTCACATACCACGGCCTGGCGGAGTCGACGGTTCACACCAAGCCTATAGACGCTGACAACACTGGCAGGTATTCTGTTTCGATCGAAGACAACATGCTCGACGATCTCGGTATTCAGTTTACAGTTACTGCCGAAGACGAGCTTGGTAAAACAAAAACAACAGATACCCAAAAGATATATCGGAGCTTTACAACGCCGACAAGCCCTGTGTTACTTAGCGGTTCATTCACGCGCGATCGTTTGTCGATCCGGATAATTTCGATACCGTATGATCTGAAAGATAATCTGATCGAATCCATATTCGTGTCGCTTGGAACTTATGATAAGAAGTCGTGCGCGCCTTGCACACTACCAGGATGGTGCGAATATTGAATACGGTGATAAGCTGAACAAGATAGAACGAGGACTCGGTTATTGGTTCAATGCAAAAGGAAGCGTTGGTTCCATCAAGACCGGCGAAGCAGTCGCACCCAAGAACGACAGTTCGACGCCATACACCCTGTCGCTCGTGGAGGGTTGGAACCAGATAGGTAACCCGTTCCCGTTTGCTATCGATTGGAGCGACGTGCTTGCCGATAATCCGCCGGCTTCTGGAATAAGTTCATTAAAAATATACAGCACCGACAAACAGAATTTTGATGATGGCAACAAGATCGCCTTATTCGGCGGTGGCTTCGTCCACGCCGACAACGCGGTTTCACTTAACCTCAACGTTTCATTAAAGAGCAGAGCCGATGGCAACAGGATACAGCGTACCACTCCAGACCTTGTAATGATTCATGGCAGCTACCACTCTCATTGAAGCAAGGTAATTCCGAGTACGATCTTTCAGGTATCGGCATGAACCCAGGCGCCAGCGATAACAAAGACGACTTTGATGAGATCCGTCCACCAAGGCTTGATGAGTTCCTCGATATGACCTTCGATCATCCCGCAAGCAAATTCCGCTACTTCACGAAAGACATCGTTCCCACTTCGAACCAGGCTTCATGGGAGTTTTATATTCAAAGTAGTGGTAAAGACGAAACCGGAGTGCTTGAGTGGGATAACTCGCAATTCGGAAGCAATGTTGCAAAGATATTCTACTCGACCTGGGCAGTCTGCAGATGATTGACATGAGAACAAATGATCACTATTCATTCATCAACCCGGGACGGAAGCAATTCAGGATCTACTACAGGAAAGACGGCGGTGAGATCAGCCCCCGATCTACTGGGTGTGGGTACGCCCTATCCGAATCCTTCGTCAGGAACTGTGACGATCGCGATTGCGCTGCCACCTGGTAATGGAGACTTCAGTACCGAGTTGGTCGCCTTCGATATGCTTGGTCGGCAAATACATTCATCACGACAAAATCTTTCCGCAGGTATTCACAATGTTTCGTGGGATGGAAATGATGCTTCGGGAAATCGAATAAAAGGTCTTTGTCTTTTACGTGCACGAGTCAATAACAACTGGCTCGGTCAATCTTACCGGGTCGTAATTGAATAATAAACGAATATTCATTGCTATGCCTTCGTCTTCGGGATGTATTCTCAGGATCTTACCACGAAGATCGTTCGTGCTTCCCGAACCGCGTTGATCGTCCCAGCTTGAACGACCGGGTCTTTCATCAAGACCGGATGTTCCGGCAGTCGGATTACCGGTGTTGTTCCCAACAGTCAAATAAAGATTGCCTTCATCGTCGAACACCATTCCTCCGCCTGTGTGGCAGCAGGTCTCGCGTTTGTGTGGGAACTTCGATAACAACCTTCTTCGTCGATTCATCCAACGCATCGCCCTTCAGTTCCCAGCGTGCGAGCACGTGCTTCGCATCGGCAGGATCTGCGTAGTACATGTAGATCCAATGATTTTTTTCGAAGTCCGGATGAACGACAAGTCCCATCAATCCTTCTTCGGCTTCACGAACGTCGCCTTCCTTGCTGGTGTATTTTGTGTTCACAGGAATGGTGGCGATTGTTGTTACCGTGCCCGTGCTGGGTTCGAAAGACTTCAACGCGCCCTTGCGCTCTACCCACAGGATCTTTCCATCGGGCAGGAAATCGATCACCATCGGCTCGTCGAGCTCACCGGGTTTTTGTAAGAACGGTTGCTGTGAAACGGTTTTCTTCGGGTCTAACATTCGGATCGTCGGCAGGGCCTGATGATTTCGAGCAAGCAACGACAACGATTAGGAGCGGGATGATGAGGAAACGCATTGAACTTCGTGAGATTTGTGAGTCACGAAGGTGTGTATTTTGTACACAAAGAGCAAGGTCGAGATGATGAGATGACGAGATGACGATGTGACGAGGAAAACATTAGACCGATTTGGTTGAAAAGACGACGAAGCGTCATCTTGTCAATTCGTCACTGCGGGCGGGGTGATCATTATATGCGCCCTGTGTGTTCCTGGGTCCATAAGCCACGGCATGCCGGGAGCATCGGCATTGGGTTTTAAGGGAAGCCCGGTGGTTTCTGCGGTAGCATAAGGGATGTAAACGACGTATCGGAAATTGCCGTTGGTCACGTCGCCGGTCTGGGCGTTGTAATTGGCGGCGGGTGCGTAATACACAATTAAATTTGTTGGCTGCGAGGGCATCTTAAACTTGCCGCCTTTTACATCGGCTTCGCGTTGCTCGAGGATCTCTTTGGGTGATTTGCCTTGTTTTTTCAATTCGCGTCCTCGTTCCATAAAGGGTTCGAGATCTTTGTGGTAACACGAAGCGCTGAAATTTTCCTGCTTTGGATCGTCGGCTATACAAACCATCTCGTTGGTGCCTTTGCGAAGCACGACGAACTCTAACTTATCATTATAGCCATAAACCATTGCACCGTCTTTCGAATCGGATGGAGCTGCAAGAAGAGCGCCTTTGATTTGGATCTCGGGTGTCGGCACTTGCGCTAGCGCGGGTATCGCCGCGATGATGATCAATAGAACTATAATGTTTTTCATATGGGTGGTTATTGAAATTCGTTCAATTGCATCCAGTAATGTCCAAGCTCAGAAATCGCCTTCGTGTATGATTCGAAGCTATTCGGTTTAACAACATAACTATTTGCTCCCGACATATAACCATCTTCGATATCTCGCTCTTCACGTGAAGATGTAAGAAGGATGACTGGCGTTTTCCCTGGTTTGAACGTTGGCTTTAACCTGCTTCAAGATCTCCAGGCCATTCACTTTTGGAAGTTTCAAGTCGAGCAGGATCATCTTTGGCGAATGATCGACCTTGCGATTCGAATATTTGTTGCGCGCGAAAATAAAGTCAAGCGCTTCGGCGCCATCATCTATATGAATAAGCTTACTGTGCGAATCAATTTTACGAAGGCTTCGAATGGTGAGTTCGGCTTCATCGTGATTGTCTTCTACTAAGAGTATGTCCACATCCGAATTCGATGTGTTCGAGGCAAACGGCATAGGTCAGGAAAAAAGTTTAGTAATACGAATTCAATGAAGATAGGTAAAGTTATTCGTTGGTCAAAGTAAAATAGAAGGTCGCTCCTTCGTTCAAGGTCGATTCTGCCCATACTTTTCCACCATGCCTCACGATGATGCGTTGCACCAATGCAAGTCCGACGCCTGTTCCATCGAACTCATCTTGCTTGTGTAGTCTTTGAAATACGCCGAAAAGCTTGCTTGAGTATTCCATATTGAAACCTGCGCCATTGTCTTTCACATACCACGTGGGAACATTAGTGTTGTTCAGCATTCCAACTTCCACCATTGGTGCGTCTTTCTTTGATGAATACTTGATAGCGTTCGAAAGGAGATTGACCCACACTTGCTTGATAAGACTACTGTCGCCGCGTGCGGGAAGGATGTTGCTGATATCGATCTTCGTCTTCCTGGTCATGTCGGCTGATTGAAATTCATCTAGCACCTGTTCGATCAGTCCACGCATATCCACTTCTGCAATCTTGATCTGTGTGCGTCCGAGTCGCGAGAAATTTAGCAAGTCGTCGATGAGTTGACCCATGCGGTTGGCATTGCGTGCAATGGTCTTGATGTTCTTCATCATGCGCTCAGTAAGACCGTCGGCGTCTTCAATTAATATTGTTGCGAATCCATCGATGATACGCAATGGTGCGCGGAGGTCGTGCGACACGGAGTAGCTGAATGCTTCGAGCTCTTTGTTCACGGCTTCGAGCTGCGCCGTGCGTTCACTCACTTTCTTCTCGAGTCCTGCATTGAGCGACAATATTTCGTATTCCGTTTTCTTTCGTTCGGTGATATCCTGAACGATACCGAGCAACATTGGTACATCCAGTTCAGTAACCGATGTTACTTCAGTCTGAACGTGCACCCATTTCTCCGCCCCGTCTTTAAGACGATGCGATGATCCATTGAATAGGCGACCTGGTTTACGAGCGCAGACGACATTGCCTTGTTCACCCGGGGCAAGTCATCTTTATGAACAAACCCAAGAAAGCTTTGCAGACGTCCGTCAAATGAAGATGAATCAATTCCGAAGATCCGACATGCTTCGTTAGACAGGAAGAGCTTCGATGTTGATGCGGGGCCGGCCTGCAACGTCCAGTGACCGACATTGGCAACCTGTTGAGCTCGCTCGAGAAAATATTTGCTGGTGCGTAGATCGAGCTCCGTTTCTTTTTGATGAGTAACATCGCGACTGATACCGACGATGCCGATAACTATACCCAGTTCGTCGGTGAGCGGGACCTTGGTGGTGAGTAAGTATTTTTGTTCACCGCCTTTTGTTACTGTCGATTCTTCGAAGTTGATCATCGCTTTGCCGCTGCGAAGGATCTCTTTGTCTTCATCGAGATAGTTTTCGGCTACGTCGTGGCCGAAGAAATCGATAGAAGACTTGCCCAACGTTTCGGCTTCCGATTCGGCACCGATCAATCCAACCATCGCCTTGTTGTTGATGATATGATGAGAGTTGGGATCTTTCACATAGATGTAATCGGGAATGTTGTCGATCAGTGTGCGGAGCATCGACCGTTCGCTGCGAAGTTTTCTTTCTGTATCGAGACGCTCGCCTATGTCGTGCGAGATGTTCGAAGCACCAACGATAACGCCATCGGCATTCCTGATGGGAGAGGCGGTGATGGTAATGTTGGCAATGGTTCCGTCTTTCTTCACACGACGGGTTTCAAAAGTTTCAACCTGTTCGCCATTGCGGATGCGTTGTAGAATACCTGCTTCTTCCTTTCGCAACTCAGGAGGCACAAGGATCATGATGTTTTCGCCAACAGCTTCCTGTGCGGAGTAACCGAAGAGCTTTTGTGCGCCGCGATTCCATGTTGTGATGATCCCGTCGAGGTTCTTGCTGATGATGGCGTCGGCGGATGAATTTACGAGTGCAGTAAACAATGCCTGTTGTTCTTCGAGCTTTCGCCGCTCGGTGACGTCGCGATAGTTGAACAACAGCGCGCCCACACTTTTCTCGTGGACGAGATTGGTGATCATCCCCTCGATCCAGATGGTATGACCGAACATGTGGACCAGTCGCGAGGAGAAAGGGAATGGTTTACCGGGATTTTCTTTTGCACGCTCGATGACCTTCTGCATCGGGGCAATGTCGTCTTGCACCGTATAGCGGGCCGCAGGATTCTGCAGCCGGTGTTCCAAAGAAAACCGGTCATCTCTCAACGGACGGACTTTGATAGAAGGTCCGGAGATTTTCATCCGTAAGGACGATGGCATCAGAGCTGTGCTCGATCAGCGCACGGAATCTTTTTTCGCTGGCTGCGATCTTCTCTTCATTTTCTTTTCGCTCCGTGATATCACGAAAGTTGTTGACGATGGCACGGATGTTTGCATCTTCCAGGAAGTTTGTCGCTGTTCCTTCCATCCAAAAGTACTGGCCTTCTTTATGACGAACCCTCCATTGATATTTTGCAGACGCGCCGGGTTTGCCCCAGATCTTTTCGATACGCTGACGTACCTCATCAAAGTCTTCAGGATGTGCGAGTGCCGGACCAGGGAGAACCCTTCTCTCTTCGAACGTATAACCGGTGATTCGTTCGGCAGCGGGACTTTGATAAATGAGGTTGCCTTTGATGTCGGTGAGTGTGATACCGTCGATGCTCTGATCGATGAGGGCACGGTAACGTCGTTCGTTGGTGTCGATCTCTTCCTTTCTTACGACGACTTCATGTTCGAGCTCTGTGTTTGCTCGTTCGAGTTGCTCTTCCACGACGCGACGCGTGCGATCTTCGACATTCAATTTTTTCGCAACGATCAGCGCGATCACAACAAATAATGACACGAAGAATGTAAGACACAATGCAACGCCGAGCTCCAATGTCATAGGAAACTCAAGATTGACGATCAATCTCGTGTAGCCGATCAATGTTCCGAAGATGAGTGCCATCGGTATCATCACTCTTGAGATCGTTCCACCGGCGTTGGGGCTCATCATTTCTTTCATGAAACCGATATCGCGATTGATGAGGAGCAGGCTGATAACGGCGAGCACGAAACCTAATGCAGAATGAAGCGCCATTGGTTGCACGGTGTTGTCGCCAAACTCGGATACATTGTAGGAATATCCGATAACAGCAAACAGCGCGATAACGAATGTTGCGGCGGCTATGATATTGGCAACGCGCCTGATTGTGACGCTTCCGTTGATACTCAATAACATGGCGATTGAAATCATGAACACGTTTAGCATGCTCATCGGGGGCATGAACGTGTCGAGAGATACGCCGGCCAGTTTTAGGAAAATGAGGAGAATTGGTGCGGCGGCGAGTACATATAGAGAAAACACGGTATTTTGCGAAGCCTTTGTGATGGCCGGCGGGCGCGACATAATAACTAATGTGGTCCCGATCAGGGAGAATGAGAGTGCAGAGCTGGGACTCATAGGAGCGAGCCCGCTGAATGGTTTAGTTAGGAATTGGAGATCGAAAACCCAGCCCACCGATACAACCAGTCCGATGAAGGCGACCAGTGTGGCTAAATAAAAAGAAGGGCGATTTGACTTTCGATCTACAGTTTCTCGTTCACGGATTTCAGTCATCGTTCTGAAATTAATAAACTTCCGCGGATGTTTTATCTTTGATGCCCCGATTTGTGCGTGTGAAAAATGATTATTAGTTCAACAGAAAATATCGTCGTAGCGGGAGTTAGTTTCAAAACAACTGAGCTCCTTTCGAGAAGCCGCTTTGCATTTAATGCCGAAGCGTGCCGCGATGCTTATGCGGCAACCAATCTCCCGTTCTTTATTTTGTCGACTTGTAACAGGACAGAGATCTATGCGTGGACGACCGACGTCGATGCAGTGATCGACATCCTTCGATACCAGGGTCAGTGTTCACGCGAACAACTCAATGAAATAGTTTACATAAAGAAAGGCTCACATGCTGTCGATCATTTCTTTCGTGTAGCGGCTGGACTGGAATCGCAGATCGTTGGTGACTACGATATCATCTCGCAAATAAAAACAGCGTTTCGCGGAGCGAAGGATGCGAAACGCGCCAATGGTATTCTTGAAAAGATGTTCAACTTCGCGTTGCAGGCTTCGAAGGAAGTGAAAAATGAAACCTCGTTCTCCGATGGAACAATGTCGGTGCCGTATGCCGTTGTTAAACAACTAATGGGTCGTCGTGATATCAGTACGATCACTGTTGCCGGTGCGGGTGAAACAGGGGAGCTGATGATCAAATACGTGCGTAACTATCTCCCATACTGTAGTATTCGTTTGGTGAATCGCGATGAAGAGAAGCTTCAGTCGATGGCCTCCCGTTACGATATTCTCCAGTTTCCAATTACCGCCCTTGGCCAATCGCTTGTTGATTCGGATGCATTGATTGTAACCACCAATGCGGAAATACCGATCGTTGATCGGGAACATCTCAATGAACATGTAAAGATCATCTTCGATCTTTCTGTTCCACGTAACGTTGCGCCGCGTGTTTATAAGATGAATACCATTCCTGTGTTGGACGTTGACTCTATTTCTGAAAGCATCCAGGATACGAAGAATACTCGTGTCTCCGAGATTCCGAAAGTTGAGTCGATACTTTCCCGACATGCTTCGGAGTTTGATGATTGGATGAAGAGACGCCAAACTTTTGCAGTTTAAATGTCTCTCACAGATCGCACAGATAATGCATAAATGATGGAAGCACTCCGACTGGCAACCCGTAGTAGCAAGCTCGCATTGTGGCAGGCAAACGAAGTTGCTTCGCGACTGAAGGAAAAGGGTATCGCTTGCGAGATCGTTCCTGTTCGCAGCGCTGGCGACATCGATCTCGTGAACCCGATCTACGAGATGGGAGTGCAAGGTGTATTTACGCGTGAGCTCGATATCGCATTACTCAATCACGACGCCGACATTGCAGTTCATTCTTTGAAAGATGTTCCTGTTGTTACGGCGAAGGGTACAACCATCGCAGCTGTACTACCGAGAGCCGACGCTCACGATGTGCTTATCCACAAGGGAAAAACTCCCGGTGAAGAAAAATTTATTGTTGCCACCAGCAGCATCCGGAGAAGATCTCAATGGCTTGCAAAATTTCCTCATCACGAAACGGTGAACATCCGCGGTAATGTTGAGACCCGGATCCAAAAACTGAACGAGTCTGATTTCGATGGACTTATCATGGCAAAAGCTGCGATCGACCGACTCGAGATGAAGTTGCCCAATATGTTGGTTCTCGATTGGATGTTGCCGGCACCGGCACAGGGGCGCGATCGGCATTGCGTGTCGTGAGGATGATCGTCACGTAATTAATCAGCTCGAGAAAATAAGCGACCAGCAAACATTCCTCTGTGTCAAAGCGGAGCGTAACTTCTTACATGAGTTGAAAGGTGGTTGTTCGGCGCCGATCAGTGCGAACGTTGTTATTGAAGGAGACCGGGTGATATTCACGGGCGCTGTTCATAGTCTTAACGGAAAGGAAAGTTTTCGTGTTACGAAAACCGTCAGCGAGAGTGATTTTTCCGACTTGGGAAGGTATTGTGCCGTGGAAGTGATTAATTCTCCGAAAGGTAGATCAATACTTGAAGATATCTTCCGCTCTCGCCCGGAGCTTCGTGATTTGTAATTCGTGATTTGTAATTCGGAGTTAGTCACAAATCACAGATCACAAATTAAAAGCAGTACTTTTGGCCCATTACTTACAAATGGAACTCACAAATCGTCATCGTAGACTAAGAGTCAATCAAACCGTGCGCGACATGGTTGCTGAGACCTCGCTTACGCCGAGGCAGCTTGTCGTGCCGATGTTTGTTGTTGGTGACAACGAGAAGGATCTCGTGATCCCGTCGATGCCGGGGTATCCCCGTGTGCAAGTAGGTTCGATTGAGAAACATGTTGAAGAACTTTCGAAGCTTGGATTGAAGTCAGTGTTGTTGTTCGTGAAGGTCGACAATTCATTAAAAGATAATACAGGCAAGGAAGCGATCAATCCGAACGGGCTGATGCAGCAAGCCATTCGCAAGATCAAGGCATTCGACTCTTCAATGGTGGTGATGACGGATGTTGCGTTAGATCCATTTTCTAGTTTTGGTCATGACGGTATTGTTCATGACAAACAGATCGTCAACGATCCAACAGTTGAAGTGTTGGCAAAGATGTCGGTAACTCATGCAGAGGCCGGGCTGATTTCATTGCACCGTCGGATATGATGGATGGCCGCGTGAAAGCGATCCGGACCGCATTAGATCAAAAAGGTTTTACAAACACAGGTATTCTTGCCTATTCGGCGAAGTATGCGTCGGGATATTACGGCCCGTTCCGCGATGCGCTCGATAGTGCACCTGGTTTTGGCGACAAGAAGACTTATCAAATGGACTTCCGTAATTCGAACGAAGCTGTAAAGAGGCTCTTACTGATGTAGACGAGGGTGCCGACATCGTAATGGTGAAGCCGGCCGGTCCCATATCTTGACATTATATATAGAGTGAAACAGGCCGTTCACGTGCCTGTGGCTGCTTACCAGGTGTCTGGTGAATTTTCGCAGATCAAGGCTGCCGCCGAACGCGGCTGGTTGAATGAACAGTCGGCGATGATAGAGTCGCTCACTGCAATTAAAAGGGCGGGTGCAGATATTATAGCTACTTACTTCGCCCGTGAATTCTCCCAATTGTATTATGAGTCGTAACGAAGAACTTTTTTCCGAAGCCCAAAAATATATTCCCGGTGGCGTTAACTCGCCCGTTCGGCCTTCAGACAAGTTGGAGGTACACCATTATTTATGAGCTCTGCGAAGGGCGCGCATCTTTTTGGCGAAGACGGAAGGAAGTACATCGACTATATTAATTCGTGGGGGCCGATGATCCTTGGTCATCGCCATCCTTCTGTGGTGAAGGCTGTGTTGCAGCAAGTGGAGAAAGGTTTCTCGTATGGAGCACCTACGGAAATAGAGACGTCCCTTGCGAGATTGATCACGACCATGGTGCCGAATGTCGACATGATCAGGATGGTCAACTCTGGAACGGAGGCATGTATGTCTGCCGTACGGTTGGCGCGGGGGTATACAGGGTCGCACAAAGATTCTGAAGTTTGAGGGCCATTATCACGGTCACGCCGATATGTTTTTGAAGAAGGCGGGGAAGTGGTATGGCAACTCTAAATATCAAAGTTGCAGGTGGCATTCCATCCGCTGTAACCGACGACACGATTGTCGCCGGATTTAATAATGAAGAAGAGGTGCGCAATATTCTTTCACAGCAGGGGAGTGAGATCGCGGCGGTGATTGTGGAGCCCGTAGCTGGTAACATGGGTTGCGTTCCTCCCGAATCCGGATTTTTGGAAATGCTTCGTGAAGAGTGTACCCGCAATGGTATCGTGCTGATCTTCGATGAAGTGATGACAGGCTTTAGGCTTGCGAAAGGCGGAGCACAGGAAGTTTATAAGATCAATGCCGACCTTATAACGTTTGGAAAAATAATCGGCGGTGGACTTCCGGTTGGCGCATTCGCAGGAAAGAAAGAGATCATGAGCCGCGTGGCGCCGCTGGGCGATGTATACCAGGCCGGAACATTATCGGGAAACCCGCTCGCAATGTCGGCCGGCTTTGCCACGCTTCAGTACCTCAACGAAAATGACTCTGTGTATCAACTCCTGGAGTCGAAAGGACAGAAACTTGCTGATGGAATAAAGGAGTTGTCGAAAGAGAAGAGCATTCCGTTAGCCGTTAATCACAAGGGCTCGATGATCAGCATTCATTTTACGGATGGTGAAGTGAAAGACTTCAACGGAGCCAAACGTGGCGATAACGATACGTTCAAAAAGTATTTTCATTTCATGCTCGAAGCGGGAATCTATTTGCCGCCGTCGGCTTACGAATCGTGGTTCATTTGCTCTGCATTGTCGGAGAACGACATTCAGTACAACCCTCGAGATGACGGAAAAGTTTTTGGAGACCCTTTGATACAAAACGTGGGGCTGTGGTGAGGTAGAGAAGTCGGGATTGGGAACATTAATCATCAACTCGAAGAAAAGTTCCGACTTAAATCATTGAATTGCGGTGGCATGTATGTTGAGCACGATCGTGAGTTCAACAAACACACAGTATCATGAAAGCCACCGCATCAAAATCTACAGCAAAAAAGCCTGCAACTAAGGCATCTAACGGATCACATAAAACATCCAACGGCTCAGGTAAGGGGCAGAATCAGCCTAACAGCGATCATTCTAAACTTCATAAGCTCTTTGAAGACGAATTAAAAGATATCTATTGGGCTGAGAAAGCCCTCACGAAAGCAATTCCGAAAATGATCAAGAAGGCAACTTCTGATGATCTTATTGAGGCGTTGGAAAACCACCTCGAAGAAACTGAAGGTCACGTTAAGCGTTGCGAGCAAGTGTTCGAGCTTCTCGGCAAGCCTGCACAGGCGAAGAAATGCGAGGCTATGGACGGTCTTATCACCGAAGCCGGGGATATTATGGATGAAACCGATGAAGGCGTAATGCGCGATGCGGGTATCATCTCGGCAGCTCAGAAGGTTGAGCACTACGAAATTGCTACTTATGGAACACTCAGGACTTTCGCGAAGACGCTCGGTCTCGATGAGATCGCCGGTCTCCTGGAGGAAACTCTCAATGAAGAGAAGACCGCCGACGAAACCTTGACGACCGTCGCCGAATCTGTGATCAATGTAAAAGCCTCACAGGAACAGGAAGAAGAGGAAGTTGAAGAAGAGCGCAAAAAATAATAAGTCTTGAGGCTTTGATTTATGAGAACCCTGTGGCGCATGCTACGGGGTTTTTTTTGTGATTTTATTTATTGTTTGAGAATGGATCCGATAGTCTGGTTATAGAATGTCGATTTGATTCTAGGACGGCGAGCATGAGGGTTTCGACGCGGTCGAATCGTTTGTCGAACTTATTCTCCATTTTTCCAATTTGACGTCTATTCCATCAATTCGTTTATCGATACCGTCTATTCGTTTATCGATGCCGTCTATTCTATCTTTAACCACATCGACTTTTGTTTCAACGGCAATCAATCGGTTATTGAGACTGGTGACGTCTTCCTGAAGTGCTTTTATCGCGACTGAATGTTCGTCGAGTTTGATTTCGAGCTTTTCGAAGCGATGATCACTCTCGATGAATCTGGTTTCGAATTTGTGATCCGCGTGGACAAATTTTGTGTCCATCTGGACAAATTTCGCATCGAATTTTTCTTCGACTTTTCTGAATTTGCTATTTAGCCAGAAGAGATACCAACCGAGGCCTGCCAGAAGGATAACAAAGATCGTAAGGTCGGGGTAATTGTTGAGCAGCCACTCAACCACTGGGCCGAGAACGGCGATCGCTAATATGATCTTGGAGATGGTTATAATAATTGCGTTCATGGTGTTATCATTTAACTCCACGAAAAATACGCTCTCTATTAAAGAATGATTCATAAATTCCCTTCTCCCTCTTCAAATCATCAGGAAAACCTAACATATTCACAGTCGAAACCCATAACATCATGCTTATAAGAATAGTGAGGATGCATTTTACGGAGGCGGGAGTGGAGGAGTTCCTGTCGATTTTTTCGGAGCACAGGAAGAAGATCGCGACGTTTCCGGGTGCACGCACCTGGAGTTGTTGCGCGACCATGATGATCCTACATGTTTCGCGACGTTGAGTTACTGGAATGGTCCGTCGGACCTGGAGGCGTATCGTAAATCGGACTTGTTTGCAGGAGTTTGGGGCCAGGTGAAGACGTTATTTTCGGAGCGGTCGCAGGCCTTCAGCCTGGAGAAATTTATGGAATTGTGATTTTGGGGGAGAGCAAAGTTTAGGCATATTTGCATCCCATTTGAGAGAACCCGACTTCGCAAAGCTACGTCGGGCGCAGTCCTGGGATAAACCAGGGAACTCCAAATGTTTCTACCATCGAATAAAATGCCTGAGTGGCGGAACTGGTAGACGCGCACGACTCAAAATCGTGTGCCGTAAGGCGTGCCGGTTCGATTCCGGCCTTAGGTACTGAACCGGACTGTCGAGAGATGGTCCGGTTTTTTTATGCCTGAAATCTTTGAATGTGATCTGCATTCGGATCTTTTCCGATGGGACTGATGGTTCGATAATTTGATTTGTGGTCGTCGATGATGAAGCGCAATTATTCGATTGAAGAATCTTCTCAATGATTTGATTCTATTACAATTTGCGGCTATTGGTCAATGAGATGCCTCAATTTCGAAGGTTCGATAATGGGTTAGATGGGGGGTTTCATATCGGTGCGAACAAGTCATCGCGTGTCAGCTAAAATTTTAAATAGTTTTAATAGATTTGAGTGAGCCCAGTTCTGATCGAAAGTCAGAGCTTGGGCTTTTTTATTTTATAGATATCTGTGTGAATGGTCTCGATAAGGTTATTGACAGTAGATGTCACAATTGAATTCTATTTTAATACATGGCAGGTCGTATTCACTTTATTGGAGGAATTCATGGCGTAGGGAAGAGTAGCGTATGTCGCGATATATGCAACGCAACTGCTCTCTCATACCTGTCGCAAGTGAACTTTTAAAATGGAGGGAAATCACTCCCGATCCTTTGGATAAGAAGGTCGCTGATATATCGTTGACACAAAGTCGATTGATTGAGGCTTTAGGGAGTGCCGTTCAGCCTGGTGTAAATTATTTACTTGACGGCCACTACTGTTTGTTTAATGGCTCAGGTGAAATTACACCGATTCTGCATGAAGTATTTGAGCAAATCAAACCCGTTTCATTAAGCATTATCGTCGGTGATGCTATTACGATATCGACGCGACTAGAGGCCAGGGATGGTAGAAAGTACAATGCTACTTTACTCCAAAGAATGCAAGATTCTGAATTGAAACATGCCGAGGCCGTTTCTACGAAGCTGGGTTTGAGCCTTTCGATTGGAAGAGAAAATCATATTTCAGAGATAGTTTCACAGATAGCCCGACTGAATAATTAGTTATGAGAGTATTACTCGATACCAATATCATCATTCACCGCGAAGCCAGTAAAGTAATTTATGAGGATATCGGTTTGCTCTTTAAGTGGCTTGATAAGCTAAAAATCGAAAAGTGCATTCATCCATTGACTGTTGAAGAGCTGAGACGTAATAAAGATGAATCCACCGTCAAGTCGATGATGATCAAGATTGCCAATTATAATGTTCTAAAGACGCTGGCGACGTTCGGGGAAGCTATCTCAGCAGTAAGTAGGGATATTGATCGAAATGAAAACGACATTAGCGACTCCAAAATTCTGAATGAGGTGTATGCAGGTCGTGTTGATATTTTAATATCGGAAGACAAAAAAATCCATGTAAAGGCTGCTCTTCTTGGTATCGAAGAAAAGGTCTACAAAATTGACGCGTTTCTTGAGAAGGTTTCAGCAGAGCATCCAGACCTGTCGACTACAAGGTACTTGCAGTAAAAAAACAATATTTCGGGAACGTGGATCTTGCTGATCCATTCTTCAATTCATTTAGAGAGGATTATGCTCAGCCGCCTTTCAACGATTGGTTTAATAAGAAAGCAGACGAAATTTGCTATGTGTGTTATCAAGATAAGTGTGTATCAGCGTTTCTTTTCTTAAAAGTCGAAGACGAAAATGAGGCATATGGTGACATTGTACCGCGTCTTGAACCAAAGCGGAGATTGAAGATTGGTACGTTTAAAGTCACGATTAACGGTTATAAACTAGGCGAACGATTTCTCAAAATAATTTTTGATAACGCATTTAATCAGAAGGTCGAAGAGATATATGTGACGATCTTCAATAAAACGCCTGAGCAAGAAAGATTAATCGCTCTCTTGCTGGAGTGGGGATTTAAGCGGCATGGAGTAAAAACTACGAAAAATGGTGAAGAGCAGGTTTTCGTAAAAGATTTTAGACGAGGCCAGGTCATCAATCTGGAAGATCCTAAATTGACCTACCCCATTCATCTCGATGGAAAGTGATGTTTATATAGTTCCGATATACCCTGACTATCATACAAACCTGCTTCCCGATTCGTACTTGAGAACCGAATCTCCTCAAGATTTTGTCGAGAACGAACCACATAGAAACGCGTTGAGTAAGGTTTATATAAGTCGCTCGCGCGTCAGAGACTTGAAAAGTGGGGATCGAATTGTTTTCTATCGAACGGGAACAGGGACTGGGGGACCAGCCATCTATACGGGTGTGGCAACTACTGTAGGAGTGATTGAGTCTGTGATTACTGACATTCCAAATGAGGAGGCATTTATAGCCCTTTGTCGGAAAAGAAGTGTTTTTAATGATGAAGAACTACGAAAGCATTGGAACTATTATAGGAATAACAAACCGTTTATTGTTAATTTTCTTTTGCCTTTTCCCTTCCGAAGCGACCAAATCTAAAATGGTTAAACGAAAATAAAGTCATCCCAGATATAAATGATATGCCTCGAGGTTTCAGGAAGAATCACAACAAGATTTTCTTAATATTGCAAATTATTCCTACAACAGATGAAAGCACTAATGTCGATAAAGCCTGAATATGCCGATAAGATCTTTGACGGCACTAAAAAGTATGAATTCAGGAAGGTTGTTTTTAAGAATTCAAACATTAGAACTGTCCTGGTATATTCTTCTTCTCCAGTTCAGCAAGTGATTGGCGAATTTGAAATAGAGAGGATTTTAAGTTCCGCACCAAAAGATATTTGGACCAAGACTAAAGAACATGCCGGTATTACAGAAGAATTCTTTTTCGATTACTTTTCTGATAAGGATGTTGCTCATGCGATAAAGATAAAAAAGGTCAAGAAGTATAAGAAACCTCTGAGTATCAAGGATGATTTCAACGTCCTGCCGCCCCAATCTTATCTATACCTATAAAGAAGTCAGGGTCACACTTTTAACTTATAAGATCGTTCATGAAAGCAAGACTCTAAATCTATTTTGTCTTAAGTTGACTATGCGAATAGGACGCTGGCGACGTTCTGTTTTATTAAGTCTATTTTCTATAACGAATTCTGCATTGGTAGACGCATCTTCGTCGGAATGGATCAAATCGCAATACGTGTCTTGACCTAATCTTCTATTCTTAAATCCTATTACGCAGGTTGTTGATGTTCTAGTTCTAATACTTCCTTTTTGAGAAGCGCCAAATCTTCGAATTGCTTTACGTCAATACTTAAAATTTTACCTTTAATGTCGTTTGCATCTTGACATTTACTGAGCATAAGCTCTCTATAATAATTTAGCAATGCGAGGTTTTTAAGATGCTCATTTTTAATCTTTTCAGCACTTGCGAGTGAACGATTATAGAAGGCTTTGCCTTCGTCAATGTTGCCGCTTCTGAAAGCGATCAGTCCTGCGGTAGCCAGGAGTGTAATTTTCGAATCATTGTCTAATTGTTCTGTTTTCAGAGTTGATGGAAGAAGTTTTATGTAGGGAATTGCTTCATTTATTCGATTGGTGACAATAAGAGAGTAAATCAGGTTGTTCAAAATTGACGAGTCGTTCGGATTTGCATGAAGACCTGCTTTGCATAAGGCAATTGCCTTTTCATCGTCTCGCAATCGCATTGTTGCTAAATAAGATCCAAACAACACAGGGCGTTTGGAGTATGGGATGTCCAGAAACCAATTGACACTATGGTTGTATGCCTCAACCAAATTTCCACGATCGTATTCTTCAAAAGCGAACGCTTCAAATGAATTGGGAACATTTGTGTATTTAAGAGGGTCAAATTGAAAGGAGGATTCTTTGCCGGAGAGCCATTCTAACTGCGCGAGGCTATTATCATTAGGAGATATTGCTGCTAAGGACACCAGAGGTTTTGACTTTTTTATTGATCCTTCGGAAAACTCTAATGTCGCTAACGTGCTAGCTAACTCCGTCAATTCATAATTCGAATGATTCTTAGCCGTAATTATTTTGTTTCCATCTTTTATTAAAGGCGAATAGCGTTCAATAATTGAAGATGTTGCGATATGGGCTGAAATAAGCCAAGGGTCATGCTTGAGTATATCACTTTTTCTTAAATAAAACAGGGCCTTTTCAGGCTGTTCAAAATGCACAAACATTCTTGTTGCCGACCTTAGCACAAATCGATTGTTTGGAGCTAGATTGACGGCGACGATCATCGCTCGTTCGGCCTTTTGCTCATTCCCCATAAAGGCATAAAGTCTCGATAGCTCAACCCAATATATCGGATTGATTAATTCCTGGTAAGTTAGCCGCCTCGTTTTCGCAAGAACCTTATAGATTAATTTATTGTCTACGTAGGATTGAAAGGACATGAACGAATCTATTTCGAGAGGATTGTACACTTCATCATTTTCTGCCTTCGGGCCAGGTAAGCTTTTTAATGTATAGGCGATATCGAGGAGTGGTAGTGAGCTTCTTTCGGCATTATTTATCACAAATGTTGCCGCTTGACCTAGTTCTTCAAATCCGAACGAGCTGGCGATGTAGGCACCATTAATTAGGTCTGCAGCGCTCGCAATTGTTTTCTCGTCGTTCCATCGGTTTACCTTATCTGAAAGGTCAAACACTAGAGGCTTTGGAATGCCAGGTGATGACAGCTCATTTAGTGCCACTGTCCTTTTGAAATCTCGCCAGTTTGGGATTACGCGCCTCTCATTTATTTTGTAGCTTACCGCCATGCCTAATCAAATTAAGTTCTGTTTCTTTTAGAATTACGTCAAGTCTAGAGATAGTGCGATGAAACTCATATTGATTTCCAGCAAGATCAATTGATCTAGGGTGGCCTCTCTTCTCAGGATAAGGAAAGCAACAGTATTGCAATATCTTTGCGAGCTCTTGTTTGATTCGTTCGTCAAGTATTGAACTTTTGAATTCATTTAATGCTTTGTTGAATCCCACCATCAAATAGTCTTTTACACTTGTATAAGATCCATTCCAATTATTCCATCTGAATTGTTTATCCGTATTTCTTATTATCAGAGTTGTCATATTCAATCCAGTGAAATAGAAGCATACCAAATTTCCAAACAAATACATATCAGTGGATCTAGTTCTCTTCGTCCAATCTGGTTCCTCGTACTTGTAGTAGTATTCAATAGGCATGTAATCGCTGTCACCGTTAAACTTTCCGTTCTTCACTTCATGAGGCGCTTGAATTTCCGAACAGACAGATCTTCCCAGGTCTGCTATTTTCGACACCAAACCATTTTGTTGTAATAGCACGTTAGATGGTTTGAGATCTTGATGGCTGATATTAGCCCAATGAAGTTGTTTAAGACCAACAGCTACGTCGTGAAGTGATTTTAATTTCCACAATACGTCTAGTTTGTTGCTAAATTCAATCTTTGAATACAAATCGCCGTCAGCCAATTCGAAGATTAAAAAAGGAACCTGCGGTATAGCAAACCCTTCCACGTTTGCTAAGCCCTCGTCCAGCAACGTCACGACTTTGGATAATTTAAAGTTCTGACAACGAAGAAGGACATCACGTTCATATTGAAATGCGGAATTTTCCTCGGTAATAACAGTTAGGATGTCTTTGGTTTTACTTTGACTAAAGAATGCCTTGAAATTTAAGGCCTTTAGGAAACCTTCTGTTCCATTGTTAATATCTTCAACCTTATACCCGATACTGAAGTGCCCACCCGTGCCACCCGGAACTTTTGTGGTTTTGTCTATTACTTTCCAACGCTCTTTTAGAACTAAGCCCTTAAGTGATTCCGCTGCGTTGTTTTCATCGAAATTCATAGCAAGATAATTTTGCAGATCAAGTTTCAATTTCATTAAAAAGCCCATCACTTGCGTTGTGCACGAAGTAATGGGCTCATTGTAAATCTAATAAAACTTTTAAGAAGATTCGATGTGTCATGGAAATCGTTCGAAACAAGCCAAATCTCCCACAAACCGGTTCGATATTCTCGACCTCCACTGTACAAAAATACCCAAGTTAACGCTTGGGTATTTTTTTTGACTCGTTGATAGAGTGCATCACTTCTTATCACGAAATGGCGCGATTGCCTCACCTAAATTTATTCGAGTTAATCCGTTACCGTCATCATGAATTCTGCTCGTTCTGAATCTTTTTTATTAGCAGTTCTATAAAGCAGCGACGTTGTATTGAATCGTATTAACATGAAATCTTGCATATGGAAAGTGCTCTTTCCCAATCACCCACTTCACTTCAATTGTCGTTGGTATAATTACACCACTCAGGTCTTTATAGTCCCATAAAGTTCCGATCCAGGTTTCCCGTTTATCCTCACTCATAAATCGCATCGTCTCAAATTGAGTGATTTCTCCTGCGTCATTGAAAGTTACAACGTATGATATAGATACTTCCTTATACTTCAATGTAAGTCGGGATTTATTGTTATCGATGTCCTCCCAAGACAGGTTCTCGTTGGGTAATAGATTCGTTGGAAACCACACACATTCGGCAAGCCATCGTTGCAGTTCCGCCTCGTCGTAAGTTTTCCCGCGCGCATTTACCACACTGAAGAGAGATAGTAAGTAAACTATTAATGCACCTTTGTCATGAATATACATATCAAGTGCTGTGAAAATGCCTGTAGTGCCTTGCCAGATAAAGCCGGGCGGTGAAGCCGTAAAGAATTGCTTTCCATTGATATTGATCCAGTTCTTTCTCAGCCCGGTCTTAAATAGTCCATCGTGTGTAAGGTTAACGGTTGAGATGTATGGCTGTCCTTCTTTTAGTACGTGCCGAAAATATTTTGCAACGGGAGCTGGCAGATCGTTAAGGAGGTGATAGTTGAAACGTAGTTCGGAAATATCCGCAGCGGAATTTAGTTGCTTGACTTGATTTTTAAATTTTCCGCGAATTCTTTCCCTTACAAGAATGATTGTGACAATAAGGATTCCAGTTATGAACGCAGCTACAATCATCTTTTCTGTAGTCTTGCGTTATCGTGTTGACGTCGATATCCGATAAACAAGGAGAACGAGGATCAGAACGAAGAGGGTAGTATAGATCACCTTCGTATTCTTCCCCAACCAAACGGGTAGACAAATATCGAAATTATGCTTGTTGGAAGTTGTGTATTTGCGCGCCATTAAAGTAAGAGGAAACTCCTCTGAGTTGGAAGGTGTCTCCATTTTTTGTTGAAATGTTGTATAACAGAATGTAGTTCTTACATCTTTCACTGACTTATCGAACCAAAGGGAATTCTCGAAACAACTCAGGTACACGCTATTAATGACTACCTTCCATATAATGAAAACTCTCATGTTTAGTAGTCATCGTTTTGCTGAGCCATTCCTAACCCAGTCAAACAATAAAAAGCATGACCTGATCTATACCGAACAATCATTGAATATCAACACCGCAGAGCTTGCAAAGGGCTGTGAAGCTATCACCCTGTTTACATCCGACATCGGGTCGGCCGAGGTCCTTGAAAAGCTGAGTCAAGCGGGTGTGAAATATATATCGCTTCGTTCCGTTGGGTACGATCACATCGATCTTACAAAGGCGAGATCGTTGAAAATGAAAGTAGCAAATGTCCCTGCTTATTCACCTTACTCGATTGCGGAACATTCGGTTGCTTTGCTCATGGCACTGACCAGGAAGATAATTTTGGGCGATGAACTGATGCGTAAGGATGATTTTCGCCTTGATCAATTAGTCGGGTTTGACTTGCATGGAAAAACAGTAGGTATAGTGGGAACTGGAAAGATTGGTTCGGCCTTTGGAAACATCATGCACGGATTTGGCTGCACGTTGTTAGGGTACGATGTAGAGAAAAATAATGAACTTATTCGCGATGCTAAGATAACCTATACGTCGTTCGAGGAGCTATGCCAATCTTCCGATGTTATCTCTGTTCACTGTCCATTGAATGGAGCAACGAAGTATTTGTTTAACAAAGGTTCCTTTGCCCATATGAAGAAGGGCGTTGTATTTATCAACACCGCGCGGGGTGGTATTGTGAATACAGTGGACCTTCTGGACGCATTGGAAAGTGGCATAGTCGGTTTTGCAGGACTGGACGTTTATGAATATGAGAAACCCATCTTCTTTTACGATCACAAGCTTTCAAAAATCGACGATGCATTATTTCAGAAACTTCGTAATCATCCACGTGTATTGCTGACAGGTCATCAAGCATTCTTAACCAACGAAGCGCTGACAGGCATTGCGGATACGACAATTGCGAACCTTGATGCATGGGCGGCCGGAGGAATTTCCAAGAATCAAATTAGCTGACGAGGAAAATTTAATCCTTTTGAATATGGAGATAACGAGAAAGAATTACGGCACACTATCGGAGACTATATCGGGTCTGAAGAGTGAAGGTTATACGATAGACTTTAACATCCAGGAAGATTGCTTGGTGTGTCATAAGTCACACGTGGTTCTTGCGCCGGATGAGTTCGAGATCGACCGGGTATACCGGTTCGAGGGAGCCACCAACCCAGATGACCAGTCCATCCTGTACGCGATATCTTCAAAGAAATCTGATGTTAAAGGTGTGTTGGTAAATGGATATGGGATTTCGTCAGATGGAGCGACCGATTTACTGATTTCTAAATTGAACACGCATCCCGTATGATAACTGTTAAGTGATCGATTGTTCAAGAGAATCTTGAATTATTGTGTTTTAGAGCCACCTGTTCTTCTGGTGACTAAATTTTTTTTATGGCATAGACTCGTTCACCAAATTACTTCTTCCACAACTTACTCCCCACCACTATCTCCATCGTCCCATCACGATAGTTGCCACTCACTCGATAAACTCAGGTCCTCGATGACTTTTTGAACTTATCATCTGTGAAGTTTTCAATCCTGGAAACCTTCTCAGTCGTTCTACATTTCGACATTCAAGGCACTTGTTAGTTAGGATCTGTCACATCTCGCCTTTGCGGCGCCGTTTGTTGCATGCATTTTATTTACTGGCATCTCGATCGATTTTCATACCATCCGCGCGGCCCTTGCAAACCCGGTTGATGCACTGAAATGTAAGTGAATCGATTTGTGGCCGCATTTAAACTCACCAGGAGCCCGGCTTTTTCGGGCATGAACCTTCCTTAGCCTCACCGCTATACCAGCCCTTGTCTTTGGCAACCAACGCGCATTTGGTGATAGCTCTATCTATGTCTTCGGCATAAATTGTTTTACAATCCGACGACCCACCCTTCACTTTTAATTCTTTGCAACTGTATTGAGTGCCCTGTTCTTTAAGGGCGAAACCGGTATCCCCAAAAATAACTCCCAGGTATTCTTGAAACTGTACGACTAAATGGGAGCGGATCTCGTAACCGCGACCACTACGTTCCTCGTTGTCCGGCGGAAGAATAAACATCCGAAGTTCGTTTGTCGCGATCCGAATGATTCTCTCCAGTGGAATAAATTCATCTTCCTTAAAGGAATATGCCCGAAGCAACAGGCTTGAATTGAATGAGATTTTTTCCGGGATTATTACCATGATTTTTTGTGATAGGTTAAACTTTGAAAACCAGCAAAACCCGGCTGTAGATCAGGAATAACATAATTCCGGTTCCACAAAGAAAGAACAAACCACTTATCCATATCAAAGCCCATTTGCTCTTCGAAAGTCTTTCGAAGTCTTGCATAAGATGACGTTGAGTGCAGCCAGGATATACAAGGTCAGCCAAACTGTTGAATTCTATATCTGCCTTCTGCCGGTCGGTGCCAGATAAATTCGGATCGGCACGCGCTCTGAAAGATGTTTTGATTTTAGCGCGGGTTTCATTTTGCTCGTCGGAGAGATTCGTAAGTATGATATTATACTTTTTATCGGGATACGCTCTTAAGTATATTTCCAGGTAGGCGGCCACATATTCGTCTTCATGATCGAAGCGTTTTATAATTGCTGGGCAGAAGAATTGATATATCGCAATGCCAAAGGCGTATAGAATACTTGCAACGTACATCAGCTTAAAATTGAACGGGAATTCTATCTTAAGACCGAGACCGACGATCCATTCCGAATCCTTCAAAGAGTCATATATGAGCGCTATGATCGGGATACCGATCATGATCACATACGAGATATTAAAATATCTTACCCGTCCAAAAGTTTTTATGACCAGCCAACTCATAATTCAAATACAGAAAAGCACTAACCTGGTTTGTTACTTCGCATAAACTATCTTTTGAGCAACGCCTGCATCGTCGGTATAGTCGATTACAAGCGTTCTTTCAATCTCGTTTTGTTTCATCGTGGCTGTGCTCAGTGAGAGTATCATCAATCCAAGGAACCTTATATTTAATTCATCCTTGATACCGATCTTCATCATCTGTGCTGATAGCCTGTCCTTAAAGAAGTTCTCCACCAGTGAATCGCCATTGTTTAATATGTCTTTTATCGAATCAAGGAAGGAATTTTTGAAATGGTAGGGGAACGCGTTCACCCAAAAGACATCGGCTACCTGCCTGTTTGGATTGTTAGGTCGATCCTGTGCTTCGAAGGTTGCCAGTGGACCATAGGCTGAAGAAAGTTTTGACAATTCTTCACTAACCTCATTCCTGGAATCATCGTAATCGATAGGAACTTTCCGGTTAGCGAGGCGAACCGCGTATACCTTGTATGCATCCACACGTTCGCCTGGCGTGCCACGGCCAAAATAGGTTCCCCATGGCAACGCGCCTGAAACGATCTCGGCAATCTTTTGATCCGTGACATTTGCCATGTCGCCCATTATCTTATTGAATGAACCATTCTTGATGGATAATACGGCGCTGAAGTTGACCTTCCTTTTTATGAGTCCCTTTTGAGCGTTGAGTTCGTTCGTGTAGAAAGTTTTGTCGAAAATCTCCCATGCCATTCCGAAGTCCATAATGGATTTGAATGTAAACTCCGGAAGCTTTTTATAATTCTCGGACCATTTGATGCTGAACCCGAATTGAATGTCTTTCACTTTCGGTGCATTGATGGAGTTTGACTTAACCTCACCGTCGAGAACCATCGAGTTCACACGAGTTTGAAATGAACCCATTTTCTTAGTCAGCACCTTGCTCGAAGAAAGTTGCACTTCCTGGTACTCTCCGAGTGGATCGCCTTTTATTTCCTGTGTGAGTTTCTCCGCCTTCTGAATCGTGTCGCTCAATTCGAAGATGTCGCCTATCGACAAACCGAACTTAGTTGTTCTAGTGATGGAGATAGATTCTTTTTGAAAGACCTCGATTTCGGTAATTCCTTTCCCCGTATTCTTTGATGCTTCGTAGATGTCGAGAACCTTTGCACGCAAAATGCTTTTGAATTGTTCGCTGATGGCGGGGGCTGTGAATCTCCCGTGCAAAAGAGATTGACGCGACATTTGCTTTTTGTACTCGAACGTTGCCGCCAACGTGATGTTTGCGTTAAGTACGTTCTTGATCTTCTCGATGACGTCGTCCTTCTTGTCGAAGTACTTCTTTTTGATGTCTTCTATTTTGCCGTCGATATCGATCCCGAGTTTTAATGCTGCTGCCTTGATCGTTTTGATCTGTTCATCTGTTACTGGAACGACGTTGCGAAGTTGCTCTGCCTTTTCGATCACGAATTTTTCACCCTGGCCGATCAGTTCCACGATCCGGTCTTCGATAACTTCAGGATTGTCGAACGATGCGACCGCTCCGAGTGAACCGCCAAGAGAAAGGTCTTTCGAATAATCCTTTTTGATGTCAATGATGAAACTCTTTGTGCCTGCATTTTCTGTGCACTGAATAATAATTGCGAGGTCGTCTTTTATTGCGACACTTCCTGAAAACGACGCACTTAGATCAATGGATGCTTTTATCGGGGATGCGGTGCCGATCAGTTTTGATAAGGCACTTAAAACGGGAGTGAATGACTCGGCGATCTTGAAGGTGCCCTTAAACTCGAATGAGGCCGTCGTGAACAGTGCAACTGTTTCTTCATCCTTGAGGTTGGTAATTGACTGGGCGCTTACAATTGAATTGAGATCGAGGAGGTCGTTGGCGATGGCTGCCGCAAGGAGCTCCGTATTTTTGTGCCGCTTGAACGTTACATGTCGTACGTGGCCCGAAGCACTTATTCCCAGCTCCAGTTCTTTCGCGGTGAGCGCTATACTAGATGCAAGCTCGCATGATAGATCATAGGAGAGAAACGCGTCACCGGCTATGATCGTATTATCAAGCTGAAGATCGGTTGCAAGGTTATCATCGGTGTCGTCATCTTTATCGTTGAATAACTTCACTTTTACCGACGAATTCGCGTTGGCTTTAAGCTCAAAGTTTCCACTTGACTCCTCAACATCTTTGTTGATTTTTTTCTCAAAGACTGGATTGTCCGTTACATTGATCAGCGGTGTCGTTGCTAAACCGACAAGGTCGATTGCGTCCTGAAGTTTCACATTTTTTGGGGTTTAATGAATAAAAAAAGCCCATTCCCTCGTGGTGGAGAGAAATGGGCTCATTTTAAATGTAGCAATTGCAGATGAGATTACATAGTGTACTCAACTAAACTTTTAGCCATCTGTTTTTCGGGTGGCTAAATTTTTTTATGGCTAGACTCGTTCACCAAATTACTTCTTCCACAACTTACTCCCCACCACTATCTCCATCGTCCCATCACGATAGTTGCGACTCACGGGAATTCTTGCAGAATGAATGATCAGATCATTATTCTCCACGGCCTCAATTCGCGATATAGCCACAATGTAGGACTTGTGTACCCTGATAAAATCCTTGGTCCTCAAATTATCCTCCACAGTCTTCAGAGTCAGATGTGTTATGTATTTGCCCTTCGTGGTAAAGATCGTGACATAGTTCTGCATTCCCTGTATATAGAGAATATCATTAAAATGGATCCGTTCAAATTTGTTCGTGCATTTCACAAAGAAATAATCCTCCGCTGCACTCACCGACGGAACATTGACTGCATTGCCCTGTAATGTATGATAGTCGTGAGCCTTGTTTACAGCTTTGAAGAAACGCTCGAACGTTATCGGTTTTACCAGATAGTCCAGCACATCAAGTTGAAAACCCTCCAACGCAAACTCCGGGTACGCCGTCGTGATGATCACCGTCGGTGGATCTTTTAATGCTTTGATGAGATCAAGTCCGTTAATCACCGGCATCTGGATGTCAAGAAACAAGAGATCGATCTTTTGCCGATCCAACGTGGACATAACCTCAACTGGATTCGCGCCCACTGCCTTTATTTCCAAAAAATCAACTTTTGCGGCGTACCCTTCTATGCATTCACATGCCAGCGGCTCGTCGTCCAGGATCACACATTTTAGTTTCATGAGAGTTGCTTTTCAAGTGTCGAAGTGATTGTACCCTGCGCTACCGCACCTTGTTCGAAATCCAACAGGATCACGAGGTCTGCAATAAATCGATTTCCGTCCTGCCGGATCCCGAGATCATAACGATCGCCATAAATCAAATCGAGACGACGTCTCACATTTTTTAAACCAATCCCTTTGTGAGCAACTATTTCACGCGAGATCTCATTCTGTTCTCGCATGCTGTTGTCGACCTCGAACGCGAGCCGCTCCCGATCGAATGATAGCTTGATTGAAATAAAATTATCGTGATCCTTTGAACGCGAGACGTGTTTAAATGCATTCTCCACAAATGGTATCAGCACAAAAGGCGCTATCGACAGATCTTCGTGGTACTCATCTGAGATGTGTATCGACAAGTCGAATCGGTCCGCGGCGTGCCGTAATTTCTCCAACTCAATGAAATTATTCAAGTAATGAAGCTCACGCCGTAATGAGATCCTTTCTTCTGTACATTCATATAACTGGTATCGCAGAAGGTCGGAAAACTTAGCTAAGGCCTCCGAGGCCGACGGTGGATCTTTGTTGATAAGCACAAAGATCGAATTGATCGTGTTAAACAAAAAGTGTGGATTGAACTGCGAGCGAAGAAACTTGAGTTCTGTCTCGAGCTTTTCTTTTTCCATTGCTTTCTCCCGACGCCGTGATTGTATCCAGTCGCTTGCAAGTTTTATACTCATCGCCAATGTCATGCTCGCCGCGGTTGATGGTAGAGCTCCACCTTCGAATAGAGAGTACCAATTAGCACCCGTCCCAAACATATCGTGGAATGACACGTCGGCTAACCACGCCTGCAGATAATAACCAGTCACAATCAGTAGCGCCGCAAGAACGATTGTAAGCAATAGTAAAACAACATACCGGAAGTACTTTCCCTTTTCAAGCAAACGAGGAATGAGAACATACAGGTTAACGTATACCGCCACGGCCTGGAACACCATGTAAAAGAAGAACTTAACGATCCCTGGCGAATAAAATATTGCATTAAATGTTGCGACGGGGCTGCCGATCCTCATTGTCCACCAAAGGAAATGATAAGCAAACCACATCGGGATGTGATGAAGCTTGTAGCGAAAAAACCAGTGTAGGGATGAATTCATTCGGATGCCTAAAGTTAAGCATACATCATCAATCATACATCCCGATATGCCGGAAGATCTTCAGAGAGCAGTCTGATCTTCGGCGCCAGATGCGAATGTCTTTTCCTGTACCAGTTCCCGACCAGTTTTCGCCACGAACAAACGCTGTGTGACTGGCGTACTCGATCACATACGCACCGAGGTCGATGATCTTGTCGTTGCGAATGTCGAGTTTTTCGAAAATGGGCAATCCACGGACATGCTCATCGATAAATCCATCAAGCGCCTTACGGCCCAGGTACAACGGGCTGTTGCTGTAAAGAAAATTGCCGTCGTCGTCATAGAACATCTTCCACTGATGAGCATCGTGTTGAATAATGGTGGATTCCATCAAGGCGTTTAATCCCGCCAGCTCAAAGCTTATGTCATCTATCACGGGACTGTGTGCTGATAGTGCGACATTCATGGTCGGCACTTCACCAAACTTAAGTTGATCGGCAAAATCGATACGCTGATTGTAATTCCATGCCTGGCAAACAAGCAACAAGTTACCCGAAGTATCTTTCATCCATATGTCCATATATTTCCCCGGCAGATCATACGTTTTGCCCGTATTCCGGAGTGCGACTTTCATCATGAAGGTTCCCCATTCTGCTGTGTAGTTGCCCATGTCGAGGATCTCTGATTCCGTTCGCGAGAATGATGTGACATCGAAATGCTTGTGAAACGCTTCATAGTACTTAATAGAATTCGCTTGTGTTGTCACTGACATACTGAACTCGGGCATCAAGCGGATAGTGTTGTCGGCGTAACTCATAAACGATACATCACCCTTAAGCATCGACGCCACGAAATCGGTACGGAACTTTTGAAGTCGCGATACTGAGTTCGTTTGTGCATTAGCCAAAGTCGTCATTGAAATCGTCAGTATCAGAAGTGTTATCCTATTCATATTATTTTTCGAACGTAAGATGTTGATTGAGAAATGGAAGAACCCGAGTGTAGAATCGACCATCGTCTGTCCATAGTTTGTCGAACGGTGTTCCGTTGTATTCCTCGGATGTATGTCGCACACCAAGATCTTCCAGTTTGCTGCTGAAATCACGATTAGATTCGACATGAGCGATCGTTTCGTCGTAACGACCCCAGTCAAGAGCGATGCCCTTAAGTTGGCGTAGATTATCCGCGCATTCTTCTATGTTTTCATCCAGAAGAAAGGCCTTCTTCGCCTTGATCATGTTTTCGGGTATGATCTTATTTTCACCGTTTGTATACTCGACGGAAAAGTCGCAATAGAATGGTGGACGATCGGGATTGGGAAGGAATGCCTGGTGGATGGCAACAAAGATCCCGGTGCGATCGGGGCCAGCAAGATCATCGTACGTTTTGGCTTTGCCGATTTTTTCCCAGTTTACACTCAATCGCGCCCATGGCATGCTTCCATTACCGGTGGCGACTGGATGCATAGCATACACAGATCCGAACAACGATGGATACGACATCGCCAGTTTAAGTGCTCCACGGCCACCCATGAAATCACCGATCACGCTACGACTGCTGTTGTTATTCAACGTCCTGAACTTTTGGTCGATAAATGGGATCAATTCCTGGGTGATGAAGTCGAGCCAACGCCCTGAGGTGGTTGAGTTTTCATAAAGGCTTCCCAAACCTGGTCCACGAAAATCTGCGAATACCATAATGATGTCCTTCGACGCGTTCGTGGTCATGGCGCGATCGAGGAGTTTAACGATCCGCCCGTCGGCTATTATCTGGTCGGGACTCCAGAATATATTGTGACAGAAGTAAACAACAGGAAACCGTTTTGTGGTCGACATGTACGAAGGCGGCAGATATATCTTGACGTCTCTCGTTGGATTGAGACCGATTTTATTGTCGGCTAAAACTTTTGAGTGAATGATTTCAGAAACAATTGTCCCCTTTGTTTCGACATTCGCTTTCCCAGTAACAGTGAGGAAGAGGCTTAGAATCAGAATTATTTTATTCATGCGTCGAAACTACATCCCTGGCGAAGCATGCCGAAATGTATTTGACGTCTAGAAGAAACGTGGAGACGAGTGGGAGCATCGAGGTGACAAGTGATTTATATCCCCTGGCAGTTTCGGATTCACAGTAACCGATATGCAGGGAACTACGAAGAAGTTTTCCGTATGTGGAAGATGCCTGACACAACTTTACAGGTAAGAGGAAAGCTTATGTTCGTCTTTGGGTTGATACACAAGTACCCGAGATAAAGTGATCGTGTTTTCACGGGCATCAGAAAGTTAAGGCACCTTTAATAAATCTTTTCCTCCTCATACCTCTTTTGTGCGAAACCGTAAATTTTAACTAACCCCGGCGTGTTCGGAAGTTTTCTAGGTTGCTGAAAAAAATTTTCAGT
>JBBCGZ010000003.1:0-170759 GCA_037200305.1 Bacteroidota bacterium
ATGAAAAAAGTTATCATCCTCACGATAGCGATTGGTTTCGCATTGGTTGGCTATTCACAGAAGGTGAAAGACAGCGATGTTCCTGCCGCGGTGAGAGACGCGTTCGGAAAAGCGTTCCCAAAGGCCACTGGTGTGAAGTGGTCGAAGGAAGGTGCCAATGAATTCGAATCTGAATTCAAGGTCGGCAAAGAAGAAAAGTCAGCCGTGTTCGACAATGCCGGAGTATGGCTCAACACCGAGACCGAAATCGAAACGTCGGACCTCCCAACTGCCGTTCAGTCCTCCATCAAAAAACAGTATCCTGATTATAAGATCGAAGAAGCGGAAGTTCTCGAGACACCGGATGGTGTGAAGTTGTATGAAGTAGAGGTAAAGAAAGGCTCGACCAAACACGAGGTGGTTCTGTCTGCCGACGGCACTATTACAAAAACTTCTTAAGGAGAGCGATCGTACTTCGAATGCCGGAGTCTTCCGATTGAGTATTGCCCTCGAACTCAACACCAATGTACCCGTTGAAGCCCGAGGCTTTCACAATGGCGAGTAGTTTCTCATAATCCATGAGAGGCTGTTCGCCATCTTCATTGAAATCGTATGCCTTCGCACTGACGCCTTTGGCGTAGGGCAACATCTCTTTTACACTTTGTATCGATCGTAGTTTACTTCGCATCCATGCTCCGTCGAACCCCACGGATGGGAGATGCAGAAGTTGCCGAAGTCGGGAAGCAAACCGACATTGGCTCTGTTAACACCCTTCATTACCTCCACGAGCCAATCGCCTTTCGAAGAATCACTCCCATGATTTTCAACGACCACGTTGATGTTCATCGACTTTGCGAATTCTCCGAGCCTTGACAGTGAATCGATAGAAGCCATCTTCTTATCATTTGAATCACCGTCGCCATGAAGATTGACGCGCACTGTCTCACATCCAAGGAACTTCGCAGCTTCGATCCATTTCTTATGGTTGTCGACAGCCTGGAGTCGTTCCTTGTCATCGGCAACGCGAGGTTTCCTTCATAGTCGATCATGATCAGATGATTCGTAACACCCACATCCTTGCTTCGCTTCAATAGGTCCGAAAGATAATTGTCGTCGTGACCAGCGAAGAAACGATTAACATATTCAACAGCATCGAAACCATATACATCCTTTGCGATAGCGGGGAAGTCGAGATTGGTGATCTTCCCTTCTTCGAGAGTACGATGTAACGACCATTCAGCGAGAGACAGTTTGACGTTCATCCGGATAAGATACACACATTTTTTTCGTTATCTTATCAATCTAAACCTCCCAACATGATCGCTCACTTCATTCGCGTATTCTTCCGCGCCCTGAAAAAACACGCAGCCTATTCTATCATCAACATCTTCGGATTGGTATTAGGAATGACCTCTTGTTTGTTGATTGCTTCGTATGTGATCTATGAAAAAAAGCTACGATCAATTCCATGTTAAGAAAGACAATATCTATCGGGCGCGTCACGATCGGTATTCGAATCATGAGTTAACACGACAGTTTACACAGGGACCGATGGGACTCGGCGACAATCTGAAAAGAACTTTCCCCGAAGTCGTTCGTTTCACGAAGATCAACCGCGGGTCTCCTGTCAGCCTTTCGAATGGAGACCTGCGATTCAAAGAGAGTCGTGTGTTTTTCGCAAGCGACGATTTCTTCACAATATTTTCCTTCCCTCTCATCGTGGGAGTCGATTCATCGGTATTGAAAGATCCATTCACCATGGTGATCTCCGAATCAATGGCTAAAAAATATTTCGCCGACGCAAATCCCATTGGTAAAACCTTGAAAAACCAACGGCAAAGAAGAGTACACCATCACGGGTATTTTTCGCGATAGTCCCGGGAATACACACCTGAAGGTCGATGGACTCTTTTCATTTCCAAGTCTGCTCAAGATCATTGGGCCAGAGTGGACTCGTGAAGCTATGGAGAGTTGGGCATGGGAAGGCAATGCCACTTACTTTGAATTCACTCCAGGCACCGATATGGCTGCCTTCGATGCGAAAGTTCAAAAGTACGTCGATCACGAAACGGAAGGATTCTCGAGGACCTACAACGAGCAGATGTCTTTTGTATTCCAGCCCCTCACTTCGATACATCTCAACAGTGATTGCAAAGACGAATTTGAAGCGGGCGGCAATGAAAACCTCGTTGACTTCCTCTCAGTGGTGGCAATCTTTATTCTAGCGATCTCATGGATCAACTATGTGAACCTCTCCACGGCAAGATCCTTCGAACGGGCTCGCGAAGTAGGTGTGCGAAAGGTTTTGGGTACCAAGAGGTGGTCGTTGCTGCTCCAATTCATGTTCGAAAGTTTCGCGATAAAATTTATAGCACTTACGATCACAATCGGAACTGTCTATGTCATCATGCCTTACTTCTCGATGTTTGTTGGTCGCGAACTCACTACAGCCATACTGACCGAACCCACCACATGGCTCTACATCCTCATCGCCTTTTTTACAGGCGTGATCGGTGCCGGGATCTATCCAGCATTCGTTATGTCGGGATTCAAACCTTCTCTCGTGCTAAAAGGCAACTTCAAGTCCTCTCAAAAGGGAACGAACTTGAGACGTGGACTCGTCACCTTCCAATTTGTCGCATCCATCATTCTTGTCACGGGAACGCTCGCAATGTTTCTACAATTGAGATACATGCAAAATTCGCCTCTCGGCATGGACAAAGATCGGGTGATGGTAGTGATGGGACCGAATGCCTACAATGAGGGACGGAGAATAGAGCGCAATAAGGCGATGGTTTCTTCACTTGGTTCATGGACATTCATCGAAAACATTTCTATTTCCAGTGATGTTCCCGGTCATCCGGTGCGTTCGTCGACGCTTATGCGATTAGACGGGAAAGACAAGGCAGAGAGCATACATGTAAAGTCCATTCAATGCGACGAAAACTATCTGCCTGCTTATGGACTGCAGCTAATCGCCGGACGAAACTTCACATCCAGCAAGCGGGAAGAGTGGAAGACCGGGATTGTTAACCAGTCGGCAATGAAAAGTTTAGGCTTCGAGGATGCATCAAAGATCCTTGGCAAAAAAAATTATGATATGGGATTATGCTGTGGAGATCGTCGGTGTGGTAAAAGGACTATCACCACGAAACGCTTAAACAAAATGTTGATAAAGTAGTCTTCATTTGCGATCGCGAAGCGAATGATTTTGTCTCAATAAAATTCAGCCAGAGTGCAGATATCGGTAAACTGATTTCTACCGCGAAAACAACTTTCGACACGACCTACCCGGGAAATTCGTTTCAATATTTCTTTATGGACGATTACTTCGAACGACAATACGTAGCAGAGAAAGCCTTTGGAAAGATCATGAGTTCATTTGCGGTTCTTGCAACATTGATCTCATGTCTCGGTCTCTTCGGTCTCAGTTCCTACATGATCATTCAGCGCACGAAGGAGATTGGTATCCGCAAGATCCTCGGAGCTACGGCGAGGCAAATCGTGTTGTTAATGTCGAAGGAATACCTGGCAATTATTCTTATCGCCAACATAATCTCATGGCCACTCTCCTATCTGTTGATAAGAGAATGGCTTAATGGATTTGCTTACAGGATGGATCCTAATGCGATGTTGTTTGTGATGCCGGGCATAACGGCCTTGATCATTGCATTCTTCACTATTGCCGGGCAATCGGTGAGGGCCGCGGTAGAAAACCCGGTGAACAGCCTGAGATCAGAATAATCTACAACTTAACTATGCGCTCCGTGTGAACGAGGTTATCTCCAATCACATGTATGATATAAACACCTGCGGGAAGATCTTTCATTACAAATTCTCCCGTGGTAGTCGATGAGCTCTTGCGCACCGGTATCCTGCCCACGACTTGTCCAAGCTGGTTCGCAATGCGTATGTCTTTTACCTGATCTCCGCCGGTGATGATCACAGTGAGCTTATCGCTGACAGGGTTCGGTGTGAATTTCACGCTGAACTCCTTGTCGTCGCCAAGGCCCGTAGTTGTTTCGATTGGCGGTGGTTCTACTGGCGGATCTTTCACCACGAAATCGAGCCCGGTCGAAGTTACCTCGCAACCGTCTGTTGTTACGCGAACCTTATAGCTGCCGGTCTTCACTGGTGTGAACGTCGTTCCGGTTTGTCCGTCAAGTACTACATCATTAAGCAACCACTGATTTCCAGTAGTGTAGCTCGAAGTAAGAACTCCGGATGCTTCGGGTAACAGTTGCTGCATCAGGTTTCTTCACGTCGGCAAGAACGCTCACGCGTGCTCCTTCGCAACCCCAGCGGTCAACCGCTGCAACGAAGTACTCTGTAGATTGTGAGATCACTGGCGTCGTGAAGACATCCGTGTTTCCAGTCAATGCTACCTGGCTGTCTTGCGATTCGTACCAGTTGTAACGACCACTGGCCGGTGCGCCCGACGCTATGAGCTGTGGCTGTACCTTCCGTACATACAATTCCGCCCGTCGCTGTTGCATCGTATTTCTTGCTTGCAAAATTCAGGACGAAGCGTCCCGAACCAAAAGTGTTGGGAACAGCCGTCACCGTGAAGTTATAAGTCGATGTCGTCAACACGTCGATTGTTGTTGCTGTGAGATTATCAGTCATCGTGATCGCTGTTGTATTTGCGAACGATTCATAATCCGAGAAGTTGAGAGTATAACTTCCAGCCGCTGCATTGGTGATGTTGATCTTTATAGAACCAGAACATCCTTGCAAGGCAAGCGAGTTGATCGCCAGGCTCGAGGTATTTGCAATGGTACTAAGGTTGAACGTGGTGTTCGGAAGCTTAAGCGCGTCTGCGTGTGCATCGAAACCATTCGTAGCATCTTCCCTGAAGTGGACAACAGCCTCATCGCGAACATTTCCTAGCTTCATAGTGATGCGCAGAAGGTTCTCAGGAGCTGCAACGCGGAAGTAAGTTGTTTGAGTGGCAGTCTTCACAGTTTCAGATGCGGTCAGAACAGGCGAAGCACCGCTGGCCCTCACCCAGAACGCCTGGCCCAATGCGAGATACTGTGTACCTCCGTTAGTGCCTGTTACACCATTCCATGTAGCATACTGGTGTACTGTCTGGGTATTGTCTGTGGACATAGATCGAAGCACCGACGTTGGTCTTCGTCCAACCGGAAGCTTGCCAGTCAACAGCTGAAGGATAAGGATTACCTACAAGGTTCCATCCGTCGTTCGCAGGAACGCCTGAATCAGTGAATGATACCGGCAATGCAACGTTACCTTGTGCGATTAGTGCCAGTAAGATTCCACAACGCTGAAGGAAGAAGATGACCTCTCACGTAGATTGCATATCCACGGCCCAGTCTCGAAGACCTCCGTATTAGCAGCAGCGGGGAAATTAATATAGCCGTCGTTGTAATCCGTTACGGTGTTGTTGTTAAGGTCGGTTATAACCGTTTCATCGTAGGCGAACATGCTTTGACCCGAGCAGCCAGTACATGTACTCGAACCAGTGAACGCTCCCGTAACATAGATCTCATTTTGAATATCGGCAACAGTTGCGTTTTGCACAGGCGCGCTGATGTATCGATAGATCTTATCGTTAGGAGCCGCATAGATTCCCATGAAACGTTCCACCGTCACGTTACCGGTAACAGTCGCGCCCGAAGGCAACCCTGCGATAGACGCGTCGACTGTAGGCCTCTCGGCCGACGATTTCAACGTGAACACTGAAGTGTTGGCGCTACCGTCTGCGTCGAAGGCAACATCGGTACCCAATGAAAGAATGCCCACCAGGTTTTGGTCAGACTCGATCTGCAAACCAGGCGACGCTGTGTTTGTAACATTGATGTTTGCAAAGTTCGCCAGGTTACCGGAAATACTTTGTGTACTGCCTCCACTGAACGATACCGTTGTACCCGGATCGATATTGAAATCTCCGTTGTTCGTAAGATCACTCTTGAGGTCAAGTGTAGCTGTGCCCGTCATCGCAAGAACGGCGCCCACGTCGATCGTTACAGCCTGGGCCAATGCACCGGGCAGCGTGATAGTAGGTGAGTTTGGAGTGCCTGAAACGATATGCACGTTGATACTTGAAGAAGGAACGCCACCACACCAGTTAGCAGGGTTGTTCCAGTCACTGTCTGCAGTACCACCCCAATCGCCACCAGGTGTAACTGTGATCGTAGCATTGCCCGTAAGATCGGCAGGTATCGAAGTGCAGTTGTCGTCCTTAAGAGTTGCGATGGTATAAATTGTTGTCGTTGTAGGGGAAACCGACTGGAGTATCTGTGGTGCGGGACCGCTGAATGGATCACCGGTACTTAATGTACCTATGATCGTACCAGTACCAGTAACATCCAACTGAAGGTCGGTCGCGCTGCCGGCACAAATCAATGTACTACCCGATAAAACAGCGGTCGGGCGAGCGATAACACCTACAGTTGTTGTTGTTATATAAGGACAACCCGTACCATCTTTGATAGTAACAGTGTAGATTCCGGCGATTGCACTTACTGCCGGATTTCGTAGCGTGGAGATCACAGCATTGTTAGGATCTTGCCAGCTATAGGTAGGTCCTACCAATGTACCGGGATCGGCCGACAGGTTTACTAACGCTGCATCGCAGACTGGTGAGTCGTTGCTTGCGCCTACAGCCGTTGTTATGAAATCGAATTCATAAGCACCCATATCAGGTGTAACACTACGAGCAACATTGGGAAGGTCGGTGTTGATAACGAATGGCGACGTGATTGGCGTCGCTGAGTTGTTCATCAAACAGTTCGACGCAGTGTTTAGCGTAAGGTCGTGTGTCGATGCAATGAATGTCGCGATTTGTGTTACGGAATGGCTATCGCCGGTTGACATTACTTGCCATTGCAGGAAAGTTACCGGGCTTCCACCCCACTCTCCAGTGTTGTTAGCATTGCTGCTGGTGAATATGTCGTTGTAGTCGGAAGCGGTTCCGCTCCAGTTGGTTGATCCTCCTGGGTTACTGATTGCGAAGTTAGGTCCTATGAAGGTCCGTGTGTTCAGCAATATGTTGTTTCTGAGGAAGACCGGTCCGGTAACTGTTCTTGTGAAGGCCGCAGATCTCGTTGTACCCGCGCCGCTTCCTGAAACCACCAGGGTGTTGTAGATGTAGTTCCATGTGTTGCTTGTTGCATGCACTACACCATATACTCGCACTGCATTCGTGTTGGCTGCGTTGTCGGCCCTGATGGCGTTGTTGTAAACATTGTACGAGCCATCAAACGCCATGATACCTGACATACCAGGCAGTGTCAAAGAACCTGTGGAGTTGTTGATCAATCCGTGTACGCGGTTCTGGAAAATATTTCCTGAGCTTGACGCGCCGTTTATCGCGATACCTGTTATAACTACGTTCGTGTGTGCGGTAGACGACACGCTTAAGCTAAAGAGCGTATTGCCTGAGATCACCTGGCCTGCTGTCGTTGCGGAGTTCAATATACCCGCCAGCGCGTAACCTGAAGGATCACCCGTTTCAACTACAGAAACTTTCGTTGAAGCAGTGTTCAGGTTCGAAATGGTGTTACCAGAGATCGTATGTGCAACGGCACCAGACACTACCACACCTCTCAACTGAACTGCAGTGCCCGTAGCATTTACAATTATGTTGTTTATGGTGTTGCTGCTGATCGTAGAAGGTGCTTGCGAGAGGATACCGTTGTAGATACCTGAGTTAGCACTTGCATTCGCTGCTGCCGTGATGTCACTAATGGTATTGTTCGTAGCAGTAATAGCTGCGCCGGTCGTTCCGGTGATGTTAATACCTGCAAAGCTTCCCGATGATGTTGTGCTCAGGTTCGATAAGTTCTGGATGAAGTTACTATCCACCGTGAGAGGAGAAGCAACGGAAGCACCTATTGAAATACCCTGCAACACCGGCGATGGAGCCGCTGATGTAGACGTGATGCGAATGCTGTTCGCAAACGTCGTGCTACCGATGACGTTCGCACTGACAGGAGTCGGAGCTGTTGCGTTGTTCACGCGAATACCTCTTACTGTCGATCCGGCCGGTGCAGCACCTACGTTCGTCACGTCGATACCACCAATCTTGTTTGCCACAACTGAACCGCCTGTACTCGATACAATAATACCCGTCACAGCAGATGTGTTTGTTGCTGATGACGTAGTGGTTGTAACGGCGATAGCGCCGTTGCTCGATACCGAACCGATTGTATTTCCTTCACCGACAGATGCTCCACCGATGCTGATTCCCGAACCGGCTGTTTCGATACCAACGAATGCCACAGAGTTGGCCACTGTTGGAACCGACGACACAGTGACCGCTGTAATCGTATTGCCCTTGATCGATGATGCAGGTGATGCACTGGTGGTCGTCATTAAAATACCTTCGAACGACACGTCGCCGGCCGATGAATACACAGCGTTCGATCCGCCTGCAGAAACCTGGCTACCACCGATAAAGTTATTCGATACGTTGTATCCTGCTCCTGTCGATACTCTAATGCCATGTACTGCCGATCCAGAAGTATATGCCGGAATTAAGCCAGTCACATCTCCATTATATATGCTGTTACCCGTGATCGTCCAGTCTGAAGAGCCCAGGGCGATGTCGATACCGCGATCGGCAAAACCATGGATTGCATTGTTCGTGATCGAGATCGTTGAGTTTTCTTTGCCTGATGTACCGGCAGAGTAAATCGCCACACTGCCTGTTTGAACTCCAACTGTTGATGTGATCGTACAGTTGTCGATAACGTTGTTTGTGCTACCAGTCGCCGAGCTTGAAGAACTGAAGAACACTGCGCCTGTAGTTGAATTCGTAACTGCCTCGATATCGGAGTAACGAATCGTGTTATTCGTTGCACCGTTAAGGAAAGTGATGGCGGCGCCAGTCGTTACAGAGGAGTTAGTGTTGATGAACTTCAGGAAGGCACCGGAACCACCGCTTCGTCCGTCTATCGTTACGCGGTCTGCGTCGTCGAAGCGGATCAAACCGTTAACAGCATTACCGGAAATAGTCCTGAATGTTGCTGCACTAGGCTGAATAGTTAATGTGTATCCGCCAATGCCAGTTTCAGTCCATTGGTTCAGGGCAACTGTACCATCTTCCGCAAGGTTTGAAGTAACGTTCACTATGATGTCACCACCAAGTCCGGCGGCATTGATCGCGGCAAAGAGCCCGCTCGATTTCGTGAGCGATGTGTAGACTTCCGAGTTACCGACATTATACGTTCCCCCGAAGGTGATCGCATAACTATTGATTGTACCCGTGAGCGGGAATGCGTTGGTAGTTAATGCAACGGTGCTGGGTTGATTCGCAAAAGTACCGAGTTGATTCCGACGTTCGGTACAGTAGCAATATCCTGGGCGACTACGAAGTACTGGATGGAACCTGCAATGCCAGCTCCACCACCAGACAATAACGCATAGTCGATCGTGAACGTGAACGGTGACGCACCATTAGTTGCTTCAGTGATTTCCAGCCGTTCGTGCTCGAAGTGTTGTCAGCTAATGCATTCGCATCGCCCAAACGCTTATAATAAATCCGTGGCTTCGTACCTGCGATAACATTCACGCCGCTTGCATCGGTGATTGTTACAGCGCTTAATGTTACGTTCGATGTTGAAGGTGTATTCGGCAGCAGTGTGTATAAGATTGTGGGAGGTATTGACTCAACGCCGAAGATTTCGTCGGCACCGATATCAGGATTTGTTGAGGCAGGACCTGTGTAGCCAGGATTACCAAACCTGATCTGTCCATCGTAGTCGTCTGTGATTCCTGTTATGTTCACGGCTCCGCTTTCAATCGCGGTAGCCTGGTTGGCGTCGACGTGGAGATACAAGCCCGATGAACCGCTTGTGCTCAATAATTTCGCCAGGATATTTTCTGTAACAGAGACGTTATCCCTGGGTGTAACACGAGCCTGGAAGGTTGCGAGGGTTATGTCCGAGGCGGTTCCGTCGTAGTAGATCAGGTTATTCGCGCCCGGCGAAACTGTAAAGTACAGGTTGTTGTTCGAAGTCGATGCATAGTTATTCAACAAAGCAGGAGCAGATCTGCGGAAAGCAACCGCGCGACCAGTCGCACCTTTCGGCGTCGAATAGTTCACGATGATGTTGTTGCGCAGATCCAACGTTGCAATGGTTGCTGTTGCGTTGGCCGTATGGAATACACCTGTTGTGCTGAACGTCGCACCAGCCGAAGTTCCGTTGATGTAGATAGTGTTATAATATACATTGATCGTCGCTGTAGCAGTAGCTGTGATGTTGATACCACGAACGAAGGTCAGTTGCGGAGTTAACTGTCGTGTGTGCAAGATCACCAATGTAGTTGTTATAAATTGTTGTAGTTGTAAGCGTTGCACCTGAAACCAGGAGGATACCGCTTACGGTACCGTTGGTGGCGCTTGTCGATCTGAGATCGTAGATCTTGTTGCGGAACACGCTGCCTGAGCCAGCAGTAATGCTGACACCATTTACTGCCGACGCAGCACCCGAGCTGGTAAGAGTATGAATGTTGTTCTGTGACAAACCTTCAACTCCGGCACTTGCCATTGCGGTAACAGTACCTCCACCTGATATTGTGTTGATAGCGTTGCTTGAAACCGAGCTGGCTCCAGCGAGATTGGTCGATATAGCTGTAAGCGGCGACGTCCCACCAGTCCAGTTGCTGAATGTATTGCCTGATATCGTGTGTGCTCCGGTACCTGAATCGGTCACCACCCAACCGGCAACTGTAGTTGCGCCGGTAACTGTAATGTTCGAGAAGTTGTTATTGCTATGCGTGAACACAGCACCTGACGCCGAGGGTTGCGTTGTGCTTGTAAACAATGTTACGGTGCTGGTTGTAGCAGCCGACTTCGTGAACGCAGTAACGATACTGTTGCTGCTGACGTTCTGGAAGCCAGTCGCCGAAACCGGTACGTTGTCGTTGATGAAAACAAAGTTCGCATCCAGGTTCACGTTAAGATTGGTAAACGTGTTCCCGGTGATGGTCTGCGACAACGTAGTGGCCGAGTTAACGATCATCGTGTGCGCGCCGGTAGGCGCCGTACCGTAAGTTATCCCCTGGAAGTTGTTGCTTGTAATTGTCAGTGCAGCAGTGGCAGCACCGCCAAAGTTACGAAGGTAGATCTGAGCTGTACCGTTTACCACACCACTGAAGGTGATCGGCCCACCGGTTCCATTACCGATGTTGTTCGAGTTGATCGTAATACTTCCCGTAACTGCTCCCTGGTTGTAAATCGCGTTGAACAAACCGGTTGTAGATGTCGACGTGTTTCCTACAATCGTATTACCGTTGATGGCGAGCGAAGTTGAGACAGCGTTGGTTTGAATACCGCAAACAGACCAGTCAGGTTGCCCGCGGCGTTGTTCGAGAACGTGTTACTGTTAATGACAAGCGCCGGTGTATTTGGTCCCGTTGCGTTGATACCATAGAAGTTACCCGAGTTCGTCCCGGTGCTTGAGTTGTTGGTGACCGTGTTGTTATTGATCGTTACCGATGTCGACGAAGCAGCAGTCTGGATACCGATCATCGCACCTCCCGTAACACTGGTTGAGTTGGTTGAAATGGTATTGTTACTGATAGTAACTACAGAATTGGTTGTACCTGTATTGCTGATACCTGTAATTCCTGTAGCTGTACCTCCCGTGAACTGGAAGCTCAAGTTCTGAATCGTGTTTCCGTCGATGAGGACTGTAGATGCAACAGTATTAGCAACGGCAATACCGGCCAATGTTGTTCCTACTGCGCTGGATGTCGACAATACACGAATACTGTTCGAAGCTGCGCCGACTCCAGAGCTACCGATGACGTTACCGCTGACAGGCGATGCCGCCGACGCGTTATTCAAAATCACGCCACTGAAAAATGTCGGGGCGGCGAGTGCACCACCGTTGCTGATATCGAAACCACCAACCTGGTTGTTAAGAATAGATCCTCCACTACCACTGGCGCTGATGCCTCGTACGTTTGAACGGTTGGCTACAGCCGCTGAATTTGTCGTGATGCTGATAGATCCATTGACCGAGTTAGAACCGATTATGTTTCCTTCACCACCAAGGGTTCCACCAATCGTCGCTCCACCCGAACCACTGGTTTCAATACCATAGAATACAGCCTGGCCAACGGCGGTGGGCACGCATGTAATACTGATAGACTTGATCGTATTTCCTTTGATCAGTGAAGCGGGAGTTGCGCTTGTCGTAGTGAGGTTGATACCGTCGTACAGGATCACACCTGTCGAAGAAGAGTACGAGGCGTTGGCACCGCCTGCTAACGCAGCATTACCTCCAACATAGTTTCCAGTGATCGTATAACCAGAACCGCCCAATACCCTGATACCCGCGAGGACTGAGCCCGCAGCATAGTCAAGTGCACCGCTCACGCCTCCATTAAAAAAACTATTACCTGTTATCGACCAACCAGTCGAACCGGTTGCTATAACATCAAGTCCACGGTCGCGATAATTTGAAATGAAGTTATTTGAAAGCGTGTTGTTCGTATTCTCTTTAGCAATAGTTCCTCCAGAATACACAGCAACGATACTTGTGTTTGCACCAACTGTGGCTATGATGTTGTTGTTCGACAGCGTGTTGTTGCTATTACCAGCAACTCCCGTTGACGTGCTAAATAACACAACTCCATTCGTTGCATTCGCATACGCTGAGATAGACGAGTACTTGATGGTATTATTTGAAGCGCCGTTGATGAAGGTGAAAGCAGTTCCTGTTGTTCCTGCAACGTTAGTGTTCGAGAAGTTCAGGTAACTGTTCGCAGTTCCTGCACTACCGTCGATCGTTACGCGATTGGCGCCATTAAAACGGATCAAACCGGCCACTACGTTACCCGTAATGTTTCGAAGAGTTGTCGTATTTGGCTGGATCGTCAGTGTGTAACTGCCAACGCCTATTTCAGCCCACGCATTCAGTGCGTTAAGTCCGTCCTCTGCGAGATCAGATGTGACGTTTACAATCACGTTGCCACTCAAGCCAAGGGTGTTGATCGATTGGAATAATCCTGTTGCGCCTGTAAGTGTTGGATAAATCTGACCTGTACCAACACTATAAGTACCCGAGAGTGTTCTTGCCACCATCAAATTCATCGGCACCAATGTCAGGTGCGCTTCCGGTTCCTGCATACCCAGGATTGCCCTGGCGACTCTGTCCATCGGCATCTCCCACAATTCCGGCGATGTTAACAGCTCCGCCTTCAACCTGTGTTACCGAGCCTGGTACTATGTGAAGGAAATTGCTATTCAAACCACTGGTGCTCACAAATTTTCCAGTAAGGTCTTCCGAAACCGAAGCGGCATCCATCGGACTTACCAGTGTTTTATAGGCAGCGATAGTTTGAACCGAGTTCGTTGCATCGTAGAACAGCAGGCGGGTTGCTGAAGCTGTACCTGCGAAGAAGAAGTTATTATTAGAAGTAGATGCGTAATTACCTAATGCATTGCTCAACCTGCGGTAAGCAACAGTTCTACCGGACCCATTCGGCGTCGAGATGTTGTAGATGATGTTGTTCCTCATGTTGAGGACCGCCGTGGTCGTCGTAGCACTCGCAGCATGAAAAATACCAGTCGTGCTGAAGTTGATACCAGCGGACGTAGCCGAAAGGTAAACGGTGTTGTAATAAACGTTATACGTCGCATTCGTTGTGGTAGCTGCCACTGCAATACCACGAATAACTTCATTGGTAGAGCTTGCCGTTGGCGCCTTGAGATCACCAATAAGGTTGTTATAGACAAGCGCCGACACGACCGTTGATCCGCTTATCGAAATACCGTTTACGATACCTGTAGCGGCGTTCAGTGTAAGATCGAAGATTCGGCAGTTATACACCCTGTTGTTCGAACCGGCAGTCATCGAGATACCGTTGAGGGTAGCGCCAGTTGTTGAGAGCGTACGTACTGTGTTACCAAGACGTTGTTATTACCCGCCCCGATAAGAATACCGTTAAGAGTTCCTCCACCCGCTGATGCTGAATATCGAGTTACCAGCAACCTGGTTAAGTGTACTCGTGAGAGCAAGGTTCAAAACCGTTGTAGTGCCTGTACCACCCGTCCAGTTGCTAAATGTGTTCCCGTAATTTGCCTGTTCGCGGAACCTGTATCGGTAATCACCACACCAGCGATTGCTGCTGCCCCGGTCACGCTAATGCCCGAGAAGTTGTTGCCGCTCATGTTGCTCACACTACCCGATGCAGACACTGCCGTGGTAGATGTGTATATCGTTACAGTACCAGGTGAAGCGGATTTCGTGAATGTACCAACGATCGAGTTGTTGTTGATTGTTTGAGTGCCTGTTCCCGAGAGCGAAACGTTGTTTGAGATGAAGGTGATATTTCCACTCGTGTTGATGTTCAAGCCGTTAAAGGTGTTGCTTGAAATCGTCTGCGACAATGTAGCCGCGCTGTTGAGGATGTAGGTATTACTACCTGTTCCGGCTACTGAATAACTGATGCCCTGGAAGTTGTTGCTACTGATCGTTAACGCTGCTGTCGCGGCACCGGCAGTGTTGCTAATGAAGTTCTGCGTTGCTGAGTTTGCCGCCGCAAATGTAACCGGACCACCAGTTCCATTACCGATCTGGTTGCTGCTTAGGGTGATCGTCGTCGTTACTGCACCGCTGTTGCTGATCGCAGAGAAAATGTTGTTGCTGTTCATCGTGTTCCCCTGGATAATATTTCCAGTGACCACGAGGCTTGCCACAATTCCAGTGTTACTGATCCCGTTGAAAGTGTTAGTCACATTCGTTGTATTCCCCTTCACAGTGTTACCAGTGATCGAAGCGGTGGTCGCGCTTGATGTATTCCGGATGCCGTAAAAAGTACCGGAACTACTCGTTGTACTATTCAGTACCTGGTTGTTGGTAATGCTGATCGTATTGCTGAAAGCGGTGGATCCAGCAGCGTTGTCAATGCCCAAAACCGAACCCGCAGCGCCGCCACCATGTAGTGTAATTGTGTTCGTGGAGATCGTTTCCGCCGCTCCCGGAGCCGTATTCGTGTAGATACCACGGATCAATGCCGGGTGATCAACGCCCGATCCGTTGTTGCTGTTGATCGTATTGTTCGCGATGTTAAGATCATACTGGTTCAAAGTGCGGATACCCGCCGACGGATTTGTTGCCGCAGCGCCACCACCGAAGTTGATGATCGTATTACCTGTTCCTGCAGTAGATCCGCCCACGTCGTTGCCCCTATCGCCATTGGTATAGGGAGGCGCCGCAGTTATGCCGATCAGCGCAATCCCGATGTTAACGTTCTGAATCGTGTTGCCATAGAATTTATTGTTCGATTGCTGACCCGTAGCGGTGGCGGGAGTAAGAGTTGTGACGGCAGCTGACGGCCTCGAGTTTACCAACTCAATACCGATCGATCCTTCAGGTACCGGACCTGCACCGGTTGTTGTATTATCCCTGCTCAGGGTGATCGTACAGTTTTGGATCGTTACGTTCTGACAACCATCGGCGTTTGAGACCTTATATAAGGCAAATCCGTACTCCATCAGGGCCGTTCCGCCGGAAATCACGTTTGCGGGGTTCTCGGTAAGGTCTATGGATGAGATAGTTACGTAGTCCGACCCGACCAGGCGCCAAATAACCGTCCTGTGTAGCGGTCGCTGGTGTACCGGAACCTCCCGTGTAGGCCGTAATAATGGGGTTCGCGCCAACACCGAGGGGGTCTTTCTGGAAAATGATTTGATTCGATGCGGTACCGGTGACATTTATCGACAACGGCCCCCAGAAGGGTTTCAGTATAGCCCGCGGCAATATTGAAGGTCACGCCCCCCGCTGCCCACTCCTGAAAGGTTAAGGGCGGCGACAGCCGCGGTGACGGTGGGGTAATCACCCTGGAATTGTCTTTGTTCCCGAAAGTTGTGCAAATGCTGGGGACGAGAACAGTGTGGATAAAAGCAGGCAAAAACCCGCCAATGGTAAAGGTTTCAACATCTCCTAATCAATTCAGTTTAAGGTTTGCCGGTGTCGACTTTGGCATATTTGGCGTTTATACGATTTAACAGCCCGAGGTAAAAGACCAGTTCCAGGAATCCCACACACCAACTCATACCAAACCCAGTGGAAAAGCACTCAATTATCACCAATCATCGCCAAAACATCATGAAAACACGGTAACAATTTGGGCACCAATGTCTGCTTTTTTTCGCAAACGGCCCTCTATTTGTGGGCTTTTATTGGTAAAAAGGTGGTTACCGCACAGGAAACTAACAGTGCAAATACCCCTACTTCTTAGTCATCTCGAAGATGCCAAAGCCGAACCAACATCCAAGATTGGTTTTGATCGCTTCCGGCGTCAGGGGAACATCGCGATGAAGCCGACCGGCATCATCAACATAGGAGAAGCGATCAATAATATACTTCGGTTCGAAGATCTTCAGCAGGTATTCCAGGCCGAATGCCCGATGGGCGTTGAACTCAATGCGCTGCGGACCAATCGGTGTCGAGAAATAAAACTTGCCACCCGGCTTCAGCACTTTATACATACTATCGAGGCCCTTCAGATGGCCATCAACATCATGGGATCACCATAACGACCAAGTCCGAAATGTTCGATCACATTCAGTGACGACAGCGAATCGGAATAGTTGTGAAGCTCCGGTGCTATGTTCATGAAGTCGGCAGTAACGAACCTGATGTTCTTCACAACAATCTCCTGCGGACGAATATCGAAGACTTCAATCTCACGGAAGGTTGCTACATGCGCAACGAAGCCGTCGACTCTCGAACCAACGTCAACATGCTTTACCGGCTTGTTCTCAAATATCCTCTGAGCTACAACAAGGTCTTCATGAAAGTAATGGCTGAGACTTCCGTTGTTTTCGTAACGATCGCGGAGCACCGGGTAGAGACTCGTTATTCTGAACTCATTGTTGTTGCGAAGTTGTCTTTTGATCTCACGGAGGTCGCGACGAAATGGACGCCAACCTTTCATGCTTATCCATTAAGCTTCGGCTGAATACTGAAGGCTGCGAGTAATCGAAAGATCTTTCTAAACATTGACCGGGCCTGAAAGATAACTCAAATTTAAGACCTAGGCGGTGTTTCCCTTTTTGCTAGATTTGGTATTCAGTTGGTATAATCTGGTGAAAAAAGCCGTTCTCTTTCTATCTCTTTACCTTTGCTGCGCAAGTCTCCTTGCGCAGAACCCGGGCGGTGTGGCCACTGGGCTCACCTGGTGGCTGAAAGCTGACGCCAATACGTACAAAGACCTTGGCACAACACCGGCGGCCGACGGTGACCTCGTTGAGCAATGGAACGACCAGGCTCCCCCCCATATAAACACAACTTCGGTAACCAGCACCAACCGGCCGACCTATAAAACAAACATCATCAACGGTAACCCGGTACTTCGTTTCGCTTCGGATCAGTTCCTGGATGCAGCTGCCGTTTCCGGCGTTGCGCCGAATGATAACTTCTACATGTTCCTTGTCTTCAAGCAAAACAGCTTCGTACCCGGTGGTACAACAGACGGCAGCGGAACATTCATCATCGATCGAACTACAGCGACACAGGGCCTGATGTCGTTCAAGATGGTGAGTACGGACAAGTACTACTATCAGAAACGGGATAATAGCGGGAACGGTCTTGGTGGGCCAGTGTCGGTTACATCGGCAACGACTGGCACGTTTGGCCTAGCATCCTATTTCAGAACAATCAATACTGCTTTCGGTATCTACCTCAATGGAAAATTGGATGTTACGGCGGCTGGCGATAACTCTTCGATCACCGGTCCGGCAACTGCGCGTCGGTCGCCATGCGACGGGAACAAACGGTGGTTTGAATGGTGATCTCTCGGAGGTTGTTTTATACAACACAGCTCTTACCTCCACGGATCGTCAGAAGATAGAATCTTATCTCGCGATCAAATATGGTATCACACTGGATCAATCGAGTGGTGGTTACGACTATCTGAGCTCCACTGGTGCCACTATTTATCCGGCAACAACCTCGCATGCGAACTATCTATTGAACATTGCAGGTATTGCCAAGGACAACGGCTCGGGGATTAACTCAACCTGCTTCGCAAAGTCAGAACACGCAAAGCATTGTAAAGATGTTCAACCCTTCTGCAATTGCTGATGGTAACTTCCTGATGTGGGGTAATGATGCGCCTGTGATCTGGAACTCGACTGATATTCCGGCTCCCTACGTGAACCGGATCAGCCGCGTATGGCGTGTTGCTAAGAACGGCTTTACCACAGAAACATTCAGTATTTCATTCGATCTCAGCGGACTTGGTATCGACATGACCGACCCGACGAAGTTTGCTTATTGACGAATAGCGCAGCTGTGTTCAGTGGGGTTACTCCTTATACAACCGGCCGAACCGTTGTTGGCAACGTGGTTACGTTTACCGGCGCAAGCTTCAATGACAATGATTTCTTCAGTCTTGCCTGCCCCTTGATCCCTGGTCCGGGCGGTGTTGCCGGCACGACGGCATGGCTTCGTGCCGACGAGGATGTTTATAACAATGCGGGTATCACCCCGGCAGCAAACGGACAAACCGTACAACAATGGGGCTCGGCCAGCAGTAACTTTGTAACACAGTTAACAGGCGGCAACAAGCCAGCTTTTCAAACGAGCCTGGCCAACTTCAACCCGGTGGTAACTTTCGGAACAACCAAGTTTATGGACTTCGCCTCGTCATTGGGAGTTACCAATTCAAGCGATTTGCAAATGACGCTGGTCTTCAGACCCAACGCTATCGTAACAAGCGGAAGCGCCGCGGACAAACCTGGGCAGTTACTTTATCGACCGAACAACCAACACCACCCCGATCTTCTCACTGAAAGCTTCGGGACAGAAGGCCACCTTACAAGAGCAACCCGACACAGGTGGTGGCACTGCCGGTCCTTCAACAACATCTAACATTTCGACAAGCATAATGCAGATCGTAGATTTCTATCGCGATTATGCGGTGAGGTTTGGAATATTATACAACGGAAGTCAGCAGGCGATCTTGACGGATGTTGCAGGCCCCTTAACATTTCCTACAACCAAGAATTGGCGCCACGCAGGCGGGCAACAGCGGGCTCAACGGTGATATCGCCGAATTCATTTTCTACAATCGTGACATCACGACGACCGAACGCAACCGTATCGATTCCTACCTTGCCATCAAATATGGTATTACACTCAACCAGGTAACATCAATAGATTATCTCGCCTCCGATGGTACGATCGTCTATCCCGCCAAGACAACACACGCCGCTTACACGCAGACATCACCGGCATTGGAAAAGACCTGGCGTCAAGACTCACGCAGATATCTTCGAAAAGCGTGAACGCCGGTTCGGTAGTAACAGTGACGGCTGCTGCCACTCCAGGTGATCTCAACTTCTTAATGTTGGCGACAACGCTGGTACGCTTACAACCAGCACCACTACCGGTGTTGATGGAGTAACCATCCAGCGAAGGCTGAGCAGGATCTGGCGTGTTGCTGAACGACCTTTCCCAACTGCTGATGTTGGTAACTGTACATTCGTCTTTGATCTTACAAACGTTCCTGGTCCCAAGGTGCAGGCCGATCTACGCATGATGATTGACCACGACCAGGATGGCTTCGCCGACAATGATATTACGCCGAAGACTGGTACGTTAGCTGGTAATATTTTTACTGTAACTGCGGTGAATCTCGCGGATGGAGACTACTTCACGATCGGAACAGTCAATGCGGCCCACAACACCGCTACCGATACAGCTTACGGATTTCAATGTGACGATTGCGCGTAATGGAATACTTGCAAAATGGGAAACTCAATCGGAGATCAACAATGATTATTTCACATTGCTCCGTTCGTTCGATGGTGAAAAATTCGAAGAGGCATTGCGCGTTCCCGGCGCTGGCACAAGCAGCGGAACACATTTTTATGATGCAGTCGATAAGCCCTGGCGCGGCCGGAGAGATCTACTATCAATTGAAGCAGACAGACTTCGATGGAAAGACGTCTTTTTCCGAGATACGTAAGGTTACGCTGAAGTCGGTGCCATTTAATGTAATGATCTATCCTAACCCTGCCGATGGAAGCGAGTTCACGACGGAAGTTCCCATCGAGAATACCTTCGTGGCGATGCAGGTGCTTAACGCAGCGGGACAGGTTGTATTCTCCGGAACCGCTCAAGGCCCCGGTGAACAAATGGAACGTCGGCGATCTTCCAGGAGGCATCTATTTCGTTAAGGTCATCTCCGATACCGGCGCCGACGTACAAAAACTGGTAATTCGTTAATTCATGAGGAAACTCTTTCTATTGACGGCACTCGTCAGTTGTGTCGTTGCTTCGCGCGCTCAGACTCCAACCAAAACAATTCATCATCGCGAACAGGCGTGGTTTGCTTACTTCAATCAAACACGGCTCACAAACAAGTGGGGTTTGTGGTTGGACGTACATTATAGGATGACAGACAGTTTCGTTGATCGACCGTTTCAATTGCTGATACGTCCCGGTGTTACTTATTTCATAAAGGATAATCTCAGGGCAAACTGTTGGCTATGGATTGGTTGAACACTACCCGGCTAAAGGACTTAACACCATAAGAACGGAGCACAGGGCATGGCAACAGATCTTATGGAATCAAAAGTATCCGCGTCTTGCTACAACACAATGGCTTCGATTGGAGGAACGCAACGTTGAGAAAGTTGTAAATGATGCGAAGGTTGGTGGATATACATTTACATGGAGAACGCGATACAATATGTCGTTCTTTATTCCCCTGAAGGGAAAAGAGATGGGACCAAAAACTCCGTATGTTATGCTGCAGAACGAGCTCTTTCTTAGCTTCGGGAAGAACGTTGTCTACAACACCTTCGATCAAAACAGGTTCTTCATTGGAGTGGGTTATCAATTCAGCTCGCGATTCAATGCAAACGTTGGATACCTGAATATATTCCAACAGAACGCCGCAGGGAACGATTATTTCTCGTCGAATGCCGTTCGCTTATGGTTTTATCATACAGTCGATCTCCGGAAATCCTGACAACTCGGCGGTTCCGCCTTGATAACCTTACGGAATTAGGTTACTTTATAAGGAACCATGAAGCCCCACCCCATCCTGATCCTTGTGGTCTATCTATTGGTGAATGCCTCCACACCAATCATCGATCAAGGTCAGTTCTTTTTCAATGAAGCCCGATACGATAGTGCAATCAACTACTTTGAAAAAGCAGAGCAACTTGCATTAAAGTCCAGTGATTGGACGTCCGTTATCGATTCAAGGCTCAAGCTTGCGGAAACATACCGGGTAATCAACAACACGCAGAAGAGTCTCGCGTACCTCGACTCTGCATATGCCGTCCTTAACGATCATGTCGCAAAACCGGAAAAAATCGGGAACCAGATTGTCAAGTCTTTCGGTCATGACCACTTTGAGCAAATTGCGAAAGCATTAGAGATCAACGGACGAGTGCTCGACTACAATCTCCGTCAATTCGATAACGCGAAAGTTTATTACGACAGCTCGTTGGAAATACGCAAGAGACTGTATGGGAATGAACACATGACAATCAGTGAGAATATTTTTCTTTTAGGCCGGATAGATTTCTTCAAAGGTCAGCTCGAACAGGCTTCGGAAAAATATCTGCAGGCGGTGGACATGAAACGAAAGTTGGGAGGCGATAACGAGATCTCGTTGTTCGATCCTTATCAAAGTCTGGGTGCATTGAATCGCAGACAGTTGAAGATGGACGAGTCGCTGAAGTATTACAAGAAAGCCGAAGCCATCTGGGAACATAATAAGCGACCGGCCGATCATCCCTCCTACGCGATGATGGTGTATGGGCTTGGGAACCTGAGTATTGAAACCGGGATGTATGAAGACGCGAAGCAGAACTATCGCAATGCAGTTACGACTTTCGAGAAGTTTTTCGGCCCGAACGATTTTCGTGTTGCTACTTCGTATGCGAATATCGCTGCATGCTATCGCAATCAATTGGAGTTCGCGAATGCGGAGCAATACTATTTAAAGGCGCATGACATTTATACGAAAGCTCTTTCCGAAGATCATCCTTTCATCGTGACAAGTCTTTCTGACCTGGCCGACATGTATCATTTGTTCGGCTATTTCGATGAGTCGTCGAAATATTCGGAGCGGGCCATACAACTGATGGAGAAATACCAGGAGAAAAAAGGCAATCGCGATTTGGCTATTACCAAGTTTGTACTACGCCACAAATCTTGCCGATCTCAAAAGAATATCTGAAGCTCGGAAAAAATATCGAAACAGCGATTGCGATTTTCGAAGGCATGGACGAACAATCGCTCACCAGCCAGGCCTACACGATCAGGGGCAAGGTCCATCATCTTCTTGGTGAAAACGCTCTCGCCGAAAAAGATTATAAAAGATCAATCGCGCTCTTCAGCGATACAGTGAAACGAAATAAACAACTCGGATATAATCTTGAATCATATGCTACATTCCTGGAAGATGTTGGCGAGCACAAGAAGGCTTACTCGATGTTTGATAAGAGCTTGTTCCATTTGGATGCTGACGTTTCCAGTGATGGAGAACTAAAGCAACTCAATGATTTCGCGAACGTCGATCATCTCATTGAAGCGTTGCCTGGCCGTGGTGCTACCTTACTTTCTCTATATCAGCAATCGAACGACTCGAAGTACCTTGAAAAAGCACTCTATAATTACACTTTCCTTACAAGCCTGTATGAAAAAGTTATTAAGGAAAGTAAGTCTGAGCGATCGAAGCTGCTACAGGTTCCTAACCTGGCCGCTTACTACGAGAAGGCAGTTGAGTGTGCGTTGCAGCTTGCTGACATAACGGGCAACAATCAATATAAAGAGAAGGCATTTGCATTTGCCGAACAAAGCAAGGCGGTTGTTCTCTGGCAATATGTACACGATTCGCGCTCACGAAAGTTCGCAGGCATACCCGATGACATCATTGGCCACGAACGACGTTTGAAGGAAAAGCTCAGCTTCATGGAATCGGGAATGGACACAACGGCCGAATGGAAAAATAAGTACGTGGCACTCCGGGGTTCTTACGACAGCATGATCCTGGCATTGGAGAAAAGCTATCCTGCTTACTATAATCTTAAGTATAACAAGCCTGAATCGGATGTAAATGCTCTTGCAGCAAACCTGAAACCGAACGAAGCCATTGTAGAGTACCTGGTCGGCGACAGCACTGTGTTTGGATTTGTAGTGAGCTCCACAACATTCGAGGTGTTCGAGTTTAAGAATGATTCGATCAATGAGCTTTCTAAAAACATAAAAACCACGCTTGCAGGTTTTGACCAGGCAGATTTCACCTCCAACTCAAACGCGTTTTACCATCAATATTTTTCTTCCATCGATTCCTCGTTGCTCAAAAAGAATATTAATGTGATCACATTGATTACCGATGGTCCAATAAGTTACATCCCATTCGAAGCGATCTCAAGAGACAACAAATACCTGATCAACGATTACACATTTCACTATCAATATTCGGCAGGGCTCATTCCTACTTACGCTGCTATCGCCCGTGAAAATTCCGACAGTGACTTCATCGGCTTCGCTCCAACCTTCGGACCATCGGGCAGCAGCGAGTCTCTCGCACAACTCGACTTCACAAGTGAAGAAGTTGGCGACATCACTGGCATGCTTCACGGGAAAAGTCTCGTGGGCGATGAAGCCACCGAAACGAATTTCAAGAAGATGGTGAAAGACTACGGTATCGTTCATGTTGCAACACATGCGGTGATGGACGATCACGACGCCTCACGCTCGCGACTTCACTTCTCGCCGAAAGATTCTCTCGAAGACGGAAAGCTTCACGCGTGGGAGTTATTCAATTTACAGATCCGCGCTTCGCTGGTAACGTTGAGCGCATGTAACACCGGCGCAGGACAAGTGCACAAAGGCGAAGGTGTGATGAGTCTCTCTAGAGCATTCGCTTACGCGGGATGCCCCGAGCATTGTTACAAGCTTGTGGCAGGCACAAGATCGGTCGACAGCTACACTGATGCACAAGTTTTACGAGTTCCTCTCAAAAGGTATGACGAAATCGGAAGCGTTACGATTAGCCAAGCTCGACTACTTAAGCAGCGCTGACAAAGTAAAATCATTCCCGTTCTTTTGGGCAGGATTCATTCTTGTGGGCGACGACTCGCCGCTGCGATCGAATAATTATTGGATGTGGGGACTCACCGGTCTGGCGGGTATTTCTGCGGTGGTCATGTTCGTTTACTTCAGATCCTCGAGAAGTCGTTCTGCACGCTCACGATAGTCGTGACCCTGAACATCGATCTCCTTTAGCTCACGCTGACAACTGGTGAGGTCGCCTTCCTTCAGGTATGCCAATGCGAGATACCATTGCGCCTGCTCAACAAGCATTCCCCTCGCTTCGATCACGTTGTCGAGATATCGAATGCCTTCACCGGCCTTTCCGGCTTCGATGGATGAAATGCCGAGATAGAATTGCGCATTCAGATCCGATGGGTTTGCATTCACATACCGATATAAAACATCGGATGCCTTCTTATAATCTTTTTGATTGTACGCATTCATTCCCTCCGAAAGCAGTTGATCTGTGCTGCCGCGAACGTTGATCACGTCTTCGTAAGGTTCGAAATGTTTAGCGTAGAGGTCATCGTTCGATCCGCTGATCCTCGAGAAAATAACAACCGAAGTAAGAACGATGACGACAAGTGCGGCTGCAATTCGAAGGATGAATTTCGATGAAGTCTTGTTACCGGATTGAATTTCCTTTTCCCAGCTGGCGACATTTTCGGAGAACTGTTTCTGCCTCGTGTGATTTAATGCCCTTCATGATGTCGGTGAAGTCGGCGACCTTCCCGGCGAATTCCGGATCGGTGCTCATGCGCTGTTGCACCATGGCGAGCTCGTCGGCCGATAGTGTGCCTTTGTGATAACCTTCGATCAGGTCTATTTCTTTCTCCTCTTCGTCCGTCATCTCTCCCTGGTCAACGATGTTTCTTTTTCTTTCAGGGATGCCCGTATACGCGCCAGGCAATCACACTTTTTCTTTTTTGCCACCATTGCAGTCTTATATCCGAGCCTTTCGGCTATCGATTCCATAGTAAAGTTATGGTAATAATATTGAGTTAATATCGTCTTGCACGGCTCGCCGATATTTTCCAGTATCGATCCAACAACCTTCTGCCTGTGCGTTGCTTCGTATTGATCGAAGATCGTTTCGGCGGGCAACTCATTTTCGTTCACGTCGTCTACTACAGTGAGACCTACTTTCTTTCTTGCACGAACTTGTTTAGCAGGTTCTTGCCGATTGCGAAAATGTACGTCTTGATGCTGCTGGTCATGCCCTTGAATTTTCCATCCTTAACATTGAAGTAGAAAATCGTAAATGCCTGCTGATAAATATCAGCAGCATCGGCTTCGGCATACTTCCGCTTTGCCCATTGCAAAAATGGCGACCGGTGTTTTCGGTAAAGGTCCTTCAGAACAGTATTGTCGCCCGACCTTACCAGCTCCAGCTCATCTTTTTGGGCATCCGTACTCACGTTGCTTATGGGTTAGTGGGGAAAGTGGGGAATTAGTTACCGGTTTTTTTAAAAAATAAATCAGTTTCTAAAAATAAGATTTTCTCCCCCATAAATAATTATTTCCGCGATCGGTAACCACTTCGAAAATAAAAGCACCAACTCTTTGAATGAAAGGGACTGTTCGCTTTCTCGTCTATAGTGGTCTTCTTCTTTTCACTCTTTTTCTGTTAACGACGTGCAGGGATGTCGAAAGTGTTGACCCTAATCGCCACCCGGTTGCGGTTGCGGGGCCCGATGTTACGGCAACGTCAGGTTCGTCTGTTACGCTCGATGCTTCGAAGTCTTCTGATCCCGATGGCGATTCGTTATCGTATGAGTGGCTGATATTGACCAAACCGCAAGCCAGCCAGGCGACCATTCTTCATTTCGATTCCGTGAAAGGAATTTTTACACCGGATGTCTCCGGTCTGTATTTGATACGACTCGTAGTTACCGACAACATTGCCGTGAACGCCGACACGATAGACATCAATGTTATCAAGGCGAATCATCCTCCCGTTGCAAATGCCGGTCCTGATGGCAAAGTGAACGTCGGCGCGTCATACAATCTTACTGGAAGTGGAACTGATCCAGATGGAGATACACTAACTTATTCCTGGACGTTGCCGCAAAAAACCTGCGGGGAGCAATTCAACGATCAAGTCACCAACAAAAGCCGAAACATCTTTTGTCGCCGATAAGGCGGGCAGCTATCTCGCGATACTTACTGTTTCCGACGGTAAGCTAACGGATGCCGATAGTGTTCTCGTAACTACAACAACCAATCACCCTCCCCTTGTCGATGCGGGAAAAGATCAGCAATTGCCTGCAGGATCTTCGGTTGCACTGAATGGTTCCGCTACCGACGCAGATCAGGATCCTCTAACATTCTACTGGTCGTTCGGACCACTGCCGAAGGGAAGTACGGCTGCGTTTAAAGACGCCAGCAAACCACAAACATCATTCACGGCCGACAAAGAAGGAAGCTACACCGTGATCCTCACAGCAAACGATGGCAACTTCAGCGTGAACGATACATTGGTCGTAACAGCAACGCATGTGAACCAACCACCTGTTGCCAATGCCGGTCCCGACGGGAAGAGTGATCTCAACACACCTTATATATTGAGCGGTTCGGGAACTGACCCTGAAAATTCGCCATTGACTTATTCATGGACGCTTGTCAACAAACCGGCAGGAAGCACGGCGAGTATCAAGAGCCCGACAAGCGCGTCGACGTCATTGGTGCCCGACAAACCAGGGAGTTACACGGCAACATTGATCGTATCGGATGGCTCGTTGCCATCGGCACCAGACCAGGTAGTGATCACGACAAATCCTGTTGACGTTACGACGATCAATCCAACATCGGGTCCCGAAAACATTATGGTGACGATCAGCGGTAAGAATTTTTCGAACGTCGCGGCAGAGAACATAGTGAAGTTCAACGGAGTGACGGCCGTCGTTACATCGGCAGGTTATACTTCTCTTGATGTAACGGTACCTAAAGGTGCGGGTACCGGTATCGTCTCGGTTACTGTGAATGGTGTTACCGACAACGGGCCAATATTCACTTACATATTGACAGGAGTTGTTGCGACGCTCGCTCAATTCAATTCACCTTATGGTCTTGCAAGTGATCCGTCGGGTAACATTTACATCGCGGACTATAACAGCAATCTCATTCGCAAGATGGCGCCCAATGGTACGCTGACAACCATTGCGGGAGACGGTACAGCGGGCTACTTCGATTCTAAATTACCCCAGTCGAAGTTCAATCATCCTGCCGGTCTTGTGTATGATGCCTCTCACAATTCATTGTATGTGTGTGATCGTGATAATCAATGTATCAGGAAGGTAGATCTCACACTCGGCATTGTTACGACAGTACTTGGATTTCCACAAGCTGGTTTTGCAGATGGCAAGAAACCAACTGCACAGTTTAACAGTCCAATTGGAATAGCACGCGATGCGGCAGGCAATCTTTACATTGGAGATGCGGGCAATCATCGGATCCGCAAGATCGTTGGCGATACCATCGTGTCAACATTCAGTGGAAACGGTACGGCGGGCCTGGCAGATGGTTCGGCCAAAGCGACCAAGTTCAACGCCCCTTCGCACCTTACGATTGATGCAACCAACTTCCTCTACGTAGCGGACGCATTGAATCATGCGATCCGTAAGGTCGACACCAATGGAAATTCCACGACGATCGCTGGTAATGGAACTTCGGGATTCGTGAGCGCCAACGGAACGAATGCACGATTCAATTTACCATTTGGGATCTCGATCGACGGAAGTAAAAATCTTTACGTCTCCGACTTCAACAATCACAGCATTCGAAAAGTAACGCCGGCCGGCGATGTAACAACTGTTGCCGGAAATGGTACCAGTGGCTACGCCGAAGGTGCCGGTTCAACTGCGCGATTCAATCAACCATGCGGCGTTGTCTTTACATCCAATTTTGTTTACGTGGCCGACTTCATCAATCAACGAGTACGAAGAATTCAATTTGAATGAGAGGTTTACTGATCTTTTTTTTATTCTTAACGGCTGCATCGATAGCTGCGCAGGACCTTGGCAACCTGAAAGGTGCCAAACCACTCGGTTACTCCGGTAACCTCTCGATGCGGCTGAATTCATACTCGACAACACGACAGAATTCGGTACGAACTCCTTTCTTCTGGACGTTGTCTGGATCTCCTACACTGAATGTTTATGGTGTAACACTTCCGTTCTATTTTTCATTTAGTCAGAAGAACCAGAACTACCGACAACCATTCAATCAATTTGGATTGAGTCCTTACTACAAATGGCTGCGATTACATATCGGTTATCGCAACATCAGTTTTTCAGATTATACACTAGCCAATCATACATTCCTGGGCGCCGGCTTCGAAGCCGAACCGGGCTTGTTCCGGCTTGGATTTATTTATGGACGTTTCCTCAAAGCGGTGCAGCAGCCTATCGATACACTTTCTGGCGAGATCATTCAGCCTACGTTCGCCCGTCACGGTATGGCGGCCAAGATCGGCTACGGTACCTACAACAACTACGTAGATCTTATCATGTTCAAAGGCAAAGACGATCCTACTTCGATCGATGCGCCGTTGCAGACATCGGCAGTACAGCCAGCAGAAAATCTCGTGTATGGAGTCAAATCCCATCAGCAGTTCCTGAAAATATTTTCCTTCGACGTCGACTATGGTTTCAGTATTTACAACAACGACATCAATGCGGAGAAGATCGATCCGGCAGAGTACAAAGTTCCGAAAGTGGTAACGACATTTTTAACGCCGAGGGCGTCGACAACATTTCTCATGGCTGGTAAGGCAAGTCTTGCAATGCGATTGAAATTATTGCAGCTGAGACTACAGGCCACCCGCGTCGAACCGGACTATCAATCCATGGGCTCCTACTTTTTAAACAACGATTACCAGAACATCACTATTGCTCCATCGTGGTCGATGTGGAAGAGCAAGGTCCGTGTAACGGGAAGTATCGGTATCCAAAAGAATAATTTGTTCAACGACAAGATCAGCACCACGAACAGGAAGATCAATTCGGTTAATGTCACCTTCATGCCGAATGCAAAGGTTAGCCTCACGGCCTTCTACACGAACTACAGGATCAATCAGGACAGAAACGTCCGGCTTACGCTTGATACGTTGAAGCTCAATCAATTTTCGGACAACCTCAACCTGAACGGTATGGTGAACCTGGGCACGAAGCAACGCAGGCATACGGTGAACGCGGGTTTCAATTACCAGGCTTTGAATGACGACAGCAATGTGGCGACAACGAACAACAACACATCATCGGTGAACCCGATGGTCGGCTATCGTTACCAGAATACTGTTGCGAAGTTCGGAGTTTTCTCAAGTGTGAATCTTAACAAGTTCACGACGGATCTTAATCAAACCAACCGATGGGGATACACGCTGGGATCCAATAAGAGCTTCAATGACATGATAACACTGAATGCGTCGGCCACTTATTTCACGATCGATGTCGACGGAGCCAGGCAGAGCAATTCATTGTCTTTCAATGGTCGCGGGAGCCTGCGGATCAAGGAACGGCATACACTTGATCTGAGTGTCGGGTTGGTGAGTCGGAAAGTGTTGAATCGCGCCAATGCCGACACTCGCGACCTCCTCGCAAACTTTGGATACAACTTCAACTTTGGGGCACACTGATATGAGTAGGAAAATACTTAGTTCAATTGTTATTGCGCTTCTGATCTGCATTCAAGCATGGGCACAATACCCGGTTGAAGTACATGTGCAACTTCCTCCTCCCTACCCGGTGCGTCTTTCCGATTTCACATCGATAGAGAGCAACATTCTTGTCACGGTCAACAACACAGGTACTGAAACACTGAACATTGCGCTCGTCGGTTCATTGGATAACGAAGACAACGGTGCAACGATATCTTCCGATCCTTCGAGGCTGCGCGGAGTTTGCACAACCATTCCTCCCGGCCTCACAATGATGTCGGGCACCGAGCTTCGTGAGCTGTTCGACCCCGATTACCTGACGTATCGTGGCGTGTCGCGTGACCAGATCCGTGGTGATGAGGCTTTGCCAGAAGGATTGTACAAGCTCTGCATTCGGGCTATCGATTGTAACAATCCGTCAAGATTCTTGTCCGACATTCCTTCGACAGGCTCGGGCTGTTCGCCGTTCCAGGTCACTTACCAGGATCCGCCGGTGTTGATATCGCCGCTGTGCGACGATATGATCCCTTCCACACAAACACAGATCAACATCGCGTGGACGCAGGTGCTACCGTCGTTGCCATCCCAGATCGATTACGGAATACGTATCGTCGAGATCGAGCCCGTAACACGAAATCCTTTCGATGCGATGCAAAGCGCGCCGGCAATTTTTGCTGAAGACATTTCGGGAATTACGATCAGGAACCTGATGATCCCGGAAGATGCATTGCTCGAGGTTGGTCGAAAATATGCAATACAGATCCAGGCAAAGTCACCCGATGGATCGGTAGCATTCAGAAATCAAGGAAAGAGTGAGATCTGCACGTTCATGTACGGTACAGCAACCGTAGCAACGGGCGGACTCAGCGCAACGGCGATCTATCCGCACGATGGAGATTACATACCATTTTCATTCTTCCCTTTCATCGTGAAATGGGATGCTTACGACGACGGTTACAAAAGCTTTCATTCGGAGTTTACACTGAGGACGCCGTCGGGAGTAGACGACACGCACCCGAGAGATCTTAGTTGGCCCGATGGTCCTTTGGCAACACAACAGCGTGTGACACATTTGTCTGACATGACTCCGTTGCAGGCACAACACATCGCGGTGTACAAAAATCAAACGGAGACATCGAGAACATTCAGCAAGACAACATCCTACACCTGGGCCACCGACGTCGAGCTGCGAAAAAAACGGACAGACACAACGTGCCACTACACCCCAGGCAGATTTCCACGTGGGCATGGGACCATCGATATTGAAAATTCCGGATAACGCCGATACTGTTGCCGCCGGCGACATACGATTTCAATGGCACACAGGCCCCGAACCAGACCAGGTGATCCCTCCATTCTCTATCGTACAGGCGGCCGCAGGAGCCGACCCGACATTTTTCAATGGCAACGTGAACGAGCGATGGGTGATCGAGATCAGTAAGACCGAAGGTTTCGCTGAAGTCATTCGCACGATGAGTGGCAATCTAAATCAGAACATAAACCTGAACGATGATCCTACTACGATCAAAGATGCATTGTACAAAGACCTCGACGAAACATTCAACATCACAGAAGAAGGAAAATATTACTGGCGTGTTCGCTGGTTGAACAATCCGGATAACATCGCCGATCTCACAGGATATCAAACGAGTCCCATTTGGTCTTTCATCATCAGCAACGACGCATCGACTCCAGTTGCATCGAACACTGAAGACAATTCGGGTGCATGTACCAGCGCATGTCTTGCCGAAGCAGTCACCAATCGAACTGCGGTTGGCGGTCTCGCCGTAGGCGGCACCGTACAAATTGGAAAATTCACAATGACGATCCGGACGATCACAAGCAGCGCCAGCAATCGCTTCAGTGGCGAAGGTTCTGTTGAAGTTCCGTTTCTCAACAATGTAAAGATCCTCGTGGATTACACTTCGATCCAATTCAACTCCGAACGGAAAGTTTTCACCGGCACTGTCGCTGCTAAAGAAGACAGGTCGTTTCCAACGCAAGACATTCCAACACAGATCGGACAGGTTCTTGGCATGAGCGAAAGCGACGCACAAGCCCTGAATGGTTTCTTACAAGATGGCGAACGTCTGCTGAGTGCATTGACCGGCACACGAGAGATCGGGATGCCCATCGGTATCGATCGTGAGATCGACGGACATCGCTACACCGTTGGTGTTATTCATATGAACTTCACTCCCGAGAAAGCAACAGTGGATGCATTGATGAGTCTCGACATTCCAAACATCGGCGACAGGTTGATCTCCCTGGGTGTGAGTGACCTTTGCATTACACCAGGAGGACTTGGTGATGAAGGTCGATTATACCTAGCACATGATTTTGTTGTGGTACAAGAAGGTGAAACACAGTTTGCTTTCAAAGGTGCCGAGGCTGCAGATACAACACGCTCGACCTACGTGAGTTGGGATTGTCGTGGTTTCAAGTGTATGCAGGTTCGTGGTGAAGTACAGTTTCCACGAAGCATGTTGGTTCCCGACAATGACGATGGAACGATTGGCGATGGAAACGTGAAAGGTTTGTTTGGTGTGAAGGTGTGTCGTGGTGACGATTGGTTAGCTATGATCACCATCGACCCCTTCCAGGTTGCCGGTCTTGAAGGTTGGGGATGGAATCCAAGCAATGCGTGGCTCGATTTCTCCGACACAGAAAATCCCACAGGCTTTCATTTGCCCGAGGGCTATGGCGCAGAGTCCACGGATCATCGGTTAGAAAATACGTGGCAAGGATTTTTTATGGAACGGATAGAAGTCCGGCTCCCACCGGAGTTTGCAAACTCCGCCAATGCTGGCAGGCGAACGACATTCGGAGCATACAATACTATTATTGACAACACCGGTCTGAGTGTGTCGATACAGGCGCGGAATATCCTTGAAGTATCGCAAGGTAATTTCGAAGGATGGGGATTCGCGATTGACACATTGAATATCGACTTCGTTTCCAACACGTTCACCAACGCCGGAATGGCTGGTAGAATTGGAATGCCGATCTTCGAACCTGGCGATAACCTCAAGTACCGGATGGTACTCGGCTTCGACGATGGATCGGATGAGTTCAGTTACCAATTCAGCGTTTACACGCGCGACACATTGAACATACCGATGTGGGGAGCAGCGCAAATGTTCTTCAAACCAAACTCATCGATCGAGATCGGCATCAACGATCCGGAGAAAGGTGATCACATCACCGCCACGTTGAATGGAGGCATTCATCTTACCGGCGATTTTGGTTCGATACCCGCGTTGAACTTCAGGGGAATCAACTTCGAAGGACTCTATCTAAGTACGCACGCCGATGAGAACGGACGATACTTCCACGCCGACAGTATTTACTTCGCTCATGCGAGTCCACAAAAATCTGCTGCCGGGTTCCCGGTAAGTATTGAGAACATCAATCTTAATATTAACAACATTACACGACCGGGCGTGGAGTTTGATATCATACTCAACTTCTCCGAAGGCAGCACAGCCATCGGTGCCAACGCAACATTCGGAATATTTGCAACCTTCCAGAAGGTGGGCGATCACTTCGACGTTGGATTCGGTGGCGTCGATCTCGGTCGCATCGGTATCGATGTTGAAGTAAGCGTGATGAAGCTGCAAGGTGAGCTTGAGTTTTATCAGAACGATCCCGTGTATGGCAATGGAACGCGCGGCAACATAAGTGTTCAATTGCCGATGGAGATTTCCGGTGAGCTCACTGCTTACTTCGGAACATTCGGCAGCGCGGCGCGAGGACAGTTTGGAACCAATCAATACTACGCTTACTGGTTGGTTGATGGAATGATCACCTTCCCGGGCATCCCGATCTTCTCGGGCTTCGCGATCTATGGTTTCGGTGGCGGCGCCTATCATCACATGAGTATGGATCCGGCAACGGCATTGCCCAACCCACAGAGCACGATGAGTGGTACCGGCAGAACGTCCGTTCGATATATTCCGAATTTCGATGTCGGTCTCGGATTGAAATTCACTGCAGTGTTTGGAACGCATCCGTCAAGCCAGGGATTCAACATGGATGTTTCATTGGCAGCCGAGTTCAACAGCTCTTACGGTCTTAATTTCATTAGTGTAAGTGGTGCCGGATACTTTATGGCTGCGCTCACCGAACGTGGTGACGCAAAAGTTTGGGCCAACGTACAGATCATGTTCGACAATCGTCCGGCAGATGGTCCGAAGTTTACCGGCAACTTTGATGTGTTTGTGAAAGTTGGTGACTTCCTCTATGGTCGTGGTGAGGGATACAAGTTTGTGGGCCTGGAGCTGTACTTCGCATCCGACAGTTGGCATATTTATATGGGCACTCCGGCAGACCGCGCTGGACTGACAGCAGATCTCCAGATCATTCATGCAGAGCTTACCTCTTATTTAATGATCGGTTACGGCATTCCGGTTGCGCTTCCGCCTTTGCCTGATAGAATACTCGCGGTGCTTAACGGCTCCGATCAACTCGACGGAGGATCGTCTACAACTTCGTCGGCATCGTCGCGGACTCGCGGACCATCCGACGATTCCGCTTACAGATCGGGACAAGGATTCGCCTTCGGAACGGCACTCGCTTTGAATGCAGACTTCAACTTCGCAATCTTCTACGCAACACTCGGATTGGATCTCGGCTTCGATCTTAACTTCATGAAGCCAGCTCCCGGCGCTGTGTTCTGCGCCGAAACTGGTGCACCTCCGCAAGGTATCGACGGCTGGTACATTCAAGGACAAGTGTTCGCCGGATTGTATGGTGAAATGGGCGTGCAGGTAGACCTGATGTTTGTGAAGGGAAGATTTCCGTTCATTCAACTCGCCGCTGCTGCGGTGATGCAGGGCAACTTCCCGAACCCGAGTGGTTTCCGCGGACGCGCCGGTTTGTATTACTCTGTACTTGGTGGAATGGTGGAAGGCCGCTGCAACTTCGAAGTCGAAGTTGGACAGAAGTGTACTATGATCGACGCGAATCCATTAAGTGGAATGAACTTCATTGCCGACCTGATCCCTGACAACGGATCGACTGAACAAAGTTGCTTCAGTAGCCCGGCTGTTTCGTTTAACCTTCCGGTCGAACGATACATGGAGTTTCCCCGCACAAGGCTGCTGATGGAACTACCGTTACAAGAACTTTCTATCCTTACGTACAAACATTCTCATTTAAGAAGCGAGGCACATCCACACAGGTTCGTGGTACCTATCACTTCGAATCGAACAACACCGAGTTGCGATTCAGACTCGATGAAATGCTCGAAGGTCACGCTACCATACGAAGTACAGATTGTTGTGCGTGCACGCGAACGCTTCGCCAACGGAGCCGAGAACCCGGTTCTCAACGGCGATAGAACGACGTGGCAGGAAGCACAAACAATCAGTTTTACGACCGGTCCCGTTCCGGATTATATTCCGCTCGACCAGGTTGTTTTACACCTACCCTGTCGATGGCCAGTACTATTATCTGAAAAATGAAGCAACGGGCCGTACTGGTGTCATGCAGTTGCTGAACCCTATCGAACGGATCCTTGCAACTACGATAGACGGAAGCAACTATCGTTACATCATGCGATACACCCCTGTTGCCGGTGGCGATCCAACCGACGTTTAATCTTACCCTATACTGGTGGAAGAGTTTTGAATTTCACGCTACCCGACTCTCTCCAACGAAACAATGTATGCAGGACAGATCATCCGGAAATATGTACCGCGGACAGATGCCGTAGCAAGTGTAGGTCGCCAAATACAACAAGCCCAAAGTCAAAGTTATGCAGGTGCTGGAAGGATTGCGTTCAACAGGATACTTGAAGGTGATGCAGGCAATGCTGCGATCCACACGCAAACACAACCGCTGTTGCCAGGAGAAGTTGTAGAACCCGGCGAGAAACTTTTGTATAAATTTCTACTTCCGTACGAGCCGCTACAATTCTCTTCAAGAGAAAACAAACGCGATGACGTTGACGGCTCGTTACGTGAATGCATTGATTGCTGAAGGATTCACCATCAACACGTACCTGCAGGAACCATTCGACGAGTTCGAGATCAAAGGTCTGTTCAAAGACGGAAGACAAGTAATGAGACCTTTGCTTTCATTGAGCGATCCATTCACTTATGATTATCATACTACACTCGCGAATCCTGGCATTTATAATCTGAGAACAGACTTTGCGAGCTTCCTCTCACGTCAGCCATTAACAACAACGATATCATCATTGAATCGTCACGGCAAGGGATTACCACCACGGCTGTCGGTTACTGTGTCGGGCGAGCCAATCGATGATCACGGATGGCATCGAGCAATGGCAGATCGAAGGTGAAGCAAACAGGAATCCCGCGTACAATCACAATGCAAGTACAGTTACCGGGCTTTCACTCTCATCCAGCGCATCTGCGGGTATAGGTCCTGGTCCGGCGTCGGGGGTATTGGGTGGTCATTCGATGGTTGGCAGTTTCTCGATGCCGATGGCGAGCAGCGGTCCGGCTTCCAACTTCACGATGACGTTCACGACGAGTGCCTTTGTGTGGAGTGACTTCACGGATCTTAAGTCTTCGGTAGGTCGTGCGTTGTCATATCAACCGCTATGGCTCGGTCCGTATGTAATTCGGGAGGCTTTGAATAACAACAGCGCACTGAGGACGAGAGTCAACAACCTGATGTCACAGAATCTCGCGAACTATAGATTGACACATGGAACATACGGCGTTCAATTCCAGTACCAGTGGCCAAGAGGAAGTGAGGGCATACATCAACGGAACAAGAGCAGTCAAGACTTTTACATATTAAAAGATGAGAACGATAGCCATAGTAATCCTTGCGATTATCATATCTCAAGCAAAAGCTCAAGACACAACGAAAGTCAATAAACCTTTCGAAAGCGACTTGTCGTTGATTGCACGCTATGCCGGCGACAGCATCGTGTTGCGATGGTCTACGACTACGCCTGGTGCGTGGACCGCTTCGAACAACATTGGTTTTATCATATCGCGCACGGAGCTCGAAGCCCGACGGTTCATTCGATCCATCAAAGTTTCAGCGATCTCACTGCAAGTCCTGTGAAGCCGTGGCCACTCGAGCAATGGAGATCCATCGCCGGTCAGAATAGCAAAGACGACATGGCGAAGATTGCCGCCCAGGCATTGTATGGGAAGAGCTTCGTTCCATCGAATGGTTTCATTCACCAGGCCGACGAATTCATTACCCGTTTCTCATTTGCAACACTGGCCGCCGATATGTCCGCCACGTGCCGCTACAGCACTCGCACTTCGCTTCGTTGATCGGGATGTTCAAAAAGGTAAATCGTATGTCTATCGTGTTGCGTGCCCGATCGATCCGAAAGTCTATCGGATCAATCCGGGTGTTGTTGTTATCAACACCAACGAAAGACTTCCGTTACCACAGGCGATCATTAGCGATGTGACTGAAAAAGAAAATATGATTGAGGTGAAGTGGAGACGCGACATTCATCAACCCTATTTTTCCGCGTATAATGTTGAACGATCCGATGACAACGGAAAGACTTATAAGAAGCTGAACAGGCTTCCGTTCATTCACCCGGTCTCGGAAAAAAATCCGGTGTCGATCGATCACATGGTTTATATGGATTCGATACCTGCTAACTACAAGACTTACTTCTATCGATTGACCGGTATCACGCCGTTTGGTGAAATGGGTGTTCCATCTCAGTCTATGAAAGCTATGGGTCGCGATCGCACGCCACCACCGCCGCCGCAAAACGTGAAAGCGAAATACATGGGTGGCTCGAATGTGAGGTGTAACCTGGATTATCCGAAAAAAGAAAAGGCAATTCGCGGATTCCTGATCGGTCGCGGCAATAATCCCGGCAAGGAATTTACGCCGCTAACAAACGAACCCGCTGCCTGCGAAGACCCGCGAGTTCATCGACAAGACCGCCAATAACACTGGCAAGTAATTTTTATATCGTTGCTGTGGTGGATACCGCCGGCAACGCATCCGTCTCGCTTGCTCAGTATGCCATGATCGTCGACAGTATTCCTCCCCCTTCCACCGTCCGGTCTCACTGGAAATATCGACACACCTCGGTCACGTTACCGTTCGTTGGAAGCAAGGTGCCGAAATGGATATTCGAGGTTTCAATGTTTTCTATTCTAATAAACCCGATCATGAATTCTCTTTGTTGACAAAAACGCCATTAACCGATACTGTATTCAGAGATACAATTTCTTTAAAGACGTTAACTAAAAAGATCTATTATAAAGTTGTGGCGGTGGATTACAACTCCAATTATTCTAAGTTCTCTCAGATCCTTGAATTGAAACGTCCCGACGTGGTGCCACCCCAGTGCGGCCGTTATGGATGACTACAAAGTAACTCCAACTGGCGTGGAGCTTCATTGGGTTCCAAGCTCGAGCGAAGACTTACAGAAAACGGTCCTCTATCGAAAAGATGAAAAGTCGACCGTGTGGAAGGAGATCGCGAGCTATCGCGTCGATCAGAAGGCCGCCTCGTTTACCGACACCCACCGGGACTGAAGGCGGGAAGTATTTATAGTTATAGTCTTGTGTGTTTCGACGAAGACAATCTTCAATCAAAACGATCGGTTCCGATCAAAATACGATACACAGATTTCAAAGCACGACAGGCCGTAAAGGACCATCTCGGCAAAAGCCGACGACAAAGGAATATTTGTGAACTGGAATTATCCCGTTAAAGGTGAATTCAGGTTCATACTCTATCGTGCCGTCAATGGTTCGGCATTCGACTCATATAAATCACTGTCGGGCAACATCAGTACTTTCAGCGACAAGAACGTGAAGAAGGGCAGTAAGTACGAGTATTCCGTCGGAGTTGTTTTACAAAGACGGAAAGAAAGCGCCGTTCGGGTCTATTGCCACTACGTCGTTCTAGAAGAATCTTTATCTTTGGTCCGGACTAAAACCGAGATCATGATAAAGATACTTTCAACTACACTTGCATTAATTATTTCAATTGCTGTTTTCGCACAGACACCCACACCTATCGAAGGCCGCTGGGATATCGTTGTTGAGAAAGATGGCAAGCAGCTTCCATCCTGGCTGGAGGTTCGTCACTCCGGCAATCACGCGCTTATAGGCCGTTTCTGTTATGCGTTCGGAAGCGCACGACCGATATCGGAAGTGAAGTTTACCGATGGCAACTTCAGTTTTGCAATTCCTCCACAATGGGAACCCGGCGACAAGAACATGGAGTTCAATGGAACGGTGTCTGGCGACGCATTGAAGGGCACGATGGTATATACAGACGGTAAGACTTTACAACTGGACTGGTGTTAAGGCTCCGGCATTAAAGCGCGACAAAGAACCTGCATGGGATAAGCCTGTGATGTTGTTCAATAAAAAAGATCTCGGCGGCTGGCATGCACAGGGCGAGACGAACCAATGGGTTGTAGAGAGCGGCATCCTGAAAAGTCCGAAGAGTGGATCGAATCTTATCAGCGATAAAACATTCAATGACTTTAAGCTTCATGCCGAACTCAAATTTCCGAAAGGAAGCAACAGCGGCCTTTATCTCCGTGGACGTTACGAAGTTCAGATCGTAGATAGCAAAGGCATGGAACCTGAAGATGGTCTTGCGGGTGGTGTGTACGGATTGCTGACACCAAACGAGATGGCGGTGAATGCTGCAGATGAATGGCAGACTTATGACATCACGCTGGTAGGACGTTTAGTGACGGTGGTGTTGAATGGCAAGTCGATTATTGTGAACCAGATTATTCCGGGAGTTACTGGTGGAGCGATTGATAGCAAGGAAGGAGAGCCAGGACCGATTATGATACAAGGAGATCATGGTGCGGTGGAGTTCAGGAATATTACGGTTACGACGGCGAAGTAGTTTTTAATCTTGGTTCTTATAGAGAAGACCCTGTAGCACGTGCTACAGGGTTTTTTATTGTTGAAAATTGTAAGGTTTTCTGGGAGGAGAATTTTTGGAGAAGGGAGGTGTGGTGGTCGATCTTTGTTTCATTAAATGGAGATATATGGAATTAATTGTTGGGGTTGCTAATTTGGTTATGCAAGTTATTTTTCTGATCGGACTGATCTGGACAATTACGCGCGTAAATCGACTTGAAACTGAATTCCGAAATTGTGCGTGCTCGAGCAATGAAAACCATGATAAATTATGAAAAAGAGAAAAACAACAATCTTTGAAATAGCGTCGTTGGTTATGACTGCCGCGGGATTTATTTGGATCGGCGGCTTTCAGTATTCAGCTATCCAACGCGATATACATTATATGAAGGAAGACATCCAGGAACTAAAGACTGACGTGAAAAGGATTGAAGCTCGTTTAGACAGAATGGAAAACGAGTTTAACCAGGAATTCCCGTAAGATGGACGTCCGTGTCAATATTCTCGAACAACGCAAACGCTAATTCAAAACGAGTTATACGCCGCCAACGCAATCTCCGCTATCACCTTCTCCAACACCTCCACCTCTCCCTTCGCTCTCCCAACATACACCACGATTGCAAAATATTTTCCGTTAGGGCAATCTCACAATCCCAACATCATTCACCGCCCCTACTCTACCTTCAGCATTCCGATCGCCCAAACCAGTGCGATGCAAAACTTCGGTGCCCGCTGGCAATAAACCTTTTATCCTATTCGGTCCCGTCGTTGTCTCCGCCATCATCTTCCAAGTAATTCCTGGCTCGCGGGCGACAGCAACTTCTTATCATAAAACAACTCCAGCAAACGAAGCATCGCCCGCGGCTTACACCAGTTACTGAACTGAATATCCCACGCCGTATGCATCTCGGGCTTCCGTCGCTTCTATCGCCATCTCATTAATATCAAGACCCTTCACATACTTGTCCACATTCTTTGTGCCCTTCATGAGGTTAAAGAGAATATCGCATCCGTTATTGTCGCTATAAGTAACGGTGTACATGAGAACTTCTTGTAGGGTCACCTCGCCACCATCAGGATATTTATCGCGAAGCGGACTCCACGTATCCGGAAGCAGATTGGCTTTCGTTAGTTTGATCTTCTGGTCAAGCTTCAGTCTCTGCCCTGGTCTACTTTCGTCAACACCGCTATTGCCAACGGAAATTTGTAAACACTCTGCATCGGGAAGATGCCAATTAGTGTTGTATAACAGGGTGTCTTTCGTTGAAAGATCCATGATGGCAACACCAACTTGTCCATCAACACCACTTGCCAGTGAACGGATCTGCTTGCGGAGCTCGGTTTTCTTCTGCGCGAATGAAATCGAGATGACAATAGAAAAAACTAAAACAAAAGAATGATCTCATACAACAAACTAAATGTTAATATTCAACTAAAACATATGGGCACGTCGAAAAAAATCTTTGGGGAATTGGTCTTACGCGGGTTGTGAATGGTCAAGTTTCTCGAGTCGTTATAAATGCGAAATTTAGGCTGCGAGATTGTAACTTAGCCTATCCCTGCAATCAAATGTCGTATGGAAAAGCAATTTGTAAAAATTCTCGAAGCTGAGTTCGTTACACACAACGTGAGGCGGTTCAAGCTGCAGAAGCCGGCAGCCGTTAAGTTCATTCCTGGCCAGGCGGCCGACATCAGTATCAACAAAGAAAAATGGGCCGATGAGAAACGTCCGTTTACATTCACCGGACTAACACACTGGGACCATCTCGAGTTTACGATCAAGATCTACCCCGATCATCATGGTGTTACTGAGCAACTGGGTCTGCTTAAACCTGGTGACGAGTTTATCATACACGATGTATTTGGTACCATCAACTACAAAGGCGACGGCGTATTCATTGCCGGCGGTGCTGGCATCACCCCCCTTTATTGCCATTATCAGACAATTGGCTGACGAAAAAAAGATCGGCAACAACATGATCTTGTTCTCGAATCGCACTAAAGATGATATTATTTTGAAGGCCGAGTTTGAGAAGATGTTGGGTTCAAGATTTATTAACACGCTCGATACACCTACTCCGGGTTTCGATAACCGAAAGATCGACGCAAGCTATATCAAAGAGAAGGTAAAAGATCTCTCACAGTATTTCTACATCTGCGGACCTGACCCAATGGTTGAGGCAATAAAGACGCAACTTCAAAGCCTGGGTGTTGAAGAGAAGAAAATTGTGATTGAGCAATTTTTGATCCCACGCCATCTTTAGAATTCTTTAACAAACTTCACCACAACTTTTCGATCAATCTCCGCGTTCTTTTCCTACATTTAGGAAAAATACTTTCTCATGAAGAAATTTCAACTCGGCGAATTCGAGGAGATCGTCATCCTCACTATTGCTGTTCTTTACAAAGAAGCCTACGGCGTGGCGATCAAGAACGAGATCGAAACACGTATCACACGCAACGTGAGTATGGGCGCCATGCATACCGCGCTCGTTCGACTCGAAGACAAGGGCTACATCAAATCATTTAACGGCGACACGAGCGAAGACCGCATGGGCCGCCCGCGACGATACTACCAGATCACTGGCGCTCGGCAAAAAGGCGATGGAGTATTCGCGGAACACACGGAACGATCTCTGGAACTCTATTCCTAAAGTTGCCCTGGATCTTAAATAGTTGGTTGATCCCGCATGCGTAACGATCAATTACCCCTCCGCGACTCATTCATCGGTTCTTTCGATGGTTTTGCAACCCACGACTGCTCGATCGTATCGAAGGAGACCTGCTGGAAGTTTATTATGATCGGTTAAGGACGTCGGGTAAACGAAACGCCGACATGCGTTTCATCATCGACACAATACTTCTTCTCAGGCCAACTATCATCAGGCCCATCGGAAAATCTCATTATTCAAACAGCGGTATGATCTCGAACTATTTCACAGTAGCAAGGCGAAACATCCTTCGTAACAAAAACTTTTTCATTCATCAATATCGGAGGACTCTCGTTGGGCGTAACGTGCAGTCTCCTCATATTCCTTTGGGTGAACGACGAGCGCAAACGTCGATAAATTCAATTCGAATATGGATCTGTACAGCGTATACGAGCGCATATTTTCAGATGGAAAGATCGATGCCGGTCCGTGGGCTCCCGGTCAACTTGCGCGCGAGCTCAAACAACAGGTTCCCGAAATAAAATATGCGACCGGCTTCTGGCGATACGATGGCGAAAGCCTATTCAGCCTCGATGACAAGAAGATCAATCTCAAAGGCATTGCTGCCGACAGCGATTTTTTAAGATGTTCAATTACACCTTGCTGAAAGGAGATGCTGGTACGGCCCTGGCGGCGCCAGATGCAATCGCTGTGTCGCGAAGAATGGCCGAAGCATTCTTCGGAAGTCCGGAAGCCGCTTACGGAAGCACGGTGCGGATGAACAACGAAAAAGATCTTCGCATCATGGCAGTCTTCGAAAATGTTCCGGACAACGCCTCACAGCAATTCGAGTTCGTTGGCAACTACACAAATCTTCTCGAGACCGTACAATGGCTTGAGATTCTGGATCTATCGTGGACCGTTCACGTACATCCAATTACATCCGGGAACCGATCCTTCGAAAGTGGAAGGCGAAAATAAAAGACTTTCTTACTCCATTCCTGCAAGCGAATCACGGCGATGGATATCGTACGGAGCTCGGTCTGCAACCATACAGTGAGATGTACTTGTACTCTGACTTCCAGGATGGACTTCCCGATGGCGGACGAATTGAATACGTTAGGTTGTTTGGATTAATAGCTGTGTTTATTCTTCTGATAGCGTGTATCAACTTCATGAACTTATCGACAGCGCGATCGGTAAAGCGAGCGAAAGAAGTTGGTGTTCGAAAGGACGATGGGTGCGTTTAAGTCCTTTCTCGTAACACAATTTCTCGGCGAAGCAATGTTGCTTACGTCGCTGGCAATGGTTGTAGCATTGATCCTTGTTGCGATAGCACTGCCGTACTTCAATATCATTACAACCAAACATATCGCTTTTTCCCTTCGATTCCATTCGTTCTGGTGTTACATCATTGCGCTGATCGTTGTTACCGGATTCGTCGCCGGGGCATATCCTGCTTTCTTCCTGTCGTCATTGAATTCAATCAAAATATTGAAAGGCTCATTGAAAGCCGATCCAAAATCGTTGTTGTTTCGGCGAGCACTGGTTGTCTTTCAATTTATCCTGGTAATTACATTCATTGCAGGTACGATCACAATCTCGCGACAAGTCAATTACATGCAATCGAAAAGTCCTGGTTTCGATCGCGAGAATCTTGTGTTACATTCCGTTACAGGGCGATCTCCATCTGAAATTTGAAGTCTTTAAACAACAGTTGCTGACAATGCCAGGCATTCAGAGTGTCACACGCAGCACGAACGCCCCTTCCAGTATCAATACACACGAGTACGATCTGGAATGGGAAGGCAAGGATCCTGAAGAGAGGGCTATCGCAATTCACAACGGCATCGGCTACGACTTCATTCCTATGATGAACATCCCGATTCCTATGATGAACATCCCGATCCTGCAGGGAAGAAATTTCTCGAAGCAATTCATTTCCGACAGCACTGCATTCATCATCAACGAAACTGCATTGAAGCTCATCGGTTACGATGACCCAATTGGCAAGCCCTTAACCTTCCTTCAAACCAGGGGAACGATCGTTGGCGTGGTAAAAGACTTCCATCTGAAATCATTAAAAGAGCCCATCATGCCATTGATCATGTTCCTGGGAGAAGATGCGCATTGGGGTTATGTTCTTGTGAAGACAGAAGCAGGCAGAACAGGGGAAGGCATCGCAAGCCTGGAAGAAGTCTTTAAGAATATAGAACCAGAGTATCCGCTTCGTTACTATTTCGCAGACGATGAGTTTCAAAAGCTTTACAACAGCGAAAGATCCGTCAATCAACTCTCGATGAGCTTCTGTGTCCTGGCAATAGTGATCGCATGCCTGGGTTTATTTGGACTTACTATGTTTACCGCTGAGCAACGTAAAAAAGAGATCGGTATCCGCAAAGCAATTGGGGCCAGCACCATGAACATCGTGAGCATGCTGTCGAACGACATTGTGAAACTTGTCCTGATCTCAGCGGCATTCGCCGCGCCCATGGCATGGCTCGCGATGAATAAGTGGCTGGATCAATTCGCCTATCGTGCAAGTATAAGCTTGTGGTTGTTTATTGGTCCTGCGCTATTAACTTTGGCAATAGCGCTTGTCACCACCAGCTTCCAGGCAATCAAAGCCGCGATAGCAGACCCGGTGACGAGTCTGAAATCCGAATAAATGAAACAACTTCTCTTACTATTTTCTACTGCACTCCTGCTCGCAGGTTGCAACGGCGATCACTACACACTGAATGACTTCAAAGATGTTAAGAAGGTGGACACACACTTCCATTTCGATGCTGAAGATTCAGTGCTCGTCAACCTGGCGAAAGAAGACAACTTCGTTTTGCTCACGATCAATGTCGACACTGAGCATGGCACGACCATCGACCGGCAGGAAAATATTGCGCGCGTTCTAACGGAGCGTTACCCACAACAAGTGCAGTACTTGTCAACATTCGGGATGAACGATTGGTCGAAAGCTGGTTGGAAAGACTCCACGTTACTTCGGCTCAAAAGATCTTTCGATCATGGCGCGTTGGGTATCAAGATCTGGAAGAACGTAGGCATGGTAGAACGGGATTCGCTTGGAAATTTCATTATGGTCGACGATCCCCGCTTCGATCCGGTTATCCAGTACCTGATCGATAACGACAAGACCTTGTTGGGTCATTTAGGTGAACCGAAGAACTGCTGGTTGCCACTCGATTCGATGACGGTGAACAACGATAGGAGTTATTTCAAAGAGCACCCCCAGTATCACATGTATCTCCATCCGGAATATCCGAAGTACGAAGAGATCATCGCAGCCCGCGATCATATGCTGGAGAAACATCCGCAGTTGAGATTTGTTGGTGCGCACCTCGGAAGTCTCGAATGGGATCTTAACGAGCTTGCAAAGAGGTTGGATCAGTTTCCCAATATGGCTGTTGATATGGCGGCTAGAATTCCGCACCTCCAATACCTGACGCAGAAGGATCGTGATGCTGTTCGCAGTTTTTTTGATCGCTACCAGGATCGGATCGTCTATGCGACCGACGGCGGTATCGAGCCGGATTCAAATCCACAGAAAGCCAAAGCTGCAACTCACGAAGTGTGGATAGCGGATTGGAAATATTTCGCCACGGACGAAACGTTGACTTCGCCGCATGTTAATGGCGAATTCAAGGGATTGAACCTCGATAAAAAGATCATCAACAAGATCTATCGGGAAAACGCGATCAAGTGGTTCAAAATGCACCCGATCCAGTAATCGCCTCAAAACGATAGCCCAAGCCTTAACCCTCCATTAAAAACGCTGACGGTAATTACAGAAACGGCGTTATTACAATTTGAATCCGTATTTTGGCTGAAATTAGGGCTAAATCCCCAATCGATGAGGCACTTCCTGTTGGCGCCTTGCCTATTACTGGCAATATCCTGTTCGTTGCAAGCACAAAACGTGTTGTCGCTTTCCGATGCCGTAAGGCTGGCGAAGGCCAACAATACCGTTTTGCAAGCAGAGAAGTTGAACATCAACGCCGCGCGCGCGGACCTCATAACGGCCGGACTTCGGCCTAACCCTACTCTCAACAACCAGACTCTTCAGCTGGCGCAGCCATCGATGTTCCCAAAAGACACACGATGGGCCAATGCTCACAATCGCCAGGTTTGGTGGCAGCTCACTAAACAATTTCAGTGGCCTTCCATCAGGCAGGGTAAGATCGATGTCGCTTCGCAGACGGTGTTGCTTGCCGAAAACGCTTATTCGATGTTGAAAGAAATCTGACGTTCGATGTTGCAGCGCAATACCTGGAAGTATGGCGATTGAAACAAGTGCTGTCGAACCTTCAGCAAGCACAACTCAACTTCGACAGTCTTGTGTCTATTCAACAGGCACGTTACAAAAGCCAGGTGATTACATCGACAGAGTTGTTGAGAACACAAATTCCTCTCGAACAATATCGTCTCCAATTGAGATCCACACGACAGCAATACATCAACAACATTCAGCAACTGAAATTCTTACTCGGCTCGCCCGATAGTGTCGACGTTACTGCTGGACAATTAACGGAGCCGATCGCGATTACGGGCACGGAAGACAGTCTTGTAGCGCGTGTATTGAAAGAAAGACCCGATGTAAAAGCAACATTGAATGAGATCACGGTATCGGAAACCAACATCAAGCTGCAACGCTCACAACGAATTCCGATTCCAGAGCTAGGTGTGATCTGGAACCCGCAGAACACCATTCCTTACCTGGGTTTCTTTGGAACGATACAGATACCATTGTTCTCACGAAACCAGGGAAATATTGCTGCGTCACAAGTTCAACGCGACCAGGCAAACCTTCATCTTAAAACTATACAACTGCAAGTTGACACGGAGATCAGTGCAGCGTGGCAAACATATCATCTTCAAAAGGAAGCGCTCGGACGATACGACACGATCCTTCAGCAATCGAGAGATGTGCTGAGGTCTGTACGGTATTCATACTTTAGAGGCGGTACAACATTGATTGACTTACTGGAAGCACAACGGTCGTGGTACGATACACAGAAATTGTATCACGAAGCCCAGTTCCAGTATTATCAAAGTTATCTTCAATTATTATTAGCTGCAGGAGTAATCACTCAACTCTGATCATTATGAAACAGTGTATTGTTCTTTTGTTGATCCTGTTCACCGCTTGTCGCGGTGGTGAGAAGGATCATGCAGTGGTAAGAGTTGAGTCGAAGCCTACGGTTTCGGCGGATGGCGTCAATATCAGTTTCAGCGATTCAATCAATCTCTCTTTTATTAAGACGACACACTTGAGCGCTTCGTCGTTGACTTCGGAGCTTCATTTTCCTGCGCGGGTCGCCGCAACGTCGGTTGCTTCACAAGAAGGCGCCGAAAGAAACATCATTCTTTTCGAAGACCCGGACCTGACGGACAACTACATGGCGCTGATCCAACACTTGATCACCATTAATCAGATCAAGAACGTAAACATCAAACAAAAGACTACCGAGCTCGATCGCATGAAAGATCTCGCGGCAAACGGCGCTGCAACGGGTAAAGATGTATTGGAAGCTGAAACTGCACTGGCCGTTGAGAACGCTCACCTCGGAAATGAGAGAGCTTCGTTGATAGAACAAGAAGCTACGCTCAAGCAGGCGGGATTCAATCCTGATGAGCTGATCAATGCACCCGCTGGAAAATGCTGGATCCTTTGCGAGATACCGGAAACAATGTTGAGTGGAATTACGGAGGGAGATGAATGCCAGATATTGCTCACCGCGCTCACGGAAGATAAATTCAAAGGCAAGATAGAGGCCATTGGCGAAGTTGTGAACCGCAATACTCGAATGGTGAAGGTTAGGATCGCAGTAAGAAATCCCAACTCACGATTGAAGGCCGGGATGTTTGCCAATGTATCGTTCGACAAAGCTGTAAAGAATGCTGTTACAATCCCAAACAGGCAGTCATTACAGTGCAGGGAAAAACTTATTGCTTCGTGAAGGTCGCACCGCTACACTTCGAGCGACAGGAAGTAAAAGTTTCTTCACTGAATGGAGATCGCGCGGTGATCGCCGACGGAATCGATGGTTCCGAAGAGGTGGTTACGGAAGGTGCGATGCAATTGAAAGGTCTCTCGTTTGGCTACTAAAAAACCACTATCCCCATGTTACAGGCACAGATCTTTATCGACAAAGATGAGCTCCACGGCAACCAGTTGCTGAGTGAGTTCATTATGAAGTTACTGATCAAGAACAAGATCATTGGCGCTACGGCTTTCACCGGTGAAGCCGGCTTCGGAAAAAATCAGATCATGAAGAATCCGTCGAGATTGTTTTCCTTCGACGACTCTCCTATGGTGATCGTGTTTGTTGACAAAGAAGAGAAAGTTTTATCGACGCTGAAAGAATTCAGAAGCTCGTATTCGGGTGGATTTGTAACAACTAATAAAGTAGAACTATTTGAATGATCCGTAAACTGATCATTTTCTCGCTGACCAATCGTTGGGTCGTCATTTCGGTGGCAATCGCCATGTCCGTAGTAGGCTATTGGTGTTTCACACAGTTGAAGATCGAAGCTTATCCCGACATCGCGGATACCAACGTGATTGTCGTTGCTCCATTTGAAGGAAGAGCAGCCGAAGAAGTTGAACAGCAGGTTACCATTCCCATCGAGCGTGCTTTGAACAACGTTCCGCGAGTGCTCGATCGAAGGAGCCGGACAATTTTTGGATTGTCGGTTGTGCAGCTCACGTTCCAGGATGGAACGAACGACTACTTCGCACGACAACAAGTGATGGAGCGACTGCAGGCTGTGCAACTGCCTGACGGCGTTGTGCCAGAGCTTGCGCCGTTGACGACAGCGGTTGGTGAGATCTTGCGCTACGTTGTTGAAGCGCCGGCGCTCTACACGCCCATGGAGCTTCGCGACTTACAAGATTGGGTAATACGTCCTTACCTCTTGCAAGTACCTGGTATCGCCGACATCACAACGTTCGGTGGACCGATGAAACAGTTTCACATACTGACGTCGCCCGATAAGTTGCTGAAATACAATCTCACATTGAATGATGTGATCGAGTCGGTTCAGAAGAACAATCAGAACACCGGTGGTAATGTTATTGCCCAAGGCGGACAAGGTTTTGCGGTCCGAGGGCTAGGTGCCGTGAAATCGGCCGATGATATTGAGAACATTGTGCTCACATCGGATAGCGGCGTCCCGGTGTTTATTAAAGACGTAGCCTCTGTGGAAGTTGCTCCTCCCCCGCCGTCGGGTGTGTTGGGTTACGCAGTGCCAAAAGATTCTGTGAGTGTGAGAAGCGGAACGGAAGGGATCATCCTGCTTCGAAGAGGCGAAAATCCAAGCGAGGTCCTCGCTCTCTTGAAAGAACAGATCCAACATCTTACTGAGAATGAATTGCCCGAAGGCGTTGGGTTGAGGATACTGTACGATCGCAGTTTTTTGATCGACCACTCGTTGACGACGGTTGGACACACATTATTTGAAGGGATCAGCATCGTCGTAATTATCCTGATCTTCTTCTTCGGAAGCGTTCGTTCGGCGTTAGTTGTATCTATCACGATTCCTATCTCGCTTTTGTTTGCTTTTATATTGATGAGGATCTCGGGTATACCGGCAAATCTTCTTTCACTTGGCGCGATCGACTTCGGTATTATTGTCGATGGCGCTTGCGTGATGGCCGAACACCTCATCAGGAAATACAGGACTGCAGATGCAGAAGAAAGAAAAGATGGAATCGTAAAGATCACATTGAATGCAGCGCAGGAAGTTGGTCGCGAAATATTCTTTTCCGTCACGATCATTATTCTTGCATACATGCCCATCCTGTTGATGACTCGTGTTGAAGGAAAACTGTTTTCACCGATGGCATTAACGTTGGCGTTTGCCGTGATCGGCTCGATGATCGTAGCACTGACATTGATACCAGTGTTGATATCATTCGCGTTCAAGAAAAAATTACTATCCAACCAGTCATTAAAAGAACGAAGAAACGTAGTACTCGATTTCTTCGAGCGCAGCTACGAGAAAACATTAGGTCGCACGATGAAATGGGCAAGGACGACCGTCGGTATTGGAATGGTGATCGTATTGATACTGGTTGGAATGGGCGTGAAGCTCGGCACTGAATTCCTTCCCGCGCTGGATGAAGGATCGATCTTCCTGAGATCGTTCATGCCTTCGGGCATCACCATCCAGGAAAATGCGAAGATTGCACCTGAGATCCGGAGCATCGTGTCGAAGTACGGACCGGTAGACTATGTGATCACTCAGACTGGTCGCAACGATGATGGCACCGACCCGTTCCCGACCAACAGGACGGAAATTCTGATCGGTCTTCGCGACTATCATCTTTGGACCGACACGATCTCGAAACAGGAATTGATCCAGGCAGTCAAGGGTGACCTGGAAAAACATTTCCCCGGCGCGAATTTTTCTTTCGGTCAACCGATCATCGACCAGGTGATGGAGATCGTTACGGGTAGCGCCGCAGACCTCGCGATATCTATCGTTGGCGATAGCCTGGAGATGATGCGAAAGAAAGCGGATACCATTGCGGCCATCGTGAGGAAGGCACAAGGTGCTGAGGCGGTGAACATCGAACAGGAAGGGCCGCAAGAACAGATCAGCATCAAGTACAACAGGGAGAATGCTGCACGCTTCGGAATCAACGTGACTGATATTCAAACGATGATCGAGGCAGCCATTGGTGGAACCTTTATGATGGAGCGAAGCGATACGACATCGTGATACGATATCTTCCAGAAAGCAGAAATACAATTGACCGCGTAAGACAATTGCTGGTTCCGTCTGTTTCCGGTGCACTGGTTCCGATCAACCAGTTGGCAACTGTTGATTACATCGAAGGTCAGACCAACATCTACCGGATCAATGGGAAGCGTATGATCACCGTGAGGAAACGAACATCAGGAATCGTGACCAGGGAAGTTTTTGTGAAGGAGGTGAGCGCGAAGATCAACAAGAGTGTGAAGGTGCCGAAAGGCTACGAAGTTATCTACGGTGGTCAGTATGAAAACCTGGAACGCGCCGGAAAACAATTGTCGATCACGATACCACTGACGATCGTCGTTGTCTTTCTCTTTTTGTTCTTGCTTTATAAGAACATGATCAACACACTAATTACCATGACATGCATCTTGTTTGCGTTGGGTGGCGGGATCATTGCATTGTTGCTCCGGGGTTATCACTTCAACGTATCGGCAGGTGTTGGATTCGTTTCGATATTCGGTATCTCCGTGATGGCAGGTGTGTTGTTGGTGTCGTCGTTCAATCGACTCAACGTTAATTCGCAGGAAGAGCTTTTCAATGGTGTTAAGCATACGTCTGCCGAACAGCTCAAAGCATTACTGTCAATATTAGTGGTGGCAATTGTCGGTTTGGTTCCGGCCGCGATCTCGAAAGGCATCGGTTCTGATGTTCAGCGCCCGTTGGCAACTGTAATCATCGGCGGGTTGACTTCAACGCTGATTTTCGCCCCTATCGTGATCCCCGCTCTATATTAATATAGTGCTTAGGAGGAAGCTTCCAGAGAAGGCTTCTTGAGCTGACTCATCACTACGTCACCCAATGGTGAAATGCTGTAGCCGATCTCGTGACTGATTGTAAGTCCGAGGTTTTTGAGTTTCCCTCACGTTGATCTTGAAATCAAATTTATCCATCTGCATGACGTCTGCGAGATCGCCTGCGCGGCGTTCGGGAAATCTTTTGATAAGCTGCAATGTTTTAAGCACCCCACGGACCACGGGTTTTTGTCGAGTCGTTGAAGTTTCGCGATGAGTTTTCCCGTTTCTTCATTCGACAGCTCCGTTTTTTCACGAAGGTCGATGCGTGGATCTTCAGAAAGATATCTGACCTTGACTTTATATACTTTGCCGGTCTTGACCTTATTTACTGCGCTCATTAGCGAAGCGACGCTGTCGTATCCAGCTTTGATGGCGTCGGACTTTGTGATGTTTTTTTCGTCGACCATTTCAACGCTCGTCACGCCGATAACACCCACATGGGTCTTCATTTTGCCGCCGGCTTTAACGTTAGGTTTCTCCCATCTTCTATAGGCAAGGGTGATGGCTCCGGATTTAATACCAACTAATTGGTGCGTTTTGAAGATCATACCATTGCGTATATTAATTGTATGAATATCATAAAAAGTATGAAAATTATCCTCACGGTATTCTTGATCACAGTTATGGCTTCATATACCGCTTCCGCCCAGGACAACCGCGTTATCCGAATTGCAAAGATCAAGATCGACGCAGCCTACATCGACGAGTACAAAGCGGCGGTTAAAGAGCAGGCCGAAACTGCCGTCCGTGTGGAGCAGGGTGTGATAACATTATATGCTGTGCACGATAAGAAAGATCCAACAAATGTTACGGTATTCGAGATCTATGCCAACCAGGCCGCTTATCAATCTCACATACAAAACAGAGCATTTCAAAAAATACAAGACCACAACGGCGAATATGGTCAAGAGCCTCGAGCTTATCGATGTGAATCCGATTGCAATGGAGTCCAAATGACCGCTGATACCCTCCTGCGCTCCGTTAACAAACTAACATTATTAAATCTCGAAGTTTGTCTTTAGATTAAACCAAACTTAAATCAATCTTTCAATGAAAAAGGATTCATATAGCTCGCGTCGAAAATTCTTACAGCAAATTGGGTGCAACTGGACTGGCCATGGGAGCAATACCGTTGTCGTCGCTGGCGGCAAAACAAAAGGCTGAAGAAAGGATCTTAACCTATGAAAGAAAGATTTCGCCGGCAGATAAGGTAAGAATTGGGGTGATCGGTTACGGGCGTACAGGGTCACTTCGACCTGGGCACCGCCCTGAAAGTTCCCGGTGTTGAATTGGCAGGTATTTGCGACCTGTACACAGGACGCATAGAAAATGCAAAAGAGACTTACGGCAAGGACCTTTATACAACGATCAATTACAAAGAGCTTCTCGACAGAAAAGATATCGACGCAATATTGCTTTGCACGACAGACGTATGGCATGCACGTATTGCCATGGATGCACTCGCGAAAGGCAAGCATGTGTATTGCGAAAAGCCAATGGTGTACAAGATCAGCGAGGGCCAACCACTGATAGCCGCTGCGAAGAAAGCAGGCAAAGTATTCCAGGTGGGAAGTCAGCGCGTAAGCAGCATCGGTTATGCTAAAGCAAAAGAGTTACTCGCTTCAGGTGAGATCGGAAAGCTGAACATGGTGAATGCGGTATACGATCGTCAGAGCTCTATCGGTGCTTGGGAATATACAATCCCTAAGGATGCAAGTGCAGCAACTTGTAACTGGGATAAGTTCATCGAAGCGACTGAAAAGATGTCGTTCGATGCAAAGAAATTTTTCTGGTGGCGTGCATTCAAAGATGTGGGTACAGGCGTAGCGGGCGACTTATTCATCCACCTCTTGAGTGGTGTTCACTTCATTGCGAATTCAAAAGGTCCGGAAACAATTGTGAGCACAGGCCAATTCAGCTATTGGAAAGACGGTCGCGATCTTCCAGATGTAATGGCCGGTATCATGCAATATCCCGACACCAAAGAACATCCCGCCTTCCAATTGACTTTACAAGTTAACTTCATCAGCGGGACAGGCGGACAGCAGGTAATTCGTCTTGTCGGATCCGAAGGGAGTTATCGAGCTCGACAACAACAATCTTACTGTGAAGCACAGCATTATGCCACAGGCTCCCGGCTTCGGTGGTTACGATTCGGTGTTCACCTTCTCGAAGGCCATGCAGGACGAAATGCAAAAGGAATACGATGCGAAGTGGACAGCAGAACAAAGAAAACGTCCGAAGAAAGAAGACATCGTTTTCAAAGTTCCCGATGGATATAGCGATCACCTCGATCACTTCACGAACTTCTTCGATGCTATTCGCACCAACAAGCCTGTCGTTGAAGATGCAGAGTTCGGCTTCAGAGCTGCAGCACCTGCATTGTCGTGCAACGAAAGCTTCCTGACGAAGAAGATCATTAAGTGGGATCCGAACGCGATGAAGTTGGCATAAGCGATGCCGAGCCTCGTCATTGTTCGCCACGGTCAATCCGTTTACAATCAGCAAAATCGTTTTACCGGGATCGTCGACGTTGAGTTGAGCGATCTCGGTCGTTCTGAAGCATTCGCGGCAGCGGGGAAGTTGAAAGGGAAAGATCTCAACTTCACCGACGCGTTCGTGTCGGTGCTTCAAAGAGCGAAGGAGACATTGTCGATCATCCTTAAAGAGATCGATGGTTCAGGTAAAATCAAGATCCACGAATCGGCGGCCTTGAATGAACGTCATTATGGCGATCTGCAAGGGCTGAACAAAGCCGAGACCGCGAAGAAATACTCAGACGAGCAGGTTCATGAGTGGAGAAGATCATTTACGGCCACACCACCCGGTGGCGAGAGTTTATTGCAGACGTACGACAGGGTGATCCCCCTACTATAAAAACTCAATAGAACCAGTCTTATCTTCCGGTTCCGACGTATTGATCGTTGCCCATGGTAATTCGTTGCGGGCATTGATGATGCTTCTTGAGAATATCAATGGAGAGAAGATCAGTGACATTGAGATCGCGACGGCAGCTCCAGAAGGTTTATAAGTATTGATGGGAAGATGAAATTATTGGAGTTCAAATATCTATGATCCAAACAAGATCATCGCCACTATCAACGTCACCACAATATTAAATCCTTGCGCCACCAGGAATGCTACGAACGGCTTCCAGCCAAGCGACCCTGAGAAATCGGAAAAGCGTGTCTCCAACCCGATGCTGGTGAAAGCCAACACAAAAAATAATGTCTGGATACTTTTCAAACTGTCTTTGACAAGCTTCGTGGTCTCTGTGGGAACGAAGAAAGAAAACAACAAAGAGGCAGCGATAAAGCCAAGCACAAACTTTGGAAAGCGTTCCCAGATGACAGCGGCTGTGGGCTTCTCCTTCTTACGTCCGTCTCCGCCGTTGACACTCCAATAAATGCTGATTGCAAACGCAGCTATCCCCAGCAAAACATTTTGCGAGAACTTCACGATGGTACTCGTGGCCAGCGCCTTCTCTCCCACCAACGTTCCTGATGCCACTACTGCACCTGTGGTGTCAATAGTTCCACCAAGCCAGGCGCCAGTAACTTCTTCCGACCAACCAAAGTATTTCGCGACGTAAGGCATTACGATCATCATCGGTATCGCCGTTATCAATACGATAGAGATAACATATGAAAGTTTTTTCGGGTCGCCTTTGATCGCACCTGCCGTGGCGATGGCGGCAGAGACTCCGCAAATAGATACGGCACTCGATAACATCATGCTCAGCTCTTCATCGAGCTTTAACTTCTTGCATACCCAGTATGCGAAATACCAAACAGATATCACTACAACCAGTGCCTGGATCAATCCCAGTGAGCCGGCCTGCAGGATGTCCTTAAACAAGACACTGGTTCCAAGCAGCACCAGGCCGATCTTCACAAACAATTCGGTTGAAAGAGATTTCTTAAACCAATCAGGAAGCTTGAAAGTATTGCCGATGATCAATCCAAAGACGAGGCTGAAGATCACCGCCTCCAGTCCGAGACCTTTGATGGTCTTGTTCGCTGCTATCATTTGCGCGATAAATGAAATCATAAAAACCAAAGGAAACATCTTTAGAAAAGAAACTATCGGTTTGCGTTGAAGCACAGTTGCCAACAGCACGACCGATAATACGAGAACAAATTGCCATAATACACCGGGTACTCTAACAACTAAAGAAAACAGGATGATTGTGAAACCCAATATTACTGCGGTCCAGTCTTCTGTGAGCCCGGATGATTTAGTTTGCTCTGTCATTATAACTTGTCTATTGTGATTCCAAAAATATCTTTAAGGCCACGACGCGCTGCATGAAATCCACACATGCCGTGTACGCCGCCGCCTGGTGGTGTCGAAGACGAACAGATGTAAATGCCCTTCGCCGATGTCTTGTAAGGAGAAAATCTTAACGCGGGCCTCGTAAACAATTGACGTATATCGATGATGCCACCGTTGATGTCACCACCTACATAGTTTGGATTGTATTCTTCAAGCTGTGCGGTTGTCATCGAATGACGTGCCTGAATGATCTTTGAAAAACCGGGAGCAAATCTTTCCACCTGTTGTTCGATAGTACTGGTCATGTCTTTCAATGATCCATTAGGGACGTGACAATAAGCCCACGCAGTATGCTTGCCTTCGGGAGCTCGAGATGGATCAAATACACTTGGTTGTGTCAACAAGACAAAAGGTTTTTCGGCGTGTGTCCCATTCGACGATTGCTGTTCGGTAGCCTGTATCTCTTCGAATGTTCCTCCAATGTGAACAGTGCCGGCCTGTCGCGCTTCCAATGCAGTAAAGGGAATGGGTCGGTCCAATGCCCAGTCGATTTTGAACACACCCATGCCATACCGATAACGCCGCAACTGATGCGTATAAAATGATGAGAATTGTTCACCCGCTATTTTCAAAAGTTGTGCGGGAGTGACATCAAAGAAAAATGCCTTTGGCGTTCGGCAGTTCTTTTATCGATTTTACGAATGAACCTGTTTGAATAACACCACCGATACTTTGAAAGTATGCACCGAGGGAATGCGCAATATGTCGCGAGCCACCTTTGGGTATCGGCCAACCTTTCACGTGAGCGGCAGCGAGCAATACGATGCCAATTGCTGAAGAAGCAATATTCGTTAATGGTTGAATGGAGTGCGCGGCCATACCCGCCCATAATCCTCTTGCATGCGAGGTCTTGAATCGTGTTACAAGACTACTGGCCGGCAATATCGCGTGTTGTCCAAATCGCGCAAACGACAATGGCTTCGACGGATAAGAAAGCGGACCCAACAAATCTCCTGCAAGCTCCGGCCACGCCTCAACCACCGGCCCGAGTAACTTTGTATAGGTGCGTTCGTCTTCACCCAACAAATGAGAAGTTGCTTCCAAAGAAGAAGACACTATCGCAGCCGTTCCGTCATCAAAAGGATGCGCAGCAGCTATCGTGGGATGAATATATTCCAGTCCGAAATTTCCGAGCGGCAGAGTATTGAAAAACGGCGACGCTATTGCCAGCGGATGAACAGCCGAACAAACGTCGTGATGAAATCCGGGGAAGCGTGAGTTCCTCCGTTCTTAGGCCACCACCAATTGTGTCTTTGCCTTCGATCAACAATGTTGAAACGCCAGCTTGCTGCAGAGTGATCGCAGCAGCAAGTCCATTAGGACCGGATCCAACAACAAATCGCATCAAAAGACTTCGAGCTCGTCATGACCGGTCGGGTTTCAATACAACTTGTCCATCTCCTTTCAACCTCCAGGCTACTATCGGGTTGAAATGATATCCGCTCTTTGAACCGCGGGCGTCAACCAATTGCTGGTAGGTTGGGTTGAGTATAACCGGTTTTCATCTGTTACGCGGCTCATGATCTCTGTTTCTTTTCCATCCCAATTCCAAAGGTACCGAAACCGAACGTGAGCTTTGTCGAGAACAGGTTCTTGTAATTCAGCGTTTACCCACGTCTTACCTGCATCGGTACTAACTTCAACCCGCGCAACTTTTCCTCTCCCACTCCATGCGATGCCGCGAATCTCGATCCAACCCTTTTCTATCGTCGACGGATATGTCGGATAGGTGATGATAGAACGGGCATCCATTTCAAAACTGAAGTAGCGGATCTTACCGTTGACTGTCTCCGTGTATTTTGAAGTTTCCTCTCTCGTAAAGTAAGGCGCGTCCGACAGTTCAATTCTCCTGATCCACTTGATGTTCATGTTACCTTCCCAACCTGGCAGAAGCAACCGTGCCGGATAACCTTGCTCGGGTCTCACAGCTTCACCATTCTGCGCATACACGATCAACGCATCATCAAGTCCTTTCGACAGCGGAATGCTTCGTGTCATCTTTGGTGCATCCGACCCTTCCGCAAGAAACCATGTTGCTGTCTTACGAATTCCCGTCTCTCTCAACAATGTCGACAGCTTTACACCGGTCCACTCGGCCTGGCTCGTTAGTCCACACACCTCCTGCGGACGCAATTCTTCTTTATTGGATCTGAAATTACCGGCACACTCGATAAAACATATTCTCGACACAGAGGGAAATTTTTTCAGGTCGTTCAGAGTAAAGATCATCGGCCGTTCAACAAGGCCATGGATCATTAGCTCATACTTCGAAGGATCAATCGCTGGTACACCACCATGATCTCTTTCAAAGTGAAGGTCACTGGGTGTGATCATTCCATGAAGGTTCTTGCAGAGGTGTTCGCGATGACGTATCGGACGTTAGCTTGAGGAGTTTCTCATGCGGTGACCGGGTTCCGAGTGCACCGGGTGGCGGACCCAACTTTTTCGTTGGATCATACAATTTCAATTCGTTCTCGGTAACTCCAGCCTGGAAAGTCTTGCCAAGACTGGTTTGCACCAGCGCAATTGCCGCTGTAGCGGCCCCGCCAAGTAGAGTTCGTCGTTTCATTCTCAGCGGATCACCGGTCCGCCGGTGCGATCATCACTAACATATAATTTCTGTGCCGGCATGTTCACGAGGGGCAGCGAAGCAGCATCCACAACCTTCGTTGAATCGACTAATCCATTTATCGTCAAAACAAAAGCTGTGAGATCATAAACTTCATCTGTCGTCAATGATCCCGGTTGATCATAAGGCATTGCACGATAGATGTAATCGTAAACGGTCGTTGCGTAGGGCCAGTACTTACCGATAGATTTATCATCACCCGTGAGGGAACCGAAAGGTCCGTCAACACCATTGGCACCATGACAACGGCTGCACTTCGTCGCAAAGATCTTTCGCCCACTGGCAAATGTTCCGGAGCCCGGTGGAAGACCGAGTCCATCGGGTCTTATGTCGAAGTCGATCGAATCAATCTCCGCAGTAGAAGCTGGTCGACCAAAGCCAAATGATTTCGGCCAGGAAGCTTGACGTTCCTGGTCTGTCACCTGGCCTGGTCGACAAGCAACAGCAACTAACCAAATCAAAACGAGACTAAAATAAATTCTCAAAACAACAATCAATACTTTCCGGCGTCGAGCGTGCTTCGCGAAAGAGCATAGTCTTTGCTTGCGCGATCTAACACTATATATAATGAGTCCTTCTTTTCATTGGTGCCGCGCAAAATGACGCGCGAACCGTCTGTTGTCTCATACGTGAGCACCATCTTGTCGCGGCCATCATCTCTTTTCCTTTCATTAGGGATTCCTCTTGTTCGGCGAGCCGATTGACCTCGTTCGTCGATCCTGGTGTTCTCGTCACCAATGTTCGCCAGAGCTTCTTTCGGGATCCAATCCGGATCGTCTTTTATTTTCGATTCATTCGGCAATGCTCCGGCCTGGAACGCCGCATCGCGATCGCCACGACGAAGCACCGCCGTATTTTTATCTTGTAGGTAAAGTGTTCTGTTAATCGTATCCGCCTCGTAGTAGAACGCTCTTCTTCCGCCGCCAACACCAGCGATCTCGAATGTGCGATTGACATCTCGCATGGCAGCACCGCCACCATTCGACAGATCGAGTGCATGAGGCTTGTTGACTTTATAAGTCAATGTCGTCCATCGTTCGAAAGTTGCTTCCTGCCAACGAATTGAATCGAGTGGCGAATAAGGAATTTCTTTTCCGTTGATCTTAAATTCGGCGACGTTATAAAATCCACGTAATGCAGTCACACCCTTAAGGCCAGGCTGTTTGTAAGGATCGTAAAGAAAGTTAACCCATTGAAGATAGAAGAGGAGGATCACGAACACGCCGCTCGTTCCGACCTTCAATGTGTATCTACCCCACCTCTCCCATGCTTTTGAAAATGTTGGATAGTAGTCGACCGGTATTGTAAACTGTTCTTTGATCAACAGGGAATAAAGACGCGGGATGTAATACGCCAACACAAAAGAACCGAGCAACACGAAATAACTTGCGTAAACGTGAACGCCTCCATCGTATGCAAAGTTGACAAATGTGATGCTTCCAAGAGCGCCGATCAGTAATGCGGCACCGATGGCCGCCGTGCCGCGGAAGAATAATAAAACTCCGGCAGTAAGCTCAACAACACGGCGAACACCTGGGTACCATGGCACGATGCCAATCGATAACCAGTAGATCTTCTGTGCTGTGAAATCGCCAAAGTTAGTATTGAGCAATGCCTCCGAAGGATATGGCATTTGCACCGGGAACAATTTCGTAAACCCGAAACCGATGATACCGATGCCCGCACGGTACCGAACGATCGCACGCAGCCAGTAATAACCGATGTGGTATTCTTTGATTGACTTCTTTGCAAGTAGCGACCAAACGATCCCGCCTGCGATGGCGACCAGGAACGTGATGATCCAGTTAGCATAACCATTCAGGTTATTGCCGAACAGGCTGTTGCCAACAAATCCAAAGCCCGATGAAAACCTGGCGAGATCATAAATATCCCGGTAATGCAGGGCTGTCCAGTTGATGTTCGCAAGTTCGGTATACCAATTAGGCGTTGTCGGCACCGACATCAGTATAAAAAAGATGAAGGTGATACGAAAGGCAACACGCTGGTAAGGCTTCCAGTCTCTCTTTGATTCAACCGGTGCGGCCTCGTTTAACTTAATTTCCTTCGCCTTCCGTTCGACGACTGTTTCGGAGAGTGTCATAATTTTTTTGTTAAAGTTTTAGACCGTTTCTTCTTCCGCTCTTACGTGCTTCCTCGAGAAGATACTTCTTGTCGATTTTTTTAAGTGTAACATGAATGAGATCCTTACCCGGCGTCTGTCTCGTAAAGGACAATCGTGGCACTGTCCGGCCTGACGTACTTCAGTTCAAAACCATCACCATGTAGCTGATTTCTGTTTATTAACGATAGCGCCGTTTTTTCTTCGTCGATCGTGTAGGTGTAGTAGTGGCGGTCGCGAAGTCCCTCTGCTTCGTAAAGACGATCGCTGTCATTCACCGCGATGTATTCGGCACCGTTCTTCAAAATATTAACGGGTTCATTGGAACGTATGCTCAGTGTGTTCCATTTTTTCAAAGACTACATCTTTCCAACGCTTCGAATCCGTCGCTGAGTAGGGCACAGTATCCTGGTTGATAACGAATTGCTCAACATTGTACAGTCCCTCAGCGCTCGAAAGCCCGGGCGTCGATGGATAACGCGCGATCGAAGAGTTGTAAACTGCAAGGCCGTAGGCCGCAACAAAAACTATGAACGCACCCTTGAACGCCAATCTCAGCTTACGTTGACGATCGTTGAGCGACAATTTGAATCGGTTTGGTGCTGTCGGGCGCTCGAGCGTCAGCAATGAGATCAGTCGTGGCGCGTCGTAGGCAAGAACAAACAACGCAAGCACCACCAGGTAAAAGCTATAAACATATTCACCGCCCTCGTATGCAAGATTCGACAACACAACATTGCCGGTATACGCGATAAGAATGAATGCGCCTATCGCAGCGGTCTTCCGGTACAACAGGCAACGCGCCAGCGAGGAGTTCTACGAATCCAAGGAACGACTGAAAGTCAGGAACAATGCCGAGGCTCAATGAAAACAACTTCCATGCATTAATATCACCATAATGGGTATTCAACGCACTCAATGAAGGATACGGAGCCTGGATCGGAAACAGCTTTAGGAATCCATATGCAATTACGCCGACTGCCAACCTGTATCGTACGATCACCCGAAGGAAGTAGTACAAGCGATCATAGTCACTGCGTCTTCTCCCGAGCACAGTCCATATGAACGTACCGGTGATGGCAATCAACGCTACAATTCGCCAATCGGCAAACGTCGCCGCTTCCGAAAAGAATCTCGGTTCATATTTGGACAAGTGAAAGAAGTCAGCAAAAGACCAGTGGATAGAGAACAGGTCCCGATACCATTTCCAATCCAGTGGTATCACCTGAATTGTAAAGTAGACGAAGAAGAATCTTGAACGCAATCTTCTGAAGCGTTGTCCAATTGCTCTCGAGGTTGATGTCGTTGGTTGCCATGCTTTAATGTTTAGTATCCCGTGTTTTGTTTCAGTACAGGGTCTACAAGGATCTGATCTTGAGGTATCGGAAGAACAAGTTTATTTGCATCGGTGATGTTGAGAACAGCCTGTGCTCTTCCTGTCCTCACGAGATCGAACCAACGATGCGGCTCTTCGGCAAATTCTACACGTCCGCTCATTCTCGATAGCGAGAAGTATATCTTCTTCGTAGCTGCAGTAGTTGCGACCAACCCAGCGCGATCGCGCACAGCATTCAAATCGCTGGCGGCATCCGTAAGCTTATCCTGATTTGCTCTTGCCTCTGCGCGGATCAGGTACAACTCGGCAATGCGTATCACGTAAGAAGGATCCGAAGGAGGCGTGCGGTAGTAGAGATTTCCATACCACCTGTTCTGATTGTCTTTCGCAACAAGAGTGCTTCGGTTTCCACCAATCAACGGGTTGTTCAACAATGCAACGATCGCATCATTGGGTGCCCACTGACGAGTGCCACCATTGCTTTGAGGTTGCCATTGTCCTCGATGTGTATTCTGCTCTGTCGTTCCATTATAAAATATTTCAAAAACAGATTCGGCAGTTCCGCGAGCGCTGGCCGCGAAGAATGTGTTGTATGGCTTCAACAGTTTATAATTGGTTGCGTCGACAATAAGCTTCGATGCATATTCTTCAGCCTTCACATTATCACCCCGGTATAAATAATATCTCGAAAGAAGAGCCCACACAGTCTTGCGCGTTGCGCGATACCTGTCTGTCGTTTCAGGTAACAGCGGTTCGGCAGTGGTAAGATCGGCAAGCACCTGCGCATAAACCGCATCCGAGGTTGCTCTCTCTATCCCACTGTTGTCGGTCGGTGTTAAAGTCGGTTGAGTTATGATCGGCACGCCTCCCCAAACACGGGCAAGATCGAAGTACGACAATGCGCGAATGAAATAGGCTTCACCCAGATATTGCTTTCTCAACGCATCCGTCAATGCCGGATCTGTTACATCAGGCACTTTGACGATAACATTGTTTCGCGCGATTAATAGTCCTGTAAATGGCTTGCCATACAGTGCTGATCGTAGCATTGTCTGCTTTTACATTGTGATTGATAAATTCCTGAACCTGCGATTGCGAGCCGGTCCACAGAATGTTATCTCCCGCGAGGTAGCCAATTGATTGAAAGCTGGTGCCGTAATAGCTGCCATTAGCAAGTCCATTATACACGCCGTTCACTGCCGTGAGTGCCGACGCTGCATCGAAAATCGTCTGGTCGTCTGAAACCGATTCCTTTGGTTTCACATCCAGGAAATCTTTGCACGATCCAACGATCAGTGCAACGGTGATCAATGCGATAGAGTAAAATCTTATTTTCATTTTTCTTATTCTTTAAAGGCCAATAGTAAGACCGATCTGCACACTGCGCGGTTGTGGTGGAGTGCCCAGATCAATTCCTTGTTGATTCTGATCGCTGCCTGCAGCAGATTCCGGATCGAGTCCTGAATACTTCGTGAGCAACCACAGGTTTGTGCCGGTGACGTATGCTCTCACAGAATGCAAGTGAAGCTTCGTTAAAACATTAGTGGGAACGGAATAACCAAACGTTGCAGAACGAAGTCTTAAGAAAGATCCATCTTCCAACCAACGACTTCCGCCATCCAGGTAATTTGTTCACGTTGATCCCATCTATTCGTGGAACATCCGTGATATCACCAGGCTTCTGCCAGCGGGCGAGGTCACTCGCAAAGATCACACGGGCTGCATCCCGTGCTCCGCCTGCTTCACCGAAGAACCGGTTATGATTGTAAACCTTGTTGCCATAAGAATAGGAGAAGAACACCGAGACGTCGAATCCGCGATAACTTAAGTTGTTCGTCAGCCCTCCGAAGAATTTTGGCCAAATGCTTCCGTACACTTGCCGGTCGGCAGCGGTTGTTTTTCCATCACCCCCCCCCCCCCCCCCCCCCCCCCCCGTTCACGTCTTGATATACTGCATTACCCGTTTGGGGATCGACATATAATTGTTTGTAAACCCAGAAAGAATACAACGGATGTCCTTGTTGCTGAAGGATCAGGTCGCGACTGCCATATTTAAGTGGCGTTGAAAGCTTCTCTATGTTGTTGATGTTCTGAGAAACGTTGAAGCTTGTTGTCCACTGCAAGCCGTTGCGTTTGATGTTAGTGGAGGTGATGCCCAACTCAAATCCTTTGTTGCTGATCTCTGCAGCGTTGCTCCAGTAAGTACTGAAACCCGACGTCCCCGGTAAGTTTATCTGCAGCAAACCATCTGTTGTGTATTTGTCGTAGACGTTGAACTCGAAGTTCAAGCGGTTGCTAAACAAACCCAGGTCAACACCAATATTCAATTGCTTTGTCCTCTCCCACTTCAGGTTTGGATTGGCCAGCGACAATGGTGCCGTACCGGGATTTCCCTGGTATCCATTTCCACCGTTCCATAAACCTTGTGCTGCAAAATTTCCAATGCCATTCTGATTCCCGGTGAGTCCATAGCTTGCACGAAGCTTCAGGTTACTGACCGTAGCGATGTCCTTAAGAAATCCTTCATCCTTGATCCGCCACGCAACACCAGCCGAAGGAAAATATCCCCACTTGTTGGCGTTACCAAAGCGTGAGGAACCATCTGCTCTCAGGCTGAGGTCGAGAAAATATTTTTCCCCATAATTATAACCGACGCTCGAGAAAAAGGAAGCAAGCGTTGCCTTCGTCCAGCTCTGGGTGCTCGTTGTGGTCGACGCGCTCGATATCTGTGTGTACGAGTTATTCGGAAAGCCACGTCCGTCTGCGTAAGTGCGTGTCTGCACATCGCGCTGTAAAGTGTTACCTGCAAGAACGCGAAGCGAGTGTTGACCAAACTTCTTGTTGTAGGTAAGTGTCTGTTCATTCAGCAACGAAGTGAATTGTGTGATCCCTGACGTTGCGTATCCGCCTTGCGCTCCCAACAACAGGAATGTATCCCAGTATTCCGACTCATTGTAGTTATTGTAGTCGGCGCCCCAGCTAGACTTAAATTTCAGATCGGGAAGGATCTCCGCCTCCACAAACAAATTGCCGATGTAACGAAGACTCGTTGTATGAACATTGTAGTTATCAATGAGCAACGTCAGGTTTATCGAAACCTGCACGACCTACTAACTGACCTGCGTCATTGGTCGGCGACAAATAAGTAGGTGTGTGAAGTGCCGCTTGCAGCAATCCACCCTGCGGACCATCACCGGCACGTCCCTGGTTTCTGTATGTTCTTGTGAATGAATTGCTCGTGCTTACAAGGATCTTGTCGGTGATGTGATTGTCAAGATTTACTTTGAAGCTTCCGCGATTGAAGTCGATTGGCTTAATGATCGCCTGTTGATCATCATATCCACCGGCGATGTAGTAACGTGTTGAATTGTTACCGCCACTCAGCGATAAGGAATAGCTCTGCAAGCTTGCTGTACGAAACAGTTCGTGGAGACGATCGTACGTTTGTTGATCTTCAGGATTTCCGCGACCAGGCTGGCCGTTCACGATCTCGCTCGCGGGACGAAATGGGCGACTCTCGTAGGAGTTCCCCGGTATTCACCCCACCATTCGTTCACCAGTTCGGCGTGCTCAGGACCTGTTGTCAGATCCCATAGCTTCGGAGCTTTCGCCCATCCACGCGATACATTGAATGTTACTTGTGGCTTCTGTGCAAACGAACCACGCTTGGTTGTGACGATGATAACACCATTAGCGCCACGCGAACCATACAACGATGTTGCATTCGCATCCTTCAGGACTTCGATACTTTCGATGTCGGCGGGATTGAGATCGGCAATCGGTGACGTTGCCTTGCCACCGGTGCTGATATTTTGAAGACTGTTGCTGTTGATAAATACACCATCAACAATATAAAGTGGATCGTTATCGGCATTGATGGATGTAGCACCCACGAAGACGTACGTTGACCGATTCGCCAGGAACACCGGTGTTGCTGGATACTTGCAGGCCGGGAACCTTACCCGCCAGCTGCGCATCGAAACTTCCAGCCTGTATAGTTCTTGTCTCGGTCACATCTACTTTAGATACCGAGCCGAACAAGATCCTTGCGCGACACTGTTCCGTAACCAACTACTACAATCTCCTGCAACTGTTTCACGTCGGCCTTCAAAGCAAGGCTGATCACACTGCGTGAGCCTACTGCAACTTCCTGGTTCAGAAGCCGATGCTCGATATAAGAAGAGTAGCACTAGACGGAACGGCGAGCGTAAACTCTCCATTGGCATCGGTGATCGTACCAGTTGTCGTTCCTTTTACTACGACGTTAACTCCCGGAAGTGGTTCTTTGTTTTCTTCGAAGTGATGTTGCCACTCAGATTAATGTTCTGAGCGAACACGCTGTTTGCAAAGACGGTGATCGCAAACAAAAGCAACGCACGTAAAAGATACGTTCGCTTACGGTTTGCAATTAAAGATTGTAAAGATTGATTCATCAGGTTGAAACATTATTAGGTTCTAAAACAATAGTTCTGTTTTAGAGAGCAGCGCGGAACAGCTGCTGTCGTGCGATTGCACGATTACTGTTTCAACTATTATGGCTATTTTAGCCCTAATGGTCTGCTCTCTCGGGATCGGATCAGGCGAGGAAGAGGAGATTCCAACTTTAGCGAGCGAAGAATCCCTCTCCCTTTATCATCTACTTATTAACTGGTGTCTTTCATCTTGCAGATTGTTTTCAATCAGATACTAGTTCCCCTTATTTTTTTACAGGCGCTCAAAAATAGAAAGTTTTCATAATTAATCTGTATCGTCTATAGATTTAATAGACTATATTTGACGAACAGCAAAAGCAATCGTTTTCGATTCATAATTCATGCTTTCAAAGAAATGTCAGTATGCTCTGCATGCCCTTATCTCGCTCGCCAGGGCCGAACGGAAGGACACTGACGACTAGCTTTATAGTTCGCGAACGGCACCTTCCCCGCAAGTTCCTCGAAGCAATTCTTTGTGAATTGAAAGTTGCAGGTATAGTTGCCAGCAGGAAAGGAAAAAACGGTGGTTACACGCTGACGAAAGATCCCAACGATATATCGATCTACCAGGTCATTAATGCTCTCGAGCCCGACAACCGGTTTGCGTGTATACATGCCGACAAAGGACGGCTTTGTAAATCGTGTAGTTCGCTCCACCGATGTATGATCGATTTGGTAATGCACTCGATCCGTGATCATGTTATCGATTGGCTCTCGACTCATACTATTGCTGATATTGCTAATGACAATGGTGAATTAGATCTGGAAGCGAGATTTATCGATTCAAAGCTACGATCGGTGGCTCATTCAACAGCAGGTTCACTTCTTCGTTGAATTCTTGTTTAAACTTCTCGTAGTATTCTCCTGTTGCTGGTCCATCGTAGCCCGTATGAACCTTTCTTACCTTACCAGTCTTATCGATAAAGAATGTTGTGGGGAACGACAGGAACGTATTTAGCTCGGGAAGTTTTTCGGCAACGATTTTCTTGTCTGCAATTCCACCGAAAAGGATATCATACTGCACGTCGAATTTCCTGGTGAACACATTTAATCTCTTCTTTGCGAATTCAATATCGTCCTTGCGTTCGAAAGAAAGACCGACGACCTCTACTCCACGATCTTTATTCTCCTTGTACCAGGGTGCGAGGAACGCTGCTTTCGTCTACGCAGTTGGGGCACCAGCTTCCGAGTATTGTAAGCACAACCACTTTGCCTTTAAACTTCTCGTCTTTTAACGACACAGCTTTGCCGTCGAGATCCGGGAATGAAAACGACAACCTGTCAAATCCATCCTTCAAATAAGTGAGCGAGTAAGCATCGGGCAGCGCGGCGGTATCACTCTTCACAGCAACGATCTTAGTCTTTCCACCAGGCGATAAAAACTCTCCTTCGAGATGATTGCCGCTGTGATCCGGGCTTCGATAAGAGTCGGATTCGATCCGCTAAATGCCGACAGCTTCAAATCATCGCCGTCGACCACGCCCTCGAGGAAACGATAGTCACCGGTAGTGGTAAGAATGGTGCCTGTAACTTTATTTTCCGTTTGCTCGAACAATCCAACAGTATATCGCGAGGTCTCTTTGCCATCTTTTTCGCTGATCAATCGCACCGACCATTTACCGTCGACATTTTGCGACGAGGTAGTAGCAACATCAAAACGATGACGATGAAGGGACGCCTCGTCTCCCTCATCGTCTCTCTTAGCGATAAATGGTATGCCTTGCTTTCCCGATTGGTTTTTTCGGAAATAACCTTTCACTTCATCACCCTCTACCCTGCCCACAAGTATTGCATCGTAAATGTCGATGTTGATCACAACCGAGTCGGCACGATAATAAATACTATCGAGCCCGGCCTTTTCATCGCCGTTGAGCAAGTAAACGCGTGGCCTGGCGTTGTCCTCTTTAGCAACCTCAAAGTTGAAGGGAACATTTTTGCCTTCGATAAAGAATTCGCCGCGCCATACTCCGAGATATAGTTCCTCGTTTGTCTTCGTGCACGAAGCAACGAAGGCGATCACAGTTATCGCAAGCAAACAATTTGAAATGTTTCATATACATCAGTCGATTAAAACGGGTTCACTTTCATAATTCGGCCACAGACGTTCCTCGATATAATCGACGAAGCTTACTGTTGGATCGAAGCCGATGACCTCTGTCGGGGTGTCGACAAATTTTGACAAGGCCACGATATTGCAATAGTGTACTTGTCCCGAGCCGGCGTCGATCACATACTCAACCGAGCCGGAATCCAGGCGCGCAGCCTTAACGATGATTTCCACGTCTTTCACGATGTGCTGCGGCGGCGAGTAAGGCTCAACGCGACTGCCGTAGACTTTCACAGCATAAAGAAATTTTCCGTTGAGTGTCTCTACGCGCACCGTGTGGCTATCGGACGATTGTATAAACTCCTGGATCAGGGCAGAGTGATCGATCCCAAGACTTACTTGTTGCAGTGTAACTGCCCGTTGCAAGTTCTCAATGCTTGTAAATTTTTTCACGCTGGTACTTTGCCCTGGAAGATTCACTTTAATAACTAACTATTGGGAATCGCAATCCTTTCGCAGCGGGGATCAACTGGCTTATATGGTTGATGATCCTTGTTTTCGGGAAAGGCATTCCAAGCGACGCCAGCAATTCAAGCTGCCTGGCTTTCGAAACTTCTATCGCCTGTGCGTGAGTTCCGTTCAGCACCGGGATACCGAGTCGTTCTACGTGAGCAACGTATTGATTGGAATGAAGCAAGCTCTGTACATTAATGAGAATGCTGTATGGAACTTCGCGTTCCGCAGGATTATAAGTATGCTCTGCAGCATTGATCCTGACAAAGGGAATTTTTTCTTTTTTGAAGCTCTTCAAATAAAGGTTTGAACCACACTGGGTGTTCATAGAATATAGCGACTGGACGTACGTTCATACGGGTTATTGGTTTTTTTAAAATGATTGATCAGTGAAAGATGAATTCAGCAACAACAACGAAGGAGACGAGACGTCCCTTCATTGTTTCGATGACGGAGACAACATGTTCCCTCATTGTTTCGATGAAGTGTGAAGAGAATTTTGTGAGATGTTTTCATAGCATAATTTATTTTTCCCCAACACCACGTTGAGGCAGGAGGTAGCACTGGTCCGCCGAAGGCGGATAGTTGCTAAGGGTTCTCAGAGCCCTGATCTCTCGCCCTTTCTATATAAATCGATTCAAAAGTAAGAATAAAAATCAGTTTGTCAAGTTAGTCTATAGAATATATAGACTATTTTGAAATATTTAACAATTCAACCTTCCCATTGATGAATCCGACTGCACTCGTCGTTCCAGCATTCTTCCTGTTTCTCGGCCTGGAATACCTTGCGGCCCACAAAAAAGGCAAAGCACACTTATTTAATTATGAGAACTCCGTCGCCAACCTGTCAATAGGCATAGCCGAACGGCTCCTCAGTCTCTTCATTACAGGAAGCTTTTACGGACTCTACTATTATATATATGAGCACTATGCCTTGTTAAGTATCCCCAATCACTGGGCGGTGTGGGGGTTGCTGCTACTTGCAACTGATCTCGTCTGGTATTGGTATCACCGGCTCGGTCACGAGATCAATATTCTCTGGGGAGCGCATATTGTTCATCATCACAGTGAAGACTTCAATTACACCGTGTCCGCCCGCATCACCACGTTGCAGTCGATCGTGCGTAATTTTTTCTGGTGCATACTTCCGTTGATCGGATTTCAGCCGGCGATGGTCATTGCGATCCTGGTGGTACATGGCGCGTATTCATTCTTCACCCACCACGCAAGTGATTGGCAATCTCGGTTGGTTCGAAAGGATCTTCATCACCCCTACTCATCACGGTGTTCATCATGCATCTAATCCCAAGTATCTCAATAAAAACTACGGCGACATCTTTATATTTTGGGACAAGCTGTTCGGTACGTTTCAGACCCAGGAAGAAAAGCCGGTGTATGGATTAACACATCCGCTGAAGAGTCATAGTTTTCTTTGGCAGCACTTTCATTACTACTTCGAGCTCTGGGTAGCTTGTCGGAGAGCGGAAGGTTTTTTCGGAGCAATGAAGGTATTGTTTGGTAAGCCGGAAGCTGTCGATCAGAATATTCGTCCCGCGTTGGAACGCAAGCTTCTCCCAAACAGGCAGCAGGTATATCACTCATTCAGGTTCAAGGCATATCTCAATCTTCAATTGATCGTTTCCCTTGCGATGCTCTTTGTGTTCACACTTCTCTTCAATCATCTCGACACAGCACAGACTTTATTTATAGTTACCATCATTCTGCTCACGCTCGTGATCTGCGGAGCCATGCTCGAACAACGGCGCTGGGTCTATTACCTCGAAGTGGCGCGGTGTCTCGTACTGGTTGGATTCGTGAGCTTCATTACAGAAAGCTACGCACCATTTATATTCAGCGTTGTATTCTTCATAGTCGTAGGCCGTGTCATTAGAGGGGTATACAACTCAACGGTTTTCGATATTAAATAAATATCTTGGACTTAATGAAGTCCAACCTCAACCTCAAGGTCCTGTTATGGACGTTCTCCCTGGCGGCGATCGATCTTATCGTAAAAATAATCACGGTAAAAACTCTCGGTTTCCTCAAGCCGCTCAAGATTGTCGGTGAGTATATCTGGATTATCGCTACTGAGAGCGTATGGGCGCAGAACCAAGTCGGCTTCTCTCTTTGGAACGTGGGGCGGAAGCTGATTATGCTTCTTTTTCTTTTTCGTGTTCTACAGGATACAGACACGCGACGTTTCAAATTGGTTTTAAGTGGTCCTCTGCTATGATCGCGTTTGCCTGGCTTGGAAACCTAAGCGATCACTTCATCTTGTCTTCCGAAAGCAATATGCCGGATTTCTATGCTTACATGAATTGGTTTTACGAAGGTTTGATAACAAACACGGTTACGAGCATTACCACCGATCATGCTAAACTGCGGATGGATATTTTTCATCATTATGATCATCTCCAAATTCAAAGACTTCAGGAAAATATTTTAATGCCACAAGCCGGGGGATTGTTTTAGCAACACCCTTATTGACATCTTTACTCATCGACTTAAACCTCACCGATGAGATCCATCTTAATCGCGCACGCCCTTTTGGCCATGACGATCAACGTCTGCGCCCAAAACTCACAACAAAAACCTGCCATGACTGAAAAAGAAACAAAGCAAAAGCTTGAGGTGGCTCAGGCGAAGACAAGAGAATTGTTTAAGGAGGTAGAAAAGCGTGGTTTGATCGTTGCCGGGAAATCAGAAAGTCAGCTCGTGAGTGAGATCGTTAAGATTGCAGATGAGAAATTTGGATCGAAAGAACATTGGCACAAGAAAATAGTAAGGGCCGGCATAAACACGCTCGATGCGTACACGAAAAATCCACCAGACCGCATCATTCAGAATGATGATATCTTATTTCTTGACTTCGGACCCAACTTCGAAGGTTGGGAAACGGACCTCGGAAGAACATACGTGATCGGAAATGATCCCGATAAATTGAAGTTGAAAAAAGATGTTGAAGCTGCATGGAAAGAAGCGAAGGCATGGTACGAAAAGCATGATAAACTTACCGGAGTCGAGTTCTGGAATTACCTGACGGCGCTGGCGAAGCGTTATGGTTACGAATTCGGTGGAGACCATCGGCGGTCATATCATCGGATACTTTCCTCACGAACAACCCGATGTTAAAGGCGCGATGGATCTCGATGTTCATCCCGATAATCCCGTTAGCATTTTGTCGCCCGATAAAAATGGCCACCGCCGGCAATGGTTGCTGGAAATACATTTCGTGAATCGCGCGAAGGGAATTGGTGCATTCTATGAAGATTTTCTCAATTGATTAAATTTATAGATGGCCTTTTCATCGCACGACAAACCGGCGCTTCTTCTCGTTGACCTTCAAAAAGGTTTTTCGGATCTCGCTTACTGGGGCGGTGAGCGAAACAACCCGGATGCAGAAAGGAAGGCAAGCGAATTATTGAAACTTTGGCGCGAGAAGGATCTGCCTGTGTATCATATTAAACATTGTTCCACCACTCCTGTCTCACCGCTGCGTCCCGGCACATCCTGGCAACGAGATCATGGATCTTGTAAGGCCTCTAGCAGGCGAACCTGTAATCGAAAAGAATGTGAATAGCGCATTCATCGGCACGGATCTCAAAGAACAGCTCGATAAAGCAAAGATAAAGACACTGGTTATCGTTGGCATGACGACAGACCACTGTATCTCAACAACTACCAGGATGGCCGGGAACCTCGGTTATGAAACCTATCTTGTTGCCGATGCAACGGCAACATTTAATAAGAAGGGCTTCGATGGAAAAACTTACAGCGCCGAAATGATCCATGAAACTGCGTTGGCAAGTTTGAATGAGGAGTTTGCCACAGTAGTAACATCGAATGAGATTACGAAGATGATCTCGTTACTTTCCTGAAAGTAATTTATACAACATCTGCGTATACTGTTCCGTTGTCTGTGCCCCACCCGATCCCAACGCATCGTACTTCGCAAGGGCATTCTCTTTCACCAATTGGTCGGCCGTCTTTCCTTTCTTGATCCCTGCATCGACAATGGCGATTGTTTCCTTAAGCATCATTATGTAGTTCTTGAGATCGTCAACCGTAGCGAGGTCACCATGACCGGGAATGACCTTTGCATCGGCCGGAATTGATTTCACGACCTTCTCCAGGTTGATGACGAGATGACGGATGTCGCCACCACCTTCTCTGTAAACACCGGGGAACATTCCGAAGAAAAACATATCGCCCATATGTACCACCTTCGATCCCACGAAATAAACCACCACGTCGTTGTCGGTATGACCGTCGGGAAGATGGATCAATCGGATCTCTTCGTTATTAAAATGCATGACGATGCTGTCGGAGAATGTGATAGTCGGAAGGCTTCCGGTGGAAGCGCCGGCGTCTTCGAAGCGAGACGTTGATAAAGTTTGGTGTGCCCGATGATCGTAGCGGTTGAGCTCAACGCCGCATTGCCGCTGTTGTGATCGCCGTGATAATGAGTATTGATGGCAAACCTGACCGGCTTATCCGAAAGCGTTTTAAGTTTCTCGAAGACCATCGGCATGAACCTGGCGAACATGTTGTCCACGAGAAGCAGACCGTCGTCGCCGACACTTGCGGCGATGTTACCAACCTGTGAACTCTCCCTGTCCATCGAGCATGTACACTGCTCCCCCCGCTTGCGTGACACGAACGGTGGCTTCCTGCGCGTGACTAAAATGAGAGATAAAAATCAGCAGAACGATGACAATAGATGTGAGGTTTTTCATAATGCACCAATGAAGGACATTTGAAAAACAACTCAATAATTCTACTGTCACAAATCCTATTACTTCCTTCCTTTTACATATTCACCCCACTTCACTAGTCCATCGGGAATAGAGATCAAGGCATTGTCACCATGTATCGCCCGGGGTGTAATAAAAGAGTTAAGCAGTACATCATTTCTCGCTTCGATCGTCTGCGTCATTTCCCGATGTCCGTTCCTCATATTCTCTGTTTCATTTTCACCGACACTCAGATAAAAAAATGACGAGCTCGTGTCGCTACTTACAAACTTGCGAAGGCTATCGATCAATACGCCATCTTCTCGCCAAAACGGAGTACTGAGACAAAACCGTGAATCAAAGAGCGACGGTTTCTTAATAAAAGAATACATCACCGCAAGTCCACCCCTCGAGTTCCCACAAAATGCACGGGAAGAGGATGAATATTTTCCTTCAACAAACGGAATAAGTTCTTTTTCAATAAAGTCCAAAAAACGATCGGCGTTACCTTGAGGACTGTTATTGTCGGTGTGATCTTGTCGCATAAATGGTGGAACAAGGTTCGATTCCCGGTTTTCCGAAGTCATGTTCGGAATACCAACAACGATCCCTTCCGGAACAACGCCGGCATTGAACAACACGGCTAGATCATTGGCAAGCGGTGTACCCAGGCTCGACCCATCCACGGCATAGAAAACAGGATAGCTCCGGGATGAATCGTACAATCGTGGCAACCAGATGTAAGCCTCACGATCTTCCTGAAGAACATTGGAAAACAACTTGATCTTAATGGCACTCGAAGGACCGTCATTGCCACGGAGGATGTCCGATACAACCAGTGTTGCGGCAGCTGTGAACGCAACAACGACGATACCTAACAAAATCTTTTTCATGTTTTTCCTGCAAAGTCGGGACGACCGAGGAATACTATGCCGTCAAATGGACGTCATTCTTACGACATTCGCCTGTCGACTATTAAAATAAAGCGGGTATGAATGAAAAGATGTCGTGTTCGCCTTTATCGATGCGATACGATGCGTGGATCGTAAGGACGACATTGACCATCAACAACGTCATATACACTATAAACAAATGTAGGTGGAAAATGACCGATCACCCTCGAATTGGTAAGGGTGAATTGAAGCATTGGAATGATAACCAACAAAAGCGCGGTTGCGATTGTCCAAAGGATCTGGAAGCTGAGGATCCGCTTTCCGGCAAGCGACATCTGTTGTGCTCGCTTTCGCGACGCGAAGAGCACGATGAAGATGATGAACGACGGGCAAGACAACAACCGACAGTGTAGAAAAATTGATAAGCCTGAGATTATCATTCGATGTCTCGACAGTTTTGTCTCTAAATTCCTCCATGGACAACGTCAAGTGCTGTAGCAATGGCCTTAAGGGTATAAGGTCGTGGTGTGGTGCTGTCGGACTCGATACGCTGAATGGTTCTTAAAGAGATCTTTGTTATTTCGGCGAGCGATTCCTGCGATAGGCCCTTTGCCTTTCGAAGGATTGAAATGCGGGCACCTGTAGTCATAATACGGGATGCTTTGAGACGGGAAATTCCATCGTAAACGCAGCGCCCTCATTCATACGGCCTTGAGCCGTGATAGTACCATGATGGCGTTCCACAATCTTTTTAGCCAGTGATAATCCAAGGCCCGTTCCATCATACTTGTTCTTGGAGTTCAGGCGAACGAATGTGTTGAAGATACTTTCGTTGTGTTCCGGATCGAATCCAATACCGTTATCAGTGATGGTAATTTGAATTGAATCGGTCTTAACTTTCGAAGCTATTTGTATCACGGGCAATTGATCAGGCCTTGAGAACTTCAACGAGTTATTGATGAGATTATAAAACAACTGGTAGATCAGTACGTTCACCCCGTCGATGTTAGGCAATGTGTCGTATTGGATCTTCGCTCCCCTTTTGTTCAACCAGGACCTCGAGGTCGTTTTCTATATCCGAGATCAGGATGTTCAAATCAATCGACTCCATCTTGTGATCGACCGCGTTGAATGACGAATAGGCCAACACTCCTTCAATCATCGTCGCCATCCTGCTTGCAGACTCAAGGATCTTTTCGTTATAGGTATTGCAACTGTCGCTTGCGTTATCTTTCAATTCTTTTTTGCAACCTGAGCCCAAACGTCCTGATTTTTCTAACAGGCTCACGCAAGTCATGACTCGCGACGTGCGCAAACTGTTGGAGGTCTTCATTCGATCTTTGGAGCTCCTTTGTTCTCTCGCCTACCTTATCTTCAAGCTTTGCCGTGAGCACTCGTAATCTTTCTTCACTTTCCCTGAGTGCTTCAATGGTCTGCGTTCTCTCTATCAGGTCGGCGGCTTGTCGCGCGAGAATGTCAAGTAAACGTAAATGACTTTCGGGGGGATTATGAGGATATCTCCAATGTGTTGATATCATGCCCAGAAGTTTTCCGCTGCGAGAGAACAATGGAGTGCTCTGTGCAGCATAGATCCCAGCCTCAAGAAAAATAGGAAGGGTAGCTTCGGTTTGCATGAACGCACAAGTCTCGAAATTAGGAATAACTACACGTTTCAATCTTCGCAACACTTCACCACAAAGAGCTTCCTGTTGTGCTGTATACCCACTCCCAATACTTTTCGGCTTCGGGAGTAAACCCGCTCGCAGCAAGTATCTTAAGTTTACCGACAGTTCCGGGTTCCGGATATAAGATCTGCATGGTGGCATGTTGAGATCTCATGATTGCAACAGCTGCTTCAACAATTTTCTTGTAGAGCCCGGCGGTGTCATCCTCCTGGATCAATTGAATACTAAGCTGGTGTAGCATACTGGCATCCGCCAGTTCCGCTTCTAATTGTTCAGTGCTGAGTTGACGTTCTGCAATGAAAAGACGCTCGTTTAATACTCTTGAGGAAACTCATGCGGAATTGTTTAAAAAATACAACGGTCAAGTTAAGGGTCGAGCTTCAGAAACAAACGGCGAGCCGGCCCTAATTTTCCGTAAGCTTCACACTTTAAACTCGGCGAGGCGATTTAGCAACACTTTCTGTGGCGTTGTTGCCACAGCCTCAAGAATATCACGGAGCTCGTCGACGCTTTCAGGTTTGCTGAGAAAAAACAGGGGCCCCAAGACGGTAAGCTGTGTCGATATCCTTCTTAGCCGACGACGTGGAATATATCACAGCGGGAATGTCTTTGTAACTCGAGTCAGCTTTCAGCGCTTCAAGACATTCCCAGCCATTCATGATCGGCATGTTGATGTCGATGAAAATTACATCAGGCTTGTGCGGCTGGTTTTTCAGAAACTCGAAAACGCCGCGACCATTCTCTACCGTATTACATTGAATTGTCGGATCAATTGACGTGAGTACCTCGCAAAAAATATCTGCATCGTCTGAATCATCGTCCGCCAGCAGGAATTTTGTCTTAACGAGGTTTAGCATGGGTATCTTGATAAAGATACGACAAAATATGCTTTAACTATTCGCTAACTTTAGTCACGCTAGCCTTATAACTATGAAAAAGTTCGTTACAGTTTGTTTTCTTCTCGTTGCCATTTTATCGCTAAAGTGCTTTGGCCAATCTTCGAAGTTGGTCTTACTGGCACTTTCCAAAGCCGATCATCATTTAGCAATTGTAGATCCTGTGTCGCTGAAGATATTGGGTCGCGTTCCTGTGGGTGAAGATCCGCATGAGCTCATTGCCTCACCGGATGGCAAGAGAGCTTATGTTGCAATTTACGGAGGCGGCTCATTGTATGAGTTGAATGTGATAGATCTTGTTGCACAGAAAGCGTTACCAAACATCGACACTCGTCCATTGTTTGGTCCGCATGATGTTACTTTCGTGAATGGCAAGGTGTGGTTTACCGCCGAAGGCTCGAAGGCAATTGGACGCTTCGATCCAACGACCGGGAAGCTCGACTGGAGTATGGGCACCGGACAAGATCGCACACACATGATCTATGTAACACCCGACGCAAAAAATATTTACACGACCAACGTATCATCCGGAACTGTAAGCATCCTTAGCGACACATTGATTCCACCAGGAAGATTTGCACCTCCGAATGCTAAGCCCCGACATGAATGGATCCAAACTGTAGTCCCCGCTGCAAGAGGATCGGAAGGGTTCGACGTGTTACCCGATGGCAGTCAGCTTTGGACAGCAGCCAGTGAAGATGGAAGCATCACCATCGTAGACCTAAAGAGAAAAAAAGCAAGAGGCGAAGATTGATGCGAAAGCTATGGGAGCTAACAGACTGAAGTTTACTCCCGATGGAAAGCTGGCATTCGTTTCCAGCCTATCGACAGGCGACTTATACATTTATGACACCTCAACGCGAACACTGACGAAGAAACTAAAAGTTGGCAAAGGCGCAGCTGGAATATTGATGGATCCCGACGGTTCAAGAGTGTTCGTTGCATGTTCTGCAGACAACTACATCGCCATCGTTGACCTCAAGAAACTTGAAGTAACAGGGAAACTCGAAGTTGGCGGCGTTCCGGATGGAATGGCGTGGGCCGTGAGGCCTTAAATTTTCATGGCCTGGATATTGATTGGTGACCACCAAAAAAAGAAATCTATGAACAACTTATTCAGAGGATTACTTGCAGGCGCCGGCGCAAAATGGCTGGGTGGTGGATTGATCAGCACGATAATCATATTTTTTATTCTCTATGCGCTACTGGGTCAGTGTTCCGCATAGACCTTTTCCAAATAAAAAACACAATCAGCAATAGACAGATAACAGTCGGCCCTAACTGACTGTACGGTCTGAAGCCGGTGACAACTGTTCCGACGAAGGCAGAGAAGATCGCAGAAAATCCCGCGATCATTTTATAAATGTGTTCATAAAGCCACCACCGTTTCACGAATGGATGGGTGAAAAAATATTTCACAATATCATACAGCGTAACCATCATCAACGCGATCAGTGTTGACTTCACTACCGACGACGACATAGACGCAGTTGTAGCCGACAGCACGAACACGTACAACACACCGGTTGTCAACGCGACGATCGCGACAGTAACATCCAAAAGCCCCGGATGTCTCTCGCGCAGCTTGATGATCCTATACCCCGGCAAAACCATCGTAGCCTGCAAGGATCGTCAGCATCAACAGGAACGGATCGGACCGGAAGAAAAGCCAACCGATAAATCCCGTGCCGACCACTACGCCCAGGAAATAGAGAAACCACGTCCCCAGTTTCCGGTGAGTCCGAACTCTTTCATTAAATAGAATTGCCAGCCGCGCCGAGGATCAGCGCAAGTGTGCCCGACAAAACATGCAGACCAATGTTAACGTGGTGAATCATAGTGCTTGCGAAAAATCTGCGTGAAATTATCGCCGTCTTCATGCTCCGCAAAAGTTTCGGTGACCGGGTAATTTCGCTTGTGACCAAGGTATTTTGTCACATAATGATGATGGGCCGCGCGGGGAACATTAAATTTGAGAAATGAGCAGTCGGCGTGTTTTGGTCGGGCCCCGTTGTCAGAAACCTGGCCGGCGTCATTGTCCTTCTACTCGCCTGGTACCTCCCCGACCGGTTCTTCTTCGCCCAACGCGAAGGATTTTCAAAAAAATATTGCCCTACCTACTGTTGCTCACCATGTATGTGTGGATCGTGTTTCACAACCGGGTGTTGTTGGAGCTGTTCTACCTGGCTGGCAAAAAGGGCAAGTATTTTTTAAACACCGGAATGGTGATGGTGATTTGGTTCTGTGAATATATTTTTTAGTGATCCATTATGTATTTCCGGGACGCGATCCATCGACACAAATACTTGGATTTTGGGTGTTCACCATCGCCGGTGCAGGAATTTACTTATTCGCCCGGCCTCAACCCAAGATACGTGTCCCGGTAGAGGCAAAAGAAATTGTAAATTTTGATTTCACGGCAGATGATCGTCAGCATTCGCTTCCACTTGAGTCTATAATATTTGTTGAGAGCCTGGAAAATTACATACGCGTGATTACTCTAAGACAAACTTTTCTTGTGAGGATGTCATTGAAGCAGGCCGAGCAAACGCTATCGCCCGTGTTTATCCGCATCAGCCGATCGCATCTCGTTAACAGAAATCGTATCGACTCGTTAAAAGAAAATGAGATCGTTATCAGCGGGAGGGAATTGAAGATCGGAAAGGTTTATAAAAAGTATGTTAGTGAGTTAATATCTAATCAATGAACAATAAGAACAACGAGCGTGTCTTTAAAATGTCATTTGCTGGAGTCTATCCACACTACTTACAAAAGGCTGAAAAAAAGGGCCGGACTAAAGCCGAGGTTGATGAAATTATTTTCTGGCTCACCGGATACGATGCAAAGGCGCTGAAGCATCATATTGATGTGAAGACCGACTTTGAGACTTTCTTCAAACACTCACAGATCAATCCAAACGCTTCGAAAATCACAGGTGTCATTTGCGGCTATCGAATAGAGGAAATAGAAGACAAGCTGATGCAACAAATTCGCTATCTCGATAAGCTGATTGACGAATTGGCAAAAGGAAAGGCGATGGAAAAGATTCTGAGGAAATAATCCGATATTCACTGTGATCAAACTCCCCGCCCTGTGAACATCAAGACGATCCAAAAAACCCTTGTCGCACTGTTTACTCTCGCTGCTTTTTCTGCACCTGCGCAACATGACCATCATCAATCTGTAACCACACCCTCCGCTGGTGTTGAGCCTCAGCCGTTGCTCGCGCAGGCACTTCGCATTAAAGAGGCGCTCAATTTTCTTGGTGCTGCATTGCCAGGAAACGAAGCAGTTCAACTCGAAGCGCTCCGAAACAAAAAGCCCGATACAGAAACTGTTCAGACGATACAACAACTGCTCGATCCGCATTGTCTCGTCACTGTAAGCATCAACCCCGAAGCTCGCGTGAAAGTCGCGCGCGGCAATGTTGACGCACGACTTATGCAAGAAGGCTGGGCAACGTTCCTCGTCAAGATTGTGAACGAAGCAGGTTCAACGGCGCCGCTTCGTGCCGAAAGTCCGAACGCTCTCTTCCCGATGCACCCCGGCTCGGGCGATCCGAAGGTGAGGCCGAATGATGTGATCACCGAAGGCGAGTCTGTCAACCGCTTCCTCGAGATACAGATGTATCGCAATCGTCCAATGCTTCCCAATCTCTCAGGGCTCAAGCTCGAGTATGCCATCGTACAGATCTGGTGCAAAGATGCTGGCCAACGCGAGGCCGACATCGGCTTCAACATCGGGCAAGGCACACAAGACATTGGTTTTCGCAACACGATACCGATCCTATTCACCGTTGCTCCATCTGTTAAAGTAAATCTCCACGTACTTGACGACGATGGATCTCCCACCATGGCATCGTTTCTTATTACCGACGGAGTCGAACGCATCATCAGCGACAGCACCGGCCTCAAAGATGTAAGCGCGCCGTTGGCTTTGGCGCAGCTTGAATACAATAGAGAAGATCTTCCAAATCATTTGCATGGTGTTTATCCGTTGCCATCGCGACGCGTTGCGGCTACCGACGCATATCCAGACTTCTATTTTCAGCCGCAGATCTATCGTGCCGATGGTGAACACGTGATGCTTCCTCCTGGCACCTACAACGTAACATACACGCGTGGTCCGGAATACGTTGCACAAACAACACAACTAATTGTTCCCACAGGTGTAAGCAGTTACGATGCAACATTCAAACTCAAGCGATGGATCGATCTTGAATCACTTGGTTATCACAGCGCAGATCATCACGTACATGGCGCCGGATGTAGTCACTATGATAGTCCCGAAGAAGGTGTGCCTCCTGGCGATATGTGGCGTCAGGCGCTTGGTGAAGATCTCAATGTAAGTGCGGTGCTTGCATGGGGACCAAGTTGGTATCATCAGAAAACATTTTTCACCGGTAAAGACGATCCTTTGTCGACAAAGAAAAATATTATGCGAGCGGACGTAGAGGTGTCCGGATTTCCTTCCTCGCATGCAGGCCATATCGTGTTACTCAATCTAAAGGAAGACGACCTATCCCAACACGACGAAGATCGAGGAATGGCCAAGCTGGACATTACCGGTATTGCAGTGGGCGCGGTCACAAGGAGGTGCGGTAGGCTACGCTCATTCCGGTTGGGGACTTCAGCCTGTGAAGCCGACAACAGCGTTGCCATTTTACGAGATGCCCACTATGGATGGCATCGGTGCGAATGAATACATCGTTACCGTTACACACAATGCTATTGACTTCTACAGTGCCGGCGATACGCCTTCGACCTGGGAGCTCAACATGTGGTATCACACTATCAACGCCGGCTTTCGAACTCGTCTCAGTGGCGAAACAGATTTTCCATGCATCTTCGACGAACGTGTGGGTCTTGCGCGCAGTTACTTCAAACCAGATGGTCCGTTTTCTTACGACACTTATACCGACGCGCTTCGCAAGGGCCGCGGCTACGTGTCGGATGGCGGTTCGCACATTCTTGATTTTGCTGTGAATGGAACAGAAGCTGGTACTGCAAACAGTGAGTTTTCTTTCAAAGGAAAGCAGCCGGTGAAGATCACTGCACGGGTGGCTGCCTTTTCTTCCAGAAAAACAAAGTGAAGGTGGTGCTGCGATTGCGCGTCGCGCTCTTGACGAGCAACCATACTGGCACATCGAACGCGCACGCGATGGCGGCAGCCGCAATGTTCGTGTGGAGCTGGTTATAAACGGTTTCGCTGTTGACTCGAAATTGATTGCCGCGATGGATCGATTCGCGACTTGCAGTTCGATCGTGTAATTGAAAAATCATCATGGATAGCATTGAGGATCCTGCCAAGCTCACACACTAATCCCTTCTTTATTAAAGTGGACGATAAGCCCATTGTTGATGTGAAGAGCGTGAAGTGGTGTCGCGATGCAGTGGATAAGTGTTGGAAGGAAAAGCAGAAGGCGATACGAAGCTCGGACAAGACGGCGGCGAAGGCAGCCTATGACGAGGCGAGGAAGGTGTATGATGGATTGATGGAAAAAGTAAGTGATAAAGTTTATATTTTCGCTGTATGAAATCCATATTACTCTATCTACTAGTAGTCGCCAATCTTGTTGCCAAAGCCCAAATCCCAACCGGCGATGTTCGCGTCGAAAAAACGGAGCTGTCGTACCCGATCAAGCTTGAAAAAGGCGGCCTTTACTCTGTGGTCGTCGTGCAGAAAGGAATCGATGTTGTGGTCCGGCTAAAAGAGAAGGGCACAGAAAAAATCCTTGTCGAAAAAGACAGTCCCGAACGGGAACCAGGGACCGGAGGAATTTGAATATTCCTCTCCCACGGCTTTGTCGGCAGTCCTGACGATCCAGCGCCTCGAAGAACCAGCAAATCCAGAGTCTGGCAATGTCACGATCAGTGTCAAGAAATTTACACGCGCTGAGATCCAGCTTCGCGAAAAGATCAAACAGGAAGTGGCGCCTGAAAATGCAAAGACAGTTCAGACTTTAGATGTCGATCACTTCTGGGAGGCATTCGACAAGTTGGCGAAATGCACAAATCATGCAGATAGTATCAACGTGATTCAGACCGTTTACCTTGACCGTGGCACTGACGGCCTGAAGGATTTCATTCGGGTTCGCGACTTCTCAGCAGAACGATTTATAAAAACGATTCATAAGTTTCCCCTCTTCTATGCATCGGTGAGAAAGAATAACATTCGAAGTCAAAAACGCGGCACCGTTAATTGAAGATGTATTCAAAAAATTCAAAGAGATCTATCCAAACTTCAAACCGTTCAAAGTATGCTTTGCAATTGGACCATTGGTAAGCGGCGGGACCGTCTCTAACAACTTTGTATTGATTGGATCCGAGATCTCTACCAGTACTTCGTCGACTGATGTAAGCGAATTAAACAACAGTCCTCTAAGCAAGGTTCTCTCGCAAGGAACGGACCGTTGTACAGAAGATAAAGAATATGGTTGCACATGAGTGTGTGCACACTCAGCAAAAAAACTCCGCCAGACAAGAATGCAGTGAGATGTAATTTGTTATACAGCGTTATGTCGGAGGGCTTTGCGGATTTCATTGGTGAGTTGGTTGCGGAAGCCAGATCAACCAGGTGGCTGTGGAATATGGTGACCAGCATGAACAGGAACTATGGAAGCAGTTAAAGGATGAAATGTGCAGCAGCAAAACAAATAACTGGCTTTATAATTTCTCCACTGTAAAAGATAAACCAGCGGACCTTGGATATTATATGGGTTATACTATTGCACGCGAATATTATAAAAACGCTACCGATAAGAACCAGGCTGTAGTGGAAATCATTGAGATGAACAATCCCCTCGTGTTCCTGGAGAAGAGTAAGTATGACCTGAAGGAGAAAAGCGCATTAATTATTTCTTATGTCTGATCGAACAAAATCGTTACGCATCCTGGTTGTTGGTTGTGGTAATATGGGTGCGTCTCATGCACAAGCTTATCATTTATTGGAGGGAGTCGACATCTGCGGCCTCGTGTCAACGGGAAAAAGTAAGGAAGTAGTCAATGCGAAGCTTGGTGGCAAATACACATTATATAGTGACTATGAAGTTGCGTTGCGCGAAACCAAACCCGACGCGGTGTGCATCTCCACTTATCCCGACACACATGAGCGTTTTGCGATCATGGCGCTTGAACAAGGTTGTCATGTTTTTATAGAGAAACCGCTGGCCGATACTGTCGCAGGCGCCGAACGCGTAGCAGAAGTGGCAAAGAAGGCCAATAAAAAATTGGTGGTGGGTTATATTCTGCGTCATCATCCTTCGTGGGAGCACTTTGTGAAACTTGCCCATGAGCTTGGCAAGCCGCTGGTGATGCGTATGAATCTAAACCAGCAGAGCTCTGGCGCCATGTGGACGGTACATCGCAACCTGATGGAAAGTTTGAGTCCCATTGTTGATTGCGGCGTGCACTACATTGACGTGATGTGCCAGATGACGCGCAGCAAGCCTACACAAGTGTCGGCGATCGGCGCACGACTCACCGAAGAGATACCTGTCGGCAACTATAATTATGGTCAACTGCAGATCCGTTTCGAAGATGGATCGGGTTGGCTGGTACGAGGCGGGCTGGGGGACCGATGATGAGCGAGACGGCGTTCTTTGTTAAAGACGTGATCGGCCCGAAGGGTTGTGTATCGATTGTTGCCCCGCGATGCCGGTGGTGCGGGAAAGTCTGCGTCGGTAGAGGCACATACTAAAACGGAATCGTTTGCGATACCATCACGCCACGCTCGACAAAAACGATCAGTTTGTAAAACCCGATGACTGGATTAACCTAACTGATGAACCCGACCACCAGGAACTTTGCAACCGCGAGCAAACGATACTTTCTAAAAGCAATCAGAGAGAATGTAGATCTCACGGATCATGTACAGGATGCCGTGAACAGCCTGCGGATAGCATTTGCCTGTGATGAGTCGGTGAAGACCGGGAAGGTTGTGATGTTGTGAAGACCCAGGATCTTATCGTTTTACGATATACTCCCCAGAAAAGTCTTCAACAATCCCATCATTGTCTGTGTGATCGAATCTCCAAAGAAAATTACTTTCTTCTTCGTTGCATTTTGAAAGAACGGCATTGCCAGGATGACGATGGTAGCGAGAATGAGTTTCATGTGTGGAATATTATGAAGTCAATTTAGTGAATGTTTCCCAAACGGATCCAGGAAAATAACATCAAAGGCAAGATGAGTGATAAGTCCTTCGCCCGCCAGGAATTGGTACATAAAACCAGCATCGAAGATCACTGCCGGTTTTTTAAATGTGTGTCGAAAGTAACTTGTAAGTCGGTCTTCCGAATATTTATAATCTGAAAAATGTGGCTGGGCAACATTCAGTATTTCATTTCCGAGAATGAACTGGTTCGATCCAGATTGGTTGAGTGGGATCGCAACCTGTGCCTTCAATCGAAACCGATACGTATAGGGAACTGACGTGCTGTTGTAGTAAGTCCGAAACTCCGGACGAAAACTATAGGTAAAAGAAATTTTCTTGATCTTATGTCGATAGTACAACCGCGAATAATAACGGATCTCATCCCTGATCTCCATGTCATCCACATCATACACGTCTTGCTTGCGAAAGCTGATCGCTCCAGACAGGCTCCAGCGATCGTTGAACCGATAGAGTCCACTGACATCGATGACCGCGATGGCCGGTTTGTTTAACAGAGAATAATTGTCGGGATTACTTTCGCGTGAAGCGCCAAGGTAAATTGTGGTTTGCCATTTGGGTCCGATCTGTTGAGAGAAGCCGATCGCTCCCCAGGCAACCGCGCGTGTATCGTCGAGGCCAGGAGGCGAGATCTGTGAGAAGGCCGGCAAAAAAGCCGCAAATTGAAGTAAAATTGAGCCTACGTAACGCACCAGTAACATTCAAGTAATACAAAATTAACACACGAACTTGACTCCTCCTATTGTTGTGTCCTCTGAAACTGTCGTCTGCTGCGTCGCGATCTCCGCCTTCACGACAACGCCGCGCTGTATCATGCACTGAAAGACAATAAGAACGTCCTCCTCATTTTTATCTTCGATAGCAACATTCTCGAGAAGCTCGACGATGACCACGATGCAAGGGTCACCTTCATTTATGAGTCACTGACAATTCTTAAAGTGGAGCTCGAAAAACATGGAAGCTCGTTGATTGTCTTTCACGGCAAGCCTGTCGAAATCTTCAAGACCATCAGACCAAAAACAGTTTATACTAATCATGACTATGAACAATACGCGATAAAACGCGATGAAGCCGTTGGAAAAATTCCGGGCATCACTCTTCACACATTCAAAGACCAGTCATCTTCGAAAAAAATGAAGTTGTGAAAGACGATGGTACTCCATACACCATCTTCACTCCATACAGTCGCAAGTGGAAAGCGAAGCTGGATAAGTTCTATACGAAAGGTTATCCCGTCGAAAAACTATCTCGGCAATCTTTACAAAACGAAACCCATTGAGTTTCCCTCGCTTGAATCACTCGGTTTCAAAAAGTCATCCATACAAGCTCCGCCGCGCCTCATAAAACAGGATGTCATCAATCATTACAATCAAACCCGCGACTATCCGGGCACCCACGGCACGTCGCGACTCGGAGTTCACTTACGATTCGGCACTGTAAGTATCCGCGATCTCGTTCGATTAGCCTTGAAAAAGAACGAGACCTACCTGAACGAACTGATCTGGCGTGACTTCTATCAAATGATCTTGTGGCACTTCCCGCGCGTAGAACAACATGCATTTAAAGCGGCTTATGATAACATCGATTGGTTAAATGATTCCGACCAGTTCGACAAATGGTGTAAGGGACAAACCGGTTACCCGATTGTAGATGCTGGCATGCGCGAGCTTTCCGCAACCGGCTTCATGCACAACCGCGTGCGTATGATAACAGCAAGTTTTCTAACGAAGCATTTATTGATCGACTGGCGGTGGGGTGAAGCCTGGTTTGCATCTAAGCTTTTGGATTTCGATCTCGCTTCAAACAACGGCGGATGGCAATGGGCCGCCGGCTCCGGCTGTGACGCAGCTCCATATTTCCGGGTCTTCAATCCCACCACGCAAGCCGAAAAATTTGACTCCGAAAATATTTATGTTAAGAACTGGGTTCCGGAGCTTGGCACCGACCGCTACCCTGCCCCGATTGTTGAACACACAATGGCGAGAAACCGGGCAATACAGGCATACAAGAAAGCCCTGGCGTCGTAACTTTGCAGCATGAACTGGATAACTCCGTGTTTGTGGAATGATAGTGATCGGGACTTTTCTCGCTTGGGAATTCGTTGCCTGGTTCACACACAAGTACGTGATGCATGGTGTTCTTTGGGTCTGGCATCGATCGCACCACACTGTTCACGATCATAAACTGGAACGAAACGATTGGTTCGCCGTGGTATTCAGCGTCCCATCAATCGCATTGTTTTATTATGGATCGGTTGCTACCTACAATCCATATTTGATTGCCGTGGGTCTTGGGATCTTATGTTATGGGATCTTCTATGTTGTCTTCCACGACGTCATTGTGCATCAACGTTTGCGCTGGAGGCCGAAGCGACCGGGCAAATATTTGCAACGGATGATCAATGCACATTATGCGCATCATACTCGCCATACCAAAGAAAATTGTGAGGCGTTTGGGTTCCTATATGCTCCGAAGAAATACGAGAAATAATTTGTGATCTGTGATTCGTCATTGACCGCGAATCACAAATCACGAATTACAAATTATTCATACCTCAAAGACTCCGCCGGATTCGATCTTGCTGCCTTTATAAAATGATAGCTCACAGTCAACCACGCAATTCCCGCCGCCAACGCTCCACTGATCACAAAGGCGCCAATCGTTAATGGCACACGGTAAGCGAACGAGCTCAGCCAGCTATCCATTGCATACCACGCCAACGCCGACGCTACCACGAAGGCAATACCAACAAGTATCATGAATTCTTTCGAAAGCAGCGAGCTCACCGACGACACCGAAGCGCCCATCACCTTCCTGATACCGATCTCCTTGGTACGTTGCTCTGCCGTGAACGATGCAAGTCCCAGCAAGCCGAGACACGCCACGAAAATTGCAATGCCGGTAAGTACCGTAAATACCTGGCCCAGGCGCTGCTCTTCTCTGAAAAGCTCATCGAAATTCTGGTCGAAGGAAAACGTATTCGAACGGATCGTTCGGAGCGATGCGTTTCCATTCCGCCTTCACTTTTTCGACAGCGTCTTTAGCAGATCCTTCGTAACGGATCGCGATGTTATTATGAACAGGGAAGAACTGGATTACCAGTGGCCTCACCTTCATCTTGAATGATTCGAAGTTGAAGTCTTTTACTACACCGATCACCTGCATCTCGAATGGCTTCTCACCATTGTAGTTCATGATCTTCCTCTTCAGAACATCTCCCTCCCATCCAAATTCTTTTACGGCCGCTTCGTTGATCACACAAACAGAAGAATCGGCCACGTGACCTTTTGTAAAGAATTCTCCTTGCTCCATTTCGAATTTCAAAGTGGTGGCCTGGTCGTAATCCGTATAGTACGTACCGAGAATCCTGTCCTGATCTGTTCCGGCAACACGAAACACAGTAGTGTTGTTGATGCCAGGAAACACATTGTTCGTATAGCTCGACGACACTATTCCAGCCTGTGCTTCGATCAATTCTTTGAAGCTCTCGCGGTTCTTATCGAGACGACCGGTGTTTCGGAGGATCATCACGTTCTGTTTGTCCATCCCGATATTCTTTTCCTGGAGATAGTTCAACTGGTTGTATACGACAATAGTGGAGATGATAAGCCAGATCGATATCGCGAATTGCACCACAACCAGAACGCTCCGAATACCCTTGCTCTTCAGACCAGCCTTCATTTTCCCTTTCAGTACATCAACGGGCTTGAACGACGTGAGATAGAACGCTGGGTAGCTGCCGGCCATGAACGACACGAGCAGGAACACGCCAATGACCGCCATCAACATCACCGGTTGCAGCATGGCCGAGAAGGTCATTTGCTTACCGGACAACAATTGGAACGACGGTATCAGCAGGTACACCAGGGCTATCGCAATAACAGTCCCAGCCAAAGTATAAATGAACGACTCCGAAAGAAATTGCAGTACGAGTTTGCTTCGTTGCGAACGCGAGTGTCTTCCTCAAGGCCAACCTCCTTCGCACGACTCGCCGAGCGTGCTGTCGACAGGTTCATGAAGTTGATACAGGCAATCACCAAAATGAATGCACCCACGGCACCGAGAATATAAACATACTTGATGTCGCTCTTCGGCTGGAGTGAATCCATCAGTTCCGTCTGGTACAAATGAATGTCCTTCGCAGGAAAAATGTAGTATGAATAAAATCCCACCGTTCTTTCGAATTCTTCGAATGAAATACCAAAAACCTTGCTCAAGCTCCGGACCAACATGCTCCTTCACAGCTTGCCGCAGTTTTTTCATTGACACTGGCAACCGTTGTATTCGGATTCTTACGGATTATAAGTATACAGACCATTATTAGTCCATGTCTGGCCCTTCATGTTCTCGTCAGACACACCCGAGAAAAGCACGTCGTACTTGATCGAAGAGTTTCCCGGGGCCTCCTCCGAAATACCAGTCACTTTGTAAGCCTTATTGTCGTTGCCAACGGTCACGATCTTACCGACGGCCTGGTCGGTGCCAAAGTAACGCTTGGCTGCTTTTGTCGTCATCACCAGCGTATTCGGTTCTTTGAGAACCTGTTTCAGATCGCCCTCGAGCAAGCGAAAGCTAAAGAACTCGAAGAAATTGCTGTCGGCAAAGTAAGCTTCCGTTTCTGTGAATGCCTTGTCATCGAACTTCATTACCACGTTTCCATATTGGCGGATACGTGTTGCTTCTTCAACACCTGGAATGCCCTGCACCATTGCTTGCGAAAGCGGGGGACTTGAGCTCCCGGTATGAAGTTCTTGCCCTCCTATCCTTCCGTGCAGCGCAACAGAATAAATGTTCTCATAATCTTTGTGGAATTCGTCGTATGTGAGCTCATCGAGAACATACAACCCAATGAGGAAACAGGAAGCAAGTCCTAACGCAAGGCCTGAGATGTTAAGGGCCGAATAGAACTTATGTTTAAGAATATTCCTAAACGCGATCTTGAAATAATTTTGAAACATAGTGGGTAAGATAACTATTCGTCTCTTAAAACATTTACAGGGTTCATCTTTGCGGTACTATACGTCTTGAACGACACCGTGAGCGCGGATGTCACCAGCATGAGCGCGGACGAGATTACCATCGTGGCCACTGTCGTTTGTTTGAAGAAATCCCAAATGCTTGCCATCAGCATCTCGGCCATGAACGGACCTAGCCAGGCACCTGCAAGGCATGAAACTAATAGAATAATCGCAAACTCTGTATTGATCACCTTTGATATGTTGCTAATTGAAGCTCCAAGTACTTTTCGAACTCCAATCTCTTTCATTTTCTTAATAATATTCAACGACACTAGTGTGAACAGTCCCCGTGACCGAAAGCATCAGGGCAACGACACCGAGGAATCCGAACATCTTCACGATATTGGCATTGACCTGATTCGCCTCCTGCATTTCAGCTTCTGTATACTGACTTTGCAAACTTCCTGTTCGGGAACACATCATGCCAATGATCTTCCATATACTTGTTTATACTGGGAAGTTTTTCAGCGGGAGCGCTCAGGCTCAGGTGCCTGTAATCGGCCGGCGGAGCATAGCGAACATCGTTGGTTGATATTCCTGCCACAGTCCACGGGTGTAAATATCTTTCATAACGCCGACACATAAAACTTCGCAGTATCCATCCACACGACTTCTTTTCCGATAGGATCGTCCATACCGAGCATTCTGGCCATTTTTTCAGAGACGATCACCGACTCTTTGCGATCAGTTTCAGAATCTTTCTGGAAATTCCGGCCAGCTGTAAGTGTAATGCCCAGTGTAGTAAGGTAGTCCGGACTTACGTGAAGTATGTCGACTTCGATTTCTTTCGAGTTATGTTTTACCGGATCGCTGTATGAGTTCGACATGATCTGGTGCTCCGATCCCGCAATTGAAATTACATCGGGATTCTGGGACATCACATTGCGAAGAGCATTGTATTCGTCTTCGTTACCAACCCAGGTATACATCGATCCATAACGGTTGTAGCCCAAATCGAGATCGCGCTGATATTTTGAATTATCGATAAACGCAAGGCCACAAACAATAGCGACGAGTGATATTGCGAACTGTGTACCCAGTAAGATCTTCGATAGCCAGCTTGCTCCGCCAAATTTTTGTTTGCCTTTGAGAATTGCAGTTGGTTGAAACTTACTGATGTAGAACGCCGGGTAAGCTCCCGCCAACAAACTTGTGAACAACAGCACGACGATGAGTACAAAAAGAAATTCAGGATTACCAAAATAGTCGGCCTTTAGTTTCATGTACGGCCACATTTCATTGAATTGCGGAATCAAAAATAAATCGGCTATTAACATGCCGAACAACAATGCAACAAAGCACACGAAAGCGGTTTCACCAATGAATTGAAATATAAGTTGATTCCTCTTCACACCCATCACCTTACGGATACCGATCTCCTTCAATCTTCGCGACGACATCGCCACGGAAGTGTTTGTCAGGTTAAAGCACGCGATCAACAAAATAAGGTATAGCCATTACAGCACAACCCACAACGGCCGCCAACGGCGAAGCATTGCGTGTCCATGTACCTTCCCTCTTATTGTATTCATCTCGTGTTGCCATACCAACAAAAGGATCCAGGTGAAATCCACTCATCACAAAATCCTCACGAACTTTATTGTTATTCTCTGCAAAAGGCTTCATCTGGCCTTCGATCACTGAAAGCCTGCCTGCATCGGGGATCATCACGAAAGTATTCGAACGATATTTCCAGTTCGTCGCGTTGAGCATGTCCTTATCGAGATCGTACAGGTTATCATACAGCATGAATGCCCCATTGTCATTGAAACTCGAGTTGATGGGCGGAAGCTTGTAGACTGCGCCAACTTCCCACTCCTTCGTCGGCTGCCCGTTCTGGATCAGCGACATCGTTTTACCAACGGCGCTTACGGTACCAAACAACCTGATGGCATTCTCATCGCTGATCAGGACCTTTGATTTATCCTTTATAGCATCTGCATTGCCCTCGATGAACTCGAAGGTGAACATATCGAACATGTCCCTGTCAACATAGCTGACCACGTTATCGAAAAACCTCATCACCAATACGGACGTCGTTGTAGCGCGCATCGTATCGTGTGATCCTGGTGATGTCTTTCATGTTTGCCCGTGCGATCTCGGCAAGTGGAAGCGGACTCACTCCATACTCGGTATCGCGATCCTGAAAGTGACGGATCGAGTTGATCCGGTATATCTCAGAGGCATTCTGATGATTGTTGTCGAACGACGCATTGAAGTTCCAGTTGTAATATGCGGTGATGCAACATCCGATGGATATCGCCATGCCAATTACGTTAATGAACATGTACACTTTGCTCTTCAACATGCTTCGCAAAGTGATCAGGAAATAGTTTTTAAACATCAGCTGGGTTTGAAGTGGGTACAGCTAAGACGCTTATAATGCAGATTGGGTTGCACTCAAATAAAAAAACCCTGTAGCAGGTGCTACAGGGCTTTCCTAACCTAAACCTAAACTATGAGAACGCATCAAGGTGAATTGGCTGACGCACCCTGAAATCTTTCCTGAAGCAGTCCTGACGGACGCTTCAGGAGCCTTTCGACTAAATATGAAAATGTTCTTTGATGTTCTCAGTCACAACCTTACCGTCGAACAAGTTCACGATACGGTGTGCGTAGTTTGCATCATAAGGTGAGTGCGTCACCATTACGATGGTTGTTCCTTCTTCGTTCAATTGCGGACAGGAGCTTCATTACCTCTTCGCCGTTTGCAGAGTCGAGGTTACCTGTAGGTTCATCGGCAAGTATCACTCTTGGTTTCGCAACGATCGCACGAGAGATCGCAACACGCTGTTGCTGACCACCCGACAACTGCTGAGGGAAGTGATTGCGACGGTGCATGATGTTCATGCGCTCCAATACTTCTTCTACTCTTTTCTTACGCTCATCCGAAGGAACCTTCATGTAGAGCAAAGGGAGTTCAACGTTTCATAAACAGTAAGCTCATCGATCAGGTTGAAGCTCTGGAACACAAAGCCTATCGAACCTTTACGGAGCTGAGCACGCTGGCGCTCTGAATATTTAGATACTTCGTGCTCACCGAAATGATACTCACCATTTGTGGGGTTATCGAGCAAGCCGAGGATGTTAAGGAGAGTAGATTTACCGCAACCTGAAGGACCCATGATCGCAACAAACTCACCCTCTTTGATCTCGAGGTTGATGCTGTTGAGGGCCGTTGTTTCTACCTCTTCCGTGGTATACACCTTCTCGAGGTTTTTCAGTTTAATCATGCTCATGCGTTTAGCTGGTTTAAGTTTAGATGTTGGAGGAATGAATTTAGTTTTATGGAGTACTTGTTAATTTACAAAAGGTTACCGAGTGAATCAACTAGCATACGATTAGACGCCGTCTTATCCAAATAGTTGCATCCCAAGGGTCAAATTGATGTTACGATGTAGTGAACTGCCTTAATTCAGTATCAAAACCTCGTTGTTACCAAAGTTTTCGTACGAAGAGGTAATGACGCGGTCGCCCGTTCCAGGCCTTCCAATACCTCAAAATAGTCAGGGCTCTTCCTTCCCAGCTTGATATCGCGCTTCACCGCCTGATTGTTATTATCCAGTACGAACACCCAGTTTCCACCGGTGTCTTTATAAAATCCGCCCACAGGCAACAGCAACTCTTCCGACGACAGACCGAGTTCGATCCTCAGGCGGAGCGACAAACCTCTTCTGAGACCGTCGGGCTGACCACCCTCGAATTCCATATCCACCTGGAAGCGACCCCCCACGATGTCGGGATACCTTTTTGTTATTACCAGACCATAAGACTTGCCCGCAAATTCAGTGGTTGCATGAAGCCCTGTCGAGATACGAGGGAGATACAATTCGTCGATAGGCACGTTCACGTTATACTTGCCCATAACGTCGACCTGCCCAAGGCGCTGACCGGTGGTTACAGATTGTCCAACATCCCAATGCTGGGGGATATGAAAGCTGTCCATCGATCGGTGTCTTGATGGAAGATTGTCGAGTACGGTATGGAGACCATCAAGGCTCCGGATCATTTGCTGCTCCGACAATTTTGTCGACGAAAGTGAACGAACGCGATCGGCAGAATCGGTCTGATATGCTTCGTACTGGATCCTGTAACTATCCCTGTTAAGTCTGTAGTTGGATTCTGCTATTCGTAATCCTGTTTTGAAATGAGTTTCTTCTCGAACAGGCCTTTGGCACGTATAAATTGTGGACCAAGAACGTCGAGCTGCTGCTGGATACGCGCAAGGTTCAGACGCTGGTCTGTATCCATTCTTTTGAGCTGTACCTGTGTTTCACGGGCGCGGTTGATACTTTCGTTGAAACTTGCCTGCTGGCCAAGCACTGAAAGCTCGCGGTTGAAGTTACTGAGCTCCATGATAACGTCGCCTGCTTTAAGTATGGCGCCGGATTCTCTTGATATCTTCTTGATGTTACCGCCCTCTACAACGTCGAGGTAGACGGTATTGGCGGGTCTCACTTCACCTGTCTGCGGGATGGTCTCCTGGAAAATGCCACGCTTCACTTCAGAAACGGTGATCTTATTGATGTCGACCTTGAGCCTGCTCCGACGGTCGGCCCAAATAAACTGATATGCAATAAATATGATCAAAAGAGCGCCTCCACCCCAGGTAGCGACCTTCTTGACAGTGAATCTTTTCTTTTTAATCTGTTTGTCCATGAAAAGCGAGTGGTATAATGGTTTTTGGGCTTGCCTATTGCCAACAAGTGTGCCAACGAAGGAACCCGCTATTTTGATGCGTAATGGACATTTTTAATAGATATTTCTCGTTCAGCACTGAACGCACATGTCCGCAAGCGGACGGGGCGAACAATTCGAATCTTGCCAAAAACCGCCATTTTCAAGTGATTTCGGAAATCCCCGTTTTCGGCCTTATTGTTGCCCGAAGGCGGACGGTACCGACCAATTTCAACCACCTATGTCTGAAAACAAACAGGGAAAAATCCTTATCGTAGACGACAACGAAGACCTCCTTAAGGCAGCCAAGATGTTCCTGAAGCGCCATATGGCCCAGGTCGATATCGAAAAGAATCCCGAAGCTATTCCTGCCCTCATGAGCAACGACAACTACGACGTCATCCTGCTTGATATGAACTTCACCAAAGATGTGAGCAGTGGCAGCGAGGGTTATTTTCTGGCTTGAAAAGATATTACAGATCGATCCGGTCGGCGGGGGTTGTAGTGAGGTACGGCTTATGGAGACGTGCAGATGGCTGTAAGGGCCATCAAGGCCGGCGCTACAGACTTTGTGTTGAAGCCCTGGGAGAACGACAAACTTCTGGCCACGCTTTTTTCTGCAATGCGCTTACGCGAATCCCGTGATGAAGTCCATACCCTTCGGATCAAGAACCAGGAGTTCAACCAGGTACAAAATGAAAAATATTCAGACATCATCGGAAGCAGTTCCGCGATGCAGAAGATCTTTCAGACCATCGATCGTGTTGCGCACACCGATGCGAACGTTGTTGATACTTGGAGAGAACCGGAACGGGTAAAGAATTAATCGCACGTGCAATTCATAGAAACTCCGCAAGAAAGAATGAGTCGTTCGTGAGTGTTGATCTTGGATCGATAACGGAAAACACTTTTCGAGAGCGAGCTATTTGGTCATAAGAAAGGTGCATTCACAGATGCGAAGGAAGACAGACCGGGTCGATTTGAAATGGCCAATGGAGGCACGCTGTTTTTGGATGAGATCGGGAACTTGTCGATGCCCTTGCAGGCGAAATTATTGACGGTGATTCAGAATAGAAGAGTAAGTCGTGTGGGAGCTAACAAAGAAACGCAGGTTGACATCCGACTAAATCTGTGCCACAAACATGCCGTTGTATGACATGTGAAGGAGAATCGTTTCAGACAGGATCTTCTTTACAGGATCAACACCATTGAAATCGAGATTCCTTCGTTGCGCGATCGCATGGAAGATATCCCGCTATTGGCAACACACTTCCTGAAACAATACTCGGGGAAGTATTCGAAGAGTATCTCGAAGATCAGTGAGGGGGCAATGGCGAGAATGCATAAGCATCCGTGGCCGGGAAATATTCGTGAGCTGCAACACTCGTTGGAGCGTGCGATCATTCTGAGTAACTCATCGGTGTTGCAACCGGAAGATTTCAATTTCACTGTTGGTACTTCGAAGGAGACCGATCAGAATCTTCGTTGGATCAGTATAATCTCGATGAGGTTGAAAAGTTGCTGATCCGTAAGGTTTTGAAGAAGTATAATGGTAATATCACGCAGGCAGCTTCCGTGTTGGATTGACCAGATCGTCCCTCTACAGAAGGCTGGAGAAACATGCCTTTAATGATTTTCGTTTCAGGGTAGCTTTCCGTGTGATATTAGTCGGTGTATCCATGTCCCTTATGGTTTACATGGTGAGCCGGCCCAATATGATCTTCGCAGCAGGGCTAACGGCAATCATCATTGTACTTCAATTAGTCGAGCTCTATCGCTTCAGTTCGCAGACCAACCGAAAGCTGACACGTTTTCTTGAATCCGTAAAATATTCCGATTTCATCTCGGGCTTCAACACCGATAACCGGCTTGGCCAGAGCTTCCGCGACCTTAACGTTGCTTTCAACGAAGTGCTGGAAGCATTTCGGAAAACGCGTTCGGAAAAAGAAGAACACTGGCAGTACTTGAATACTGTGGTGCAACAAGTACGGACCGGTATTTTTTCATATGACACAGATGGAACTGTTCAGTTGATCAATACCAATGCGAAGAAATTTCTCGGCGTTACCTCCACGATAAAGAACATCTCCGAGCTCCGTGATCGCAATCCAAACTTGTATGAGATCATACTTGCAACGACACCCGGTAAAAGCTCACTTTATAAAGAAGGCACAGAGCTTCAATTGACCATACAGGCCACCGAGATGCGCATTCGTGCCAGCGCCGTGCGGCTGATCACGATGCAAAACATCCAGACGGAAATGCAGAAGCAGGAGCTCGAAGCCTGGCAGAACCTGACGCGCGTGCTTCGTCACGAGATCATGAACTCCATTACACCTATCTCGTCGCTTACCTCTACCCTTCGCGAGATCCTTGACTATGATCTCGTAAAAAAAGAAAACGGTTACGAGCTGAAGAATGAAGGCGCTGAAGATCTTCGCGAGGGCCTGGATACGATCGAATCGCGAAGCAAGGGGTTGATCCGATTCATTGACGCTTACCGCGAATACACATCTTTGCCGCAACCAAAGATCAAGACAGTTCGTGTGACAGATCTTATTGACCGTGTTGGTCAATTCATGAAACAACAGATCAAGAAGACTTCCATAGAGTTCATATACACATGCGAATCTGAATACCTCACGATCCAGGCTGATGAGGAGATGATCGAACAGGTTCTGATCAATCTTGTCAAGAATGCAATTGAATCGTTGAATCATGCGGCCGTCGGAAAAGTAATCTTAAGAGGTGGCGCCACGGATAACAGTGTTTACATTGACGTGATGGACAATGGCCCGGGTATCATCAAAGAAGCGCTGGTGAAGATCTTCGTGCCTTTCTTCACAACAAAAAAATCAGGCTCCGGAATTGGTTTAAGCTTGTCGAGACAAATTATGCAGATGCACAATGGAACACTGACGGTTGAAAGTGAACCGGACGTGAGAACGGTGTTTAGCCTTAAGTTCTGATTATTTTTTGGTCTGCTCCAGCAAAACCTGCATCACAACTGCACCTGTAAGACTTCCGGAGAAACTAAGATCCTTATTACTCCATTTTATTGAAGGAGCTGTAGACGACAAAGCGGCGCGAACATCATTTGGTGTGATGATTTTTCTTCCTTTCAACTTTGCTATCGTTTTGGTGAGATCAATGGCTGAAGGCGAAAAGATGAAGTAAACATTATTCTTCCCCGGTGGATCGGTAAGCGTGATAGCGGGCATGTCGTCGGGGGCGCGGAGCAACGAAAAGCTTATTGGCACCGTGGTGGATAATCGCGGAAACAAGGGAAAGAGCTCGTTGGCAGGATCTACACCAAAACAGTAAACATATGCCGGCACAGCGCTGGTCATCTGTATTGTGAAAGTTGTGCCCGTGGGGTATGGCTTCCAGAATTTGTATTGACCTTCTGCGCCTTCAACCTGCACGCGCATCTCCTCACCATTGATCTGGTTGAAAACAACCTTCGCTTCGAATGGAATATTGCACGATGCGCTTCCAACCTGGAACAATCCGAAAGCGTAGGGAAAATAATCTCCAAAGTCTTTATAACGGATCCAGGTATAACCTTGCACGCCCCAATCTTTTCCCCAGGTATTCACCACTTCAAATGATCCGCCAAACTTGGTGTCGTCGTAACCGACAACACAAACGGCATGACCTCCATATTGGGGATCGGCTTGTGGTTCGCGTGGCTGCCAAAAGTCGGTTGCAAAATGAAACGAAGGTGGACAGATCATTCCAGCGATCACGGCATTGCTTGAGTTAATAGCATTTTTCACCGACTGAACTTTTACTTTCATTTCGTCGGTGGTGTTGAATAATTTGAAGTAGCCTGATAATTTCTTGCTTCGCGCTAACGAATAGAGATCGGCGGTGACTTCTATTGGACAGAACTCGCGGAATTCGGAAAAGTATGGACTTCCGTTTTTCACTAAAGACTCAAGAAGGTCGATGATGCTAACGGCCTGAAGGCAGTCTTGCGTTTTTCTTACGAGGCCATAATTGTATGCGGGCGAGAACGCGATTTCTGTGATCTTCTTTTGATCGGTTTGATTGCACGCGATGGCTTCGGCAGCGGTGCGTGCATTCCAAACTGAAGCCCATGCGGCACCGGTGAAGTCTGTTTTAGGCTGAACAACAACGCGTGGATAATAAGACTTCAGACTTCGCGCAGGAGGAAGAGTTGACTGCGCTCCATATTCAACAGGAAGAGCATTGTAGCGATTGTCCTCCAGAATCATTCCCGGCTCAAACTGATTTTGTCCCAACGCAGCGTGTGGCGAAGAATAAGATCAGAATGACGCCCGCACTCACTGCAAATGAACGCGAGGGTCCCGCACTGCGTGCGGTATTGCTCGAAGTAAACTCACTCACCTCGCCTGGAACACAAACTCACTGCCAGGTTCGTTGTCACCGAAGGCACCGAATTTCGGTTCAGGCTTAGCGGTTTCAACAGACAACCAGATCTTGCTGGCAGTAAGAACACGGTAGGTTCCGCCGTAGCCACGAAGTGCTTCGAGGAACTTCGATGCGAACGGTGAATGTTTACCGGGACGTCCATCGGGAACGTACTGTTTTCCACCAGAAGTCATGTACATGCGGGTCTTGAACTTCAGCTTCTTGCTAATGTATTCGGCCTGGGGAATGTCGGGTATACATAGCGTCTCCATCACCACCGCGTTTAGCGATCGCCTGGTCGAATGTACCACCGAAGCAAACATCCATAGTAAGGAACACGTGCTTTGAAGGATTGTTATCGATGGTTGTGCGAAGTACTGAGAAGGGAATGTAAGTGTCGTACGTATCATCGTTTAGCTTCGAGTCTCTTGCTACGATGTAACCGTCTTTACCGATGTCATCGAACTGTCCATGACCAGCGATGAATATGAATAACTGGTCGTCGGTGTTGTAGTTCTTTTTCGCGTACTCGCGGATCTTGGTTACAATCTCTTGTTTGCTTGCGTTGTAGAGTGCTTCTACTTTGAAACCATAGTTTTCTCCGAGCTCGGTGGCAATCGCCTTTGCATCCTGAACTGGATTCGTAAGATCGCTCCAGTCTTTGTAGTCATTGGTGGCAATGATCAATGCATAATCGGTGCGTGATTCAGCATTCGCGATTGCAACGGAGGGCGTCATGCTTACCATGCGCGACTCTGTTGTTGTTTCTCCGTTGTCGTTAACTGCAATGATCTTGATCTCATTGGGTCCGGCGGACAGCGTTCCTTTTTGTTCGATGAACTTAGTGAACTTCGAAGCATCGGGGGAAGTAACACCGAAGCCGCGTGACTGTTGAGGTTGACCATTGATGAGAACTGTAACGTTCTTCAAATTGATCGTGGAGTTGATACCGACTTTAATAGTGACTTCGGCACCGGTGATAACCGATGAGGTTTGTTCGGGCGAAAGCCACACCATTACTGGGGGTGATGATTTCGCTTTCGAGGTAATTTCTAAATGAACGGGATTACTCTTGCCTTTGAGTGTCTGGCCAAACGCCGGCATCAAAGCACAAAGAGCAACAATGATTACGACCAGCCTTTTCATATTATTTGGTTTTTTTAGGTGTTCTATTTGATAATCAATCGCCTCTGGAGTGTAGTCTCACCGAACTTCAACACGCTAATATACACTCCGGCTGCGGGTTTTGTACCGTCTTCTATGTTCCAAACTGCCTGATGGTAACCCGCTGGAAGAGTATCGTCTACTAATTTAGAAACTTTTTGGCCCATCGAATTATATATACTCAGGTTAGTTTTCACCTCACCATTCGAATCGGGTACAGAGAAGGCCAACGTTACACTGCCCGAAGACGGCACAGGTGAAGCCGAGTGGAATACGGCCATATTTGGCAGTGTTTCCTGTTTCAACAAACGACTCGCTTCCGTAGAAGATCTTAAACTTCCCAGACTGGCTTCGATCGATAGAATACCTGTTTTGTGCCTTCATATCGACGGCACGCTGTTGATTTACGTCCCACAACACAAGTTGTAACGCAGAGTTCTCGAAGTTAGAATTGTCCCAGCTTACCTGTATCACATCGCTATCGATATTCGAGGCAAGCTCGAATTCCCATACGTGTTGTGTGGATGTTGGAACGATATCTTTCGTGTAAGCCGAACCGAAGAGTTTCTTGTTGTAATTCAGTTCGAGGTAGTCCATGAACCTGGGCAGAGTGAAGTCGTCGAACTTGTCGGCTTGTTCGGTTGCGTCGGGATGCATGCCGAAGCCGGCGAAATTATTCTCCGTATCACCTGATTTTACAATGAGATCCACACCCCAGATGTCGGAGTCGATGGTCTGGTTGAAGTTGGGTGGTATCGGTGCAGCGATGCGCGAACTGCTATACACGGGAATCACCAGTTGACTATCGCCGACGCCACTGACCATCACGAAACCTCCTCCCATTTTCTTGATGCTTGTGCCGTTGTTGAATCCGCCTTCGTATGTTTTATATTTTGTGAATGTTTTGTCGGAGTTCGCCGTCACCACATCACTCCAGTCAACATCGAAGTTGTATGGATTGCCGATCTGGTTCCAGCCGCTGGCTATGGGTATAGTGACATCTTTATCTATGCCAGTCACTACAGTTGTGCCTGCACCTGAGTTAACTGTTGTTTGCTCTGCTGCGATAAACCAGTAGCCTTTACCAAGTTCGATAGTTGAAGTTCCGGTAAGCTCCGTTACGTTGCTGCCGGCGAAATGGAACAACCTGTATTTACTTTTATCATAGGTAGTACCAAACTCATCGAACACATCAGTCACTTTCGGGTTCGCCAGGTTGAGTGGCACTGATATAATTCGATAGTTAGTCTTGCCGGTTCCAAACGCGTAAGGTATCGGTAGTCCATCTGTAACATTTAATACAATAGTCTTCCATTGGGTCTCAGCTTCATTTCCTGCAAGGTCGAGTGCGTGCACTTTATATTCTATGCCTTGCCCTTTGTTGAAAGACGCAGGGATGGCAAAACTGTAAGCATCGTTCCCCTGGGACTCCAGGTCATCATCACCGTAGTCATCTGTATTGACGGGATAATATTCAACCCAGAGGTAGTCTATGCCAGATTCATTGTCGGTTGCAGTTACTGAAATAGTAACTCCACCGCTGAGAGTTGTGCTGGTAGGAGTCTTATCACTGATTGACGGCGCCGTTGTATCATCGAAAGCGGTGGTTGTTACGTTACCCTTGAGTGGTAATGCCTGGCGGTAATTGATGGTAGTTCCCGAACCGTTGAATGCGTAAATGGAGTAATAGTAAGTGGTTGAAGGGGTGAGACCAGCCGCGTTGAACCCGAGGTCCGTTCCAAAGAAAGCAATGAAGCTGCCGTCGTCAGCGTTGTCGCCTGCAACGAGGGGAACGCCATCGGTTGGAACGAAGGTTGGTTTGGAACCAAGATGACGAAATCCAACATACCCGCTGACATTGGTTCCAATACTTGCGCTGAAAGAATAGTGGTAACCAGTAGACGTTTCCGTTGTGAACACCAGGTTAGTTGGCTGCGCTGTTGGTTCCAGGGAGCCTAATGTTCCTGTACTGCCTTGCGCCGGAGACGTTTGTTTGTAGTTAATAGTGAGGCCGCCCCCTGAGTAAGCATATATCTTATAATTATAAGTAGTGGCGAATGCCAGGGTCGTCTCATTGAAATTCAACGCAGACCCGATGTAGGCAACGGTTGCATTGCCAATTGTAGAACCTACCGTATAGGTTACACCATCGGAAGGATCTGTAGTAGGTGTAGTGCCCACGCCAGCTCCGCGTATTGCGATGTATCCTGTCGGTGCAGGAACTGCCGCGTTGAATGTAACATTGTATCCGCTGGTAGTGAAGGCGCTTGCATTAAAGTTCGAAGGACTACCAGTGGGTTCGGCAGTAACAGCGCTCGTCGTGAACGTAGTTGTAATCGGGATACTTGTTTTATAGTTGATGTTCCCGCTGACTGACGCATTTCCGTTGTAAGAGAAAACCGAAATGTTATAAAAAGAACTCGGTGTTAAGCCTGTAACTGTAAAGACCGTGGCACCGGAGGTGATAAGGGCCTTGCCAACACCGTTACCGGGATTATCCTCGCGATTATATACGATGTTATCAACGGGTGTAGCCGTTACTCCCGAACCGATGTTGTACAGAACAATATATCCATCATTATAATTACCGCCGAGTGCGTTAAGTGTAATTGTTGCTGTAGTTGAGCCAGTGTTTGAAATCGAGATTGTACCCGGTGATGAAAACGGCTCTACCGGAACGTACTTACTGAAGAAAAAATCGAAAGCGGTGTCTGTTCCCGACGACTTGCTATTGGTGAGCCCTGACGGATCGATATCGACCGTTCCCCGGAAAGCACCTGAGTAATAGATGTTGCCTAGCCCGAGAGCAATTGGACCTGGCTTGAATGATATCGTTACCACCGAGACCGAAGCCGGTAACATAAGCACCGCCCAGGTAGTTATACTTCACAAAGAATGCATCCTGGTTTCCAGTGAACGCAAGGTTTGTTGTGGTCGCGGACGGATCGATGTCCATCAGTCCACCGTATGCTCCAACTGCGTATACACTCCCCGCGTCTGCAACAATACTAGTCAGGTAATCATCTTGCGTACTGCCGAAAGTGTTGAGCCACGACAATTGTCCGTGTGCTTATATCATACCTGGACACGAAGTTGTCGAGGTTACCAAAAGATGACGAAACCTTCGACGTGCTGTTTGCTCCGTACATAACGACGTTGCCGTCAAATCTACCAGCCGTATACAGACCACCCCTTCCGTCGAGTGCAAGAGAAATTATTACATCGTTGCCTGTGGATTGGATCGTAGCCCAGGACTTCCAGGTGCCAGCGGTGACATCGTATTCTGAGAGAAAGCCATCTGTCAGATCAACAGCATCGCCGCTTACCGTACCATCGTTGGGATCTGGATAGAATGTTCCTTCGAAATTTCCGGCAACCCATACTGAGCTGCCATTGGTTACGACAGCATATCCTTCGTCGTCGTCCGACGAACCGATATTAATTGCCCATTGATAATCGCCGAGGACGGTATATGATGCGAGAAATACATCTGTTTCGCCTAATGATGTCAGCGGGTCGCTTGAGACTGAAGGATCAAAATCAATAACGTCATGGAATGCACCAGTGACATAGATAGAATTTCCGTTAACTGTTATTGCATTGCCATAGTCGGTACCCGAGCTTCCAAATGAAGTCACGAACAACAAATTGCCATTCAATACATTGTATTTGGCCACGAAGATATCGTAGTCATCAACAGCGATCTTAGTCGTTGTTCCAACCGGATCGAAGTCGGCCGTTCCTGCGAAAAATCCTGTTACATAAACTCCACTTGCGTCTGCGGCAATGCCGTATATGCCGTCGCTCTCGCTGCCACCGAATGTTGTTACCCATTGCAGCTGGCCAGCAGGATTGAACTTCGCGATGAACGCGTCGGTAGTTCCAGCAACTGTTGTGCTTCTTGATGCTGTACCGCCGCTCGGGTCAAAATCAACAGTACCATCGAACGAACCGGCTATGTAGTAGTTGCCCGAAGGATCTGTGCACGAGGCCTCGATCTGCTCTCCGGAAGGTCCGCCTGACGCAAATCCCCATTGTTGTGAGGGCACTTGCGCGAATGTTGCGGAAGAGATCGAAGTAATAAATATTAGGATGTAGAGTTTCTTCATAACGTCTGATGCTTGCATTTACTAGTTGGCTTCGGTTGATACATCTGGAGGATTTGGAAGATCCTTAGACTTTCCTCCGCCACCGCCGGACTTCGTAACGAGGAATACAACTACACCTACAACCACTACTGCAGGAATGATATAGACGATTGCTTTTGTTTTTGCTTTAACTGAGAAAGGACTGCTGGTAGCGGTTCTCGCTCCTGCCGTAGCTTTGATCTGGTAGTCCGAACCTTTGTCAACATCTACAGGAACAGACCACGAGTACTTACGCGGATCGGTGGAAGTACCGATCTGGTTAACGACCACGCCGCCTTTGATAAGATCAAGCTTTACAGTTTCACCTGGATTAACGCCGGAGTAGTTGATCGTAATTGTTTTACCCTTCTTGACCGACGAGGGTTTCCCAACTGTGATCTGGGCAGTGACTACATCTGCCTGCAATTCGAAAGTAACGTCGCCGGAATATTCCACCATCTCTGCTTTTGCATTCCAGATGATGCGTTTACCGGTACCAGGCACAACGTCGTTGAGATCGCCAGTTACCTGTACGAGTGGCGACGTGTATGTATTGTGAGAACTATAAACTCTAACGTTATACTTCTGGTCTGCCGAAGCACCGGAAATGTCGTAGGTGATGATGACTTGTTCGCCACCGTTAACGGCTTCGGCCCTGATGTTTTCGAGGCGTTGGGCGTAGAGGTGAGAACATAGTAAGAGCAGGACTAGGAGTAGAGGTATTCTCATGCGGGTTTTGGGGAATGAGGAATCTATAAAAGTAGCCGAAAGGCGGCTAAGATTCAAGGAATTCGTCCCATTCTTCCTGTTTCATTCCACTGATATCGCGGAGAAAAAGGGCATAGGAAGGCTTGTAAGGTTTGCGGTGCAGATCCATACCTGATTCTTCGAGCGTATAGTCGCCTTTCTTCGCATTACATCGCTTGCAGGCTGTAACCAAATTGGTCCACGAATGAATGCCACCACGTGAGCTTGGCATCACGTGATCGAGTGTCAGGTCTTTCTTTGTTCCGCAGTACTGACATTCGAAGTTGTCGCGTTTGAAAACATTCTGGCGCGTAAGATTTACGCCGCGATAAGGAGCCTGAACATACCTGTTAAGGCGTATGACAGAAGGCATTGGGAAGGAACTGGTCACTGAACGGATCCTGTGACCATTGGCGCTTCGAACGAGTTCACTCTTGTTGAGGAATACCAGTACAAAGGCACGCTCGACGGAGCATACCATCAGGGGACTAAAGTCCTGATTTAGTACCAGTACACGGTTATTCATGGCCTTTAAGATAGAAAAAAAACTTAAGAGAGGATTCGGCGGAAGTGCGCGAAAGAGTGCGTATAAACTTTCTTTTCTGCATCTAATATCCCTTCTTCCAATAAGAGGTCGACTCTTACTTTACCTGAACAGTGAATGATCTTTTGGTCTTGAAGAAGTATACCGACATGATTTGATTTGAAGAACACAAGGTCGCCAGGAAGACCTTCTTCCGCAGCTTTGCCTGAGTTCATTTGTTGCTGGACGTCTCTCGGCAATTGATAGCCAGTCAACCTAAACACCATCTGGACAAAACCCGGTGCATCAATACCGAATGGACTCTTACCACCGGGAAGGTGTGGTGCATTGAGATACTTGTTGGCCATGAACGTCAGGAACTCGAAGTCTCTTCGTTGGCCTAGACTTTTTGTTTCTCCGTTGAATGCAAACTGCTCTTCCATTTTGAAAAGTTCTGATGCCGATATCGGCACGATGCTTCCCATAACAATGGTAAGTTGACTTTTCTTATACAACATCGTTGAAGCGATGTCGGTAGTGATCTTGAAATTCGCGAGACCTATTTGTTCGTGGTATTCTTTGCTGATCGGATGATGTTGAAGGCGATCGATCCAACCTGTTGATTGATCGGAGTTGATGACGATCGACAACCACTTCTGATCTTTCGTTAGCACGGTGACTTCGTAGTGATCACCAAAAAGCAATTGAGTGACCGGCTCGCTCTTTTGATCGGCTTCTTTCCTGACAGTTACGATTGCCAGCCTGCAAACACCATAATCGATCGGTTGACTCATTCGTTTTACATCTTGATCCTTCCGAGCTCGCGTTTCATGTCGCGGTCTTTAATGCTATCGCGTTTGTCGTGAAGTTTTTTACCACGACCTAAGGCAATCTCCAGCTTGGCGAAGCCGCGGTCGTTGATAAACAAACGAACGGGTATTAACGTGAGACCTTTCTCTTCCACCCTCGCCTCCAGCTTCCTGATCTCCACCTTCTTTAACAAAAGTTTTCTGTCGCGTATCGGTACGTGATTATAGTGTGTTCCTTGTTCGTAAGCGGAGATGTTGACGCCTTTCACGAAAGCTTCGCCGTTCGAGAAATAACAATAGCCGTCCTGGAGAGTGATCTTCCCTTCGCGTATGGATTTGATCTCGGTGCCGCGTAACTGGATACCCGCGATGTATTTATCGAGTAATTCATACTCGAATCCAGCACGTTTATTCCTGACGTTTACTTCTTTAGCAAACCGTTCCGCCTTAGCCATTCTACAAAGTTAACTAAGATTCGGTATTGGCGATGCATCCAATAGACTGAACTCTTTTCTTAAAAATTTTAAATGCGCCGCCATCGCGATCATTGCGGCATTGTCTGTGCAATATTCCAAAGGAAGTGTATACACATTCCAGTCCTTCTGATCCTTCATTACTTTTCTTAAACCCGAGTTTGCGGAAACGCCACCGGCGATAGCCACCCGCGTTATTCCTTCCAGTATTGTCGCCAGTTTCAGAGGGCGCATCAACGTTTCAATTAGTGTTGCTTGAAGCGAAGCACAAATGTCGTTTAGATTCTTTTCGATAAACTCAGGATCTTTTGCTTTCTGATCCCTTATAAAATATAGGAATGCTGTTTTAACACCGCTGAATGAATAGTCAAGCCCGGGCATTTCACTTATTGGAAAGGTGAATCGACGCCCGTTCCCGTCTTTAGCATACTTGTCGATTAATGGTCCACCGGGATATGGAAGTCCCAATATTTTCGCCGCTTTGTCGAAAGCCTCTCCTACCGCATCGTCTCTTGTTTCGCCGATAACTTTAAGATCATTGTAATCACTTACGAGAACTATTTGGGTATGGCCGCCGCTTACTGTAAGGCATAAGAATGGGAAACCAGGCGGATTATCGCTTATAAAATGTGCCAGCACATGAGCTTCCATATGGTTCACTTCGATCAACGGACGATTCAGCGCGACGGCCAGCCCTTTGGCGAACGAGGCCCCAACGAGAAGCGCCCCCATGAGTCCGGGGCCGCGGGTGTAGGCGACAGCGTCGAGATCGTGCTGCGATATACCTGCCGACACCATCGCGTCGTTAACAACATGGAGAATATTTTTCTGATGAGCCCGGGAGGCAAGTTCGGGCACCACACCACCGTATTTCTGGTGGACATTTTGCGACGCAATAACATTATTGAGTACCTTGCCGTTCCGAATAATCGCAGCCGAAGTTTCATCACAAGAAGACTCAATGGCAAGGATAACAGGCTGCATACGACACGAAAATGAGGTGGCAAGTTATCAAAATTCGGGTGTTCCGGTGGATCCGAAATATTGTGCTGTACAGCATATATGTCGCCATTGTGTTCGTCCTTACCGGGTTTCTCTTACTACAAATTCCTTCCGTTCAGAAAGCTCTCATTGAACGATACACTGGTGACCTTAAAGAAGTCATTGGGTTCAACGTAACCTTCTCTTCCATCAACCTCAGGTGGTACGACCGCATGGTTGTAAAGAACCTGGTTATCGAAGACCCGGAGCATAATGCGATGATCAGGGTCGGCGACCTGAGAGTGAACTTTCGGCTGGCCAGTCTCTGGGAAAACAAAGAGATCAATATAGACGGCGCTGCGGTCGACAGCGCGTCGGTAAATATCAAGACCATACAGGAAACCGACAGCACCCGCGATCTCAACATCAACGTATTCATCGATCGCATCAATAACATGTCGACAAGCACGGGGACCGGCAAGAGCACGAAGCTCAATATCGGTGAGATCGTTCTTGATCGGTCTCAGTTCATTTACAACCAGGCCGACTCAGACTCCATCAAGGAAGGTTTCGACTACAAACATTTCAAGCTTGCCCTGAATGACGGCGAACTCACGAGCTTCAAGGTGATTGGCGACACCATACAGTTTCAACTGAACTCACTCACGGCAGTGGACGCTGCCACCAAGCTCGATGTAAAAAGTCTGCAGACGTTCTTCCGGATCTCGCAAACAAACATGGAGTTTCTTGGCCTGCATGCGAAGGCAGGCCGGAGTGTGATCTCCGACACGATCATATTTTCTTATAACAGCCAGCGCGACTTCAGTGATTTCAACAATAAGGTCAGCTTCAATGTGCTGTTGAAAGACACATACCTCCATCCTGCCGATCTTGAATTGTTTGCTCCAGGGGCGAAAGCAATTGGTCAACCCGTAACTCTCAGTGGAAAGCTCTCCGGCCGCGTGAACAGACTTCATTACACCGACATGGATCTTCGTGTGGGCAACACAATACTGAGAGGCTCAGTTGACATGGATGGTCTTCCATCGATCAACGAAACATTCATTCGCCTGAAGGTCGATCGCAGTCGCGTCGACATTGATGATCTTCATTTTGCCTTCGATGACTTCGTTTACGAACGACTGAAGCCATTAGGTGATCTGAATATCCTGGGAACATTCACCGGCTTCACCAACGACTTCGTAGCGGATGCAACGTTGGATGGCCGACTCGGCTGGATCCGTTCAAATGTCAACCTGAAAGTAAATGAAAAGAATGTTGACAAGACTTTGTATAAAGGCGGGATAGAACTCCGCGACTTCAGGATGGGGAGATATTTCAACGACACCACCAGGTTCCAGGATGTAACGCTCCATGGAAATATCGCTGGTCGCGGTCTTACGTATGAGTCGGCCGATTTCACCCTGGTGGGAACAGTCAACTCCGTTGGCATTATGGGATATGATTATGTGAACATCAACACCAATGCCCGCTTTGCGAAACAATTCTTTTCGGGTTCGATAAAGATCGACGATCCGAATCTTCGATTTAACGCCGAAGGATCGATCGACTTCCGGAGTGACAGAGACATTGTGCAGATACAAGCCAATCTCGATACCGCTCTCGTTCACAAGCTCGGTTTTTCGAAGAAAGATCTCGCCATCAGCTCGTATGTTGACATCAACTCACATGGCCTGCAGGTGGACAGTTTGTTTGGCGACGCATTGTTCAAGAACACCAAGATCCATTATAACCAAAAGTTTATCGAGCTCGACTCGATGCATCTTATCTCGGAACAGAAAGATCTCGAGAGGCATATCACCTTTCGAAGCTCGTTGTTCGATGCTTCGATGAAAGGAAATTATTATTACTCAACACTCTTCTCCGATTTCACGAGACTGTTCCAGGAGCTGATGCTGAGTATACGCAACGACAAGAATGCAATCGCAGCATACTACAATAGCAAACGCAAGAGTACGCAGGAGTACCAGGCGAATATTGAAATCGACCTTCACGACATCAATCCTTTGATGACATTGGCAGGCATCGACCTGAAGTTGAACCATGGTCCGAAGATCGAAGGACGTTTCACGAATGGGCAGACTTCGATACTCCAGGCTTTCACCAACATCGACACCATTACCTACCAGGGCAAAACTTTCATCGGCAACGATATTGAATTCACAGGTTCGAAAATACGCGACAGTGCCAATGTGCTTGCGATGGCCACTATACAATCGAAGCGACAGCTATTATCGAAAGCGCTTACCACCAACAATCTTTTACTTGAAGGGATTTGGAATCGTGATCACGTAGATCTTGGGCTGGATGTCGACCAGGAAGGGTTCAGCAACAAAGTAAGACTTCGTACAGAGGTTGACTTTCTATACGACAGCACGATGATCAAAGTGCTGCCGTCGAGGATACTGGCACTCGATCGAGAGTGGGTTGTTGATCAGAAGAACTACATCCTCTTCCGCGGAAAAGAGTTCACAGTCAGAAATCTAAGGATCCATAACGATCAGCAATCAATATTGATCGACGGTTTGATATCGGAAGACCCCGGAAAAGAATTGACGATGACGGTGAGTAATCTGAATCTCGACATCATCAACACGTTTAGTACCGAGAAGTTTATGGGCACACTCAACGCTACGCTCGTTGGGAAAGATCTTCATCACAGGCCATTCATTCAGAATGACATCGATGTGGTGGCCTTAACGGTAAACGACTTCCTGATCGGCGATGTGGACGGAAAGAACGAGTGGAACCCGGAGAAACAAAAGTTTGATATTAGTTTTTCGATAGACCGTTTGCATGAACGAACACTCGTGCTCACAGGAATCTATGACCCCGAAGCAAAGACGGACCCGCTGGATGTAAAAGCCGAGCTTAATAATACTCGTCTTAAGATGTTGGAACCGGTGCTACGTGGGCTGTTCTCCGAAATCGACGGAGAGCTTACAGGTGTATACCAGATCCGCGGTACATTCTTCAGTCCCGCTTTAAGCGGAAAAGGAAAAGTAAAAGACGGCAAACTCAAGGTTGATTATCTCAGCACTTTGTACTCATTCAATGGTGAATTGGGGATGTCGCCCGACAAGATCATATTCGACAACATCGAGATGATCGATGCTTATCAAAACAAAGGCACATTGCACGGATACGTCGCGCATAAGAATTTCAACAAGTTTGTGATAGACCTCGATGGTGACTTCGTCAACTTCCAGGTGCTGAACACAACGAGCAAAGACAATGATCTTTTTTACGGACAAGGTTATGCAACGGGCAGCATGAACATCTTCGGACCATCGTCGAACTTAAAGATCTCTGCAAACGCGAGAACAGAAAAGAACACGAAGATCTACATACCGATCAGTGGCACCTCCGAAGTCGACAAGAAAGACTTCATTACATTCGCTCACTTCACTGATAGTCTTTCGATATCTGGCGGCCAGAAAAAGAAGGCTATCAAGAAAACGTTGACCGGTGTAACGGTTGATATCAATCTCGACATCACTCCTGCCGCCTACGCGGAGATCATCTTCGACATCAAAGCTGGTGACATCATTCGCGGTCGTGGCAACGGCGATCTTCGTCTGCAGCTCGACACCAAAGGTGAGTTCAATATGTTTGGAGGGATCCGCTTCACGGAAGGTGCGTATAACTTCACGCTATACAATATCATCAACAAGGAGTTCAACATTAAGCCGGGCAGCCAGCTGCTGTGGTATGGCGATCCTTATGCGGGCATCATGAACATCACAGCCGGTTACCGGCAGCTGGCGTCGCTGGCACCGATCTATGATAAGGATTTGGATGCCCAAACAGATCCCGCGATTAAACGCAAGTATCCGATCGAAGTGCAGTTAAAGCTCGACGGCCCCATGTTGTCGCCGCAGTTTGTATTCGATCTTGTGGCTACCGATCTGCCGTCTACTGTCTCTCTCACCAATGGTACCTCGAGACGACTCAGCTTCGACTTCGCTGCATTCAAGACCCGTTTGGACGAACAGGAACTTAAGCGACAAGTTTTTTCGCTGATCATCTTGCGAAAACTGTCACCACTCGATGCATTCAGTACCAGTGGTTCGCTGGCCAACAGCGTTAGCGAGTTGTTGTCGAACCAGCTTAGTTATTGGCTTACACAGATGGATCAGAACCTGGAGATCGATCTTGATCTAGGCGCGCTCGACACAGAAGCGTTCAACACATTTCAGTTACGACTATCGTATTCGTTCTTAAACGGCCGGCTTCGCGTTACGCGCAACGGATCTATCTATTCACAAAACCCCGCACAGCAACAGAGTGTAGCGGCGATGGCCGGCGACTGGACCGTTGATTATCTTTTGACGCCTGATGGAAAATTCAGGGTGAAGATGTACAGTCGCTCGACCTTCAACGCGATCTCGAGCTCACTCGGTGCACAGACTGCCGTGACGACCGGTTTCAGCTTGATGCACACCCAGAGTTTCAATGAAGTGAGAGATCTTTTACGCGGCGCGCGAGACAGGCGGCGAAAAGAACTGGAGTTGGAAAGGGAAGTAAATGATTTGGATTCACTGGCCGAACTCGTGCCTGTTCCGAAATCTGGTGGAAACAACTAGGCAATGAGATATTTTTTACTCTTGCTTTTTTTTCCTTTGATCTCACAAGCACAAACAGATTCTACTGTCAACAAGAAAAAGTTAATCATCGCTTCTACAAGTGTCGGTGTTGCTTACGGTGCGTCGATGGTTGTGCTGGGTAATGCATGGTATAGCGATGCACCAAAGACATTGTTTCATTTTTTTAATGACGCGCCTGAGTGGAAGCAGATGGATAAGGCCGGCCATTTCTTTTCGGGATTTCATTTGTCCGACAATGCGTCGATGGTGCTTCGAAGCTGTAATGTGTCTAAGAGAAAATCGGATATTATAGGAGCGGTGACAGGTGCTGTGATCATGTCGTCGATTGAAGTATTCGATGGATATTCGGCAGCGTACGGAGCATCGGCATCGGATGTCGCTGCGAATCTAACTGGTAGTTTGTTTTACCTCGGCCAATCGTGGGCGTGGAACGAAGTACGGATCCATCCCAAGTTTTCATTTCATCACACGTCGTTGTCGAAACAACGTCCGGATGTACTGGGCAGCGGGATGTCGGAGATGCTGAAGAATTACAATGGTCAGACTTTATGGTTGTCGGTCGATGTTGCGAAGTTTGTCAGGAATTCGAAGTGGCCGAAATGGTTGAGCGTAGCTGGTGGATACGGCGCGGAAAATATGTTGTACGCGCGCGATAGCCAAAATCTCGCTGCTGGGCTAAAACCCTACAGGCAATATTATTTAAGCCTGGATGTCGATCTCACTGCCATTCCCGTGCGATCGAAATTTCTGAAAACGGTGTTCAAACTCGTGAACATGATCAAAGTGCCGGCCCCGGCGCTCGAATTCTCGAGTCATGGCGTTAAAGCCCACGCTTTATATTTCTGAAAAAGAAGAAAAGTTTACGATCTTTATAAAGTAAACCCTGACTTATGGACTTAAGAGCATTCATGCGTCGTTACGCCGAAGAGATCGGTGGCGAGTACAACGAATATTCACCTGAATTTATCATTGCCATCGTTCCTGTATCCGGCGGACGCGCACAAACGGTCTTGGCAGAAATTCGTAACAACGAGCTTTATAATCGCAAGCTGGTCACGTTCACTTCAAAAGTTTGCCCGGCGCAGAATGAGATCGATTATCGTTCGCTCCTTGCACAAACGAGCTTCTTAAACTACAGCCGGTTTGTTATCGCCGAAAATTACTTGCAGGTGCAGGCAGTTGCGCCTTATGATAACATTGGTGAAGGTGCTGTGAAGGAGATGCTACAGGAAGTGGCTAACGTGGCCGATCAGTTTGAGCTGAAGATCACTGGCGCGGATGTCCAGTAAGTGAAAAGTGAATAGTGAAAAGTTATCGTTCACTTGATATCGAAATGATCGTAAAAATCAGTTTCGGGCCGTAAGTCCAACCATTCCTTCCTGTTCTTATCCAAGTCTTCAAAAGTAAATCCCCCGATCTGTTCTTGTGTAAACCTCAATGAATTATTGTGGTCGGGTTTCTTCGTGATGATCCCCAGGCCCTGGTCTGTGTCCAATACGAAGGCCGTAAGATCTTTCCGGATGCTGCGGATGTGAAGGATCGCCTTCCATACGTCGCCATTCCAGATACCCGTGAATCCTCGTTTCTCGTATTCTGCAAAATTCACTTCCGCTTCTTTATCCTTGGGACTGCAATCATGAACAACAATTACTCCGTCGTCTGAAAGATATTTCACGGTGTTCTCGATATCGCGAAGGGCATACGCATACTCGTGCATGCCGTCGATCAGAGAGATCTCGACTTCTTTATCGTTAAACACGTCGGTGGCGTCTTCGGCGAAGAATGCATCGCTGGTCTTACTGTAGTATTGATTATATAAGTTGTATGGATTAACGAGTGTCTTACCTGCTTTGCGCGACGCGTCGAAACGGAATTCAGGATCTACGGCAACTTTGAATGTGCTTTTAATGCGAAAGAAAATGTGGCCGTTGAACACCCCTATCTCAAGGTAGTTGTTGAGTTTTTTCTTTTTCATTAACGTCTGAATGATCTCGAGCCTATCCATTTTTGTTTAAGGGTTATCGATAAAATATGCAAGCCTTATAAGCCGGGTTCTGTTTTCACGATTAAGTGAACTTCTATCATTTATCTAGTCCTTCCTTCGCAGAAAGGATCGAGCGACCTACCCGCCACGATAGCCGAAGCAAGACCGAGCAGATCATGATCGTGGCCTATTTGGTCTTACAACTCGTAAGGTTTACCATGCCCCCGATGTCACCACCAGGGCGGTGGGCTCTTACTCCACCTTTTCACCTTTACCCCATCCGACACGTCGGCCGAGGAAGTCTGTTTTCTGTGGCACTGTCTGTTCCTGAAGCGACGAAGTCTGCTTCGGGACCTTCCTGTTAGGAAGTACGATGCTCTATGTTGCCCGGACTTTCCTCTCTCAGCTTATGCTGACAGCGATAGAACCGGCTTGCATTGCACAAATGTAACAGAGATAATAGTGTAATGAAAATGAGATACCTTGCGCGCTATGCCCAGTATACTCCTCATCGAAGACGAAGCTTCCATCAGAGCCGTGCTCAAAGACATCCTCAAAGATCAAAAAGAACTCAACCTCTCGGTTGAAGAAGCCCGTGATGGACAAGAAGGACTCGCGATGCTCGAGAATAAAAACTTCGACGTTGTATTCTGCGATGTGAAGATGCCAAAGATGGACGGCATGGAAGTCTTACAGAAAGCAAAAGATAAAGGCATCGGAACAACATTCATCATGATCTCTGCCCACGGCTCTACCGAAATGGCTGTCGATGCCACGAAGATGGGCGCTTACGACTTCCTTCAGAAGCCACCGGATCTCAATCGCCTTCTCATTACACTCCGCAACGCTCTCGACAAAGGCAATCTCGTTCGCGAAACAAAGACGCTTCGAAAGAGAGTTGCCAGCAAGTTTCAAATGGTTGGCGAATCCAAAGAGATGGCGCAAGTACAAGAGATGATCTCGAAGGTTGCTCCTACGGACGCACGTGTGTTGATACTCGGACCCAACGGCTCCGGCAAAGAACTCGTTGCCCGTGCGATACATGAGAACAGTCCGCGTTCCAACGGAAGTTTTGTTGAGGTGAATTGCGCTGCCATTCCTTCAGAGCTCATCGAAAGTGAATTGTTCGGTCACGAAAAAGGATCGTTTACTTCAGCCATCAAACAACGCATCGGCAAATTCGAACAAGCCGACGGCGGTACGTTATTCCTCGATGAGATCGGCGACATGAGTGCTTCGGCCCAGGCAAAAGTTCTGCGTGCCCTCCAGGAAAATAAGATCACTCGCGTTGGTGGCGACAAAGACATCTCCGTGAACGTGAGAGTAGTTGCCGCTACCAACAAAGACTTAAAAAAGGAGATCGCGGAGAATCGTTTCAGGGAAGATCTTTATCACCGGCTTGGTGTGATCATCATAAAAGTACCTGCGTTGAAAGATCGCGCCGATGATATTCCATTACTCACAGAAAAATTCCTGGGCGACATCGCCGAAGAGTATGGAGCTAAGAAAAAGAGTATTGATAAAAAGGCGCTCGACGAGCTAAAGAAACAATCGTGGTCTGGAAATATCCGGGAACTTCGAAATGTAGTAGAGAGACTCGTGATCATGAGCGATGACAAGATCACGGAAAACGATGTGAAGAAGTATTGTTAGATCGTAAGATCTTCCGTAAGATCGTCCTTAGATCTTCTTCTCAGCAACGGCCTGCTTCACCTCTTTCTTGCTATAAGTAGGGCAAGTGTAAGTGCTGCACGACGAAGCGATAGCTGCGATTACAACGATTGCGAGTACTTTCTTCATGACGGTGCGTTTATGTGTGGATAACGAACAAAAATAGGATTCTTGTGGGGGAAAACAAATGCCGGGCTGACATAATTCCCGTTCACCGAGAAAAACGGCCTGCCTACCGGTAGGCATGGCTACTCGACCAAAAGATTACAGCCCCGGATATCGGAATTATCCATCCGACCAAGTACCTCAAAACTACCTTTTTGCCCCACCTTGCCTAAATCCTGGGTTTCAATAAAGGCGCAGGTGTGAATATTCGCCAGGTCGATTATGTTAATTCCGCCCCGCTCCCGCCCTTCCGACAAATCGCGCGGATCTTCCGGGTCGCGAATCACAATTTTCATCCAGGGTGGACACTGGAAAATGCCATTTCCCATCGAGTAAGCTTGCGACATCAGTTCTGTCATTCCGTACTCAGAATGAATTTTCGTATGAAAACGCCTGCCCAGAAGCTCATGCAGTTCGGCACGTGTGATCTCTTTCCGCCTGCCTTTCATGCCACCAGTTTCAAACACAATACAGTTTGAAAGATCGAGCTCATGTTGTTCTGCAAGGTCTGCCAATGCGAACGTTACGCCCCAAAGAATAACTTTTTTGTCCTGTTTTCTGCCGAGTTGATCCAGTAAACCCGACGTATTGTTGTGATAAGATGCCCCGCCCCCCAGCTTCATGAAATGTTCGATCATCGCGATCAACGAGGAACCTTGTCGCTCGGCATAGGATGGAAGCATTACAAGGAACCTGTAGTTGGATGGGTCTCCGTAAAACAATTCGAAGCACTTCACGGTGTTCCTGAGGTAGAAATCAGGATCGTAGACGAGATGCCGCGCTGAGGTCATGCCTGTAGTTCCGCTGCTTGTGAATACAGTTCGCTCGTGCCATTGATCGGTCTTTATGTCGTGGGTCTTGAAGAAAGATACCGGCAAATACGGGATGTCGCGGATGGACCGAACGGAGTTAGGTTGAACACCGAGGTGTTGAATGTACTCTGCGTAAACGGGATTGCCTTTTGCTTGAAATTGGAAGAGTTTCAGAGCAATTTCCTCAAAGGATTGATCGTTTACGTGGTATAAACTTTCCTCGAAACTCGTAAAACTCTCCAAGCGTTTGGTTAATTTTCAGTTTGTAAATTAGAAAGAATGAAGTTGCTCCGGTGGTTGTTGGTCTTGGTTTTTTGCAGTCCGCTGATCATCTCTTCGTGCTTCAACCCTCCGGAATATCCCGACACTCCGCAGATCGTTTTCAAGAGCGTAGACTTCATCAAAGGTGGTCCCACCGACGATGGTTCCCTGCCTACCGACTCAATTATCTTGAAACTTACTTTCAAAGACGGCGATGGCGATGTCGGTATTGGTTCAAAGGAGACTGCTCCCCCATTTAACGATCGCTGGTACTATACAAAATCAAGACTCCAGCCGGACCAATCCAAGCCTCCCGGTTACGACTGTTCCGCGTACGAAAACAAGTGTTACTATTATGTAGATCCTGCAAGTGGAGAATTCAGAAAATATGTGGATTACGCCGACCGAACCGATACCCCAGGTTACGATACACTGAAGCCTTACATCAAACCATTTAATTGTACAAACTGGGAGATCATTTCTATCGACGACGACAACGACCCTCAAACATTACCCGTTCCGTTCGACACACTATTTTTCGAGCTCAATCCACACTACAACAACTTGTTCGTCGAGTTCCAAACAAAGACCGACGATCCCGCGAATCCGTATGAAACGTTTGACGAGAATACATTCTTCACCGCGCCTTTATGTGGCATCCGCACTTTCTATGGACGCATTCCGATCCTTTCTGAAGACCTTGGACGAAGCACACCACTCGAAGGTGAGATACGGTATGCTATTCAATCAAAGTTTTTCACGACGATCTTTGGCGCAAAGACCTTGCGTCTTCGTGTATTCATAGAAGATCGTGCATTGCATGCCAGCAATGTTGTCTTTACACGTGAATTTAATCTTAGAGAGAATTAGTACAGCGGTTTGAAACCCGAAGGATCCGCTTCACTCATCACCTCGTACACCACATCAAATACTTCTTCAGTGCTGGGCTTACTGAAATAATCGCCGTCGCTTCCGTAAGCAGGCCTGTGTTCTTTAGCGGCAATGGTACGTGGACGTGAATCCAGGTATTGATAAGCATCCTGTTCTTCGAGTACCTTTTGCATCATGAATGCCGTGGCCCCACCCGGAACATCTTCGTCGGCAAAGATCACACGGTTAGTTTTCTTAATCGACTCAACAATCATGTTACTTAAATCGAAAGGCAACAATGTTTGTACGTCGATCACTTCGCAAGAGATGCCAACCTTCGCAAGCTCATCAGCTGCTTCCATAACGATGCGGCACATCGAACCGTAAGTAACGATGGTGATATCCGAACCTTCGCGAAGGAGTTCTGGAGCACCTAACTGAACTTTGAATTCGCCGATGTTATCCGGAATGCGTTCTTTTAATCGATAGCCATTCAAGCACTCGATGATGAGCGCGGCATCGTCGGAAGCAAGCATGGTATTGTACATACCTGCAGCTTGTGTCATGTTGCGGGGAACCAGGACATAAATACCCCGAAGACTTCCAAGGATCATTCCCATAGGTGATCCGGCATGCCATACGCCTTCGAGACGATGACCGCGCGAACGAATGATCAATGGAGCTTTCTGGCCACCGGCTGTTCTGTATTGCAAACAAGCGAGATCGTCAGAAAGGATCTGAACAGCATACAAAAGGTAATCGAGATACTGGATCTCGGCGATTGGTCTGAGTCCACGCAGAGCGAGACCAATGCCCTGGCCTACGATGGTACATTCGCGGATACCGGTATCAGTTACTCGAAGCTCACCGAACTCTTTTTGTAAACCTGCAAAACCCTGGTTAACGTCGCCGATCTGTCCAACGTCTTCGCCGAATGCCAACACGAGAGGATCTCTCTTCAGCGCCGCTTCGAAACATGCACGAAGAACTTCACGACCATCGACAACATTGGAGCTTTCGGAAAAAACCGAGTCAACTTTTTCAACTTTCAGTGCCGACCAGTCGGACTGGCTATAAAGATGTGAGCTGTATCGCCTGGAATTTTCAACGGCAGTGCGACGTATCCACGCGGCCAGTTCGGTACGAACGGGATCTTCAGAATCACGAATGAGACGGAATGCAACCTTCGCAGCTTTCTGATCATCGAGACGCATCGGGTTGATGGTCTCGAACAGTGTACGACGAATGTCTTCGACTTCACTGTTCACTTCAGTTGCATCTGCGAGGATCTTGAGCAACGACTGGTGATCGACGTTCATGTCGGCAACGAATGCTTTCCATGCGCTGTCGCGGGCTGCCTTTGCGCGAGCTTTTCCATCTTTCTCGATACGATCCATCTCTTCGGGAGATGCGAATCCTTGCGCAATGATCCATTCGCGAAACCTGGCGATACAATCGTGCTCTGCTTCCCACTGAAGGCGTGCTTTGGACTTGTATCGTTCGTGCGAGCCGGAGGTTGAGTGACCTTGCGGCTGCGTCATTTCATCGACATGAATGATAACGGGGATATGTTCCTCACGGCATACTTTTTCGGCCTTGCGATAGACGTCGCAAAGACCTTCGTAGTCCCAACCTTTTGCGGTGTAGATCTCGAAACCTTTGTCGTCTTCTGTGCGCTGAAAGCCAGACAATATTTTGGAGATGCTTCCTTTCGTTGTTTGAAACTCGTTCGATACGGAGATACCGTAGTCGTCGTCCCAAACAGAAGTGAGCATTGGTACTTGAAGCACTCCAGCGGCGTTGATCGATTCGAAGAACATGCCTTCGGAAGTAGATGCGTTGCCGATGGTGCCGAATGCGATCTCGTTACCGTTGTTCGAGAGATTTTTATACTTCGAGAGACCTGCGTTTTGTCTGAATAATTTAGAAGCGTAAGCGAGACCGAGGAGTCGCGGCATTTGCGCGGCCGTAGGAGAAATGTCGGAGCTGCTGTTCTTAAGCTTCGAGAGCTCTTTCAATTCGCCTTTGTCGTCGATCATGCGTGTGGCGAAGTGGCCATTCATTAAACGACCGGCAGAAGCGGGATCTGCTTCTACATCGGTGTGCGCATAAAGCTGGGCGAAATATTGTTCGAGTGTGAGTTCGCCGATGGCGAGCATGAAAGTTTGGTCGCGGTAATAACCTGCGCGGTGGTCGCCGTTGCGGAACACTTTTGCCATCGCGATTTGTGCGATCTCTTTGCCGTCGCCGAAGATGCCGAACTTGGCTTTACCCAGAAACACTTCTTTACGGCCAAGCAAACTCGCCTCCCTGCTTTCGCAAGCAAGCCGGAAATCGTCCAGGATGCTGGCGATTTTTTTCTCCGATTTAGAGGTGGTTACGGTCTTGGGCGCGTTCAAACTTCAAACGTTTGTGGCAAAAATAACTAAAATAGGTGCGCGCTTCAAAGGGTCGCAATACCGCATAATATTATATGTTCATTAATGTGTTTCGCGAAAGAAAGTTACCCAATCTCCGTTTTCGACGAGAGGATAATTTTCTGGCGTTTCGACGAGATACATGTTGGCCTGCATTTCATTGACCACGACGTTTTCCAAAAAATATCCTTCATCCATTTCGAGCTTGTGTATCATTTCTCTTGTAGACCTATCGACAATCTTGAATAGTTCCACGACGATGGAATCAGCTAATGATGAAGATTTAACTGCAACTGGAAAATCTCCCCTGGAATAAAGGCGATAGCCGCGAAGTCGCGCAGAAAAAAGATATTTTAGGTGTTTGCTATGAAGAGAGTGATTCTCCATTCCGCGTCGCAAGGACCCGTAGAATGCAAAAATTGTATTTTCCATTATATATTTGCACGCTTAATTTCAAACTAAATTTCATCAAAATGATCATCGGCGTTCCGAAAGAAATAAAGAACAATGAAAACAGGGTTGCGCTTACACCAGCAGGAACAGCAGAGTTGTTGAAGCGCGGTCACACTGTTTACATCCAAACAAAAGCTGGCGAGGGAAGTGGCTTTAGTGATGATGAATATGCAGGCGCTGGCGCAAAGATCCTTGGGAAAGCTGAAGAAGTTTTCAGCATCGCAGAGATGATCATGAAGGTGAAGGAGCCGATCGAACAAGAGTATGAATTGATCCGCAAAGATCAATTAGTGTTTACATATTTTCACTTCGCTTCGTACGAACCTCTCGCGCACGCGATGATCAAGACCGGAGCTATCTGTCTTGCTTACGAAACTGTTGAACGCCCCGATGGAAGTTTGCCATTGCTCGTTCCGATGAGTGAAGTAGCAGGACGTATGTCGATACAGGAAGGCGCGAAGTACCTGGAGAAGCCATTGAAAGGAAGAGGCATATTACTTGGTGGTGTTCCCGGTGTGATGCCAGCAAAAGTATTGATCCTCGGCGGTGGTGTTGTTGGAACGAATGCTGCGAAGATCGCTGCAGGCATGGGCGCAGATGTTACGATCACCGATGTAAATATCAATCGCCTTCGTTATCTCGACGATGTGATGCCGAAGAATGTTCACACGATGGTATCCAGTGAATATATGATCCGCGATCTCGTAAGAACACATGATCTTATCGTTGGTGCTGTGTTGATCCCTGGTGCAAAAGCTCCGAAGCTCATCACGCGCGACATGCTAAAGACGATGCGTCCCGGTACAGTGCTGGTGGATGTTGCGGTAGACCAGGGTGGATGTATTGAAACCTGCAAGCCAACAACACACGAGAATCCTACTTACATCATCGACGACGTTGTTCACTATTGTGTTGCCAACATGCCAGGTGCGGTTCCTTATACATCGACACTCGCGCTCACGAATGCAACCCTGCCTTACGCAATCAAACTTGCAGGCAATGGTTGGAAGAAAGCTGCGCAGGAAAGCCAGGATCTTTGCAAAGGACTGAATGTGATCAATGGAAAGGTAGTGTACAAAGCGGTAGCGGATGCGTTTGGACTACCGTACACTGACGTCAAATCAGTACTGTAGATGTTTCACCGTTACGCCGTTGTTGATCAACTGCTTCAACGAATCGATCCCAATCTTTATATGTAACTCGACGAAGTTAGTGGTGACATGTTTATCACTAGCTTCAGTCTTTACACCTTCCGGACTCATAGGCGAATCCGACACGAGCAATAAAGCGCCGGTGGGAATGTCGTTATAAAATCCAGTAGAAAATATCGTTGCAGTCTCCATGTCGATTGCCATGGCATGAATACGCACCAGGTAATCTTTGAAGTTTTCATCCCACTCCCACACACGCCGGTTGGTGGTATACACAGTTCCAGTCCAATAGTCCTGGTTGTAATCGCGAATGGTTGTTGATGTCGCTTTCTGCAATGCGAAAGCTGGCAGCGACGGAACTTCGGGTGGGAAATAGTCATTCGACGTGCCCTCGCCGCGAATAGCCGCGATCGGGAGGATGAAGTCGCCTATCGAGTTCTTACTTTTCAGACCACCGCACTTGCCAAGAAAAAGACAGGCTTCGGGTTTAATGGCAGTTAAACAATCCATGACTGTTGCTGCATTGGGACTTCCCATACCGAAGTTGATGATCGTGATGCCTTCTGCTGTCGCACAACGAAATGCGCGATCGAGTCCGTGAACTTCAACGTTGTGCCATTCGGCAAACAACCGAACGTAGTTATCGAAGTTGGTAAGCAGGATATATTTACCGAATGCATCCAATGGCATACCGGTGTATCTTGGCAACCAGTTTTCAACAATATCTTGTTTGCTCTTCATATTTTTGACCTGTGTATAAACTAAACCTTCCCGAAGCGGCGCTGTCCTTGAAGAAAGAGGAAGGCAAAGTATATATTTTCGACATCATTCGAAAAAAATACGTGGTCGCTACTCCGGAAGAATGGGTAAGACAACATTTTATTCATTTCCTCATAAACCATCTGAAATACCCGCGATCATTATTCAGGATAGAAGGAGCGCTTGCCTACAACAGGCTTCAAAAACGCTCCGATATTTTAATTCGTAATCGCGAGGGTAAACCGTGGATGTTGGTCGAGTGCAAGTCGCCAGTGATCAAGCTTACGCAAAAGGCATTCAATCAAATCGCAGTTTACAACATGACGATTGGTGCACCGTACCTGGCTGTTACCAATGGGATGGTGCACTATTGCTGCCCGGCACCGAAGGCTGGAGAGGATGCTAAGTTTGAGACGCAGTTTCCCGAATTTTTGTGACGCGGAGGATACGTGAAGGGAGCAAAGGATACGCTTAGAAATTACTTTTTTATCCTGTTAGTCATCACTAACCCGACGAAGCCAAAAGCAAAAAACACAATCAGGCTCAACACTGAATTCTTCATTCCGAGAATGTTGTCGATGTATCCGAATGTAAATGTTCCTATTACGATCGCGATCTTTTCGGTTACATCGTAGAAGCTAAAGAACGATGCGGTGTCTTCTGTAACTGGCATCAGCTTGCTATACGTGCTCCGGCTAAGCGCTTGTATCCCACCCATCACCAATCCGACTGCTACGGCCAATCCATAAAAATAATATTCAGCCGAATACCCATGTTCTTTCAGCACTGCAACTTCATAAGCCGACACACAGATCACCACCCAGAACAACACAACACCCATGAGAACTTTCAGGTTGCCATAAGTGCGCGAAAATCTCGACATGAGGAAGGCTCCTGCTATCGCAACCAATTGTATGAGCACTACCGTTACGATGAGCTTGTTGGGCGGAAGGCCTAATGTTTTCTGTCCGAACATCGTAGCGGCAAGCATAACGGTTTGCACACCCATGCTATAGAACCAGAATGACGCGAGATATGAGCGAAGCTGCGGAAGCTCTTTGAGTTTGTGCCAGACCTTGCGAAGCTCGGTGAAACCATCGGTCCACATGTTGTGACCATGCTTTGCGCGTTTTGGGGGGCTTGGCAATCGTATGAATGTGATCTGCGCGAACCCAATCCACCATACACCAACTAACAGGAATGTTATCAACGGACCTGAAACATTATCACCCTTGCCACTGAAGTAGATAACGAGGGCAAAGCCAACCATTTGAAGGATCACTGCCCCGATATAACCCATTGCGAAGCCGCGAGCACTTACGCGGTCCTGGTTTTCGATCGAGGCGATCTCTGGCAGGTAAGAATTATAGAACACCAGGCTGCCGCAATAACCTATGGTTGCCAATACAAAACATAAGAGTCCCCATTCAACGCTCGGTTGAGGGCCTTTGAACCAGAACAAACCGATACAGCCGAGTCCGCCCATGTAGCAGAAGAACTGCATGAATCTTTTTTTGCTTCCACGAGAGTCGGCGATCGAAGAAAGGATGGGTAATAACAATGCGATCGATAAGTATGCGATCGAAAGTGTGTACTGATACAACGGAGAGTTTTTAAAAGTCATGCCGAGAAACGGCACGGTATCTTCGCCGTAGGCGGATTTTGTGACACCTAAAAAGTAGATGGGGAAGAATGTGGTGGTGATGACGAGGTTGTAGACCGAGTTAGCCCAGTCGTACATGGTCCATGCCCGGATAATTTTAGGTTGATCCGGAAGGATCTTAGGGGTTACTGTCATAGATAGGTAATCGCAGTGAGGGGGCTATAGCGATTACAGGTGAAAAATGCATATCTGTTCCTTAAATAGCAACTATTTCTGGCGCAGACATAAACTGTTTCCATCTAAATCCTTCAACCACGCGAATTTGCCCCACGGTGTCTCATCAATCCTGCCCACTTCGATTCTATCAGATTTTAATTTCTTGATCTCTGCCTCGATATCCAGGGTCTCGCAGATGATGGCCTGAAAACTTGCCAGTGAAATGCTGGTAGTGCTACCGGGCAACCCCATTTGTATCCAGGTTTGACCATGGGGATCGGGTGCTTCAATTATAACCTGGAACCCTAACCTGAGATAAAACTCCTTCGCCTTCTCCCTGTCTGCCACCGGCAGCATAATAATTTCTATTGATTTCATTCCCGAAATTTTTAAATGACATAGCAAAGCTATTGAATGAGTATATCCCGTTCGCCGGGTAAACCCGACATTCTTACCCGTCGATTGCGGCGTGTCAAGTCGATATATTTGTGAATCCTATCTACCACGATGAAGCACGTTTCCATCCTTCCGCTTTATGATGCAACACTTTCAAGCATCGATAGCAGTTATCAGCTCTTTAGCCGCGTAAATGACTTTATGCGATACCAGGGAAAGGCTCCCTTTTATGATATTGAAATTGTTGGACTTGCGAGGAACACTGAATTGTCGGGCGGACGATACACGATTCGCACCGATAGAACGAACGCCGACGTACGCAAAACTGATGTAATCATATTGCCGCTGTTGTGTGGCGACTTTAAGAAAGCCATCGAGGAGAATCAACAATACACTGACTGGCTAATACATCAATATCGTGCTGGCGCAGAAATACTTTGCCTGTGCGTTGGGTCATTCTACCTGGCGTCAACTGGGTTGTTAGATGGCAGGCAATGCGCAATACACTGGGCTGCAGCAAATGAGTTTACGCAACTCTTTCCCGCAGTAAAAGTTGTGAACGATGGCTTCATAACGGATGAGAAGGGCATTTATACCTGTGGTGGCGGTTTCTCTTATCTTAATTTGATCCTATACCTGTTCGAAAAACACCTCGGCAGAGAAGTATCGATACTCGCATCCAAGATGTTTGAAATAGATATCGAACGGAAAAGTCAGAATCCCTATGCAATTTTCATGGGACAAAAACATCACGGTGATGCGTTGGTTTTAAGAGCACAGGAAATGATTGAAAACAGTCCCGCAAATAACTGGACCGTAGATGACATTTGTAACAAGCTGAGTATCGGGAGGCGAACCTTTGAACGACGATTTAAATTGTGCACGGCCAACACGATAGCAGGCTACGTGCAAAGAGTAAAAGTTGAGTTTGCCAAGAAGCAGTTAGAAGCCGGTGATAAGACGATCAATGAGATCGTGTATGAGACAGGTTATGTCGATGTCGATGCTTTCAGAAAGGTTTTCAGGAGGGTGACAGACTTATCGCCCATCGAATACCGCAAAAAATATTCTTCCAGAAAACCGGTGTAGTGCGGAGAGGGCGGGATTCGAACCCGCGATACCCTTTCAGGTATACACACTTTCCAGGCGTGCTCCTTCAACCACTCGGACACCTCTCCAAAAAAACTTACCCGGTCTTTCGGGGCCACAAAGAAATGGATAAAATCCTTCTGTTTTAAATCAGTAGATAAATTATTATCTTTGTGACTAAGATATTTACCCATTAAGATATGGATGAGTCAGTCAAGCACGTTCGGCGGTTAAGTCAAGCCCTCGCCTTTCATTCACTCCAGATGCACGAGGCCGTTGCCCGAAGGGCCGGCATTCCAGGAACCGATCACAAATACCTCGGCTTCTTAATTCAGAAGGGCAGGATGACTGCGGGTGAGCTCGCAACACTCACCGGCCTGACGACCGGCGCCGTGACCGGCCTGATCGACCGAATGGAAAAGAAAAAACTCGTGAAGCGACAATTTGCCGACGACGACAGGCGGAAAGTTTTCATTGAACCGAACACCGAAAACATCATGGCGCTCCTGGAACCGTTGTACAAGGAATTCAGAAGCAACACAGAAAAACTGATCGCTTCATTTTCACATAAAGAACTCAAAGTTCTCGAGACGTACTTCATGAAGTCGATCGAACTGATGACTGATGCGACAACTAAATTGAACAAGAAGTAATGATATCCAAATTACGAGACCTCGACAGGACCAGCATTGCAATAGCAGGCGGAAAGGGTGCGAATCTCGGTGAGTTGTGCAAGATCGAAGGAGTTAACGTGCCGGATGGCTTTTGCATCACCGAGGATGATGACCTTACACAAATCTCTCACTTTGTTGATGAGCATACGCATTATGCGGTTCGATCGAGCGCGACCGCTGAAGATCTGCCAACTGCGTCTTTTGCAGGTCAGCACGACACGTACCTGAATATTATTGGAACCAATGAGATCGTAAAGTACGTTGCGATGTGTAGAGCATCGTTACATTCAGATCGCGCAATTGCGTATCGAAAACAAAATGGCTTCGATAATAAAAAAGTGAGTATAGCCGTGATCGTTCAGAAGATGGTGAACGCCGAGGTGTCCGGGGTCATGTTCACCGCCGACCCTGTAACGTCGAACCGAAAGATAATTTCTATCGAGTCGACTGTGGGATTGGGGGAATCATTTGTATCGGGAACAGTGAATTCTAACAATCAACTATTAACAGAAAAACAAAAACTTGAGCTTGAGCAACTTGGCAGGAAGATCGAAAAACATTTCGGCGCTCCGCAAGATATCGAGTGGTGTTTGGCCGACAACGAATTCTATATCGTTCAGAGCAGACCGATCACGACCCTCTTCCCGATTCCTAAACCACATGGCAATGAAAATCGTGTCTACATATCGGTTGGTCATCAACAAATGATGACCGATGCGATGAAGCCGTTGGGACTTACGATGTGGCAAATGATCGCCTCAGCGCCGATGGCTCACGCCGCGGGACGATTGTTTGTTGATGTGACTCCGGGATTGTCTTCCGTAAAAGGCAGGGAGAATTTAATGAACATGATGGGGCAGCACGATCCGCTGATCAAAGACGCACTCGAGACAATCATCGAACGTGACTTTATAAAATTATTACCAGAAACCGAAAAGGTGGAGTTAAGAAGTTTTTCAGATATACCCCCCATCGAGAATGACCCGGGCATCGTTACCAACCTTATCATAAGATTACGAGCCCTTTCGAATGACCTTAAGAAGAACATCCAGTTTTATTCGGGAGTCGCGCTGTTCGATTTTATTCGGGAGGATGTTCGTCATTTCAGGGGAGTTATGCAGCAATCGAAGACTATGCAGGCTATCATGGCCGTGATCAACGCGTCGGCGTGGCTGAATAAAAACATAGAGGAATGGCTAGGTGAAAAAAATGTGGCCGACGTGATAACGCAATCTGTCGAAAACAATATAACCTCAGAGATGGGGTTGGCGCTGCTGGATGTTGCAGATAGTCTAAGATCAGGTAAAAAGAGCAACGCTCTCGACAATTTTCTGGAGTGGTATGGAATGCGTTGTGTTGGCGAGATAGATATCACCAGGCCACGATGGGCGGAAGAGCCAGCCGAGCTTATGGCTTTGATTAATGCCAACATCAAGAACTTTCAACCCGGCGAAAGAAAACGAAGATTTGATCGAGGTCTTAACGCCGCGTTATTAAAAGAAAACGAAATCCTCGAACGTCTCGACGATCAGAAAGCTGCCGAGACGAAAGAGAAGATCAACCTGCTCCGGACATTTGCGGGCTTTCGTGAGTATCCAAAGTACATTATAATCCGGCAGCTATTCGTTTATAAAAAGGCATTGATGAAAGAAGCGGATCAACTTGTTAGCGATGGCGTCATTAATACCAGGGACGATGTTTATTATTTGACTTTTGACGACTTCCGCGAAGTTGTCCGTACCCGCAAAGCTGACTATGACCTCATTAACAAAAGAAAAGAAGAGTTTGAACATTTTGAAAAGCTCACCCCTCCTCGTGTCATTACGTCGGACGGTGAGATCATAAGAGGCAAATACAAAAAAGAAAATCTCCCGGCTAATGCGCTTGTCGGTCTCGCGGTCTCATCAGGAGTTGTGGAAGGACGAGCTCGCGTAATCACAAATTTCAGGGACGCTAATTTGGAAGAGGGAGACATCCTTGTTACCACATTTACCGATCCGAGCTGGACGCCATTGTTTGTATTAATCAAAGGTCTCGTTGCCGAAGTCGGGGGACTAATGACACACGGCGCTGTAATTGCAAGAGAGTATGGATTGCCAGCGGTGGTGGGTGTCGAGAATGCGACGGTGTTGATAAAAGATGGCACCCGGATAAGAGTGAACGGGACGTTGGGCTTTATTGAAATTATCTAAGCTAACGTTAACTCTCCAGCAATAGATAAATTTATTTTATTCTTCGTCTCTTCGACGCCGTATTCTCCAATAAGAACCATCAGCTTCGTGAGCGCTGCTTCGGTTGTCATGTCAATGCCTGCAATGACACCGATCTCCTGCAACATCTTACTCGTCTCGTAACGTCCCTGCATCACCATACCGCCGGGACATTGTGAAACATTCAGGATCAACAATCCGCGATCGATGGCGCGACGAAGCATGTCGATGAACCACGGCGTTGTCGGTGCGTTACCGGAGCCGAATGTTTCCAGTATCAGTGCTTTCAATCCCGGCGTGTCGATGATCGACTGGACCGACGCTGGTTGGATCCCTGGAAATAATTTCAGGATCGATATTGAGCTGTCGAATTTTTTCAACAACTGGAGTTTCTCATCGGAAGACGGAGAATGGATCGAAGACGTATTATAATCGATCTTCACTCCTGCCGTTGCGAGAGGCGGGTAGTTGCCCGACTCGAATGCATCGAAATGCTCGCTCTCAACTTTCTTCGATCGGTTGCCACGAAGCAACTGGTAGTCGAAATAGATACAGACTTCGGGAACAACAGGATTTCCTTTGTCGTGGCGGCTTGCAATCTCGAGCGACGTAATTAAGTTTTCACGCGCGTCGGATCTTGGTTCGCTGATCGGCAATTGAGCGCCCGTCAGGATCACTGGCTTACGAAGTCCCTGGATCATGAAGCTCAATGCAGATGCGGTATATGCCATGGTGTCGGTGCCGTGGAGCACAACGAAACCCTCATGATCATTATAGTTGTCGAAAATAATTTGCGCGATCATCGCCCAGTGTTGTGGATCGATGTTCGAAGAATCGACGGGATGTTCGAAAGAGATGACGGTAAGATCGAGGTAAAGATTTCGCAACGTCGGCAGGTGTTCGAGTATCAATGAGAAATCGAACGGCACAAGGATGCCGCTGCTATCGTACGACATACCGAAAGTTCCGCCGGTGTAGATGATCATCACCCGCGACTTCGGCTTACCCGGCGTAGCGGTATTAATTCTTAATTTTTTGTACGTCATGTTTAAATAATCTCAACGCGTTCCTTGTGGTGATTGCCTGAAACTCTTCTTTAGAGATATTCTTCAGCCCGATGATCTTCTCTGCAATGATCGGAATATACGAAGGTTCATTTCGTTTACCGCGATGTGGCACAGGCGCCAGGTATGGACTGTCGGTTTCCAGCACAAGGTTATCCAATTCAAGATCGGGTATGATCTTGTCGATGCCCCCATTCTTAAAAGTTGCAACTCCACCGAGGCCTAAATAAAATCCCATCGAAGTGATCTTGCGGGCTTGCTCAAGTGATCCGGTGAAACAATGAAACACGCCAGTGAGTCCATCGCCTAGCAGAGGTTCCAATAATTCGATAGTTTCATCCATGGATTCGCGGCAATGAATGACGATCGGCAGTTTTAATTTCTTCGCCCAACCAACCTGGATCTTAAACGCTTCCTTTTGTTGTTCCCAAAAGGATTTGTCCCAGTAAAGATCGGTGCCCATCTCTCCTACTGCAACAAACTTTCTTTTGAACAACCATTCTTCAACGGTGTACAACTCTTTTTCGAAGTCTTTCTTTACCGATGTGGGATGCAGGCCCATCATGCTGATGCAGGTGCCGGGGAATTTTTCCTCCATCTCGAACATGCTGTCGACGGAAGTATGATCTATGTTTGGCATGTAGATCTCTTTCACGCCGGCGTCGATGGCGCGGGCAATGATGTCGTTGCGGTCGGGGTTAAATTGTTCCGCAAAGACATGTGCATGTGTATCAATCCAAAAATTCACGAAGTGTTTTCTCTAACAGGTTGTCCTTAAAATAATTTTCCGTAAAGCCGGAATACTTGTTCACCCGATCAAGAGCAGCGCTTAGTGAAAATTCTTTTTCAGAAATCATAGGCGCTATCTTTTTCCTTTCAAGTTCTTTGGCAAGATACAACTGTTCCGTTTGTCCCGGCGTGGGCACAAAGATCGCTTTCTTGTTCAGCGCTGCAAGGTCCATGATGGTGCTGTAACCCGATCGTGCTATTACGATTTCGGCGGCATTGACGAGGTCGTTAAGTTGTTGGGCAGGAAGGTGATTGAAGATAGGGCCGTTGGTTGCTTCGTGATGTGGAAGGCCTCGAACAATTTTATAAGAGGGATGTTCTTTGAGCTGAGCTGTAAGAAGAGAATCGAACGACGTTCGATAGGGCTCGGGGCCGGAGATCAACGCCAGCATTTCAAAAGGTGGCTCGTTTGTATCGGCTTTCTTCATCCTCGAGAGCGGACCAATAAATTTATGTGGGATGTTACTGATCGAGAGTTGCCCGCTTAACGCATGATTCGGAAGGTCAGGAATCCAACAGGCGTTAAAGCGAGTGACCAGAAAGTTATTCTGTTTGTCAGCAATTTGTTTTAAGACAACAGGAAGTTGAAGGGACAACTGGTGGATCATGATGGCTGAAGGGATACCTTCACAATAGCAACCATAACGATTATCAGATATGATAAAATTTATTTTTTGATCGCGTACGATATCAGCAACCTGTGCGTGCTCTTTCCTGATAGTTGACAAAACACCAGGCGCTTTAGATAACATGTAAGCTATTAGCGGCAGCTTAGTCTTATAATCAATTCCATACGATGCTATCTCGAAGAACTTATTATTCGGAAATTCAATCTTAAGCAGATGTAAAGATGGTCCGCACCCCGCGATAAATACAGTATGACCAAGTTTTTGAATTTCATTAATAACGGGAATACATCGCGTCGCGTGGCCTAAACCCCAATCCAACGGCGTAATGAGAACATTCATAACACATGAAATGAATATCCGTTGGACAAGCAGCTATCGATAAACCTGGGCAACACATACGTAACATTCTTCTCTGCTTTTACGCTGTCGTGAAACACGATGATGGAGCCAGGTCGAACGGCTTTCAAAGAACCGCGGAGGCATTTTTCGGAGTCGAGAGATCTGTCGTAGTCGAACGTTAACACGTCCCACATCACAATCTTGTAATCACTGAGCGATGAAATTTGTGACCGGGTTATTCTCCCAAATGGAGGACGAAATAATCTTTTTTTTGGCAATAGCGTCTGACACAATTCTGTATTGCGAACATATTCGGAAGCAGACGCCTTCCAGCCATTCATGTGATCGAAAGTATGATTGGCAATGACATGACGGGCATCAACCACTTTTTTGAAAATGTCCGGGTTCTTACGAACGTTATCACCGATACAAAAAAAAGTTGCGTTGATGTTGGAGGCCTTCAATGTTTCAAGAACAAATTCCGTTGGACCTGGAACCGGCCCGTCATCGAAAGTGAGATAGAGATCTTTCCCGGCGGTATTGATCTTCCACAGCAGCGATGGATAAATTATTGGAAGTATCGCAGGCGTTCGAAAGAACCTCATGGATTCGACACTCTGCAACTCAGCAACGTAATGTCGTCGCGATAGCTATTGCGTCCTTTGAAACCATCGAGTGCCACGATGATGTCCTGATGGATAGTCTTGAGATCTTTATCCTTGTTCTTTTCGAAAATAGTCTTGCAGGGAATTCAGTCCGAACTCCTGCCCGGCTTCATTCATCGTCTCAGTAACACCATCGGTATAAGCTAAGAGAGTAAAGTTTTTCAGGTCGGTAACAAACCCTTCGTTCATGAACGGCAGCGGGTGCATAGCACCTAAAACGTACTCCCGTCTTCGAGTAAGCGAAAGCCATGGTCGGGTGTGTAAAGAATTGGCGGGTTGTGACCGGCGTTCACATACACCATGGTGTGAAGAGAAAGATCATACACAGCTCCGAAGAACGTAATGAACTTCTCACCTTTTGTGTTCTCCAATACCTGGTAGTTCAGGGCCTCCACGATCTCGGTAAGATTCGGTGTCTGTCGCAGCAGCGTGCGCAACGACGCCTGGAAGTTCGACATCATGAGCGCTGCGGGAATGCCTTTTCCGCTCACGTCGGCAACGCAAATGAGAAACTGGTTCTTGTTTATTGGAACATAATCGTAGTAGTCCCCCCCGATGCGGTCGTGTGGCAGATAGCTTGCCTCAACTTTGAGACGGTCGGTATTCGGAAGTTTCTTCGGAAACAAGAACTGCTGCACATCGCTGGCGATCTCGAGCTCTTTGCGGAAGGCTTCCTGTTCGAGTTGATTTCGGACCAGCTTTTTGTTCTCGATTGCAACTATAATGATGTTACTCAGTGCTTGTATGAACTTGAGACTTTCTGCCTGTTCGTGGTCCGAAAGACTCTCGTCGAGCTTACCGATAAAAATGAGTGCAAGCGTGTCCGTCTTATGAGCTACGGGTATCACCAGGTCGAACTCGTCGAAATCGCAGTTTTCGAACTCCGACATGTGGTGAATGTTCTTGATCAGCTTCACACGCTCGTCGAGACGGGTTTTGGAGTAATTTTTTTGCGTACCGAACTGTGCCTTGCAATTCCAGATCTCATCGAGAACGAAGAGGGCCATCTTGCGAAGGTTCAGGTTCGAGCGGAGGGTGAAATTGAAGATCTTGTAGAGCGATTCTTCGGGCAGATTGCTGTTGATCGCCTGGGTGATCTCCAGGAGAGCATTAGCTCCAGCTCCTTCTTTTCAACTTGTTTTTTTAACAGCAGCTCAGTCATACAGGCCTCTAAATTAACAAATCCTGTCTAGAACCTTCGTTTCAAACTGCTCTTCCCTTCCACTCCGGTGAAAGGATCTGCGACATGAATCCGACCGAGATAACGTAAAAGGAGTAGATGAATTGTAACGCGAGGAAAGAAATCCAACGCCATTTTACCTGGAAGAATTTTGCAGCCGGGATCAAGAGCAGTGCTTCGACGAAAATCTTTTGCACCGGCGAGTATAATGAAAAGTTTCCACGTGATGAATCCAAACAGGGCGCTGCAACCCATAGCGATGAATACAAGGTGAAATAGCCAAACTACCAACGCGAAGGCACGGGTTCCAAAGGAGATGTTTGACTTCCATTTACCAGCCCAACGCAATCGCTGTTTCAGGAAAGAGGTGACGAGGTGAAGAGGTGACGAGGTGACGAGGGAATCCGAAGAGTATAAGTAACCTATAGAGTCTCTTGAGATCTTGCTAAGTTTATTCATCAGGGCTTCATCGTCGCCCGAAGAAACGTTTTCGCTGCCAGCAAAGCCACCAACTTCGATGAATGTTTTTCGGCGGTATGATAAAGTTAGCACCGTTGCACATTGTTGGAAATCCTAACCCAAGAGTTGCGCCCCCGGTTACCGCGACGCTCACAAACTCAAGTGCCTGTAGTTGTGAAAAAAAAGTATCGTCTTCTTCTATCCTGACACCACCAACCATCATCTGGATCTTCGGATCCTGGAAGGCGAGGTTTATTTTTTGAAGCCATAAAGATGTAACGCGACAATCGGCATCGGTCGTCGCTATAATATCACCCTTCGCCGCATCGATTCCTGTCGTGATCGCCGCTTTTCTTGCCGGTGAAGAAGAAGGTAATACGTTATACGCTGTTGGCCGAAAATTATCCGTCGAATGATCGTCAACGAGAATCACTTCCCATTTGTCTGAAGGGTATTTGATTGTCGCGAGATCCTTTAAAAGATTCGGAAGGTTGGTTGCTTCATTACGAAAGGGAACGATCACGCTAATGAAGTTGAAGTGTAACTGATCCGGCTCACGAAGTTTCCTTAATCGCCTAAAGCCAAAAATCAGCAGCAATACCAATCCGCAGTAAATAGAAACGACAATTATAAGTAACTTGCCACGAGAACAAAAATGAATAAAAAACCGGCCAACGTGGCCCCCGGCGTCAAAGAAAAAATCATCATGGGCCTCGACCCAGGCACGAACGTAATGGGCTATGGTATCCTGTTGGTGAGGGGACAAAATCTAACCCTTCTTCAGTTCGGCGTCATCCAGCTTTCGAAATACGACGAACACGAAGTGAGATTAAAAAGATCTCGAAAGAGTGCTAGCCCTCATCGAAGAATTTAATCCCGACGAAGTTGCTCTCGAAGCACCGTTTTACGGAAAGAACGTGCAGTCGATGTGAAGCTCGGTCGCGCACAGGGTGTTGCTATGGCTGCCTCGTTACACCGCGGACTGCCCATAGTCGAGTATGCTCCGAAAAAAGTAAAGCAGTCTGTTACAGGCAACGGCAATGCTTCGAAAGAACAGGTAGCTAAAATGCTGATGAATTATTTCAAACTGAAAGAGTTGCCCGAGCTCTTCGATGCCACCGATGCTCTTGCGGTAGCAATGTGCCATCATTACCAGAATGGTCCCGAGAAAAAGAAGAAGAGCTCGTGGGAAAGTTTTGCGAAAGACAATCCGAAACGTCTTAAATAATTTTTTTGAGGAATAACTTCTGGTACAGGTCTATCAGCACCTTCGATTCATTTTCCCAATTCCATTTTTCCTCGACAAACCGACGACCCCTCGCTCCCATCTCGCCCGCTTCTGCCGGATGATCGAGCAACCACTGAATGGCATCGGCAATCTCTACCGGCTTCAACGGATCTACAACCATTCCGCTCTGTGCCTCATTTACGAAACGCGCCGACTCACCAAACTTCGAAGCGATTACCGGCAAACCGGCAGCCATGTATTCGAACAACTTAATGGGATAGTTGGTGGTGTAACGTTCGATAGGATGCGGAATGATCATCCCGGCGCGCGAGTCCATCATAAGTTCGATCACTTTGGAGAATTCCATCCACTGGATGTACTCGACAGGATAATGATTGACGATTTTATCGCGCAACGAAAGCGGCGAAAAGTCACCAGCGAAGATCATCTTGAAACGTCCACCGGCGTTGGCGATCCTGGCTGCCTCAGCCATCTCGATTGCACCACGTGGATGACTTAATAGTCCAACATAGATCACCTTCTTCGAACGCTGCTGATAATCACCTGATGGTCGTGGAAACTGCGAGACGATTGGAAAATTCCGGATCAATGTCGTCTTCTCTGGAGAAAATATTTTGCGATGACAGGTTCTGCCACGATGAGATGTTCGAACCAGCGACCACAAAGTTTCTCCAGCAAGTAATAAAACCATGCATATGGTTTTCGAAAAAACTTCGGGATCCAATGTTGATAAGAGATCTGCTGCGGTGTGTCTTCATGGGCATCATAAACGATGCGTCGTCCGCGAAGTCTCATCAATACGCCGATCCATAAAAGTTCGGAGTCGTGCAGATGGAAGATTGAATCAGGTGAACATTTAAGAGCACGCCGGTAGACGAGCCAGGGCGAAGTGATCAGTTTCCTCCACCCTTTCCGATGGCGGGCGACAGAAAGGATCTTTACGCCGTCGCGTTCCTCATCTTTGTCGTGAGGGACCACGAATGTAACGTCGAAGCCTGCCTGTACGAGTGACCTTGCTTCTTTTGAAAGATGCGGGAGTCGGTTGCGCGATGTCCCGCGTTGGCCATCATCACGATCTTTTTTGCACCCTCCATATTTAAGCGCGTGTCCACGTTGGAGGCAGAAGATCTTTAGTGTTATAAAAGCGACTCGGGTACACCGGCTCTTTATTCGTGAGGTACGTGTTGTGAAACCATTTCGCAGGGGCGACAACTGTTTTATCCTTGAAGTCATTAAGCCACGCAGCCCACCAGCTAAAAGTGGAGTTGGCTATTACCTGATTTCGGCAGGCCGACATCAACAACAGGTCTTTATAAGAATCGTCACCTTTATTGTGATCGATAAACGCCGCGTCCTTTAGGTGCGCAAGTTGTTGACGGCTCCATGCGATGTCGTCGGAGAAAATAAAGTAGCGGGGAGCGCTCACTTTTGCAGACATGGCACTGAGTGCACGTTCATAGTAGTCGAGACCCATCGGTTGAAAAAACGAACCCTGAACATAATCAGAGCGACGAATATGAACGGCCACGCTGTCGCAAGACTTTATGGTCGATACGAGGTCCGCATTCTTCGGGTCGAGTTCCGTTGCGGGTGTGATCATCTTTCGAAGCTCGTCGGCAACGCCAATGAAGTATCGTTCGCTTTGCCAGTAACCCGATAAATAGATTGACGCCGGTAACGAGAAGAAATCTTCGTAAAAATGATAGTGCGGCTGGGCGAAGACATCCTTGCAATAAAAGTAATTCGTCCTCTTATTGATGTACCGGGAGACCGGATTGCTGCCGGTAAATTGGTGCACTTCGTCGCGGCTGGCTTCGGGAAGAGAGATCTGGAAATGACCGAGCTCGTACTTCCTGAATGGATGTTTTGTATAGGTATAAAGATCGGCTTTGAGGTCAACGCCTTTATGACGCGCGAGCGCATAAGCGGCGGCAAATTGAAACAACTGATTTCCCAGGCCACCCCTGAGGCGAACGATGATCATAAGTGCTTGCCAACCTTTATCTTGCGCCAAAATTAACCAAATGGGTTTCAAACAAAAAATCAAGAACCTACCCTGGCTATACAATGCGATGCTGTTCTTCCTGAACGCAACGAATTATTTCAATCGTAGATTTCATTACGCATTTCCGAAATACAAGATATCGCCATACTGGCGCGCCCGTATTGATAAAGTAAAACAGAGCAGCGACAATAAACGGATCGACTACGTTAGCGACGCCGGAAAAATATTTCCCACACACCAGTTGATGCACAACGGCATCCGGATCACACTCGGCAGTTATTATGATTATGGCAACACGCACCTCCTGGTAGAGAACAATGGTGTTCATGAACCACAGGAGGAATATATTTTTCAACAGGTTCTTCCCTTCATTCGCGAAGGTGGAACGATGATGGAGCTGGGAAGCTACTGGGCATTCTATTCACTTTGGTTTGCTTCGAAGGTAAAGAATGCAAAGTGTATCATGATAGAACCTGATCCCCACAAGATGAACTTTGGAAACTCAACTTCAAGCTGAACGATCTCAAAGGCAAGTTTCGTTTGGGCTTCATCGATGGCCACACGAATATGAATGCAAGCATTCCTACGTTTAACGTTGATTTTCTGATGAAGGAATTAATGTCGACTTCCTGGACATCCTCCACAGTGACATACAAGGTTATGAACTCAACATGCTGAAAGGTGCTGCAGATGCATTAGCAAATCACAAGATCGGCTATGCGTTCATATCGACTCATTCGAACGAGCTACATCAGCAGTGTATTGATGAGTTGAGGAAGTATGGATATGTTGTTGTGGCAGATGCAAACCTGGATGAAAGCTTTGCGACTGATGGGGTGATTGTGGCGAAGTTACCTGGGCAGGAAGGACCGGAGAGAATTGAGATAAGTAAGGCAGTTAAGACTTCGCGATAGCGAGGTAGTTTGCAGACTGGAATATCTCAAGCTTCTCCGTATACTTCGGCAGCTCGCGCAGTCCTTTTGGAAGGATCCGGTATATCCTATACTTCGGAGACAGAAGCAAATAAAAGTCTTTAAAGTATATCCGCGAGTCGAGACTTGTTCCTCCGAACTCAAACTGTATCACATCGACAGCATTTCGTTCGATCATTTGCACTCCTCCTTTCAATACCGACAGTTCGTGCCCTTCCACGTCGATCTTCAAAAGATGAACGTGATCGATCTTATTATCGGAGCAAAACTTGTCGAGCGTCGTTATCGTGACTTTCTCGGTCGGGATGAAACTCTGGTTGTAATGTCTCAGATCGCGTTGATGTAACGAACCAAGTGCCGATCCTTCCTTCGGAGAAAAAAGATCCGCTGTTGCTTCATCGGCACCCAGCGCCTTCTGAATAAGATGAACATTCGGGAGCGTTGGAAACTTTCTCGCGCAGTTGAGCCGAAGCTCGATTCGAAGGCTCGAATGCATACAATTGAAACTGCTGACCTCGAAACGCTTCGAGTATCTCGAGTGTAAACTCACCAACATTCGCGCCGACGTCGAACAATGTTACTTGTTGATCTCTCCAACGACGCGCCAATTGTTTCAACGAGTGAAGCTCTCCATTAACACGGTAGTTGCTGGCGCTGCCAAAGTTCATTTGTCGCAGCGAGAACGCATATAACTTTTCAAAAAAGAGATTCCAAATGCGGTAAATAAAGTTCATATGCACCAGTGACGCGCCAAAAATAATTAATTTGCCCTCAACTATCCTTGATGGGCATTGTAGTTCGCCAAAGCATTTTCACAACGATCATCTCGTACGTAGGTGTATTGGTCGGTTACGTGAACGTTCTGTACCTCTTTCCAAAATTCCTGGAGCCCGACCAAATCGGTCTACTGCGCTCGGTACAGGATGCCGCCATACTCTTTTCTCCCTTCGCACAATTCGGACTTTCACACAGCCTGATCCGGTATTACCCGCAACTGGTAAAAGAAAAAAATTCTCAAGGAGCTTTTCTCAGTCTCATCCTGCTGATGTCGCTGGGCGGCTTCGTGATCTTCCTGGTTGTCTTTAAAACATTCGAGCAGTCGATCCTCACATACTTCAGCGAGAACGCGGCAGCAATGCTTCAATATGTACCGATTGTGTTGTGGCTCACATTTATTCTGCTCATTACGGGGATCATTGAATCTTATTCGAGGTCGCTGCTGAAAACTGTGTTCCCCAACCTGATGCGGGAGGTAGCGATACGTTTGATGATGACCGTTTTGGTCACGGCTTATTTCATGGGCTGGATGTCGTTCGAGACTTTTATTGTTACCACTGTTTTTGCTTACCTGGTGTGGTTGCTTTCATTGCTGGTGTACCTGGCCGTCAGCAAAGATCTTTCGTTCAGCATGAAATTCGCTTTCATCTCGAGGGAGAAGACGAAGGAGCTTGTCCTTCTATAGCCTGTTGAGCTTTGCGGGCGCGGCTGGCATGATCATCATTGGTAAGATCGACAGCCTGATGATCGCGGGACTCCTCGGTCTAAAAGAGGTGGCCGTGTACACTACAGCATTCTATATGGCAAGCGTGATCGAGGTACCAAAAAAAGCGCTGTCGCTGGTGGGCAATGCCGTTGATCTCCCAGGCCTTTGGCAAGAACGACATCAAACAAATTGCTACGCTCTACCAGAAGACTTCTCTCAATCAATTGATCATCGGCGGATTGTTGCTGATCGGTGTGATCATCAACCTGGATAACATCTTCGATCTCATGCCTCGCAAAGAGATCTACGAAGCCGGAAAATTGGTGGTGGTATTCGTCGGCATCGGCAAGCTTGCGGATATGTTGTTCGGACCCAGCAGCGAGATCGTCGTGCTGTCGAAATACTTTTGGTTCAACATCGTCCTCATTTCCATGCTCGCCGGCGTCGTGATCATTGGAAATAATCTTTTGATCCCCAGGTATGTATCAACGGTGCAGCAATGGGTGTTGCGTTGGCGCTGATCACATTCAATGCTGTGAAGTTTGTATTTATCTGGGTAACGTTAAAGATACAGCCGTTCAACTTCGCAACGCTGATCGTGCTGGCAATCGGGGGCGCAACAATGCTGCTGAATTATTTCCTGCCAGTGTTTCAAAATCTTTTTGTCGACCTGATCCTTCGATCCGGCATCGTGACTTTATTCTACGGAGGATTGATACTGGCAACGAAGGTAAGTCCCGAAGTGAATCAGATCTTCAAGAAGGGATTGAGCCTGATCACAGGGAAGTGATCAAACTTATTAGCTGATCGGTCAATTTCTTTCTCGTAAATGGTGTTGCATCCGTTGTTGAAACAACACTCCCAGACCTCCAAAGATCATACTGTCTTCGAAGCATGCTGACCATCGCTGCTTCATCATTCCTTTCAAAGATCTCCCCTGCTTTCGCCTGGTGAATAACATCCGCTGCATCTCCCATCACCGGGCCAACCGCCATAATCTGGATACCCGAAGCGAGATACTCGAACAACTTTCCCGGAAGATTGCCCGGGGCAAGAGCCGTATGCGCCAATATCAACAGCAAAAGATCAGTCTGACCATACAACTGAAGCAGCTCTTTATGAGGAATAGTGTTGGTGAACTTTGTAAACGATGAAAGAATAATATCCTCTTTCACAAATTCTTTGAAGGCCGAATTGACGTTTCCAATAAACTCAACAACGACCTGCATATCCGGCGTTGTTTCAAAAATCTCTCTCAACGCCAACATAAAAGGTCGCGGATCTCTCAACTCGTCGACAACACCTGTGTGACGAATCGTGAACTTGGCGGTCTTCGTCCGTTGCACCTTTTCAAAATCATCTGTATCAAAACCGTTTGTGATCAAATCAACTTTACGTCCACCTAATCTTTCAAACTGCGTAACATGAAACGGAGCGATGGTGATCACGCGATCTGCATTTTGTAAAACGCGTCGCTCGAGCTTGCGATGTCTTTCGCGCGCGGCATCCGTTAGCAATAACGTATCCAGCAGGTCCCATTCGCTCCACGGATCGCGGAGGTCCACAATCCACTTTACCGCCGGAAATTTCTTCTTGATCTTCAGACCGATCAAATGAATGCTGTGTGGTGGACCGGTTGTAATAACTTTATCGATGTCTCGACTCTCGATGAGATTTTTTAAAACTTTCGATGCGGGGGTCACCCAAAACACGCGTGGGTCAGGTATCAGAAGATTGCCGCGAACCCAACTGCTCATTCTCTGGAACATCGACATCTTTCCGTAAAGATCATGTCCATCGCGCCGGGTTCTTCTTTCCAAAAATACCGGCAAGCTTGTAGAATGCGTCGTACGGTTCCCAGATCGGCAGCTTGATCACTTCAGTCTTCGAAGGAATATCATGAAGCAACGACGCATCCGACATCTGTACTGAGGGATTCTCGGGTGTCACAACGATCGTTTCCCACCCCGCCTGATCGAGATACTTCACAAACTTTAGCCAGCGCTGCACGCCACTGCCACCCGATGGAGGCCAATAATATGTAACGATCAGGATTTTCTTGGTCATTGGTGAAGTAGATTAGAAATCACTTCGCTACAAGATTAACGATTTCATTCCACTGCGCCGGACTAAACCATTTAAACTCGGCATCTTTCCTAAACCACGTCATCTGTCTTTTGGCGTAGTGACGAGTATTTCGTTTCAATAATCTTATTGCTTCGTCTTTATCGTAAGAATGATCCATGAACGCGAAGATCTCCCGGTAGCCAACTGTTTGCAGTGCCTGTAGCTCGCGATGCGGGTAGAGGAGCGCGGCCTCATCGAATAATCCGTCGGCTACCATTTGGTCCATCCGGCTATCGATACGACGGTAGAGTTCTTCCGGGGGGAGGGTGAGACCCATCTTTATCACCTCGAATTCAAGCTGTCGTTTTGGTCTCGTTCTTCGCTCGGAAATTTTCGTCCCCGACATAAAAACCTCGAGTGCACGAATCAGTCGATGTGGATTTTTTTGATCTACAACTTCAAAGTATTCCGGGTCGTGTTTCTTCACCTGCTCCTGGAGCCATACGAGACCTTTCTCGTTGAATTCTTCAATGATCGAATTCCGTATGGCTTTGTCAACTTCGGGAACATCATCGAAGCCTTCAAGTATTGCTTTAATGTAGAGCCCCGAACCTCCGCACAGGATTACCTTATCATTTCTTTCGAAAAGTTTTCGGATAACGGCAGTGCTTCTTCTCCGTAAGTCCCTGCGTTGTATTCATCATAAATGGAATGCGACGATATGAAGTGATGCCGAACACGATTAAGTTGTTCGTCGGTGGGCTTCGCAACACCAATAGCCAGCTCTTTGTATATCTGCCGCGCATCAGCCGAAACTACTTCAGTATGAAAATGTTCCGCAAGGCGAATGGCAACGTCCGTCTTTCCAACGGCCGTAGGTCCTGCTATAACAATCAGGGTGTTTGAGCTCACGAACGCAAAAATAATCGTTATCTTTACATCAAATTCATCACTACGAATGATCAAATACACGAATCAATTCCTCATCAAGCTAGAAGAACTGATCGCGGAGTCGGATTACATTCTCCGATATGAGAAGGGTAACTTCAAATCCGGCTATTGCCTGCTTAAAGAGCAGAAGATCATGATTGTCAATAAGTTCTTCGCGGTAGAAGGAAAGATCAACGCGCTGCTGGATATCTTAAAAGGCGTTGAGTTGGATGCGTCTAAATTCTCCGAAAAAAGCCTCAAGCTCTACGAAGAGCTTTCACAGGCAGAAGTAAAGATCTAATTTCTTAACTGAGTTTTGAAGATTACGTTTCTCGGCACCGGCACATCACAAGGCGTGCCCGTGATCGGGTGCCAGTGCGACGTATGCCGTTCCATGGACTATCGCGACAAGCGACTCCGCGCTTCGGTCCACATCGAAGTTGACGGCCTCAGTTTTGTTATCGACACCGGTCCCGACTTCCGGCAACAAATGCTTCGCGAAGGCATCAACCGCCTCGACGCCGTTCTCTTTACACACAGTCATCGCGACCACCTTGCCGGCCTCGACGACGTTCGGGCTTACAATTATCTTCAGAATTCCGACATGCCGCTTTACGCGACAGCCGACGTCCACCAGCAAATTCAGACGGAGTTTTATTATGCCTTCAGTCCACAGCGATATCCCGGCATTCCGCAACTTCAGCTTCACACCATCGATCACAAACCCTTTACGATCGGCAGCACGACGGTCACGCCGTTGCCCGTCATGCATTTGAAACTGCCGGTGCTCGGCTTCAGGATCGGTAACTTCAGCTACATCACAGACGCCAATCTTATCCCCGACGAAACTTACAATCTTCTGAAAGGCACCGAAGTATTGGTGCTCAATGCCCTTCAGAAAGACAAGCACATTTCCCACTTCACATTGGCCGAGGCCATTCACGAAGCGAAGAAGATTGGTGCAAGGCAGACGTATTTCACCCACATGAGTCACAGGATGGGACTTCACAAAGAAGTGCTGAAGGAGCTCCCGGAAGGTGTAGCTTTGGCCCACGATGGTTTGACTATCGTGCTTTGAGGTGCACAACAACTACTACTTTCTTCGTCAAATAAGCAGTCGTCTAAACGAACAACTGACGGGCTTCACATTGGTGTCGTGTTTCAGCCAGTCGAAAGACGAGATCGTATTCGAATTCAATAATGCGAAGACATCTTTTTTCATAAGAGCAGATCTGCAGGGGGATTTCAGTTGCCTTACGTTTCCCGAAAGCTTTAAGAGGGCAAGGAAGAACAGCATTGATCTGCTCAATGAAGCACTCATGAAGAAGGTGGTTGGTGTGCAGCAGTTTGAGAACGAGAGGTCGTTCGTGATCAATCTTGAAGATGACCTGGGTGTGTTGTTTAAAATGCACGGGAACAAAGGGAACGTTGTCCTTTTGAACGGCGATGTGGAGATCGGTCGATTCAAAAATAATATTGCAGGAGGTGCGGAAACAGATAGGCACATAGACTGGTCGAAGGAAAATTTTGAAAAACACATTGATCAACTGGAGAAAGTATATTTCACGTTCGGAAAGAAGTTGATCAAAAAAGATTGGGATTATATCCAGCAATTAAAAAGTCAATTAGAAGATCCAAAATACTACGTTACGCGCCGCGAACTTTCATTGGTTCCAATTGAATCTGCAGAGGTGTACACAGATCCGATTAAAGCCGTCAATGAATTTTATTTTCTTCACGTCTCTAAGTACGCCTTCGAAAAAGAGAAGACCTCTGTTCTCTCACGGCTTCGCACAGATATCCAGCAAACAAGATCATGGCTTCAAAAAACATCCGCCAAGCTCGAAGAGCTTCGTAGCGACGATCACTACAAGGCCTGGGGTGACCTGGTGATGGCTAATCTTCATTCGGTGACAGCCGGCTCGAAATCCATCGAAGTCGAGAACTTTTACAACAACAACGAATCGATCGTCATTCCCCTCGACAAAACTCTTTCACCACAGAAAAATGCAGAGCGATACTATCGCAAAGGAAAAAATCAACAGATCGAGATCACGAAGCTGAAAGAAGGTCTCGACAAAAAATCAAAAGAGCTGTCGGTCCGCGAACTCGAGCTCGCCAAAGCCGAAGAAGCAACTAGCGTCAAGTCGCTTCCCGCTCCCAGGGACCACCAGTCGTCGACAACCGTTTCTCTTCCTTACCGGCAATTCGAGTTTAAGAGCTTTAAGATCTGGGTTGGCAAAGACGCCAAAACCAACGACGAGCTCACGCTTAAATATTCATTCAAGGAAGATCTTTGGATGCACGTGCGGGATGATTCCGGATCGCATGTGCTTTTGAAACATCAGGCTAACAAACCATTTCCAAAGGATGTGATTGAGTATGCTGCCTCTATCGCGGCTTTCTTTTCAAAAAGAAAAACAGAGCCACTCTGCGCAGTGATTGTCACTCCCAAAAAATTCGTCCGCAAACGTAAAGGCGACCCCGCGGGAGCCGTAGTAGTGGAGCGCGAAGAAGTAGTCCTCGTCGAGCCGCACGGCCCCACCCACAACTCATAACCCACAACTCACAACTATTTCACAACATTAACCTTCAGCATATTCGTCCTGTTCCTTTCCTGGATCGGCATACTGGCAAGGCTGATAAATATATCTCCGCTCTTTACGTGTCCATCGCGCTTCAGCATTTCTGCAACGTCAGCGATGGTGGTATCTGTACTTTCCTGCTTTTCGTAATAATAAGTTCGCGTGGCCCACACAAGATTCATCGTGTTAAGGATCGTCTTGTTACCTGTAAACACAAAGATGTTACAATTCGGTCTGTGCGACGATGACTTGATTGCCGCGTAACCTGAGTTGGTAAGACTAACGATAGCTTTTGCTCCAACATCCTTCGCAAGCTTACACGCTGCGAGGATCACGCTGTCGCTAACGAAGAATGGCGCGTTCGCATCGGTTCTTTGAACTTGAAATAGATCGGAGCCTGGCGTTCCACCGAGTTGATGGTACGCACCATGCTTCGAATAACTTCCAGGGGATATTTTCCAGCTGCCGTTTCAGCCGACAGCATTACGGCGTCTGCACCGTCGATGATTGCGTTGGCGACGTCGTTCGTCTCCGCACGTGTAGGGCGCGGATTTTCGATCATACTTTCCATCATCTGCGTTGCCACGATAACAGGCTTCGCATACTTGTTACACTTTTCCACGAGCATCTTCTGCACCATAGGAACTTCTTCCATGAGGATCTCAACACCAAGGTCGCCGCGTGCAACCATCAACGCATCGGTTGCCTGAACGATTGCATCGATGTTGTCGAGCGCTTCGGGCTTCTCGATCTTCGCTACGATGCGTGTGGTAGATTTCCTGCTGTCGATGATGCCGCGCAGGTATTCGATGTCTTTCGGTTTGCGTACAAATGAAAGCGCAACCCAATCAACATTATTCTTCAGTCCGAACTCGAGGTCCTTTTCGTCTTTCTCTGTGAGTGATGGAGCAGAAACTTTTGTAAACGGGAGGTTGATGCCTTTGCGTGACTTTAGTGATCCGCCGTAAACAACTTCGCAGATCACCTCAACACCTTTTACTTCTTTACTTTCAGCTCGATCTTGCCGTCGTCGATCAGCACCATGTCGCCGGTCTTTACGTCTTTCGGAAGACCTTCGTACGAAGTGCTAACTATGCTTGCGTTTCCTTTGAGTTGTTTCGTGGTGATGATGATCTCCTGACCTCGTACGATCTGGGTTCCGTCTTCAACTTCATTGACCCTGATCTTTGGACCTTGAAGGTCCTGGAGCAATGCGATCTGGTAGCCGTATTCTTTATTGATCTCTCTTACAAAGTTTACGACCCTTCTGATGATCGTCGTGAGTACCGTGGGAGAAATTGAGTCGAAAAATGTCGACGCCTTCTTTCGCGAGCTGCAACAACATTTCTTTTGTGTTGGATGCGGGCCCTACTGTTGCAAACGATCTTGGTCTTGTTATAGCTGTTTTTTTCCATAGAGAAGAAATGTGTACCGAATACACACTTGAAGGATTAGAAAATAAAGTTGTCTTTCGATTTTAAAGCGGCCAAAGGTAGAAAAGCGACTAGTTCTATGGAAGGAATATTGCGCAAGACTTCCTGCAAACGTTTGCTGCCCACATCTTCGTCGCCTTTGGTGTAAAGTATATAATCCAGGTGAGAATGGTCCGGGACCAGGAAAAGGTCTCCTTCGTTCGCCCGGTTTCTGAAGAGCTTTACAGCGTTCAGGGCTGACTGGTGTTCGAAAAAAACGAAGAAAAAATCCCGGCTTTAGTGGTCATTTTCAGGTCGTCTTTCCTTACCAGATTAGTGCCAGCACATGGTTGATCTCCCAGGCGAGCTTATATCCGCGCGCCGACGAAGTCAATCCCATCAGCTCAAAGTCATAAGCGAAGTCGACTTCCAATCGTCGCTTTTCATAGCCTTGACAATATTGCACTAAATCTCTTTATTTGCACTGTTTTTTAAATCTCTAAACCTTAATAACATGTCTGAAATCGCACAAAAAGTAAAGCAGATCATCATCGACAAATTGGGCGTGGAAGAATCTGAAGTTACACCTGAGGCAAGCTTCACAAACGACCTTGGTGCTGACTCGCTCGATACTGTTGAGCTGATCATGGAGTTCGAAAAGGAGTTTAACATCTCGATTCCTGACGACCAGGCTGAAAACATTGCTACCGTAGGACAGGCGATTTCCTACCTTGAAGAACACGCGAAGAAGTAATCTGGCAATAGCCACCAAACCTTCATTATGACTTTTAAGAGAGTAGTTATCACTGGTTTAGGTGCGCTCACACCAATTGGCAATACCCGTCAGGCATATTGGGACGGTCTCAAAAATGGACAAAGTGGGGCAGCGCCAATCACCAAATTCGACACTACTCTTTTCAAGACAAAGTTTGCCTGTGAGCTGAAGGGTTTCGACCCCAGCAACTTTATGGACCGGAAAGATGCCCGTAAGCTCGACCCGTTCGCCACAATACGCGATGGTTACGGCAGACGAAGCGATAAAAGATGCCAACCTTCCTCTTTCTGATCTCAACCTCGACCGCGTAGGCGTTGTCTGGGGATCAGGAATCGGAGGGTTGCTTACTTTCCAGGAAGAAGTAAGGGCATTTGCAGCCGGAGACGGCACGCCTCGCTTCAACCCATTCTTCATTCCAAAAATGATCGCCGACCTCAGCGCAGGTCACATCTCCATCAAATACGGATTCCGTGGTCCTAACTATACCACAGTTTCTGCATGCGCGTCTTCTACCAACGCACTGTACGACGCTTTCACCTGGATAAGACTTGGTAAGGCTGATATTATCGTGTCGGGTGGATCGGAAGCCGCTGTATGTATTGCCGGTGTTGGTGGGTTCAACGCGCTGAAAGCGCTCTCAGAAAGGAACGACTCGCCTCAAACGGCGTCACGTCCCTACGATAAAGACCGCGATGGATTCGTGCTCGGAGAAGGCGCCGGGGCCCTGATCCTGGAAGAATATGAGTTCGCGAAAAAACGCGGAGCAAAGATCTACGGCGAGATCATCGGCGGTGGAATGACCTCCGACGCTTATCACATCACCGCTCCACATCCCGAAGGACTTGGTATCACCAAGGTGATGGAGCAAGCAATCGCCGAAGCCGGCATTAAAGCTTCGGACATCGATTACATCAACACTCATGGAACTTCAACTCCCCTTGGCGACATTGGGGAAATTAAAGCCATTCAGAAAGTATTCGGAGATCATGCTTATAAAACCAGCATCAGCTCTACCAAATCGATGACTGGCCACCTCCTCGGTGCTGCGGGAGCTATCGAAGCTATCGCCTGCCTGCTGGCCATCAACGAAGGTGTGATCCCTCCTACCATCAACCACTTCATTGACGACCCCGAATTAGACCCGAGGCTGGACCTGACATTCAACAAAGCAAAACAGAAAAACGTACGTGTTGCCCTGAGCAACACCTTCGGATTTGGAGGACATAATTTCTCCATCATTATAAAGAAAGCAGAGTAGCAGGTGTGGAGTATCTTAAAACGATCGGGACAGGTTTCTAAGAAAGAAAAAGACAAACTGGTAATGCGATAAGAACAATTGGCGGCTTTACTCCGTCGAATCTTGCCCTCTACCAGCTGGCCACCATCCATAGTTCAAAGGCCAAAGAAAAGGACGGCTTTCGCGAGTCGAACGAACGACTAGAATACCTTGGTGATGCTATCCTCGGCGCGGCCGTAGCTGACTATCTTTTCAAAAAAATATCCATTTAAAGACGAAGGTTTCCTTACAGAGATCCGTAGTCGCATCGTGAATCGCGAGTCTCTGAATGCCCTCGCCCGCAAGATCGGCATCGGCAGCATCGTGCAGTTCGACAGTAAGAACTCACAGTTACAGCAAGTCATTCTCGGCAATACACTCGAGGCGCTGGTTGGTGCCGTATATCTTGATAAAGGATACTTGCGCTGCAAAAAATTTGTGATCGATAAGCTCATTCAGCCCCATTTCGACCTGGACCTGGTGATCTCGTCGAATGCCAATCATAAGAGTCGGATCATAGAATGGGCGCAGCGAAATAACAAAGAGATAAAGTTCGAGATACTCAATGTGAAGAAAGCACGTAATGGACGCGAGTTCTCGGCACAGGTTTTTATCGGCGAGCAACCTTATGGGACCGGATATGGTTTTACAAAGAAGAAAGCTGAACAGGATGCCGCTCAGAAGACCTGTGATATGCTGGAGATAGCATGAAGATAAATATTGCCGGCGCCTCCTTAAATCAAACTCCCCTCGATTGGGAAGGCAACACCTCGCGCGCGATCGAGGCAATCAATACCGCAAGAAGTCAAGACGCCCAGATAGTTTGTTTACAAGAGCTTTGCATCACCGGTTATGGTTGCGAAGATCTTCACTTACATCCCTGGATGAGTGAACGGGCATGGGCCGAGCTCGAAAAAATTATTCCCCACACGAAAGGTCTCGTTGTTTGCATCGGGTTGCCGGTCCATCACAACGATAAAGTTTATAATGGCGCCTGCGTCATTCACGACGAAAAGATCCTGGGCATTACACTGAAGCAAAATCTTGCACTCGACGGCGTTCACTACGAACCACGGTGGTTCGAACCCTGGCGGCCTAACGAAGTACATCACATTCAACGCAACGGAAGAGATGTCGCGATCGGCGACCTGGTTTACGATGTACTCGGAATTCGTTTCGGCTTCGAGATCTGCGAAGATGCCTGGCGTAAAGTCAGACCCGGCGAGATCCTTTGTCAACGCGGTGTGGATCTCATCATTAATCCCAGCGCCAGTCACTTTGCTTTAGGAAAAAGCCAGACAAGAGAGACGCTTGTTACCGATAGCTCCGCGAAATTCAATTGCGCATATGTTTATGTAAACGTGTTGGGCAACGAAGCAGGCAGAATGATCTACGACGGTGACATCCTCTTTGCACAGAAAGGAAAATTGTTGGGCGTACACAGGAGATTATCATTCAAGCCATTTCAGGTACAAACATGTACAATAGACTTCGCCGATCCGGCAAAATCACAAGTATTGCCTAAAACCGACATCACCGATCGCAACGAAGAGTTTGCACAAGCGGTGTCGCTGGCGTTGTACGACTACATGAGGAAAGCTCATTCGAAAGGATTTGTGTTGAGTCTCAGCGGTGGTGCCGATTCTTCATGCTGTGCGGTGCTGGTTGCCGAAATGGTTCGACGTGCCTCACTCGAAATCAATTACGACAAAACTACAACCGACCTCCTCACATGTGCTTACCAGGGAACGAAGAATTCTTCGGAGACAACACTCGAAGCAGCTCGTGAGCTCGCGTTATCTATCGGCGCCGGGTTTCATAGCTGGACGATCGACGATGAAGTAAACTCATACACTTCAAAAGCAGAGAAAGCTATCGGAAGAAAACTTCAGTGGGAGACGGACGACGTCACGATGCAGAACATACAGGCACGTGCGCGTTCACCGATCATCTGGATGTTGGCCAATATCAAACAGAGTATCTTATTAACTACATCCAACCGAAGCGAAGGTGACGTTGGCTACGCAACGATGGACGGAGATACGAGCGGCAGCCTCGCGCCAATCGCCGGTATCGATAAACCGTTCATCATGCAATGGCTCAAGTGGGCGGAGAAAAATTTAGGCTACGAAGGACTGAAGTATGTAAACAATCTTCAGCCTACGGCCGAGCTCCGTCCCCAGGAGCGTGCACAGACCGACGAAAAAGACCTGATGCCTTACCCGGTCCTTGTCGACATCGAAAGACTTGCATTTTTACACCGTAAATCACCTCTTGACGTGTACAAGACTCTGTCTGAAAAATATAATTCAGTCCAACTGAAAGATTGGGTCAGGAAATTCTACAAACTATGGGCTGCCAATCAATGGAAACGTGAGCGGTTTGCTCCGTCTTTCCATTTGGATGATCTCAATGTGGATCCCCGGAGTTGGCTAAGGTTTCCCATTTTGTCTGGTGGCTTTAAAAGTGAACTTGAAGAACTTGGATAACCTAACATTGAACATTGAACCCTGAACATTGAACATGATGAATCTCGATTATCTTATCTGGAATGGTGGCCGTGAAATTTATTCTTACGGTTGGCTCTCGTTGCGTTGGTACGGAATACTTTTCGCCGGTGGTTTTGTACTGAGCTATATCATTCTCTCAAGAATGTTCCGGAAGGAGGGCAAGCCAGTCACCGATGTAGATACACTCACTGTTTACATGGTGCTTGCAACAGTACTCGGAGCGCGGTTAGGTCACGTTCTTTTCTACCAGCGCGAGATCATCACTTCTGATCCACTAAGCGTTTTACTTCCATTCCAGTTCAATCCAAGGTTCGAGTTCACCGGCTTCCAGGGTCTTGCAAGTCACGGAGGTGCATTCGGTATCCTGTTCGCACTTTGGTTGTACACTCACTACCTGATCACATGGTCGCCAAAGAAAGGCGAAGAGTTACCCGACGTTGCTAACGATGGCAACAAAGCTATCAAGGACAAGATCAAGAAAGGTTTCAATATCATCCGTCGGAGAAAACCTGGTCAGTCTTACATTCAAATACTCGATCGCATTGTGATCGTTGTTACACTGACCGGTGCTATGATCCGACTGGGGAATTTCTTTAACTCCGAGATCATTGGTGATCCAACTAATGCTTCTTACGGTGTTGTGTTTGCCGGCGATTTTCGCGAGATGGCCACGAAAGCACCTGGCTCGATCGTGGATTACGTTACCGTAAAAAAGAATTTAGAGTTGCCTGAAGGCGAGAACGGAAGAGTGCCCGTTCATATCTACTTGTTCTTCAAGCCCGGTACTACTAAAACACTGGCTGATGCTTACATGGAACAGGAAGCGAGGGGGACGCTGGCCCGTAACAGGGAATTCTTCGACGCGCCCTTCGGCCAACCACTCGACTATGTCATCACGGAAGACAAAGGCGATGTAATAAGTATGATCAACATCAACGCGATCGCTCGCCATCCTGCGCAGCTCTATGAGTCGATCTCATGTTTCCTGTTCTTCCTGGTGTTGTATGTATTGTGGGCACGAGGTTGGGCCGATCGAAATCCCGGATTCATATTCGGTATCTTCATGATCGTTCTCTGGAGCTTACGATTCGCGTATGAATTCATTAAGGAGCCGCAAGTTGACTTCGAGCGCACGATGGCGCTCAACATGGGGCAGATCCTTAGCATCCCGCTGATGATCGTCGGTGTGTTCATCTTAATTGCCGCCCTGATGGGGAAATTCCGAAAAGACTAATAACGCAACGTTGCGAAGTTTGAAACTTGGAGGCATTTTGTTATCTCGTGGGTCGGCCTAGAATCGCAATGAGCAGACAGTGACGCGGGCCCGGTGATGTATGCTGGTTTTTCTGGTTTTTTTAAGCAGTTTCTTTCAAGCGCAAGAGCAAACTACTCCGATTACATCGGTGTCGACATCATCATCGTCACAAGTCGACACATTAGCAGTAAGAACGCTAAGGGTTAACCGAATCCTAATAATAGGAAATAACGTCACCCGCGCCCGGATCATCACGCGAGAGCTGAGTCTTAAACCTGGCGACACGATCTCTTCGTCGCGTATCGACAACCAACTCGTTCGCGACAGGGCCAAGATCTACAACCTTCGACTGTTTAATACCGTCGTTGTTCGATGGCTCGAATTCGATCCGGTGAATAACGCGATCGACATTATTGTTGAACTCTCCGAACGATGGTACACATTCCCCTCTCCCATCTTCGAATTGTCCGATCGAAACTTCAGCGAATGGTGGCACAACTACGATCACGATTGGAAGCGAGTGAACTACGGACTTCGATTATATCAAACCAACTTCCGTGGTCGCAACGAGAAAGTCAGGCTAACAACGCAATTCGGATATACGCGGAAGTTCCTCCTCACTTACAGTATTCCTAACATCGGTCTCACCCAAAAACACGGTCTCATCTTCGACATCGGTTACGACGAGCCAAAAAACGTCGCTTATTTCACAAAAGATCACAAGTTGCTATACCTCGAAAGTCAGAAGACGCTTAAGCGACAGCTCGGCGTTTCGGTGACTTACACTTACCGGAGATCGTTTTATGAAACACATGGAATTTCGCTCGAGTACCAGACAAGTCGTGTGGCCGATACGATCCCGGTGCTGAATGAAAATTTCTTTAAGGATGGAGATACGCGACAACGACTTGCTTCGATCGGTTACTCATTCAATTCGGAGCACCGCGATGTTGTGGCTTACCCGATGAAAGGTTACCAGTTTACATTTTATGCTCAGAAGACCGGCTTGGTTTCGGTTTGGATGTGAACATGTGGGAAGCCAATGCAACTTATGCGAAGCACATGGATTTGGGCAAGGGTTTCAACCTCGCTAATTTCAGTTCACTGTATGTGAGCGCTCCAACCAATCAACCTTATTCTATGTACGGAGCTCTCGGCTGGCGCCGCCAGTTTATCCGTGGCTATGAAATCTATTTGATCGAAGGACCGCAGTTCTTTTTGAACAAGACAACGTTCAAGAAAAAGATCTTTTCGCATTCGTGGACGCTCGACGATATGCCGCTCGAACAGTTTAACTATTTCCCGATTGCTTTATACCTGAAGGCGTATTTCGATTGGGGATATGTGAATAATTATACGAGGTATGATGAGCTGGGTATCAACACACGGTTGTCGAACAGGTTCCTGGGCGGCGCTGGTGTGGGGATCGACATGGTGACGTTGTATGATAATGTCTTCCGTTTCGAATATACGTTCACAAGAGAGGGCACGCACGGTTTCTTTTTCAACATCAAAAAAGGAAATTCTAACACAACCAGAGAGACCAGAAACTAGAGACTAGAAACTATTTCCTCACCTTCTTCATAGAAACTTCCTTCCCCTCTTTATAAATTCCGATGTAACGAAGCTTGCCCTCTTCGGAATAAAATTTCCACTCGCCGTCTTCTTTCCCGTTCTTATAAGATCCTTCCTGCATAATTACTCCACTCTCATAAAAAGCTTTCGTCGAATCTTCGGGTAGTCCGCCAACATAATTCACAATTCGCTCAGGTTTTCCATTTGAAAAATAATGTTTCCATTCGCCGGCATATTGTCCCTGTTCGTACTTTCCCTCCTTCTCGATCTTTCCATTGTTGTGAAAATATTTTGCGGAGTCTTCCATCGATCCGCTCCTCCATGTCTCCAGGCCTTGCTTCGCTCCGTCTGAATAAAAATATTCGACAGTTCCATTCAGCACACCACTCGTAAAATTTTCGACAGCACTAATCTTACGTTGTCATAGTAATAGGTCCACCTTCCCTCCTTCTTTCCATCCACAGTATCTCCAACAGCCTTCTGCGCTATCGACACATGTGTTAGCCCACAGAAAACCTGACAAAGAACCAGGGCCTTCATCCAATTACTCTTTTTAAAGAGGTTGATAACCTTCATTTGCGCATGCTTATGAAAATATTCCTGGCGGCGATGCTCCTGCATTCTCTAAATATAAGAGCGCAAATCGTGCTTTCTAACACCGGCGCGAAGAATGAAGCGCTTGGCTCGTCGACCTCCGTGTCGGTCGATGAATGGTCGCTATGGCGAAACCCGGCCGGCCTCGCTTCAGTCGAGAGTCCCGTGATTTCGTCAGGCATCAGGAAAATGCAAAACATCCCTGCATTTACCAGGTCAGTCGTGTTGGCGATACCTACGCGCCTCACATCATTAGGGGCGGGCATGTCGGCATTCGGCGACGACATATATAATGAGCAGGCTGCATCGTTGGCCGTTGCCAATACCATCGGGTTGGTGTCGCTCGGTGTTCGCGCCGATGTCATTCAGCTTCGCATCGATGGATCGGGAATCAAAAGAGCCATCGGAATTACGATTGGCTCCATTGCTAAGATCACCCCACAATGGTCGATCGGAGCCTGTGCGCGAAACATCAACCTTCCGCAATGGGCAAGCGGTCAACCACTTCCTGTCGTATTGAATGCCGGACTTCTATTTAGTCCGTCTGATAATTTCCTTTTGATTACAGAAGTCGAGAAGAACACCGACTTCGATCCAACACTCAAGGGTGCGATGGAATACTCGTTTAGAAAAAAGTTTTTCGTGCGAACAGGATTCAATCTTTTTCCAAATGCTGCTTTTGGAGGGATCGGGCTTCGAACGTGGCGACTCGCATTCGATTATGCCCTGCGCTTCGGATACCTGCCAGGTTACTCACAACAATTGTCGGTTGGCGTCAACACCGGAAAACTCAAACAACGAAAATGAAATTACTCGCGGCAACATTGAACCGTCATTGCGCGGCTTGTCCGTGCAATCCGGCCTTCAAAACCCGGGATTACCCGCATACGCGTGTAATGACAGCTCTTGCGTTGGTCATCGCGATAACCACACAAGCTCATTCACAACAAGCTGTTGCTGACAACCTCATTCCCGGCGACGCCGATCTTCCTTACGAGGATCTCTATGAGAACATCGCTCAGCTCACAGTGAATAAAATGAATCTCAATACCGTATCAACAGAAGCATTATTGTCGCTCGGAATCCTTTCTCAAAAACATGTCGATGCAATCATCAATTACCGAAACACCAATGGTGAATTTATTGACATCTATGAATTGCAATCCGTTCCGTCTTTAGACCTCGAAACAATTCAAAGCCTTGTTCCATACGTCACCATTCGTTCATCAAAGCTCCGGGGAAATGTGAATACTTATTTTTTTCACACGCTATGAAAGAACAATAGAAACGGCTCGCGGTTACATCCGCGGTTCCGACAGTTCAGCAAAATACAGTGGCGATCCGGGTCGCATCTATTCACGATTCCGTAGCACGACTTCCGGGGATATGAGCATCGGCGTCACCGCCGAAAAAGATGCAGGCGAACAATTCCGATGGAGTAAAAATCAACATGGCTTCGATTTTTATTCGGCACACTTGCAGTTGATTAATAAGGGCCTCATAGCAAATGCAATCGCCGGTGATTATGTAGCGCAATTCGGCCAGGGACTCACACTCGGTGGGGGCTTCGGCATGGGCAAAGGCTCCGAAACAATTACCACTCTTCGACGCAGCTCAACAGGCTTCATGCCATACACATCGGCCAACGAAGCTGGCTTCTTTCGTGGCGGCGCTATCAGCATCGCGTTGCCGGCAAGTATTGTCACTCACGCGTTCGCCTCATCGCTGCCGCGCGATGCATCCAACAGTGAAGAAGGATCATTGGCAGTCCTTCAATCCGGCAAGCACCGAACAATCACCGAGACCGCCGGGCGGCATCAACTAAGGGAAAAGAATTACGGAGCCGCGATCGAATATAGAGGTCACTCACTCAATGCCGGCGTTGTGATTCACCGGACTCTATTTCCTAAACCGATCAACAAGTCACCGACCATTTACAACTCTTTCGACTTTGCCGGAGCATCGAACGTCAACACAGGTGTGTTCGCCAACTACAATCTTCAAAACTTCAGCTTGTTCGGAGAGTTATCTCAAACCATAGGCAATGGTCGTGGTTGGATATGTGGTTTGTTGGGTAGCATCAGTCGCAACATCGATGTGTCGTTACTTGCGCGACGGTTCGACATGAATTTCTACACGTTCTATTCGAATGCAATTTCCGAAAGCACGACTCCGAAGAACGAAGCAGGTATTTATTGGGGATGGAAGCACAACATCACGCGCAAATTGTTTTACACAGCGTATGTTGATCTCTTTACTTTTCCGTGGCTTCGTTTCCGCGACTATACGCCGTCGGCAGGAAATGAATCGCTTGTACGGTTAACCTGGAAACGATCGAAGAACTTCGATTTCTTCATCCAGTTCCGCGACGAAAGAAAGTCGAGGAACATCGCTGCTGAACAGCCGACGTACCAGGCAACAATGGCCACGCGTCGAAACTGGATCCTGGGATCATCGATGACCTTTGGAAAACTGTCGCTGAAAACCCGGGTACAGGCGAGCTCATTCCGCCAGCTTCGAACAACACACGGCTTCGCCATGGCGTTGGATGCAGCCTACGATTGGGGCAGGTTTTCGGTCGCCACCCGGTTCGCCGTTTTCGACACCGATGACTTCGATAACCGCCAGTATATGAATGAACGGGATGTCCTGATGGCATTTTCCTTTCCCGCTTATTACGGCGAAGGAACGAGGAGCTATGCCGTTATTCGGTACCAGCCCCTCCGCTGGCTCGACTTCTGGCTTAAGGTAGCTGAGACCAACTACTTCAATTCAGTTACGTCAGGATCCGGGAACGATACTATCGAGGGCAATAAGCGCCACGACGTCAAGCTTGAGGTCGTTTTCAGGCCAGGTTCAGCGCATGCGTGATCCGTGCGATCTGTGAGAGACATTGCGTTACCTTTACGTCATGCATGCCGTTCGCCTCATCACCCCGGGAATGTTCATCACGATGATCGTCGGGGTCATCGTTTTTATGATCGTTTACCGGATGCTCTTCCGTAAAAAGTAAGATTCATGTATGATGTCGCCCCCGGGCGCCATTTATCGCAAAAAATTGTCGAATTATCGATTCATAAGGCCTTGATTTATTGGGGTTTTGCACCTTAGATTTGTAATAACCCTTTAGTTCCACGCCTTAACCCACTTTTTGCAATGAGAAAGATTAATTTCCTTTTCGTACTGGTACTTTTTACCCTCGTCCTGCTGTCAGTAGCATCGTTGGCTTTCGCCCAAACCACGAACAAAACGCTTGAGCTTTCGGAATTCCAAAGCATCTATGTTAACTCTAATTACACCGTCTACGTGAAGCAGACGAATAAACAGGAAGTGAAGGTCCGAGGCATTGACCGATATCTATTCCCTCACAGAGATCAAAGTGGAAAATGGGGTGTTGATGATCAACGTGGAAAGAAAACCTGACAATCCTAATAAAAGCATCTGGTCAAAGATCGATGACATTAAATTGAATCCGACCATGAAGGTCTACGTGAGCGTGAAGAACGTGAACGAACTGATGGTCAACGGTGGTGGAAAGATCGTTTCGGAGAATTCGATAGCATCGGATAACCTTACGCTTGGAGTAACCGGCAGCGGTACACTCGACCTCGACGTCAAAGGCAAGAACATCAAAACTGAATTGAGCGGCTCCGGAAGTATCATCCTCAAAGGATATGCTTCGTACAACGACATCATGATGAGCGGCAGCGGCAATCTCAATGCATTCAACCTGGAGCTTGAAACAGCAAAGATCAAAGTGAGTGGAGCGGGTCTCGCAGAGATCACCGTGTCAAATTCTCTCGATGCAATGGTGGTGGGCAGTGGCGTTGTAAAAACACAAGGGCAATACGAAGACCGTTACCAAGAAACAGTTCGGTTCGGGTACGGTAGACAGGGCCTATTGATGAACGGTCAAAACAGGTCGACGGTCTCTTGCGTGATTTCGTCGCTTTTCGGTGCTTATTAATCGTAAAAACCTTCGAATTTTGCGAAAAAACGCAGGATTTTTAGGGTTTGGAAAACTCTTAAATAAAAAAACCTATCTTTGTTGTTGTTAATAGAATAATTTCTCTGCGTGATCATTAATTCCCACCGGCTTAGTTACTCCGTTAGCAAGGACCATTTATCACTTAATTTCACAAAACCAATGAACATTTACGTAGCCAACATTCCCTGGAAGGCTTCAGAGGACCAGTTAAAACAACTCTTTTCAGAGTACGGGGAAGTACACACTGCGAAGATCATCATGGACAAGGTAACACAGCGTAGCCGTGGTTTCGGATTTATCGAAATGCCTGACGAAAGCTCAGCCCGCAATGCAATCAACGGCCTCAACGGCGCTGATTTCCTCGGAAAAAATCTTGTCGTGAATGAAGCTCGTCCTCGCGAAGATCGCCCTAATAACTTCCGTAGCAATGGCGGCGGCGGTTATAAAAAAGGCGGCTATAGCCGCAACGACGACTAAGAAATAACTTTAGATATATAGGTTATTGTACCCTGTAGCCACGCGCTACAGGGTTTTTTATTGATACCTGTCGGGCTTGAAAAGATCAATGTCCACATTCGGCTTTTCGCCGTTCACGAGATCGCTCACGATCTCACCTGTCGCTGGTCCCATACTCATTCCCATCATCGAGTGACCTGTTGCAATGATCAGGTTTTCCGCCGAAACCGACCTACCGATGTACGGCAAGCCATCAGGTGAGCACGGACGCAGCCCATGCCATATCTTCGAAGGATATTCGACCCTCATTTCAGGATAGTACTTCGGAATTGCTTCCACAATACCACGAACACGATTCGGGTTGATGTCGTGATTGATCCCTCCTATTTCCATCGTCCCGCCAAAACGCAGCGAGTTACCCATCGGCGTCACAGCAACGCGCGACTCAAGAAGCAGTGAGGGAATCCTTACATTCTTTGAAATATCAGTCACCGTGAAACTGTATCCCTTCCCCGCCTGCATCGGCAACTTAAGTCCAAAGCGCTTCGCCACTTCACCCGACCACGAACCCGCTGCCAGCACATACTCGTCGAAAGCAAGATCTTTCCCGCCGGCGCGAAGGCTTTCAATGCGACGAGCCTTCAAGTTCACTTCACTCACTTCAGCATTTAATACAAAGTCAACTCCCGCACTTTTCAAATATTCAATCAACGCCCTGATAACTTTCTGCGGAGTGAGATGCGCATCACCAGGGAAATAAACTCCACCACGAACATTCACTTTCACATCTGGTTCGAATTGTTGCACCTCCTCTTTCGATAGCACACGCGCTTCGATACCAAGATCGTTTGCCATATGTGCCGTCTCAGTCTCTTCTTTCTCGGTCTCCTTCGTCTGGTACAACATCATGAGTCCACGAAGGTGATATTCAAAGTCAAGTGGAAGTTTTTTCGTCCAGTCTGAATAGATCTCGCGACTGTGAACATTGCAATGCTTCAACACACTCGCCGAACGTTTTACGTGAGCATCGTTGCTGTGCTTATAGAATTCGTAACCCCATTTCAATAAATCGAAATCGAGGCGAGGCTTTACATAGAATGGGCTCTTCGAATTGAACATCCATCGAATGCCCTTGCTGATCATTCCCGGAGCAGCCAACGGAATAAAGTGGCTCGGCACGATCATGCCGGCATTGCCAAACGAACAACCATCTGCCAGGTTGCCCTGGTCTATGATAGTTACCCTATGTCCCGATTGTGTAAGAAAGTATGCGCAGCTTAATCCAACGATACCGCCGCCGATAATCCCGATCTTCATCGTTTTCTTCTGTGTGATCCGTGCGATCTGTGAGAGAGTTTCATATTACTTGAAAACCATAAGCATAAGGATCATCATCGGGATCTATAGTGATCGTATTGTAACCATACACACGAGCCCATCCTTCTACACTCGGAACAATCGCGGGCTTACCATTCAACGTTGTTTCTTCTTCGATGCGACCAATGAACTTCGAACCAATAATACTTTCATGAATAAAATCCTGGCCACGCTTCAATTTTCCTTTCGCATACCATTGTGCAAGTCGTGCCGACGTTCCCGTTCCACATGGTGACCGGTCGATAGCCTTATCGCCATAGAACACCGCGTTCCTTGCAGTAGATGTCGGATCGATCGTCTTGCCAGTCCAGAGAATATGCGAACAAGAGTTGATAGTCGGATTTTCGGGATGGACAAACTCATACTTCGCATTGATGTTCTTCCGAAGCTCGCGGCTCCACGAGATCAACTGATCCGCCTTGAAATGTTCCAGTCCTGGAAAATTCTTTTGCACATCAACGATCGCATAAAAATTTCCACCGTAAGCGACGTCGAGTTTCAGTGTACCAAGATCGGGACATTCAACCGACAGATCTTCGGCAGCGAGATAGGCTTTCACGTTCCGTATCTTCACCGACTTAACTTTATTACCTTCCTGTTTGTACTCTACCTTCACGATGCCCGCGGGAACTTCCAATGAAAGAACACCCGGTATCTTTGGTATCACCAATCCTTCTTCAATCGCAATCGTCACAGTGCCAATGGTGCCATGTCCGCACATAGGAAGACATCCGCTGGTTTCAATAAACAATACACCGATATCATTCGCTGGATCGACAGGCGGATAAAGAATGCTTCCGCTCATCATGTCGTGCCCGCGCGGCTCGAACATCAGTCCCTTACGGATCCAATCATACTCGCGAAGAAAATGCTGACGCTTCTCGCTCATGTTGTTTCCCACAAGCAGTGGTCCACCCGGCAACAACCCGAACTGGATTACCGCACGTGTGAGCGTCGATACAAAAGAAAGTTTTAGAGGCCATTTATTTTTTCCATTCGCCGTTGAACAGACGCCAGATCTTTCGGGGATTAGATGTCTTCAACTCATCGGGCAACAACGATTCGGGGGAACGATTGAAATGCTACAGGCCTGATGAATCGCTTCACCGCATCCGTTCCAACAGACGTGAATCTTGAATCGGTCGTCGATGGATATGGACCGCCGTGTTGTTGCGAAGGACAGACCTCAACACCGGTTGGAACTCCATTCGCAACCAGTCGCCCTGCCTTTTCTATAAGAACATTCATCAGCTCTTTATGCCTGGCGATCTCGGCCTCATCACCGATAACGGATGCAGTCAGTTGACCATGCGTTTGTGTTAACAACAGCAGTCAAGACATTGAGATCTTTGCAGCGAATGATCAATGAGAAAGGACCAAAGACTTCTTCGGCAAGTTTCGGATTCTTGAAATACTCAGCAGCATCCACTGAAGCAACCAGCGCGCGCCCTTGCGTGTCGTCGCCTTCGTTGGTCGATTGCCCTTCCACCTTTACGCCTCTTTGCGCCAACGCATCGGCAAGCCTCTTATGATAGTTGTCGGCAATGCCCTTGTGAAGCATCTTGCCGGGAACAGCAGCCGCAATCTGCTTATCAAGCTCTCCAATAAATTTATTCAGTCCTTCGCCTTCGATCGCGAAGATCAAACCGGGATTGGTGCAGAATTGTCCAACACCCAACGTGATCGAACCTGCAAGCAACTGCGCTGTCTTCTCTGCGTCGCGTTTCAAAGTTTCAGGAAGCAGGATCACCGGGTTCACGCTGCTCATTTCAGCAAATACAGGTATCGGCTCCGGGCGGGAGTTAGCGAGATCGAATAATGCCTTGCCCCCCGTGAGTGACCCGGTGAACCCAACGCCTTTCGTAAGGGGATGCATCACCAACGCTTTCCCGACTTCGAAGCCAATTCCGTGAAGGTGCTGAAAGATTCCCTTGGGCATGCCTGTAGTCAACAGTGCTTTGAACACTGCCTCGGCAACCAACGAAGAAGTTTTAGCATGAGCGGGATGGGCTTTCACGATCACGGGGCAACCGGCAGCAAGTGCGGAAGCTGAGTCGCCACCCATAGTTGAATAAGCCAGGGGAAAGTTCGCAGCTCCGAAAACAACGATCGGCCCTACAGCAACCGACATCTTCCGGATGTCTGGCTTGGGCACCGGCGTCCGATCGGGAATAGCCGTGTCGACCTTCGCCTCGACGTAAGATCCTTCTTCAACATAATCTGCGAACATCCTGCAATGACTCGTAGTCCTTCCACGCTCCGAGATAATTCTTGCTTCGGGAAGATTTGTTTCCTCCATGGCTGTTTTTACCAGCAGATCGCCCAGCGCCTCGATCTCTTTCGCGATAGCACGAAGGAATTCAGCCTTACGCTTGCCATCAAAATTCTTATAGGTGAGGAATGCCTGGTGCGCATCTCTCAGCGCCTGGTCTACCTCCTGTGATGTTGCATCTTTGAAAGCCATGATTGATTATTTTAAAACCACTTTTGAATCTGCTCTTCGGTAAGGTTGCTGCCAGTCAGTACCAGGGCAACCGTTTTATTGGTAAAAAGGTCAGGGTTTTCGAGCATTGCCGCAAGGCCAACTGCCGCCGACGGCTCAACTAAAACGCCAGCGTGCAACCGGATGAGTTGCATGGCCCGGATAAGTGTGTCCTCGTTCACCAAAAGTCCCTGGTGGACCAATCCTTTCATATCGTCCAGCGCCTGCACAACGGGAATTCTGACACCAATACCATCGGCAATCGTGTTGATTTTCTCGTGCGTGACAACTTTGCCGGACTTCCATGACTCAATCATCGCGGAAGCGTTGATCGATTGAACTGCAACGATCTTCGCATCGGGATGAAAATTTCGGATCCCAACGGAAATCCCGTTCACGAGAGCGCCATTGCCAAGCGGAACGAGGGACCATATCGATTGGTGTATCTATTGATCCCAGTTCATAGCCAATTGTGCCCGCGCCGATAACTGTTTCTACATCGAAACTATCTTCGACTAAACGGATATTGTTTTTAGCTGCAATTTCTCTTGCGATCTCTTTCGCAGTATCGAAGTCATCTCCTTGCTGAATAACCTTTGCTCCAAGCTCCTTCATGCGCGACACCTTAAATGGATTCGCGTGAACACTTCCGTATACCGTCAAATCTATTTTGCGCAACCGGCAACTCCATGCCATGGCTTGTCCGAAGTTACCGGCGCTCGCGCACATCATTGGCTTGCCATCGGATCTGTTCGTGAGCAGTTCAGTGCCACGAGCTTTGAATGAACGAATGGGATTGAGTGTCTCGATTTTTAAGATCACCCTACAGTTGAACATGTTGCTTAGTGGCTCACACTCGAACTGGGGGCTGTCGGTAAAGGCGCGATCTATTTCATCGAATGCCTGCTCTATATCTTCAAATGAGAACCGCGCCATTAAAGCTTCGGTCTGCTCTTGATGCCTTCGCGAATGATATTCAGAACCCGTTCGCGTTCGCTTCCTTCGAGTTTCAATCGCGGAGCACGAACCGTCTCGGAGCCGATGCCAACTTCTTGCTCCGCAAGTTTGATGTATTGAACAAGCTTCGGATGAATGTCGAGTTCGAGCAACGGAAGGAACCAACGATAGATCTTCAGAGCTTCATCGATCTTGCGGGTTTTCACGAGATTATAGATAGTAACAGTCTCTTTCGGGAATGCGCATACGAGCCCGGCCACCCAACCATCGGCACCCATCTGCAATTCTTCCATTGCTAAAGGATCTACACCGCAGAGGATCTTATAGCGATCGCCGAAGCGGTTGATCATTCGGGTAACGTTCGATACATCGCGCGTCGATTCTTTCACGGCCTGGATGTTCTTCTTGTCCTTCAGTTGATCGAACATGTCGAGTGTAACTTCGATCTTATAATCAACCGGGTTGTTGTAGATCATGATCGGCAGAGGCGTGGCATCGGCAACTGCTTTGAAGTAAGTTACAGTCTCGCGATCGTCGGCTTTATAACGCATCGGTGGCAACAACATCAATCCTTGTACACCAATTTTTTCGGCCTGCTGTGCAAGCTTTATCGCTTCGCTTGTACTGCCCTCTGCTATGTTGAGGATGACAGGCACTTTGCCGGCAACTTTTTCGAGTGTGAATTTCACCAGCTCAAACTTCTCTTCATTCGTGAGCACGCTGGCTTCGCCCAGGCTGCCGCCAAGAATTACACCATTCACACCCGCATCGAGCTGTGCTCGAAGATTCTTTTCAAATAAGGGAAGATCGAGTTGGTCGTTGGTTGTGAACTTGGTTGTGAGCGCAGGAAAAACGCCGGTCCAGTTGATGGGCATATATAAAGTGTAGTTTGTACAAATATAAAAAGAGTAACGAGACGGGGATTACCATTCCGGTGTTTGCTTGTTCAGAAAACTGGCGACTCCTTTTTTACAGTCTTCCGTGCCCCTCGCATTGGCATTCATACGAGCAGCATAGTTCAGCGCTTCCTCCAATGGCAACGACTGGACTTCAGCGATCATTTGCTTGGTGGTGGCCATCGCCTGCTGAGAATTTGATTTGATAAGTTTGTTTGCGAAGTCTATGGCTTCGTCAGCGATAGACTCTTTGTTAGCTATTCTAAAAGTCAGTCCGGATTCCTGTGCTGAAACCAGATTTCCTGAAAGCAACAACTGCCTCGCCTTTTGGTCGCCGATCTTGCGGATCAGGAACACCATCACGATCGCCGGGATGAATCCAATCTTCACTTCAGTGTAACCAAATTTTGCTTCGGGAACGGAAAAGATGAAGTCACACACGGTGGCCAATCCGCAACCGCCGGCAATGGCATGTCCTTCCACTTGCGCGATAACGATTTTATTGAGCGTGTATATTTTATTGAACAACTCTTTCAGTCGCGTGGAGTCTGCAAGGTTGTCGTCGAACGAAAAATTCTGGAGGTTCTGAAGATAACCGAGGTCGGCACCGGAACAGAAGGCTTCGCCGTTAGCTTTGAGGATAATCACCTTCACAGAAGGATCATTCGAAGCGCGGTCGAATGTTGCGGACAAACCTTGAATAAGCTCTTCGTTAAGCGCGTTTCTTTTATCCGGACGATTCAATGTGATGAACCCGATCCTGTCGCGCACGTCGTACTGAATTATGTTCATAGGCTAAATGAATATTGAAAGGCACCGCTATGTACAACCGAATATATCTCCACTCCTGCCGGCGCTGGTTGCTTCAAAAGGCCATCTGCAATATAAAAGGAATTACTGCTATCGATAATGATTTTTCTGCATTTAGCTGAGGGCAGCGTTTTGAATGCATTGTCGCAAAGAATAAGGATGTCTACGTCGAGATTCTTGGGCAACCGACCTTTTGCTATCATGATCCTAAGACCCTTCCATAGTATCAACCTACTTGTAATCGGCGTTGATGAACGTATTCCAAGTCTCACGCGATTTGTTGTCATCCTGAACGCATCAAAATCTCCGTAACTATAAAGATGTCCGTTACTTATTAAATCGATCGCGGTTTTATTATTGATATTATAAACCGTGATATGATTCTTCCGGATAACGTCAAGATGGATCCAATCAACAACTGAAAATCCAATCGAAATCACCAATGCAATCCAAAGCCAACGAACATTCTTCAATAGAAGACAGAGCAATACCGATAAGGTAATTCCAGCCAATAGCAAAGACTGTAAGCCATCGATGTAGATGTTCCTGATCACGGCAAACGGAAACGATCCAATGATCATGATAATACCATTCATTATGTAAATAACCCACTGCAGTCCGAAGCCAACCACGGAAGCGATCACGGGGACGAACGCTGCAGGAAGAACAGCCAGTCCCGCTACCAACACCACGAACGATGCGGGTATCACCAACAAGTTGGCGATCAAAAAATAATTCGGAAATTGATGGAAGTAGTAAAGACTGATAGGCACCGTTGCAACCTGCGCCGCTATCGAAACACTCGTCACCTTCCAGATCTCATCCCAAAGGCGACGCTTAGGTTCCCAAAGAACATACAGGTGCGGGTGAATAAACACAATTCCAAACACCGCGATGTACGACAACTGGAACCCGACCGACATCAGGAAAAACGGATCGTACAACAACAAACAGAATGCCGATGCGGCCATCGTGTTGTAGATATTCGTGCTTTGCTTCCAGGGTCGCGCCATGGCAACGAATGTGAACATCATCACGGCTCGTAAAACGGACGGCGACCATCCCGTAACGAACGCATAGATCCACAACAACACAACACTCATCGCAGCAAGAATTGCTTTTCCCGATTTCAGTTTTTCGATAGGCTTGCCAAGTAATAAGATGATCCAATAGATAATACTCACATGCAGACCCGAGACCGCAAGCACATGCATGGCGCCGGTGGATGCGTAAGCCTGGAGAAGATCAGAATCCAAACCGTCGGTTACACCAACACGAGTGCAGAAGCGGTAGCCTGTTCGCGATCACCCTTCACGTATGTTTTCAGTTGCTTGTCGGCCCACAATCGAACCTTAATTGCGGCAGCAATGAACGGATTGCCATCTTCATGACCGATCAGCTTTACCTGGCCAGACCTTAAATAATGCTGATGATGAATGTTTTTGAAATGAAGATTTCGCTGGAGATCAAATTCGCCCGGGTTCGATGGAGGCTTTATTAATTGAGGTGATCCCTTGATCAGTAAGACATCACCATAAGAGTATGGTTGGGGAAAATCTTTCTTTGAAAGATAAAGGAGAACCTTTGTTTGATCTTTTGTTGCTTCAAGCTTCCATGTGCTTGCCTTCTCTTCCGCATAGCGGATCACCACAGCCTTATAGCAATTAACAGAAATCTGATTGACGCTCTTCGAGGTGTGGATCTCCGTGCGAACATATCCGAACAGAAGGACGGTGATGAGTCCGATGGCTCCATTTCTGAAAATTAGGTAGCCCAGTGTTCCACCAATAACCAACTCTATTCCAAAAATTCCAGGCCACTGTATGGCCACACCAATCCCGGTCACATAAAACAATGTGACGCGCACCATAGCATATGGCATCCACCGAAACATGGCGGAAAAAATACGCTACCCAGCTTCTAAGGGGAAGTATTACCTGGAAGATCCGTCAGGACTTCCTGACAAAGTATTGTAAGCTTCGATGATATCCTTTACGAGCCTGTGACGAACCACGTCTTTTTCGGTAAGCTCAATAATGGCGATACCTTTCACGTTGTCGAGGATCTTCACCGCTTCTTTTAGTCCTGAGCTCTGTCCACGCGGAAGATCGACCTGCGACCTGTCGCCTGTAACAATCATCTTCGATTCGGGACCCATACGCGTGAGGAACATCTTCATCTGCATGGGTGTGGTGTTCTGTGCTTCGTCCAGAAGAATGAACGCGTTGTTCAGGGTACGGGCCGCGCATGTATGCCAGAGGAGCGATCTCGATGATCTCGCGCTCCATGTAGAACTTCAGCTTTTCGAAAGAAATCATGTCGCCCAGGGCATCGTAGATCGGGGCGGAGATATGGATCTATTTTCTCTTTGAGATCACCCGGTAAAAACCCGAGGTTCTCCCCTGCCTCAACGGCCGGTCGCGTTATGATGATCTTCTTAACATGCTTGTTCTTAAGAGCACGAACGGCCATCGCCACAGAAATATAAGTCTTACCTGTACCGGCCGGACCGAGCGCGAACACCAGGTCTGTATCTTTTACAGCCCGTACCAGTCGCTGCTGATTCGCTGTTTTTGCCTTGATGGCGTTGCCACGGGTTCCAAATAACAAGATGTCTTCGTGATCGCCCGGCAATTCCTCGGGTTTCTCCTGTTGAATGTACCCGCGAACATTTTCCGTGGTCACTTTTCCGAACTGGTGGAAATGGTCGACCAGCGCCGAAAGGATGTCAGATATCTGCACAACTTCCTGGTCGTCGCCTTTAACGACGATCTCGTTGCCTCGCGAGATGATCTTTGACTTCGGAAATGCTGCTGAGAGTTCGTTGATATTACGGTCTTCGACCCCAAGAAAATCGATTAAAGAGACGTTGTCGAGCGTGATGGTTTTCTCTATCAATGAAGTAAAGTTGTTGAAATGACTTATTTTTGAAGTAGCAAAATTAGCGAAACTCCGGCTTACGAGAAAAACGATGAAAGCCGGTGCAAAGTTCAGCGATGGCGATCGTTACACTATTAACCGATTCGGGCGAAAGCGATTTTTACGTAGCTGCCATCAAGGCAAAGGTACTTGGCACTAATCCCGGTCTCACCCTCGTCGACATCAGTCACAATATTGCATCGTGCGACATCGCCCATGCAGCGTTTGTACTCCGCGCCGTCTTCCGCGATTTCCCCAAAGGCACCGTTCATCTCGTGGGTGTCGATGCCGGCGGTGGTCGCAATGATGCCATGGTTGCCATTCAACTGGAGGACCATTTTTTTCGTGGGCGCCGACAACGGGATCTTCGGATTGATTAGCGACAAAACTCCGCAGATCGTGATCGAGCTCAACAAGGTCAATAAGGTCCAGACAACTTTTCCCGAGAAAGACATCTATGGACCGGCCGCAGCAAAGCTCGCCAGCGGCATGAGCATCTCCAACCTGGGAATTCCGCTGCCGCAAATCAAAAAGCTGACCGACCGATATGTGAAGGCAACGAAGAAGGCTATCTCAGGTCACGTGATCCGCGTCGATCACTCAGGTAATCTTATCACCAACATCCCCCGCGATGCATTCGACATGCTCAGCAAAGGAAAGAATTATGTGATACAGTTCGGAGGAGAAAAATTCAGAAAGATCCAGTCCAACTACAACCAGGCGGAGCAGGGAGACTGCTTCGTGATGTTTAATAGTTTGAACCTACTGGAGATCGGTATCTATAAAGGAAATGCTTCGACACTTCTTGGGCTGCATTATGATAGCCCGGTGAGTATCACTTTTGAAGAATAATTTTTAACTCATTTTATCTTCACTATCACTTTGTTGATTGAAGTCCTCCTTGCGAATATTCTTAAAGAAGAAATTCCTCATCACCCTGAAGATCCCATACACCAGCACCGCCGGCAGGGAGATTACGAGGATCAATGAAATGTAGGGCATCCATTTGTCGGTGAGCTCGTGATGAGCATCAGAGTCTTTGGCAATCAACACCACGATGATGGTGAATGCGAGGCAGAAACCGGCAATAATTGCCAGCCCGGCAAGTACGTACGTGAATACCCTTTTCATGCGGGATGACTCACAATTTATTAATAAAAGGTAAAATTTTAAAATACAGACATTCTACAAGATCGACAACGAGTTTTACTCGCAAACAAACATAAGCTCGTT
>JBBCGZ010000004.1:0-180187 GCA_037200305.1 Bacteroidota bacterium
ATGAAGAGAAAAGATTTTATAAGGGTTGCCGGTTTATCGTCGGCAGTGGCGTTGGTGCCGAAATTCAGTTTTGCGGCGGAAACAAAAGCAGACTCAAAAGCTTTAACGCTGGGTCTTGCATCTTATACACTGAGATCATTGAAGCTTGATGATGTTATCAAAACACTGACTCGTCTCGAAATAAAAAACGTTGCCTTCAAAGACATTCACATGGCGCTCACTTCGACAGACGATGAGCTCAAAGCGATTGGTGAGAAGGTACGTGCTGCCGGCATTAATCTCTACGGCGCCGGTGTGATCTACATGAAAACGAAAGAGGAAGTCGATAATGCATTTCGTTACGCGACGGCAGCCGGCCTCGAAATGATCATCGGTGTTCCCAACCATGAGTTCCTGCCCCTGGTGAATGATCTCGTTAAGAAAACGAACATCAAGCTCGCCATCCACAATCATGGCCCTGGCGACAATCTATATCACAGTCCCAATGATGTTTGGACGAAGATCAAAGATCTCGATCCACGCGTCGGCATGTGTCTCGATGTTGGTCACGTTGTTCGCATCAAGGAAGATCCGATCCCGATGATCTCGAAATACAAAGATCGTTTGTACGACATGCACATGAAAGACGTGAACAAAGCGGAAGACGACGGTACTCCTCTAGAGATCGGCCGCGGCATCATCGACATTCCCGGCATTATTAAGGCAGTGAAAAAAATTAATTATGCTTATCGTGTTTCTATCGAATACGAGAAAGATGGGGATGATCCCGTACCTGGATTGGCGGAGTCGATCGGTTACGTCAGAGGAGTAATCAAGACTTCTTAATATCTTTCCCGGATGGAAGTACCCTCCGCACCCAAGAAAAAAAATCGTCTCACACTTTTTATACTGATTGGTCTCTTTGCCGGGATCATACTCGGTTTTGTGCTGAACAGAACCTACCTGGATCCTATTAACAGCCAACTCGAGTCCATCGACGCAACAATAAAAGAAATCCAGCTTCAAAAAAGTCTTCCCGGCGACACAACGGCGCTCGTTGCACAAATAAAGAAACTCTCTGTCGAACGCAACGCCATTCTCGCGGCGCGCGACAAAATGGTAGAACCTTTCTCCATTCTCGCCGACATCTTCCTTCGTCTCATCAAAATGATCGTAGCACCGCTGGTGTTTAGCACGTTGGTTGTCGGTGTTGCAAAGCTCGGCGACATTAAGGCCGTTGGCCGTATCGGGGGGAAAACATTGTTGTGGTTCGTCTGCGCATCGTTCATGAGCTTGTTGCTTGGTATGGTGATGGTGAACATCTTCCGGCCCGGCGAAGCCATGCATCTTCCATTACCATCATCCGATGCAGCGAGTGGGATCACACACGTTGGTTTTTCTTTGAAGAACTTTCTCTACCACGTATTTCCCGCCAGCGCTGTCGAAGCCATGGCCACCAACGAGATCCTGCAGATCGTTGTGTTCTCGTTGTTCTTCGGTGTTGCCACTGCAGCCATCGGCGAAAGCGGTAAGATCATCATCACCTTTTTCGACGCCGTCGCTCACGTAATCCTGAAAGTTACCGGCTACGTTATGAACGTCGCGCCCCTGGCAGTCTTCGGAGCTATGACAGCCGTCATTGCCAAACAAGGCATCGGCATCCTGAAAACCTATTCGATATTCATCAGTGAATTTTATTTCAGTCTCATCTTGCTGTGGTGCCTGCTGTTGTTCGCGGGATTCGTCGTCATAGGCAAGAGGATCTATCAACTCATTCGCAGGGTTAAAGAACCTACACTTCTCGCCTTCTCTACTGCCAGTAGCGAAGCTGCGTTTCCCAAGACCATGGAGGAGCTGCAACGCTTCGGCGCCAAAGACAAGATTGTAAGCTTCGTACTACCACTGGGTTATTCATTCAACCTCGACGGCAGCATGATGTACATGACCTTCGCCAGCCTGTTCATCGCGCAATCGTATGGGATGCATATCGCCATCGGCACACAATTCTGGATGCTGCTTACGCTCATGCTCACCAGCAAGGGCATCGCCGGCGTGCCACGGGCCTCCCTGGTGGTAATCGCAGGAACGCTGTCGACCTTTGGAATTCCCGAAGCTGGGCTTGCGCTGTTGCTTGGAATTGATCCACTTCTGGATATGGGAAGGAGCGCAACAAACGTTGTAGGAAACAGTGTTGCTACTGCTGTGGTTTCCAAATGGGAAAACTCGCTTGGAGAAGATTCTAAAGAGGCCTGAAGAACTATTTTCCCTTAACTTTGTTGTTAGAAAAACCCAAAGAGATGCTCACCGTTGCGCCCAAAAAAATCAGCCTTTACCTCGAGTCTAATCCCAACCCGAACTCATTGAAGTTTGTGGCCAACGAAATGCTCGTTCCAGAGGGCATGAGCTTCGACTTTCCCGATGCCATAAGCGCGCAGGAGGCTCCCCTTGCAAAAGAGCTCTTCGAATATCCTTTTGTTGAACGCGTGTTCTACGCCAGCAACTTCGTTACGGTAACGAAGAATGAAAGTGTTGAATGGCTGGAGATCCAGGACAAGCTGAAACAGCACATCCTTAAGTTCCTCGAATCAGGTCAGCTGATCCTCGACAAAAAAGCTCCCGAAACGAGCGAAGGTGAATTCGATTCCGAAACGGTTATCAAGATCAAGACTATCCTCGACGAATACATTCGTCCTGCCGTAGAGCAAGACGGTGGCGCTATCACTTTCCACTCTTTCAAAGAGGGCGTGGTTCGCGTAAACCTCCAGGGTTCGTGCAGCGGATGTCCTTCATCCACCATTACGCTGAAAGCAGGTATTGAGAACCTGTTTCAACGTATGATGCCGGATGAAGTGAAGAGCGTAGAGGCTCTCGGTTAAACGCCTGTTCCCTTCAAGTATTTATCCAAAAACTTCAGAATATCTTCTGAGGCCTTAATGTTATTCTCCTTCTTCACAAACCCATGACCTTCATCCGGGAAGATTGTGTACTCAACGGGCACACCATTCTTCTTCGCGGCAACCACAATCTCGTCCGACTCCACCTGTAACACACGCGGGTCGTTTGATCCTTGTAAGACGATGAACGGACTCTTGATCTTATCTGTGAAGAACAACGGCGACTTAGCAATCAACGCAACGGAGTCTGCAGTAAATGGATCCCCAAGTTCTAAATACAATCCTTTCCTGAACGATTCCCACCACGGCGGGATGCTCTTAAGTGTACGTTGCCAGTTCGTTACTCCGAAAAGATTCACACCAACCTTAAACTCATCGGGTGTGAACGCAAGCGCTGCCATTACCATATAACCACCGTAGCTTCCTCCCATGATCCCGATCTTATTCGTGTCGATGTAAGGCAATGTTGCGAGAAGCTTCTTCGACTCCACACAATCCTTGAGATCCACATCACCATGTTTTTTATCGTCGGCCTGGAAGAATTCTTTTCCGTAGCCCGAACTGCCCCGGTTGTTCACCGCAAGAATTGCGTAGCCATGATTCACGAGATGCTGAATGATTGCGCTGTAGCCCAAACGTGTTTGCCCGCCGGGACCACCGTGGATCCACAACAAGGCAGGCACCTTCTCGCCTTCCGCAATACCTTTCGGTTTGTACAACAAGCAGGGTATCTCTAAACCATCGTATGATTTGAAACGAATATTTTCTCCGGCAACAAGATCATTCTCGTTGATCTCTTTGCTCATCGTATCTGTAAGTTTTTTCAGTTCTTTTGTTTCGAAGTCGTATGCAAAAAGATTGCTGGGCGATTTCGAGCTGCTCACGTAGAACAACACTTTCTTCTCGCTGTCGGAAATGTTTACGTTGGTCACCTCGCCTGCGGGCAAACCGGGAATTTGCAGCACTTGATTATTCTCGTCATAGATCTTTACTTCGGTGCGCGCATCGTTGTTGATCCCGACCACGCGATATTTTCCATTTCGTGAGATCGCAGCATACATGATATCCCACGGAGCTTCTTCAACTTTCTAGTTTCACCTGAAGCCAGGTCGTAAGATGCGAGATACGTGAATTGACTTCCTTGATTAGTTAGGAAGAAGAGTGTCTTACCGTCGTGACTAAAATACTGTGCGCTGTAAACAGCGTCGTCGGTATGTTCGCTGATCAATTTCTTTTGCCCGACTGCGTGTCTAACAAATACATATCGCCGTCGCTGGTACTGTTGGTTTTCACGAGGGCCATGTAACGATCGTCGTCGGAGATGGAAGAAACGTCGAGACCGTCGTCGTTCTTATAGGCGATGTTGGTCGTAACTTTTCCCTCCGGTTTTTCATTTACCTGCATGCGATACAGGTCGAAGTACTTAGGATCGCGTGCATTCGACTGATAATAGAGGTTCTTTTTATTGAAGCTCCAGCCATTAAAACTTGCCTTAGCTTTTTTATCCTTGATAAGATCGGTCGATTTACCGTCGGTTGCTTGTACAAACAGGTGTGTGATCTCGTTGCCGCCGCTGTCGGGCCGAGTAAAGAATACGGTCGCCACTGGGGAAGTAGTCTTCGGCAAATATGGCATTGTCGGTTGAGCTCGTGAGTTGTTTTTGCTCACCGGTCTTGATATCGACTTCGTAAGCGTTGAAAATGCCGGTGGCTTTACTGCTGTAGAGTATCTTGCTTTCGTCGGGCGAGAATGCTCCACCGGTAATCTGCACAACATCCATGAACTGCGTCATGGTGTATTGTTTCGGTTCTCGGGTTGCTCTTTCGTCGGGGCACAGGCGGCTACGAAGAAAAGAAGAAGGATTGTGTGGCGGGTTTCATAAATTGAAATTATGAAATTTTGCTTGGCTTTTGTTCTGATGTCTACAGTTGCTTTTTCTCAAGTTCCAATTAAAGTCATGACCTTCAACATCCGTCTCGATGTTACCTCGGATGGCGTGAACCAGTGGAGCAATCGAAAAGAGAAATTACCTGCGCTCATCCAGAAATACGATCCCGATTTAATTGGATTACAGGAGGCAATGCATCATCAGCTGATGGACATCCTCAAAGCGCTCCCCCAATATGCCTACATCGGCGTAGGGCGTGATGACGGGAAAGAGAAGGGTGAATATTCAGCGATACTTTATAAAAAAGATCGATTCGAACTCAAGTGGCAGAAAACAACCTGGCTTTCAGAAAAACCGGAAGAGCCCGGAAGTAAAAGCTGGGACGCCGCGATCACAAGAGTATTAACCCGCGGCGGCTTTAGAGATCTGAAAACTGACAAACAATTCATTTATTTCAACACACACTTCGATCACATCGGCAAAGAAGCGAGAAAGAATTCTGCTTCGATCATAATAGAGGCGATAAAAAAAGAGTCCACAGACCTGCCGGTGATAGTTACAGGTGATTTCAACAGTCAGCCTACCGAAGAACCATACAAAGTTGTAAGCGGATCTATAAGTGATTCAAGAAGTGGTGAGCAAGGAACTTTCTGCACGTTTAAAGTGAACAGTGAGAAGTGTACGTTAATAGATTATATCTTCTACAAAAAGTTTAAGAACAGCGACTATAAAGTGATCACAGATAATGATGGAACTTATTATCCATCCGATCACCTCCCCGTAATGACTAGTCTCTCTTTCGATTAAAGGTTTGTGACGCAAAGGATACGCAGAGGTAGCCAAAGGATACGCAAAGCAAAATGCAGCAAGTCCTCGGCGTATCCTTTCATCCCTCCGCGTATCCTCTGCGGAACAAAGAAATTTAGTCTCTCTTTCGATTAGCCAGGTACACCCCACTTAGTATCGCGGCCATACCAATGTAGTGCCCAGCATACAACTTCTCACCATCGAGAAGGTCCCCATCCCACAGAAACGATGGGCATTAAATACGTTACCGAGCTTGCGAATAACGGCGTCGTGATTTTCACCAGCGCATTAAAAATATAAGTCGCTACCGCAGTACTCATGCAGCCCAGCAACACCACGAACCCAAACGAAGCCCACGACCCTTCAACGGTTCCAAGCTTCGAAGTAAAATCGGTGAAGCCGAAAAGATAAGTCAACGCCAATGGGCCTATCAGCAATATTGAAACACTCGTGATGGTGAGCGCCGGCAATCCGTGTATCCTGAACTTCACCCAGTTGAGATTCGATCCGTACATCAAACACGCCAGCACGATCAGCAATGAATAATAATTAATACCCGTTACCGATCCACCAACCCGCGCCAACATCAACATCACCGTGCCACCCAATCCGATCAGCGTACCAATAATTGCCCACCCACGGAATCGCTGTCCGAAAAACATCGCGCCAACGATCATCGTAGCGATCGGCGACAATGTGTTCAACACGCCAGCAACAGAGCTATCGATCTTTGTCTGCGCTGTTGAGAATAGAAACGCAGGAATAAAAATTCCCAGAAGTCCAGACACAAGCAACGTCTTGTAATCATCGAACTTCAAACCTTTCAATCGCGTAAGCGCAACAGGAAGTAAAAACAAGAATGCAGCGCTCACGCGCAGCGTGGCAACTTCAGTCGGTGCAAAAACTTTTAAACCTTGCTTGATCAGAATAAATGACGTTCCCCAGATGAGGGAAAGTATGATCAATAAAAAGATGGCTTTAAAACTGCGATTGTTCTCCGGCATAACATGTTGTGCTGAACGATTCGATACGCTCGCCAGCAATATCATCGAGTATCTGATGGACTTCTGCAGCAGACTGCGCTTCAACCAACCTCGTTCTATAGATCTTGAAATCCGGAATCGCTCTAAAATAACTTGCGTAATGTCTTCTCATTTCGAAAACACCAAGCTTCGGTCCTTTCCACTTTATACTGAAATCGAAGTGCTGCCGGCAAACACGAACTCGTTCCACAATGTCGGGCATCGCCAGGTGCGTTCCCGTTTTCATGAAGTGCTTGATCTCGTCGAACAACCATGGGTGTCCGATAGAAGCGCGACCGATCATAATTCCGTCGACACCATAACGATCGCGATACAACACGGCCTTTTCAGGTGAATCAACATCTCCGTTGCCAAAGATGGGGATCTTGATCCTTGGATTTTTTTTGATCTCCGAGATCAGCGTCCAGTCCGCGTCGCCCTTATACATCTGTACCCTTGTACGTCCGTGAATTGTGAGCGCCTGGATACCAATATCCTGGAGTCTTTCGGCAACCTCGGGAACATTCTTCGTCTTGTCGTCCCAACCGAGTCGCGTCTTTACTGTGACCGGTAAGTTGGTGGCCTTCACCACCTCGTCGGTCATTTTCACCATCTTCGGAATGTCTTGCAAGAGGGCAGCACCGGCACCTCTACATGCGACGGCCTTCACGGGACAACCGTAATTGATGTCGATCAGGTTTGGGTTGGCAGCCGACGCGATCTCGCAAGCTTCCCGCATGCTGTCGACATTTCCGCCAAACAATTGAATACCAATGGGTCTCTCGTACTCGAAAATGTCGAGTTTCTGACGGCTCTTGGCGGCATCACGGATCAATCCCTCGGAGGAAATGAATTCGGTGTACATCAGGTCTGCTCCTCCAGCCTTACACACGGCACGGAAGGGCGGATCGCTCACGTCCTCCATCGGCGCGAGCAACAGCGGGAATTCGCCTACTTCTACGTTGCCTATCTTTACCATATATTCGGGGCAAATTTACTCATTTTCAGGATGACTGACGGCGGAGAACAAGGCTTACCCGATAACACAATCAAAAAACATGAAGCTTCTCCCTGGACAGTTGCTTTCGTCGTTTCAATTGTCACGTTGTTTAGCTTTTATTTATTAGGTCCCTTCATCGGGATGGCCGTTGCCTATCCGTTCTACGATGGCAAGCCGATGGACTTCCTGCAGGATCTCGCAACGCCCATCGGCAACGAATCGATGAAGATGATTTACCTGATCGTACAGGGATGTGCAACCCTCTTCGGACTCGCAATCATTCCCACGTTGTTCTGGAAGACGATGACGCGCAGACCGATGCTCAGTTTGTTCGACGGCATCCGGTTGAAGCCGATTCATTTTTTGATGACGGCCGGCATTGTGTTCTTTTACCTTGGGTTTAATTCGGTGGTGATGGAGTGGAATGCAAACATCGATCTGCCCGATGGTTCTTTTGAAACCTGGCGAAGTCGATGGAAGAGCAACTTGCCGAGATCACCAAATACCTTACGTCGTTCACAAACTTTGGTCAATATCTCTTCGGAGTCTTAGTGATTGGCATATTGGCGGGCATCGGGGAAGAGATCGTGTTCAGGGGATTGATACAACCTCAACTTTATAAGGCCACGGGGAATATTCATTTTGCCATCTGGGCGTCGGCGATATTTTTCAGCGCATTGCATTTGCAATTTTATGGCTTTGTTCCGCGCGTCTTTCTCGGAGCTCTTTTTGGGTACCTGTATTTTTGGTCGGGAAATCTTTGGGTGCCAATATTTGCTCACTTCACCAATAATTTTCTCGCTGTTTCGTCGATCTACTTTGGATTGAGTGAAGTACCGGGAATGGAGACAGAAAATCCCGAACAGGCACCGTGGTATGCTGTGCTGGTGATGACTGTAATCTGCGCTGCATTGATCTATCTCTTTCAAAAACAATTCAAGACAACGGATGACCTCCGCGCTTAAGAAACTTCCTAACCTCGCACAACGGATCATTACAGGAGTGCTTGGCGCTGCGGCGATAATTACCGGGATCTGGTTCAGTGAATGGACTTACTTCCTGGTGTTCTTCATTATCTGTATTTCTTCGCTACTCGAATTCTATACGCTTACGGGTCTCGACGGACTGCTTCCGCAAAAACTTTTGGTACTATCTGCGGGATGGTGATCTACTGTCTTTCATTTTTTGTGGAACATGGTGACATCAACTACAAATTTTACTTCCTGATTTTCCCGCTCGTGTCATTGGTCTACATGATCAAATTGTACAAGCGCTTCGAGCGAAAGCCATTCACGAACATTGCATTTACGTTTCTCGGGATATTTTATGTGGCGATACCTTTTTCGTTACTGAACATCGCCGCATTCAACAATGGCATTTACAACTACGAGATCATCTGGGGATGCCTGTTCATTCTTTGGGCTACCGATACCGGTGCATACTTCGCAGGAACATATTTCGGAAGGAGTAAACTGTTCGAGCGCATATCGCCAAAGAAGTCATGGGAAGGTGCCGTTGGCGGCGCAGTGCTCGCACTGATATTTGCCGTCGGCATTTCATATTTTTTTAAGTCATTCTTAATGTGGCAATGGCTTGTGATAGCAGCCATCATCATCGTTGGTGGTATCTATGGCGATCTCGTTGAGTCTTTGTTGAAAAGAAGCATAGAAATAAAGGATTCGGGAGATTCGTTGCCCGGCCACGGAGGATTTCTCGACCGCTTCGACGGACTTTTGATTTCCGCTCCGTCTATCGTAGCCTTTATTGAACTTGTGCAGTAACTGCGTTCTTCAAAATAGTATTCTGCCTTTTAATTAAGCACGTGTCTAAAATTTGGGGACCCTAAAAAAGCCTCCGTTTTGGAAACCATTTCCTATCTTGCAACCGTTTTCGACAGGTATTTAAGCACATTTATGGCATATATAGAACCCGCCCCTATTCTCGACAAAGAGAACCCATTTGAGGCAATGATGTCGAGGTTTCGTACCGCTTCCCAGATCCTCGGATTGGAAGAAGAGGTTTACAACGTTTTGAAGAGCCCTGCGCGCCAGGTGATCGTTTCACTGCCCGTTACAATGGACAATGGAAGTATTCGCGTGTTCGAAGGATATCGCGTTATTCACTCCACCATTCTCGGTCCTTCTAAAGGTGGTATTCGTTTCGATCCGCACGTTAACCTCGACGAGGTAAAAGCATTGGCCGCATGGATGACATGGAAGTGCGCTGTTGTCGATATTCCTTATGGTGGTGCAAAGGGTGGTGTTGCCTGCAACCCGCGCGAGATGTCTGCCGGTGAGATCGAACGACTCATGCGTGCTTACACTCAATCGATGGTCGACATCTTCGGAGCCGACAAAGACATTCCTGCTCCCGACATGGGTACAGGTCCCGCGAAATGGCCTGGTTGATGGACCAATATTCACGTTCACAAGGCATGACTGTAAATGCAGTTGTAACCGGTAAGCCCATCGTGCTCGGTGGTTCGCTGGGAAGAACAGAAGCAACAGGTCGCGGCGTAATGATCAGCACACTTGCTGGCATGGAGAAACTGAAGATCAATCCTTATAAAGCAACATGTGCAGTACAGGGATTTGGTAACGTTGGCTCATGGGCTGCACGTCTCCTTCATGAACGCGGTTTGAAAGTACTCGCTGTGAGTGATCTCGCGGGTGCTTATTACAATGAAGCTGGCCTCGATATCGAGAAGGCATTGAAGTATCGCGATGCTAATAAGGGCAGCCTCGAAGGATATACCGAGGCAACAAAGATCTCTAATGAAGACCTTCTCACGTTGCCTGTGGATGTTCTTGTTCCGGCTGCTACTGAAGATGTGATCACGGTGTCTAATGCTCCGAAGATCCAGGCGAAACTGATCGTGGAAGGTGCGAATGGTCCTACTTCTTCGAAAGCCGATAGCATCATTTATGAGAAAGGTATCAGCGTTGTACCGGATATTCTCGCTAACGCGGGTGGTGTTACTGTGTCGTACTTCGAGTGGGTTCAGAACCGCCTCGGCTATAAATGGACTGCCGATCGTGTTAACCGCCGCAGCGATCGTATCATGAAAGATGCGTTCGAAAATGTTTATAAGGTTGCAGTCGAGTATAAAGTATCACTCAGAATTGCTGCGTACATGGTGGCGATTGACAAGGTTGCGAAGACTTACAAGTATCGCGGGGGGTTATTAAAAATTTGTAATTTGCGATTTGTGATTGATGACGAATCACAAATTACGAATCATAAATCATGACAATACACCGCGAAGGCTTTACAATATTATTCATCTCCATGTTAGTCCTTTTTGGATTAAACTATCTCGTTTATTACCTGGCGCCAACTTCGACTATTCTTCAGAACATCGCGATTGGCGTCAGTCTTATTTTATACCTCATCGTTCTCCAATTTTTTCGCAACCCGGTCTTTTCAATATTCAAAAATGAAAAAACCGTTCTTGCTCCGGCCGACGGGAAAGTTGTTGTGATCGAAGAGACCGTAGAAAGTGAGTACCTCAAAACGAAGCGCAGGCAGATCTCGATATTCATGTCGCCCGTGAATGTGCATGTGAACCGCATGCCTGTGGGCGGAACGATCAGTTACTATCGATACCACGCCGGCAAGTACCTGGTTGCATGGCATCCGAAATCAAGCACAGAAAATGAGAGAACAACCGTTGTTGCCAAAATGAAAAACGGCACCGAGATCTTGTTCCGACAGGTTGCGGGCGCGCTTGCGCGAAGGATAAAATGCTACGTAAAAGAAGGTATGCCACTCGAGCAGGGACAGGAGTTCGGCTTCATTAAGTTCGGCTCCCGTGTGGATATATTTCTACCGCTGGATGCCAAAATCACTGTGAAAATAGGGGAAGTCACCAAAGGGGGACGGACAGTGATTGCAGAATTGGCCTGATTTGGGTCATTAGCGCAATACTAATCAAGAAAGTAACAGCCTAACAATCGTTTCCAATCGGTAGTTAGTTACCTTTGAAGTCCGGCGCAGAGTCCCTCCCTACACTTTTCACTGCGCCGTCAACTGTCCAATGAAATACGCGTCGTTACAATTCGCAAAGAGCCAGAACGAATTTTTTGCTACGGTTTCGCAGCGTGTCAATCACTATTTCAAATCGAATAAGATCGAACGTACTGCAAACGTGCACATGGTCGTGAAGACTTTCGTGATGTTTGTCCTGTATTTTGTTCCTTATACTCTTATTGTCACCCAGGTGGTAACTGGAGGTTGGGGTATCCTGGGTATGGTACTCATTATGGGAATAGGTGTATCCGGCATCGGCCTTTCGATCATGCACGATGCCAATCACGGTTCTTATTCAAAAAAAGCGTGGGTCAATAATATTCTTAGTTTCTCTTTAAATCTTGTTGGTGGCAACTCATTCAACTGGAAAGTACAGCACAACGTGCTTCATCATACTTACACGAATGTTCATGAAGTAGATGAAGATATCAGTCCCCGTGGTGTGCTTCGCATGGCACCGACTGAAAACTGGAAACCATTCCATAGGTACCAACATTTGTACGCATGGTTTTTTTATGGATTACTCACAATCGTGTGGATCTCCTTCAAAGATTTCGGAAGACTTCGCCGCTACATTAAGGATGGGCTGGTGGCGAAACAGAAAACTAACCCCGCAAAAGAGTGGGCTATTCTGATTGCCACGAAAATTTTCTATCTCAGCTTCCTTTTCTTACCTGTGATGCTTGTGCCCGCCATTTCCTGGTGGATGCCGCTCGCGGGTTTCCTCATCATGCATTTTATCGCTGGTTTTATCCTTGCCATAATTTTTCAGCCGGCACACGTGATCGAAGGCACCGAGTATCCTCTCCCCGACGAGGAGGGCAATCTTGAAAACAACTGGGCAATACACCAGCTTCATACGACCACGAACTTCGGTCGTAAGCACAGGGCATTCTCGTGGTTTGTAGGTGGATTGAATTACCAGGTGGAACATCACCTGTTCCCGAATATTTGTCACGTACACTATCGCGCCATTTCCCCGATCGTTGAAAAGACAGCGAAAGAATTCGGTCTCCCGTACAAGTCGAAAGACACGTTCCTGGAAGCCATTATCGCTCACGCACAGATCATGCGGGAACTCGGCAAGAAGCCGGCGCCAGCAATGGAGTTTGTTCCGGTAGGTGCTGTGCTTAGTACTACGAGATAACTTCGTCGAAGGTCTTCACAAAGCCCTTCATCTCGTCTGTAGTTCCGATAGAAACGCGGCACCATTCCATTCCCTGGTAGTCCCAGATACGGATCAGGTATCCCTTCTCTTCCATCTTCGCTAAAATCGTCTTGCCATCTTTCGGAGCAGGAAGAACACAACGTTGATCTCAGATTTTCCGTGCTTGTGTTTTTTCAACTCGAGATAGTCGGTGAGTACCTTGCGTGCCTCTGCGTTCTTCACGCGAACCATTTGCATGAAGTCTTCGTCACCGAGAGCTGCCTGCGCTGCCGCGATGGCTGTCTGGCTTGCTGAAATTGAATCGCCAAACTTCGATACTTTCTTGATCACATCTGGATGTGCAACAACATAACCGATGCGAAGGCCCGCGAGCCCGAATATTTTCGAGAATGTTCTCGACACAACGACGTTAGATCCTTTCCTCACCAGGTCGATCATCGACTTGTCTTCGATCTGCCCAAGGAATTCGAGGTATGCTTCGTCGGCGTACACTAAAGCCTTCTTCGAAGCTTCCTCGGCAAACGATCTTACTCTTTTCGGATCGACAACTGTTCCTGTTGGGTTATTGGGATTGCAAACGAAGATGACTTTAGTGTCGCTCTTGATCGCTGACGCCATCTTATCATAATCGTGCTCCAGCTTATCGTTCAGATCAACCTTGTCCCAACGTGCATTCACGCCCTGTGCGTAATTCATGAGCAATGGGAATGTGGGATAGCTTGAAAGTACGCTGCCACCGTCGAGACCATACGTTGCGCCTAGCAGGCACAGGATCTCGCCGGAGCCGGCGCCTATCATGATGTACGAAGGATCGACCTTCTCGCGTTCAGCAAGTTTCTTTCGGAGTGCCTCCTGCGCCTGGAATTGGTAGCGATTGGCTTCACTCAGAATTTGTACGACAGCCTCTTTGGCCTTCTTTGAAGGGCCGTAGGGGTTCTCGTTGGAGTTGAGCCTTACCTTGGTTGGAGTGTCGCCTTTCATGGCGAAGAACTCGCGCTCAGCGCGACTAAGCGGCGCGGCGGCGAGACGGTTTGTCACTAAAAGGCCGGAGCCAATGGCCAGCGAAGATTTTAACCAATTGCGACGGGAAAGTTGGGTTTCCATAAAGAGAAGGGTTTATGGAAATGAAGTTACGGAAAGTTAAATAAACGCCTCTACGATCCTCATCACCTTCTCGAGATAAAGGACATCTATCTCGTCGAAATCGTTCAGCTTATCACTGTCAACGTCAAGCACCAAAGCAACATTCTCACCTTTGATGGCGGGTAAAACAATTTCCGACTTTGAATCGGAGCTGCATGCTATGTGACCGGGAAATGCTTCGACATCTGGAACGAGAATCGTGCGCGCTTCCTTCCAACTTGTTCCGCAAACACCTTTGCCGAAATCTATTCGTGTACATGCTATCGGCCCCTGGAACGGGCCAAGCACCAACTGTTTGTCTTTCACAATGTAGAATCCAACCCAAAAGAAACCCATCGTTTGTCGCAACGCGGCAGCAATGTTCGAGAGGTTGGCAACAACATCTTTCTCGCCTTCAATCAGCGCAGCGATTTGCGGAACCAATACTTCGTATCGATCCTTCTTTTCCGTTGAAACTGATATGACAAGATTTTCAGACATGCTCTTCTTCTTTTCCGGGTTCCCTATGATCCATCGAAACTATCGGTTCAGTCGTAATCGGGTGAACTTCTAATTCATCTTTCTCACGAAAAAATTTTCTCTGGAAAATGAGAATGCTCACTACACCCAGAAATATCGAAGAGTCGGCGACGTTGAACACCGGGCTAAAGAACACGAAATTTTCTCCACCCCACAGCGGCACCCATTGAGGCCAATAAAAATCGAAGATGGGGAAGAACAGCATATCGATCACTTGTCCGTGAAACCACCTGTAGGGCGAATCGAGCGGAGCGTTGTTCAGGAACACGCCGTAAAATGTACTGTCGATAACGTTTCCGATCGCGCCACCGAGTATCAAAGCCATAGCGATCAAAAATCCGCGATGAGCGCCACGCAAAATCATTCGATATAAATAATAACCGATGCCGAACATCGCGGCGATACGGAAAAGTGTGAGCGCCATTTTTCCGAATTCACTTTGCCAGCGAATGCCGAAAGCCATACCAGGGTTAAGCAGGTAATGGAGCCGGAACCAATCGCCGACAACGTTCACTTCCTGGTGAATGTGCATGTATTTCCAAACCAGCAGCTTGCTTGTTTGGTCTATGATGATAACAGCGAGCGCTATTAAAAAGAACTTCGCAACCTTCATTTCCGCTTGATTTTCACTTTTAGCGTGAAATCGTCCATATCGACTTCAGTGGCATCCGACAATTTATCCTTTAACTCAAAACTTAACGCCTGAGTTTCCGTGCTTATATAATCCTTGAATTCAGTGAGCGCCGACGTTACCGTGGCACCGTCTTTTTCCACTTCGATGCCGATTTTGTCGAGCACTTCTAAACCCATATCCTTTCGAAGATTTTGAACGCGATTAACAAAATCGCGTGCAATTCCTTCCTTCTTCAGCGCTTCGGTAACGGTGATGTCCAAAGCTACGGTAACGCCGTTTTCCGACGCAACCGCCCATCCCGGAATGTCCTCCGATGAAATCAAAATGTCCTCCAACGCGATATCGAAACCGTCGCGGCTGAGTGAGCCGGATTTCTCAACAACTGAAATATCTTCTTTGGCGAAGGCATTGATCACCGCGGTTACCTCTTTCATTTTTGCGCCGTACTTCTTGCCCAGCTTCGCGAAATTGGGCTTCACCTTCTTCACCAGGAGGTCGGATGTGTCGTCAATATATTCTATTGACTTAACATTCACCTCCGCGCAAATGATATCCTCCACAGTCTTCACGCGACGCCTGAATTGATCGTCGAGAACAGGCAGAAGTATTTTATTTAGAGGTGTTCTCACTTTCACTTTAGCATTCTTCCTGATCGAGTGAACCAGTGAGCATATTTTCTGCGCATAGTCCATCGATTGTTCGAGGTCCTTCTCTACCTGTTTGTGATCAACTTTGGGGAAATCTGACAGGTGAACGGAATCTTTCGCGGTAAGATTTTTAAAGATCCATTCACCAAAGAACGGAGCAACGGGGGCCATGAGCTGACTCACGGTCACGAGGCATTTGTACAATGTCGAGTATGCAGCAGACTTATCGTCCGACATCTCACCAACCCAGAAGCGCTTGCGATTCAAACGAACGTACCAGTTCGATAAATGATCGTTAACAAAATTCTGCACGGCACGGGCGGCTTTCGTTGGTTCGTAATCGTCGAATGCTGCTGTTACTTCTTCTATGAGTGACTGGAGCTTCGAAAGGATCCAACGATCGAGGCTGTTGAGTTTCTCTTTTTTCTCTGTGAACGAATACTTGTCGATGTTCGCATACAGTGCAAAGAATGAATACGTATTCAACAATGTTCCAAAGAAACGACGTTGCGTTTCCTTTATACCTTCTTCGTCGAACTTCAGATTGTCCCATGGCGGAGCGTTCTCGATCATGTACCACCGAATAACATCGGGGCCATATTTAGCAAGAGCTTCGAAAGGGTTTACAACGTTGCCCTTGCGCTTCGACATCTTGTTTCCGTCTTTATCGAGTACAAGTCCGTTCGAGATAACATTCTTGAATGCAACACTGTCGAACAACATTACGGCTATCGCGTGAAGCGTGAAGAACCAACCACGGGTTTGGTCCACGCCTTCGGCTATGTAATCTGCAGGGAATGCAGTTCTGAATGTGTCTACGTTTTCAAAAGGATAATGCCATTGTGCGTACGGCATCGCACCGGAGTCGAACCACACGTCGATGAGGTCGGTCTCGCGATACATCGGCTGACCCGATTTACTTACAAGCACTACTTCATCAACAAAAGGACGGTGAAGGTCCAGGTTGTCGATATCCGTTGGGTTTTTGATGCCCGCTTTTGTCGCTTTCTCAACTTCAGATTTCAGCTCTGCAACGGAGCCAATACAAATTTCTTCGGAGCCTTCTTTCGTTCTCCAGATCGGCAGCGGCGTTCCCCAAAATCTCGAGCGCGACAAGTTCCAGTCTACGAGATTCTCCAGCCAGTTGCCGAAGCGGCCGGTACCTGTCGATTCCGGTTTCCAGTTGATGGTCTTATTGAGTTCAACCATCCTGTCTTTCTTCGCGGTCGTTCTGATAAACCACGCATCGAGAGGATAATATAACACAGGCTTGTCTGTACGCCACGAGTGCGGATAAGTGTGTTCGTACTTTCTCACATCAAACGCTTTATTCTCTTCTTTGAGAATGATTGATATGATGACGTCTGTGTTTTTATAATCGGGATTTGATTCGTCTTCGTCAGTATAATTCTTGACGTAAAAGTCATTCTCACTTAAAAGCTTATGCGTCTTAATCTTATACTTCGCAACACCTTCAGCGAGTTTTATTCCAACCTGCGAAACAAACTTTCCTTTCTTGTCAACTGTAGGAACTTCGTTACCGGCAGCATCGCGAACGGTCATCGGCGGGATGCCATTCTGTTTTGAAACACGGAAGTCATCGGCGCCGAACGTAGGCGAAGAGTGAACGATACCAGTACCGTCTTCGGTTGTTACGAAGTCGCCGCTTACAACGCGGAATGCTTTATCGCCATCGTACAATGGTTGTACGTAAGGCATCAGTTGTTCATACTGAACGCCGACAAGGTCTTTGCCTTTAAAAGTTTTCTTGAATTCCGGTGCCTGGTTGAAATACGTAGCAACCCTGTCTTTTGCAAGAATGACATTAACAGGAAGGTTCGTGTATTTATTCGTTGTTGAAATTAAAACGTACTCAATTTTCTCTCCAACAACCAATGCAGTATTTGAGGGGAGTGTCCATGGCGTGGTTGTCCATGCCAGGAGGTAAACATCTCCTTCAACGTCTTTAAATAAATCGTTCTTCTTAACCTTAAACTGTCCGACTATCGAGGTATCCTTCACTTCCTTATAGCATCCCGGTTGATTCAACTCGTGTGAGCTAAGGCCAGTGCCGTCGCTCGGGGAGTAAGGCTGGATGGTATAACCTTTATACAACAGACCTTTGTCATAGAGTTGCTTCAACAACCACCAAAGGCTTTCGATGTATTCTTTTTTATAAGTGACATACGGGTGCTCGAGGTCAACCCAATAGCCCATCTTCAGTGTAAGATCATCCCATTGATCTTTGTACATCATCACCGTTTCGCGGCACTTCTTGTTGTAATCTTCGATGGAGATCTTTTTGCCGATATCGTCTTTGGTGATGCCGAGTTGTTTCTCAACCTGGAGCTCCACGGGAAGGCCGTGGGTGTCCCAGCCGCCCTTGCGTTTTACCTGGAAGCCCTGGAGGGTTTTGTAGCGGCAGAAAATGTCTTTTACAGTGCGGGCCATCACGTGGTGAATGCCGGGGGTACCGTTGGCGGAGGGAGGGCCTTCGTAGAAGGTAAATTGACGAGAGCCCTCACGAATAGTTATTGACCGTTCAAAAACCTTTTGCTCTTTCCAAAACGCGAGGATTTCTGAGGCTATCCCCGCAAAGTTCATCTCTTTGTGTTCCTTGTACTGACGCATGCTAAAAAAAGAGGGACAAAGATACGGTTTTTAGCCAGCAGATTGCGCCTTACTCCGCCGACCCTTTCCTGTCGTGGATACGGATTTTGGTAATATCAATCGCCTCATCCTCCCTTTCGCCGTAGAAATTCGGGTCGACATCGTCGATCAACTGCCAGTCGACCTTTTTCTTGGGCTTGTCGAAGGTCATGATCAAGGCAGGCAGCAGGATAAGGTTGGTGAACATGGAAATGATGAGCGTGGTAGACGTCAACAGACCGAGAGCTACCGTTCCGCCGAAGTCGGAGAACGCGAAAATGATGAAGCCCGCGAAAAGAACAATCGACGTGTAAACGATACTCTTCCCGGTTTCAAGAATACTTTCGCTTACAGACCTGGGAACAAAAAATCCGGTCGCCAATAGTTCTTGCCTGTACTTCGCCAGGAATCGAATAGAGTTGTCTACCGAGATACCAAACGTGATACTGAAGATCAACGCGGTACTTGCTTTCAATGGTATATTGAAATAGCCCATCAATCCCGCTGTAATCATTAACGCAATCAGGTTAGGGATCAACGATATCAGGATCATTCTTGCATTGGCAAATAACAACGCCATCGACAATGTGATCAGGATACAAGCGAGGATCAGGCTCTCAGTAAGATTGTCGATAAGATTCTTGCTTCCCTTAATGAAGATCTTCGACGAGCCGGTAATCGATACTTTTACACTATCGCCTGCACCCCTGAGATTCTTTTGGAGGTCTGCCTTCAGTACATCCGTCTTTGGTTTGATCACATCATTGATCAACGAATCCATTCTTTTCGAACCGATATCAGCCATCTGCATCGAGATCCTCATCTTGGTGTAGGATGTATCGACAAACGACTTGAACAAACCACTGCCATCATTCTGACCTTTGAGATACCGAAGAATGAAAGCTGCGTCCGTCATCGATGATGGAAGCTGGTAACGATTGGGATTATTGTTGTGATAAGCCTGCTTCGCAGTTTTCACCAAACTAACAATAGAGATTGGCGTAGACGTAATAGTGATCGAATCCAACGACTGCTCGAACCTGTCGACAGCCTGCATCATCTTCAGATCTTGCAACGGCTTCTTCCTTTTTGATTGAATATCGACAACCATTTCGAGCGGCATGAAGCCACTGAAGTTTTCTTCAAGAAATTTCAGGTCCCGTTTCAGCGGACTGTCTTCAGGAATATCGTCGACCATGTACGACACCGAGTACAATTTCGAGATGCCGATAACCGACACGACCGTGATGATCAACGTAGCGATGTAAATGTATGCGCGGTGACGATGAACTATCAGGTCTACGAACTTCACAAACCCACCCAGTAATTTGAAATCGAGATGTCTCAAATGTTTTTTGTTGGGCTCCGGCATCCACGACAAAATTCCAGGGAACATCACGAGGGTAACAACAAACAACGCGATGATATTCAGACCAGCAACGATACCGAACTCGCGAAGAATAATAATGTCGGTCGACAACAGTGTGAGAAATCCAATGGCTACCGTAAGGTTGGTAAGAAATGTGGCGAGGCCCATTTTCAGAACGACAGCGCGGATGGCTTCGGTCTTGTCTTTACGTCTTACAAACTCGAGATGATATTTATTTAAGAGATAAATGGCATTCGTGATGCCGATGGTAACGATCACGGGTGGAATGAGTCCGCTGAGGAGACTGATCTTGAAGTGGAACATGGCGATGGTTCCCATTACCCATACCACCATGACGCCGATCATAATGAGCGAGAATATCACGGCACGAACGGACCTGAAGAATAACAACATGATCAAGCCGGTCACCAGCGCCGAGAGGCCGAGGAACATCGAGAGCTCCGACTTTACTTGCGTAGCCATCACCGTCCTCACGAAAGGCAACCCCGCGAAATGCAACTGTATGCCTGTGTCTTTCGTGAAGCTGTCACCGTAAGCCCTCATCTTATCGACTACACCAATGCGCTTTGCGGAGTTTGCATACTCCTTACGCATCGGGGCAATCAATCGTGTGGCACCGTTAGTTACATTAGAGAGCTGATTGATTTGAAACTTTTGTCCGTTAGCGATCTCAAGAAGGCTATCGAGTTCGGCCTGAGTTTTTATCGTTTCAGGAAAGAGATAAGTGGGGACGAATTTTTTATTGACCGTGTCTTTGAGTGCTATCCGGGCGAGCGGAAGTGATAATACTTCCTGGATGCCTTCGATAGACCGGATTTCATTGCTGAGCTGACGAAACCTCATGAAGTTTTTCAGCTCGTACAATGAGCTATCCTTCATCGCTACTGCGATCATGTTTCCATCTTCACCAAACTGCTGCTTGAAGTTTTGGTAGAAGAGCATGTCCGGATCGTCGAGAGGAACTGTACGGGGCAAGTCGTAGCTCATCTCCACTTTCGTAGCGAAGTAGCCCATCACCAAAGTGACTGCTGTTATCGCTGCGAGGAGATAAGTCCGATAACGAATAATACCGTCAGCAATTCTTTCCCACATAAGGGGGGTAAAACTAAGAAATATTTGTTGGCTATCTGCCTGAAAAACCCTTCAGGTATTGGTTGAGTTCTGCGGGTGTTAATTTACTGCCTTCCCTGATAACTATCCGGTACTTGAATGTTGTAGACTGGCCCTTCTTAAGAGTGAGGTCAAGCTTCGCCTTTCCTTCCGAGAATACTTCCTTGCCCAGTGGATTAACGGCAAATAACCCATATGGACGAGCGTGCCAGTAAGACGGATAGTCGACATTGGCCGGGTGGTCGAAGATCGCAATCGAGATATCCTTTCCATTGATCTTCCCGTCGAGGCAAACCCAGTTTGCTTTCTTACCCCAGACCGCCACACCGATAACGCTTTCGCTGTTCTTGTAATCGCCGGTCACCTTACTCTTATCGTTTTCGATTGGTTCCGAGATCGTGCCATCTGCCAAAACGAATTGATCCTTTCCTTCCACAGGCAGCTCGAGCTCGCGAGCAACGCGAAGTCCCATTAAGGCATCTTTTTTATCCGCGAACGTGATGTCTGTAAGGGCAGTAAGTATTGTGGTGCGATCGATGATGAGATCTTTTTTCGACGCAGAGAACAACATCCGGGTTTGTTCGATCAGCAGCCGTTCGTTATCATTCGCCTTCCACGTAGCCGTCGATAAAATTCCGTTTTTCAGTTTCTCCGCAGTTTCATGGATCTGAGTTCCATAATTGATCCTCTTCGAAGGAGCGATAGCCGTACTCATGTTCCAGAAATCGTGGCCGTTCACTGATTCATGCGCGAAGAATAATCCCACGTGGTGTGGATGGTCGGCGCGCTCGCCCGCTTTTTTTACGTAAGGGTATTCCCGGGTGATATGAGTACCCCTCAATGTTGATACCGGGTAATAAGCTGTTTTGAATAATGAGTCGTCGTGGATGTATGATGTTATGTGATTCTTGCCATAGTAGACATCTATCTTATTTTCTTTCTCGATGATCTTAAATTTTTGTCCAAAAGCCGAAATAGATATCAGTAATAAAATAAGAGTTCTCATATATTCCCTTTATTGAATTCATTCACCGCGTAATCACACGCCCTCGCCGTCATTGCCATATAAGTTAGTGAAGGATTCACGCAATTCGATGATGCCATGAACGAACCGTCGGTAATAAATACATTTTTCACCTCATGCATTTGGTTGAATCCATTCAATACCGAGGTTTTCGGATCTTTTCCCATTCTTGCCGATCCCATTTCGTGATTGGCATTTCCCGGAAAAGAGAGGTCGGCATACGGCCTTACGTTCTTATAACCACAAGCTTCGAGCAACTCTGCAGCAGCGACAGAAATGTCCTTGTGCATAGTTTTTTCGTTTTCTTTGAACTCAACGTTCGTGGTTAACGAAGGTCTGCCATAAATATCTTTGACATCTTTGTTTAGAGTAACGCGATTTTCCTGGTAAGGAAGACATTCACCAAAACCTGTCAGATTTATTCCCCATCCACCTGGTGTTGTTGCTGAAGATTTAATTTCATCCATACCTCCATTCATAAGACGTCTCCATCCTCCTCTCGATCCACCGCCCTGGTATCCGAAGCCGCGAACATAGTCGCTGCGCTGTTCTTTAATATTCCGGAAGCGTGGAACATAAATGCCTGTCGGTCGTCGGCCGGAGTGATATCTATCGTCGAAGCCCTCTACTGATGCGTTGGCACCGGCACCTTTCGTGTGGTCCATAATATTTCGTCCAACCTGGTCACTTGCGTTTCCAAGACCATTTGGGAATCGACTCGAGGTGGAGTTCAAAAGAATGAACGCGGTTCCCAACGTCGATGCATTTAAGAAGATCAGCTTCGCAAAAACTTCTTCCGTCTTATTCGTCTCCAGGTCAATGAACTCAACACCGGTTGCCTTGCCCTTCTGTTCGTCGTAGATCACCCGGTTCACAATTGCATTTGGGCGAAGCTCAAAATTTCCGGTGGCGAAAGCAGCCGGCAGCGTGCTGGCATTCGTGCTGAAATATCCGCCGTAAGGACATCCGCGTGAACAAAGATTCCGGAACTGGCATTGACCGCGACCTTTTACTGGTTGCGTGAGATTGGCTGTGCGGCCTATTGTAACATGAACGTTGGGAAACTTCGCTTTCACTTTATCTCGGAAATCCTGTTCGACACACGTCATTTCCATCGGGGGCTGAAACTTTCCGTCGGGTAATGTCGGGATGCCCTCGGCTTGTCCGCTTACGCCAATGAATTGCTCAACGTAATCGTACCACGGAGCAATGTCTTTGTAGCGGATCGGCCAATCGACACCGTGTCCATCTTTTGCGTTTGCTTCGAAGTCGAGATCGCTCCAGCGAAGACATACGCGTGCCCAAAGCAATGAACGACCGCCGACAACATTGGCGCGGATCCAATCGAAGCGCTTCGTTTCGGCGTACGGATTTTCGAGATCGTTGATGTAGAAGTGCTTTGTTTCTTCCGTGATGGAGTAATGTCGAACCTGGATGTGGTGTCGTTCGCGTTCTTCTTGTGTTAGTCGACCACGATGTTGAAATTCCCAGGGGTTAAGTGTTGAGGTTGGGTAATTGGGATGGACCATTGGACCACCTCGTTCGAGCATCAGGACTTTGAGACCTTTCTCACACAATTCTTTTGCCGCCCATCCGCCGGAGATGCCGCTACCGACGACGATCGCATCATAGACTTTCTTTTGCATTGGGGAATCTAAAAAGATAATTTGTGATTTGTAATTCGTTATTACTTCGGAGTCAATCACAGATCACGAATTACAAATCAGAAATCAAAAAGAAATTCCTTTAATCTTTCTATACAATGATAACGCGTGTCTATCGGTAAGTCCGGATATGAAATCAATCACATTCCTCAGGATCGTATAAGTATTCGCATCTTTAATTGCGAATCGAACTTCTTCAGGAAACAACAACGAAAGATTTTTATTCTTCTTCGATGCATCTGGATTTGATAACTCCATCCCCGCTGCAACAAATTCATGCAACAACCCTGGCAAAACTTCATGCCCCGATGCTTCTATCTCGACAACTGTATGTGTTCGATAAATTTTTTCTACGGAAACTTTATTGATCACACTCAACGCGTCTTTGAACTTGCAGAGATCAGTAAGTGCGTGATCGAATGATCCGTCGAGAATGCTTTTTTCGTTATCCAGAAATACTTCCGTCGAAGCTTCAATGAGCTCACCGATCGTCAGTGCGCGAAGCACACCGAGTTTTTCGTTGAGGCCCGATGTTGTCGATAACTTTTCTTTGTTGAGCTTGCTTCCCAATATCGGTGCGAGAAGGCCCAACGTTTCATCGAAGCTCACGAGTCCCATTCGACAGCCATCTTCGAGATCAATAATGCTGTAACAAATATCATCTGCAGCCTCAACCAAAAACGCAACTGGATGTCGGCACCATACACCGTTCGATGACTCGATCAATCCAAGATTTTCGGCGACATCTTTGAACGCTTCCACTTCCGACTGAAAGTATCCGAACTTCTTCTGACTCTTCTTTTTCTTATCGCGGCCAGGCAATAGTGAAGGACAAGGATACTTTGTGAATGCACCAAGTGTTGCGTAGGTCAGTCGCAGCCCAAACTGTTTCTTATTAAGGATCCGGAAGCCTTGCGCGTTTCCTTCGAAGTTCAACAGGTCTTCGTATTCGGCGGGAGTGACGTCAAATTTTTTATTCTTAAAGTATTCCGACAGTGCTGCTTCGCCGGCGTGACCAAATGGCGGGTTGCCCATATCGTGAGCGAGTGCTGCCGCAGCCGTGATCGCACCAAAATCGAAAGAAGAGAAATTTTTATTGAGCTCGGAGTGTCGGTCCATGATTACTTCACCAGCGCGTTTACCGAGTGAACGGCCAACGCTGGAAACTTCCAGGCTGTGTGTGAGTCGCGTGTGAACGAAGTCATGTTCGGGTAATGGATGGACTTGAGTTTTGTCCTGGAGCTTGCGAAAGGGATGGGAGAAGATGATTCTATCGAAATCTTGTTCGAATGCACTTCGCGATAGGATTTCGGTTCCAGCTTTTTGATTCTGCCTGCGAGGGGAAAGAAGAGTTGACCAGTCCAATTAGTTTCTAGTTTTTAGTCTCTAGTTGACCGCAAAGTTATTAGAAACTAGAGACTAGAAACTAATTAATCCTTTGCAGGGTCTTGTCTCAACAATAACACTAAAGTTCCATAGAGCTCTGGAAGTTCCTTTTTGAATTGAACCGATCTCTCGAAAAAATTCTCTGTCGCTACTGCAAAAAATTCCTCCACGTTCGTGGCCGCATAATGCCTGAGGAAGTGATTAGTCCCAGCCTTGATCCGTTCGATTTCGATCTCTGCTTGTCCCATCACACGATTAAATGCTTCGTCGTTGAAGATCTCGTACTCTTCGCGCATCAGCTTATGTTCGAAGTACAGTGCGTGTGCATACTCGTGCATGAGTAAATTCAAACCCTGGTCGCCACGATTAAAACTTTCGACAATGCCTTTCCATGAAAACACAATTGTACGTGCGCCGGGATTCACTTCGCCTTTGTGATTCTTGTCGGTAACATTCGAGTGATAGAACTCGGGATATAAAACAATCGTGTTATAAAAATTGAAACACTCTTCAGGAAGGTTGAGTGATATTCTTGCGGCAGCTCCACCGAGCACCGCCTGCACTTCCGGCGTGAGGCGCATATTGCCACGGAGCTCGTAGTCGAACGAGTTGAGGAATCGTTTCATGCGGAAATCAAACTTCCGTTTTCTCCGGAACGACAGTCGTTTATAGAACGGATAATAATTATAGAGATGCCGCTTGACCGAATCGGACAATGGAAAGATAAGCCGGTTGAATTTCTGGAAATTTTCAACATAGGAAACCAGTACCAGGAACCCTAGCATGAAAATGAACCCGTAAATGAAATCTATATGTATAGCTTAGATATTCGAGAGCAAGCTCTTCATAGAACACGCCTTGTCCAGCACTTCTTTAATCTCACTGATCTTGATCCTGTCCTGTTTCATGCTATCGCGATGACGCAACGTTACGGTATCGCTCTGCAGAGTCTCGTGATCGATCGTCACGCAGAACGGTGTTCCAATTGCATCCATGCGACGGTAGCGTTTACCAATCGTGTCCTTGTCTTCGTAGTAACAACGGAAATCTAATTTCAGATCGTTCAAAATTGTCAGTGCCTTTTCCGGCAGACCGTCCTTCCTCACTAACGGCAACACGGCAACTTTATTGGGCGCCAGTTGTGGTGGAATAGACAAAACGACCCTTTCTTCACCGTTTTCAAGTTTCTCTTCTCTATATGATCTCGACAACGTAGCGAGAAACATACGGTCCAACCCGATCGATGTCTCGATCACGTATGGAACATAATTTTGATTCTCTTCCTGGTCGAAGTATTGCAATTTCTTGCCCGAATGTTTTTCGTGGCTCTTTAAGTCGAAGTCAGTGCGCGAATGAATTCCTTCCAGCTCTTTGAAACCCATAGGGAAATTAAACTGGATGTCGCAAGCGGCATTCGCGTAGTGTGCAAGATTGAGGTGATCGTGGAAGCGATAATTCTCGGTACCCAAACCAAGAGCGTTATGCCACTTCATTCTCTCTTCTTTCCAATGCTCGTACCACTTCATTTCTTCGCCTGGTTTCACGAAGAACTGCATCTCCATTTGTTCGAACTCGCGCATCCTGAATATGAACTGGCGTGCTACGATCTCGTTACGAAATGCTTTACCGATTTGCGCGATACCGAATGGGATCTTCATGCGACCGGTTTTCTGTACGTTCAGAAAATTAACGAATATACCCTGCGCTGTTTCAGGTCTCAGGTAAATCTTGTCTGTGTCGCTTGCTACCGAACCCATCTCGGTGGAGAACATCAGGTTGAACTGACGAACATCCGTCCAGTTCTTAGTGCCCGAGTCTTCATCGGTAATTTCCAGGTCGACGATGATCTGCTTAAGTTCGACCATGTCCGACCTACCCATTGCATCTTTCAAACGGTCGTTGGTCTCTTCTATCTTCTTAGTGTATTCAACAACTCTCGTGTTGGTCGCAACAAACTTCTCGCGATCGAACGACTCACCGAATTTCTTCGCCGCCTTTTCAACTTCCTTTTCGATCTTGTCCTCCATCTTTTCGATAGCGCCTTCGATCAACACGTCCGCGCGGCGGCGCTTCTTCGAATCTTTGTTGTCGATCATCGGGTCGTTGAAAGCATCTACGTGACCTGAAGCTTTCCACACTGTTGGATGCATGAAGATAGCAGCGTCGATACCCACGATGTTGTCGTGAAGCTGCGTCATGAATTTCCACCAGTACTCTTTAATATTATTTTTCAGTTCGACACCGTTCTGGCCGTAGTCATATACTGCGCTAAGTCCATCGTATATCTCGCTGGAGGGGAAAATGAAGCCGTATTCCTTGGCGTGAGAGATTATCTTGGGGAGGAAATTGTCGTTCATAAGACGGCAAATATATTAAACGTGCAACGTACAATGTGCAAAGTGCAACGATTGGCTTCGAAAATAGTCACTCACCCGCGTTGAACATTGCACATTGCACGGTTACTGCGGAAGTTGTATCGTAAACGTACTACCGTGGCCCAGCTCTGATTTTAAGGAAACCGAACCCCCTAACTGGCCGAGGCTTTCGCGCACAATATATAGTCCAAGCCCAGAACCTTTCGACTTATCGGAAGCCCGGTAGAACATATTGAATACTTTGTCGTGGTGCTCGACAGGTATTCCCATGCCGTTGTCGGTCACGGAGAAGCCTGTGGGGCTGGCCAGGATCCTTATGTACCGGCTCTCTTTATTCTGATCGTGATACTTGATCGCATTATTCATGAGATTGTTGAGAATGATCTTAAGCCGCATGGCGTCGCTGGGCAAGATCATGTCAACGGGTACTTCATTGTGTATCTCGATATCACTAGCGCCGTCGAGTTGCATGAGGTGACTGGTCGTCTCTTCTACCAGGAGATGTAGATTCACCGGCTGTCGAACAACCTCCATTCTTTCGTTACGAGAATAGTCTATGATCTCCTTAATGAAATCATCAAGATGATGGACACGGCCGTTCATGAGCTCCAGGTATTTTTCCAACTCCTGCCTGTCGTTGGTCTTTCGCGCCAGCTCGATCAGTCCGAGTAATGAGCTCAACGGAGCACGAAGATCGTGCGAAGCGCTGTAGACAAAACGGTCGAGCTCCGAATTTACTTTTTGAAGCTGTATGTTTTTTGCCTGCGTGATCTTTTCGGAGTGATAATGCAATCGCATCGTGTACTGAAGTATGAGTACACAAGCCGCGAAAACAAATATGAAGTTAAAGAAAGGATGAAATCCATCGGACCGTGGACGATAGCCAAAGATGCCAGTGTAAGAAATTACAAACAGCGCAAGCGTAAAGAGCACGGCCCAAAGCGAAAGCTTTCTATCGTTGTGTCCGAACAATACAAGAGCGCCTAACGCACAACAAAGAAAATACAGGTAGTCATCATCGGCGACATCGTAATAAGCATAGTAAAAAACAATTCCATTCACCATTACAAACTGGACCAGGCATGCCGCGGTATATTGTCCCTGTCGTATCAGGTATAGCGTTACTCCAGAGAATAAGATCACCGTAGCGTATTCTACATCGCCTGATGATCGTCCGTAATAAAATACACCGATGAAGAAATAGAAACTCGCAACGCCCACAGAGAGAAGCGCGAGGTATCCTAACAAAGTTGTGCGCATGTACAACGAATAATCTTCGATGTACATATCACGGCCGAGGATCAGGTTGCGTAAGAAACGTTTCATGTCGGGCAACATCAAAAATAGTAATTTAGGCGGCGTGAGCATTGCCTTTCAGAAGATTGCAGTTGGTGTCGCATTCTCCCCCACGGCGGAGGCAATGTTGATGGAGACTGCCCGCCTTGCTCAGATCCTTAGTGCCGAGATGTTGCTCATACACGCCGGCAACCAGACGACCGATACCGAAGCCAGAATGAATGAGATGATCGCAAAGTGCGATATCAATGGCAGTCTTCGCAGCCGCCTTACGATAATTTGGGGTAAGGGTGATCCCGTCGATGTAATTCTCGATTCATGTAGGAAGCATTATGTCGATCTGCTTGTGACGGGCGCATTGAAGAAAGAAAATCTCGTTGAGTACTACGTTGGAACGATTGCGAGAAAAGTTCTTCGTAAGGCCGGTTGTTCAGTGCTTACGATTGTAAATCCATCGACGGAAAGTAAGTCTTATAAAAATGTTGTTGTGAGCGCAGAGGACAGCACTTATATAGAGGAGGCTCTCTCAACCGCGTGTTCGCTGGTGCCAAGAGACAATGGTTCCTGGCTTCATATTGTTCGTGAAGTGAAAATGTACGGGCTCACGATGGCCGCAAGTGATCAACATACAGAAGAAGAATACGAAAACGTGCGACAAGGACTGGTGAAACAAGAGATAGAAAAAGTTGAAGAGATACTGAAAGATATTCCTCACGAAGGATTTCGCATTAACATCAAGATGGTGTCGGGAAAATCGGGCTTCGAACTGCCGAAGTTTGCACAAAGAAAAAATGCAGACCTGTTGGTTGTCGGTGCGCCGCCTCGACGATTCTCGTTCTTCGACCGTTTGTTTCCTCACGACCTCGAATACATCTTCGCCGATCTTCCATGCAACCTGTTAGTGGTGCGTCAAAGCAAATACCGGAAGGAGGAATCTCGTGGGTAAGTTTCCGCACGAAGCCGTAGTTCATTTGCTCATACAATTGAGCGTGATGATACTTGCGGCTCGTTTGTTCGCCGAGATTGCGCGTCGTTTGAAACAACCTGCCGTCGTGGGCGAAATACTCGCGGGTGTAATACTCGGTCCTACGGTGATGGGTATGATCCAACCCGAATGGTTTACGACGTTGTTCCCAACGGGTGCCGCGTCGGGTGTCGTGTTGTCGGGGATAGTGCAGGTGGCTGTTGTGATGTTGTTGTTCATCGCCGGACTGGAAGTCGATCTTCATGTTGTTTGGCAACAAGGTAAAGTTGCGTTGGTCACAAGCGTGTTCGGAGTTGTCGTTCCATTTGCACTCGGATTTGTATTCCCATATTTCTTTCCCCAATATTTCGGCTTCGCGGAAAATTATTCAGTGTTCATCTTTGCGTTGTTCATGGGCACGGCGATGTCGATCACAGCGCTGCCAGTGATCGTTAGAATATTAATGGACACCAATCTTTTCAAATCGAAGATGGGATTGCTGGTGGTGTCTTCGGCAATGATCGATGACGTAACTGGTTGGCTGATCTTTTCCGTTATCCTCGGAATGATCGGCAAAGGTGGTCATGGGCTTCCCTTGATAACTACGATCATCATTACACTTGCGTTCACAGCGACGATGCTCACGGTTGGTCGTGGCGTTATTAATCGCATACTTCCGTGGATCAACAAAAACCTTGCGTGGCCTGGTGGTATACTCTCGTTTTCACTCGGTCTGTGTTTCATGGGTGCATCGTTCACTGAATACATTGGACTTCACGCAGTGTTTGGCGCATTCATTATCGGCGTTTGTGTAGGAGACTCCGAACATTTTTCGGAAAGAGCGAAAGAGATCGTGCATCAATTCATCAACAGTGTCTTTGCCCCGTTGTTCTTCGTGTCGATAGGCTTGCGTGTGAACTTCCTTACCAACTTCGACCTGATGCTCACGCTGATCATTGTAGTCATCGCTTTCGTTGGAAAAGTTCTTGGCTGCGGGCTCGGTACGCGCCTCAGCGGTCTCACGTGGCGCGAGTCGCTTGCCGCAGGGTTTGGTATGAATGCCCGTGGCGCCATGGAGATCATCTTAAGTATTGTGGCGTTGGAAAATGGATTGATCAATGAGAAAGTTTTTGTCTCGTTGGTGATCATGGCGCTTGTTACGAGTATGACCTCGGGTCCGCTGATGAAGTGGTATTTGCGGACCTCCGAGCTCGGCAAATAATCGGATTCACCGACGTCTACCCGGGTTTCACCTACGCCCCGCCTGCCCCAGCCTTTATTCCATAGCCCAAACGCGGTTTTCGGCGTTCCTTTACATAACAAAAGCACAAAAATCGTCATGGAACAATACAACAAGGACCTCAAGCAGCAAATCGAACAGAAAGCCGCAGAGCAACAACAAGAGTGGAACAAGGGTCGGGTCTGGGCAGGCTTGATCGTGATAGCGGTCGGCTCAGTATGGATCGCCCGTGAAGCTGGCGCCGATATTCCCAACTGGCTTACAGGTGGACCGATATGGCTCGTGGCTCTTGGACTCTTTATCGGCGCGCGCAGCAATTTCCGCAACTGGTTTTGGATCATCCCGATGGGTGTCGGTATCGCGTTGATAGTTGACCGTGAATTTTGGAGACTCGATATCAAACCATTCATCTGGCCTGCAGTGATCATTGTGGTTGGATTGTTCATGATCTTTAAACCACGAAGAAAAAACGACTCAGGACAGTGGGACTGGAGAAGACACAAGGGTGTCGTCACAGATAATGACATTAGCGGCGAGCAGGATACGATCGACTGTGTGTCAATATTCGGTTCCATCAGTAAAAACGTTCTCTCGAAAAATTTCCGCGGCGGCGAAGTCGTAAGCTTCCTGGGTGGAACAGAACTAAACCTTACACAGGCTGATCTCACAAAACCTGCGGTACTCGAAATGACACAGGTGTTTGGCGGATCGAAGCTGATCGTTCCTTCGAACTGGATGATCCAATCAACCGAGTTAGTATCTGTGTTCGGCGGCGTTGATGATAAGAGAATGGTTTCTCAAAACGTTGACCCTAACAAGGTCTTGATATTGAAAGGCACAAATGTCTTTGGCGGGCTCGAGATCAAGAGTTTCTAATAAAGAAAACACAACCACTAAACTCACTCATTATGAACTGGTACGTCGCCAAAATAATCTTCAGGATCTGCAATGAGGGATCGCAGAAGTTACAATTCGATGAGCACATCCGCATCATTAAAGCGGATAACTTCGACGAAGCTTTCCTCAAAGCTCGTATCCTTGGAATAAGTGAAGAAGATTCTTTTCTCAACCAAAAAAATAAGCAAGTGAGATGGGAGTTCATTAATGTTGCGGAGCTTTACGCGATCAATGACCTTAAAGATGGATCGGAGATATACTCATCCATCACAGAAACAGAAGAAGCAAGCAATTATATACACAACGTTCATCAGCGTGCTATCTTCATGCAGACAAAAGAACGTCCTTTGTTTTAGTGAAAAGCAGCACTTTTAAATCCCCTTATTTCAAATTCACCATCTGGTGGGCATTCTGGACAATCGTCGGTACGATACTGGTTCACAAGTTTAATTACAGCTGGGCCGTTTCGTTTACCGACGCTGCCATTACACAACTCGACTGGACGATTGCAGGGTATTGTTTAAACGCTGCGCTTCGCTACATGCCCCCGAGTCCGAAGAACTTCGTGAACGTTCTGGCATTCAGTATCACCGTTGCGGCCATTTTCACTTTCGCCATACTTCCTTACGGGATGCCGTTGGTGATGAAGTACATCAACACTCCCTTGAACTATGAGTCGTTTTTGGAAGACTCGATATTCGTTCGCTTCGTGATTGGATGGATGCAACTGTTGTTCGTTGCGGCCATTAGTTGGATGTGGTACTTCCTGGAAGAACAGCAGCAGAACGTGAAGATGAAGTCGGACACCGAACAACTGGCGCGCGACGCGGAGTTGTCGCAGCTCCGTCAGCAATTGCAACCACACTTTTTATTCAATAGTCTGAATTCAATCAATGCGCTGGTAGTGTCGCAACCTGAGCTGGCGCGAAAGATGATACAACAGTTATCCGACTTCTTGCGCGGTACGGTGAAGAAAGACGACCGTCAACTAGTTACACTGGAAGAAGAGATCCGGCAGCTCTCGCTTTATCTCGAGATCGAAAAGGTTCGCTTTGGATACAGGCTTCGTTCGGAGATCACGGCAGATGAAGAATCCAGGAAATGCGTTTTGCCTCCCTTGTTGCTTCAGCCTATCGTAGAGAATGCAATCAAGTTTGGACTGTATGATACCATTGGTGAGATCACGATCTCGATCAGTGCGCGAATGGAAGACAAAAACCTGGTAGTCAGTGTTAAGAATCCGTTCGACCCCGACACATCGATACCGAAAGGAACGGGCTTTGGATTGAACTCGATCAGCAGGCGTCTGTACCTGATCTATTTCAACAATACCTTGTTGCAGACGGCTGCGGAGAACTCAACATTTACAACCACAATAAAAATACCTCAGCTATGATCAAGGTTATCTTAATCGATGACGAGCCTTTAGCCAGAAGTATGGTGAAAGAATACTTACAGTCATATCCTGATATTTCTATTGTGCAGGAGTGCGATAATGGTTTCGATGGTGTGAAGGCTATCACGCAACACAAACCCGATCTTATCTTTTTAGATATACAGATGCCAAAGATCAATGGCTTCGAAATGCTGGAGCTTCTCGATACGCCGCCGTCGGTGATCTTTACAACAGCGTTCGATGAATATGCGATCAAGGCCTTCGAAGCACATGCAATTGATTACCTGTTGAAGCCATTCGCTAAAGAGCGATTCGACAAGGCCATGCAAAAGTGGTTGGCTGGTAGGCAGTCAGCAACGCCTGTGGTAACACAGAGTTTCATCGAGAGCGTGGCGCAGCCTGAAGAAAGAAATCGCGTTGTCGTTAAGAAAGGAAGTAACATCGTTATCATTCCGGTTCACACCATCCATTACCTGGAAGCGTTTGATGATTATGTCAAGATCCACACGAAAGATGGATTTTACCTCAAGAAGAAGACAATGAGTTACTTCGAAAAAACCCTGGACCCAAAAGAGTTTGTCCGTATTCACCGGTCGTACCTTCTGAATGTTCAAGAGCTGACGAGGATTGAACCGTTGGAAAAGGATAATCATATCGTCCTGCTCAAAAGCGGTGTACGAATACCTTTGAGTGCGACCGGGTATAGTAAGTTGAAGGAGATCTTGGGAATTTAGTTTCTAGTCTCTAGTTTGGTCTAACTAGAAACCAAAGACTAGAAACTAAGAAATCGCTTCGAGTAAATAGTCATTCAATGGCTTGATGAGTTTACATGCTTCGACCACCGTCTTCCTGAAGTTCTTACTGGTAACATCCTTATCGGCAAACTGATGTGACACTATGAAACTCTTGTTTTTCAAAAGCTCAATGTGCGGATGATCCTTGGGGTAGCCCTTGGGCATCGTCTTCAACTTGTCCCAGGCGTCCAGACCTTTATAATATTTTTTGAATTTCTTTTCGTTGAGGATCTTTAACAGCTTCGCGGCATTGTAGTCGATCTCTTGCCTGATCTTCACAAGATTTTCAGGACTTGGCATATACAAACCACCTGCAATAAAACTTTTGCCCGGTTCGATGTGCAGGTAATAGCCGGGTTCCTGTTCCATCTTTCCGTGCGCTGAAAATCCGGCACCCATGTTAGTTTTATATGGACGCTTGTCTTTACTGAAACGAACGTCGCGATAGATGCGGAACGCCGCTTTGCGAGGATTCATACCGGCGAGGCCTTCATCCACCTTCAGCATGTCTTTGTGAAAGGCTTCAAGAAAATCGTCGAAGTCGTCTTTCGCTTTGAGATAAGTTGGTTTGTTCTTTTCAAACCAGTCGCGGTTGTTATTCTTTGCAACCGCTTTCAAAAATTTAAGTTGTAAATCCATAATCACAAATTACAATCACAAATAATCCACGATTGCTTCGAGCCCTATGCCCCTCGACGCCTTAACAAGAATCGTAGAGTTTTTTATCGGACTTTTTTTTAACTCTTCAATCAGTTGATCTCTTTTATCGAATTGCTTTGCATTCGGGATCTCACTTAAGGCGGATTTAAACAAGACGCCACAGAGATAAACATCTTTGAAGCCTTTGTCTTTGATCAGCTTACCGATTGCTTTATGTTCTTTCTCCGCTTCTTCTTCGAGCTCGAACATATCGCCGAGTATCAACGCCTTCCGATCGGCTTTCATCGCCGCAATGTTTTCGATAGCTGCCGACATCGAACTGGGATTGGCATTGTAAGCATCTAGAATGATCGTGTTGGTGTCTTTCTTCACAATTTGCGATCGCATATTCGAAGGCGTGTAAGCGCTGATCGCCGAATTAGCCTTTACGGGATCGACACCGAAAAATGTTCCGATACACATTGCTGCAGCAACGTTCTCAAAATTATATGCGCCCGTAAGCTGCGTCTGAACATCGTATTCATTCTGGGCATGAATCAACAAAAAGGGATCACTCGATATCAAATAACAATCTCGTGTTGGATACCAAAATATCGGCACTTGAAATTCTTCTCTTAGTTTCCTGGCAATGCCTGCCAACAGCTTGTTGTCATCGTTTACAAAAAATGTCCCTTTGTTTTTTACAAGATGATCGTACAATTCGGTCTTTCCCTTCACGATATTTTCAAATCCGCCGAACGTTCCGATGTGAGCTTTACCTATGTTAGTAATAAATCCGTGTGTCGGATTGGCGATGCTGCACAGCTCTGCAATCTCTCCAACATGGTTCGCTCCCATCTCGATAACAGCAATTTCTATCGATGAATTAATCGACAGGATCGTGAGCGGAACGCCGATATGGTTGTTGAGATTTCCTTTGGTTGCAAGGGTCTTAAACTCTTGCGAGAGCACGATGCTCAGAAGTTCCTTGCTGGTAGTTTTGCCATTGGAGCCCGTAAGGGCGATGACGGGAATTTTTAGCTGCGACCGGTGATAACGCGCAAGATCTTGCAGCGCCTTCAGACCATCATCGACAAGTATGCACTTGTCACTCACCACGAATTGCTTTTCATCGACAACCGCATACGCAGCGCCCTTTTTCAATGCTTCGGCTGCAAACTCGTTGGCGTTGAACTTTGGCCCTTTGAGTGCAAAAAATACCGAGCCAGGGGTGATCATCCGTGTATCTGTCGATATCCCTGTTGATGACAGAAATTTTTGATATAGGTCTGCGTTACTCATTATCTTGCCACCAAGATAATAGTATTTCATGCTGCGAGCCATATTCATGCTGCTGTTCATTCCGATCGCTTCGCTCGCTCAATTCACCTATAAGCTCGACCAAAGCGCACCGGTGGAAGTCGATGGGCGAAACCTGTCTATGCCATGGTCTGGTGGACTTAACTCGGCACAGCTCAACAAAATAGATTTCGACGGCGATGGCAATGAAGATCTTGTGGTCTACGATCGTGCCGCTGCGAAGATCCTGCCTTTCAGGAACGCTGGCAATAAATATGAGTACTCTCCATTCTATGCAGAACTATTTCCCGAAACAGTGAATGCATGGATGCTCCTTCGCGATTTCAATTGCGACGGTAAGCCCGATCTCTTCACGAGCGATCCATTTGGTATCGTTGTGTTTGTGAATACAACGAAGCCCGGCCAGGCGCTTTCATGGCGTCCATTCAATCCTGGATTTCCATTGCTTACACAAGGATTCAATGGCAACATCAATCTTAAGATCAACGATGTAGATATTCCATCGATCGATGATGTTGACAACGATGGCGATCTCGACATTCTCGCGATGCGATTCGTGGGTATCGGTACGATTGAATGGCATAAGAACATGAGCGTCGAGAACACGGGCAAATGCGATTCGATGCAACTGCAACGCATCACACAGACTTACGGAGGGATGACGGAATGTACGTGTGGTAATTTCTCTTTTGGTAATCAACCATGCGATAACGGTGGTCGTGTTGAGCACGTTGGTGGCAAGGCGCTGTTGGATATCGATATAGATAATGACGGCGATCGCGATCTGTTGTATGCCGAAGAAACATGTCCGATTCTTTACCTTTTGAGAAACAATGGAACGCTGGAGACACCCGTGTACACGAGTGCCATTCCATTTCCACAACCATCGGCGGCGAACTTCCAGTTTTTTCCGGCGCCGTTTTTCGAGGATGTAGATTTTGATGGACTGAGGGATTTGATAGTATCGCCTAATCTTTATTCGAGAACATTCGATAATATCCTCGTAAGAAATTCTATATGGTTTTATAAGAACACCGGTACGGCCCAACAACCGAACTTCACGTTGACCAAAAACAACTTGCTTCAGGAAGACATGATCGATGTTGGAGATTTTTCGGTGCCCGCCATGATCGACATGGATAACGACGGAGATCTCGACCTGTTCATTGGTCTGTATGGAAATGAATCTTTTCGTGGCACTCTATATCAATTTGAAAACACCGGCACTGCTTCGGAGCCAAAATTCAAATTCATCACGAGCGATTATGGAAACATATCTTACCTGGCGCTCTACAACGTCAAGCCGATGTTTGCCGATGCGAATGGCGATGGCAAAAGAGATCTCGCGTTCTCCGCAACTTCACTACAAGACGGACTTACGTCACTTTACTTCGTGCCTAATACGGTCGAGGAGGGTTTCGTTCCAAACTTCGCCCAAGCCATACAGACGTCCGTTCAAATTCAGCAATCAGAAACCATTGCCATCACGGATGTGAATAAGGATGGAGTACCTGACCTGTTGATTGGTAAAGCCACAGGTGCGTTGGAGTATTGGGAGAACAGCGTCAGTGACGGCACATTCGATCACGTAACACTGGCGAACAAGGCATTCCTCGGGTTAAACAACAGCACATCGCGACAGAGTCCCGCCGTTGCCGTGGGCGACCTCGACGCCGATGGCCTCGAAGACCTGGTGCTTGGAGACCAGCGCGGCGCCCTCAGCTTTTATGGTGACTATCGCCATTTCGACAGCAAAAAGGTGCAAGCCGAAGCTGCTGTCGTTTACGATGAGCTGACCCAGGAGTACGATCTTTTCAACTTCGGCGGAAAGGCATATCCAACTATCGCAAACATGTTCAACTCAAGCAGGCCCGCGGTGTTGGTTGGAAGCACATTGGGTGGTGTGACGGTGCTTAAGAACGATAATGGAATTGATCTTCCCGCAGACCCGGTGGTTGGTATTGGCCGGAATCCACTTCCGCGAGGCGAGGATCTCAGGATCCGCGCAGATCGAAATACGAAAGTCCAAATCTTCACCGTACTCGGTCAGAAGATGAGTGAACCGATTTTTATTCCAGCCAACCAGGAATACCCGCTGACGCTGAACGAGCTCGCTGCCGGGATGTACATCGCCCGCTTCACGTTTCCCGGCAGAAGCATCTCCGTAAAGTTCATACTGCTATAGTTTATTACTTTTGCGCCATGAAGAAATTCGGAGTCATCTTCGACATGGACGGCGTGATCGTCGACAGTAATCCATATCACAAAATTGCGTTGAAAGAATTTTGCAGCCGCCACGGCTACGAACTGACAGACGACCAACTGTTGAAAAGAATTTACGGTCGAACGAACCGCGAATGGATCACTGAACTTTTCGGAAAATTACCCGAAGACCAATTGTTGGAGTACACCGAAGAGAAGGAATCTCTTTATCGAAAACTTTTTGATGAAGACATCAGGCCGCTAAAAGGTCTTATTCATTTTCTTGACCTGTTGAATGAGAACAAGATCCTTCGTGCTATCGGCACATCGGCACCGCGCAGCAACGTTGACTACACGTTGAACAAGACCAACACTGTAAAATATTTTCCGACTATTCTCAACGACACGTTTGTCACACACAGTAAGCCTCATCCGGAGATCTATTTGAAATCGGCGGAGGCATTAGGTCTACCGAACAATCAGTGTATTGTTATTGAAGATTCTCTTTCGGGCGTCGAGGCAGGAAAGAAAGCCGGTTCGAAGGTGATTGGTGTTGCTACAACTCATTCCCATTCGGAGCTGTCGCATTGCGATCTTGTTATCGATGACTTCGAAGGCCTCACGATCGACGCGCTCGAGAAATTGGTGTAATTCTATCGATCTGGTTTTCCTTACAATCTGAGCCCGTTCAGGCGAGAATTTTTCGGTTCGGGGTGGTCATAAGTTACTTTTGATCACGGGCGGAATTAAACGCCATTGATTATGACAACCTTTATAAGCCTCCTGCCTATTCTGGCACCAAACGCAATCGCCCTTGGCGCGTTCACTGTCTTATTTTTCATGATTAGAAATCAGGGAAATAAAATGGACAAAGGGTTCATGGAAGTAAACCACAAACTGGAAATGGGCCTCAAAGACGTACGCGGCGAGATCAAAGACCTTCGCTATGAACTAAAGCAGGACATCAACAACGTACGCAATGAGCTAAAACAAGACATCAACGACCTACGAAACGAGATCAAGGATGTGCGAAATGAACTGAAACAAGACATCAACGACCTACGAAACGAGATCAAGGATGTGCGAAATGAACTGAAACAAGACATCAGCGAGGTACGAAACGAGATCAAGGACGTGCGTATCGAGATCAAAGACCTCCGCATCGAAACGCTCCAGGGCTTCAAGGACGTCAGAACCGAGTTCAAAGAATCCTTCACCACCCACACCCACCGCTTCGAAAAAGACGAGACCCGCATTCAAAAACTCGAACAAGATCAAAAGCCCGACACAAAATCAAAATCAGCCTAACCCCTCACACCATCTTATGCTCATAAGCAAACTTGATCAACCCCACCAAACTCGAAGTCTTCGTCTTCCTGAAAATATTCTTCCTATGCGTCTCCACCGTCCTCTCACTGATAAATAATTTATCAGCAATCTCCTTATTCGAAAACTCCTTCGAGATCAACCTCAACACATCCAGCTCCCGGTCCGTCAATAGCTCCGGCTCATCTTTCGGCTTGTTCATTTCATCCATCAGCAACCTCGTCACCTCCGGACTTACATAAGGCAACCCCTGCGACACATGCCTGATGGCACTCTTCAACTCGGAGTGTTGAATGTTCTTCAGAAGATAACCTTCCACTCCTTCCTTCAGCACCGACTTAATGATATGCCCTTCGTCGTGCATACTCAGCACAATGATCTTTACCTGTGGATAAAGTCTTTTCACCTGCCGTACGAAGTCAAGACCAGAAATTCCAGGCAGAGTAAAATCAGTAAGCAAAATATTCGGCTGCTGACTCTTCAACATCTCCAGTACTTCCTCGCCACTATGTAATGATGCAAGCACATGAAACTCCGGCTCCTGTTGAAGTAACGACTCGAGACCGTCGAGCACTATGTGATGATCATCAACCAGTACAACCTTTATGCGTCTGTCGGACATATAGGTTAAAGTTAGGCGGTCGATGTTGTTCGAGGAAGCGTTCAAGGGAGAAATTCCAGCGGGATCTCGGTCGGTGAATACTGTTTTGAAAACCCGAAAATCCGCAACACGGCAAACCGGGCTTTGCTCTTATCCTTCAGATGAAAATGTAGTACCCGAACAAATGTGGAATAAGCGCGAGAGCGATCCTCCACATCTTTGGATGAAGCATGGTAAGTATTCGTGATCGTAAGCTTGCTGTGGGTGTCTATGTGCAGTTCCGTTTTGAATAACTTTTTATTCTTATCCAGCACAACATCATTGACCATGGCATACGGGATCACCATTTCCTGCTTTCCCTTCTTCACGGTCAAGTTGTATTCTGCCAGAAAAATAGTGGTCGGCATGTCGTTGAGCGACGCCCTGTAGGTATATTCCATGTAATCACATAGATACATAGAACACATAGGGCACATAATACCGTTTGGCAGGTATTTTCAACTCAGTGCTAGTACGGAGTCTGTCTCTACGCTGCCTGCGCAGCCAACCCCGGCACGGTTATGACAACCGTCGTTCCTTGTCTTCCTACAACAGAATCGATGTCAATCACCCCATGCACCATCGCCAGTCTTGACTGGATATTCTTCCAGCCGTTGCCTTGCGAGAGCATAAGAGTACCCGCATCGAAACCTTTGCCATTATCTTCGATGGTGATCACGAGCTCCTGTTGGTGTTGCACCAACTGTACGTTGATGTCGGTAGCGTTACTGTATTTCAAAACGTTGTTGATCCACTCCTGGCAAACGCGATACAGTGCCACCTTCCTGTCGGGTCTCGTGAATCGGCTCCACATCGTATGCGCCGATCTTGATCTTAACTTTGTCGGTATAATTAACTCGTGTGGCCAGTTCCTGCAGCGCTTCGGTTAGTCCGTTTTTGATCAGGACTTGTGGCATCAGGTTGAAGGCGATGTTTCTTATCTCGATATTCATTTCATTCAATACCTCAACGGCCTGGTCGAGCGATCGCTTCTCCACATTTTCTTTCGAGAGATTTAATCGCACTGCCGAAATCAGTTGACCCAATCCATCATGCAGGTCGGCTGCAAATCTTTTCTTTCCGATTCCTGTGATGTGATCACGGCCGTGAGCTGCGCTGCTGTCAGGCTAGCCTTCGTTTCTTCGAGTTCTGCCTTTTGTTTCAACGCCATGCGATTCCTGATCATATACCCAACAACGATCAACGCCGACACCAATAATATCAATCCGGCAACCAACGCCTGATTTCTTTCGAGACGCGAATCTTTTAAATCATTCTCCTGTCTCAAAAATTTTATCTGGTTCTCTTTCTTCTCTGTCTCATATCTCGTCTGGAGTTCCGCAGTGGCTTTCGTTTTCTCAGCTTTGAACAACGTGTCTTTTACGACATCATACTTTCTGAATTCATCAACGCCTTCGAAAGATTTCCTTCAGCTTCGTAGATCATCGACAGCTCTTCGTGAGCTTCGAGAACTTGTTGCTTCGCATTAATCCTCTCGGCTAGCTCCAACGCCCTCGTTGCATTCTTCTCCGCTTCAATAAAATTTCTTTCACCGCGATATACGCTTCCCAAATATCTCAATGCGAACGAAAGATCTTTTTTTGTTGTCATATTTCTCGTGTATCGAGATCGCTCTCATCAATACATCTTTCGCTTCCTTCTTCATCCCCAATTTATCGTAAGCCATTCCCGCGTTGCCCAACGTGGTCGGGAGAAACTGTTGAATATTCAGCGCTTCAAATGCTTTCGATGCTTCCAATGAATAGTACAAAGAGCTATCGTATTTAGGTACATAGAAATAAGGATGATCCGAGATTGGCGTAACATGCGGCAACTCCAAACTTATCATGCAGTTCCTGGTAGATGTTCAGCGCGTTTCGATAATAGGCCGCGGCCTCTGCGAAATCCATTCGCTCCTTCATCACGATGCCGATGTTCGTGTACATCATCGCGATCTTCGACTTGTCGCCCGCCTCTTCATAGATCTTTCGGGCCTGGAAATAATATTCAAGTGCTTTCGTGAAATCACTCATCCCGTCATAAATAATTCCGAGATTATTAAGGGTATTGGCGTCTTGATGTCGTCACCGATCTTATTCCGGAGTACGAGGGCTTCCTCCAGGTAAGACCGGGCGTCGTCGTAGTCGCCCTGCGCTTCGTAGGTAACGCCGATGTTGTGAAGGGCTTCCACCTCGAGCGTGACGTTGCCTGCTTCGCGGGGACATGTGTAGCGCCTGCATGCCATATTGTCGTGCGGTGTCGGCATTCACGAAACGATACTCCCAGCAGAGCTCGAGCAGGGTCTTGATCCGGTCGGTGCCTTTAGACCGGTAAGTGCGTTCTCGAGACTGTCGATACTACTTTTCCTGGGCTCGGGCAAATTGGAAAAGTGCTAAAACGAGCAAAAAGGGCGCAATTTGCTTCATAACAAGGGACTGTTGAGGGTGTAGGGGATATTTTCAGGCAATCTTTGAAATTTAGACAGCCTTCCCGATATTTGCAGTCCCATTTTCAAGAGTGGGCTAAATATTGATCGGATATGGCTCGAGTTTGTCAATTACAGGAAAGCGCCCGCAGGTTGGTAACAAAGTTTCGCACGCTAACAACAAAACCAAGCGCAGGTTCTACCCGAACCTCCAAACGAAGCGTTTCTTTGTTCCCGAAGAGAACAAGTGGATCACTTTGAAAGTGTCTACAAAGGCGATCAAAACCATCAATGCCAAGGGTATTTCCCTGGTGTTGAAGCAAGCTCGCGCAAAGGGTACCTTGACTGCTAACATCTAAACAAGAAAGACATGCCAAGAAATAAAAATCGCATCCAGGTAATCCTCGAGTGCACCGAGCATAAGACGAGCGGCCAGCCCGGCATGAGCCGTTACATCACCACCAAGAACAGGAAGAAACAACTGAGCGCCTCGAGCTTAAGAAGTACAACCCTGTGTTGAAAAAAATGACTTTACACAAAGAAATTAAGTAATCATGGCAAAGAAAGTTGTTGCTACACTGAAGAAAGCCGACGGTAAGAACTTCGCTAAAGTTATCCGTGCTGTGAAATCTGAAAAGACTGGCGCTTATACCTTTAAGGAAGAGATCGTTCCCGCTGAACTTGTAAAAGAAACGCTGGCTAAGAAGTGATTCTCGCCCTCGCGATAAAAAATTGAAGGTCCCTCCATGGGACTTTTTTTTAAACTCAACGTTCCCTATCGATGTTCGGCACTGTTCTCAAAAGAAAAGAAGGACTCGCTTGACCAGGGTCTCCAGAAATCCAAAGAGGGTTTCTTTACCCGGCTGTCGAAAGCCGTTGCCGGCAAATCGAAAGTCGACGACGAAGTTCTCGACAACCTCGAAGAGATCCTCGTAAGCTCCGACGTTGGTATCGAAACCACCCTGAAGATCATCAATAGAATCAGGATCGCGTTGCCCGCGACAAGTATCTCAACGCAACCGAGCTCGACAGCATCCTCAAAGAAGAAATAGCAGCACTGTTAGCCGAAAACAAGACGGCCGATGTTTCCGATTTCGAAACACGCACCGCCGACAAGAAACCCTACGTCATGCTCGTGGTGGGCGTGAACGGCGTGGGCAAAACAACAACCATCGGAAAACTCTCGGCGCAGTTCAAGAAAGCAGGTAAGAAAGTTATGCTCGGCGCTGCCGACACGTTTCGCGCTGCCGCTGTCGATCAATTGAAGTTGTGGGGCGAAACGTGTAGGCGTTCCAGTTATCGCAAAAGGAATGAACACCGATCCTTCGGCCGTGGCATTCGAAGCTGTTAAGGCAGGTGTAGAGGCCGGCGTAGACGTGATCATCATCGACACTGCCGGAAGACTTCACACGAAAGTGAACCTGATGGAAGAGCTGACGAAGATCCGCCGTGTGATCCAGAAAGTAATTCCCGATGCACCTCACGACGTGTTGTTGGTACTCGACGGCAGCACAGGTCAGAACGCCGTAATTCAGGCCCGCGAATTCACCAAAGCAACAGCTGTTACTTGCCTGGCTATCACCAAACTCGACGGCACCGCGAAAGGCGGAGTAGTGATCGGCATCTCCGATGAGTTCAAAATTCCAGTGAAATATATTGGCATCGGCGAGAAGGTCACCGACCTGCAGGTGTTCAGTAAAACGGAATTTGTAGATAGTTTATTTAAGAAGATCTAATTAAGAAGATTGAGAGGCCTTTTATCTTCTCTTACCGGGATCCTGATAAACAGCTGGTAATTGATCCCCACCAATTGTTCTTGAATGTTCTTCCGTAGCCGGGAACATCATAAGAAAGAAGATTCCATTGATTGTGGCCGCTGTATGCAAACTTCAACCGGCCTGTTGCACCGAGCCATAAAAACTTCCAGACCCTTACGCGAAGGCCCGTTGTAAGCTCGTTCCAGTTAGCCACTGGGTTCGGGTTGCTCACATGAACATTCACAACCTGGAACACATCGTCGGTGTAGCTGTAGTCGCTGTAATCGGTATAGTTGGTGTGACCGCGACGAAAGCCCAGGAAGAACATATTTCGTTCGGGATCTTTCTTAAGAAAATTGATATCGACACCAACACGGAAATATCTTCCGTCGCTCGAATAGGTTCCATTGTCGAGTGTGTAGTTCGTGGTCCACGAACCGTAGTCGACTGCCAGGTAATATCTCCGGAAGAAGTCGGCATCTGCATTGATCTCCCAACCCTTGAAGTAGTCTGTTTTAATTCCTTTTCCTATTGCGAGAAGATCGGTGCCGAAACGAATTCCTGTGGGCAAAAAATTCAAGCGCGACGAATCAGTTGTGATGCGACCCTGTGCATTCAATTGCAGCGATAGCGCCAGTAAAAAGATGCTACAGGAGTATTTGAACATTCGATGCTACCCGCTTTGGTTTTGTAATCGACCCGAAGTTTTGGGTTTACGATTTTAACATGACTGAACGTGGTGGTCTCCACAGAGAGATCGTTCTGAAATTGATATGTGCCGCAGTCGAGGCCGAGTACTTGCGATTGCGTGGTATAAGTTAGAACGAGTGTATCGACGTGGTTCTCCCAATAGAAGACAAATTCTGTTCGTGTTTCATTGGATCGATGGAGACGACATAAGTAGAAGATGTGGCGATCGTGTCAGCTTTAAAGGTGACTTTACCGGGGATCAATATAGAGTCAATGAGGATCGCTACGGGCTCGGAAGTTTTATCGATGTTAGGCGAAATCGATGCGCACCAGGTTTGTGCTTGTAAAGATGCAGTCCGCCCTGGTCGAAACAGGAGGTCATCAGGAGGCAAAAACCAATGAACAAAAAGGCGCGCAAATGGGAATTTTTTGTGCGCAAATATACTTTTTGATGTTCACCCTGCTACGGCAAGGGTTCAGGGGGCGCGGGCCTTTTATTTTGTTAAATTTGCGCCTCATTTTACTGGTAACGCATTGAAAACCAAGGGTAATAAGAAGACAAAGGTCAATATCGTAACGCTTGGCTGTTCCAAAAATCTTGTGGATTCCGAGGTTTTGCTAACGCAGCTCAGGGGAAACAATATTGATGCCACGCACGAGTCGAAAAAGGACGATTCGAACATCGTAGTGATTAACACCTGCGGATTCATCGACAACGCCAAGCAGGAGTCGATTGACACCATTCTTCGGTATGTTGACGCGAAGGACGAGGGCATCGTTGAAAAAGTGTACGTTACCGGTTGTCTCTCGCAACGCTACAGCGCTGACTCGAAAAGGAAATTCCGGACGTCGATGCGTGGTTTGGAACACGTGATCTCTCGAGATTACTCAAAACATTAAATGCGAATTATAAACATGAGCTGGTTGGCGAAAGAATTCTTACCAATCCCAGTCATTTCGCTTACTTAAAGATTGCTGAAGGCTGCGACCGGCCTTGTTCGTTTTGTGCAATACCATTGATGCGTGGAAAACATATTTCACGACCGATTGAAGAGCTGGTAAAAGAAGCAAAGAATCTTGCGAAAGGCGGAACGAAAGAGCTGTTGTTGATTGCACAGGATTCAACTTACTACGGGTTGGATATCTATAAAAGAGAAATCTTGCAGAACTCATGTCGAACCTTGCTGATGTTGAAGGCATCGATTGGATTCGTCTTCACTACGCATTCCCTGCCGGCTTCCCGATGGATGTTCTGGACGTGATGAGCGAACGAAGCAACATCTGTAAGTATCTCGACATCCCATTGCAGCACGGATCGACGAAGATGTTGCAATTGATGCGCCGTGGAATTACGCGTGAGAAAACAGAAGCATTGATTGAGACCATTCGTGAAAAAGTACCAGGCATCGCGATACGAACAACATTGATTGCTGGTCACCCCGGCGAAACTCAGGAAGATTTCGATGAGATGATGTCGTTCGTGGAGAGAATGCGCTTCGATCGGTTGGGCGTGTTTCCTTATTCTCATGAAGACAACACCCACTCGTACACTATGGCCGACGATGTTCCGCCGGAAGTGAAACAAGAGCGTGTAGACGCAATCATGGAGCTACAGCAGGGAATCTCATTTGAGCTTAATCAAGAGAAAGTTGGAAAGACTTTCAAAGTCATCATTGATAGAAAGGAAGAAGGTCAATACATAGGCAGAACCGAATTCGACTCTCCGGAAGTTGACAACGAAGTGTTAATAGATTCTAAAGACTACCTTAGGATTGGTGATTTTGTTAATGCGCGTGTAAATTCCGCGTCAGAGTTCGATCTTTCGGCAATTGTTACCACTTAATATGCAGGTTCACCGCGTCGCTCTTACGGAGACAAATGCCTTCTCAAATTTTTTCACAGACTACATAGAGCGAAATGACCAGCTGAAACCTTTTTACGGTCTGTTTCCGACGCCGGAGAATTTCAAAGAGCAGATCAAAGCGAAAGCTTCTTTTTCAAAAGAGAATCGCGAGGTACTTGTTAAGAGCTTGTTAAAGCAATACGGTAAGGCTCAAGATTTCCAAAGCCACGTCTTCAAACTTCGACCTTCTAAGAGACCCGACACATTTACGATCACAACGGGTCATCAATTAAATATTTTCACTGGTCCGTTGTTCTTCATCTATAAGATCGCGGCAGTTATCAACGCCTGTAAAAATTAAAAGAGCTTCATTCGGGTACAATTTTGTTCCGGTGTTCTGGATGGCCTCCGAAGATCACGATTATGAAGAGATCAAGTCGTTCCGACTATACGGCAAGAAGTATAGTTGGGAAACCGATCAAACTGGTCCTGTCGGTAGGTTTAATCCAAAGAGCATCGAAAAAAATATTCGGTGAAATTCCTGGCGACATCAATATTTTCCGTGAGGCTTACAAACAACCAACGCTTGCCGATGCCTGTCGGTATTATGTCAACGAGCTCTTCACTAAGGAAGGCATTGTTATAATAGATGGTGATGACCACGACTTGAAAGCTCTCTTCAAGCTAATCATTAAAGAAGACGTTTTAAAAAACACCCCTAAAGATCTCGTCGAAGAGAAAAACAAACAACTTACTGATCTCGGTTATCATACACAGGTGTTTGCCCGCGACATCAATTTCTTTTATCTCGACAAGGGCGTTCGTGGTCGCATAGAAAAAACTAATGATGGTTTTGAAGTTGTTGATACAAAGATCAGGTTCACACAGAAAGAGATCGAAAATCTTATCGAGACGAATCCCGAAAAATTCAGTCCGAATGTGATCCTCCGGCCCGTCTACCAGGAGGTTATCTTACCAAACCTTGGCTACGTTGGTGGTCCGGCCGAAATGATCTACTGGCTTCAGTTGAAAGGGATCTTCGATCATTTCAAGTTACCCTTTCCGATCTTGTTGCCACGATGTTTTGCGCTGTACATCGAGAAACAGCATATCGAAAAGTGGGAGAAGACAAAGCTTGACATCACGGACCTGTTCAAAGAAAAGAATTACCTGTTCAATCATTGGGTGTTAAACAACACTCGTCACAACCTTACGCTTGGCGGCGAGCTTAGGCATCTCGAGTTGATGATGAACAGCATCAAAGAAAGAGGTGTCGAGATCGATACAACATTAGGTCCGTTGGTTGCTGCCGAGGGAACCCGCATGCGGAAGGGGATGGAGAAAGTGGAGAGGAAGATGTTGAAAGCAGAGAAGCGACTTCACAAGGAAAAGCTTGGACAGATCGAGTCGGTAAAAGATTCGTTGTTCCCGAATGGTGGTTTACAGGAAAGAGTTGATAATTTTTTGAATTTTTATCAGAAGGACGCGGCGTTTATTGATAAGATGGTCGATGCACTAGATCCTTTTGATTTGAGATTTAATGTCATTGTTGATGACTAAAGCCGAAGCGAGAAAGTTATATCTGGAGAAGAGAATGGCATTGACTGATGCTAAGCATGAAGAGTTAAGTCGCATCGTTTTTGCCAATTCAATTCATGATTCAAGCGACGTAAAGAAGGCCAAAACGATTCACACGTTTATCTCGATGAAGCGCACACGCGAATTCGACACTAAGTGGTTATTCGGGTTGTTCAGTCATCAAAAAAAGAGAATAGTAGTTCCACGGGTCAATCCAGACGGAACGATGCAACATTTCTATTACGAGCATCCCGGCCAATTAGTGGAGAACCGTTTCGGTATACCTGAACCATACGCAGGTGTTATCGCCGATATCAAAGAAATAGACCTGGTATTTGTCCCTCTCCTGGCGTTTGATGTTGATGGCAATCGTGTTGGCTACGGTAAAGGATATTATGATCGCTTCTTAAAAGATTGCAGGCCTGACTGTATTAAAGCAGGAATCTCTTTTTTTACAGCAGAGAAAAAATTCAGTGACGTTGAGAAGCACGACGTTCGTCTGAATATCTGTTTTACTCCCTACCAGACTTACACATTTCGGCCTTAAGCTGCCGGCTCTTCATGACTTAAGCAGTGGAAAGCCCCGAGTCCCCAAATAATATCCCTGCAATCTAATCCCACCACCTTACGATCGGGAAAACATGCCTGGAGGATATCCAGCGCCTTCTCATCATTCGGATCTTTGAAGATTGGCGTAACGATGTAATTATTACTGATATAAAAATTCGCGTACGACATCGGCAAGCGCATTCCCTGGTATACAACTTTTCCCGGCATCGGCAGCTCGATGATGTCGATTGACTTGCCGTTCTCCAGCTTCATCTTCGCAAGAGCCTCCGTGTTTTCTTTCAGAGGCTTGTAGTTCGCGTCCTTTTTGTTGTGCTCGACAACCGTGACAACTGTGGTTTCATTTACGAAGCGTGTAAGATCATCGATGTGGCCGTCGGTGTCGTCGCCTTCGATTCCATCGCCAAGCCAGAGGATGTTCGTCACGCCGTAGAAGTCGCGAAGGTATCCTTCGATCTGCTGCTGACTGAGCTGTGGATTCCTGTTCTTATTCAACAAACAGTTTTTCGTGGTGAGAACTGTTCCTTTTCCATTGAAGTCCACCGACCCACCTTCCATCACTATGCCCGGATGATAAACGGGAATGTTCAACGCCTCACCGATCAATGTTGGAATGCGATCGTCAAGATCGAATGGAGGATATTTTCCGCCCCATGCATTGTAGCCCCAATCGACTACAACTTTTTTCTTGTCGGCTTTCGGGTTGATGAGAAACGCCGGGCCATGGTCGCGACACCATGCATCGTCGGTTGGATGAAACCAGAATTTTATTTTGCCGAGATCGGCACTAACGGGATGAAGAAAACTAAGGGCCTTCGCCTTCATAGCTTCGTCACGGACGTTGATGTTTACATTCTCGCCTTCCGCCAGGAGCTTAATGAATTCAGCATACACAGGAAAGATTGTTTCGATCTTTCCCGGCCACGATGCTTCTTTGTGGGGCCAGCTTAACCAGGTGGAAGTATGCTTTGCAAATTCGGCAGGGTGATAGTATCCTAAGGATGCGGGAGTAGACATGATTGATTCGTGATTTGTAATTCGTGATTACTCTTCGTCGATGAAACGTTTCGTAATTGGCTGGTAAGAATCAATTCTCCTGTCTCTCAAGAAAGGCCAATGTGTTCTAACATTATCTGTTTTATCCAAATCTAACTCTTGCACGTGCACTTCTTCCTTATCGTGAGAAGCCTGGTAGATAACACGACCAAGAGGATTTGCGACGAACGAACCGCCCCAGAATTTCATCGCGCCATTTTGTTCGAAGCCTACGCGGTTCACGCTCACGACGTGAAGTCCATTAGCAACTGCATGACTGCGTTGAATGGTCTGCCATGCTCCGAATTGTTCGGCGTTGGTTGCTTCGTCTTGCGATGTTGCCCAGCCGATAGCAGTGGGATAAAATAAAATCTCGGCGCCCATCAGCGCAGTGATGCGCGAAGCTTCGGGATACCATTGGTCCCAGCAGATCAGGATGCCTATCGACGCAAATTTGGTTTTGAAAACTTTATAGCCGAGATCACCGGGTGTAAAATAAAATTTTTCGAAGTAAGCGGGATCATCGGGGATGTGCATCTTGCGATACTTGCCAAGATACGTTCCGTCGGCGTCGAGCACGGCGGTGGTGTTATGATAAATTCCGCTTGTTCTCTTTTCGAACAACGATGCGATGATCACAACGTGTAATTCTTTCGCAAGTTCGGCGAGCTTATCGGTAGCGGGACCTGGAATTGCCTCCGCGAGCTTGAAGTTGTCGTAGTCCTCCACATCACAGAAGTACAGCGAGCGAAAGAGCTCCTGCAGGCAAACGATCTGCGCGCCTTTCTTCGCGGCCTCGCGGATCTTCGTCACAGCTTTGTCGAGATTTTCGATCGGGTCATTCGTGCAAGTCATCTGCACCAGCCCTACTTTAACATTTTTTTCCCAACGGAGTAATTTTTTTGTGCTGCCTGCCTGGTCGGCGGGCGCAGCAAAAGTAATCAGAATCACAGCTTTTTCGTTCCCCTGACCATCTCTTTCTTGCCGGGAGGACCATCCAACGTCTCTACTTCCATTCCAAGAGATTTTAAATCACGCTTGAGTTGACCTTTAGCACAATAGGTGACAAACAGACCGCCGGGCGTTAAGGCGTTACAGACTTTCGCGATCATCGGTAACTCCCACATCTCGGGTTGTTTGGAAGGAGCGAAGGCGTCGAAAAAATTATGTCGTAGACGGAATCTAATTCGATGGATTGAAGGGTGGTGTGAAGTTTTTTGAATTTGAAATTTGTGATTTGTAATTCGTGATTACGGTGGAGCTCCCGAAGAATATCTCGTGGCTCGTAGTTCAACTGACTGTAAATTTCTTCGCTTAATGGAAAGGCCTCTATCGTGGTGTAGTTGACTTTCTTATTCGACTGCGCCGTTAACAACGCATTTAATCCCGTCCCGAATCCAACTTCGAAAACGTTGACTTCATTTTTCGGATAAAAATCCAGCCCATTTTTAATAAAAACATGAAGAGATTCCTGGACGGCACCGTGACGTGAATGATATGTCTCGTCTAACTCTTCATTCAGAAGGGAATGAGAACCATCAGATGTTGTGATGATCTTAATCACGCGAGATCAGCGCGACTGCCATCGCGTTAACGCCTTCCTGCCTGCCTACATAACCGAGTGTTTCAGTTGTAGTTGCTTTAATAGAAACATCGTCGGTTGAAATGTTCATCAGTGGCGCGAGAACTTTCTTCATCTCATCGATGTGTGGATTGATCTTCGGAGCCTCAAGACATATTGTACAATCGACATTCCCGATCTTCCAACCTTTCTCCTGAAGCATGCGGGTAACGTCCTCCAAAAAAAACTTACTGTCTTTACCTTTCCAACGCGGATCTTTATTTGAATAATGATAACCTATGTCCCTGAGGTTGGCAGCACCAAGCAACGCATCACAAATAGCGTGAATCAACACGTCGGCGTCGGAATGACCGACAGCACCTTTCTCGGCACCCGGAAGTTCCATGCCCCCCAACCAAAAAGGCCTACCAGTTTCTAATTGATGTACGTCGTAACCGAGACCTACACGAATCTTCATGACATCGATTTGTAATACAAGACACTGCCATTTTCTTCTTTGATGATGTCGTTGGAAACGCGCACGATATCATCATGCGTAATATCTCTCAACATTTCCGCCTCACGATTCACCAAGCTCGCATCGCCAGACAACGCAGCGAAAGCGAGGTTCGTAGCGCGACTCATCAACTCCACTTCACCGAATTCCAAAGTAGCTTCAGCCTGGTTCTTCACCTTCTCCAGCTCCTCTTCGGTGGGGCCGGTAGCGACAGTTTCTTTCACTACCCTGTCGATCTCCGACTCTGCCTGTTCGAAGCTCACGCCATTCTTCAACCGTCCGCTGATTACTAGCTGTCCCGGGTCGATGGTGCTGGTTGTGAAACTGGATATGGAAGTAAACAGTTCTTTCTCATCAACGAGCTGTTGGTACAGCCTGCTCGAATGCCCACGGCTGAGCACGTCGCTAAAAAGATCGGCCGAATAGAAATCAATATCGAAACGACCGGCCATGTGATACGACTTATAGATCGCGTTAGCGGGTACTTTCGCCTCAACGGTTTCTATGCGTTTGCTCTTCTGTGTTGGTTCGGCAGGAAGTTTCCTTAACTCCGGCTTGCCTGCGGGTATCGGTCCAAACCATTTCTCCGACAACTTCTTTACCTGATCGACGGTCACATTCCCTGCAACGACGAGGATCGCATTGGGCGGCAGGTAATGCTTGAAGAAAAATCCTTTCACATCATCCATCGTAGCGTTTTCGATATGAGAGATCTCTTTACCGATTGTTGCCCATTGGTATGGATGAACTTTGTATGCGAGTGGTCTCAATTTCAACCAAACATCTCCGTAAGGTTGATTGAGGTATCGTTGTTTGAATTCTTCGATCACAACCTTTCGCTGCACTTCGAGAACTTTCGGATCGAAGGAAAGACTGAGCATGCGATCGCTCTCCAGCCAAAAGCCAGTTTCAAGATTAGTAGCAGGAAGTGTGAGATAATAATTGGTGATGTCTGTGTTCGTGAACGCATTGTTCTCGCCACCTACTTTCTGCAGGGGCTCGTCGTAATTGGGAATATTCACGGAGCCGCCGAACATAAGGTGTTCGAATAAATGTGCGAAGCCGGTTTTCTCGGGGCTTTCGTCGCGCGAGCCGACATCATATAAAATATTCATCACTGCGATCTGCACCGAGTGATCTTCGTGTACGAACACGCGAAGACCATTATCCAACTTAAATGAACTATAAGAAATCATCCTGCAAGTTATTGAATTTCAATCTGCCTTTCCTCGATTGTCATTGTGCCGTCTTCTGTAGACGCTTTCTTCTGGAAAAAACTAAAGACAAACCCAGCCCGAAGATCCATGAACTGTTGAACCAACGTATTCCGAATATGTGATATCGGGAAAACTGTCGCGAGCTGGCAATTTTACGGTCGTTGATTTGGTCATGTTCTTGAGATACGCGTACGTAGCATCCGTCATTTGCTTCGCATCGAACTCTTTCCAGTATTTGATAACACCAGTATCTTCGTCAACGTTAAGCTGCGCAAGTGACACGGACGTCAGCACATTAACAGGATTTCCCGGAACTCCGTTCGATATTTGAGTATTTTCAACATCGTCATTCAAAGTGTACTTGCCGCCGTGAAACGTATAGTAATGTTGAATGTCCTGTAAGAGTCGTGATTCGATCGACTCCTTCGAAGTATACAGTTCCTGCATGTCTTCAAGCATCGCCTTGGCATCGGGATTGCCTTTCAACTGTTGACTGGCCAAAAGAAATACTTTCTTAAGCTCATCCTGGATCTCTTTCCAGTTTACGACTTCAACGAACGATCCCATCTCATCGGTTTTAACGATCACCTTCATGTCTTTGGGGACGGCGGCAAGTGACTTCGTCAGCTTGTTGGCGTTAGTGAAATCATAATTCTTAAAGAGCCACTCTATTGTATATGAGTTCGATGTTGAATCGAGGATCTTAATGTCGATCTGATTTTTTAGGATCTCGACATCTGAGGTATCTCCATCCTTTATTTTATACTTCTTCACTTCGACTTTGAAAGTTTCCAGGTCATTCTTGCTCCAATAGCCAATCACCTGGATCGCTGAATCGGCAGGCAGTATTTGCCCTTGCGATACAATGACTGTCGATAAGAAAAAGAAGGATTAGAATGCCTTTCATTATTTTTTTCCGGTAAGACTTTTAATAAGGTCCGCTTCCTCTTTTTTATAGGGAGTGCCATCCGCATTCAGGATCTCGTGATGCCAGACGGCTGGCTGACGTCCGTCGACGTATGGTTTCTGCCATGAATCCCAGGGAAGGTTGGTCTGCGTTTTTCCAACAACGAATCCCCAGTTGATCATACCGATCTTTTCTCTTTTGCCGATAGGCAGAATGGTTTCGAAAGTGCTCTTGTTACCACGAGCGAGGTACTCGGTGCAGATCAAAGGACGTTCATACTTTTTCAGAAACGCGACAGCTCTTTCGAAGCTTGCTGCATCGTCGTAGCAATGGAATGTAATAAAATCCGACAGGTCGAGTTGGATCTTCTCGGTCTTCGTGAGCTCTTTGAATTCTTTGTAGTTGATCTTCCAAACGCCTGACGTCAAAGGCTGCGAAGGTTTTGCGGCGCGAGTCCATTCGAAAGCTTTCGGAAGAATTTTCTCGATAAGCTGGAGCTTGCTCTGCGTATCCGCATAACTGCTTCCGTTGTAATTGTCTGGTTCATTCCAAATATCCCAACTCATCACACGTTTGTCGTTCGCGAAAGCACCTACAACACCTTTCACATACGCTTCCAGGCGCGGCCATTCTTTTTCGTCGGCGAGGGCTTTTACACCTGGACTTTGCACCCAACCCGAATTATGAATGCCGGGCTTCGGCTCGGGCTGCTTACCCAATTTTGGATTGGGATCCCAGCAGCTATCAAACAACACGAGCATCGGCTTGATATGATGTTTTTCACAAACTGCCAAAAATTGGTCGAGACGTTTCTTGAAACCTTCCGGATCTTGCCACAACAGGTCGTGTAAAAAAACGCGCATGGTGTTCAAGCCCAGATCTTCGGCCCACTTCAATTCCTGGTCGATGCGATTGAGATCGAACGTCTCAACCTGCCACATTTCCAATTCATTGATGGAATTATATGGAACATAATTGCAACCTACGTACCACGGCTGTGTCTTATACCAGTCGTTGGCTTGTTGCGCGGTCCATTTCCCTGCAGCATTCGCTACAGGGTCCGAGTATTGTTGTGCCTGTGATGCGAAGGCTGTGAGCAGGGCAAGAACTAAAAAGGCTTTCTTCATATTTAGTGTTTACCTTGTAAAATTACTTATTTCTAATGTCCTCCCCTACCCGTCGCTACGATCTCGACTGGCTTCGTCTTGTCTGCATCGTTATACTATTATTTTATCATACCGGCATGTGGTTCAACACATGGGGTTGGCATGTGAAGAACGATGAGCTCAGCAGGTCGTTCGAGTTTTGGATGGTGTGGCTTCACCCGTGGCGAATGCCTTTGCTCCTGTTCATTTCCGGAGCGGGAACGTACATGGCGTTGGGCAAGAGAACGCGGAAGCAATTCGTAGGCGAAAGGTTCCGGAGGTTGTTCATTCCATTGTTGTTCGGAATGTTCGTGGTTGTGCCGCCGCAGATCTATTTCGAGTATATCGATAAGTACCCTAACTATTGGGAGTTTTATAAAACGGTGTTCGAATTCAAACCGTATCCTGGTGGAAGCTTCAGTTGGCATCACCTGTGGTTCGTTCTTTACCTGTTGGTATATTCGTTGGTATTGCTGCCGTTCCTCGCTTTCATCAGGTCTGAGCGCTCACTGCGTTTCAAAGAACGAGCAAGAAAATTATTGTCATCCGCGTGGGGAACACTGCTGATCCCATCTGGTTTTATTTTTCTCACACAATTGGCTCTTCGTCCATTCTTTCCTGAGGAAACTCATAATATGCTTGATCTAGCCTTCATCGTCTTCTATGGATGCTTCTTCTTCTTTGGAATCATATATTATTCCGACAAAGACTTGTGGGAATCTGTTGAGAGAAACAGGAAGAAATTATTGATCGGTGCCGTACTGATATTGATTCCATTTTACGGCGTGTTTCTTCACTGGCATAAGATTATCGACATCGGCATTTACAATGAAGATACCCTCGACATTATTTTCGATGTCGCGTCAATCTTCCTGAGCTGGTTTACTTTAATAACAGTAATTGGATATGGTCAGCATTATCTCAATAAACCGAATCCTATTCTTCCATACACCAACGAAGGGCTTTATCCATTTTACATCTTACACCAGACGGTGATCATCTGGCTCGGTTGGTACATCTGTAAGTTGGATTGGAGTATTGGCGCGAAGTATCTTTCGATCGCGTTCGCTACACTGGCGTTTTGTATTGCTTTTTACTTCGTGATAATCAGGCCGTTTAATGTTACGAGGCTGTTCTTCGGAGTGAAAAAAAAGGAGTCAGGAGTTAGGAGTTAGGAGTTCAGATCACGTATTTCGAAATCTTTCCCTTTACCAAACTTCAGGAGGTCTTTTAAAAGAAATCTTTCCAAAGTATGGATGTCTTTCACCTTAAAATCATCCATTAGGATCCTTTCGATCTCAAACTCGTGGCGCTCACCATAGTTGATCATGTAGTAGCGATGACCAACCCTCAACACATCAAACGACAGTCCGGCCATTTCACTTCAATGATGCCATATCTATTACAAACCTGTACTTCACGTCATTCCTGATCATACGCTCGTACGCTTCGTTGATGTAGTCCATCGAGATCACTTCTCCACATCCGACACAATATTCTTCTCTGCACAATAATCCAGCATCTGTTGTGTCTCCGCTGTTCCGCCGATCATCGATCCAATCAGGCTTCTTCTCTTACCTACCAATGTAAACGGACTTACTTGCGGGTCCCTGGTCGGCAATCCAACAACAACCATCTTGCCGTCCACACCGAGAAGTCTCAGGTAGTTTTCATATTCATGCTCTGCAGATATCGTATTGATAATGATGTCGAAGTGATTCGACAATTTTTTCATCTGGTCTGAGTCGGTGGTCAATGCAAAATTATGTGCACCTAATTTCTTCGCGTCCGCTTCTTTTGATTTCGAAGTTACTGAGCATCGTCACTTCAGCGCCGAATGCCACAGCAAACTTCACGGCCATGTGTCCCAGGCCGCCGAGACCAACAATTCCGATCTTATGACCTTTCGAAGCACCCACGTAACGCAAAGGCGAATAAGTAGTGATACCTGCGCACAGCAGCGGCGCCACACCTTTCGCGTCGAGCTTTGGAGAAACGGTGTAAACGAATCTTTCATCTGTAACGATCTGCGTCGAGTAACCGCCCATCGTAACATTCTTGCTGTTGCGTTCATAGGCGTTGTAAGTGCCCGTCATTCCTTCATCGCAATATTGCTCCAGGTGATTATTACACTGCTTACAGTGCCGGCATGAATCTACCACTCCTACTGCAGCGAGATCACCAGCCTTAAACTTCTTCACGTTCTTACCAACCTTAAGCACACGACCGAAGATCTCGTGACCGGGAACCATCGGGTACATCGACTCTCCCCACTCATCACGCACCTGGTGAATATCGGAATGGCAAACGCCGCTGTAGAGAATATCTACTTGTACATCGTTATCGCCAACTTCGCGGCGATCGATAGAAAGCGGTGTGAGTTTCGAGGTTGGACTTTGTGTCGCGTATGCTTTTACTGCTGTCATTTTAATTCGTTTTTCTTCAAAAGGTCTATTGCGTGATTGGCGGCACGTGCTGTGATCGCCATGTAAGTCAATGAAGGATTTTGTGTCGATGTCGACGTCATACATGCTCCGTCGGAAACAAACAGGTTTGGAACATTATGCATCTGGTTCCACTTGTTGAGCATCGATGTTTTGGGATCGTTACCCATGCGAACGCCACCCATTTCGTGTATGTCGAGGCCGGGAGCTTGTTTGCTGTCGTTGGTCTTGATGTTGGTGAAGCCTGCTTTCTCAAACATCTCCGTGTATTGTTCGAAGAAGTCTTTCAACATCTTCTCGTCGTTGTCATCGTACGCGACGTTGAAGCTGATCTGCGGAATTCCCCACTCGTCTTTCTTTTCTTTATCGAGTGCAAGAAAGTTGGTCTCCTTCGGAATGGTTTCGCCCATGAACTGCGAGCCAAGGTACCACGGACCGAGCTTCTCGTCTTTTCTCATGAGTTTTGCTTTCAGCTCTTCACCGTGACCGTCGGTGTTAGGCCCGCCCCAACGACCGCCTCCGAATGTTGCTGCGTAGCCTCGCAGAAAATCTGTTTCCTGCTTCTTCACATTCCTGAATCGCGGAATATATGCGCTGGTAGGACGACCGCCGGTCGAATTTTTATCGAGCATGCCGTCGTACATAGCGCTAATGTTTCCACGATAATTATGGAACGCAAAATATTTTCCGAGTACGCCATTGTCGTTCCCGATACCATTCGGAAAACGAGTTGACTTAGAGTTCAACAGGATGAGGTTCGTGTTCACCGCGCCTGCATTCACGAAGATCACCGGCGCAAAATATTCTATTGCTTCTTTTGTGTTCGAATCGATCACGCGCACACCGGTCGCTTTTCCTTTCGCGTCGTCGTAGATCACCGAGTGAACGACCGAGAATGGCCTCAACGTAAGATTGCCAGTCTTCGCCGCCCACGGAATGGTTGTTGAGTTAGCGTTGAAATAACCACCGAAAGGACATCCGCGCTGACAAAGATTACGGCCAACGCATGTTCCGCGACCTTGCTCAATGTGTATCGGTTGTGGCTCCGAAAGATGGGCACAACGCGCATAGATCACATGACGGTCGTTATATTCTTTTGCAACTGAAGTCTTGAAATGATCTTCGATGCAACTCAATCCCCACGCGGGGAAGAAATTCGCCATCAGGTAGAGTGTCGAGCCCGTCTTTGTTTCCACTGATGCCGACAAACTTCTCGACATAACTATACCATGGTGCGAGATCATTGTAACGGATTGGCCAATCGACAGCGAAGCCGTCGCGCCCCGGTCCTTCGAAGTCGTAATTACTCCAACGCTGAGTTTGCCTGGCCCAAAGAATACTCTTGCCACCGACCTGGTATCCGCGGATCCAATCGAAGGGCTTGTCTTGCACGTAAGGATGGTCGTTGTCTTTCGCGAAGAAATGCATTGCATCTTCACGAAAAGCATAGCAGCGACTTACAACGGGTTGTCTTTCCTGATCTCGTATGGAACTTCGCCGCGGTGCTGGAACTCCCATGGCATCAGGTTGGTGGTGGGATAATCCTTGAGGTGTTTTACATCGCGGCCGCGTTCGAGCAGCAACGTTTTGAAACCTTTCTCACAAAATTCTTTTGCAGCCCAACCGCCGCTCATGCCACTGCCAATTACGATGGCGTCAAATGAATTAGTCTGTTGCATGATGATTAAGAGTTAACTGGTATGCAGGCTTGAAACTTCGACGGTACAAGATCAGTAACATTCCTGACCTCTTTCAGATATTTTTCAGACGATGTGAAGTTCTCGATAGTTCCCTGTTTCACCATCTCATAAAAAGTCTTCGGATCACCTTCGAGGGCATTTACAAACTCGTTTCGTTCTTCGGGTGACATTTTTGCAAATCCTTTTCCCGTGAACACTTTCATACCACCTTCAAATTTTGCCTGCTCTTCGGGCGAGAGAATGTCATCAGCCATCATCAGTACAAAATCGCCTGTCTTTAAATCCCTGGCACCGGGGAAGTCGGTCTTGGGTATGATGAATTCTGTGAGCTCGTTGATCATCTCCTGCTCCGCTCCTGTAAGGGGTATCTGCTTGAGGCTGATAGATGCAGCTTTTTCCTTGCACTGGTAAAGAAACGCGGCGCCTGCGGAGATAAGCACGACGCTTCGTATAGCTTCTCTTCTTTTCATATCGGAATTTTTCGAACTTGAAAGGTAAGACAGAATCAGAAAATATGCTACCGTATTCAATTCGACTGGCGCTCCGCCACTTTTCAAGGAAAAGGATGTACTCTTCGATCATCGTCATGAGCCTGACGGCAGGTTTTGCGTGCACGTGTTTGCTCGTTTCTTTTTTGATCGGCGAAACGAGTGTTGACAGTTTTCAGACGAAGAAAGATCGCATCTTCGAGATGTCGAGCAACAATCCGTTTGGCAATGGCAGTGGAGGGATGATTATGTTCCAGGTTCGACCTACACTTCATTACCTCCTTAACAACTATCCTGAAATTGAAAGCGCCTGCCAGGTGTCTGACGTTCCACGAGGGGAAATTGAGATCGACGATGATGTGAGTGGCCTCAAACTTATTTCGGCAGATACTTCATTCTTTTCGATGTTCGATTTTCCAATCGTAGCAGGTTCAGGGAGCGGCATAACTCCAGATGGCATCATGATATCGGCCGACAAGGCTAAACAACTTTTCGGCAGCAAAGATGTTCTCGGCAAAATGGTAAATATTCGAAGTGCCGATACGTCGAAAATGCTAACGATCACCGGCGTGTTCGATAAAGCATCAGAAAAAAGTCACATGCGTTTCGATGCTGTAATGGGCCGTACGCTATTTGAAAAGCCGGGGGATTTGCCAGGAGGAGTAATCTACGTTCTTCTTAAAGACAAGACCAATCCTGTTGATCTGATGGTGAAGTATAACGACGACTCCCTTCGTCCTACCCTGATTGGTGAAGGAAAGATGACTTATGATCTACATCCGTTAAAGGAATCTTACTTCAATTCTTCGAACACCTTTTCCTTTATGCAAAAACGAAGCGAGACATTTATCTGGGTTGGATGGATTGTATGTGGACTGATCTTATTTATGGCGAGCTTCAACTTTGTGAACTTATTTCTGTTATCGATGCAGGAACGCAAGAAAGAAACCGGGATACAGAAGACTCTCGGAATCTCTTTGTGGCAAACCATGCGCGGTGCAACAGCCGAAGCTGGGATCTATGTGGGAGTATCTTTTCTGCTTTCTTTAATCGTCGCGTATACTATGGTCCCAATCTTCAATGCTGCCCTGCAGGCGGATGTAAAATTCAGCTATATATCGAACCTCAAGGTGTTGGGAATTATAGTGTGTATTGTTGTCGCGTTGACCATCCTGGTTATAGTTCTGACAACAATCAGAAGCCGAAAAACTTTGCCTGTGAGCATGATGCGGAATGTATCTGCAAAGGTGAGATACAGCAAGCTATTCTTCACAGTTCAGTTTTTTGTTTCGATAACACTTTGTGTGTGCACAATCACGCTCATTTAAACAGATGAAATTTCTCGAGAACGAACCATTGGGCTTCAATAAGAACATCCTGCAATTAAACACACCGGGAAACGAGTCCACAGAACGGTTGGGCACTTTAAAAAATCTTGTATCTGAAATTACCAGCGTCGCCCACGTAACGCAATCTGACGGCAACCCGATCTCGGGGAATATGATCGCTTATTACACGCTTGAAGACAAATCAACATTCGCACCGTATGTTTTTTCCGGGGATGAAAACCTCGTCACGACATTAAACTTAACGTTGCTCGAAGGGACGTTTAATACTTCAGACGGTCATGAAAAGTTGGTAAATGAAACTCTGGTGAAGAAGTTCAACATGAAGGATCCTGTTGGAATGATTATTCCGGGCACGACGTCGGATCACATCTCTGGTGTTGTAAAAGATTTCACTTGTTCTTCGTTCAAACAAGAGGTACCACCCGTGATTATTTCTTATAGCCCCGAAGCCAAAAATCTTTTGATTGATTACGGTCAGAACGATATCGACATTTTGCTACCCAAGCTAAAATCAGTTTGGGCAAAGATCTTCCCCGACCAGTATTTCGATTACAAGATCATTCAGCAAGACCTCATGAAAAAATATTCCGAAGAAACGCTGTTTTATAAAGTCGTTCTTTCTGCTTCCATCACCAGCATGATCATCTCATGTTTTGGATTGTTTGCATTGTCGTGGGCGGTTATTAAAAGTCGCGCAAAGGAAATGGGTATCCGAAAAGTACTCGGCGCAAGCGTGACAGACATTCTTGCACTGCTCACAACAACCTTTGCAAAACGATTATTGCTGGCGTTTGTCTTCGCCGCTCCAACGGGATACTACCTGATGAATCTTTGGTTGTCGAGGTTCGTTTATAAAGCACCGATCGATAGCTGGGTGTTTGTGTTTACCGGGGTCGCTCTTGCAACAATTGCCGTTGTTACATTGGGATTTCAAACACTCAAAGCGTCCTTGTCGAGTCCCGTTGGAGGAGATTAAAGAATGATTTAACTTGATTGCCATGATGCGCACCTATTTAACAATCTGTCTCTTTTTTGTTGCCATTTTCACATCTGCTCCTTCCTCCGCCCTGGCGGGCTACGCGAAGGCGATGGAGGATGGTCCACCTACACTGGCAATCGGTTCGAAAGCAATTGATTTCTCGCTACCTGGTGTCGATGGGAAAACTTATACACTGAAAGACTTCAGCAGCTCGCCAATACTTTTGATCGTCTTCACCTGTAACCATTGTCCAACCGCCCAGGCCTATGAAGAACGTCTGAAGCAACTTGTTGTTGATTATTCCGGCAAGGGCGTCGCTGTTGTTGCGATCAATCCCAACGATCCGCTTTCGGTTCGTCTCGACGAGATGGGCTATACCGATCTCGGCGACAGCTTCGAAGACATGAAGATCCGCGCGAAAGACCAAGAGTTCAACTTCCCTTACCTGTATGACGGAGAAACTTCGGAGCTCTCGAAGAAATACGGACCACAGACAACACCACACGTCTTCATATTCGATAAAGAAAGGATCCTTCGCTACACCGGCCGCATCGACGACGTTGAAAAGCCCGGCGGAGCAAAAGTCCACGACACGCGCGCAACGCTCGACGCCATGATCGCCGGCAAACCCGTTCCCGTCGAAAAAACAAAACATTCGGTTGCTCTGTCAAGTGGCCCGACAAGCGCGACTTCGCCGCACAGGAACCTAAAGGCTGGGACAAAGAAGCAGTAACGATCGAAGATCTTAAGATCGATGACCTCAAAGGAATTCTTGCGAACAACACAACCGACTACAGGCTCATCAATGTTTGGGCAACCTGGTGTGGCCCTTGCGTATCGGAGTTTCCTGAGTTTATGGACATGCACCACATGTATCGCAACCGTGAATTCGAATTGATCACCATCAGCATGGATGACATGCCTCGTAAACAGAATGCTTTAAATTTCCTGAAGAAGAAAAAAGCTTCGACTAAGAATTAAGAAAAAAGCTTCGACTAAGAATTATATTCTCGACGGCGACAAGTACAAGTTTATAGAGGCGATGGATAAGAAATGGGAAGGATCATTGCCCTACACGATATTCGTTGCACCCGGTGGAAAGATCCTTTACGCGAAACAAGGCATCATCGATCCACTTGCGATGAAGAGACTCGTTGCTAACAACATCGGAAGAGTTTATTAAGTCAAATGAAACGAATCGATGTATTGTTCGAATTACTGCCCCAGTAATTTTGCTCCTCTATAAAATATGTACGCTCCAATCGCCATTATGGTGTGGCTGATGTCGAGGTAGTTGAACCACTCGTGAATCGAAAGTTTGTTCATGAACACGAGCGCCGCGCAACTGGCAACTATAACTGCGATGATTATCAGGAGGCTGCCTTTATCGCGCGCACGATACCAGGTGTAGAGATGGAATGGCAGCACGACTCCGAGTAGTCCGTAGCCCGAATGAAATTCCACCCACTTGAAATCCAACGTCCACATGGTGGTGGTCATGATAACAAGAAGTTCAACGATATTTAGAGCTAAGAAAAAATCTCCGACACTAGTTTTTATCAATGGCTTTGCTCGTTCTACCGAAGATCGTTCGATCAGCGTTACCGACAACATGCTCACGATCCAACCGGGAAGTTTCCATCCGAAGCCGAGTGCGTATAGAAAAGCGTGACCTAACAAACCACCGAGCATGGTCCCGATGGCCATCAGCAAGAAATAATAACGGAAATAGAGTTGAGTGTAGCCGGGACGATTTTGGCTCTTCAGCCTGAAGAACGCCACAAAACAAACAGCGGAGACCAGTAGATCTGTAAGGGTCGTAATGGGTTCATCAATGCGAACCCCTAAATCAATTGATGTCATTAGAGAAGAGATCGGCCTGATCTTCGGAGCGGCCTAATAATTTTTTATCAATGCTTTTCGTAGCGCGAGCACCGAGCTTCTTCAGTTCTTCGATTCTCGTCACGATGTTTCCTCCACCCGACGATAACTTCTTCATCGACTCGTCATACAACTTCTTGCTGTTGTTCATTGCGTAGCCGAGTTTCAAAAGATCATCAGAGAAGCTGGCAAATTTATCGTACAAGTCGCCAGCCTTCGAAGCAATGTCGAGCACATGACGATTTTGATACTCCTGCTTCCACACATTCTTGATCAGCTGCAATGATGGGATCAGCAACGTAGGGCTCACGAAAACAATTCTTTTCTCAAGTGCTTCCTCGTAAAGCGTCGGATCTGTTTGGATCGCGACGATGTAAGCGGGCTCGATCGGAATAAACATGATAATGAAATCGAGACCGTTCTCCCGTAATACCTTTGATAGTTCTTTTCACCAAGGCTCTTCATGTGCTGACGGATCGAATACATGTGGGCTTTCAGCGCAGCAGTTTTCTCATCTCCGTTCGCGGCATTAACAAACTTATTGTACTGGTTGAGCGACAGCTTCGAGTCGATCACCACATGACGTCCTTCCGGCAGCCTGATGATCACATCGGGACGACGACGACCTTCGTCGGTAACGAAAGTTTCTTGTATTGTGTACTCCCCGATCGCGTTCAAGGCCTGACTTTTCGAGAATGCTTTCAAGAATTGAATTCACCCCATGCGCCCTGCGCTTGCGTGTCGCCCTTTAGTGCGCGCGTAAGATTCTCGGCTTCGCGAGTCATCTGTACGTTCAGGCGTTGAAGCATTCGAGTTGTTCCTTGAGAGCCGAGTTTCGCGCGATGGTGTCTTTGTGTGTGTCCTCTACAGACTTTTGAAACTCGACGATCTTTTCACCGAATGGTTTAAGAAGGTCGGAAAGATTGGATTGGTTTTGGTCGGTAAAACGACGCGTCTTTTCTTCGAGTATCTCGTTGGCGAGGTTCTTGAATTGCGTGGTCAGCTTTTCCTGCATCGATGTGATCTCGCTCTTTCGCTCTTCCAGTTTTTCTTCGAGGTTACGATAGTCGGCTTCGGTAGACGCGAGGCTGTTCGTGAGGTCGAGAACTTTTGATCGTTCGATCTCAATGTCCTTTCTTCAGCTCTTTGAGGTTTTCCTGGAGTGTCTTGCCCCTTTCCTGTTCGGCAAGGAGCCGAGTCATTGCCTGCTGCGCCAGCACTTCTGTACGATTTTTAGCAATCAGCCAACAACGAGCAATCCAATCAACACCCCTGCGATACCCAATGCAATTTCCATAATGCTTTTCTCAAATGTAAACACAAATCTCAGTAAGCACGTTGTCATCCCGCGCATGCTGCGAATTCGTATCTTTATGTCATGATCGGTACCCTTGATGCAATTCAACTAGAAGAGAAGTTCGGAGCCCACAATTACCACCCCCTCCCTGTTGTTCTTACCCGTGGTGAAGGTGTCTTTATGTGGGATGTTGAAGGCAAACGCTATTTCGATTCCTTTCCGCTTACAGCGCCGTTAATCAAGGCCACTGTCATCCTCGCATCATCAACGCGCTGATCAACCAGGCGAAGGAGCTCACGCTCACGTCGCGCGCATTTCACAACGACAAGCTTGGTCTTGCCGAGAAGTATGTGTGCGAAACATTCGGCTATCAAAAAGCACTGTTCATGAACAGTGGCGCCCGAAGCCAATGAGACCGCCATCAAGCTGGCTCGTAAGTGGGGCTACACCAAAAAAGGAATTGCCAAAGACATGGCAATCATTGTTGCTGTCGCAAGAAACTTTCACGGCAGAACTACTACCGTTATCTCCGTATCAACTGATCCTTCGGCAACATCGGGCTTCGGTCCATTGATGCCTGGCTTCAACATCGTCGATTACGACAACATACCCGTTCTTGAAAAAGCACTTGCCGATCCAAATGTCTGCGGACTTTGGATCGAACCCATCCAGGGCGAAGCAGGCGTTTACGTTCCACACGATGGTTATCTGAAAGCCGCTGAAAAGCTTTGCCGTAAAAACAATGTGTTGTTGATGATGGACGAGATCCAGACAGGCATTGGCCGTACTGGTAAGATGCTCGCTGGCGACTATGAAAATGTTCGTCCCGATCTCCTGATCCTCGGAAAGGCGTTGTCGGGCGGTGTGATGCCGATATCGCTAGTGCTTGCAGACGATGATGTGATGCTGGTGATAAAACCAGGTGAGCACGGATCCACATTCGGAGGCAACCCGTTGGGCCGCCGCTGTTTGTACGGAAGCGCTGGAGGTGATCAAAGATGAGAAGCTGGTGGAGAATGCGTCGAAGCTCGGCGTGCTCTTCCGTGAACGAATGAATGCAATCGTAAAGAAATCGGAAATAATACAACTTGTTCGCGGCAAAGGATTGCTGAACGCGATTGTCATCAACGATTCGGAAGAAGGCGAAACGGCGTGGAACTTATGTTTGAAGTTCGCGAAGCATGGATTGCTTGCGAAGCCTACTCATGGAAACATTATTAGACTTGCCCCTCCGTTGGTGATAACGGAAGAGCAAGTGCATGAGGCATCAGATATTATTGAGAAGTCTGTTTCGGAGTTGTAAGGATCATTCATTCCTTAACGCATCCACTGGATTTGCTACGGCAGCTCTTGCTACCTGGAATATTACCGTCAACAGCGAGATAACTACAACCACTACTGCTGTGACTACAAAAATATCCGCAGACAGATCCATGTGATATTGGTATCCTTCCAAAAACTTACCCATCAGGTACCACGCTACGGGACAAACCGACAAGCGCAGCAATGAGGCTCAGTTTCGCAAACTCACTGCTCATCAATCCAACGATTGATCCAACACTTGCACCTAATGTCTTGCGAATGCTGATCTCCTTCCGTTTTCTTTTCGGCAGTGTAGGCAGCAAGGGCGAGTAATCCCAGGCCCGAGATAATGATTGCGATGACTGTGAAGCCAAACGCGAGTGAACCCGTTACTTTTTCAGTGTTATAAAGTTTCTCAAAGTCATCGTCGAGGAACGTATAGTTGAATGGATACTCGGGCTCGTATTGTCTTGCCAACGCTTCAAGACCCTTTCAACACATCACCGGTCTTCGAAGCTTCGAAACGTACGGTAACGCGATTCCCCCACATGTTTTTCAATGGAAGTTTTAAAAATATAATTGGGTCTATTGCTTCATGCATCGAGCGTGCATGAACATCCTCCACAACACCAACAATAGGTCCGTCATACCCCACTGCGATATTCGTGTGCCAACGGGATCCTGTAACCCCATTATGTCAACAGCCTTTTGTGTGTACGATGAAAAAAGCCGAGGTGTCCGACATGTTCTGGTTGAAGTACGCTCCTTGCGTCAACTTCAATCCCATAGCTTCCGGGAAATTGTAGTCGCACCCGACCGTCCTGAAGAACGTGGCGTCATCATCAGGACGGCCCGGCCAGGTCACGCTACGGTTCTGATTATTTACTTGCACCAAAGAATTGTCAGACAACGTTACTGCTTCAACACCCGGGATCTTTTCCCGCTTCAATTTTAAACGACTCGTATTTTTTCTTGATCTCTCCCTGTGCGAAGAAGTTGAGCAGCGACTTGCGATCATAACCGAGATTCTTGTTCCGGATAAATTCAACCTGTCGCATAACAACGATCGCGCTGGCGATCATGATCACGGTGAGAGCAAACTGGAACACGACCAATGTTTTTCTGAGCCGTGGCTCCCCTGAAACCCGATGCCACCGAACTCTTGAGAACACTCGCAGGCTTGTATGATGAAAGGAAGAATGCCGGGTATGTTCCTGCAGCGAAACCAACGATCAAGACGATCGACACCAACGAGATCAATAAAATCGGATCCGCAAAATTGACGATCATGTGCTTCGCAACAAGTGTGTTGAACATCGGTAACAACGAGTACACAATCACCAGCGCTACTATCATCGATAACGTTGTAGTGACCATCGATTCCCCAATGAATTGACCGACAAGAGAAACCTTTTGCGCTCCAACAACTTTCCTGATACCAACCTTCTTTCGCACGCTGCACAGCTCTCGCGGTAGCCATGTTCATAAAGTTGATGCAGGCTATGAGCACGATAAAAAATTGCCACGACCGAGAATATTCTCACGTACTGAATTCGTCCGCCGGCTTGTACACCATTCTCGAAATTTGAATTCAGGTAATAATTTTTCAGGGGAGCATCAAAAAGTCAACAGTAGACTTTTGACCATCACCTTGTGCTGCTACTCGTTCGTCTTCAATGTCATTGATTTTTTTGATGACTGCTTCAGGCGAAGCACCTTCATGCAACTTCACAAACAACGGGTGATCGTAATTCCCCCCAATTCCATCCCTGGCCTCTGTGGTTATAAAGATCTGCATCGGCAGTATAAACTCGGCCCTTAACGACGAAACCTCTCTTAATGTCGTCGAACACTGCCTTCACTTCAAGGTCATTGGCTTTCGCCACCTTGATGACCTTACCGATGGGATCCTCGTTACCGAACAGGCTCTTCGCAAGCTTGCTGGATATCGCTATCGAGCTCCTGTCGAGATTATCGACGGTGCCTTTTAATATTTTGAAGTCGAAAATTTTAAGGAAAGTCGAGTCGGCATATTCACCTGCTTCCAAAAATGCTTTGTCGCCGTATTGGATCAATAGGCCACCAGCGTTGGCCGTGTGTACCACGACTTCGGCTTCTGGAACTCTTTCGAGGATCATTTCCCGGAGCGGCCCGGGTGTGATACTCCACGTCAAAATCTCGTCGTCGCTCATCTTCAGGTTCGACACGATGCGATACAACCTGTCGGAATCTTTATAACCGGCATCGACGCTCACTTCATCTCTCACCCAAAGAAAGATGAACAGTGCACTGGCGAGCCCGGTTGAAAGTCCTAGAATGTTGATGAACGAATAGAAACGCTGACGCAAAAAATTGCGAGTAGCGATCAGGAAGAAGTTTTTTAGCATGGGATAATGGTTGCACTATAACACTCCAAGCGAAGCTAGTTCTTTTTCAAGCTCTGAAGCTCCCGTAAAATGGATTGTTTTTTAGCCCGACCTCGTTTGCTCCTTTGATGTTCTTGATGTTATCGTCAATAAAGACAGTCCGGGCTGGATCGATGTTGTAACGTTTCAAAAGGATGTGATAAAAATCGGCAAATGGCTTCCGGGTTTTCTCTTGTCCCGACACCACTATGCCCTCGAACCACGAAAGGAATTCAAAGTTCTGTTGCGCCCACGGAAACGACTCGGCCGACCAGTTGGTAAGGGCATACAAACGGTGTGCTTTTTTATCCCTGATCTTCGACAGCACGTCGACGGTAGGTTGGATGGCGCCGCTAATGGTTTCGGGAAAGCGACCATACCATGCCCGGATAGGAACTTCGTGAGTCGGATGTTTCTTCACGAGTTCTTCGGTTGCATCCGCGAAGGATCTGCCCGCGTCCTGCATGTCGTTCCATTCAGGAGTACAGATGTTGTCCATAAACCAGGTGATCTCGTCTTCGGTCGAGAATATTTTGCGATAGAGATAGCGTGGGTTCCAATCGATTAGAACACCCCCAAGGTCAAAAACTACAGTGTCTATTTTACTCATGAACAGCTTTTATAATTCGGTCTTTATTATCTATGTCTTTTATGATCGAGGCCTTATATCCTCTCGCAACAAATATCGATTGCACCTCCCCACCAAATCTTTCATTGATCTCCACAAAAAACTGCCCACGCCTTTTTAGCTGCGATCGCTTTATAAAAGATCATTGGATCATCAACGAATAATGCGAGATGAGGTTCGTAGTCGACGACGTTTTTATTCATCGACAACATTTCTTCCCTCGCAATATATGGTGGATTGCTCACAATGATATCGGCCTCAGGAAGATCTTCAGTCAAGACATTGTTGACAAGAAATTCGACCTCGGTATTAAAAGTCAGGCTGTTTTTGTGAGCGATATCGATTGCGGCGCTGCTGATATCCGTGGCGATTACTGTTGCAGTGTTCAATTCACAAGCTAACGTCCACGGCGATACAGCCGCTGCCAGTGCCTATGTCCAAAATCCTAACAGGTTTTTTCACAAAAGAAATGACTTCTCTTTACCAGTAATTCAGTTTCAGGACGAGGTATCAGCACATCTTTATTCACATAAAACAATCTTCCCATAAAATTCAGCCTCTTGTAATATGTATTGAATGGGTTCGTAATTGTTTATTCTCTTAATGATCTCATTGAGCTCAACTTCGTCGTAGGTTAATTCTTTGTTCATCATGATTTGCTCCCGGCGGACACCGAACAAGCTGTGGAGCACCAGGTATGCGATACTCTCGATTTCGCCGACGCTTTCGTTAATAGTGATTGCCGACACCATACGCCGAAACAAGTCTTTGGAATTAACGCGCAAAGTTTTTTTTCACGCAAAGAACGCGAAGTTTGCGCAAAGGACACAAAACCCTTCCGCTGATGCTAAGAAAAAAACTTAGCGTACTTTGCGTGCATTCTTTGCCACTTTGCGTGAAAGACTCTGCGAACTTTATACGCCGTTGTTTTGATCTCGCCCTTCGCGGCATAGGTTCGGTAAGTCCCAACCCATTGGTCGGCTGTGTGATCACTCACAACAACGAGATCATCGGCGAAGGATGGCATCAAACGTACGGTGGGCCGCACGCCGAGGTCAATGCCGTTAATTCGGTAGCCGACAAAAGCCTGCTGTCGTCGTCAACTGTGTATGTAAACCTGGAACCCTGCGCCCATCACGGCAAAAACTCCACCCTGTGCCGACATGCTGGTGGCACACCGTGTGAAGAAAGTCGTGATCTCGAACGTAGACAGCAATGAACTGGTCGCCGGAAAGGGGATCGAAAAACTTCGCAACACAGGCGTCGAAGTTGTAACCGGCGTGCTCGAAGAGGAAGGTCGCTACCTCAATCGCCGATTCTTCACATTCATGGAACAACGGCGTCCATACATCATTCTGAAGTGGGCTCAAACATCCGACGGCTTTATGTCGCGGGGCAGCAACGATTCATCGCGCATTAGCAACGATCTTTCACAACAACTTGTACATCGTTGGCGAAGTGAGGAAGATGCGTTCATGGTGGGAACTCAAACAGCAGCGACAGATAATCCGAAGTTGAATGTTCGTGAGTGGACGAAATCCAGTTAGAATTGTGATCGATCGAAGTTCGAGATTATCTCAATCTCTTCATCTGTTTGATGGAACTCAAACACAATCGTGTATAAGGGCCTTTAGCGAATCGTTGGAGATCTTTTTCACCGAAAAATACAATCGCTCGTTGTCGAAGGCGGCGCAACAACTCTCAACCTGTTTATTTCTTCGGGACTTTGGGATGAAGCAAGAGTCTTTGTTGCTCCGATAGAATTCGGGAGTGGCTTAAAGCGCCCACATTACCTGGTCAGCCTTCAGTATCAAACATCGGCGACAATAAGCCTTCTGCTATTTCAAAACTTTAGCGAGAAGCCGTTGCCCGTGAAGTAAAACTTTGCTCGCGATTGCGGCTCAAATCCTTGCCGTTGATTGTATCCATCGATCGCCACCTGCGAGTGTCGCTTATATCCTCGTGAGAAGGGGACTGAAACGCCGAGAAGTACTGCACCCCGCCTGCCATGGCCCATTCGGGATTGCCGCCGGCGATAGCTGTAATTACAGGGATAGCAAGAAGTATAGCGCCGCTAAAGCCCAATATTCCGCCTACCCGGTAGTTTTTTAAAGCTAGTTTAAACTCTTGTGTTGCCTGTGGATCGACGCTTAAGATGTCTCTCAGTTGTGAGTGTGAAAGATAAATGGTGTCGCGCTGGAGTGCGCGCCACCAAGTGTCTTATGCATCTGTATCGGTTGAGATAATGCTTCGAAGCAAAGGAATGTTACGAAGAGGGTAAGGATAATTCTCATTCTGAAAATTACTTCAATTTCTTCGCATCCTCATGCGCCTTCATCTGCTTGTTAAGCAATTTCTTGTCGCCAACAAGCACCACCGTCATGTCATTATAATTAAAGTGTTCTTTCGCCATTTTCGAAACCTGGTCGGGCGTTACAGCGAGAATATTATTCACCCTGTTAGTCAAATATGTATCGCTCAATTCGTGTTGATCGATAAAATTCAACTGGCCGATGATGCCACCCGGAGAAGAATTCTGAAGGACGAAAAGTCCCGCCATATAATTCTTGATACCGTTCAGTTCTGTTTCGCTCGGTGCTTCTTTCTGAAGTTTGTTGATCTCTTTCGCAATTTCCTGGAGCGACTCGCCGGTATTCGCACTTGTTACATCGGCTTGCTCGTACCAGATCGAAACACCTTTGTCATTTCTTATGGGTACTGAAAGGCGAATAAGTAAATCCTTTGTCCTCACGAAGATTAGTAGTGATCCTCGAGCTGAATGAGCCACCAAGTATGGCGTTAGTTACTTGCAGAGCCACAACATCCGGGCTCTTCGGAGTTAGCGTTGGCAATCCAATGATCACTGTTGTTTGCGGAGCATTCGGCCTGTCGATGATCGCCACCTGGTTGCTCTTCACTTGTTTGATCTCGGGATAGCTTATTTCAGGACCTTCCTTGAATCCCTTGAATGAATCCTCGATGGCCTTTGTTGCCACGGCTTCGTCGAACTTCCCGGCAACGTAAACTACGGAGCGCTTGGCACCGAAATTGGTATCATAGAAGTTCTTCACCATGTCGACCGTGTAAGAGTCCAGCATTTTTTCGGTAGGGAAGTAGTTACCATATGCCTGCCCGGCATAGATAGTACCCATGAATTTTCCTGGGCTTTATTCTGAGGCACTTCTTTCTGCACGGATAAATTTCTCTTCAGGTCATCTTTCAATCTTCCGATTCCGATTCGGGGAACTTCGGATTCTGAATCATATCCGATATGATCTTGATGAGATCAGGAGTAAACTCAGATAATACGGAACCAGTAATGAAAGTCTGGTCGAGCCCAACATTCACGAAAATATCGCCGCCCATGCCGGCAACTTTTTTCGAAATGGTTTTGAAGTTCATCGTCGTTGTGCCGCCTTCTCTCAAAAGGTCGCCTGTGAGATCGGCCAACCAAACCTGTTCGGGACCTTCATGGACATTGCCTGTCTTTACGATCACTTGCACGGTTACTTTTGGCACGGCGCCAAACTGCACCATGGTCGTCTTAAGACCATTGGGCAATTGACCTTGTTTCTTTTCAGGGATCTTGAAGTCTTTCGGTTTACCCACCAGGCGGCGGCGTTTGCTTTTGCGCGTACGCAGGTACACAAAGTAAAAGCACAATCATCAATGCATTTATCTGTGCGATCAGTGTGATCTGTGAGAGGTACTTTTTCATAACGCCTTTTTAGTTGTTTTTGGATCAACGATCAGTATTGTTCGATTAGTCGGTATCAAATATTCTGAAACCGTTTTCTTGATCAGGTCCGGTGTAACTTTCCTGAACTCGCCTTCGAGTGTGTTGATACGTGAAGGATCGTCGTCGAATAACGCGAATGATGCGAGGAGGTCTGCACGACGAAGCCATTGCCACCGAGTGTCGAATAAAGATCAGAGCGAAGCTTGATGATCGCCATGTCGACATCTTCCTGTGTAACTGAGTTCAGCTCGGTAACTGCAGTATTCACCACGTTTACAATAGAGTCAGACGCAAGCGTTGCATCGTAGGTGAGATTGAACATCCAAACCATCGGTCCATTGTAGTTGTACATGTTGCCGAGGTAGTTAATTCCTCCACCCACATTTCCTGTGTATCCTTTTTCCAGGGTAAGCTTCTGAACAAGCTTGCTGTCTTGTCCCTGCACCAGCATCTGGTCGATGAGGCCCCATTGCATAATACTCGGGTGTGTTGCGATCGGGCATTTTATAAGCGACAGCGATCGCGGGTTTCGGAGCAAGCGAATCCGGTTTGTGTTTTACCTGTTCCTCAGTTTGTTTGGGTTCGGAAATATCCGGCTTGGGAGGAAGTTGTGATGCCGTAAGCGGTGCGAAGTATTTTTCGATCCAGGCTTTTGCTTCAGCTTCTTCGAAGTCGCCGACTACTGCTAACACAGCGTTGTTCGGAGCATAGAATGTTTTGAAGAACTTATCAACATCTTCAAGCTTCGCAGAATCGAGATCTTTCAGATCGCCATAGAAGTTATGTGCGTTGAACCAGTTCTTGTTCGCATACTGTGGCATATCGAGCCAGGGGAATCCACCATAAGGTTGATTGAGAACATTCACTCTCACTTCGTTCTTCACAACACCTTGCTGGTTGGTAAGATTGTCTTGCGTGATCGAGAGACCCTTCATCCTGTCGGCTTCGGCCACAGGGCTGTCTCCAACTTATGTTGAGGCATCACTTCGAAGTAGTTGGTGAAGTCGAAACGGGTAGAGCCGTTGAACACACCCCCGTTTTGTTGAACGAGCTTTGCAAACTCGTTCTTGCCGAGGTTCTCCGATCCCTGGAACATCATGTGTTCAAAAAGATGAGCGAAGCCCGTACGGTCTTGTGGTTCGATACGGAAACCAATGTTATAATAGACTGCAACACAAACAGTAGTGCGGTTGCATCTTTCGACAGCACCACCTTGAGCCCGTTCGGTAGTTTGTAATAGTCTACGGGCACCTGGAATGCATTCGGATCTTGCTTTTGTTCGACCTTGCCGCCACAGGAGGTAAGCAAAGCAGCAATTGCTACGATGGGCAAATATTTTATCATGCTTTAATTAGTTTTTGGAAGTCGGTGAAGATAAGATGACTTCCTCAGCGGCGCAATACCTTTTTCGCTATACGAATCAGCCACGAAGCATTCGCAATCGCGAAAATCACTCCGGCGGTATCAGCAAGCATATCATTAAGATCGAATGACCTTTTTTCGATTGGCATTTGGAGCAATTCTGTGACAACCGCGAACAATAAAGCAGCAATTAGGACTTTCACCATTTCGGGTTAAAGTCGAGGATAATTGCTGTAGTCCATCCTGTGAACATCAGGAAATGAACAAGCTTATCGATGGGCCAACGGGTGGATGGAATCAATGAACCGGGCAACGCCACAGCTATCAGTATCAAAACTGTGGCAAGAATAGTAACGAAGTATTTCAAAACGATTTAATGTTCTTTCTGGTAGTGTTGTTTCAGAACGTCGCCGGCAAAATCGTTGGTGAGATCACGAACGGCGGCGTGAACGTGGTTGGAGTTGGTTTGTGTGTTGTCGTATTCGATCAACAACATCGGCCCTTGTATGCGATAATAAGTTCCTGTGCCGGGCTCCGTAGAACCTGCCCACGCAAACGAAAGATTATCGACACCGGCTTTTTGAATTTTCTCCCAGAGCTTCGAAGAGAACCCGAGCTCATAATTTTTCACATAAACGTTCAGGAGCTTAATGAATGTCTTCTGTTGTTCGGACGAGAGATCTTTATATGAGATCCCTTTCTCGGCAAGTAACTGTGCTTCTCTTTTATTGCCGTTCACAATCTCCGGAAGAGCCTTGTCTGCGAAGATGGCAGTCTTCAATTGATCTTGCTTCAATGAATGCAGCAACTCGAAAGCGATATCAGTCTCGTCTTTCAAATTTCTTTCACCCTTATGACTTCCCGATGGAACAACCGCCGGATTCGCGCCCATGAACGATGGTGTTGCAGCTTCAACAACTCCATTGAAGTAAGTGAAGTTCAACGAAAGATGGTGTCCTTCGAGACGCCATCCCCAAAGCGACTTCTCTGCGGTTCACCAAAGAACGACACGTAATATTTTTTTGGGTCGCGATATTCATCACCTTCCTGGCGGCCTTCAACCTCACGAAGGATTGCCTCCCACTTTAAGATACGGTCGTTGCTTTGTCGTAACCCTGCTCACTCAGAAAAACTTTGAGCAAATCGAGAAGGTCGTTCTTCTGTTGGTCGTTGAGGTCGTGAAACGTTGCGCCCTTGCGAGCCATCGGCACGAAGTTCCAGTTGTAACGTTCGTTGTCGTTATAACCGAACATACATTTCTCCTTCGCTTTTGCGTCAAGCGTTGAGAGAAATTTTTTCGCAGCAGTAACAAATTTATCTTCAGCGCGAACAGTTGTTGTCATTCCGACAACGATCAACAAAAGAATTAGTGTTCTCATGCAAGTCTTTTAGCTACTTCATCCCAGTTAATGACATTCCACCATGCGGTAATATAATCGGCACGTTTATTTTGATACTTAAGATAATATGCGTGTTCCCAAACATCGAGCGCGAGCAATGGCGTTCCTTTGAGATCACTTGAATCCATCAATGGATTGTCCTGGTTTGCGGATGATCCAACCTTGAGCTTACCGTTGTCATTGACCAGCCATGCCCAACCTGAACCGAAACGGTCTTTACCTGCGGTGCTGAATTGATCTTTGAACTTATCGAAAGAACCGAAGGTTCCGTTGATAGCGTCGGCGACTTTACCAGTAGGAGCTCCTCCACCGTTAGGCTTCATTACTTCCCAAAAGAAATTGTGATTCCATGCACCACCACCGTTGTTCTTTGCTTTCGCTGAAAGCTTCGATGCATTTGCAAAGAATTCTTTCTCCGTTGCATAGCTGATGTTATCAGCTGCAATTGCATCGTTAACATTCTTGATGTATGCAGTGTGATGTTTTGTGTAATGGATCTCCATTGTCGTTGCATCAATGTGCGGCTCGAGTGCCTTGTAATCGTATGGTAGTTTCACCTGCGAAAACGCAAGCGCAGATGGTCTATACATCGAAATGTTTTTCGCTGCGGCAACAACTGGTATTGCGGCGGCTAATGACGTCACAAACTTTCTTCTATTCATATTCTCCATAATCTGTCAAGTTTATCCCTTCTTAAAATTACCCAAAATTTCTAGCTTGCGTTACTTATGAGCGAGCAATTATACGACCATATTCCTTCACTTGATTTGAATGATTTCAATGGTGGAGATCCGACAAAGAAGAGAAAATTTGTCGACGAACTTGGTGCTGCTTACCACAGCATTGGCTTTGTTGCCATTCGTGGTCACTATCTTACCGATGATCTCACCGAGAAGCTCTATTCGTCTATCAAAAGATTCTTTGCACTGCCCGATAATATCAAACAGAAATATGAAATACCCGGGCTCGCCGGACAGCGTGGATATATTGGAAAGGGGAAAGAACACGCCAAAGGCCGCAATACTGGCGACCTCAAGGAATTCTATCACGTAGGTCAGCAGGTGACGACAACGATCCGATCAAACAAGAATATCCCGACAACGTATGGCCTGCGGAGATCGCAGAGTTTCGCGAAGTTTCCACCGAAGTCTATCGTCGGTTGGAGAAAACAGGACTTCAAATGTTACGGGCAATAGCATTGTATCTTAATCTTCCCGAAGATTATTTCGACGCAAAGATCCGTCATGGCAACAGCATCCTTCGTCCCATTCACTACTTCCCTATCGAAGATCCGGACTCCGTTCCCGCCGACGCAGTGAGAGCTGCGGAACATGGCGATATTAATCTCATTACGTTGCTCATGGGCGCCAGTGCAGATGGTCTCCAGGTGCTTCGTCGCGATGGCAAATGGATTCCTATCACCGCTCTTCCGGAGCAGTTAGTCGTGAACGTCGGCGACATGCTCGAAAGACTCACGAATAAAGAACTGAAGTCAACCATTCACCGGGTTGTTAATCCTCCGCGTCACCTGATGAACACTCCTCGTTATTCGATACCATTCTTCATGCATCCACGAAGTGAGATGAGTCTCGCTGCGCTGCCTTCGACAGTCGACAAAGAGCGTCCGAAATTATGGGATGACATCACTGCAGGAGAATTCCTGAATCAACGGCTTCGCGAAATCGGTCTCAAGAAATAATGTCGATACGACAGGTTCGATATATCCTCTTTCTCAGGGATGTAGCGCTCCTTTCCGTTACGTGTTTCGGCGGGCCCCAGGCGCATATATTAAGATTTCATACCGTATTGGCCCGGAAGCGAGGCTACCTAAGTGAAGATTCAATCAATGAGCTTTATGCAATAGCACAGGTTTTACCCGGACCAACATCAACTCAAACCTGAGTGCTATTGCGTTTCGATTGGGTGGACCTAACCTCGCCTATCTCACCCTACTGATCTGGATGTTACCATCTGTTGCTATTATGACTGCAGCGGGTATCATCATGAGTAGCCTCGAAGCAAAAGATATTTCCTTTGCATTCACGCGATTTATTCAACCGATGGCTGTTGGCATTGTTGCCTTCGCAGCGTACACAATTGGATTGAGAACCGTGAAGACAAAGACCGGCATTGCCTTATGTATACTCGCCGGCATTGCAACCTATTTCATCAAGACACCATTCGTGTTCCCGGTAACTCTGTTGATCGCGGGAACGATCACTGCATTTAAGTATAGAAGTCAACCGAAAGTCGAAAAGAAACCTACAGGCATTCGTTGGGAGAATTTCTTCCTGTGGATTGGCGTGTTGATCATGGTCGGTGCCTTGGGTCTTATTACGAAAGCACTCGGTTACGGTGAAGTGTTGTTGCCTATTCGTTTATTCGAGAACTTCTATCGTAACGGCAGCCTGGTGTTTGGTGGAGGTAACGCGCTTACCCCGATGTTGTACACTGAGTTTGTTCAGTATGCTCCGAAACGTTATCTCACTAACGAAGAATTTTTGTCGGCTTACGCGCTGACGCAGGCATTACCGGGACCGAATTTTTCTATCGCTGCGTTTATCGGTGCATTATCGATGAGAAATTTTGGAACGGGTGGCGAGATCGCAGGTGCAATCATGTCGGCGCTTGGAATATTTTTGCCGGGAACGTTCCTGATATTTTTTATGATTCGTGTTTGGGACAGCTTGAAAAAGTACAGGCCAATACGTGCATCGCTTGAAGGCATCAATGCAGCGAACACGGGTTTGATTGCCGCCGGTGCAATACTTCTATTTCAACCTCTCGAGAATACCTTCATGAACTTCGGAATCACGATAGCAACATTTGCATTGCTTGCGTTCACGAAGTTTCCTTCGTGGGCGATTGTTTTAGTGGATTGATTTTGGGATTTGTAATTAAGTGACAGCTTCGATAGCTGCTATTACTTCCTGCTTCCGTAGAACAGTGTAAAGAATACCGTAGGGAACACCGCTCTATTCGGAGCCGAAGCCATCAGGTTGATCTTGCGGGTATAAGCATCAACAAGAAACCCTGCTTCGAAACCAGTAACCTGGCTCTTCATAGTTCCAAGCTCGAAGTTAACAGCCGCTTTGAAGTTGGCACCAATAACAACTTTCGATTGGCCAACGCCTTCGAATAAATTGCCTGTTCCGAGAATATCGTTGTACGCAATATCCTGTGTATAGGCTTGGTGACGTGTCGTGTTATAAGCATCTGTGCGACGCTCGATGTAATAAGGCGCTTCGAGACCAATCGATGGCCCTGCAGCAAGAACTACTTTCACTTCAACACCTTGCTGTGGTGCTTTCTTAAAGAAAATGAAGTCGCGACCATACTGCGGACGGAACGCATAGAGATAATTGCTTTTTCCGAAGATGAAGAAGTTGCCTGTAAATTGTGAACTGCGACGAACCTCCTGCGGACTCTTCACATTCACGATCTCGAGACCGTAAGTCTCAAGCACGCGATCAGTTAATTTGCGGGCTTTCTTAAACACGAAACCACCAATCAATCCACCAGAGGAATTCTTATTAATACCCCAAATGAACTCAGAATTGTAGTCGTAACTATCCTGCGTTTGTGCGTTAACAGCAATCGAAAAGGCGAGTAATATGATTAGGGAGATTAATTTCACAGCCAGGCGCATTCTTACCTATCAACCCGATAAATTTAGGGTTTAAATTCATAACGCAAAAAACAATCCATTTGGTTTATGGGCTCAATGACAGGCGAATATTTAGGGCAATTAAGAACCCGCGACAAGCATCTGAAGTCAGGTAATTTGGTGATCACCGATGCCCCAACCGACAATAATGGCAAAGGAGAGGCATTCAGCCCTACGGACCTCGTTTGTGCAGCGTTAAGCAGCTGTATGATGACGATTATGGGACAGGTTGCTGAGCGGGAGAACATCGATCTTACAGGCATGACCACGGAAATCACCAAGGTGATGTCGGCTAGCCCCAGGAAGATCTCGGAGATACACGTGGTTTTCACCCACACAAACCTGAAAGCCGACGACAAACAAAAACAGAAATTGAAGAATGCTGCTCACCACATGCCCGGTAGCATTAAGCCTTGCAGAAAGTATTAAGCAGGAAGTGTCGTTTAATTGGTGACAAATTTCTCGATGATCTCGGGTGGATTGATGTCAGCGTGAGATCTATCGTATACTGACTTTCCTTTATCTATAATGAGTATTTGGGGAGACTCATGTTGTACATCGAACGCAGTTGCTACGAGGTTCGATACGTTGCGATAGGCTCTGAGGTCGAGGAAATAGATTTTACCGTTTGAAGTTTTTGAAGCGCGTTGCATTCTCGCCAACGCCATTGCACTTATAGAACATGTAGTGCTGTGCTTGAAAATTATGACCGGCGCAACTTCTGATTCTTTCTTTATCTCTTCAAGCTGTTCTACAGCCACCAGGTCAATCCAGTTCATAAAACTTTTCACTATTCACTATTCACTTTTCACTTAGTTAGTCGTTCCACATCCCTTTCTCATCCTTATCATATCTCAACTTGTTAGATCTCTCTTTCAAATTAGATGGCTGTGAGTCTGATTTCTGGAACAGCTTTGCCCATAACAACTTCACGTTCGTGAAAAGAGTTCGATCTTCTTTTACATTGTTCTCTCCCATGTTCACAAACTTCGCATCGGGCGACTGGCGACGATCGATGAACTTTCTCATCTTAACATTACCCTGGTAATCTGTACGGCGTGCCGAAGCCTGGTTGTGATAAGAATCCAATGCATCGTCTACACTGTGAGGATTGTGTTGTCTTCTTCCGGTGACCTTCGCACCACTCGCAAAGTTGCCGGCCTTATAATTCAACTCAGGTTTTTGTTTTTTGATCGCTTCATCTACCGAGTGAGGATTTTGCGTGTACTGTTCTTTCAACTTCATTCTGCGTTCGATATCCGCGTCGCGATCTTTACTTTCCTTCTTATACTTTATGTTGCCGTGGAAGTTTCCCGCTTGTGCACCGGCATTCGTTAGCTTGACCTGCGTTGTTGCTTTGCCGTTGTTGTTCCACATGATGTTACTGCTGTTGAGTGGATACTTCACAGGCTTCTTCGCTTTCAGTCGGCCTTGATAGTTACCTGCAGCTGCTCCTGTTGATGTTACCTGTGGATCGGTAACTGCTTTGCCGTTGTTGTTCCAAAGTTTGTTGGGAACGATGATGGCTTTACCACGTGCTTTTGCTTTTGTATGTCCGTGATAAGTACCGGCCAATGCTCCGGATTTAGTCGCCTGAATTTCAGTGACGGCTTTACCATTGTTGTTCCAAAGTTTATTCGGAACAAGAATAGCTTTTCCTCTTGGTTTTGTTTGGTGTGGCCATGATAGTTGCCAGCTAACGCACCGCCTTTTGTTACTAACAATTCAGTAACGGCCTTGCCATTATTATTCCAGAGCTTATTCGGAATGAGTATGGCCTTGCCTCTCGCCTTTGGTTTCGTGTGGCCTGTATAGCTACCAGCTAGTGCACCGGATTTTGTTACAAGAAGATCTGTTGTTGCTTTGCCTTTGTTGTTCCAGAACTTGTGTACGCTGCCAATATAATTGCCGCGCTTGCCTTGCTTAAGATCACCCGTGTATCCACCTCCCTGGTCGCCGTAGTCTTTGGGACCTCCACGAAGCCTTCCGGAAAATCGTCCTGCTAATGTCGGATTGCCTGGAAGGAACTTACCGCCTACGGGCGATCTGTCGTTGTTCCAAAACCTGTGAACGCTGCCAATATATTTACCGCGCTTGCCTTGCTTGAGATCACCGGCGTATCCACCTCCCTGGTCGCCGAAAGCTTTGGGGCCTCCACGAATTCTTCCGGAAAATCTTCCGGCCAACCCTGCATTACCCGGAAGCAACTTACCTTCTATCGGTGTTCTGTTGTTGTTCCACAGCCCAGGTCGTTTGTTGCCGTGATAGTTTCCTTGTCGTCGTTGTTTCAGGAAGCCGGTGAACCCGCCGCCCTGGTCCTGGTAGTTGCCACTAACACCACCATTGGTTCGTTTCAGATCTTTTGCGATAGCGCCAGCTCCTATGCCCGGAGTTTTTCCCTGGATCTTACCATTCGTGCGAAACTTTCCGGTGATAGATCGGAAGCCTCCGAAACCTTGAGTGCCTTGTGGCGTCGTTCTGTTTCGTCTCAGTTTATGTCCAGCGATATCATTCGCCCAACCTCCTCTTGCTTCGGAGCCGGGTAAATATTTTCCTTTTCGTTTTTGTCCCGCGATATCACCATGTGGACGACGACCAAAGAATGAAAGTGTATCGCGACCAATTATACCGATGCCTGTCGAACGGAAGTTTCGTTTCGCTAATGGACGTCCTGCGAGGTCTCGTGTGTTCGCTCTTCCACCAACTTTCGTCTTGCCCCAATACACGTTCTTTCTTCCGCGTGTTACAAACGGAGCCTGTCCTGTTGGCGAAACGATGGGTCCGCGTTTCCAATTCTTCGGACGTGTGTCGGTTCCGAAGCTCCTTGCTTTCGCAATAGCATCGCGGTTGCTGTACGGTCTGTCGCGCGGCGACGGATTCTTGTTCACATACTTCGAATACCTGGTCTTCTGACCGTAGGTGTTTCTAATGGTCCCGGATTTTGTAGGAGGCGGAAGGAATGGTTGTCCCTGGATGTCGCCTTTCCACGCGCGTTCGGTAGGTCGGGGTTTGCGTTTTACGATAACTTTGCCGGAGGCCGTCTTTCCTTCGAAGCCCTTAAATGGCCGCGACTTTGGCTTTGGATGTCGTGATACGTACTTGCCCTGCGGGTACACGTTGCGACCGGTTTCTTCGGCCGAGGAAGGCCTTATCCTTCGTGGCTTATACCCTGAAATGTCGCCGTGCCATTGGCGGTCGGGGTCGGATTTACGGCGTGCACGGGTTATGATATTGCTGCCTTTATTAGATGGGACGCGGGCGGCTCGATCATCGCGACGGCGTGGCTGGCGCTGGGTCGTAAAGGGCTGTGGAATGCCAACGTTGGCCCTGTTGGCAGAGGATTTATTCTTGGTTCGGAGGCGCCTTCCAGCGATGTCTTTGGTGGTGACCCTATTCTTCTTTTTGATGGCTTTTCCCTTCGTTTCCCGGACTTTCCCGCGGTTGTTAACAGGACGATCGCCTTTCGTGTTCTGGGCCATGGCCGGAACCACAAAGATTATTGCCAGGGTGATAAATATGGCTCGGAGAATATGGTATCGGTTTGCCTTCAAAAAATGGGCACGGAAAACCTCTAAGATACTAAAAACAGATTTGCGATTCGCAATCCGCTATTAACGCGGCCCCAATCGCAAATCGCGAATTGCGAATCCCTAGAATGTTAATAACTCTGCAAGCTTCGCCTTTATTCTGCCCTTCGGCAGAAAATTGTTCTCCAACGTCGGCGCAAAGGGTATCGCAGTATCGAGTGATGCAACACGCACTACCGGCGCATCCAGGTCCCTGAAACAGTGCTCACTTATCCACGCGGCGATCTCACCACCAACACCGCCCGTGAGTGTGTCTTCGTGAAGGATCATCACACGGTTGGTTTTCTTCACGGAAGTAGCAACGGCTTCTTTATCCCATGGAAGTAATGTTCGCAGATCGATAAGATCGGCTTTAACATCAGGCATGGTTGTCAACACCTCTTTAGCCCAATGAACACCCATGCCATAAGTAACGATGGTTACATCATCACCCTCAGTGATCAAAGAAGCTTTACCGATCTCGACGGTATAGTAATCATCAGGGATCGTGTCTTTCGCCGAGCGATAGAGAAACTTGTGCTCGAAGTACATGTATGGATTGGGATCTTCGATGGCCGCGCAGAGAAGACCTTTCGCGTCGTAGGGGTTCGACGGGTAAACAACTTTCAAACCCGGTGTGTGAAAGAACCAGGCTTCGTTGCTTTGAGAATGATATGGACCTGCGGCGGTGCCGGGCGCCCGTTGGCATTCGAACAACAACATCTGCAGGTTGTCCCCAACGCCAGTGTGCTTTCGCCAGGTTGTTCACGATTTGATTGAACCCTTCTGTAACGAAGTCGGCAAACTGCATCTCGACCATCGACTTCATTCCTTTGATGGAAAGACCGAGCCCGGCGCCGACAATTGCCGACTCACACAATGGTGTATTGCGAACGCGATCTTTGCCAAACTTTGAAACGAATCCTTCGGTGATCTTGAAAACTCCGCCATAGTCGGCAATGTCCTGGCCCATCACACGAGGTTGTCGTAACGTTCCATGCTTTGACGAAGGCCGTCGCTGATCGCGTCGATGAAACGTTTCTCTGATTTCTTTTCTGTTGAAGCTGTAATGACGTTTTGAGTGAACGGAGCATACATGTCATTGACCTCTTCCTCTGTATTAGCAACAGGATAAATCTCTTTAAAAGCTTCTTCGAGTGCCGTCTCGATTTCTTTTTTGATTTTTTTTCGAAGCTCATCAACCGACTTCTTATCGAGCACGCCTTCTTTTACGAGGAATGATTCGTAATTCTCGAGAGGATCTTTCGCAGCCCACTCTTCCATTAGTTTTTTCGGAACATACTTGGTGCCGGATGCTTCTTCGTGGCCGCGCATTCGAAACGTAATGCATTCGAGTAACACCGGCTTCTGGTCCTTCCGCATCTTCTCTGCGAGCGATCTCACGGTGTCGTAAACTTCCAGGATGTTGTTGCCATCTACTTTGATACCTTCGATGCCATAACCGATTGCTTTATCGATGAATTGCTTGCAGCGAAATTGTTCGTTGCTGGGAGTAGATAATCCGTAGCCGTTGTTCTCAATCAAAAAGATGACGGGCAGATCCCACACTGCAGCAACGTTCATCGCTTCGTGAAAATCTCCTTCACTGGTTCCACCATCGCCATTGAAGACGAGTGTTACTTTCTTTTCCTTTTTCAGTTTCGAAGCCAGTGCAATGCCGTCGGCCACGCCGTTTTGCGGACCGAGATGCGAGATCATTCCGACGATGTGATGCTCATTCGTACCAAAGTGAAATGAACGGTCGCGGCCTTTCGTGTAGCCCATCATTGTTCCCTGCCACTGTGCAAACAATCGTGTAAAGGGAATCTTGCGGCCCGTAAACACACCAAGGTTTCGATGCATGGGAAGAATATATTCGTCGGGCTGAAGTGCTGCCGTAACTCCACAGGCAATACCTTCCTGGCCGATACCACTAAACCATTTGCTGATCTTATTCTGACGAAGGAGAATGAGCATCTTTTCTTCGATGAGGCGGGAGAAAAGGATGCTCTCGTAGAGTTCTTTTAGGACTTCGTCAGAGTATTTTTTCGACTAAATTTCATCCTGTAAAATTATGAGGAAATATAGTTTGTTTTTGTTTGTGTTGATCTTGTGTTCTTGCAAGGAAAATAAGTTCGACAAGCTGTTTACAGAACGGATGAAGAAGGACGGCCCTGGCGCTTCTGTCTTAATCATGAAAGGCGATAGCATCATCTTTTCGAAATCATACGGGTTCGCAGATCTCAAGACCCAAGAACCGATAACAAGCAAAACTCTCTTCAACCTTGGTTCCATCTCGAAGACATTCGTGATGAACTCAATCCTCATCCTCCGCGACGAAGGTAAGTTGAGCCTGGAAGACAGTCTTATCAAATACTTTCCGGAATTCAAGAACAAAGAGATCGCAACCAAAGTGAAGATCAAACATCTTCTCACTCATACTTCCGGTTTGCCCGACATCCGGCCAGTTCAAGAGCAACGCGAATTCTATCTGACAGCCGACGATGCACAGAACTGGGCACCAATCACACAGGCAGATTCATTAGAGTTTGAACCAGGATCGAAGTATGAATATTCCAATCCTGCATTCAATGCGTTGGCGCTGATCATAGAGAAAGTGACTGGAAACAACTGGCGGGATTTTGTAAGAGAAAGAATCTTTAAACCAGCAGAAATGACATCAAGCACGATAACAGACGGAGCTCATCCGGAATCCGGTGTATCACATGGCTATGTTTGGGAAAATGAGAAATGGAATGAATTGGATTACGGAGAAGAGCCAACATTTTGCGCTGCCGGCAATGGTGGTGTGTGGAGCTCAGTAGAAGAGTTACTGAAGTATCAAAGAGCTCTCGAAGCAGCAAACTTTTCAAACGCAAAGACAATCGCCGAATCAATGGAAGAAAAATCCTTCGGTATTGGCTGGTCCTGGTTTATCGAAAAAACAAAAGGTAGTTTGAAAACTGTGGGGCACACAGGAACACAAGGAGGTTTCTATTGTGATTACATAACGGTCCCCGAAAAAAAGATTGTTTACATCATGCTCGCCAACTTCCCGATAGACCGGGACGAGCTGCATGTTAAGATGCTGGATCTGTTGGAATAGTAAATTCGAATGTCGTTCCCGATCCGAGAACACTTTTCACATTGATGGTCCCTCCATTCCGTTCCACAAACTCTTTGCACACCGCAAGACCTATTCCCGTTCCTTTTTCCAATTGAGTTCCGGGCTTCGTTACGCCGTGCAGTGTAAACAACTTCTGGATGTTCTCTTCCGAAATACCAATACCGGTATCTGAAATGCGTACCGCAACAAATCCATTTTGTTGTTCGGCCGTCAGCTCGATCTTGCCTGCGGGATACGTGAACTTCAACGCATTCGAAACGAGATTCCTCACAACTGTCTGTAGCATGGTCATATCCGCATAAACATCGATAGCCGGTGCATCAACACTCAGCCGGATATTTTTACGATCGGCTTCACCACGAAGCACCTGTGTAGATGAGATCAAAAGATGTTGAAGTGGAAATTTCTCGGGCATCATCACAAAAGTCTCGCCCTGCATCTGCATGCGCGACCACTGCAAAAGGTTATCGAGAAAATCGGCGGTATAGTGAAGCCTGACACCAACTTTATCGGTGAACTTCTTAATATCTTCCGGCGATAGCGAGTCCATGCTCACCATGTCGAGAATGCCTTGCAACGAGATCAACGGACCACGAAGATCGTGCGACACGATCGAGAAGAGTTTGTTCTTGATGTTGTTACTTTCTTCGAGCTGTGCATTCTTCAAACGAATTTCTTCTGTGCGCAGGCTCACCTCGCGTTCCAGTCGTTCGTTCTCCTGGTGTTCGCGCAAGAGCGCCTGTTCTTTCGCTTCCAGGTTTTCTTTTTGCAACGCTGAAAAGCGATCGCCAAACGCGAATGAGATCAACAGCACCTGCAACACACCTCCGATATACAAACTGTTATCAACCAACCAGCTTTGCTCGATGAAACCGACGTTTCTCAACAAAAGAAGAATTCCCAAAACCAAAATCGATCCCCATGCGAGGAGGAAATAACGTGCTGGTCTGAAATCTTTTAAAAAGCAATAGATCCCGCTTACAAGGATTACCGAAAAGTTGACCAGGCTCAGCAATCGAATCGGTACGTTCGTGAGATAATCGCCTAAACCGAGTTTCAAAAAAGAGAACAGGGCAGCAACAATGCCCACAGCCATGAGTGTTCGATCGAGCCAGAAATTGAATCGCTTCAGTTCCAAAAATGATCGTGTCAATGCAACGGAGCTAATGATGAACAACGGAGAAGCAAGTGAGCCAATGATCCTGTTGAGCTCGGGAAATTCCGGGTTCAGGTAAAAGAAACCATAGCCGTTGAAGTATGCTATAACAATGCCGCCCGTGAGCAGCGAGAACACATAGTAAAGTATTGTCTTGTCGCGAATAGAAATAAACAGGAAAAGGTTGTACGCGATCATGATCATCATGATCCCATAAAATAACCCGTTCGCAAACTGCTTCCAGTAAATGTTGTCGCGAAGCCCCTGGGGCGAGAAGACTGTCAACGGCAATTGTACTGCTGACGTCGTGACTACTTTCACATAAAACGATTCCCTCGTATCGCGTTTCATGTAAAAAGGAAATACGATGTTTTTGTGATGCACCGCGCGTGTCGAGATCTTATAGAAATCTCCGGAGTATTGAAGATCCCATTGGCCTTCGGCATTGATCGAATAAAATTCGACATGATCGAGTAATGGGGCGCCGATTTCCAAAAACCAGTCGGTCCTTGACGAACGATTCTCTACATCGAAACGATACCAGTGTGTACCCCTGTCGTAGCCTAAGGATGCCCCTTCGGAATCGAGTAGTTCAAACTCTTTACTTGCTAGCTGACGGATATCGAGTGTATCGACGGTACGAAGGTGATAGACGTTTTGAACGACTTCTCCTTCCGTATTATCTGTAAGCACCACCTGGGCGTGTGCATAGAATGCACAGACGAAGGCCAGGATCGTCACTACCAAACTTTTCATCGAGGTGTAATAAAAAAGGCTTCCGCAGGATGGCGGAAGCCTTCTTACAGGCGCAAATATATAACTAAACTACCTTCTTGCGAATAAGTTTAGCGTACGTGCGGCTTACGGGGAAACTCTTGCCACTCTGCATTTTAACAACCATACCGCCGTTAAAATGGCGTTCTATCTCTTTCAGATAATTCACGTTGACGATTGTTGAACGGTGAACGCGAATAAAGACTTCCGGGTTAAGAATTTCTTCGAGCTTACCGATGCCCGATGAGCTCACGAACTGGTCGGCTTTTGTAGTGATGATCGTGTAGTCGCCCGAAGCTTCGAGGTAAACGATCTCGTCGACCGGGAGATTGAAGAGCTTTTCGGATTTCTGTACGAAGATGTGTGTATCGTATGTGCCCTTGCGTTCGCTTCGCATCGACGACAGCAGGTCTTCGATAGAACTGTGTTCGAGTGTCTTTCTTTTCAATGCGCGATTAACGGCATTGCGGAAGCGTTCTTCATCGAGTGGCTTCAGTAAATAATCGACAGCATTTTTTTCGAAAGCCTTGATTGCGTATTGATCGTATGCTGTTACGAATATCACATAGGGTTCATGCTCGATGTCTTCAAGAACATCGAAACCTGTCATTCCAGGCATCTGGACGTCGAGGAATACGAGGTCCGGCTTCAGCTTGTCGATCTTTTCAACAGCTTCAGTTCCCTGGTCGGCTTCTCCAAGAATTTCTATTTCAGGATAGTTCTCGAGATATTCTTTAAGGAGATCCCTGGCCAGTTTCTCGTCGTCAACAATTACACATGTAGTACTCATTTTAGCCTAGTTTAAGTGAATTTGTTCTTCTATAATATCCTTTGTGGGGCTATCAGTAACCCCCTCATTATGTAGTTTCTTGTCTTCTATGTAAAAACTCACAGAATATCCACGATCGGTAGCCCTGACGCGAAGTCCGGACTGCGGTCCGAAGTAGCTCTTCAGGCGCAGATCGGTGTTCGCCATGCCTACACCGCTTCCGGAGCTGTCCATCACCTTTTTCGCGTTGATGCCAAGACCGTTGTCTTTTACTTCGAAGAACACGATGCCACCTGCGCGTCTTACCGAGAGATAAATTGTACCTCCCTCTTTTTTCGGGGCGATGCCATACTTCACGGAGTTTTCAACCAGCGGCTGAAGGATCATTGGTGGTATGCGCATACCGAGACAAGAGTGATCGATCTCTTTGATGAATATCAGCCGGTCGCCAAAACGAACTTGCTGAATGAGAATATAATTTTCTATGAACGCAATCTCGTCGATAAGCTTCACCATTTCTCCGTTGTGAGAATCGAGTGCATATCGAAATATGTCGGACAACTGAGTAATAACTTTTCTAGCTTTCTCTTTACTTGAATGAACCAGCGTGCTGATTGAATTCAATGTATTGAAGAGAAAGTGCGGATTGATCTGCGACTTGAGCAATGATATCTGCATCTCTTTATTCTTCAGTGCGAGCTCGCTCTTCTCCTGGTCTTTTCTCTGAAGTCCCTGGAAATAACTGATGATATAGAACACGCCCACCGTTATGATGTATTGATCGTGGAATCGAATGGCATCCCAACTCAACAACTCGATCATGTGTTCCTGCCAGTGTTCGAAATAAACGAGTCCTTCTATGTAATCTTCAAAGTAGTAAGACAACGTACCCATGATGAAATAGTGTGCGACCACACCGGCAATGTGCCCGGCGATCTGGATCATCGGCTGAAATTTGGACAGCCAATAAGTCCACAGAAAAATCAACAGGATAAGAATACACAGCGCTTCGAAAAGAAACAGTGTGTTCCAAAGCACGTAGGATCTTGGATTGACAAACTTCCAGTCTACAACACCACTGATGGCAAAGTTGATGGCATGCCAGGTACAAATAAGCAAGTAGGCTTGCTTCCAGATTCTTGGGATGTCATCCAACCACTTCACTTCGTAAAGTCTTTATTAAAGTTAAAGATTCATTCACTATTTGCGGCAGACAGACATTACATGAGTTAAAGGCTGCTTTTTGGCGTCGGATGGACTGAACTGTTTAATTTCCAAAAACACTATCTTTAATCCGCCACCGTACAACGAATATGCCACGATTCCTGATCTTTTTTCTGTGCTTTATTTCGACCGTGGCGGCCGCGCAGAGACTAACAATTTCAGCAACAGTCGTTGACAAGGAAACGCGAGAGCCCCTGGTTTTCGCCAGTGTGGGCATAACGACAAACTACATAGTCGATGCGGCCACCTGTCAATACACATTCTCATAACGATTGTGAAGATAGATGTCGGAATATTTTGGATGAACATGGCGCCTTCGTCTGGCTTGTTGTTGCCAAAACGTTTTGTGTCATAAAGTTTCTGAAGCTTGTCCCCAAACTTATTTACATCTACGCCCGGGTGAAGTGCGATATCAACCGTTATTGGATTTGAGTTCCAATTCACATCCATACGATTCTTCGTAAGAACATTTCATATGTCATCAGGAAGTCAAATGTTTCCGAAGTGTTGGCAGGCTTCCCGAATACGGCAGAGATTACGAAGTCTCCCCGAAATGCTGCAGGTCCCAATTCATCGTTTTGCCTATACAGTTATCCAGCGAACCGAACAGCTTGATCGCCAGGTCTGCCGATATTGCAGTGTTATACTATGAAGAGAGAGCTGAGTTTATATCTCCGCGGATCAATGGAAAAGAAAAGGCCTTGAAGAAATCTTCACCAGCATAGGCACCCAGGGCTCGATACGATCGCGACCAGCCGATACGGTTGCAAGGGTCGGTCGGTCGGAATGGAATCACGTACTCTCTTCAGGCAACTCCTTCTTAAGTACATCCGGAAGCAACACCGAATTGCTTTCGTGAGTCTCCAATATGTTATCGGGCCCAGACGTGTGCCGTCTCACCCGGTAAAGCTGTTCCTTGTTCTCATGAAACTGATCGATCGACAACTCATCCAGTACCCATAAAGAGATCAGCATTACCGAAGTAAGGCCGGCAGTAAGTCCCAATAAGGTTTATCAGAAATACCTGCTTGTGCCGTAAAAAATTACGGAATGAGATCAACAGCATGTGGTGAATCATGGAAGTATTGATTAGCGATGACTTCGGGTGGAATGATTTGATGAAGGCAGGTCGGAATGCTTTAATACCCGCCAGTTAAATCGCCATTCTGCGAGGCGTGACTTTACTGCCGATTCTTTTTCGAAGAGTTCAATAAGATCTCCCTCGATTTCATCGATGTAGTCTTCACGGCAAAAACCAACGTAGAAAACGTGTGGCTATTTTGGATGGCATGATTTACTTAACAAATGTAAATATAATGATTATTTTCACATTTGCTGAGTAAATATGAGATGGACTATGGACTGATTATGGAATCAGAGAGGAATGTTGATACCGGCGGATCCTATTGCCTGCACCGAAAAGAAAGTGTGTTGCGCGTAACCCTTTCTCATACAACTTAGCATGAGTATAGTCCGCGAATGCCCCTTTAATACTGGTCTCAGGAAGAAATATTTGTAGATGTGTAGCGAAGGTTGAGGCTGGCACCAATAACGAAACCTGACAACTGGAAGGGGCCGTCGTTGTGATTGCCCATGATATAAGAATCTGTTTTAGGAACCAGGCCACCTGCTCCTGCTTTGAACAATGCACTGAGTGAGTGATTGCCATTGCGTGAGCTGATAAGATTTTGCTGCTTCACAACGCTGATCATTGCATAGTTATTTCCATTCGTATGTTTCGAAGTGAACGAAGGCTGGAGTAACAACGGATCTTTGTCAACATACTCCTTCGCGGATCATACCCTTTACGTGCATCATCTGGTTATCGCGAACACATACTTAAGGTGATCCCAACTGAATTCGAATCCCCAACCTTTCCGGTCTTTCATAATGTAGCCCACGTTGATAACATATTTGGGGTACAGTCAACGGCGTTTTGAGAGGTTATGCATATCCGGCTGATCCTTCGCTGATGCATGATAGAATTTGAAATTGTAGTCGTCTGTCTTATGATCCTTAAAGCGAATATTGCTTCGCGTGTAGGCATCGCGATGATAACCCCAGGTGAGGTAAGGCTGCCACGATTATTTGTAAGAGGTTGCTCCTGGGCAAATGCACCGATGCTACAAAGCACCGCCGCCAGAGTAAAAATCGCATCATGTCAGACAAAAGGGGTGAATCGTTGTAAAACGGGGTGTCAAACGCAAAAGTTTCAGCCCGTTAGTGTTTGCGTAGAATTTAATGTCGAACGCTCGTTAGGTGAGCTTCATAAATGTACGAAAGGTCGTCGGCTACATCATTTTTGCTAAATTGGAAGTCCTGTATGCCTCAAATGATGAAAGCGACCGGCAGATGAAGCGTGTTTTTGTTGTCCTGGCAGTTGCTTTACTTTCTATGCCTGTGGAAAAGAGAAACCTCTTACGCTGGTCTGCCGCGAGGTGAATACCATTGGCATTGCTCACACGGTTGCCTACGACAACCAGTTCCCGATATCGATCGTGTACGAGACTTTCAGTGGCTCGGGCTCAAAAGACACAACGATGGTCGATTCAGTGCTCAGGCGTGAAGTCGATTCGGTGAAATATGATATCGAAAATGGAACGGCCCTTCTCACCAGGCTCACCGACGAAGGCCATAGAGATTTCAGAAAGTATTACTTCAATTCCGACAACCTCCTCACGAAAATCACCCGGTTCGACAGTAACAAGGAATATGTAACCGACTCTGTGAGATACGATTACATGAAACGCAGTGCTTTTTTTACGACGTGATCAATAAACATGTGTATGAACTCGTCTATGACGACAAGAACAACATCGAGACCCAAACAGAAAAGAGAATTGCCGACCAGCATGTATACCAGACATTTTATTTTTACTACGACACCTGGCAGAATCCTTTCCTCGCAAATCTCGATGATGGCGAAAAGCTGTTCGGATGTTTTAACTACGCAACGGTAGGCCTGTTTTGGAACAACGCCTCGAGACCGATATTCAGCTCTGCAAACAATGTTCAATCGTTTAAAGAAGTGACTAGCACCGAAGAACATCACGGACTTTATGAATACCAGTACAGGCTGGGAATGCCGGCTGCACAGTTCGGCACCAACAGCGTTGTGTACTACAATTATCTAATTACGACGGAGTGAGAATAGTAAAAAAGATCCTAAAGGTGCTTGCAGTTTTAGTACTGCTGCTGATCGTCGCCACTTATTTCTTTATGCAACAAGATTCTTTTGGAAAACTTCCAACTGGCCAGCGCGCAGATCGCATTGCCAAATCGCTCAACTACAAGGATGGGCAATTCAAGAATAATATCGAGACGAAGATGCTGGCGGAGAACACGGATTATTTCAAGATGATGTCGCAGTTCTTTTTTGCATCGAAGGTCGACAGAGAACCGTTGAGACCGCTGCCATCACAAAAGACAGATTTGAAAGCGATACCTGCAGACAAACCTACACTCATCTGGTTTGGTCATTCATCGTATTTGATCTCGATCAATGGTAAGAAGATCCTTGCCGACCCGGTTTTCAGCGAACGAGCTTCACCTGTTCAATATGCCCGGTCCTAAAAGCTATCCAGGAACGATGTTGTACAACATTGATGAGTTTCCCGATCTCGATGTTGTTGTAATCACACATGACCATTATGATCATCTCGATTACGGCACCATTCAAAAACTGAAAGAGAAGACGAAAATATTCTGTGTCGGATTAGGTGTTGGTGAGCATTTGGAGGCGTGGGGCGTGAAGCCGGAACAGATCCATGAGTTCGACTGGTGGAAGGTGAGGAAGTTCTTGAAGGAATTAAGTTGATATCGACACCGGCGCGACATTTTTCCGGCCGCGGGTTTACGAGAAATAAGACTCTTTGGTCGTCGTTTGTTTTACAGACCGGCGGATTCAAGTTGTTTATCGGTGGTGATTCAGGCTTCGATCAATCATTCAAAGAAATTGGTGAGAAATATGGTCCGTTCGATTTGGCGATGCTGGAGTGTGGTCAGTACGATCCGCAGTGGCCGTACATTCATATGATGCCGGAAGAAACAGTAAGGGCCGCGTTGGGTTTGAAGGCTAACGTTTTCATGCCCGTTCATTTGGGGTAAGTTCACCTTGGCAAATCATCCATGGAGAGATCCGATTACGAAGGCGGTGAAGAATGCGCAAGCGTATGGTGCGTTGATCACCCACGCCGAAGATTGGAGAACCGGTGATTCTAAATGAAAGATGCCGTTCGAGATTGGTGGAGGTGGCGTAGAGTGATTTACTCTTGCGGAAATAGCCTGCCGCAATAATAATTATTCCCGCGAGCAACCATAATCCCAGGGCTCCGAGGATTATCCAAAACCCGGCTCTTGCGAGTTTTCTTCTATCGCTTTTAAGTCCGATAGCACAAAATATGATGCTGCCTATTAAAAGAACCCCGAATGGCCAGCCGGTAATTATAGCCGCGAGAAGGCCAGCTGGAACTGTTAATGCCGCCGAAGTAAATCCAATGATAGCTGCAGGCCTTTTCTTTTTCTGGTTTGATCTGAGTTGCTGTTGGTATCGAATCCTTTTTATGCTCGACGATCTTCTTCGCCGGGATTGCCTTCGGTTATTCGACTACAATTGGTACAAACGTGCTGTCTGCCGATGCATAAATAATTGGTGGCTCTTCAACAATCACCGTATCATTCTTTGGTGATGTTTGATATCGATCAAAAAAGTAGGTGTACTTCTTTTTAGTACAACCGACTTCAATCAACAATAAAAAAAGCCATGCTATATACATGGCTTTTTGAAATCGCTTTGTCATCGTTGTATTATTGACGAATCAACCACTTCACGAAGAAGACGATACCAATGATAAGTGCTATACCACCAATGAATAAAACACGGTACCGTTGATGATGAGGGCTACGATACCAACGGCGCCGAGATTGCCGCAAGCTTCAGGTCGCGGTCCATTCCTTTCGCAGCGGTAACGTTATCTTTTTCTTAAGAATATTCTTTATCTCTTTTTTCACCTCGCTACGAAATTCACGACGTTCTTTCTTCGTCATGTCTTCGTATGTTTTTCCTGTTGCGATTGGAGCAGGCTTCGCAATTGATTCGATCGAAGAAACAGGCAGCAGGTTCCGAGTTGGTGGATTCCATTGCTACGAGAGCTTCCGCTGAACAGTGTGCTGGGCCGGGATTCGATGCAACTTCCTGTTGAACATCTTTCGCTTTGCGTCCTGCATTATAATCATGGTAATCGAACTTATAAGCCATCTTGGGAGCAGAACAAGCAAAAGCACACAACACCACAACAGCCAGGGAGAATAATCGAATTTTCATATATTATGATTTAGTTTTTCTTTCTTGAATTGCCGGTGATTCGGGCGAAGAATCTCTTCTCGAAGTTCCAAAAAAACGGAATTGGCCAAAAACAAAACCGTAAAACAGGAGAAATACATTGTACACCGGCAGTATCAATATATAGTAGACAATCGACGCCCACAGTGGTCTGTCTCCGCTTTCGAATAAATAATCGAATAACGGTTGCCTCAAAAAAACTACTGTGAACCCAGTGCATGCAAATACAACCAGGACGATCACAACCTGGAATAAGCTGCCGAGCTTCCAGCGTTCTTTGAGTGAATCGAGCCAACTCATCCCGCAAGATATATTTTTCGTGTGTCAGCGGAAGCTATCCCAGGAATGATTTGCTGGAAACTCTGCCTTAATGATGAGCTCTTCTTTGCGAACGGGATGTATGAACTGCAACCTGCTGGCGTGTAGACAGATACTTGCATCGTCGTTGGGTATCTCGGCTCCGTATTTCACGTCGCCCACAATCGGACAACCTATTGAAGAAAGTTGCACACGTATTTGGTGCGGCCGGCCCGTTACCGGTTGAACTTCGAGCAGCGAAAGCCCCGACTTCGCTGAAGCTCCGTCGGACGCAGCCTTATTAGCTCGAAGTTCGTACGACAACTCGGAACGAAGTCCGTCGGGATGTTCTTTTTTGTACGCCGTTGTTTTATTCCGGCTCTCATCTTTCACAAGCCAGTGTACCAATGTATCGCTTTGCTTCGGAGGCTTTCCGATAACAATGGCGTTGTAGATCTTTTTCGTCTCGCGATTTCTGAACAGCTCGTTCATGCGCTCCAATGATTTCGATGTACGCGCAAAAACAACAACACCACTTACGGGTCTGTCGAGCCGATGAACAACACCGAGAAAGACAGCGCCGGGTTTGTTATATTTTTCTTTGATGTATTCTTTCACAAGCTCCGAAATGGAGTGTCGCCCGTGACATCACCTTGTACCAGGACACCCGCGCGTTTATTCACGGCGATCAGGTGATTGTCTTCGTACAGGATGTTAAGCATAGAAGAATTAATCCGTAATTTAGACAAAGTATGAGAGCTGTCGTCTTTTGTTTGTTGATTGTTATTCTTTTGGCGTGTGATAATAAGAAAGACCTTCTCGTTGAAACGCTAAGTAAAACGAAAGGCAATTTCGCCCTCGCATTCAAAGATCTTCAGACTGGCGAAGAAATTCTAATTAACGAACATCGATTGTTTCATGCCGCGAGTACGATGAAAACTCCGGTGATGATCGAAGTGTTTAAAGAAATGTCTCTCACCGATTCAATCGAAATAAAAATATTTTTAAGAGTCTTGTCGATAGTACGTTTTCTCTCGATCCCGAGGACGACAGCGAACAGACGTTGTATTCAATCAAAAAAACAACAGTTGATGATCTTGTAAAAAGATGATCATCAACAGCAGCAACCTCGCAACAAACGTACTGATCGAAAAAGTCGGAGCAAAGAGTGTAACTCAATCGATGCGGGAGCTCGGAGCCAACGACATCGAGATTCTTCGTGGAGTGGAAGACAACAAAGCATTTGAAGCCGGTCTCAACAACAAAGTAACAGCTTACGATTTGATGCTGGTATATGAATCGATCGTCGACAACAAAGAGATGATCGATATTTTACTCCAACAAGAATTCAACAAAATTATACCGGCAAAGTTGCCGAAAGACGTGAAGGTCGCACACAAACCGGGGTGGATAACTGGCGTTGAGCACGACGCCGGAATCGTGATATTACCCGACGGAAGAAAATATGTACTGGTAATTTTATCTGAAAACGTAGCCATCGAAGATCTTACGACAGCTTCATTATTGATCTATCAATCCTTGACTCCGACGTGAAGTGAAAACTAATCTCGGGAAAATTATCCTGCACCATTTGAAGCCACGCTTTGGACTCTGCCATAAACACCAGCTTATCGTCTTTGTCCAAAGCAATATGTCTCTGCTTTGAATCAATAAACTCCGCAAGCTTCTGCGGGTCTTTGCTGCTGATCCAACACGCCTTGTAAATACCCTGTGAAACAAAGTCGACTGTCGCGTTGTACTCGTGTTTTAATCGAACTGGATGACCTCGAACTGGAGTGCGCCAACAACACCAACAACTTTTCTCTTGCCCAATTGATATGTGAACAACTGCGCCACACCTTCCTCCATCAATTGAACGAGACCCTTCTCAAGCTGCTTGGTCTTCATTGCATCTTTGTTCACCACCTCTTTAAAGATCTCTGGTGAGAAACTAGGGATGCCTGTGTAGATCATCTTCTCTCCTTCCGTAAGCGTGTCGCCAATCTTCAGGTTGCCGGTGTCGTAAATACCAACGATGTCGCCAGGCCATGCTTCTTCAACGGTCTCACGATCCTGTGCCATGAAGGCGGTAGCATTCGAAAAGCGAAGGCTCTTCTCCTGCCTTACGTGATAATAATTGCTACCTCTTTCAAACTTCCCGGAACAACAGCGGATAAATGCAATTCGATTCCGGTGCTTGGGATCCATGTTCGCGTGTATCTTGAAAATGAACCCGGTGAATTTTTTCTCTTCGGGCTCAACAATGCGAACGGTTGTCTCGCGTGGAATTGGCGGCGGTGCAATTCGAATGAACGTGTCGAGTAATTCTTTCACGCCGAAATTGTTCACGGCGCTACCGAAGAATACCGGTGCAACTTTTCCCGCCAGGTAATCGTCGATGTTGAAATCAGGGTAAACACCTTCGATCAGCTCTACGTCGGCACGAAGTTGCTTCGCATAATTTTCGCCAACGAGCCGATCAACCTCTTCGCTATTGATATCCGATATTTCAATACCTTCTTCTACTGTGATCTTACTTGCCGTGAAGAGGTGCAGGCTTTTTTCGTAAAGACTATAAACGCCCTTGAAAGTTTTTCCCATACTAATGGGCCAACTGAGCGGTCTTACTTTGATGCTCAGCTTCTCTTCGATCTCGTCGAGCAGATCGAAAGGGTCGCGGCCTTCGCGATCGAGCTTGTTGATGAAACACAACACGGGAGTACTTCGCATACGACAAACTTCCATGAGCTTCTCGGTCTGCGCCTCAACGCCTTTCACACAATCGATCACCATGATCACGCTGTCGACAGCCGTTAACGTGCGATACGTATCCTCGGCGAAGTCCTGGTGACCAGGTGTGTCGAGCAGGTTGATCTTGATGTCTTTATAATTGAAACCCATCACGGAGGTTGCAACGGAGATACCGCGTTGCTTTTCGATCTCCATCCAGTCGCTTCGCGCGTGGTCTTTTATCTTCGACGATTTTACGGCGCCAGCTTTTTGGATCGCACCACCGAAGAGCAACAGCTTTTCAGTAAGCGTGGTCTTCCCTGCATCGGGGTGACTGATGATACCGAACGTCCGGCGCTTCTCTATCTCTTGTTCCAAAGTCATGAAGGCCGCAAAAGTAACGAATTACATTAAAATGGCCGCGTGGTGTTTTGGATTGGCGAGTATTTTCGAGGTCCCTTTAGACACGGAAAGAAGTGGCTCTTTGTCCAGGTGACTGGCACTTGTATTGAATTCTCTAATCGCTCTTTCAAGCCACGAAGCAGCGAGCCACCACCGGTAACGTGAATGCCATTCTGATAGATGTCGGCCGAAAGCTCGGGCGGACAAACTTCGAGAGCGTGTATAATTTGTTCCTCGATCAGGCGGAAGGGCGTATCGAGTACTTGAAAAATTTCCTTTGAGGTAATGTTTCGTTCAACAGGAAGTCCGAGCATAAGATCCTTCCCTTTAACGAGCATTGAATTCTGAAAACTATCTTTCACATCGCCCAAATGAAACTTCGTTTGTTCGGCGGTTTTCCAACAACCTGCAGGTTGTATTTCCTTCGAAGGTGGTCTTGTATCGCTTCGGTGAATGTATCTCCGGCAACTTTTATTGACCGGAACACCGCCACACCAGACAAAGAGATGATAACGATCTCTGTGATCCCGCCCCCGATATCGACGATCATTTTTCCGTCAGGTTCTTTGATGTTCAAACCCATTCCGATGGCGGCTGCCAGTGGTTCGTAAACGAGGTGACATTTCTTTGAATTGAATTGCTCCAATACTTCGCGCAGGGCGCGTTGTTCAACGGCGGTTGCAGCGTGGGGAACACCAGCAATGATGTTATCGTATCGCGAAAAAACACTTCGCTTTCGAGATGTCTTTGAAACCATGCCGCCGATCATTGCATTGGCGGAATGATAATCTGCAATCACTCCCCACTTCAACGGCTGAACGGGTTTCAGATCACCATGATTCTTTCCGAAGATGTTGAATGCCTGGTCGCCGATTGCTTTTACTTTGTTGGTGTTGGCGTCGAAGACGATGTATGATGGTTCCGATAACAGCAGTCCATCACAATCGGACACGAGAGTGTTGTTGTTACCGAGGTCTATGGCGAGGTTTCTTGTATGGTATAGAGAGGGTAGCATTCGAGATCAAGTAACAAAAAATTACAGGTTGAAAAACGTGGCTAAGGGTATTCCCTGAGGGTGGCTTTTTGATGTTGTAAAGCCCTCCTGCCCGTATTTTTCACCAGACTCTGCCAATATGACACATTTAACCCCTTAATCACTATTGGTATAATCATTGAGTATTGGCGTGGGAATAAAAGGCAAAAACTTAATAAACTGACTTATACAATCATGGGAAAGATTATCGGAATAGACTTAGGTACCACCAACTCGTGTGTAGCAGTAATGGAGGGAAACGAGCCGGTGGTCATTGCAAATAGCGAAGGCCGTCGCACCACCCCATCTATCGTTGCGTTTCTCGACAACGGTAAAGGCGAGCGTAAGATCGGCGATCCCGCAAAACGCCAGGCAATTACCAACCCGAAAAATACCATTCAGTCCATCAAACGTTTCATGGGCAAGAAATTTAAAGACATCTCCGAAGAAAAGAAGATGGTGTCTTACGATGTAGAATCGGGTAGCAACGAAACAGTACGTGTTAAGATTGGCGACAGGCATTATACTGCGCAAGAGATCTCGGCTATGATCCTTCAGAAAATGAAGAGTACCGCTGAAGATTATCTCGGAACAACAGTTACCGAAGCCGTTATCACCGTTCCCGCATACTTCAACGACGCAGAACGCCAGGCAACTAAAGAAGCCGGACAGATTGCAGGTCTCGATGTGAAACGTATCATCAACGAACCGACAGCTGCTGCTCTCGCTTACGGCCTCGATAAGAAAAACAAAGACATGAAGATCGCAGTGTATGACCTCGGCGGTGGTACATTCGATATCTCTATCCTCGAACTCGGTGAAGGCGTGTTCGAAGTAAAATCAACCAACGGTGACGTACACCTTGGTGGTGATGACTTCGACGCTCGTATCATGAACTGGCTGGCCGACGAATTCAAAGCAGATCGTAACATCGATCTCCGCAAAGACCCGATGGCATTGCAGCGTTTGAAAGAAGCTGCCGAAAAAGCAAAGATCGAATTGTCGAGCTCACAGGAAACTGAGATAAACCTTCCATACATCACTTCAATCGACGGAGTTCCTGAACACCTTGTGAAGAAAATCAGTCGCGCCAAGTTCGAACAACTCTGCGACGATTTGATCCGCAGAACACTCGAGCCCTGCCGCAAAGCAGTTGAAGATTCTGGTATCAAGATCAACGAGATCGACGAAGTAATTCTTGTGGGCGGTTCTACTCGTATCCCCGCATCGTGGATGAAGTTGAAAAGTTCTTTGGCAAAAAACCTTCGAAAGGTGTAAACCCCGATGAAGTAGTTGCAGTTGGTGCAGCCATTCAAGGTGGTGTACTCACCGGTGAAGTGAAAGATGTATTGTTGCTCGACGTTACTCCGCTCTCGCTGGGTATCGAAACAATGGGTGGTGTAATGACCCGTCTCATCGATTCAAACACAACTATACCTACAAAGAAGTCGGAAGTATTCTCGACTGCAGCCGACAGTCAACCTTCGGTTGAGATCCACGTGCTGCAAGGCGAACGTCCGATGGCGGCGGGCAACCGTACCATTGGCAGGTTCCACCTCGACGGACTTCCTCCCGCACCTCGCGGCATTCCCAAGATCGAAGTAACATTCGATATCGATGCCAACGGTATCCTTCACGTATCTGCAAAAGATCAGGGAACTGGTAAGAGCAAAGGATCCGTATCGAAGCTTCAAGTGGCTTGACGGACGCTGAGATCCAGAAGATGAAGCAGGAGGCCCAGGCTAACGCCGATGCCGACAAAGCCGTGAAAGAACGCGCTGAGAAGATCAACCAGGCTGATTCTATGATCTTCCAGACCGAGAAGCAATTGAAGGATTATGGCGATAAGCTTTCAAGCGGAAATCTTGAAACTATCAAGGCGGCACACGAAAAATTGAAGAACGCTCACAAGTCGCAAGACCTCTCTGCAATCGATGCAGCAGTAGCAGAACTCAATAATGCATGGCAGGCAGCTAGCCAGGAGATGTATCAAGGTGGCGCCGCACAGAATCCGAATTCGAATGCGAGCAACAACTCGAATGCTGATACAAATCAAAATACAAATCAAAATCAGGGTGACAACACCACTGACGTTGAGTATGAAGAAGTGAAGAAGTAAGTAATCTATATAAGAACTAGCGACAAAAGGGGCTTCGGCCCCTTTTTTATTTATCTTTGCCGCCCGTAAAAGTAATGTAATGCTAGTATTAAAATTTGGTGGCACTTCTGTAGGTAGCCTGAGAGAATGAGGAAGATCACTGATCTTTTACTCTCAACACCCGGAAAAAAGATCGTTGTACTTTCTGCATTGAGTGGAACAACCAACACACTGGTTAAGATCGGTGATCATCTCATTTCACAAAGTCCCGATGCGGCAGCGCGCGAGATCAGCCAACTCGAAAAACATTACGAAGCATTCATCAAAGATCTTTTCACTACCGAAGCCTACAAGGCAATCGGACAAGAGATCGTAAGCCGTTACTTCAGCCTCTTCCGTTTGTTGGCTGCAGGTCGCTTCGACGACAGAAGCTATCGTGAGTTACTTGCGCAGGGTGAATTGATCTCTACCGAATTGTTCTACCACCACCTGCAGGAACGCAAGATCTCTTCGAGATTGTTGCCAGCACTGCACTTCATGTCTATAGACGAGAACAACGAACCCGAGCTCGACAAGATCTCGGAACGATTGAAGCCACTGATCCAAACATTGGGCAACGTGGATATACTCGTAACGCAAGGATACATCTGCCGGAATAATAAAAACGAAATTGATAATCTCAAGAGAGGCGGTAGCGATTACACAGCTTCACTGATCGGCGCGGCAATTCGCGCTTCGGAAATACAGATATGGACCGACATCGACGGAATGCACAACAACGACCCCCGTATCGTTAAGAAAACATTCCCGATTGCAGAACTCACATTCGATGAGGCATCGGAGCTTGCTTACTTCGGTGCAAAGATCCTCCACCCTTCTACCATCGTTCCCGCACAACGTTTTGGTGTACCGGTAGATTGAAGAACACAATGGATGAAAAAGCTGAAGGCACATTGATCTCCGACAAAGGAAGCAGCAAACAGTTTAAAGCTATCGCTGCAAAAGATGGCATTACGGCAATCAATGTGAAGTCGTCGAGGATGTTGCTGGCCTACGGTTTCCTTAGGAAGGTATTCGAAGTGTTTGAAAAATATAAGACGCCTATCGATATGGTGTCGACTTCGGAAGTTGCTGTGTCTGTTACTGTCGACGATTCAAAAGCTCTCGCACAGATCGAAGAAGAGCTGAAAAATCTCGGTTCTATCGAAGTCGACAAGAACCAATCGATCATTTGTATCGTGGGCAACAAACTTGCGGAGAAAGAAGGCGTGTTAAAACAAGTCTTTTCTTCGTTAGGATCTCTGCCTGTGCGAATGGTTTCGTTTGGCGGAAGCAGCAATAATATTTCGATCCTTCTCGACACGGCGAATAAAGACAAGGCCCTGAATCTTCTGAACGAAGGATTGTTCGACATCAAGTAGCATTAATATGGTGTTGCTGGTTATCCTCGTGTTTGTTTTAGGATACCTGACGATTGCGTTCGAGCATGTCATCAATATCAACAAAGCAACGTCGGCAATTGTAACCGGCATCTCGTGTTGGATCATCTATGCTTTTACGGCCGATGGATCCGTAGCTCCGCATTTATTACATCATCTCTGGCAGGTCGCAAGATCGTTTTGTTTTTGCTTGCTGCTATGATCGTCGTAGAGCTGATCGACAGATATCGAGGCTTCGACATAGTCACCCGTAGAATTAAGACAAGGGACCCGCGATCACTGCTTTGGATCGTTAGCTGGGTAACATTCTTTTTGTCGTCGGTGATCGACAATCTTACTTCAACTATCGTGATGATATCGCTGGTGCAGAGACTGATCAGCAATAAAGACGTGCGACTGATGTTTGCGGGAATAATTGTGATTGCCGCAAATGCGGGTGGCGCATGGACGCCGATCGGTGATGTAACAACGACGATGCTCTGGATCGGTGGACAAATTACTGCGGCTGGTGTTATGAAAAGTTTATTCTTACCGAGTGTAGCCTGTTTGTTGATCCCACTCGTGTTTTTATCCACACGATTGAAGAACACTGTTATTGAAGATCTCGCAGCGAACGATGATCGCAAATCAAAGATTGATCTCGCAACGCTGCTGTTCTTTTTTGGCATCCTGATGGCAGTAGGTGCACTCGAATCAATGAACATACTTAGTGATCTCGCAACCTGGCTCAATCAAACAATAAAAAGTCAAACAGTTATCATCACCATTGTTGGCTTGATGTCTGCAGTGATCGACAACGTTCCATTGGTTGGTGCAAGTATGGCTATGTATCCTGTCGATAATTTCATGTGGGAGTACCTGGCTTATTGCGCGGGTACTGGCGGAAGTATTCTCATTATTGGATCGGCAGCCGGTGTTGCTGCAATGAGCCTGGAGAAGATTGATTTTATATGGTATCTTAAAAAGGTGAGCGTATTGGCACTGATCGGATATCTTGCAGGTTGTGGAATATATTTGCTCCTGAATGAACATTGCCGTCGACATCGGAAATACTCGTATCAAGATTGCCATCTTCGATCGTGATCAATTATTTCAAAAGCATACGTTCGATAACATTGTTGCCCTCCAGGAATTTCTAGCCGGAAAAACTTACGAACATTCCATCGTATCATCTGTAAGTAAGACGCCTCCGTCATTACCTGTAAAAGGAAAACAAATACAGCTCACATCAACACTCGGTTTCCCAATCAGCATCTCTTACGAAACGCCGCAGACTTTAGGGGTAGACCGGATTGCGGCAGCTTGCGGAGCATACCAACTCTTTCCAGGTGAAGATTGTCTTGTGATTGACATGGGAACGTGCATCACTTATGATTTCCTTTCCGCGAAAGGTATTTACGAAGGGGGCGCGATAGCACCGGGTGTGAAGATGCGTTTCGCTGCCATGAATCACTTCACTGCACGCCTTCCATTGGCGGAACCCATTGCCGACGCACCGCTCACAGGCAAGAGCACGATCGCTTCAATGCAGAGTGGCGTGATCAACGGTGTTCTCGAAGAAATAAAAGGATTCATTTCCCGTTACCAATCACATTATGCAGGTCTGAAAACGGTGGTGTGCGGGGGCGACCTGGTCTTTTTTGAAAACAGTATCAAACCGTCGATATTTGCAGCCCCGGATTTAGTTTTAATCGGTTTGAACAGGATTTTACTCCATCATATAAATGCTTAGGGTCGTTTTTGGTGCTTTATTGCTGGTCGTATGCTGCAGCGGGAACCTCTTTGGACAGGCAGCGTCGAGTCCTTTTTCCGCATTCGGAATTGGCGAATACAACGGTAACGCAACAGCTGCCCAGCAAGGGATGGCTGGTGTTGGCGTGAGCAATCCCCAATACCTCTATATCAACACACTCAATCCGGCACTGTTGGTTTTCAACGGCGGAGGCAGAGATTTCCAGGGCGGACTAACAACATTCCAGGCAGGTATTCTCGGTGAAAAACGAACGATATCTGACAATTCGAACAAGGACAAATCAATGGGTGGCAATCTCAACTACCTCGCGATTGCCTTCCCGATCAAAAAAACCAAATGGGTAACGGCAATCTCTTCGATGCCTTACACTACTCTCAACTATAAGTTTTCTTACAGTCAACAGGTCCCCGACCAACCCGATACACTGCACTTCCTGGAAAAGGGAACTGGTGGCATCAACCAGGTTTCGTGGGCGAATGGTGTTGCGATATCGCGGCACTTATCGGTCGGCGCTAAGGCGAGCTACCTGTACAGTACGATTGAAAACAGTTTCACAAACACCAGTCGCGCTTGGTCAGCAAGCAAACTTCTTCCAACCCGACGTACATCAACGTTATTATTATCGTGGCTACCAGTTTTCCGGTGGTTTCTCTTTGCATCTCGATTCGTTGTTCAATGGAAAAGCAAAAAAGAAAAATTATGTGTTGAATATCGGTGCTACGTATGATTTCAAGTCGATCTGAAAACAGATTACCTGCAAACACTGATACGCAACGACGCTACAGGTGGTAACATTTCAACCGACACGCTCACGACAGATGCAGCTGGTAAAACAACGATCCCTTCGATGGTGCAATTGGGCATTTCGTTTGGACGAGTATCTACAGGAACGAGCTGGACGTTTGCAGTCGACGCGCGCATGACCGACTACAACAAATTGTTTTCCTCCCAACACAAATTACACCCACCACCAAGGGCTTGAGACTTGCGTCAGGCTTCGAGATTACTCCCAACCTCGCAGGCTTCGGCAGCTACCTCAAAGCAATTACATATCGCGCCGGTGCAAGTTTCGAAAAGTACCCGTACACTGTTAATGGAAATCCGCTAAACGACTTCGGCACCAATTTTGGGTTGTCGTTTCCACTTCGCGGATGCAGTATAGACCTTGCGGACGTTGGGGAAGAAGGGGTACGATCGTCGACAATACCATCACGGAGAAGTATTTCAAACTTTACTTTGGCGTGACCTTCAATGACCGCTGGTTTGTTAAGAGAAAATTCGACTAAGGCTATCATCAGCCTCCTGCTGTTCATCGCGGCGGTAAACACCTGCTGGTCGCAAACAATTGGTTGTAAAAACAACTGGCCCGTCAATAAAGCCAAAGCCGAAGAACAACATTCAGTTTACAGCGAAGCCATCAAACAAAAAAATTATCGCGCTGCCGTTCCAGGTATTCAATGGTTTCTAAAGAATGCACCAAACTGGAATACGAAGTTGTATGTCGATGGCGAAGAAGTTTACAACAAGCTCGCCGCTGCCGAAAAAAACTCCGTGAAGAAACAAGTGCTTATTGATTCACTTATGTGGTTGTATGATCAGCAAGTGAACAATGTGGTGATGAAGTGAGCGTCCTCAATCGTAAAGCCGCGCACGCAGCGATTTACAGTGCACAGAATAAAGACAAGACTGCAGAAGTGCTGACGCTCTTCGACAAAGTTATCGACATCTCCGGTACCAACGTCAGCGACAACATACTCGACAATTATTTCAGGATCGTGTACTCGAACTCGCAGTTGCTGCACAACATGACCGATGAACAGATCCTCGGTCATTACAAAAAGATCCAGTCTGCTCTCGACAAGAAGATTGCTTGGTACGAGGCTAAAACAGGAGCGCTGAAGTCGGGAGACTGAAACTTTCAAAGAGGCGCGCCGATGAATTACTTCCAATGATGGCGAGCCTGGACGCAGCGACGGCCTCCGCGCGAGAAGCTGTTGCTGCCGCAAAAACTCCCGCCGATAAAGCGGAAGCATTGATCGCCGTTGGCTCAATTCAAGCGAAGAAGGATCCGGCTGGCGCCCGGGAATCATTCAGGCAAGCAACAACAACCGACCCGTCGAATAAGGATGCATGGGAAAAGATTGGCGACCTTTACGCTTCGGCCACAGATTGCAATAAACGACAAGCCCCGGCAGAAGACCGTTTAATCTATCTTGCGGCGTACCAGATGTATGCGAAGGCCGGCAACAATCGAAAGATGACAACCATGAAAGGTATGTTCCCGTCGAAGGACGAACTGAGAGGAAATAACTGGAATGAAGGTGAATTCAAACCAGTTGGTTGTTGGATTGGCGACACCGTAACTTTAAAGACACGCGACTGATCTTATGAAGCATTCGATAACGACATTCTTTGTTTCGGCTACAATGCTTCTCGCCTCATGCAATCAAAAGGAGAATCCTAATCCCGTGAATTATTCGGGGCCAATGCGTGAAGGCGAGAATGTTACGATGCTTTATGCTGAAAAAGATATGCTTAAGATGAAGCTTATCGGGAAGAAGGTGTTGGAGTTTGAGAATGGCGACCGCGAATTTCCGGAAGGGCTTTTCATGGAATTTATAGTGAAACCGGAAAGCTTACGAGTACGCTTATTGCGAACCACGCGTATTTCTTCAAGCGCGAATACCAATGGCGCGGGCGCGGTCATGTGGAGGTGAAAAATCTCGAGACTTTTGAACAATTAAACACGGAAGAGCTTTACTGGAAACCTGACACCAAGCGGATCTTTACCGATAAATTTGTGACGATCAAAACCGCCACCGACGTGATCTACGGAACCGACCTGGATGCAGCTCAGGATATGTCGCAATACACGCTTCGAACACCAAGGGCTCGTTTGAGACTACCGAAGAAGAAGAAAATGAATGATGTATGAAACTCGTTGATACGATCCTTCTTTGCCTGGCTGCCGCCTTCCTCCTCATCAGCGCCTACGAGATTTGGGCAAGGGGTATTTCCTTCGCCTATTGGAGCATTATGCTATCGGTAATCTTCTTCTTTTGGTTTACCTACAGAAAGGGACGGTAAATCCCTGAAAATCAACTGAATTAATTGAATTTCTCCCCTTGCCGAATTCGGCAAAGCCCTTAAATTTGCGGGCTCTTTAAACCTCATTCGGTATTTCTATGGCATTGATTGAACATTAAGGAACAAGATGACCAAGTGGGTAGTCGGCTTCGTAACGGTGGCTATTGTTTCCTTCATTTTAGGTGACCTCTTCGGAGATAAGGCGACCTCCATATTTGGCGGCCGCGACAATACGATCGGCGAAATCGCCGGCGACAGGATCACAATCGAAGAATTCCAGAATACCGTACAGGAACTGGAAACAAACTACCAGCAGAGCATGGGCCGCACGCCCAGCGAACAGGAAAATGGTCGGTATTCGCGAACAGGCCTGGACACTTTTGATCTCCCGCCACGCCATCATGCCCCAGTATGAAAAGGTAGGCACCGAAGTAACTACAGAAGAACTGTACGACATCCTCCAGGGAAAGAACATGGACGAGAACCTGCGTATGGCCTACATGGACTCTACCGGGGCTTTCGATCGTAACCGCATGATCACAGATCTCCAGGAGTTGGCCAAACAGCCCGAAGGTTCTATGGGCCGCATACAGTGATCCGAATCCGGACCCAACTTCAACAGGCGCGCGAAAGAGTGAAGTTTGAAAACCTCCTCATCAAGACCAACTACGTTACCCAGGCCGAAGCCGAAAGACAATATCACATGGACAACGATGTTGCCGAGATCAAATTCATTTATGTTCCTTACTATGCTGTGAAAGATTCAGCTATCTCGGTTACAGAAGCCGATATCAAAAAGTACTACGACGAAAACAAAGCCAAGTACAAGACACAGGAGACCAGGAGCTTCTCTTATGTTACGTTCCCGCTAGCAGCTTCATCTGAAGACACTTTGGCTGTTCGTACCGAAGCGGAAAGATTCGCTGCAGAGTTCCATACAACCGAAGACGATTCAACATTCGCGGCTCTCAACACACAGGGCGCTAATGCTTACGAGAAGTAAAACATCAACACACTTCCTTCTTATCTCAACCGTGAAACAATTTCGAAAGGATTGGTTCTCGGCCCGTTCATCGACAACGCTTCGTACAAAGTTGTGAAGGTGTCAAACATCGGTACCGACACGGCTTACCAAATGAAGGCAAGCCACATCCTTATCACGTGGACAGCCAACACAACCCGAAGCAAGAAGGTAGCCAAAGAGAAAGCTGATAAGATCCTCGCCGACCTGAAGAAAGGCGCGAGCTTCCCAGCGAAAGCATTGGAGTTCAGTGAAGACCCAGGTAGCAAATCACGTGGTGGTGATCTCGGCTGGTTTGGCCCACGTCGCATGGTTGCCGAATTCGAAAAGGCTGTGAAGGCGACCACTAAAAATGGTTTGATAGACCACCTGGTTGAGACCAGTTATGGTTATCACATCATCAACGTTACGGGCAAAGACAACAAGTTCTACACTATTTCAACTATCGAAAGATCGATAGACGCGAGCCAGGAAACACAAGACGAAGCATACCGCGCTGCCGATATGTTCGCGTCTGACCTCAGCGTGTGGAAGAGTTCAAAGAAAGAGCGAAAGCACAAAACCTGAACATCTACGATTCGAACAACACTCCTTCAAATGAAAGATATGTTGGTCAGCTCGGCGACGGTCGCGAGATGATCACCTGGTTGTTCCGTGAAGCGAAGGTTGGCAAAGTGTCGAATGTATTCACGCTCGACAGGGACTATACCGTTGCCGTGATGACATCAAAAGCTGACGAAGGTTATCGTCCACTGGATGATGCTTTAAAAGCAGAGATCACAGTGTTCGTGAAAAAAGAAAAACAAGGAAAAGAGATCATCAGCAAACTTAGTGGCGATGCCTCACTGGATGACCTTGCGAAGGCATTCCCCGGCGATGCAGTAGTGAGTTCGTCGAGCGATGTGAAATTGAACGCACACAGATCGCCAACATCGGCTACGACCCAACTGCCATCGGCAAGTCGTTCTCTGTTGAAAATGGCAAACGCACGAAGCCATTCACTGGTGAGAGTGGCGTTACAGTGATCGAAGTTCAAAACAAAACTGTTGCTCCTGGCATGGGCGATTATTCTTTGTTCAAGAATCAATTGTTGCAGTCGGCTAACAACCGTGGTGGATTGGATATCGTGGAGGCCATCAAAGACAGGGCTGAAATCGAAGACAGGCGCTACAAGGTTTATTAATCTTTAAAAAAATTACGATAGCGTTCCTTCGCTTCGGCGGGGGAACGCTATTTTTTTAGCTATGGATTGGATTGCATTTGGCGAGGAATTGGATAAGTTCTACGCGTGGCCCGCGTTATATACTTTCAAGTTTATCGTTAAAGCTGGGAAGGAAGAAGAGCTACGAAATCTTTTCCCGCTTCACACAGACACATCACGGGCATCTAAAAACGGAAACTATACCAGCGTTACGTTTCAAATGATGATGCCCAGTGCACAGTCGGTGATCGACGTTTATCAGAAGGCAGCAGTTATTGAAGGAATTATCGCTCTTTAACTAACTTTGTCCTATGTGGAAAGAAGCAAACAACCAACTCTCGAGGGATTTCAAGTTCAAAGATTTCTCCGAAGCATTCGCATTCATGACCCGCGTAGCGCTGATCGCCGAAAAAATGGACCATCATCCCACGTGGACAAATACATATAACACCGTTAGCATTCAACTGTCGACACACGACGCCGGCAACACAGTGACGGATCTCGACAGGAAACTGGCGAAAGCCATCGATCAACTTGGCTAAACCTTCGTTGTTCAATTGTTCCCACCCCGATCGGCAACCTTGCCGATATAACTCTTCGCGCCCTCGATGTTTTGAAGCAAGTCGATACGATCCTTGCCGAAGACACTCGCACGTCGTCTACGCTCTTGCGTCATTACCAGATCGACAAGCCACTTCAAAGTTTTCATATTTTCAATGAACACAAGGTGCTTCAGGGTCTTGTAGACCGGATGAAGCAAGGGCAAGTAATGGCACTTGTGAGCGATGCCGGCACGCCTGGCATCAGCGACCCTGGGTTCCTCATTATTCGTGAAGCCCCTGGCGCAAAATCTCGTGGTTGAATGCCTTCCCGGGCCAACAGCATTTGTGCCTGCACTTGTAAAATCGGGCTTCCCCACCGACCGTTTTGTGTTCGAAGGATTTCTACCCCACAAGAAGGGACGACAAACTGCGTTGAAACAATTGGCGGAAGAAGAGCGCACCGTTGTGTTGTATGAATCGCCTCATCGACTGGTAAAGCTGCTTGAGCAACTGGAACCCACAAGAAGGATTTCTGTATCGAGAGAGCTCACGAAAATGTTTGAAGAAACCGTAACAGGGACAGTTTCAGAAGTACTTCAACATTTTCGGGTGAATGAACCGCGGGGGGAAATCGTAGTCGTCATTAACGGAAAAACAGATAACTTACACCAAATAAAAAAAATGATCTCTCTCGCCCAACTCGAAAAGCAAGTGGTTGAACTCAGTGGAGAAGTGGGTGAATTCATTTTCAAAGAGTCACGCAATTTCGACAGGTCGCGTATCGAACAGAAGACCGGCTTCAATAATCTTGTTTCTTATGTTGATAAGGAATCGGAGCGAGTACTTGTAGCCGGCCTACAAAAGATGTTGCCGGGCGCTGGATTTATCGGCGAAGAAGGGACGTCCATCAAAGGAACTAATGACTATACGTGGATCATCGATCCACTCGACGGCACAACTAACTTCACACACGGCCTTCCTCCTTTTGCAATCAGTATCGGGTTGGAACACCAGGGCAAGGTTGTACTCGGTATCGTGTACGAAGTAAACTTGAAAGAATGTTTTCATGGGTCTGCAGATACCGGTGCGTTTTGCAATGGCAAACCGATTCGTGTGTCGGCAATCAATTCGATAGGCAATGCACTGTTGGCTACTGGATTTCCCTACTTCATGTCGGAGAAGGTGAGTTCACACATGGAGATCATTCGCAAGTTTTTGGACGAAACTCATGGTGTTCGTCGATTGGGCAGCGCTGCTGTTGATCTTGCGTACGTTGCTTGCGGCCGACTCGAAGGATTCTTCGAATACAACCTCAATGCCTGGGATGTAGCCGCCGGAACGTTTCTCGTGCAGACCGCCGGTGGCATCGTAACCGATTTTAAGAACGGCTCCAACTTTTTGTTCGGAGGTGAACTGTGCGCCGCCAATAGCGGTGTGCATGCAGAAATGCTTCGCGTGATACGCGACAAGTGGGACTAATTAAAAGCTTATGAAAAAGATCTGGCTGTTATCGATTCTCGTTTTCGAGATAGTTTCCTCTTTTGGTCAAACCAATCTTACAGATCTGATTCCTGTAAATCCCGACATCAGGAAAGGGAAATTAGCCAACGGGCTCACCTACTACATTCTGAAGAACAGTAAGCCCGAGAAAAAAGTAGAGCTCCGATTGGCAATTAAGGCCGGCTCTGTTCTCGAAGCCGACGACCAGCAAGGTCTTGCGCACTTCACCGAACACATGGCTTTCAACGGAAGCAAACACTTCAAAAAGAACGAGCTCATTTCATTCCTTCAATCCATCGGCGTTGAATTCGGTGCAGACCTGAATGCCTATACGGGCTTCGACGAAACTGTTTATATCCTTCCGATACCTACCGACAAGCCGGGCAATCTCGAGCAAGGTTTTACCGCCCTGGAAGATTGGGCGAGCACCGTTACTTTCGATCCAAAAGAGATCGATAAAGAGCGCGGTATTGTTCTCGAAGAGGGACGACTGGGCAAGGGCGCCAGCGATCGCATGAACAAAGTGATCTTCCCGAAATTATTTGAAGGATCGAAGTATGCTGGTCGTTTGCCGATTGGTAAGGAAGACATCCTGAAGACATTCAAAGCCGAGACTATCAAAAAATATTATGCCGATTGGTATCGTCCCGATCTCATGGCGGTGGTTATTGTTGGCGACGTTGATCCTGCCGAAGCGGAAGCGCTGGTAAAGAAACATTTCGATCACCTCAAGAACCCGAAGACAGAACGTCCACGCGAGTACAGTGGTGTTCCCGCAAGAAAAACATCGGAAGGAATTGTTGTCACTGACAAAGAGGCAACCAACCACGTGCTACAGCTCTACTATTCTTACAAAGCAGAAAAGCCCGAGACGACTATGGGTGACTATCGTGCGTCGATCGTGAAAAGTCTTTTCAACTCGATGCTCAATCAGCGTCTGCAGGAGCTTACACAGAAGGGCCGATCCTCCATACCTGTATGCCGGTTCGGGATTATCCGGATTCATCGTGGGCTACGAAGTTTATAGCTCACTCGCCGTTATCGGCAAACAAGGCGTTGAGCCTGCAACGCGGACAATACTGGAAGAAAACGAGCGCGCGAGAAAATTCGGCTTCACAGCGCCGGAGCTCGATCGTATAAAAAAATCTTTCACACGAAGTCTCGAAAGAGCATACAACGAACGCGACAAAACGGAATCTGAAAACTATGCTGAAGAGCTTCTCCGTAACTTCCTCGAGAACGAAGCGATTCCCGGTATCGCAAAGGAGTTCGCATACTTCAAAGAGTTTTCTGAGTCGATCACGCTAGAAGAAGTAAACACCTATGCTACGAAGGTCATTCCCGGTAACGAAACCAAACTGGTGATCTTAAGCGGCCCGGAAAAAGCCGACTTCAAATTGCCGACCGGCGACGAGTTGCTCCAAATGGCCGAAAAGGCCAGCAGCACCGAGATCAAAGCTTACGAAGAAAAAGCACTCGCTACATCGTTGATGTCGACCATACCAACTGGCGGGAAGATCATTGCGGAGAAAACAAACGAAAAAGTTGGATACACCGAGCTCAACCTCTCGAACAACATTAAGGTTATACTGAAATCTACCGACTTCAAAAACGACCAGGTTTTGATGAGCGCACAGCGTTATGGCGGTCAGTCTGTGTTCGGCGATAAAGACGAATTCAATGCTGCATACGCGTCTACCATCGTTAGCCAGATGGGCATCAAAGATTTCACACCACTTGATCTGCGAAAAATAATCGCTGGCAAATCTGTTTCTGTCGGATCGAGGCTGGGCTTGTATTCAGAAGGAATATCTGGTCAATCTGGCTCCGCCGATATCGAAACGATGTTACAGATCATGTACCTGTATTTCACGAATCCCCGTAAAGACGGCGACCTCTTTGCTTCATTTGTATCGAAGCAACAATCGGCATTGAGCAATACGATGTCGAATCCGCAAGCGGTCTACCAGGATTCACTTCAGAAAATATTGTTCAACGGTCATCCACGGGCTCCGCGCATTCCAAAAGTCGAAGACTTCAATTCGCTGTCGCTCGATCGCTCGCTCGAGATTTACAAGGAGAGATTCAGCAACGCGAATGGATTCGTCTTCTGTTTTGTCGGCAGTTTCGATATGGAGAAGATGAAACAGTTGGTAACGACCTATGTCGGTGCGTTGCCGGGTGGCGGCCCGATTGCAGGGATGAAAGACCTCGGCATCCGGCCGGTTCGCGGTGTAGTGAAAAAGGAAGTGAAGAAAGGAACTGAAGAGAAGAGTTACATCACCATCGTTTTCTCCGGCGACTCTCAATGGTCGACCGAAGCCAGTATGCGCATGCAAGCGATGGTGGATGTGTTGAACATTAAACTACTCGAAACACTTCGCGAAGATCTTGGCGGCGTGTACAATGCAGGCATGAAAGGTCAACTCAACCGGAATCCGTACAGCCATTACATGATCACAGCAACGATGCCGTGCGGTCCCGAGAACGTAGACAAGCTAATCAATGCAACATTGGGAGAAATCAAAAAAATAAAAGACAACGGACCTACCGAAGACGATCTAAAGAAAGTAAAAGAGACGTGGACCAAACAATACCGCGAAGAGCTGAAAGACAACGGCTACTGGCTCGCGAAACTTCTCCAGGTAGAAGAAACAGGAATCAACCCCGATGATATTCTTACAGGAGAACAAAGGATCAATGCCATCACCACAAAAGAGATCAAAGAGGCTACGAACAAATACTTCGACATGCAGAATTATCTGACTGTCGTGTTGAACCCGGAGAAATAAATCAGTAGAGTTTCAAGAGAGCATTTTCTACGTTCGTCAGGTAGACTTCATCCGGCAGCACCGTAAGCGGATCCCACCTGCGCTGGCCTTGCCCCAACATGAGCTCTTTTGAAAGCTGCAAGTCGGTCCTTGCTTCGTCTTTACGGCCGACAGCCGCGTAAGCCATCCCACGATAATAGTAAGTGTCGGCGAGCGACTCGTATTCTTTCACCTGCCGTGAAAGATCTTCGATAGCACCGTCGTAGTCGTTCATCCTGTATTTGAGAATGCCACGATACAGGTAATCGTAGCTGCCAACCCACTGCTCGCCTTTGTCGGCCACCTGTTCGGCAATTCCCGTGTTGTAGGTCTCCAATGCTTTCGGAAGATCACCAAGCTCCTGGTAACATAAGCCTTTCAGCATGTACATGTGAACACTGGTAACGTAAACGAAAGAGCGACCTGAGATCTTTTCAAGCCGATCGAAATCGGCAATCGCTCCATTGTAGTCGTGCAGGTATCGCATACGGTTCCATGCACGAATGCCGAGATAATAATTTGGGTCGATCTCTACTGCCTGGGCGATGTACTTCATGCCCTCCACAAACTCGCCGCGAAGCATGTTGGCAACACCCCTGTCGTAAATGATCACCGCGCTGTTCGGACAAAGCTTCAGTGCACTATCACTTGTTACTTTCCATTGCGTGCTGCCCAGCTCATGTTTATAGACGCGCTTCATCAATGTGTCGATATTCGGGCAACGGGTTTGACCATTGGCCTCAAGAGACACAAGAACGATCAATATGATTGCGCAAAATTTCATTGAATGATATCAACCAACTGGCCGTTGACAATGCGGATGCTGAAATGATGATAATAGTCGACTGTCTGTTGCCGTGCGCGTCGCGATGGCCACTGAATGCCTTTGGATATATTCAATACGTGAGCGGATAGAGATTCGCTAAACTTCCTTTCGTTGAGATCGAAGTCCAGTTCCAGAAGACGAAAGCGATCGGCTTGTCCATTGCAGTTGACGAGGAAACGAACGCGGATCAGCCCGCTTTCATTTTTCCATTCGTCCTTCGCTTGAAATTGTGATTTGAATTCACGTGCGACGAGAAGCGGGGTCTCGTCCATTTTCGTTTTCAGTTGATAGCCTTGCCACACCCAATTGGCGTTGCACATTTTAAATTTCGGATCGTCGCGCTTCGCGTCGAATGGAATTTCCCCCACAGCTTGAGCATGTGCCGCAGTCGCTATGAAAAAAAGAAAACACGAAACTTTCATAGTATTAAGTTCCGTGTTTTCCCTGAATTCCTTGAGAGATTTAACTATCTATTCACATTTTAATGACTCGACAGGGTTCACCGTTGCTGCCTTCAACGATCGATACCCGACAGTAATGAAGGCGATGGCTGCTGTAACGCCTACGCCCGCAAGAAACACCCATGGACCAAGCGTGATCTTGTATTCGAATTCTTCCAGGAATTTGGTGGTGAAGAGCCACGCAAACGGAACTGCGAGGGCAAACCCACCGAGTATCAGCAATGCGAACTCTTTCGAGAAGATGAAGAATATGCTTTGAACGGAAGCCCCCAACACTTTTCGAATGCCGATCTCTTTTGTCTTTTGATTCGCCATGAACGTTGCGAGACCTAACAGTCCAAGACAACCAATGACGATCGCCATCGACGCAAAGACCGCGATCAATACAGAGATGCGACGCTGTGACTGATAGAAGTTACGGATCTGTTCATCGAGAAATTCATAGCTGAAGATCGCTTCGGGGTAAGCAGATTCCCAGTACTTCTGCACTTCCTTGATCGATTCCTGCATGGTGGCAGGATTCAGTTTCACAGAAAGATTTCCGTAGCCGCTAAGCCTGTTCATCATTACAACCGGAGATATCGGCTCAGTAAGAGATACTGTGTTAAAATTATTTACTACACCAACCACCGGTAAATGCTGTCCCCACATACTGACAACCTTTCCGATAATTTCATCAGGAGTATATCCCACCACTTCAGCTAACTTCTGGTTTACGACGAAACCTTGCGCCGTATCGAGATCCTTGATGTTTTCACCGGCGAGGAATTTCATCCCAAACAAATCGATATAGTTGCCGTCTATTTGTTTCACCTGCGTACGGAAATTATCGTTGCCCTTGCCCTCCATCCTGATACCGGTACCTGAAACACTTCCCGACGAAGGCGGAGCTGCATTGATGCTCACCGACTCTACGCCTGAAAGCGCCTCTACCTGGTGCCGGGAGCGTTCGCATTTTGCTTACACTACCCGCCGAAGCATCTTCTCTTTCGGGAATATTAATATTGATGATCGCATCCTTTTTGAAACCGAGATCCTTATTCACCAGGTATGTCATCTGGTTGATCAATACAATTGTACCTATAATCAAGATCTGTGAAATGCAGAACTGCACGATCACGAGGGCACGACGAAGATTATGTCCCGAAGATGTTTTGCTACCCAGGGCATTCTTAAGCGCGAGCACCGGGTTGTAGTTTGAAACAACGAACGACGGATAAAGTCCCGACAGCAGAGACACCACGATCGTAATGGCAACCAGGTAGAACCATACTGCTTTGTTGGCAAACAACGACAAAGTCTCTTCAAGGAATGGATTCAGGAAGGCGAGACTCAACTGCGCAAGCCCCACGGCAATCGCTACAGAGAAAACTGTTACGAGAGTTGTCTCTCCAAGAAACTGGCGGATCAATTGTCCTTTCGAACTACCCAGCGATTTCCTGATACCAACTTCTTTCGAACGTTTGATCGCCTCTGCAGTAGCAAGGTTCACAAAGTTGATGCATGCAGTAAGAATAAGGAGTAACGCTATCACACTTAATACGATCAATATCTCCGGTCCAACGGTGTTGTAGTTGTAGTTTCCGAAGCGCTCATCAGAATGAAGAGTTTTCAGCGGCTGAATGATGTAGTTGGTGCGTTCGGCATCTTCAGCGTTCAGATATTTCTTTTTAAAATCTCCCAGCCTGTTCTCAATGGTCGATATCGACTCACCTTGCTTCAAAAGAAAATAGCATTGCTCATCACTCCAGATACTATTCCATCCACCGTTCTCTTCCGATGTCTTTTTGATGGTTACGTACGAAAGCATGAGGTCGAAGGGAAGGTCGGTGTTGTTCGGAGCATCCTCCACAACAGCGGCGATCTTATATTCAATATTGTCGTATTTAACTATCTCACCGATCGCGTCTTCTTTGTTGAAATATTTCAACGCGAGAGTTTTCGAGATCACGGCTTCGTTCGGATCATCAAGACCTCTTACAGCATCACCAATCAACACCTTCCGGTCGAACATCCTGAAGAATGCCGGCTGCGTAAAAACTACTCCCCGATCCTCTTCATATTTTTTTGGTTGCTCACCGTTGCCCTGTGGCACCAGTATAAGCGATCCGGAACGATACGATGCAAACAGGACCTCTTCAGCCTCCGGAAAATCATTCCTGAACGCATCCGGCAAAACGTTTGGAATACCGGGAGTGAAACGTTCACCGTCGTTACCCTTCGATGAATGAGCGACGCGATAGATGCGGTCGCCCTTTGCATGATAATCGTCGAATGTGGAATGTCTTGAAGTGATCAGGAACAACACGAGGCTTCCGGCGATGCCCAAAGAAAGTCCCACAATGTTGATGAGAGTGCTGCCCTTCTTTCTCCAGAGATTTCGAAGGGCGGTTTTGAAGTAGTTTTGTAGCATTGGCTTCGGTCTATGAAATAGATGAAACGGGCGGCAAAATAGTTTGGGTGCGTTTTTGGGGCTGATTTTGGTGTGAACCGGCAATTTCCCGCACTAAATTGTATTTTTGTACTGTGATCCAGACAGCTACGATAATTATTCTCTTTGCCGGCGCCCTTTTTTACCTGGGGAGGATGGTCTTCAGACAGTTTCGCGCTTCGAAGGCGGGTTGTGCAGGAGAATGTAAATGTGATACCAGTAAGGTAGCTACGCAAAAACCTTAGTTCCTTCCGTACAATTCTTACAGATCTCTATCTCTTCTCGTGATCGCAGGACCGATCTTCTGAAATCATTGTAAGCATCACTTCTCCAGATCTCCTCAAAAGAGTTTTTCTTCAGATCACCTAGAGTATAATGGGCATCCTTGTCGAAGCAACAGGGAACAACTTTTCCATCCCAGGTCACCACACAACTGTTCCACATCTTCCAGCAGTGATTCATCAATTCGTTCTTGATCGACCATAAGCCATCGGAAGATTTTTTGTAACGTGAATATTTGTCGATGGTGGGCATGAGATCGGAACCGTTCTGATAATCGTAGATCTGTGCTGTCTTTAACAACACGTTATCGATACCCATCTCCTTCGCCAGCTTTTGAACTTCGGGGATCTGGTGCTCATTCGGTTTCACAACAAGAAATTGAAACACGACATACGGCGTCTTCGATCGAAGCTCTTTCCTCCACTTGAGTATATTCCTCGCGCCCTCGAGAACCTTCTCGATGTTTCCACCAACACGATACGACTGATATGTTTCCTGGTCGGTCCCGTCCAACGAAATGATCAAACGGTCCAAACCGGACTCGACGGTATCGCGAGCTTGTTTGTCGTTGAGGTAATGCGCGTTGGTAGATGTTGCGGTGTAAATATTTTGCTGCGACGCATATTTCACCAGCGAGAGAAATTTCGGATGGAGATATGGTTCGCCCTGGAAATAAAATGTGAGGTAGGTAAGAGTATCTTTTAGTTGATCGATCAACGACGTAAACAAAGCCTCGTCCAGCATGCCGGTGGGACGCGTAAACGAACGGAGCCCACTGGGACATTCGGGGCAGCGGAGATTGCACGAAGTCGTGGGCTCGATACCAATGCTTATGGGCATTCCGCGATGGCGAGGATTATCGGTTATCCTGGAATAATAGTAACTGCCCAGCACCTTTGCGCTGTTCGAAACGCGCCTCGGCGTTAGTCGCGAAGCTATATTTAGATTATCTTCAAATGGACTCAAGCGACCAAAGGTAGGTCAATTCTGAAACATGCACCTTCTCCTTCCTTCGAAGACAGCATGATCTTGCCATTCATCTTCTCGACGGTTTCCTTTACGATGAACAGGCCCAATCCGGAGCCGATGGGAGAATCGGAGGCACGGAAAAACATATCGAAGATCTTCTCTTTGTATTGAACATTGATGCCGAAGCCGTTGTCGGCCACCATTACCTGGATCTTATCACCAACTTTACTGATCATGATCTTCACCCATGGATTGGTATGAGAATAATTGTGATACTTGATTGCATTTGAAACGAGGTTGTTGAGTATAACCATGAAACGGACTCGATCGATCATGAGGGCTTCTTCTATACGAATAAATTTCCTGATCTCGACACGCGATGCATTATCGATAGTGGATAAGTTTTCGATCACCTCGTCGACAACCGCCGCGATGTTTACCCTTTCCAGGTTGATATTGGTTCTACTGTTACGAGTATATTCCAGCATCTCAAGAAGAAATCGCCCAAGCTTATCGGTTTGATTTTCGATCTTGGTGAAATAGAGCAATGACTTTTGATCCTGGCAATCGATCGATGCGAGGTGCGTAAGTCCCTTGATGGAAATAATGGGCTGTTTGATGTCGTGCGAAGCGCTGTACACAAATCGATCGAGCTGTTCGTTGGTCTTCAGCAGCTCTGCGTTTTTCAGGCGGATCTCGCTGGTCAGTTTTCGCAGTCGTTCTTCGGAAGCTTCATTGATTAGTATCATGAAGTAAATGAAGATGATCGTGATCAGAAGGCTTGTAATAGAATGTACAAAGGACGAGGCAGGTTGGATGAACGCGAATAACGTCAACAATAAAACTGCCGACAAGAAGATAAATCCTCTTCTCCAATTACGTTCATCTGTATTGAAGATGAGGACCGTTGCGGCAACCAACGGACCGTAGAAAACATAAACTCCAGACTCGTGTGGTATCATCAACGAATAAAAAAAGAAGAATATGTTCAGAAAAGCCAGTAGTAGTATCTTTGCTGTAAGATGACGACCGGCCTCGTTGAGCTGATATGAAACAAACACAATTGCCGTCATCAGGAAATCGAGGAAAGGCAATACGTAGTTGTGATCTAAAAGAGATTCGACGGCGTGAATGATGGCAGCGATGCCTCCAACAAGTGTGATCTGCGAAAAGAGTATGTTGCGCTTGTTGCGATACATGGCCTCTTCATCGTGGCCATATATTTGCGGGAGCCGTGACCAGTTTTTAATGTCGAAAAGCCAGTCGCGCATTTTTCCTTGCGGAATGAGAGCCTTGAATGCCAACATAGATGAACGAAGATAATTAATGGTACTAATCCTTTTTCGGTATACCCTAATAATTAAATTGCTTCGATTGCGCCCATGAAATTCACCCTTATTGCACTCGTCTTGCTGTTTCAAGCAGCAATTGCACAACCGAAAGTCGCCAACACTCCACAGCTTTCTTCTCGTGCCGAGATCTCCATTTTAACGCTTGGTCCATGGCAGGGCGAATTATATTCTGCCTTCGGCCACAGTGCCATCAGGGTAACGGACCCCGATTATAATTTCGATGGTTTCTACAACTATGGAGTCTTCAGCTTCAACCAGCCGAACTTCTATCTGAATTTTGCGCGGGGGCATCTCAACTACAAGCTAGGCGTCTACCCGTATGCCCTTGAAAAAGATTTCTATGTTTCCTACAACCGCTATATCCACGAACAGGTACTCAATCTTAACGCAGCACAGAAACAAAAAGTATTTGACTACCTGTATTGGAACTCACAACCAGAGAACCAATACTACTTATACGATTACTTCTATAACAACTGCGCAACAAAAGTCCGGGATGTCATTAAGATTGCGTTAAAAGATGATGTCCAATTCGATAGCACGTTTATCACCACCAATTACACCATTCGGAATTTAACTGATCTTTATCTCCATCGTCAACCATGGGGCGATCTCGGTATCGATATCTGTCTCGGTCTTCCGATGGACAAGCATGCTTCGCCATACGAATACATGTTTCTACCCGATTACATCGAACAATCATTCGATCATGCAACGGTCCGTAACGATTCGGTAACGATGCCGCTTGTAAAAGCCAATGTTCCGGTGTATGAGTCAGAGCCCGAAGAAATTCCCGGTACCCTGGTGCATCCGTTCGTTGTGTTCGGACTATTTCTCGCTCTCACTATCTTCATAACAGCACGTGATCTCAAAAGACGCAAGCAATCGAAGTGGTTCGATGCAATTGTATTTGGAATCGTTGGATTGTTGGGATTGCTACTGTTTGTCTTGTGGACGGCAACGGATCACCGTGCAGCTGCAAGAAATCTGAATATTCTTTGGGCGATGCCGTTGCATCTCGTGTTCGTCCCGTTGTACCTGAGGTCAAAAAAAATAGCGACCACTTATTTCAAAGGGATCGCCATTCTTACTGCATTGTTGCTGCTGGGCTGGACCTGGTTGCCGCAACAACTAAATGTGTTCCTGATACCCGTTATTCTCGCTTTGGGTATTCGAGCATGGTTTATCGGATTTAAGAACTAAATCAAATATGTATCGGTCGGTTAGCTGTTGCCGCTAAACACGCTTCTCTCACTGCTTCCATATACGTAGGATGTGCGTGCGACATGCGCGATACATCTTCGGCCGAAGCACGGAATTCCATGGCAGTAACAGCGGCTGCTATCATGTCTGCAGCACGTGCGCCGAAAATATGCACGCCTAAGATCTCATCGGTGTTCTTATCTGCCAATACTTTCACGAGTCCATCTACGTCCATCGATGCACGTGCACGTCCGAGGGCTTTGTAAGGGAACGATCCAACTTTGTAGGCACGATTGTCGGCCTTCAATTGCTCTTCGGTGTAACCAACACTTGCGACTTCAGGCCATGTGTAAACAACGCCTGGTATCAACAAGTAATTCATGTGTGGTTTCTGACCGGCGAACTGTTCGGCAACCAGCGTTCCTTCTTCCTCAGCTTTGTGTGCGAGCATAGCTCCGCGGATCACATCGCCGATCGCATACACGTTATCGACTTTGGTCTTCAGATGATCGTCAACGGGGATCTTTCCTTTGTCTAGCTCGATACCAATTTTGTCGAGACCCAATCCTTCAGTGTAAGGACGACGGCCAACGCTTACCATACAGTAATCACCTTTCAGTTCGAGTGATTTACCCGACTTGTCTTCGGCTTTTAGTACAACTTCGTTACCTGTGTTTTGAACACTGGTAACTTTGTGACCGAGGTAGAAATCCATTCCGAGTTTCTTCGTCGACTTCAATAACTCTTTGCCCATGGTTCCATCCATGGTTGCGATAAGGCTGTCGAGAAATTCGACAACTGTAACTTTAGCGCCGATGCGGGCATATACCGATCCGAGCTCCATACCGATCACACCGCCACCGATAATAATGAGGTGTTTGGGAATTTCTGTGAGCTCCAATGCTTCGGTGCTCGAAATGATTCTCTTTTTATCGAATGGTGCGAACGGCAGCGGCGTGGGTTTTGAACCTGTGGCAATAATCACTTTTTCGGTCGTGATTGATTTCTCTTTACCGTCTTTGCCAGTGATCTTGATCGTGTTCTTATCAACAAAGGAACCGACGCCTGTATGAACATCGATCTTGTTCTTCTTCATGAGGAATGCGATGCCATCGACGTTGGCTTTCACAACGCCGGCCTTCCTTTTGATCATCTGCGGAAAGTTCGCCTTCGGTTCGTTGATGTCGATACCGTGCTCTTTGAAGTTGTGAAGAGCATTATGGAAATGTTCAGTGGAGTCGAGCATTGCCTTCGAAGGAATGCAGCCCACGTTGAGACAAGTGCCACCAAGAGTGTCGTATTTCTCGACGATCGCTGTTTTGAAACCGAGTTGCGCGCAACGAATTGCTGCAACGTACCCTCCGGGACCTGAACCGATTACGGTTATGTTATAATCCATGTACTTTTGTTTTTTAGATCGCCAAAATCAATCTTCCCGGATCTTCCAGCATCTGCTTCACGCGCACGAGAAAACTTACAGATTCACGACCGTCTATGATCCGGTGATCATACGACAGTGCCAAATACATGATCGGCCTCACAACAACTTGTCCGCCCATAACAACAGGACGCTCAACAATGTTGTGCATACCGAGGATCGCGGCCTGCGGGGGATTGATGATCGGTGTCGACATCATTGAGCCAAACACGCCACCATTGGTGATCGAGAATGTTCCGCCTGTCATTTCATCGATCGAGAGTTTTCCATCGCGACCACGGGTAGCGAGGCGAATTACTTCGGCTTCGATCTGATTCATCGAGAGCAATTCGGTGTTTCGAATTACTGGCACAACCAGACCACGCGGTGTCGATACAGCTATCGAAATATCACAGTAGTCGTGATAAACAATTTCGTCTCCTTCAATCGATGCGTTCACGGCAGGGAATTCTTTCAGCGCCGCACAAACTGCTTTCGCGAAGAACGACATGAAGCCGAGTCCAACACCATATTTTTCTTTGAACTGATCTTTGTATTTCGAACGAAGGTCCATCACCGGCTTCATATCCAACTCGTTGAAAGTGGTAAGCATTGCCGTTTCATTCTTCACTGCAACGAGGCGCTTCGCAATTGTCTTTCTGAGCGATGTCATTTTCTCGCGACGAATGGTTCGTGCACCCTGCTGTGCTATGACAGGAGGAGCCAATTCAACGGCAGGTTTACTTTCTTTCGAAGGAGCAGCTCCCTTCGCGTCTGCCTTCACAGCATCTTCTTTTGTAATTCTTCCGTCTTTGCCGCTGCCCTGCACTTCCTTCGTAGAGATCCCTTTCTCATCGAGGATCTTCGCAGCCGCGGGAGACGGATGACCTGACGCGTAGTTGGTATTCTGAGCTGCTTCAGTTTTCGCAGCGGGCGCTGTTGTCTTCGCCGGCGCCTCACCAGCTTCTGTGATCTCGATCTTGCAGATCAAGCCACCGATAGGGAGTGTTGTCTTTTCCTTCGCAACAATTCTAAGGATACCCGTTGCTTCTGCTGGAAGTTCGAAGGTCGCTTTATCAGATTCCACTTCGGCAATCACTTCATCAAGTTTAACGAGGTCACCATCCTTCTTTAACCACGTGCTTATGGTTACTTCCGTGATAGACTCGCCAACTGCGGGGACTTTCATCTCCTTTATGCCACCCGCTTTTTTAGGAGCTTCGGCTTTCGGCGCATCAGCTTTCGGAGGTTCAGCTTTCGGAGTTGGGGCATTAGCGGAGTCTTGCACTTCGCAGATAGCCGTACCGATCGGCACAACCTCTCCCTGCTTCTTTATAATTTTCAACACCCCTGCTTGTGGCGCCGGCAACTCAAACGTTGCTTTATCCGATTCGAGCTCGGCAATAATTTCATCCTGCTTCACGATGTCTCCGTCTTTCTTAAGCCAGTTGGCGATTGTTACTTCGGTAATCGACTCACCTACCGCTGGAACTTTAACTTGTTGTGACATAAAAATGATTTAGATACCTAAAGCCTGATTAACAATTTTTGCCTGTTCTGCATCGTGAACTTTCTTGAAGCCGGTTGCAGGTGATGCGCTTGCTTTCCTTGAAACAAACTCGATCTGCTGACCTGGCATCACGCGCTGTATGTAAGACAACGGTCCCATGTTCGCAGGTTCTTCTTGCGCCCAAACAATTGTCGCTCCCTTGTATTTCTTAAAGATCGCGTTCACTTGCTTGTCGGGGAATGGAGCCAACTGTTCGATACGTACGACGGCTACATCTTTCAGTTTCCTCTTTTGTTGTTCGGCCAAAAGATCATAATACACTTTGCCCGAACACAACACGACTCGCTTCACATCCTTTGCTGTCACAGTCTCATCGTCGATCGTTTCTTTGAATGATCCCTTCACGAAATCTTTCACTGGCGAAATAACAGCGGGGTGACGCAACAACGACTTCGGCGACAACACAACACATGGCTTGCGGAATTCCCAGGTCACCTGCCTTCTCAACAAGTGGAAGATGTTAGCGGGTGTTGTGGGATTACAGACCACCATGTTGTATTCAGCAAAGAGCTGCAAAAATCTTTCGGGTCGACAGCTCGAGTGCTCGGGACCTTGTCCTTCGTAGCCATGAGGCAATAACATCACCATACCGTTCTGACGTTGCCACTTCGATTCGGCGCTTGATATAAACTGGTCGATCATTACCTGCGCACCGTTCACGAAATCACCAAACTGTGCTTCCCATAGTACAAGTGCACTCGGTGACGACATCGCATAACCATACTCAAAACCCAACACACCAAATTCCGACAACAGTGAGTTGTAGATGTGGAGTATCCTCTGATCTTTTTCTATATGATCGAGACCACAGTATGGTTCGTTTGTATTCGCGTCGAAGAAATAGGCGTGACGATGTGAGAACGTTCCACGCTTCACATCCTGTCCCGACATACGAACCGGGGTTCCATCCAATAGCAGCGATCCGTAAGCGAGTAATTCGGCTTCAGCCCATCCAAGAACCTTATCCTGGAAGAATGCCTGCTTACGATCCTTCAGCAACTTTTCAATTTGCTTCAGCGCCTTGAAACCTTCGGGTATCGTTGTGAGCGCATTACCAACTTTATCGATCGTTGCCTGTTTGATCCCCAGTCTCCGGAGACGAATCGAAGTCTTCAGGCTTCGCACGACGAAGCTTGCTCCACTCCTCTTCAATTTTCTGAGGTTTGTATGGAAGCGGTTTTTGTTTCACTTCGTTCAAGCGATCCTGCAGCTGGTTGCGGAACTTCGCCTCCATCTCATCTGCCAGTGCGGCATCTACATCGCCGCGTTCAACCAATCGCTTCACATACACTTCGCGTGGATTCGGATGCTTCGCAATGAGATTGTACAACTTGGGTTGTGTAAACTTCGGTTCGTCACTTTCATTATGCCCGTGACGACGATAACAGAGCATATCGATAAATATGTCCTTGCCAAATTTCTGACGATACTCAACAGCAATCCGCGCGCAGAAATTAACTGCCTCCGCGTCATCACCATTTACGTGCAACACCGGGGCATCAATGATCTTCGCCAAATCAGTACAGTAGATTGAAGTGCGCGCATCATCGAAGTCTGTTGTGAAACCAACCTGGTTGTTGATCACATAATGCATTGTACCACCGGTTGTGTATCCCGGGAGTCCCGACATTTGTGCCACTTCGTATCCGATTCCTTGTCCTGCAATTGCGGCATCACCGTGAATGAGGATCGCCATCGCCTGGCTGAGATCTTCTTTATACTCGTCGTCGATCTGGCCACGTGTATAACCAACCACCAATGGGTTCACCGCCTCCAGGTGCGAAGGGTTCGGCGTCAGCTTCACATATATCTTCTTGCCGGTATATGAAGTGTGCTGGCTCGAGTAACCGAGGTGATACTTCACATCGCCGTCGCCCATTGTAAGATCAGGACTTACGTTGCCTTCGAATTCGGTGAAGATCTGTTCGTATGTTTTTCCAAGAATGTTCGACAGCACGTTGAGACGACCGCGGTGCGCCATACCAATCACAACTTCTTTCACGCCATACTCGGCGGCCTTGTTGATGATCTTATAGAGTGCTGGAATGGTGTTCTCACCACCTTCCAATGAAAATCTTTTTTTGTCCGAGGAATTTTGTGTGAAGGAAGTTTTCGAAAACAACCGCGTCGGTAAGTTTCGAAAGGATCGCCTTCTTCTCGTCGACACTGGGACTATAGTTTACCCATTCTTTCTCCGACTTTTCCATAAACCACTTTCTAACATCGTCGTCGCGGATGGAATTGTATTCGAAACCGATTGGGCCGACGTAAATTTGCTGAAGACGTTCTATGATTTTTCTGAGTGTTGTGCGAGGCATGCTGATCTCGGAAGCCACGTCGAACTCGGTGTCGAGGTCGGCATCGGTAAGTCCGACGCCAGTGTGACTTAGGTCAACGTTGTGATTGCGACGCTCGCGTACAGGGTTGGTGTTTGCTTTCAGGTGTCCGAAGGTGCGATACTGGAAAATGAGGTTTCGCACCTGGGTTTCCTTAATGGAAAGACTATCGGTTGTAGTAGAAACACCGGAGCTTCCATTCTTTGGCTTGTCATAACGGCTCGACTGGAATTCGTAGCCTTCAAAAAACTTCTGCCAGGTGACGTCCACCGAGCTTGGGTCTTTTTTATAATTTTGATAGAGTTGGTCCACGTAGCCTACTTCGGCATTGGAGATATAAGAATACTTATCCATAAAGGATTGTTTTTAAGCGGGAACGAAGTTATAAAACGGTTTCAGAATAGTAAAACCGCATAATCGTGTAAACAAATATTAACGATTTTAGATTCCCCGGGGCAAATCTTCAACTTTTCACTTTTCACTATTCACTTTTCCCTTATCTTTGTGACCCATTTTAAAACCGGACGAGATCCAACATTAAAACAGACCAACAATGGCAGTAAAAATCAGGTTGGCCCGCCGTGGCCGCAAAAAACTGGCAAGATTCGACGTAGTTGTAACCGACAGCCGCTCGCCCCGCGACGGCCGTTTCATCGAAAAGATCGGTACCTACAACCCTCTCACTAACCCCGCAACCATCGAGCTGAACGAAGAAAAAGCCTTCAATTGGCTCATGAAGGGCGCTCAGCCCAGCGACGTGGTGAAGGCAATGCTCTCTTACAGGGGCATTATGATGAAGAAACACCTGCAGATCGGCGTTGTGAAAGGCGCGATCAACCAGGAAGCAGCCGATAAGAAACTGGCAGACTGGAAGGAGTCGAAAGACGCTAAGATTCAGTCGAAACGCGATAACCTCACTAAGTCGAAGCAGGATGCTGCTAAGGCTCGTAAGGACGCTGAAACTAAGGTGAGAGAAGCACGCGCAGAGGCTATCCGCAAGAAGCAGGAAGCCGCAGCCGCAGTTGTGGAAACTCCTGCAGCAGAGGGCGAAGCCGCTCCCGCAGCAGAGAACACACAAGCATAAGATTTCAAGCCCTACCACAAAAAAGCTAACCTAAACCTGGGTTAGCTTTTTTTGTTTTACTTCGCGAACTTCGGTAGCTCCCATCCCCAATGTTCCGGCTACTGTTCACATTCCTCGTGACTACCTGCGCGGCATCCTTTGATTGCTTCGCACAAGACAGTACGCGGAACCGGTACTATAACTTTCAGTCTACACGGTACTTTGCGACACCCAGTGGTTTTGGTCTCAAACCGGGGGAAGTATACTATCAAAACTCGTGGATCGTCTTCAACCAGTTCGGTGTCGGCATCACAAAAAATATCTCCGTCAATGCAGGTGTAGCTCCCCTGTTTATCTTAGGGGATCTAGCGATACCAGTATGGATAATGCCGAAGATCTCATTCCAACTAGCTAAGAATGTTAATTTGGGAACCGGCTTTTTATATATGAAGCTGGCAAACGGTGATGGCCCGGGAGGAACTGGAGTTGCCTACAGTGTGCTCACATTTGGGAATCGTCACTCAAACATTTCTCTCGGTGGTGGATATGGCCTCTTCGGCGAGAATTTTTCTCACCGTGGAGTATTCAGCCTTTCTACCAGCACTCGCCTGGGCCCACGCGGCTATCTTTTAACAGAGAACTACGTGATTGCCTCGGGCAACGGGCAAGATGGAGTTACTATTCTTACCCTGCTTGGGCGACGTCTTATGCGCCGCGCATCGTTAGACTTCGGTATAATGATGCCGTTACAAAATGGGCCGCATGTACCTGGTTATTCCGCTACCATTGCTCGGCTTCTCAACGCCACTGGGCAAGCGACACCTCGCCGAGTAATCGCCGCACATTTATCATTAATTTCGCGGCGATGAAGATTGATCAATGCTTTAAGATCGGGTATGTATCCAAGACCCATGGGTTGAAAGGAGAAGTGACTGTCAATACACTTCCGGAGTGCCCCGACCTGACATCCATTAAGACTTTATATCTCAGCGACAATCTTATTCCTCATTTCATTGAAACGATCTCTGTGAAGGGTGATAAAGCTTATTTGAAACTTGAAGGCATCAACAAAATAGAGCAAGCGGCTCAGCTCAAGGGAGCATCTCTTTATCTTCCGAAATCAGAGAGGCCAAAACTGGAAAAGGGGAGAGTTCTATAATGACGAGGTACTTGGATTTGAGGTCATCGAAGATGAAACTTCTTTGGGTAACATTACCGAAATTATGGAAGCAGGCCCGAATCGTTTCCTGGTAATGGATCACAACGGAAAAGAAGTGTTGATCCCGATCAACGGGCCGTTCATAAAATCTGTCAATAAATCGAAACGAAAGATCACCGTTGAATTGCCTGAGGGTTTCCTTGACCTATGAGATTCGATATCATCACATGCTTACCACGACTTCTCGAAAGTCCTTTCAACGACTCGATATTGAAGCGTGCTCAAGACAAGGGACTGGTAACAGTTAAGGTCCACGACCTTCGCGAGTACTCCACCAATAAACACCGCACGACCGATGACTATGCTTTCGGAGGTGGCGCAGGTATGGTGATGATGATAGAGCCTATAGACCGGTGCATCTCGGCGTTGAAACAAGAACGCACTTACGGCGACGTCATCTACATGAGTCCCGACGGAGAAATGCTATCGCAAGGTCTGGCCAACAAGCTTAGTCTCACTCATAATCTCATCATCCTTTGTGGTCATTATAAAGGCGTGGACGAACGGGTGCGCGAACATCTTATCACGCGGGAGATCAGTATCGGCGACTATGTTCTTTCGGGAGGTGAGTTGGCTGCTGCTGTGGTTGCGGACTCTGTTATTCGACTTATCCCCGGCGTTCTCTCCGATGAGACCTCGGCCCTTACAGACTCGTTCCAGGATGGCCTGGGGTAGCGCCGCCGGTGTACACCCGGCCCGCGGAATACAATAGCTGGAAGGTACCCGACGTGCTAATGTCGGGGCATGAGGCCAAAATCAGGCAATGGCGTGAAGAAAAGGCGCTCGAGAGGACTCAGAAAGAGACGTCCCGATTTGCTCGGCGGCCCCGAAAAAACCTTAAAAAACCCAGTCTTGCGACAATCTTTCACCTTTTCACTTCTCACTATTCACTTTTCACTTATCTTTGCAGTCCCATTTTAAATAGATACGCGTCATGGCCGATTTAATGAAAATTGCCGAACAGGAACTCGCTTCCAAAAGGGCAACCCTCCCCAATTTCAAGCCTGGGGATACGATTAATGTGCACGTAAAGATCAGCGAAGGAAATAAGGAGCGCGTGCAGCAATTCCAGGGCGTTGTGTTGTACCGTAGGGGAAGCGGCACCAATGGTGAATCTTTCTCTGTTCGTAAGGTATCCAACGGCGTAGGCGTTGAGCGTATTTTCCCTGTACTCAGCCCCAGCATCGATAAGATCGAATTCATCAAAGCGGGTAAAGTAAGAAGGGCGAAGCTCTACTACATGAAGGGTCGCCAGGGCAAATCTGCGAGGATCAAGGAAAAACTTGCTAACACATCTGCTGCTGTATCCAAGCAAGCAGTTGCTAAATAAGTCTAATAGTATTTTAATAGAAAACCCTGTTTCTGAGTCAGAAACAGGGTTTTTAGTTTGCGGTTATTTCTATATTAAACCTATATTTGCGCCGCGTCCGCCGCCAAGGCGGGGCCTACCTCGAGAGAAATTATGGGAAAAACGAACGTTAAAGATCTGCTCGGAAAAGATGCAGAATCGTTACTTACACACAAAAGCAAGACGATCTCTAAAGACCAACTGCACTTACCCGGCCCCGATTTCGTGGACAGGATTTTCGAACAATCAAATCGCAGCGTTCAAACTCTCAGAAGCATACAAACACTTTTCGGAACAGGCCGCCTCGCCAACACTGGGTACCTTTCAATCCTCCCGATCGACCAGGGTATCGAGCATAGCGCCGGTGCTTCGTTCGCGAAGAACCCGATGTATTTCGATCCAGAAAATATCAATAAGCTCGCGATAGAAGGCGGATGCAATGCAGTCGCTACAACTTTCGGAGGCCTTGCAATGACGGCAAGAAGATATGCTCACAAGATCCCGCTAATTGTAAAGATCAATCATAACGAACTTCTTACTTATCCGAAATAAAGCCGACCAGATCATGTTTGGCTCAATAAAGGATGCATGGAACCTCGGCGCGGTAGCTGTTGGCGCAACGATCTACTTCGGTTCCGACAACTCAACTCGCCAGATCCAGGAAGTTTCGAAAGCATTCGAGCAGGCTCACGAGTTGGGTATGGCAACCATACTCTGGTGCTATACAAGAAATAATGCATTCAAGAAAGATGGTGTAGACTATCACGTATCAGCCGACCTTACTGGCCAGGCGAACCACCTCGGTGTTACGATACAGGCCGACATCATCAAACAAAAGCTTGCTGTTAACAATGGTGGCTACAAAGCTTTGAACACCGGTGGAAGCAAGCTACGGTAAGTTGGACGAAAGAATCTATACAGAGCTTACCTCTAACCATCCTATCGATCTTTGCCGTTACCAGGTGGCTAACTGTTACATGGGCAGGGCCGGCCTTATCAACTCAGGTGGAGATTCACAAGGAGCTAGCGACATGGCAGATGCAGTTCGCACGGCGGTTATTAACAAGCGCGCTGGTGGAATGGGTCTGATCTCCGGAAGGAAAGCATTTCAGCGCCCATTGAAAGAAGGTGTTGAGATCCTTAACGCCATTCAGGATGTTTACCTGGACGGAAGTATTGACATTGCTTAAGAAGAATATAACTGGGTTTACTAATGCCCTGGTTTAAACGTACTGATAAAGGAATTCTCACTCCTACGGAAGCGAAGAGAGAGGTTCCTGATGGACTTTGGTTCAAATCGCCCGCCGGCAAGATTGTTCACACGCGGGAGCTCAAGAACAACGCCTATGTTGTTCCCGAAGAAGACTACCACGTAAAGATCGGTTCGAAAGAATACTTCGAAATACTTTTCGATAATAACGAATTCACGGAGCTCGACGAGAACATGGAGTCGGCCGATCCGCTGAAGTTCAACGACACAAAACCATATCCCAAACGCATCAAGGAATCGCAAGCAAAGACCGAGCTTAAAGATGCCCTGCGTTCTGGTTATGGCAAGATGAATGGTCTCGATATCGTGATCGCATGTATGGACTTTAGTTTCATTGGCGGTTCCATGGGTTCTGTAGTTGGTGAAAAGATCGCTCGTGCGATGGACTACAGTCTTAAGAATAGGAAGCCGTTCCTCATGATCTCCCGCTCTGGCGGAGCCCGCATGATGGAAGCCGGTCTGTCGCTCATGCAGATGGCAAAGACTTCCGCTAAAATTGCCCTTCTCGACAAAGCAAAAGTTCCTTACATATCATTGCTCACCGATCCTACTACAGGTGGTGTCACTGCATCTTATGCGATGCTCGGTGATTTCAACATTGCAGAACCTAACGCGCTGATCGGTTTCGCCGGACCGCGCGTAATCGTGAGACAATAGGCAAAGACCTCCCGAAGGGTTTTCAGAGCGCCGAATTCGTGCTGGAGCATGGCTTTTTGGATTTCATCGTAGATAGACGAAATTTAAAGAGTCGCCTTACCACACTGCTAAGAATGATTCAATAGTCGCCGGGTAGTGTGTTTGGCACCAACCAAAACACTGCCATGATCAAGAACTACCTCAAGGTTGCTTTCCGCAGTCTCGTCAAGCAGAAAGCGTATTCGGCCATCAACATCCTCGGACTTTCGATCGGCATCGCGAGTTGTTTGCTGATCGTACTGTTCGTTACTGATGAATTCTCGTACGATAAGTTTCACGAGAAATCGGATCGCATCTACAAGTTTACACTCGAGCGCATCTACCCCAATCATCGGACAAACTACGCGGTGGTTCCGCATTCGTTTGGAACCGTTATCCCAAAAGATTTTCCGGAAGTGGAATCGGTAACAAGAATACAGGGGCCGTTTGGAAATGCCATCGTGAACTACACCAATGCGAAAGGCGAGCTCATTCAATTTGAGGAAGAGCACCTGATCGCTGCCGAAAAAAATTTCTTCCAGACATTCAGCATCAAGCTTCTTAAAGGAGATCCCGCCACGGTGCTCTCGAACAACACCAATCTTGTTGTTACCGAATCGACTCGACAGCAAAAAGGTATTTCGGGAACGAAGATCCGATAGGAAATAGGATCCAAATATTCGGAAGAGATCTTTCTGTTACCGGCGTGTCCGAAGATGTTCCTGAAAACAGTCATTTCAGTTATGACTTTATGTTTTACTGGGGTGACGAGGATCAGAATGGTGAAGTCTTTACTTCGTTCGAAGTTCACACTTATCTTTTGCTCCAACCAGATGCAGATCCAAAAGCGCTCGAAGGTGAAATTTCCAGGGAATGGTAGACATGTATGCCGCGCCACAGATTGAAAGTGGCCTGGAAAATCATGGACAGATTACAAAAGAGAAGGGAATGGGTATAGGTATTATTTACAAAACATAAAAGATGTTCACCTCGATCCCACTAACATAGAGTACAAGCTGAAGGCTGTTGGTGGTGACATCAACCAGGTCTACTTCCTGATCGCTATTGCTGTGCTGATAGTTACCATCGCCTGTATCAACTTCATGAACCTTGCGACAGCACGTTCGGCCGAGCGCGCACGCGAAGTAGGTGTTCGTAAGACGATGGGTTCGGCGAAGTCGCAACTGGTTTACCAATTTCTTACAGAGTCGCTGATCATCAGTATTGCTGCGATGGTCATTGCGCTGATCATTGTTGAGATTGCGTTGCCTTCGTTTAATAATCTTGCCAGTAAGAATCTTGCGCTTCATTTCAATCCGATGATCATCGGAGGACTGATCGCACTTGCGGTACTGGTGGGCGTTCTTGCAGGAAGCTATCCAGCTTTCATTCTTTCTGCTTTCAATCCCGTTGTCGTGATGAAGGGACATTTTGCCAGCAACGCGAAGGGAACATGGCTTCGCAATGGTCTTGTGATCTTTCAATTCTTCATCTCGATCGTACTGGTCGTCGGCACTTTGGTGGTGTCCGATCAGATGAGATTTATGCAAACAAAAGAGCTGGGTTATAACAAAGATCACCTGCTGGTGATTGAACGCGCCGGCTATCTCCGTGATCATCTCCAGGCTTTCAAAGATCGTATCAATGACATACCCGGAGTTGAATCGGTAGCATCTGGTTCGTCGGAATTCGGCAATGAAGACGATATGCTGGGATCACAATTTCAACCGCAGGGTTCATCCGAGATCCTTACAACAAAGACGATATTCATCGACGACGACTTCGCACAAACTATCGGTTTCGAATTTGTGCAGGGCCATGGTTATGCAAAGGGAACAACGATTCATTATCGATAATTCTCAATGAGACAGCAGTTAAGACGATGGCCCTGGGTAAACAATCCGATCGGCCAAAAGTTAAGTCACACCTTCTTCGGTCCGAATGGAAAGCAGACAGTAATGTTTACCATTATCGGTGTTATCAAAGATTTCAATTTTCAATCACTTCGCGATAAGATCACACCACTCACGATCCAAAGCACGGAGAGTCCCGAAAGCTTCACGCAGTATGTTTATGCCCGGTTGAACACTTCAGAGTACCCGGCAGTAATCAAACAGGTGGAACCGATTTGGAAAGAAATGACGGGTTTGACACGTCAAGCGAATGAGCCGGCAGAAATGCCGATCAAGTTTGAATTCCTTGAAGACAACCTGATGGGCTCTTACGAAGCCGAGCAACGCGCCGGTACATTGTTCAGCGTATTCTCGACGCTCGCAATCGTTATCGCGTGTGTTGGGCTGTTTGGTCTTGCTGCTTACACCGCGAATCTTCGTACGAAGGAGATTGGAATTCGCAAGGTGATGGGCGCTTCGGTTTCGAGTGTTATTCTTTTATTGACGAAGGAATTCACGAAGCTGATATTGATTGCGTTTGTTCTTGCTGTTCCGATCAGTTGGTACATCATGAACAACTGGCTGAATGGTTTCGCCTTCCGAACCAACATCGGAGTAGGAACATTTCTCTTTGCGGGAGCTTATCACTGGGCATCTCGTGCTTACGGTTAGCTACCAATCCGTGAAGGCTGCTATCAAGGATCCGGTAAAGTCTTTGAAAAGTGAGTAAACAAAAAAAGACCGGCGTTCTCACGCCGGTCTTTTGTATTTCAAATCAGTTTCCCGATTAGTTGTCCTTAGCGAACTCGTAGCTCCATGTGTAGGTCTTACCACCAATCACATACTTAGCTGCAAGTGTGAAGACGCCGCGGCACTGATCGTAAGTACCAGTTCCAGAAGCAACACCATTTTCGCTGGTAGTTTGCGTAGGAATACTGATAGTTTGATCTGCAGTGCCAGTTGATGGCGTAAACATGATTGTTACGTCAACACCGTCAGCCCACCAGTTGTCCATTGTGATCTTATTAGGATCAGCAGGATCAGCTGTCATGGTTTGAGGATCATCACCAGAGCAGCAAGCACCGTTCTCTGTACCTATCCAGGCGCCTGTCCAGGTACCTGCGCTGTAAGCAGTGTAGTCAGAAACAATAGCTGCGATCGCGTTATCATTCTGCATTACGAAGTCTGCAACATCTCCTGAAGTACTTGTAGGAGCAGGAACTGAAGTTGACCAGTCGAAGTGATAGCAAGCGTCAGTAGAGAGGTCCACAGTTCCACTGGGGGGTCTGTAAACAACCTTTGCTTTGTAAGAATCACCAGGCTTCAACAATGGGTAATCTACCCAAGTATTGCCGCCATCAAGAGAGTACATCATGATGACTTTATACTTTTCATTAACCAATGAACCACCCGTAGGAGGGGTGATGAGCGAGATTGAGGTATTGGTAGCCTCGGCCTGTGCGCTGAACGTATTTACAATTCGACCATCGTCTTCTTTACAGGAGATGATAAATGTTGCCAGCACTACTAAGCAACCGAAAATTCTCTTTATCATAAATTTTGCTTTTTAAATAGTGTGAAACATTATTTCAGAGTGTAAACATCAGTACAGTTCCTGGTTGCAGTAACGTAGTGAAGCGTGAACTTGTCTTGTGCCGCATTCGGCGTGATCGTAGGTGGTATAGCGACCGAGATTCCGGCTGGATCCCAAACAGCTGCCAGATACACAGGATCGAGGATAGCCCTGAAGTCGGTCAATGAGCCCCTGGTGTCACCTTTGAAAGTGATAATGTAGGGCGTAGCCTTGTCATAGTATCCTGTTTGTGTGGTGCACGTTGTAGGGTTCGAAGGCGAAAGCACCGCAGTAGCTCCTGCGAAAGAAGCACCGTCGGGTCCAACTGTTCCAGCAGGGTCGCTGTAACGAATGAACTGCCAGTCGTACACACCTGCAATCGGGTTACCGATAAGGTGCAGGTACAGAATACCGTAGTTCGAACTAGTTACATAACCTGCATCATTCGTAGCAGTAATAGGAAGGATTGTGCTCTTCGAGAAGTTGATCTTCGGAGGATAGAACACGATCTGGAACTCAGCAAAGCCTTTTCCTTTAGGAATAACTTGCGAAGTGCTGAGGAACGTATACTGATCATCAGGCATTATCTCGTACTCGATCGCATCTTTTGCAAAATTGTCGAGTGCCGCGTTAGGCGCGAGTTGAAGCGTAACAGTTACGTCACGATCCACATTCCCACCTTGAACAGCTACCTGGAAGGTAATTGTATCGGCTTCGTCAGCGGGCCCGAGGAGAAGGGCTTGCGCTGGGAAATAAGGAAGTCCAGAGTTGATCAACGTTCCACCGGGTGCCACGTAAGACATCTCCACGAGGTTCGGTGAACCGCCAGGAGGTGTATTCATCGGGTCACCATCGAGACATGACGTCATGCCATATCCGATAGCGGCGACGGAAAGTAGTTTAGCTATTATGTTCTTCTTCATGGATATCATAGGTTAAATTATTTCGCCCAGAAAATAACGCCATTATTCGTGTTAATGCCGGGGGGTACATTAGCTGGGTTGTACTGAATTTCGGAAGTCGGGTAAAGGATTCTTCCGGGCAGCCTGTCTTGACGTGAGCTTATTGACACGGTAGACGCGAAAGTAGGATCGGTTCCGGTGATTGTAGGGTAACCTGTTCTCCGGTACTCGTTATAACCTTCCTGGCTGTTCACCATGTTCACGGCTATATACTTCTGAGTAATGATCGCTTCAAGCTTCTGCGCGTTAGTCGCAGCAGCGGTCCAGTCCACAAGCGCGTTAGCTGCGTTAGCAGTGATGTACGCGTTTGCATCGCCGGTAGGATCACCGCCACTTACTATCTTAAGATCTTCCGTCGAGGTAGTCTTCTTCAGACCGCCGCCGGGCAAGCTATAAGTATAGTAGAACGCATCTTTGATCCCTTGTGTAAACCATGATTGTGCATCACCAGATGCGCCGGTAGGGATACCTGATAAGAAAGCCTCAGACAGAAGGAAATCGCTTTCAGCTCTCAGCATGAGCACAAAACCAGCATCTGGTCCTTTGATCGCACCTGTAGAGTTACCAGCAGCAGTACCGCCACGCTCGGTGCCAGGATACCAGAAGCTACCATCGGGGCTCTTCGGAATACCTGTGCTTTCGAAACCAAGCTGGTTAGTACCAGTTGTAGGCCACTGATAGTACATCTTCTTACCTCTTCCTGGGTCATTGATCTTGATGTTGTTGTAGAATGCTGCAATGAACGTAGTCGGGATCCACGCTTTAGGTTGCGCAGTACCGGCATAAGTCCATGTCCACTGGTTCCACTCAGGGTTCTGGCGATTGTTATCGCGGGCGAAACCAGGGTTAATCAGCGCATCGAGATTAAGGAATCCTGCAGGGTCGAAGCTGGTGTTAGTGAACGTCACTTTTCCCTGGCCACGAATCAAGAGGCGAAGCTTGACGCTGTTCGCAAACCTTATCCACAAATTTGTGTTACCAAGAAATACAACGTCGTTGGTGCCAAGAGCTTTCGGCGCAACAGACGCAGAGATACCTGTGTTGAGATCGGCAATTGCTTTATCAATCTCGCTTGCAAGAGAAGCATAGATCGTTGCAGCATCGTCGTACTCAGGTGTCAGGTTTCCAGCAGCTAACAGTGCCTGAGAATAAGGCACATTGTTATATGCGTCAACAAGCAATTGGAAGCCATACGATTTCATGATCCTGGCAACAGCGTTGTAGAAAATGAAGTTCGGATCGCCATCTGTCTGGTCCATCATATACTGGTAATCTTCCAGGTTGTCATAGCTTACAGCCCAAAGGTTTGCATAGTTGTTGGGCGTAAAAGCATACGTTGTCTGCTCGTTGAACCCGCCATAGCCACCGGCATTTGCCATGTAACCACCAACCTGTGCACCATAGGTATTGTATTGATTCAACACGAGACCAGTTGCAACCAAAGCCTGGGGTAGGATCAGGTCGGCCGTAACCGAAGTTGGTTTATTCTGGTTGACGTTGACATCCAGGTAATCTTTGCAGGATGTGGCGAACAAAGCCACCACAGCCAACATTATCATAGAGATTTTTTTCATTGTTCCTGTTTTAGAAGTCTAATTTTTCAATCTGCACTTTTCAACATTAAAGCTTGATAGACAGAGTGGCTCCATAATAACGGGTAGGAGGAGTTTGACCGATGTCGTTCAAACCTGTTCCGTTACCTGTTGAACCAGCAGAGCTGTATTCAGGATCGGTGTAGTAGTTGTCTTTAGCCATCCAAAGGAGGAGGTTTCTTCCTTGAAGACTAATGTTAGCACCTTTGATAACCTTGCCGAAGATCGGAGGGAGATCATATCCCAAAGAAATTTCGCGCAACTTGATGAAGTTACCAGATGTTACATAGTTAGATGACGTGTTACGGTTGATACCGTCAGACCAGAAACCGTTGTTACCGTTACCGTTCGCGATACTGATTGATGTGTTTTGTACATAAGTACCATCATCAGCTTTGTAAACCGAGTTCGGGAAGATGAACGACTGACGTCCGTATTGCGCAGTGCGATAGCCGGTTCCAGACCAGTCCATCTCTGTACCAATACCATTGTATATGCTGTATCCACCACGATATTCGAACAGGATAGAGAAACGGAAGTTCTTATACTGAACTGCCGCGTCTGCACCTAACCTGTGTTTCGGAGTACCGTTACCAAGGATAACGTTTCCTGGTGTTGGTGAAGGAACGCCTGAAGCCTTGTCAACAATAACATGGCCAGCATCGTCGCGCTGATAGTCGAGACCCTGGATAACAGGGAAGGGCTGACCAGCAACAGCTGCTGAAACTGCGTTTCCTGATGTTGCGAGTGCAACCAATGGCAACTGATCTGTGATCGACACAACTGTGTTCTTCAGGTAAGTGTAGTTACCACCAACTGTGAACTGGAAGTTCTGAGTCTTCACTGGCGTAATGTGGCCTGTGAACTCGAGACCTTGTGAGCTAGTCTCACCGACGTTTGTCAAGAACTTGGTGAACCCAGTAGTATTAGACACAGACGTAGGAATAGTCCTGGTTGTCTGTACGGCTGTGGTACCAGGTAACTGATGTCGTGATATTGTCATTCCAGAAGTTCATGTCTGCACCAATTTCCCACTGGTGTGTGAACTCAGGCTTGAGGTTCGGGTTAACGATGGTTCCATCATAAGAATAACCAGCGAGCGAGCCGTAAGGGAAACCGTTGGCTGCACCGTAGCTATTGTTACTCGAGAATGTCGCCCTGCAGTATAGTAAGCACCGAAGTCTGAGAAAACCACCACCAGCAAAGTTAGCATTGCCAAGGTTCACCTGACCTGTTTTCGATACGTTACCTCTCAATTTGAAGAAGGTAAAGATGTTACCATCTTTCAAAGCAGGGATCGCTTCAGTAAGAACCAAAGATGCTTCAGCTGAAGGATAGAAGAATGAACGATTGGCTTTGTTCAAACGTGAGTCTGCGTCGTTACGACCAGTTACTGTTACGAACAGGTAATCTTTGAAACCTGTAGTTACTTTTCCATACACACCAACAAGGCGGGTGCGGAAGTCAGCTTCACCGTAGCTAGGGTTACCAGTACCGTTGCTAAGGTTGTACAAACCATTCACGATCAAACCATTGATACCGGTAGTCATATAGCGACCAGTATTCTGAATGATCTGTGTACCACCTACAACGTTCAAGTTGAGGTTTTGACCGAGTGCTTTGTTATACTGACCCAACACGTCTGTAACCATGTTAGTATACTGGTTGGGCTGTTTCAGTTACGTAAGCAGGAATGTTCGACTTCGAGCTTTGGTCTGTGTTTCTTGAATAGAGTGAGTAAGTATACTGACCACCAGTAGCCTTCTCGTTGAAGCTCCTGGTAGAGATACCCTGACGTGCGATAAGATCGAGGCCGGGGATTGGAGTATACTTCACTTCCATGTTACCTGTTACGTACATGTTCTTATCCAACTGGCGGTTGTTCGCAGCAGTGAAATAAGGGTTGCCATACCAGGGGTTGTAGAAACCTGCAGGAGTTGCAAACTTGTTGTTCTGCCAATCCTTGAACTGTGTGATATCCACGTTCGAAGGCATGTTCAACATGTTTGTATAAATGCTACCTGTAGCTGAGCTAACATCGTACTTGTTAGGAGCAAGTGAAGTGCTGAAGCTAACAGATACTTTATCATTGATCTTCTTGAAACCATTTACACGAACGTTCGCGCGAGTAAACTTGTCGCCAGGTGTTGTACCTGCAACAGTTACGTACTGGCCTGACATGTAGATCGATGAGGTTGCATCACCAGAAGAGAAAGAGAAGTCCGTCTGGTTAGTCAAACCAACATTCCAGAAGTCGTTGTGACCAGGTTTGTAGTTGTAGTTCGTGTAAAGCTGAGTTCCATCTTCGAGTTTCGGACCGAGAGGACGGAGCGAGTTATCGTAAGCGGGACCATAAGACTGGTTTTTCGAGGTAGTTGAAAACTGGTCTTGTAGAACCATCTATACCGTAAGCGCTACCACCTGAGCCGAAGCCCTTTTGGATCTTAGTGAAGAAGGCAACTTGAGTAGCCTGCACGTTGTGTTGCAGGGTGATCTCAACTGTACCTGCTTTACCACGCTTGGTAGTGATGATCACGGCACCGTTAGAAGCTTGTGAACCGTACAACGCTGCTGCACCGGCACCCTGGAGGATGTTTACAGACTCAACGTCGTTCATGTTCAGGTTGCTCAATACGGTGTTCGGAACGATCACGTTATCGAGAATGATAAGTGCCTGGTTGTTACCAGTAAGCGAACGCTGACCGCGGAGGATCAAACGATACTCGGGGTTTACACCTGAGCTCGTAGCGTTGATTGGAAACCGGCAACTTTACCCTGCATACCCCGCAGCCAGGTTCACAGCCTTACCGGCAGTGAGACTGTTGGGGGAAATTACAGTGATTGAGGAACCGAGTTCGCGCTGCCTTGACTGGAGACCACCGGGCAGTTGTTACGACGACTTCGCTCAGTTGAGTAACATCAAGTTCCATCTTGACGTCAAGCACCGCACGACCGCCGATCTCAACTTCCTGGGATTTCAAGCCAATAAAGGAGAAAACGAGAGTGCCATTCCCATCGGGGATGGTCATTTTGTAGTTTCCATTCGCGTCGGAAACTGTACCGTTAGTTGTGCCCTTCAGCACCACGTTCACGGCCGGGGAGAGTCGTGCCATCTTCTGTAGATGATACTCGACCCGACACTTCGCGTTGCGCCCACACGGTAGTCGCAACCACGAATGAGAAGCATAGAAGTAGAAACTTCTTCATAGGTTGGGTTTAGGTAGAAACTTAGGATTTAGTCCTACAAATTAGGGGGATTATTAAATCACCAAAAAATACCCCGCTTAAGAATTTCTTAATACCTGAAAAAAGCCTTTCCTCCGCTAAAAATGCCATTCACGCCCCAAAAAAACACCCGACGAGGGCCGTTTTTTATCAAAACATTACGAAAATGAGGTGAAATCAGAGGGTTGGCGAGGGAGATTTGGGGGGCTGGAACCATAAAAAATACCCCAATTTACTGGAAGAAAAGGCTACTAAAGTGGCCTTTTTGGTGACAAAATTTTTTTCGTTTTCTGAAGTTTGATGGTGGTCGAGATGCACCATATATATTAGAGCAACAAAAAAGCACCCGGGTCTCGGGTGCTTTTTCAATTTCCTGGAGGTCAGCTCCGGCTTGTTATGCCTGGGCTGTTACGATAGAAACGTATGACCTGTTTGCACGAGTTCTCTTGAACTCAACGGTTCCGTTGACGAGAGCGAAGAGCGTGTGATCTTTACCGATACCGACGTTGGTTCCGGGGTGGTGCTTGGTGCCACGCTGGCGAACGATGATGTTACCTGCGATAGCTTTCTGGCCACCGTATATTTTAATGCCGAGACGTTTGCTTTCCGATTCGCGGCCGTTCTTTACTTACCTTCACCTTTCTTGTGTGCCATAACGATGTGATGATTTGACGATGTGACGAGATAACGATCTCTTAACCGATACTTTCGATTTGAATTTTAGTGAACTGCTGGCGGTGGCCATTCTTCACGGCATAACCTTTCCTGCGTTTCTTTTTGAAGATGATCACTTTGGTTCCCTTCACGTGCTCGAGGATCTTTCCGGATACCTTAACACCTGATACAGCGGGGGCGCCAATCTGGATCGCGCCGTCGTTATCGACCAAAAGAACCTTGTCGAAGCTTACAGACGCACCTGCCTCGCCTTCCATGAGGGGGGCATAGATATATTGGTCTTTAGCCACCTTAAACTGCTTTCCAGCTATGTCTACAATTGCGTACATGGTAACTCCCTTTAAAAATGGGATGCAAAGATGGGGGAAAAGGGTTGAAAAATGCAAAAAATAGTTGGAAAGTGGTTTTGTGGCTTTATCGATTGCAAACGCAAAAAATAGTTGGAAAAATCTTCAGTTAAAGAAACTTCACGTGGCGTAAATCTAAGTTGCTTAAAAGAAACAAGTTATACGCGGGTTCAAACTTAACCGACTCTTTATGTCGACTTGTAAGCGGTTGAGTTGTCTTGCAAGAGTCTTCTTAGAAATTCATCTTTGTTGATTAAGTAACTTCGGAGTCTTTTCCCTCTCGAAAATTCACCTGGAGTTCCTGACACTGACAAGTACCAAAACACCCACTAAGCGGAAATGAGCCAACACCTACCCACCGAACCGATCCTGAAAGAAAATAAGGATCGATTTGTACTCTTTCCCATTCGCCATCATGACATTTGGAAATTCTATAAACAGGCAGAAGCCAGCTTCTGGACTGCCGAAGAGATTGACCTGAGCCATGACTTACGCGACTGGGCAACCCTGAATGACGGCGAGCGTCACTTTATAACACACGTGCTCGCATTTTTTGCTGCCAGCGACGGCATTGTAAATGAAAAACCTCGCCGAACACTTTGTATCGGAGGTACAGTACACTGAAGCGAAGTTCTTTTATGGATTTCAGATCGCCATCGAGAACATTCACTCAGAGACTTACTCATTACTGATCGACACTTACGTAAAGGATCCCCAGGAGAAAGACAAACTCTTCCATGCTATCGACACAATGGCGTGTGTAAAGAAGAAGGCTGACTGGGCATTGCGCTGGATCGGCGAAGGAAGCTTCCAGGAAAGACTGATTGCCTTCGCAGCTGTGGAAGGTATTTTCTTCTCTGGTTCATTCTGCTCAATCTTCTGGTTGAAGAAGCGCGGACTAATGCCAGGACTTAGTTTCTCTAACGAACTCATTTCGAGAGACGAAGGTCTTCACTGCGATTTCGCATGTCACCTCTATACCAATCATTTGATCAGCAAACTTCCTGAGGGACGAGTGATCGAAATTATTAAAGAAGCTGTTGAGATAGAGAAGGAGTTCGTTACAGACGCGCTTCCTGTAGGCCTTATAGGTATGAATGCGTTGTCAATGTGCCAGTACATCGAATACGTTGCGGATCGTTTGACTAACGAGCTGGTGGGCAAGAAATCTACAACGCAATTAACCCGTTTGACTTCATGGATATGATCAGCCTTCGTGGTAAAACCAACTTCTTCGAAAAAAGGGTAGCTGAATATCAAAAAGCCGGAGTTATGAAGAACTCCGAGACCAAAGAATCGGCTCCAAAATTTTCATTGAACGAAGATTTTTAATACATTCATGAGTCATTTTTTAAACTTTTTACTTCCATTTTCTAACAAACCACTGAAATGCTTGTACTGAAGCGTGACGGACACAGAGAGTCTGTTAAGTTCGACAAAATCACTGCCCGCATTGAGAAACTCTGCTACGGTTTAGATCCAAAATTTGTCAACCCGGTAGAGGTAGCTATGAAGGTGATCAACGGCTTGTATGATGGTGTTTCCACATCCGAGCTTGATAACCTCGCAGCAGAAATTGCTGCTACAATGACGACACGTCATCCCGACTTTGCTAAGCTGGCTGCACGTATTGCCGTTTCAAATCTCCATAAAGTAACCAGCAAGTCGTTCACCAATACGATGAAGCGGTTATACCAGTATGTAGATCCGAAGACCGGAGAAAATGCTCCGCTTATTTCCAAAGAGACCTGGAAAGTAATCCATGAAAACGCAGCGGAACTTGATGAAGCAGTCATCAATGACCGTGACTTTGGATACGATTACTTCGGCTTTAAAAACGCTGGAGCGTTCATATCTCATGAAGATCGATGGACGAGTAGTTGAAAGACCTCAGCATCTCCTGATGCGTGTTGCTGTCGGTATCCACGGTGAAAATATTCCCGCGGCTATCGAAACATACAACCTGCTTTCAGAGAAGTGGTTCACTCATGCTACTCCTACCCTGTTCAACGCAGGCACACCGAAACCACAACTTTCGTCGTGCTTCCTGCTTACAATGAAAGACGATAGCATCGATGGCATTTACGATACGCTGAAGCAAACTGCGAAGATCTCGCAATCGGCTGGCGGTATCGGCCTCAGCATTCATAACGTTCGCGCTAAAGGATCCTACATTAAAGGAACCGGTGGTACATCGAACGGCATTGTGCCCATGCTCCGTAACTTCGACATGACTGCGCGTTATGTTGACCAGGGCGGTGGCAAGCGCAAGGGTAGCTTCGCTATCTATCTCGAACCATGGCACGCCGATGTGTTCGAGTTCCTCGAGCTGAAGAAGAATTCTGGTAAAGAAGAGCTTCGTGCACGCGACCTCTTCTATGCAATGTGGATCCCTGATCTCTTCATGAAGCGTGTAGAAGACAACGCAATGTGGTCCCTTTTCTGCCCTAACGAATGTCCCGGACTCGCTGAAGTTTATGGCGAAGACTTCGAAAGGCTTTATGAAAAATACGAATCAGAAGGTAAGTTCCGTCGCCAGGTAAAAGCGCAGGACCTCTGGTTCGAAGTGCTCGAAGCACAAATTGAAACAGGTACTCCTTACATTCTTTATAAAGATCACGCCAACAGGAAGTCGAACCAGAAGAACCTCGGTACTATCAAGTCTAGCAACTTGTGTACTGAGATCATCGAGTACACTGCCCCTGACGAAGTAGCGGTTTGTAACCTTGCTTCTTTGGCGCTGCCGAAGTTCATTAACGAAGACGGGCGCATTCGATCATCAGAAATTGTATGAGATCACCAAGGTTGTTACACGCAACCTCAACAAGGTGATCGATATCAATTATTATCCTATCGAAGAAGCACGTAAGTCGAACATGCGCCACCGCCCGATCGGTCTTGGTGTGCAAGGTCTCGCAGACGTTTTCATCATGCTCCGTATGCCTTTCGATAGCCCGGAAGCTCGCGGACTGAACGAGGATATTTTTGAAACGATCTACTTCGCAGCCATGGAGGCCTCTATGGAGGAAGCGAAGCTGTACGGTTCTTACGAAACATTCAAAGGTTCGCCCGTATCGAAAGGAATCTTCCAGTTCGATATGTGTGGGCGTTACTCCTAAGAGCAATCGTTGGAACTGGGAAAACCTGAAACAGGAAGTGAAGAAGAACGGCGTTCGTAACTCGTTGCTCGTTGCACCGATGCCTACGGCTTCTACTTCTCAGATCCTGGGCAACAACGAATGCTTCGAACCATACACTTCGAACATCTATACACGCCGCACACTTTCAGGCGAATTCATCATAGCTAACAAGCACCTGATGAGAGACCTGATCAGCCTCGGTCTGTGGAGCGAAACTATGCGTCAGAAACTGATCTCTACAAACGGTTCAGTTCAGACTATTGCAGAAATACCTCAGAACATTAAGGACATCTATAAGACTGTATGGGAGATATCTCAGAAGTCGATCATCGATATGTCGGCCGATCGCGGAGCTTTTATTTGCCAGTCACAGAGCCTTAACATACATCTTACTAACCCGAACTTCGGGAAAACTGACTTCGATGCACTTCTATGCATGGAAGAAAGGTTTGAAGACCGGTATGTACTACCTGCGCTCTACTGCTGCTGTGGATGCAATCAAGTTCACACTCGACAAGAGTGCTCTTGCAACGCCTGCAACTGCAGAAGCTGTTACGGTAGCGCAGACGGAGACAGTACTACAGACTGTTGCCGTTGCCAACCCTGTGTCTTCGGCACAACAAGCGTTCGAATACGACAAAGATCAGAAGATGTCAGACATGGCTTGCTCGCTCGACAATCCGGAAGGATGTGAAGCTTGCGGTTCTTAACTAATTAAGTCTTACTCAGCCAACCCCGTAGCAGTCAACGCTACGGGGTTTTTTATTGCCTATTCAAGAACAATATTCTGATACCTGGGATATTTGATCTCGTACTTCAAATCTATCTTCTGCGTTTTCCCGGGCTCAACTTTAAGATTCCATGTCAACAAACCATCGTCGGGATATTTTGATTGCCTTAGAAATCTCAATGTCGTCGACTGAGATGTCTTTCGTGTTGGGAACCGGCAGCTGGTCTTCGATACGAATGTTGACCGGGTACGACTTTTTATTTCTTACGCTGATCTCGTAGGCGAATGTTGACTTGCGATTGGATCCGACAAATTGATTGGCGGAAATATTCCTTCTCTTCTCAGCGGTAACGACAACATTCTTGTCACGACCGAGCGACAGTGGTAAGCGTGTCGCTCGTGTTTTGGGTGTCGAGAATAGTTTTGCCAATATATTTTCCTTCGAAGAAGATGTTGGCTTGTCCTTCGAGGAAGTTGTAGTTGTCCCAGTCGGTCATTCGTGCAGTGAGAAACGCGTCGTTATCGAGTTTAGGTGCGGAGTAATATTGATATTCGGCGGGGACTTCGTACTCGATCATATCTACGGCCTGGTTTTGTCCGCCGGAAGTGATGGTAAAAGGGTTTTCGAGAGTGAATTCGAGATTGGTGGTGCGGATGATGGGGGTGGCGGAGATGGTTTTTTTGATTTTAGGTTCACGTGATACCTGGATGCCCGAAACGCGGCCATTTAAACTTTCAATTCCATATGCTGTAACAACAACCTCCTGAAGTTGTTTGGCATCCAGACTCAATTGTTCATCAATAAAAGCTTGACCGTTGATGGCCGCTTCTGTTGACACATAGCCAATAAACGAAAATACTAAGATCCCATTCGATTGTCCTGAAGAAAGGGCCATTGAGTAATTCCCTTCCGAATCTGTTACGTACCGTTAGTTGTTCCCTTCAATACAACGTTGACACCCGGCAATCCTAAACCACTTTCATCGACAACACGACCACTCACCATGTTACCTGGCGTATTTCCTCCCATAACCCTATTATTAAATCCAAGAATCCATCGCCCGATCACTGGCCTGGCCTCCACTTGAGCTCGGGTTTGCCGACGACACGGTAAGCTTCACATTCTCCCAATCTTCACCAGACTGTTGGCCGATACTTGCTTTGTAAGTGATTGCGATAGGTGACTGGATGTCTTTCGCGCGAATGTCGTACGTGGGAAACCATGAAGCTTCGCTAACGAGATAATCGACCTTAAGTTGAATGCGCGCGTCGGACTTACTTTCGATCTTGATGACGATCTCTCCTTCCGGTTTAGGTTTCGTGACTTTAGTTTTCTCTACCTGGCTATCGATCTTACCTATGTTCTCCTGGTACTCTGCGAGCTTCGTGTTGATCAGTTGTTTATGCTCCTGGATATCTATCAGTCGCTGCCTGTAATAATCAACGGCTGTCTTGAGGTCGTTTACATTAAGACCGTTTTGTCCACCAATAATTTTATTTGATTTCAACATGATCTCTTCCTCGTTGAAGATTGCGAGTGATGCTTTCTCAACTTGTATCAGATCCGACAGTCGTTCCTTTTCTTTGATGAGCTCTTTTGTTGTTTCGGGTGTCTTGAGATCCTTCAAATAGTTAACTCTAAATGAAACACCAAGGATCTTCACACCCATGTTTGCCTCCGCCTGTATGCTGTTTTCCAGAACGTGTGGTGGATGTAACTCCGAAAGGACGAGTGTAGACGCGCCGGGCTTCACCTCTACGGCAGTTGTTCGTGTTACCTGCGCGCCCTGCAGGAACACCGTAACCTCTTTTACAGTTGAATTTATTTTACGTTCTGCAGGCTGCGAGAATCCCACGATCACAAGGACCGACAGGATAATTGTAAGTAGATTTTTCATAAGCAGGAAGTTTGACTAATGATGTAGTCACTCCCTGCTTTCCATAAAAGGTTTCAATTTTATTGAAGTCTGTTGATCTTGTCTTCGGCGCTTCGCTTGATGCCATCCCGGAATTCGGGTCGCAGATCGGTTTGCGCAGCGAGCTTTTCAAGGGCTTTCTTTGCGTATAGGACGGCGTTTTGTTTGTCACCCTTCTTCTCATAGGCATCTCCAAGAGCGTCGTAGACGTTCGCAGATTGAGGAAACTGTTCCTGGTTTGCTGTAAGGACCTTCAGTGCATCATCGGCCCGGCCGGCGCCGAGTAACTCATACCCCATCTGGTTGAGGTTGCGTTCATCGATCACGTGATTGAACCATGGACTGTGGTTGGGCATATGGTGTAAATGTCGCCGCGGCCTTGCGTTCGTTCAGTGCTTCGTCCACCTTCTTCTCGACCATGATCATGTTCCAGAGACGACTATTGGTGATGACCGTTTTAGCGGGCACAGTATGATCTTTCGATAGCGTGCGTTTCAAAAACTCAATCGTCTGCAAGATGATCTCACGCGACCCGGGGGCGTATCGTCGACAGCATCGAATGCATGTTGACCTTCGGGATAGCTGATGTACTCGACATGGAGATCTTCGGTGATGGCTCTCCTCATAAAACCATCGATGCCGAGGTTGAGATAGTAGAAGTCGAGACCGGCACGAACGACGAGCAGCTCAAGATCCTGGCGAAGAGGATTTGGCAGCTCTGTCAGTTGCGGCATTCCATAATAAACGACAGCAGCTTTGATATCGCTTCGTGATTCCTTCATCGCCAATGGCAAACCTGTGCTCACATTAGCAGAACAAGACCATAAACCAATTTTTGTCTTTATCGATCGAAAGGGCGTTGGAATTACTTCGGAGGTAATCAAGAAGTTGTTCGGTATCTGCAGGTGCTCGATTTCTTCGCGTCTGGTAGTTGATAGCGATCATTCCGTTCGCTGCAACGAGTCGACCCCAGTCTTTGTAGATCTTCCAGCGATAGAGATCCAGGCTTCCAACACCATTCACGAAAACGACAACAGGCAACTGTTTGTTTTTTATCGAAACCCGGAGGATAGTAGGCGTCGAACACTAATGTTGTGTCGTTGCCCGACCAGAATTTTTTTCCTTCCTCAACGATCACTTTGTCCATCGCCGGTTGATGGAGAACCAGGCCGGGTTCATCCGTAGTTAGCGAAAGGTTAATAAATGGCATGTAGCGCCGATCGATCGGAAAGTTTTTTCCTTCAAGAGTCAGTTGAAGAAATTCCAAAATCATTTTATGAACACTCGAATAGGTTTGGTCCGCGATGTCGCCGAGAGCACCACGCATCTTGAGTCCTTTGTTGAGAACTCTTCCATAGATTGAAAAGTCGTGATGATGCAAACCCTGGTGCTGAATGAATGCTTTGGATATGGTGGTGTTTGTTAATGCTTCTTGTTGCTTGATGTCGTCCTCTCGTTGTTGTTCTAACGGTCACGATATGCAACATCGGCGTCCTCATCATCGACGGGTTGTAGTCAGGTGATTTTTTCTGTTTTTGATCGTGACTGAACACACCGCCTTCGAGATTGACAAGTGCCTTGATCTTATCCGATTTCATCGTGAGATAGAACGCCGACTGGATTCCTCCCCCAAATCCCAGGGCCATGAGCTTATCCTGATCGACGTTCTTAAATTTTGATACGTAGTTAAGCAACCATGAGAGGTTTTCGTTGGCTCGGCATAAAGAAGAGAATCGGCTGGTTGTTGCTTCGGGTAAGGACCTGTGACCACGGCGACGACAAATCCATTCGAGGCAAGAAATTCGGCGGTCACGAAAGACTTTCAGGCTCCGAAGTCATCAATACGGTAGGAAACTTTCTCGCGATCTCCGGAAGATTCCACCTGGCTGCAGTCGGCAGGTTTAGAACTTGCTTGTAAGCATCGTCGGGGATTTTGGCGTTCGCAATAAACGGACGCTCCATTGTTTTATGGAACTCGTCGGGATTCTCGAGGTAATTCCTGAACAAGACCGCCTTCGCGGTGGACGAAGGCTCCCCGGGGTACCACACGCTGACAAGCTTCTTGTCGGCCTCGCGGAACGATTTATACCCAACTGCGTAAGGGCCGGGTTGAAGCGAACCCCAAAGTTGTTGGGGCGTACGAACAATTGCATATTACCAGGAAGACAACAAGTAGAACTCTCGCATATCTTTTTTCAGAAAAGAACGACAAGAGGGATTTTAATGGCTTCGTTGCCGGTCGGTTAGGAGATAAAAGAGAGTGAAATCACGAAAATGAGGTGAGCAATTTCTCGTTACGGAAAGCCGACGGAGTTAATCCGTATTTCTTTTTGAAGGCATCGTTGAAAGTAGAAACAGAGCTGAAGCCGGAGTCGAGGGCGATAGCGGCGATGGTGTAACGCACCGAAGATTTTTCGGCCAGGCGACGTTGAGCCTCTTCCAGCCGCAAGCCCGAAATGTAATCGACATACGACTGTTGAAGTCGGTTGTTGAGGACCTGCGACAAATGATGCCGGGTGGTGTTTAGAGACAGCGCAAGTTTATCGATAGTCAGTTTGCTGTCTGTAAAGATCTTCTTTTCGCACATCAGTTGACGGAGCGCTGTTTCGATCCTCGAAGCCTCCTCCTCTTTCAAACCTGAACGAGCATAACGATTCGCGGCCGACATCAACAAAGCATTTGGATCAGTCATCATCTTCCATGTTATCCAATAGATGACAACAGTAAGAGAAATAAACAGGAACCTGATATCGGGAATGCGACCAAAGTATTTTACTGAAAGAGCAAGCGAGATGATAATGAGTGCCTCAGCTATCGCAACATAATTGAGAAACTGGCGAAGCGTCGGCTGCGAGCCGTTGATCAGCTTCCTCGATACCAAAAATAGATAGTTAAGGAAAGTAGTTGCGCGGTGCCCTTGATCGAGGGAAACTGAAGCCAAAACAGAGATCCGAGAAGAAACGGAATCACATGAAGGATATCTTTCTTTTTGAATGAAGTCCCGGCGATTGTTGACCTGATAAAAAGATAGATGGCAGGTGCTGCTAGAAACGGAAGATTATAAGACCATGTATAAAAGAAACTGGACATTGTCCATGAGCCACACTTTCGTGATAACCTTGAACGTGAGCTGGATGCCGACGATTACCATGAAAAGGGTGAGGAAAATGTGTGATGGCTGACGTTCGCGCTTACGAAGGCAGGGACAACACTCAACAGGAAGCCCTGGATGGCGCCGAATAGCAACAGAAATATGTTGGCTTGTAATGCCATTGGACCTATTCAACGATGATTCGCTGTGGTAAGATACCTCGTTTGCCGGTTATCTCTTCTTCTTCACGCCAGAAGTTCTCTTGGGTGTGGGGTGCTTCTTCGTGTCCGAGGAAGTCTTTACGCTCTTCTGCTTGCTGTTGTAAGATTCTTTCTTGACGTCGTCGGTCCAACCCCAAACGAAAGTTCAACCCGGCGCGCAACGTGGAACACCCTGCGTCTTGTTGAGGAACTCGTTCATGTTCTGATGGGCCATGACCGACAACGGCATGCGCAGCAGGTTGTCACCAACAATGTAGAGTTGTACGGGTGCGAGATTCAATGAAAGTCCCGCGCCGAGGTTATTGAAGGAACGATTCGAAACGGTGTAACTCACGGTTGTGCTCAACACTTTTCCGAAATGCTTGTTGGCCCCGAGTGTCATTCAGTAAACGTTCTGCCGTTAAATCTTTCTGCGTAGAGTACACCGCCCACGTGGAAGTTTCTCACTACCATGTAGTCGGCGCTCACGAATTGCCTTGGCTGGAAGAGCAGTGCTGTAGGAAGAACCTTGTTTTTCTTCGGGCTTGAATTTCTTCTGTATAGAGTCCGACAGGTTTTTTCCGTATTTCGAATTTCCTTCCATCAATTTACCGGCATCGACACCTTCGAACGTGTACGTTGCTTTACTCTTGTCGAGCGAGTATTGATAAGTATCGTATTTCCATTTGATCGCGCCGATATCGACTAGACTCGCGGCCAGTGTCAGTTTATCCAACGGCTTAAACGTAGCACCGAGATCAACACCGACACCGGTGTTGCCCGAATAATTCGACAGCTTGAATTTATCATCGATGCCGTGAATGCCCGACGTCTGCACGTTCATGTCCGCAGCCATCGTCAAATTATAGTTATCGGCAACAGACACTGTTGCATTTGCCGAAGCGGTGTTCACATTCATAAACCCGCGAAGAAGTTTCACCCTCGCTCCTACCGACAAGTTCTCCGTAAGAGAAACTCCAACGCCAACTGCATTCTCCCAAAACAACTGCATATCTCCAGCCGGAGCGAAGCTCGCTGTCTGTCCAACATAAGGAGCGTTGCCATTGATCAGCAACGACATCGCATCTTTAGGGATCATAACGCGACCGTATTCTCTCACGCTGCTATTCAACGAGAGGTAAGCTTTGCTGCCTACTCTTCAAACCGAGACGGAACAGATCGATCTGCGCAACGGTGGTAACATAAGTCTTCGGAGGAAGAACCGACGTGAGCTTCGAAAGATTTGCCACACGCTTTCCATTACTTTGCGACGTCACGTCATTGTAACTGAAGCCGTTGTTGTAATAGTTAAAGTCGAGCATCGAACCCGGCAGGCCGAGCGCGAACTTATACTTCGGAACAAACGCAGGGTTGTTCGTAAATACTGCGGCAGGCTGTTCATCAGGTACTGAGTTCCAGCAATCTGCGAGAATGCTTTTCCGCCAATCGCGGTCAAAGCAAGCATCAAACAAATTCTTGTCAGCCTCATTTCACATTCAGGTTGAGTGATGCCAAATCATTCCCGCTTCAATTGCCAGGGAATAGTCGGCTTTGAATTTCACGTCTGGTGCGGTGCCCGTTTGCGTATCGCGCGAAGTTTGAAGGGCCGCCACCAGTATGAGATGTTTCGCTTTGAAGAGATTCTGGATCTTGTCGGAGCTCAATTGAATAAGGTCGTCGAACGTACCAACCGATTGAAGCTCGCCGGCGGCGTTCACGGTGCTTCCCTGGATCACATGCATTTGATCTTCGGTGAGCAAGGTGGTAATCGGTGTAAAGTTCTCGTCGGTCAACACGAACTGGATATCACCGTCTAGCGGGAATTCATTCGAGAGTTTCAGTTTCAATGAAGCGCCGGTCACACCCGAATCTTCGGCGCTGCTAAGATCTACGTCCAACGTGTCTTGCAGAACAATACCTGAAGCGCTTCCCCACAAGGGAACTTCAACATGAAGACTCACTTTCAACTGGCTTGTATCCAACAAAAAATTATTACCTGACGTGAGTCCCGAGTTAATGCGAGCATCGGCCTGGTAGAAGAGCTGGCTCGGAGCATAGTCGAGAAGCTGCTTCACGTTCGTGACTGTGACCGTTGTTGATTTTGTTTCACCAAGCACCGTCGGATAATTGAGATCAACAGGATTGTTTGGATTAAGGATCACTTTCAGTGGATCGGCTCCGTCTTTGCGCGCTTCCAGCTTTACAAAATCTGCTGAAACTGGAACACCGTTTCCATTCACAACTGTAATGGTTGCCTTAGGATTCGCAAGAGATATCTCGGCCTGGTCGAAAATGCTTCCGTCGAAGATACCCATGTCAACCGTTTGAGCATCGAGCGATGTTACCTGGTCGCCAAGAAATCCTTTGATGTAAATGAATTGGAAATTCTTGAAGTCGAGCTGCACATTCACCGATGTTGCCGGTGCAATGGTTGTTGACGTGGCGGTCTTCTTGAATACCAGCACCAGTTTCAGATCGAACTTATTATCGTTAAGACTTAATGTGTAATCGGAAAGATCGATGTTACCACTTCCGTTGACAACTGCGTTGAGCGTTTTGCCGGTTGTTCTCGATTTGAATCCAGAGTGAACGAGATAGACTTCGTAATTGAGTTGTGATGATTGTGGAAGGAGTGATGTTGAGAATGAAACAGCGCCTGCGCTCAATGCTATTTCGTCCAGCTTCTCGGGACTCATCCCGAAATCAACAACAGAAACGATACTGTCGCTTCGAATATCATTGTTGTGCGGTGGAACTACAGCCCCGGGAAGGATGAAGCTCTTTGCAACTGCCTTCGACGGGATCGAAAACAACTTGCGAATGTCTTGTGATTCGAGATCCTGGTCGTATTCGATATACAACAGGCCTTCGGAATCTGTTTTGAAGTGAAGTGAATCGTCGTCGTTAAGCAGATCGGTGATCTTGAGCTGCCCGTTAACCAACGGGAGCGCGACGGACGGATTCCAGCTAACGCTGTCGATTTCGTACTCTGATTTGTCTAAACATGAGACACATAGGAGTGTAAGTCCCACTAGACAGGAATAAGCCAAGACCTCATAGTAAAGTCAATCCGGGGTGAAGGGATTTGTAACCCAAATTTACAATTTACAGTTAAAAGCTCCATTCTTTATTTCTTCAACTACACCCGGGTCAAGTAATGTGGTTGTATCGCCCAAATTGCTGGTATCGCCTTCAGCAACCTTTCGCAAAATGCGCCGCATGATCTTGCCGGATCGTGTTTTCGGGAGACCGCTTACGAACTGGATCTTGTCGGGTTTTGCGATAGGACCGATGATCCTGGATACGGTATCGCGGATCTCATTGCGAAGTTTGTCGGCGTCGGTGGGCTTGTTATAGCAGATCACAAAGCATACACGCTTGTCCTTTGATGTCATGAGGGAATCCGACAACGGCAGTCTCAACAACATTTTCATGTTCGTCGATCGCGCTTTTCGATCTCGGCGGTACCGAGGTTATGTCCTGAAACGATAATGATGTCGTCTACGCGCCGGTGATCCGATAGTATCCGTCTTCATCGCGCTTACATCCGTCGCCCGTAAAATATTTTCCGGGGAACGTAGAGAAGTAAGTATCGCGAAAGCGTTTGTGATCTCCGTAAATTGTTCGGGCCATGGCAGGCCACGGGAATTTTATCACGAGTCGTCCTTCGATTCCGTTGCCGGTCAGCTCCTTTCCTTGCTCGTCCATTACGGCAGGTTGAACGCCAGGCATTGGTAATGTTGCAAATGCCGGTTTCAGTTTCGTTACGTTTGCGATCGGCGTGATCATGAAACCACCAGTCTCAGTTTGCCACCACGTGTCGATGATCGGACAATTTCCCTTACCAATATTCTTGTTGTACCAGTTCCATGCTTCTTCGTTGATTGGCTCACCGACTGAACCAAGTATTTTCAACGACGACAGGTCGTGACGTTCAACGAAAGTCAATGGAGCATTTTGTAGCGAACGAATAGCTGTTGGAGCTGTATAAAAAATATTAACCTTATGTCGTTCGATCGCTTGCCAGAAGCGACCCCAATCGGGCCATGAAGGAACACCCTCGAACATCAAGGTTGTTGCGCCAGCCGAAAGAGGTCCATACAATATATAAGAGTGCCCTGTAACCCAACCCACATCGGCGGTACACCAAAAGACCTGTCCGTCCTGGTATTGAAACGCAGTCTTAAAAGTGTAATTGATATACACCATGTATCCACCACAGGTGTGTACCATGCCCTTAGGTTTACCAGTGGAACCCGAAGTGTAAAGGATGAACAACAGGTCTTCGGAGTCCATCTCTTCGGCAGTACAAGTATTGCTTTGCTTCGATACTTCTTCGGTCCACCACAGGTCGCGCGAAGGCTTCATGTTTATGTTGCCGTTGGTGTGTTTCACAACCACGACTTTTTCGATAGTCGGGCATTTCTCCAAAGCCTCGTCTACAATGCCCTTTAAGTTGATGGCTTTGTCGCCACGAAATGCACCGTCGGATGTCAGCACGACTTTACAGCCGGAGTCGTTGATGCGATCGACTAAAGAGCCCGACGAAAATCCTGCGAACACAACGGAATGCACTGCGCCGATACGCGCGCAGGCCAGGATCGCATAGGCAGCTTCTGGAATCATGGGCAGGTAGATGCAAACCCGGTCACCCTTCGTTACACCGTGTGATCTCAGCATGTTGGCCACCTGGCAGACGTTGTTATACAGTTCCTGGTAGGTGATGTGCTTTGCTTCCTGGTCTGGGCTGTTGGGTTCCCAAATGATGGCGGTTTGATTGGCGCGTTTGGCGAGATGCCTGTCCAGGCAATTCTCGGTGATGTTGAGCTTGCCGCCTACAAACCATTTTACTTCTGGTTTATTGAAGTCCCATTCGAGTACCTTGCTCCACTTCTTTCGCCATTGAAAATCTTCGGCAACGTTGGCCCAAAATGCTTCAGGATTTGTAACGCTTTCTTGATAAACTTCCTGATAATCGCTGAAGGATTTTATTGGCTTGCTCATACTAAGTATTTTTGAAACAGAAAGGTATAAACACATAGGCACATAGCAAACACATAGGCACATAAATGGTCTCGCCCTTCATTTGTTATACAATTTCTTTTGCGGCAGCCCTGGTGATTTATTTACTCGGATGGTCGGAACTATATCCGAAGTTGAGTGTGGTCCTCGTGATCTTTCTTATGATCACAATTCTCGCGAACGTATTCTCTCACATAAAACTTAAGCCGATCTTCCAGTGATCGGAACAACAATCTTCATCTACGTTTTGTGGATTGCCGATTTCATTTACGAAGGTGGCGTTCCATTAATAAAAATATTATTTCACCTCCCCTACAACTACCGGCTGTTTGGAATTCCGTCGCTGCATGTTTTCATCGTTACTTTTAGCTCGTTCTTTACGGTTTATCTATTTCATCTGTACCTATCGAAGCGTACGAGGCTGTTGTTGATACTTTACCTGGTAAATCTTTCGGCAGCGCTGCTGATCTACAGCCGTGCAATGTTGTTTTTCAACATTACTGGCAGCGTGATCGTGTATTTCATTTCGATGAGAAAAAATTCCGTGGCCACGAATTGCACTGGCTACCGTGGCGACGTTGGTGATGCTTTTTCTCTTTGGCTTGTTAGGGTCGCTACGTGTATCGCGCGAAGCGAATGAACCTTACAACAATGAAAATTTTATGGACACCGGGAAGGCAACGGAATCATTCCGAAGGTCCTTTGTCCCCAAAGAATATTTCTGGACGTACATCTACATGTCGTCGTCGATTGCCAACCTGCAGTACAATATCAACGAGCGCCCGGAACCAACTGTGAATGCGAGCTCCGTTTTTTGGACAGCGGTCAATGAATGTCTTCCCGACTTCATTACGAAACGCATCCATGTGTTGCGCGACACAGCCCCCGCGAAGGAATGGCGCATCGGGTACTCGTTCAATGTCTCAACAATATATTCGAGAGCATACAGTTACTCGGGTTGGCCCGGAATGATACTGATGGCGGTGTTCTTGATTGTCTTCCCGTGGATCTACCTGGCGCTGATCGATCAGCGATCGGAGTTTTTTATTACGGGTTGGGCAATTCTCTGCACGATGTACTTCTTCGCTTCGTACGACAACACCTTTCGTTTCACAGGTTTGTCGTTACAACTCGCCTATCCAATCCTCTTTGGAATTGCTGAGAAATACTTGTTGCTGAAGAAGAAATACCCTTAGCAGATTTAGTTCACGAAACTTGTAAATTAAACGGTGACAGGCTAATGCCGACATAACTTCTCGATAGATGTTATAACTTGTACTTTTGTAAGTTGATATTGGCGTTATGATCTCTGTCTGCATGGCGGTAAAAAACGGGGCAAGTTATATTGAGGCACAAGTCGATTCGATCTTATCGCAATTGGCTGCCGAAGACGAGCTCGTTGTATCTGATGATCATTCTACTGATGCGACGCTTGATATTGTAAAGGCCTTTGATGACCACCGTGTGAAAATTTATTCTTCGGTGCGGCACGGAGCCACGGCGAATTTTGAGTTTGCACTGATGCGCAGTTCCGGAGACTTCATTTTTCTTGCTGACCAGGATGATGTCTGGCATCCGAAAAAGATCAGCACGATGCGGAAATACCTTGACGATTTTGAATTAGTGATATGTGATTGCAGTATGGTCGACGAGAGATTACAACCAATCATCAGTTCTTTTTTTAAGACGCACGGATCTGGTAGCGGATTTCTCAAAAATCTTGTGAGTAATTCATACATGGGCTGTTGCATGGCTTTTAGAAAGAGCGTTATGCAAAAGGCGTTGCCGTTTCCTTCCGATACGGCGCACGACCACTGGATTGGCATGGTTGCCGAAACACATTTCAAAACTTTTTTTCTTGAAGAATCATTGGTGATGCATCGCATACACGACTCGAACGCATCGACGTCGGGAAAAGCAAGCAGCACTCCACATATGAAAAAGGGTAAGCCAGCGCTACCAACTTGTTCGCAACCTCATCAGCCGAAGTTTATGAGCAAACGAATAAGCGCATCGATCGTTGTTTATAAAAGTGATCCCCGATTGCTGAAGGATGCTATCGAAAGTTTTTTGGCTGCTGCACCTGGAGCTGATCTCTACATTATTGATAACTCACCGAGCGATGAGGCAAAATCGCAGTCGAAATATCCCAACACCTATTATTTCTTCAATGGTTATAACATGGGATTTGGGGCGGCGCATAACCTGGCGCTGAAGAAAGCATTGGAGTCGTCGTCGGAATATCACCTCGTATTAAATCCCGATATATATTTTGCGAAGGATGTAGTTGCGAAGTTGACTGAGTTCATGGATACCAACCAGGATGTTGGCTTAGTGATGCCGAAGATCCTTTACCCCGATGGACGTCTTCAGTACTTGTGCCGGTTGTTACCCTCGCCATCTACATTGTTGATGCGTCGCTTTTTGCATCCGTTCAAGAAAGTGAGCAGTAAGATCAATCACACTTACGAAATGCATTTCAGCGGTTACGACCAGGTGATGGACGTGCCTTTCCTTTCGGGCTGCTTTATGTTTCTGAGGGTTGATTCTCTACGGTCTACCGGTTTATTCGACGAGAGCATTTTTCTTTACACCGAAGACATCGATCTTTCAAGGAGGCTTCATCGCCGTAACCGGACCGTATTTTTTCCGGGCGCCACGGTGTATCATCATCATGTAAGAGAGTCGTACAGGAACTTAAAGGTTCTCGTAACTCATACCCGCAGCGCCATCACCTACTTCAACAAATGGGGATGGTTTACTGACAGTGAAAGAGATCGAATAAACAGGAATATAATCCTAAAGGTCGCCAGGGGCAGCCAGTGAACAATTTCATTTCCAAGGCACGATTTATCTCGTTGGGGTTGGCTGTGGTGTTTCTTCCCTTTTCCATCCGTTTTTGTCATTTAGCATTGTTGCTATTCATGATCTCTTGCCTCGCCGAGGGCGACTTTGCGAACAAAGGCAGGTTGATCCTTCAGAATCCGTTGGCGTGGGTGTTGCCGTTATTTTTCGTGCTACACGTTATTGGCGTATTTTATTCAGACAACGTGTCGAATGCGTGGTCGAATATAGATAAGAAGGTTGCGTTTGCGTTTGTACCGTTGATTGTCGTGTCGGCTAAGCCTTTCACGAGGGATGAGATCCGGTGGGTCATGTGGTTGTTCGCGGGTGCGTGTTTCGCGGGTAGTTTAATTTGTTTGTTTAACGCAATGTTTCTTTCGGAGGGCGATTGGTGGTTGCGTGCATCGTATGTCGATCTGGCGGCCGGTATCGGAATTCATCCAACTTACCTGTCGTTGTATTTACTGGTGAGCATCCTGATAGTTTTCAAAACGATTAAGAACCAGTGGATGTCCGCAGCATTGATCATATACTTCCTGGTATTCATTGTCTTTCTGAGTTCACGAATTGTGATTGTATCGACGGCACTTGTAGTGATTGCCGTTGCTATCAGTAATTCCCGAAGGAACCTGATGATTGCATGCATGGCCATCATGGTTATTGCACTTTTCGCAAACCGGGTGTCGTTCTATAGAAACGTGCAGCAATACACGAAGGAAAATTTTTCGCTACCACCTGCTGCAATGGCAGACAACGCGATTACCATTCGAATGTCGTTGCTGTGGCTGAGCATTCATGCTATTCGTGAAGTGAACCCGATATTCGGGACCGGCACTGGGGACGTGAACGACACCATTGCAGCTTTGCAAGACAGGTACAACATTCATAATATCCTCAACACTTCTGATCCACACAATCAGTATCTTCATACTTACATCGCGCTGGGGACTGTGGGATTATTGGCGCTGCTGGCGGTTTTTCTCACTCCATTGTGGATGCTTATGAAGCAGAGGGAATTTTTGGTGGCTTCCGTTATTATCGTTTTTATGTTAATCAGCCTGACGGAATCATTGCTGGAGCTGCAAAAAGGAATTGTGTTGTTTACACTTGGCATTTCTGTTGTTGGAAATCAAATGAAGGAGTGGCGATTTACGACTCAAGAATTGAAATATGCGTGAGGAGATCCATAGTGAACTGTCGAGGGCTGTAATCAAACCGTTGTTGTATTCGGATATCTTCAATTATCCTCTTACGGCGTCGGAAATATTCGAGAGACTGGAAATTCCATGCGACGATATCAAGATGGTGGAGTGTGAGCTTCGTCAGTTGGTAGATGCGCGGGTGTTGTTCAGGTTCGACGACCTTTACTCATTGCACGATGATGTTTCGTTAGCACTGAGAAGGAAGGCCGGTAATAAGATGGCGAAGGACGTCATGCCCCGTGCCATTAGTCGTTCGAGATTGATATACAACTTTCCTTTCGTTCGTGCTGTAATGATCTCGGGTTCGCTCTCGAAAGACTTCATGGAGAAATCGGGCGATATCGACTTCTTCATCGTTACGAAGCCTGGAAGAGTTTGGATCACCCGTGGACTGCTGGCATTGTTTCAGCGGATAGTGCTCTTCAATTCACATAAATACTTTTGTGTGAATTATTATCTCGATCACGACCATCTTTCATTGGACGAGCGAAATATTTTCACCGCAACGGAATTGATCACACTCAAGCCGATGTGTGGTAATAATTTTTATGATCTTTTGATAAAACAAAATGGCTGGGCGTTGGAATATTATCCACAGTTCAAACCTGCCGTTGTTTCTTCGAATCACGAATCGTCTTTCATAAAAACATTATTCGAGAAAATATTGAATCCTGTTGCGCCGTGGATGGATTCAATTGTTATGAATAGGCTTATACAACGCGCACAAAAATTACACGGAAAAAAATTAAGTAAAAGTGACTTCGATGTCGCGTTCAAGGCCAATCCGCATGTTTCAAAAAATCACGCGGGCAATACCAGCGACGTATCACCGACAAGTTCCAACAGAGAGTACACTCCTTCTTTAAGGAAGTGGTACAGGTATGAGCAAGCTGCTTTTTTCCCACTCTTATTTTTATCGTTTCGATCCAAAGCAGTGGAAAGCACAACAGCCGTACCCGCCGCTGGCAACAATACTCGCGGCTGCATGCATGCGCGAGGCAGGTCATTCGGTAGCGCTGTTTGACACTAATCTTCGCGAAAGTCCGCTCGAAGTCCGGGAAGCACTGAAAGAACACAAACCCGATTACTTTATCATTTACGACGACGGTTTCAACTATCTCACCAAGATGTGCCTCACGAATATGCGTGATGCTGCGTGCGTGATGGCGAAGGAAGCGAAGGAGCTTGGTTGCGTGGTGATCATGAATAGCTCCGATGCAAGTGATCGCTACGAATATTATTTGAAGAATGGAGTTGATTATGTTGTTAGGGGTGAAGGCGAGGAGACTTTAAAGTTCCTGGTTTCTGGTTTGGACAAAAAAGAAGACCCGGCTTCGGTTGATGGGATCGCGTTTATTAAAGATGATGTAGTAGTAGTTACGAAGAGCAGATCGGTGATTCGTGACCTGGATGCATTGCCGCTCCCCGCCTGGGATCTCGTTGATATCGATCAATATAAAAAAACATGGGGCAATCGCTTTTCATTAAACCTTGCAACCACGCGCGGTTGTCCTTTTAAATGCAACTGGTGTGCGAAACCTATTTATGGCAATCGATATAACTCGCGCTCACCGGAGCATGTGGTTCGGGAAATTGAATTTCTTGTCAAAAATTATTCTCCGGATCATTTCTGGATGTGTGATGATATTTTTGGATTGAAGCCAGCCTGGATACAACACTTCCGTGATATCGTCAAGTCGAAGAACCTCAAGTTCCGGTATAAGATCCAGTCACGTGTAGATCTCCTTTTACAGGAAGATACTATCGAAGCCCTGGCAGGATCGGGTGCAGAAACGGTTTGGGTTGGAGCAGAATCCGGCTCTCAAAAAATACTCGACGCCATGGACAAAGGCACGACGATCAAAGAGATCGAAGAGGCGTCGACATTGCTGCGGAGAAAAGGAATTCGTGTCGGCTTCTTCCTGCAGTTCGGTTACCCGGGCGAAACCCGTGAAGACATCGAGAAGACCATTGCTATGGTGTTGAAGGTCATGCCGGATGAGATCGGTATTTCTGTTTCTTATCCATTGCCAGGCACGAAGTTTTACGACAACGTGAAAGACCAACTGACTCTCAAGCAAAACTGGTCCGATTCCGACGACCTGTCAATGATGTACAGCGGAACTTATCCGCCGGAGTTTTATAAGATCCTTCACCGTTATGTTCACAATCGATACGGAATTCAAAGAGGACGCGCAGCGATGACAAGCCCATTGCACCGACGATCGTTGCGACACGTGGCAGCTCTTGCCCTTCACGTTCCTATGGCAATGATGCGAGGTATGAGAATGGAAAATATCTACCGCACGCATGCAGGATAACAGCGCTGTCAACAAGGCATTCAGTGTACAATCGGCTCACTACGACGAAGATGACAAGGCCAATCCTGTGATCGTAGACCTGCGGCAACAAGTGTATCGACATGTGAGCGTTTTATGAAAGACAATTGTCGTATGCTGGAGCTCAATTCGGGTACTGGAATTGATGCCACCTACTTTACTTCGAAAGGTCATTCTGTTTTGGCGACAGATCTCTCCGACGGGATGATCAGTGAGCTTAAAAGGAAAAAAATTGAAACGAGACAGTTGTCTTACGAGAACGTTAACCAGATCAACGAACAATTCGACTACATCTTTTCAAACTTCGGCGGACTTAATTGTATCGACGACCTCGGGAAAGTAACGAAGCATCTCCCTGCCCTATTGAAACCTCGTGGTTACGTGACCTGGCGTGATCATGCCGCCCATTTGCCTGTGGGAAATTGCGTCGTTAACGTTTCCGTCGCTTTCATAGAGAAGGCGTGATGGCTCACATTGACGGCAATACTTCAGAACCTGGTATCATTCTTTGGGTGAAATCAGGAAAGCGTTTGGTGATCAGTTTGAGTTTATCGAAAGTGAGGGATTGGCAGCATTGTCACCACCACCATACAAGACAGATTTCTTTGCTTACAAGCTCTCGAGAAAAATCGATGGTGCCTTAAATCGAACTTTTCCTTTCAATCGATGGGCCGATCACATCATTGTTACGTTTCGTAAAGCCTGATGAGCTGGTTGAAAGTCCAAAGGATGTCGTGATGTGCAGTCCATTGATGTGCGAGCATCTTCATTTCGTTCATTCTCACGGGATCACGGATGAGGGCGATGGTTTTTTCCGCGAGCATCTTGTAATCGCGAACATCAACCGTTACACAACAGTTAGGCAGGTCGTGCATCAGGCCAACGCGTGTACCACACACGGCAAGTCCGCAACTCATCGCTTCAGTTACCACTTCACATTGTCCTTCTGAAAGGGAAGTATGGAGGAGGACGTCGGCGTTGTGGTAGATGGGTGAAAGTTTGTCGTAAGGCACGGGGTTAAGAATACTTACGGAGGTTTGCAGTCCAAGCTCGTCGATCAATCGCAAGATCTTTTTAACACCGTCACCGGAGCCAACGATGACGAGCCGGGAGCGCATGCTTGACCTGATGATGGCAAATGACCTGAGCAAAGTTTCCTGATCTTTTACCGCATGAAAATTAGCGACATGCAAAAAATTTACAGTTTCGCCAGCGGCTTTTGGATGGTAGTCAAACAACTCCCGGTCCACGCCCCATGGGATAACCTCCACCTTCCCTTCGAAGCCATACTGATTTAAATTGTTCACAAGATATTGCGTGAGCGCATTGGCATGTGTTGCCTTTCTGAGCGTCCAGAAGATCATCCTTCGCAACATAGGCCGGTGTAACCGACCATAGTCAATCTCGGGCAACCCCACCGCGTCGCCACCAAGAACACTAACGATGCTTTTAACACCGAAAAGCTTTCCGACAATCACCGCAAGGAAGCCAGCGGGCATTGCCCAAAAGCCATGTACGGCAACAAATTTTTTTGCACGATGATGTTTTTTGAAAACAGCCGGGAAGCGAAGTATCCTAAGAAGGGAATTGGAATGATAAACACTAATGAGTTCAAACCCGTCTGGTCGATAACCTTCGTTGGTTCGTGACAACTGAAAGATGGTGAGATCATATTTCGCACCAAGCAATTTTATAAGACCCAACAACACCGGCACACCAATGTTGTCTTTGCCGGTACCAACACCACCAGGAATAATGATTGCCAAGGACGGCCTGTTCGTCATCACAATTGCTTTAAAACATTCATGATCTTGCGTGCATTCGCTTCGAAAGAAAGTTCGGCATTAAAATGATCTATAATTTTGTCCGGGTCTAAATCATTGGTCGTTTCCTCGAGTGCGCTCAATAAGCCAGCCTGATCCCCTGGTCTGAATAGCCTTCCGATTTTTCCGTTGCCTGTCATCATCCTGAATGATGGAATATCAGTAAGTATAGGAAAACATCCGCACGACATAGCTTCACACACTGCAATGCCCGCGCTCTCGTAATGAGAAGTTGAAATAATGTAGTCGGCGGTATTAAAATAATAACGGAGCTCCGAATGCTCGACTTTGCCAACGAGATGAATACTTCGACCCACTTTGTCTTTCAAATCCAGCTTTGATTGTTGGTAGATCATATATAATGTAACATCATTATGCTTCTGTGAAAATGCGTTGAATGCATTCACCAGCAACAATGGATCCTTATTACTATCAAGATCTCCGATCCATAAATAAATTTTACCCGACCTCCGCTTGCGTTCATAATGAAAAGAAGACGACATCCCCATGATCTCATGCACTTTATTCATCGACGAGATCTGTTTCGCTTTAACCCATTCTTCCCCGTATTCTTTCGCGGCAAACAAATACGCGCTCACATACTTATCGGCCCACCGAAAAATATATTTCCTGAAATCTTTGAAAGGTCGGTCGGCATGATGTTGACAGATGATCTTAACGTTTCGTCCAACGACATTGCGAAGCAGGATGATCTGCCACGGAAAGATCAATCCGTGAACAAGAACAACGTTGGGCTTCAATGATCTCACGAACCGATTGAATGCAAGGGGCAATACAAGTTGCCATCTCTTGAAGCCGGGAAAGATATATCGGACACCGTTCTGATCAAGCTCGCCCTTGTAGTCGATGTTGTAGATCACCGTCTGTTGTCCGAAGTCAAGCAGACTTTGCGGTATCCCCGAGATGAATGCTACGCGAGAAAGCCAACGCTCTGGAGAGGTATATTTTGGTTTCACAACGGCATAACTTAGATGAACGACGTGACGAGGTGACGAGGTGACGAATTGCCGGGTTTGTGTTTTCATTTCGCGTTATCAAATATACGACGGCGGCTTCGTCATCTCCTCACCTCCTCACCTCCTCACCTCGTCATCTCGTCATCTCCTCACCTCGTCATCTCGTCACCTCGATTCTGTCACTCATTTTGTAACTTACCATTCTCGACAACCCAAAGCTGTTACGTAACTTGCCGTCATGAAGAAAGTGCTGTTGTTCAACCCACGTGCTGGCGATAATGTGCGGATCATTCCAAACGCTATACTTTCGATAGCAGCATCGATCGAAGGAATGACAGACTACGTGATCGTGGACGGGAATCGCGAGAAGGATCCACTTCAAAAAATACTGGGATATCTTTCAACGGGCGACTTCGGATTTTTTGCTTCGACGGTGATGCCAGGGTCCGCAGCTTCGACAAGCCATTCCGTTCACAAAAAAAATACGAGCACAGTTTCCAAACATCAAAATCATTTGGGGCGGATATTTCGCTTCGAACCACAATCGCACCGTTATTAAATCCGGGTTGGTTGATGTTGTCGTGAACGGTCCCGGCGACAAAGCATTCCCCGCTGCACTGAAGGCACTCGACGAGGGAACATCATTGGAGGGAATCGAGAACCTCGTGTTACATCGCGACGGGCAAGTATTCAAAACAAAGAAGGCAACGATCTACGACCAGGACGAACTACCAAAGTTGCCTTACGAAAAATTGAATTCATTCTATTCTTTAGACTCATTGCTGGGAAAGACTTTTCTCGGCACGAAGACAGTCGCGTACCATTCAAGCATCGGTTGCCCTTTCACCTGTTCGTTCTGTGGAGTGGTGCCGATCTTCGAAGCACGATGGAAGGGGAAGTCGGCACAACTGATCTACGATGACCTGAAATTTCTGAAAGAAAAATTCGGAGCAAACGCTTTCCAGTTTCACGACAATAATTTTTTTGTCTCCGAAAAACGTTCTGTTGAATTTGCGAAGCTGATCGCCCCCGAAAAAATGAAGTGGTGGGCCGAAGGACGTATCGATACGATGGATCAGTATTCTGATGAATCATTACAGACCGTTGCCGACAGTGGTTGCACGATGATCTTCTTCGGAGCTGAAAGCGGCAACAACAAGCTCCTCCACCAGATGGATAAAGGTGGAAAACAAAGTGGCGACCAGATCCGGAAGTTTGCCGCGCGAATCCGGAAATTTGGGATCATACCCGAGTATTCTTTCGTGCTCGGATTGCCCGCACCAACCGAAGAACAAGTCTGGCAGCAGATCCACGATGAGATCGCGTTCATCAAAGAGATCAAACGGATCAATCCACAGACAGAGATCGTCATTTATATTTTCACTCCCGTTCCAACCGAAGGCTCCGAATTATATACAGAGTCTGCGAGCAAGGGTTTTCAGTTTCCACAAACCCTGGAGGAATGGAGCGAGGAGAAATGGTTGAACTTCGACCTTCACCGGAAGTTCCTTACGCCGTGGTTGAAACCAGAAATGATCCGTTATATCCACGACTTCGAAACGGTGGTACACGCGCAGTATCCAACCGTGAGTGATTACAAGCTCTCAGCGTTGCAACGCAAAGCCATTCGGACTATTGTCGTCGGTGCGATACAACGCGAATATTTTTAGCTACCCGTTGGAGCTCAAGGCCGTGATGAAATATTGGCTCCGTTATCGTCAACCCGAAATACAAGGGATGTGATGAAAGTTTTAAGTCCGTTGGAGGGATATAATCTGTGGTCGAAATCTTATCACGCAGAGAGTAACCCAATCAAGAATCTTTCCGATGAGTTTATAATAAATGAACTACCCGATCTTGAAGGAAAAGCTATTCTTGATGCTGGTTGTGGAACTGGTAAGTTATGTGTCGAGGCCATTCGACGTGGAGCATCAATTGTAAAGGGGAAAGATCTTTCGCCGAAGATGATTGAAGAAGCGAATAAGAACTGTCCGCAGGCGCAGTTTGAGTGTGCTGATCTTTCGACGGTGACGTTAGAAAAATTTGATGTGGTTATTTGCGGATTGGTGTTGGGTCACATCGATATGCTTGAGCCAGTTTTATCGAAACTGGTAAACTCGTTAAACACGGGTGGTCATCTCATTCTTACAGACTTTCACCCATATCAAACGATGATGAATGCAAGGCGAACTTTCCGACATCGATGGAGAACATATGAAGTGAAGCACAGCCTGCATACTCTCGAAGAATATTTTGTGCTCCTTAAAAGTTTGTCTATAAAAACTTTCAAAGAACCTTCGTTCGGCGGAAACCCGGTTATCTTCGGCATCCATGGAGTTGCTGCTTAAAAACCTGACGACGATCGACGGCGAGACGAAAGACGTTCGCCTTCCTGGTTTTAAAAAAGAGATCGTACTCGACTTGAAGGGCTACTTTCTTTATCCCGGCCTCACCAACTGGCACGATCATCTCGAGATGAATCTGTATCCGAAGCTGGGAACTCCGCCGTACAACAATTACACGGAGTGGATGAAGGACATCTATAGGCCGAAAGAATCTCCCATCAGGGAAATTGAAAAGACGGATAAAGACTATCGCCTGATCTGGGGTGGATTGAAGAACCTGATCTCCGGTGTTACGACAGTCTATCATCATAATCCGTTAAGAAGTGTTGTCGGGAAAGATTCATTCCCGGTGTTTGTGCCGGAGCTCGAGTGGGCGCATTCACTCTTTGTTGAAAAAACTTTCCGGTACAGCAAAGACCGTCCGTTTATCATTCATGCTGGCGAAGGTGTCGACGACTTCGCTGCGAAGGAAACCGCGCAGTTGGATTCACTTGGATTTCTTAAGCCCAACACGTACATCGTTCATGGCATTTCCGCGGACTGGCGTTTGATTGAATCACAAGGTGCATCGGTTATCTGGTGTCCTTCGTCGAATCTCTACATGTTCAATAAAACAGCAGATGTTAAAGGCAGGAGTAATGTTCTCTTGGGAACGGATTCGACGTTAACAGGATCGCCAACGTTGCTGGATGAAATGAGAGTTGCGAGGAAGTTCGTTTCGAAAGAAGAGATCTTTCAAATGGTAACGACGAATTCGAGGGGATTTTTTATTTCGAAGAAGGAGATTTTCGATAGTCATCCTGCAGACATCATGTTGGTCTATGATGAAAGAATAAAACTTCAAGACGAAACTCTCGGATTACCTGCATTAAAATATGGAAGATTTAATGTTGATGTTCAAAAAATTAAACGTCACTTCGAAAAAAAAAATCGGATTAAAAATATTGGAACAGAATCCTCTCTGGCAACTTATATAGCTCTCAACTTCAACGAACACACACACTTCTTACAAACCTCATTCGTCTTCACATCCAGGTTCTTTCGAAACTCAATCGCCTTTTCCGAATTCAGAATATCTTCGAAGTCATTGTCATGAATGTTTCCGTATTCATGATGAAAAAAACACGGCATCAGTCTACCATCCGATTCTAACACCGCCGACACCCATGGAGCATTGCATGGGGGCGACTCAAAAGGGATCTTGTTTAATAACGCTAAGTAATAGAGAGGAATTCGTTTGATCTTCTCTACAGACTCCGCAATAAATTTTGAGTCAAACTCAGCAACATAGCGATCGATCACCGACTTAAAGTCATTCACCTCCTCCTCCGTTAACGCGATATCACCAGGCCTCAACGTGCCATTATGATTAAACGCCGACGTCGATACATCCGCCGGTAAAAATGAAATTTGATCCAACCCAATCTCCTTCGCACTCCTCACAATGTTCGGAAAGTCAAAATAATTATATCGCTGCAGTACACTCCTTCCGTTATCCTGAAATCGGGTTTCAACTCGCGTATCGCCCTTACTCCATCAGCCAGCTTCTCAAATGCTTCAGGAATGTTTCTTATCCTGTTATGAACCTCCCGACTCCCGTCCAGCGACACGATAACCTCGTCAATATTCTCAACAACTTCTTTCGCAAACTTCCGCAGCAATAATCCCGTCGATAATAGCGTGACCTTGATTTTCTTCTGATGCAAAAGACCACACAACTTGAAAAGATTACTGTGCATCAACGCTTCACCACCCGACAGCACTACCTCGCGAACTCTCAGTTTTTCGAAGGCTGAAAGATGTCGTTCGATCTCTTCTATCGATAATTCCTTCTTCTCATTATTTGCTTTCCATATGTCGCACATCACACAGCGGCAATTGCAACGGCTATGTGGCATCATTACCAGGATCGGTAATTCGTAGATCTTATTCGTTATGAAATTAAGTGGCCTTAAGATCATTCAGATTATATAATATACTCCACCATCACTGCCGCCAGCGCCCCAACTATCGCAACACCCAGCTTCTTCGCATTAAATCTGTGCTCCGGACTGCTTTCGAAAACAATCGTAGTAGAAATATGGAGAAAGTTACCGCTCACCAGCGCGTATAAAAAGATCAATCCCTTGCTCGACAATACCTCCGCTTGCACAAAGTAGGTGCTCAGCATCAATCCAATCGGCGCAGCTAACGAAAACACGATGAGATAAGGCAAAGCCTTCATCTTCGAATGCAATTGCGCCACAAGAACAGTCATCAAAGCGAACGCAGCCGGCGCACGATGTAGCGCAATCCCCAACAAGATCGCGTTCATATCGTAATGTGATCCTCCAGTCGGCGACTCGCCAGCATACCACCTTCCAGGAATGCATGAACGCACAAAGCAACCAACAGCACAATTGCTGATTGATTCCCATGTTGATGATGATGGTGGTGATGTTCACCTTCGTGATGATGATGCGGCGTATGAACATGTCCATGCTCGACACCCGAGCTGAAGTATTCCAAAACCTGCTGAAGGAAAAATCCCATCAGCACGAACAAACCTATCAGCTCTACTTCCTGGTATTCCCGGTAAAGCTCCGGAAGAATATGCACCACCGTGATACCGAACAGGTAAGCTCCCGCAAATACCAATAGCAACTTGAAGTTGGTGAGACGAAAACCGCCCACCACATAGATCAGTAAGCCCGAGAGAAGTGGAGTAAGAAAAAGTACCGATAGTTTAAGTGTCATCTTAGTTGGCGGATTCTATATGATCTGCAATGCCTTTCGTTGCAAAAGTAGCAGTCCCATTCGAAGTTGAGTAAACAATAAACGCATCGAGTTCAGGATGAGACTTCAAAACTTCGATAGCCCGTTCATGCCCCATCACCATCAGCGCCGTGTCCCACGCGTCGGCCGTGGTGCAATCTTTCGCAAAAACGGTTACACTCAATACCGTACTCTGCGCCGGGTAGCCAGTCTTCGGATCGATGGTGTGGGCAAATCGTTGTCCGTTCACTTCTCTATAGTTATAATAACTTCCGCTTGTTGTAAACGATCTGTCGCTAAGGGAAACATAAGCCTTGTACCTGTCGAGATCTTCCGGGTCCAGTATGGCAATCCTCCACGGTTTTCCGGTTTCAAGATTACGTCCTATTGCAAGACCTTCACCACCCAACTCCACGAACATGTTTTCAACACCTTTCGACTTCAGGAAGTTCGCAATAACATCTGCACCGTAACCCTGTCCTATTCCTCCGAAGTCGAGCTGTGTTCGAGGGTCCGTCTTCCAAATGCTGTCGTTGCTGAAATGTACTTTATCGAAACCTACTGTGGTTCGGAGCGAGTCTATTTTTGATGTGTCGGGATAGTTGATTTTCTGTGGCTGCGCCCGCCGCGAGGCGGGGCCGAAACCCCATGCGTTCACGAGAGGCAGCACCGTTGGATCGAATGCTCCCCCAGAAGCGTCGTATACTTCTTTGGCTTTCTCGAGTATAAACGAAGACCCGAATTTGCTACCGCTTTTACTTTTGTTGAAAACAGAGACCTCCGATGTCGGATCGTAATTATTGATCGACTTATTCACGAGAACCAAAAGAGAGTCTATTTCCTTTTTGAAATTCTGATGATGGAAGTAAGTGATGTGATACGTTGTTGCCATAGTTTCCCCCTCAATCCGAATACCGTCCTCATGACCACAACCAAACGCAACAAATAAAAGCAGACTCAATTTCTTCATTACTGTGTCCGCCGGAGCTTTAGCGTAGGCGGAATGCGGAAGATACGCTACTTTTGAACTTATGCGCGAGGACTACCTGAAAGCCGATGGTGAAGGATTGAATGCCCAGGAGAAAGAATTCGAAAAGGCATTGCGTCCTCTTTCATTCGACGACTTCACAGGGCAACAGAAAGTAATAGACAACATCAAGGTTTTTGTGTTGGCCGCAAAACAACGCACGGAGCCACTCGATCACGTGTTGCTGCACGGTCCTCCTGGCCTCGGCAAGACTACGCTTTCGCACATCATCGCGAATGAGCTCGGCTCACGGATCAAGATTACGTCCGGCCCCGTTCTCGACAAACCCAGCGACCTCGCCGGGTTGCTCACAAACCTCGAAACACACGACGTTTTATTCATCGACGAGATCCATCGCCTCAACCCGATCGTTGAGGAATATTTGTATTCGGCGATGGAAGACTATCGCATCGACATCATGCTCGATTCCGGACCTAACGCGCGATCTGTGCAGATAGGCCTCAATCCATTTACGTTGATCGGCGCAACAACAAGAGCCGGTCTATTGACATCTCCCCTTCGCGCACGTTTCGGCATCAATGCACGATTGGAATACTACGACTCCGAATTGCTTACGACCATCGTGAAACGTTCCGCCGGAATTCTTTCAACACCAGTTGAGGACGACGCAGCTTTCGAGATTGCACGGAGAAGCCGCGGAACACCCCGTATCGCAAACACATTACTTCGAAGAACACGCGACTTCGCACAGATCAAAGGCGATGGAACAATCAACAGGGCTATCGCTCAAATGGCGTTGAAGGCGTTGGATGTCGACGAGAATGGTCTCGACGACATGGACAATCGTATCCTGTCTTGCATCATCGAAAAGTTTAAAGGCGGTCCCGTTGGCCTTACAACCATTGCTACAGCCGTAAGTGAAGAAGCCGAGACCATCGAAGAAGTGTATGAGCCCTTTTTAATACAGGAAGGGTATTTGAAACGAACTTCGCGCGGAAGAGAAGCGACAGAGAAAGCGTATAAACATCTTCGCGTTCCACCACCGAAAAGTGGGAAGGGACCGAGCCTGTTCGATTAGACGTTCAATGTGCAATGTGCAACGTGCAATGTTGTGCGATCGAACACGCTGAGCATTGATCAGATATCCAAGCCGATGAGCCAGAAACGTTGCACATTGCACAAAATGACCCTCCGCAAGCATACCGATTTCATAAAGTCCACTGCCCATTCGTTAGGGTTTAATTTTATCGGAATCTCCAAAGCTGAGTTTTTGAAAGACGAAGCACCACGCCTCGAAGAATGGTTGAAAAGAAATTACCAGGGAGAAATGCACTACCTGGAAAATTATTTCGACAAACGCCTCGATCCAACCTTACTTGTTCCCGGTGCGAAGTCTGTAATCAGTTTAGTTTACAATTACTATCCGAAACAAGAGATCAACAGCCATCTCAAGATCGCCAAGTATGCTTATGGCGAAGACTATCACAACGTGATCAAGGAAAAACTTTCCGATTTCATGAGTCGTATCGAGGAAGAGATTGGTCATGTTAACGGCCGTGTGTTCGTCGATTCCGCGCCGGTGATGGAACGAGCATGGGCTCAACGAAGCGGTGTGGGCTGGATCGGGAAAAATTCATTGCTGCTCAACCGGTCGATGGGCAGTTTCTTTTTTCTTGCCGAGATCATTCTCGATCTCGAATTGGAATACGACGGTCCTGTGAAAGATTATTGTGGATCGTGTACAGCATGCATGGACGCATGTCCCACCGAAGCAATACCCGAACCGTCTGTAGTCGACGGAAGTAAATGCATTTCTTATTTCACGATTGAGTTGAAGGGTGCAATGGATGACAAGCAACAGGCTTCATCATTTAACAATTGGATCTTTGGCTGCGATATCTGCCAGGATGTTTGTCCCTGGAATAGATTTTCTAAACCACATAACGAGTCGCGATTCGATCCGAAGTCAGAGCTGAACCAAATGGAGTGGAATGAAATCACAAAAGAGATCTTCGAGAAAGTGTTTGAGAAGTCGGCGGTGAAGAGAACGAAGTTTGAAGGGCTTAAGAGAAACATCGACTTTGTGATGGGTGCTTAACAAAAAAGGCCACCGTTTTTCGGCAGCCTTTTTCGTTCTTAGAAATTTTTCAGGGAAGTAGATTTTAGGTAACTAAGCTCTTACAAAGCACTTGTTGAGTATTAAACCATGTGATTCTCCGAAGGTGCATAGCACCACGTTCTGAGTTCCATGACCTCGTCAGCAACCAATGATTTGATTGCCTTCAGCAACTCTTTCTCGAAGAGTTTCGCATCAAAACTCACCCTTGTGAGAATCGATTTGAAATAGTTGAGCATTTTCTTCATTTAATAAACTATTACTCTGATAATAAAAAAAGTAAGAACGGCCCGTCCAGCCGTTGGAACAATGAATATAGTAGAAGTGTTTAACATACGGAAGTAAATTTTATTTTTGTCGGATGCAACGAGTTGCGGTGGTTATTGCGAAAAAAATTAGAACGGTTCTAATGAGCGCGTTAGTATTTGCGATGTTGTTCTTGTCGACAAGCATCGTGTTTTCACAGCCGAATAAGAACAATATATCTGTGCAACTAGGCCCAGACAAGATCGGTGAAAACGAAGCCTGGACGATCACGATAACCGTCAGTAACGAGAGATTGACCGGCTATGACAAGTTTCCGGAGATCGAAGGCTTTCGCAACCGCGGTATCTCCACTCAATCGCAAACCAGCGTCATCAACGGCCAGATCAGTTCTACCCAGGGCGTAGTGATGACCTACCTTCCCACCAAACAGGGGACATTTAATGTTCCAACATTCACCGTTAAAGTGAATAACATCCCGATAACAGTACCGGGAAAGAAAGTTGTTGTGGGACCGGCGGTACAGGCCCGTTCCAATGATCCATTCCGTTCGTTATTCGAAGACGATTTTTTTTCACGCACCGAACCTGAGTTCGTTGACGTAAAAGAAGAAGCATTTCTTGCGCTCACAACCAGCAAAGATGAAGTCTACGTAGGTGAAGGTGTAACAACAACGCTCTCTTTCTTCGTAGCCGATAACAACAGAGCTCCATTACATTTTCACGATCTCGGAAAACAACTCAGCGACATCCTCAAGAAAGTCCGTCCAGCGAATTGCTGGGAAGAAAATTTTAACATCGAGAACATCGAAGGCGAGATCGTTTCAATCAACGGACGTGGTTATACCGAATACAAGATCTACCAGGGAACATTCTACCCGCTCAACGAGCAAACCATCAGGTTTCCATCTGTCGGTCTCGAAATGTTGAAGTACAAGCTCGCGAGGAATCCATCCTTCTTCGGACAGAACCGTCTCGAAGACTATAAAACATTTTACACGAAAGCGAAGACAGTAAAAGTAAAAGGGCTTCCTCCTCACCCGATGCGCGACGCGGTTGCAGTTGGTAACTATCGTCTCGAAGAAAGACTCAACACAACAACATTACAGACTGGTCAGAGTGTTAGTTATGACTTTGGTATTTATGGCGAAGGAAACGTATCGGCGATCGACAAGCCGACTGTTCGCAACAACGAGACCTTCGAGCTTTATGAACCCAACGTGAAGCAAAACATCAATCGCGATAACCGCCGTGTTACTGGTTCGAAGACATTCAGTTATTTCATGATACCCAAGGAGCCGGGCAAGTATAATCTTGGTGACTACTTCCAATGGGTGTACTTCAATTCAACTACGAGGAAGTACGACACTTTGAAATCGAAGCAGATTGTTACCGTGCATGGCGAAAGCAAAAAGAACCAGTCGATCGAAAGCTCAGACCTCGGTAGCTTCTACGATAACGCGGAAACAGCCAGCAATCAATTACAAACACGTTCGAATAACAATTGGATAAAGTGGGGGGCTAATATATTTGCAATATTAATGGTGGGAGTTTCAGTTTTTCTCATCTCACGTAAGGCCAAATGAGTAATTCCTACGGCACCCTTTTCCGCATCACCACCGCAGGCGAATCGCATGGTCCTGCCCTAGCTGTTATCCTGGATGGATGTCCTGCCGGTCTCGAGATTGACGAACAGTTCATTCAATCGGAACTTGACCGTCGCAAGCCGGGCCAGTCGAAGATCACCACACAACGAAAAGAAGACGACAGTTTTAAAATACTCAGTGGTGTGTTCGAAGGAAAATCTACCGGCACACCGATCACGATCATTATCGAAAATCAGGACCAGCGCAGCAAAGACTACAGTCACATAGAAAATACGTTCCGTCCTTCGCACGCAGACTATACTTACCAGGCGAAGTACGGCATTCGTGACCATCGTGGTGGCGGTCGCAGCTCCGCAAGGGAAACAGCCGCACGTGTCGCAGCCGGCGCTATCGCGAAACTTTTCCTTAAGAAGAGTGGCGTTACCATTTCGGCATTCGTGTCACAAGTAGGCGACATCAAAGCGCCGCATTATACAGACCTCGATCTTAACAACACCGAAAACAACATCGTACGTTGTCCCGACCAGGCGACAGCCGAAAAGATGATCGCGTTGATCGACCAGGTCCGCCTCGATCGGGATACGATTGGTGGAATTGTAACTTGCGTGATCAAAGGATCACCCGTTGGATTGGGCGAACCGGTGTTCGATAAGCTCCACGCTGAACTCGGAAAGGCAATGCTGGGAATCAATGCCGTGAAAGGTTTCGAATACGGAAGTGGCTTCGAAGGAATAAAACTTAGAGGCTCGCAACACAACGATGAATTTTATAACGAAGGCGGACGAGTAAGAACGAAGACCAATCATTCTGGTGGCGTGCAAGGTGGCATCTCGAACGGCGAAGACATTTATTTTAATGTCGCTTTCAAGCCTGTTGCCACGATCATGCAGGATCAAAAGAGTGTCGATAAAGAAGGCAATGAAGCAACCGTGAGCGGCAAAGGTCGTCACGATCCTTGTGTTGTTCCGCGGGCGGTGCCGATCGTAGAGTCGATGGCCGCATTGGTGATGGCGGATCTCTTGTTACGGAGCAGAACCTCACAGGTCTAATGGACTATATCACAAACTTTACAAATCTGTATGAGAAGGGCGCCTGGGTTTGGCGACACTTTTATGGAAACACTTGCCGATGTCACCGAGAAGGAGGCATTCACGCCACCGATGAAAGGCGTACATACAATTGCAGAGCTCGTTTCACACGTGATCTACTGGCGGTCGCCGATCATTAAGAAACTGAAAGGTGAAAAAGTGTATGCAGGCTCTGTTGACAATCCAGAGAATTGGGTGCCGTTGGATAAGTTGAAGACCAAAGGATGGAAGAATCTTCTCGATGAATTTGCAACGTCGCAAAAGGAGTTGTTAAAACTTCTAAAAGATTCGAAGCCTGGATTCCTTAAAGAAGAATATTCTCCCGGAAACTCATGGGATTATGTTGTGGAAGGAATCATACAACACGACGTTTATCATCTTGGTCAGCTCGCGCTCGTCAAGAAAATGGTCAGGATGTAGAAATATTTTTCTAGATTGTTCTTCTATGAACAATCGTCGCGAATTCATAACAAAAGCGGTGGCTCTCGCAGCTGCCGCTACAGCTCTCCCACTCTTACCTGCTTCTGCAACACCACTGGTAATACCGTCGCTAAAAGGCCGGAAAGTTCTCGTGACTTACGGTGGCTGGGATGGTCATGAGCCTGCGAAGTGGGCCGACTACATTTCATCGTGGCTTAAAGATGAAGGCGCTGACGTACAATCATTCAATTCGCTCGATCCTTATACTGACAAAACTCTCATGAGTGGCATCGATCTCATCATACAACAGTGGACGATGTCGCAGATCTCTAAAGAGCAGGAGGCCGGTTTACTTGAAGCCGTTCGCGAGAACGGTACAGGTATGGCGGGCTGGCACGGCGGCATGGGCGATGCCTTCAGAAACAATACCGAGTACCAGTTCATGACGGGCGGACAATGGGTTGCGCACCCCGGTGGCCAGGTCGACTACGATGTGCACATCATCGATTCGAAGGATGAAGTCACGAAAGGACTGAAAGATTTTCATTTGAAGAGCGAGCAATACTACATGCATGTTGATCCGAATGTGAAAGTTCTCGCTACGACGAAGTTTAACGGTGCTACGAATTCCTGGATTGATGGCGCTGTGTTGCCTGTAACATGGAAGAAGTTCTACGGCAAGGGAAGAATATTTTATACATCGCTTGGTCATAATGTTAGTCACATTACTGGTATTCCCGGAGCTCTCGAAATGATGAGGCGCGGAATTAAGTGGGCAGGCGCCAGCAAGTATGAACCGATGGAAAAATGGATGAGTCCGGTTTATAAATACTAAGAGC
>JBBCGZ010000005.1:0-94678 GCA_037200305.1 Bacteroidota bacterium
ATGGCAACGGTGCTCAAGAATAAAGAAGGAGCGATGGTGTTGCGACAGGAGACTGACCTCAAGGGCTTTCTCGATGCCGTTGGAACTCCCCACACTGAAAAGTGGTCGGAACCCATTTGGGAACCGAAAATACAGATGGACGGAAACTTCGCACAAGTATGGGCGAAGTATGCATTCTATCTTGGTAAGACATTCAGTCATTGTGGCGTAGATGCTTTCCAGTTGTATAAAGGTCAGGATGGAAAGTGGAAGATCTTCCATCTTGCAGATACACGGACGAAGGAGGGATGTAACGTTCCGCCTACGATTGCCAATCAATATAAGTGAGATTATTAGCGTTACTGCTTCTTGTTTGCGTATCAATCGAATAAGCTTCTTGGTAAAGATCAATTCAAAAGTTTCGATGACTCGGATTATGGAAACATCCTGATCATTCGAGATGGCTCCGTTACGCATCTCAGGTATTAAAAAACAATCGGGTGTACGATCACATCCACCCGTCGGTTCATGATGCGTCCGCGCCATGAATCATTTTGATAAACCGGGTTCTCTAATCCCCAGTCTTTTACAGAAATCTTTCTCTCGGGAATGTTCATATCGAGTAGCAGTTGGAACACAGTGCCGCTACGCATCTCCGATAACCATTCGTTGTATTCCTTTCCGCCGATCGGATCGGTGTGACTGATCAATTGAATCGTGTATTTGTCGAGGAGGTTGGGATTGAATCGATCCAGTGAAGTAATTCGGTAGCCTGATCGTCGTCGATGTACCAACTGCCGCCATCGAAGTAGATACTTTTTCGGATCTCATCTTGTTGTGCGAAAGATGAGAGAGAAGAAAGGATTAGTCCAACTATAAGCAACCCCCGCATTCCTATAAAGTTACAAACCAGTCAGGGCATTTGTTGTTAAAACTAAAAACAAGCGCGTCCGCCCACTTCCGGACACCTTTTTTCATCAGCGAACGCAAAATCGTGCAACCAATCCCAGTTTCGCACGTCTAATCCCCTAAATTGCCTGTGGCACCATTATTGGCTAAACGCACCCGAAATTTATGATCAAACTCAGAAACATCGATAAGTATATCGATTCCCGCTTCCAGCGCACTTTCATTCTCAAAGGTATCGACATGGATGTTCAACAAGGAGAGTTCTTGACCATCATGGGCCCGAGTGGTTCGGGTAAGTCTACTCTTATGAACATCATCGGTATGCTCGATGAGCCTTCAGCCGGCGAATATTACTTCTTCGATGAGCCTGTTCATAAAATGAAGGAGAAGCAGAAAAGCGATATGCACAAGAATTATATCGGATTCATCTTCCAGGCATATCACCTCATCGGACGAGCTCACAGTATACGAAAACATCGAGACCCCATTATTGTATAAAGGAGTTGGAGGAAGCCCAGCGCAAGAGCATGGTGGCCGAACTTCTCGACCGCTTCAACATGGTGGCGAAGAAAGATCTGTTCCCCGAACAACTCAGTGGTGGACAACAACAGTTGGTTGGTATTGCCCGCGCAATTGTTGGTCAACCCAAGTTGCTGCTCGCCGACGAACCTACTGGTAACCTTCACTCGGAGCAAGGCAAACAGATCATGGACATCTTCGAAAAACTGAACGACGAAGGAATCACGATCATTCAGGTTACACACGCAGAAGAGAATGCACAACGAAGCAAGCGTGTCGTCAGGATTGCTGATGGAGCAATTGCTTCTGATGAAAAAGTGAGATAAAGAAATTCAAAAAGCTATATGAAAAAACTGTTATTACTTGCTGGATGTTTTGTGGCGGTTTTTTTGTGCGAGAGCACAGACTGAAAATGTTCAGACACTTAATAAGTTATCCTTTGACGAAGCCGTGAAGATCGGGTTGGAGCGCAATGTTATACTCAACACTCAGAAAAATCTGTTGATGTCAGCGCAAGCCAACAAGCTGAACGCGATCGCGAACTTTGGGCCCTAGCGCAAACATAACTGGCGGTTGGAATCGTCAGGGTGGTCAGCAGGCAAACGCTACAACGGGTGATCTTCAGAATATCGTGTCAGATCGTTTCAATGCCAACCTCAACGCCGGCCTTAATATTTTCAGGGGTTTCGTGCAATCAGTTTCATGGCCCAGACAAACAACGCTGTAATGGCACAGGGCTACCTTATAAAGAGAAGCACGCAGATGTAGTAGCGCTCGTGGGTACACAATACCTGCAGGTGCTTGTTGACCAGGAGTTATTAAAGATCGCGGAAGAAAATTTGAAGGCTCAACAGGCGCTGCTCGATCAGATCCAGGGCTTTTATGATGCTGGTTCGAGAGCGATTACAGATCTATATAACCAGGATGCTTTAACTAAAGCCGCACAGGTTAGTGTTGTGCGTGCGAGAAGCGCGATGCAGAACGACAAAAGCATTCTCACACACAAACTCTCCAGCTGGATCCGGCCGTCGATTTCGAAGTTGTTTATCCGCTGTTCGATACCGATGTTTTGAAATATCAGACTTCGTCGCTCGACAGTTTGATCTCCGTTGCCGTCTCTAACCGTCCCGACATCAAGCAGAACACTCACCTGGCGACAGCAAAACAAATATGCTATGAGAGTTAACGCTTCCAACTTTTTGCCGAACGTCCAGGGATTTTTCGGTTATGGATCTTTCTACACAACATTCTATACCGATAAATTTTCATACCAGTTCAAAACACTGAATCCATCTTGGGTGTACGGCGCCAACTTCACAGTACCGATCTTTTCACGCTTTCAGCCGAGAGCTCAATATATTGCCTCGAAAATTCAATACGAGAATGCATTGCTTACAAAACAGAATGTAGAGAAAACCGTGCGCGTTGATGTTCAGCGCGCGCGCCAACAACCTCATCAATGCAATCGAAACTTACAATGCAAGTTTGTCGGGCTTCCAGGCTGGTGAGCAGGCACTAAAGTCACAGACAGAGGGCTATCAACTGGGTGCGGTAGCTCAAGTGGCTCTCGCGCAGGCAACGCAAACATATGTTCTTGCTGCAGCCAACAAGGTGCAGGCAGAGGTAACGTTGCTGTTCCAGAAACTTCAGATTGAATACGCGCTTGGTATACTTCAGCCGGATACCTACTCTGTGAAGTAAATTCGCGGTTTTCAAGAGTATTTTGATTAAATTTGCAGCCCCGTCGAGTGACGGGGCTTGTTTTTTGAGTAGAAACATGGATTTTTAAAACCAATTTGTGACAGTTCGCCCGGCTGTTGCATGTATCCAGGGCTACCATTATCATGGCAAAACAACCGATCAGAGGTAATCAACCTCCAAGAGGAAACTCAGGTCCTCCAAGAAGCAACCAGGGTCCAAGAAGTAACCAGGGTCCTTCAAAAGGTCCGGCGAGGACAAACCAAAGAAACGACAACAGCGCAAAGACCCCGGTTAAGGGGAAGGAAACTTTGGGCGGCAAGCCTGAAGTACCGCTCGAGAAAGACGAACTCGCTGAGCTCCGCCAAAAGAAAAGACAGGAAGATGAAGAAGGTATTGCTCGCAATCATTCGCGATGTAACTTCACGTAAAGCTGCTGCTGCTCCTGTAGATCTTAACAACTTCGACTGGGAAGCTTTCGACAAGAAAGGTTTCGGCGAAGGTTATTCGAAAAAAGAAAAAGAAGGACATGTTGAACCTGTATTCAGGTACAGTTACAACAGTTAATGAAAGTGAAGTTGTTTCAGGTGTTGTGGTTGGTATCAACGACCGCGATGTTATCCTGAATATCGGATTTTAAGTCGGACGGACTTGTGCCGTTGGCTGAATTCAAGACATGCCCAACCTGAAGATCGGCGATTTAGTTGATCTGTTCATCGAAGAGCGTGAGAACGCAATGGGTCAATTGATCCTGTCGCGTCGTAAGGCTAAGCTCGTGAAAGGATGGGAGCGTGTACAAACAGCGTTGGATAAGGACGAGGGTGATTGAAGGTTTTGTGAAGCGCAGGACAAAAGGTTGGTCTTATTGTCGATGTATTCGGCATCGAGGGCTTTCTTGCCTGGTTCACAGATCGACGTGAAGCCTATCCGCGACTTCGATATTTATGTAAATAAAGCTATCGAAGTAAAAGTTGTGAAGATCAACTACACGAACGACAACGTAGTTGTATCGCACAAGGTGTTGATCGAGAAAGATCTCGAACAACAAAAGGCAGCTATCCTCACCAACCTCGACAAAGGCCAGGTGTTGGAAGGTGTTATCAAGAACATGACCAACTTCGGTGTATTCATCGATCTTGGTGGTGTAGACGGATTGCTCCACATCACGGATATTTCATGGGGTCGTATCAACCATCCTGAAGAAGTTCTCAAGCTCGATCAAACTGTTAAAGTTGTTGTGCTTGATTTCGATCAGGACAAGAAGAGAATTTCACTTGGTATGAAGCAGTTGACTCCTCATCCATGGGATTCATTGCCTGTAGAGATCCAGGTAGGTTCGAAGGTGAAAGGTCGCATCGTGAACGTTGCAGATTATGGCGCGTTCCTCGAGTTGCAACCTGGTGTTGAAGGACTTATCCACGTAAGTGAAATGAGCTGGTCGCAACACCTGCGTAATCCTCAGGATTTCATTAAGGTTAACGACGAGATCGAAGCAGTGGTTCTCACTATCGATCGTGATGAGCGTAAGATGTCACTCGGTATCAAGCAACTTACAACAGATCCATGGACACGTCCGGATGTGTTGACGAAGTATGCTGTTGGTACAACACATACAGGTATTGTTCGTAACCTTACCAACTTCGGTTTGTTCCTCGAACTCGAGGAAGGTATCGATGGTTTGGTTCACGTATCTGATTTAAGCTGGACTCGTAAGATCAAGCATCCTTCTGAATTCACTAAAGTAGGTGAGAAGATGGAAGTGAAAGTTCTTGAGTTGGATGCGACTAACCGCAGGCTTGCTTTGAGTCATAAGCACATGGAAGAAAATCCATGGGATACATTCGAGACGATCTTCACCGTTGGTTCGGTTCACAAGTGTACTATTGTGAACAAGAACGATAAGGGTGCGATCCTCGAGTTACCTTATGGTTTGGAAGGTTTCTGTTCTGTGAAGAACCTTGGCGAAGGCTGATGGTACTTCGAAGGCGGAAGTAGGAGAGAGCTTAGACTTTAAGGTTCTTGAATTCTCGAAAGATGATCGTAGAATTGTGTTGAGTCACAAGGCTACGTGGTCGAACGAGGAGGAGGACAAAGTTGTAGCGAAACCTGCGGCTGGTAAGAAGCAGGCTCCGAAGGGCAAGACGATTGAGAAGATCAACAATGAAACTGAGAAGTCGACATTGGGAGATCTTGATGCGCTTGCGGCACTCAAAGAAAAGATGAGTGGTGGGTCTTCGAAGAGTGAATAGTGAAAAATGAATAGTGAAAAGTGAGAGTTGAAAGTGATGAGCGTTAACAGTGCGAGCTGCCTTAACCTTTTCACTTTTCGCTATTCACTTTTCACTTAATAAGGTTCCGTGGCCGAGTGGCTAGGCTGAGCTCTGCAAAAGCTCCTACAGCGGTTCGAATCCGCTCGGAACCTCGAATATGTCAAGAAACGCTAAATTCAACGTTTAGCGTTTTTTTTGTGCCCTGTATCATACAGTATGGTAGCAGATGGATTTAGAATGAATTGAAATGGTTCGAAGTCCGCTTGGGGTGCTTGATGGGCTAAACTATCTCAAACACGATCCATCTTTGTTGTCGTCCTCATCAGCGGCCATACTGTCTCTCGCTTCTACGTAATTTAATACGACTACCTCATTGGTGGTTGATAACGTGGATTATCATGGCGACGATCAAAGAGCTGAACTTTTTAATAAGACGTCTCGTTTTAACCACACGATAATCAAGAAACAGGCTATCGACGTTCTTTGTGGGGTTGTTACAAGAAGTATTGGGTGGAGTCACCGTTCACGTGTTTTCGAAATTCGGAAAAAAGAAAAAAGAAAATCTTATGAAAAGGATGAATAAGCTCGACTTGGTCAATAGGACAGTCTTAATGACCAGTGTACTTTTAATAGCAGCGGCATCAACTGCCGCAATGGTTTGGATCGGGGTTACTGGCCGGTGACTTCTTCCATGCTTGTGCAATCCTCATTGTTCGTTCGAGAAACCCGTAGTAGCCTCGATCCTAAATAAAATAGCCGGCCGCCACATTGAAAAGGAGAACATTGTTCTCCTTTTTATTACGCAGTAAATATCAATTCCTAAAACAAATAGCTGAATGCTAGCTGTTACCATCGGGTAAATCCTGAATTAGCTCAATACGCTTTTCAAATTCATGAAAAGCAAGTTGTCTTTTCCTTCTTTGATAAAATGAGATAATGTTGATGAATTCAATACTATGCCGATATATACGAATGTTTACTTCCTTTTCAATCTCAGAATTAGCGATACAGTCGTAACAATATGTGACGTGAAAGTCATCCCCATCATAGTCTTCATCTATAATGCACAGATAGTTCTCAAAATTAAAGAGCTCAATGTAGCAATAGACCGCATTGATCTCACTTTCTCCACGTATATGTATGACGTGTGAAAATTCTTTATTTGACTTTAGACATGCTGGTTCAGATGGGTGATATGAGAATATTATGTTGGTTGGTGATTTTCCGTTCACAAAATCAAGTAGTCGCGTCGGAGTTGCTAACTTATCAAATCGTGTTAGGTAGAAATTTAGCATGATCTTACCAATGCCTCGAAGATATGAGATGCCACCAAAACCGATCTCACCAACCTTTGTTGATACACTGTTTTTGAAGTGGAATCTTTCAGTCGTTGGAAGTTCCGTTTTTTCAGTGTATGTAAACTCCCCATATTTTGGCCGTAACTCTTTTTTCTTCTTTTCGGCAAGTCGGACTAATTCTTTTGCGTCTTCAGCAGCTATAGTTATGGGTGAGATTGCATTAGGAAGTTTAATATAAAGTTTATCTTTAGGCTTCATCCACTTCCCAACCCTTACCCTCTCTCCATTTTCAGAAGTAAGTTCGACGTCCCTGGTTTTCTTTTCGCGATCACGCTCATCAACCAATATGTCTGCGGCGAATCCTAATTGCGCTTGCAGCTCTGCATCGAGCTGGTGTCCCAGTTTTGTTATTACATAACTTGCAAAGAAGCTCGAATGAGGAGATTCTACCACCGAGGAAATTTGGTATGATGTGTTCACGACTCTTATTGTCTTCAGTAAGTGTTGCTTGGCAATGATAGCAAGTCATATTGAGAATCCTTTTGTCTCTGTACTTTATACGACACACAATTTTAAAAGCTTCGGGCTCAGAACCGGAATCGAATAATGTCACACTGACTGTTTGAGTAGTATATTAAGATCTCCGTTGTGTTAGCGTTTGGGTAAGCCTTCCGGTTATTTAGAAGCCTGAAGCTTCATGTTTTAGTTAGTTTTTGTGAGGCCGTAGTCGCTAAGCTCACTGTAGACGGTTTTTAGCTCTGAGTTTAGCTGTTTAATATACTCCTTACTGATGTGATGATATAAATCTTCTTGGGTATCATCAAGTTCAAATTTAATTAGCCCCGTCTTTAGATTGTTCAATAGCTTATTAAAGACATCTTTAACATCGTTCGGGCGATCTTCGGTAAGTGGAATAATGTATTCACTGCCTCTCACGTTTAGAATTAACGCAGTGTTTTTATCGCCGCGTTTTATTGTTGCTTTATCCATTGCCATATATTTTGCCTCGTTCACCAAATGCTTCTTTACCGCCTTCTAAGGTTTTCATGCTTATGATCTTCCAATCTAAGCTAGGTCTTCCGCTGGTTAGACAATTCATGTTATTTGAGAAGGGGTTTCCAACGTACGTATAAAACTGATTTATATCATGCTTTCGATAGATAGAATTGTAGGGGAGAGTACGGACTGCAATATTCGCATCATGAGTAGCGATTATCACAATCTTGCCAAGCCTTGCTTTCTCTTTAAGGATGGGAACTATTACATCGTTGATATAGTCATTACCTAGACTTTTTCTGGTTCATCGATTAGAAAAATCTCTTTGTCCTTTTGTAACTCATTATACAATAGAATCATTGAAGATTCCCCGTTTGAAGGTAGATATACTTCATCATTTAAGCTGAAGTGACGATGAAATATGACAAGATCAATTATGCTATTAATAGTTTCAGCCCCATCAATGTTGTTTAATTCAGAAAGTTTTTCAAATAATGTGTTTGAATAAACATGATTTGGTATTGTTGCAAGGATCTTGGAGATTTCTTTCTGTGGTGTTTTGCTGACACTTTGATACGGAGAGTAACTTCCATTATTTATGTTTCCATCCTGAATTACCAGGTTTGTTTGACAAAACAATTGACCTTTTTCACCTAAATCTCCAACGAGATCTTTTCTTGGGACAATCTTTTTGGAAATATTCTGCACTATCTTTTTAATTGATCTTTCAATCAAAATCCTATTGCTCGCATATTCCGCAAATCCAGTTTGTATAGGGCTTCTCAGGTTGCCCTGTTTTCTTGGATATTTCTGAGATAAATACTTTAATAAGTTGATTGAAGAGCGCAATTGTCTTCGCGTTTAAAACTCTAATATCAAGCTCAGTTCGTAAACGATCGATAACTTTTTTCAGTATAGATTCCAATTCATTTGAAAGTTCTTCTCCGATTGCTTCAGTCAATTTACTATTAGCCGAGATACTTTGTTCAAATGCTGATACGTCATCTATCAATTTCTTGGCATCAAGAAATTTCCGCTTAGGAGTGGCATCATCTATTTTCGTATAATCATTTACCTTCAGATTCTTGGCAATTTTGTTTGTCTCGTTGGCTGCAAAATGCTTTAAATAGGCGGAAAGGCTTGTTACATTTTTCTCGCTAGCAGCCTTAAGTAACTGGAATTCATTGATGCAATTATCTATTCCGTAATCCTCAATGTCGATGTTAAGGTCATTCCCTCTAAGATCAAACACATCGTCAAGCCGAGTCAGATTTGATTCATATACGTCCGTTTTATGCCCAAGATCGTTGTAGTATCTGGATATCGCTCTTAGTATCTCAGTTTTGCCAGTACCTTTCGATCCGAATAGGATATTGATGTCATTGTAGATATCTATTGACATTAACTCGGCAATTCCAAATGGTGAAATACTTATATTTTCCCTAGACTTTTTATCGAGAATAGTTTGAATTGTTGGTCCCATCTTTTTCCAGCAAGAGGCAGAATTGCTCAAAGCTTTCAACGGGTAATCTTAGGTCAGGTAGTGTTTTTGAAATCTCTGGATAATCAGCCCAATTTTTAATGTCGGATCCGAATATTGATTTATGGCCATGACTAACGTATATGCCGGCAGAGATAGAATTAGACGCTTCTTTTAATACGCGTTGCTTGTTAGATGCTTGACTCATCAATTTTGCAATACCTGCATCTGACATGTCTGGCTTTTTGGAAGAATAATGTGTGATATATATTACATCCAGCTTGTCAAAGCATCCGACTATCTCTTCTATTGTCGATGTGAATGTATCTGCATGAATTCCTTTGAGTAAGTCGGTTAGGGCTTTATCGAATCGTTCGGCATTTTTTGGATTTGCAATGACAATTAAATGAGCTCGCTTGCTATCATCAATAACATCAAGTTCCACACCTGGCCAAATCTGACAAGTATCTTCTACTAAGTCGTGAAATCGTTTATATTGATTAATGTCAAAATGGTTGTGATTAGTAATAGCAAGAATTTTGACATCCGTCAACCTGATGGTCTCATTGAACTTCGTCTCATTTATATTTCTTCCATCAGGATCTCCTGATTTTATTTTCTTTGTGTGAACATGAATGTCAATTTTCATTGGCGTGAGGTGCCCTGCCACTTTTAAAGCAGGTTTGATCCGAATGAAGGATTAAAACGAATCCTAGATGGGCTCAAGTCGAGCAATGTCGACTCTTAAAGGATTCGATGATAAATTTAATGATTTGCTTATTTCGAACAAGCACTAGTAGGAAAATCCTAAAAGCCACCGGAATGAATTTATCGATGGGTTTTTGCGTCGTTACAGAATCGAACTTCAGAAAATGGCAACAAATTGAAGCCCTCCAGGTAGCCTATCCTCTATAGAGAACTTGCTTGATGTCGACAGGGAAGTAACTACCGACAACAACCGAGCTTAAATCCGTCTATCGTGTTTTCACGATGTGGCGATTGTTGGATGTATTTTTTAATTTAGTAATAACGATTCCTTGCCCCAAGCTGATCAGGTTGATCGAATAGCCAAATTGGAATCGTATCAAACTACGTTTTAGAAGCCTCGCCAGGTCTAGGCTCAACTTTAGTGGCTAAATTTTTAAATACGAGTGGCGTTTCGTACCACTTGGAAGAGCTTATTCGCAGTACCAGAAACAGACTAGTTTCTAGTTAGTCCATACCTGCAATTCAATGATCGCATTCGTGAACATATACAAGCCCTCAACGTTCGAAAAAAAGAAATCCAAATTGTCTATCGCGATAACAACTTGCGAGCCGATGAAAAAAAATGGTTAAGTGGACAAAGCGGAGTAAAAACATTTGTATGTAAAAATCTCCACGCGAAGTGTTATATCAATGACAGCGAGGCAATCATCACCTCGATGAATTTGTATGAATTTTCCCAGGTGAATAATAATGAGATGGGAGTATACATCACAAGGGCTAATGATGTCGACCTATTCAAAGCGACGGCCGAGGAAGTTGATAGATTGCTTATTATTAGTAAGGCGGTCAGATTGCTGGATGTGCCATCGGAATCAAAAACTAATATTTCAAGACAGGAGAGTTCCAAATTGGGTCTTGGTTTTTGTATTAGAACCAGTGTATCAGTTCCATTCGATATTGAAAAAACCGCTGAGTAAGGAGGCGTACAAAAAATGGAGTAAGTATGGTGATCCAGACTATCCTGAAAAGTTTTGCCATTTTTCTGGTGAACCGTCGGAGGGTGAAACTACTGTGCGTCAACCTATTCTAAAGAAACACTGGAAGGAGGCAAAAGAAACTTTCAACCTATGACCACAGGTTCAGTTGAGGCGGTGCACACCGCTGTCGGATCAATGGCAGGCTACATATTCCAGCCTGACCGAGCGTTAGTGATTTTATGTAGTTGCACTTCAAAACAATCTGTCTCCATTGAGTTATTTGACGACGTTGCGGTTGCGGACGAAACAGGTGTTGTCGCTCAACGCGAACAAACAAAGAACACAATTCAGGAGGAAACCTCAACGTTTGGTGATCGAAGCAAGGATCTTTGGAATACATTGAGTATTTGGTGTTCTGCAATCAAAAGTGGAGAACTTGATATTGCGACAACCAAGCTTGTTTGTGTCACTAACGCTGAGCTTGATCCTTCCTCGTTAGTAATGAAAATAGCGGCGGCCAAGGATCGAAAAACGATATTGGAAGTCTTGGACCTTCTAAAAAAAGCGGTAGCTAGCCCTCCGCTTGGAATTAAGAATATCATAGATAAAGTCTTGGGCGATGAGGAGAACCTAAAAAAGGTAATTGCTCAAATTCACGTCGTATACTCCAATACTCTTGAAAGAAGAAATGAAGAAATTGCTGAGAAAACTTCATTTGCCCGAAAATATAAAAGCAAACGTAATGGAAACGATGAGAGGATGGTTCCATGAAAGTGTTCTTAATCAACTTGATCAAGGAAAAGCGCCTGTGATCGCAAAGAAAAATTTTAACGAAAAGCTGGCCAAAGTAATCAAGAAAGAAACGGACGACAGAATTGTTTTCTTGGCAAAAGCGTATGTGAAAGGACAGATAGCAAAAGAGAAAGTTGACGAGGCTGTCGATCGTAATTTCGTCAGACAGCTCGATGTTATCAATCATGTTGATAAGCACAACATTATATTGGACGCCATATATGATTTTTTGTGCTCTGAAACGGAGCGCACGAGGTTAACAAAAAGAGGTGACTTGACAAGACAAGAACTTGAGGCCATTGATGAAGCAAGTAAAGAACGATGGAAGGAAGTGTTTCGGAGAAATGTGAGGCAACACACAACTTCGATGTCTGAAGGAGAGTTGGCTGACATGGCATTCAGTATCTATTCCAGCACAATTGAAAATTACTTTTCAAAGATTCGTGGATTTGATACAGAAAAGTATTTTACTAATGGAAGCTTTCACAGGTTGTCGGAAGATCTTGAAATTGGCTGGCATCCCAATTGGGAATCGTTGTTTCCAAACAAATGAAATTGCTTGAACACGATATTATTCAAAACATTGCTGTCGGAGCATTGGCACTGCACAAGTTCACGTCAACTTACTTTTCCGAGAAGCAAAATTTGAATGGACCAGCTTTGGCCCTTGCTCTGCCCGTCTTGCCGATCGTTTTTCATGAGTCATCACTGGCGAGCATTTCAACGAAGCGATTTGAAGGTGGATTCTTTAATGCGCTAAATGGCTATCGTGAGTTACCTGCTGGTCTTCAACAACGAATGCAAGATATGGCCAATCAAACGTTTAAATCACTGAATCTTGCATATCAATCGAAGATACTTACTTACAGCAAGGAACTGAACGAGATTTTGCCGATCGAAAGCAAGGTTCCTATCAGTCAATATAATTCTGACATTAAGGAAATCTTACACGGAGCCGAAAGGCTTGGATATTGGTTTGCTAAACTCCCGCTAGAACAGATTTGTATCAATCTCAAAATTACTTTTTGATGAAAGCCAAAATCAAGCACGTCATACTTTGGCCAAAAGATTCCTCGAAGGAAAAACGAGTTGTTGAATTTTCGTTGGACAAAGTGAATGTAATTACCGGAGAGAGAGTCACAAAGGCAAATCTGCCCTCGTTCACATCATTGATTATTGTTTGGGTAGCGGCAAGTGCTCAATACCAGTTGGAGAGATTCGAAACAAGACACAATGGTTTGGCATTCATTTAGTGTGCGAGAAAACTGAGCTTCTCATTCTAAGGAGAGAGCCAGGCGCACAATTTTCCACCACCGAGATGATTATGATCGAGCAAGTTGATCCTATCAATCTCGATAGATTAGCCAGTGCCGAGAATTATAAAACGAACAGGGATGCGGTTGTAAATCGCCTTAATCAAATTGGCAGGTCTTTCTAGTGAACGATTTGACTTTGAAAATACCAAAAACCATTTCGCTGGTACTGCAAGCTTTCGCGATACGGCCGCCTTTCAATTTCAGCCCCAGCATATAGTGGCAAATCCATTTGCATTGTTTTACAAAGCCGATACTTTTGAACACCAGCAGAAATTGAAGATTATCTTTCCATTGCTTATTGGCGCTATAACCAATGAAGTATTGGCGATTGAACGGGAAGTAAAGGATGTAGAAACACAGCTCCGTAAGGTTCAGACGGAACTTGCTTCTAAGAGGCAAGCGGTAAACTCATGGATCAATACCCTAAAAGGTCTTTATTCAAGAAGTTTGCAACTTGGACTGCTGACGGATTCTTCAGTGAATACAGAAAACTTTGATTCTGATCGGTACCTTTTTTTTCTTAATCAGGTGGTGAGTAATTTTAAGAACAGCCCAATCCCGTTGTTTGTTTCCGGGTCTAGTGAAGCTGATATCGATTCGCAGACGGATTTATTGCAATCGGAAAGACGATTGCAAAATGAACTTGGCCTCAGAAAAATTCGTCTATCAAAGCTTCAGAGTTTAAATAGTTCATCGATAGGATATAAGGATACTGTTGTGATTCAGCAGAAACGTTTAGAACCCATTAGCTGGTTTAAGAAAAAATTAACCGACGAGTATTGCCCTTTCTGTGAATCAAAAAATGAGACAGGTCAGAAGCAGATAGCTGCATTAGACGCCTACAATGAAAAATTGGAATTTATTTCTAACGCGGTAAACACTAAAGATGTGAACCTCGATAAGGAGATAGCTGATATTCGCTCCGAGATACGGCACTTGGAAACCGAGTTGAATGGAAATCGGGAAGTTTTGAGAGACATAGTTACAAAATCAAACGAGGAAATTGACAGGCGTCAATCGATTGAGGAGACTTATAAATTTGTAGGCAGGCTTGAGCAAGCAATCGAAAATGTTGTATTAACGGAAGTAGACGGAAGCCTCGATCGGCAGATCGCTGAGCTTCAAGGGCAGCTTGGCACGTTAAACAAGCGTTTGATGGAGATAAGAATGCAGAATAGTCAAGATGCAATTCTAAAAAAGATAGCGCTCCTTATCTCACATTACGTCGGTCTACTTGATATCGACCGTCCTCTCGATCCAGTTGAACTTGATATTACAAATCTTACACTTAAAATTTTTTCGACCGAATCTCATCGAGCTGACTTCTTATGGGAAGTCGGAAGCGGAGCAAATTGGATGGGATATCATTTGTCAACGCTTTTTGCATTGCACGAGCACTTTCTTTCCTTGAAGTCTAATTACGTTCCGTCCTTTCTTTTTATTGATCAACCCAGCCAGGTCTATTTTCCTAAAGCGATGCCAGCGGTAGACCCAAACATCACAACTTTCGAACAATTCAGAAGTCAGTCTGATGATTTAACTCAAACGCGAAAAATTTTCTCATCGGCTGCTGATTGCCTGAAACGCACCAAAAGCCAGCTGCAAATTATCATTGTAGAGCATGCTCCAGAGATCACCTGGCAGGGTATTGAGGAAATACATCTGGTAGAGGAATGGAGGGAAGAGAATGCATTGATTCCAAAGACGTGGTTTGAGTAATACCCAAAATTCCTCGTTACGAACTGAACTGTGCGAAGATAGAGCAATCGGAATCATACTCCCTCAAATCCTACGTTGAGAGTTTAAGGTTGAACGTCTTCATGAAATAAGTCGTAACTAGGGTCATGCCGGTAATTCGGCCAATTTTTTTAGATCTTCAACAAAGTGATTCGAAAATTGTACGCCGCGGGCCTCGAACAAGTTTTTTGCGTTTGGGCAATAGAGGAGTTTTGTGAGGAAAAACTGCGCTTACAGGATAATAATTTTTCCGATTTAGTTTAAAGCAAGCTTGCTGTATTTCTCATCCAACACTTTTCTGTAAGCTATTTTGAATTCGTCGGATAGGAACGAAGCGGTTATCCATTCTACGGCTTTGCTCTTATTGTCATTCAACCTTTTTAAAGCAGCGGCAATCTGTCGATCAGTCAAGCCCAAGCCTTGTCCAAATCGTTTGAAATGTTCGAGCTTCAACTTTTTCTTTTTTCCTTCAAGGGTCAGGGCCGTTTCTTCAGTATCTCCCGGGTTCACAATTATCACATTGAGCAGATCATAGGCTTGCGATAAGATCCAGTTCTTCCCGGAATGGATCAAAGAAAAATTCTTTAAATGCATATCATTGTTGCCCGTAACAAAACAAAAAAGATTCAATTCGAAAAAATTGAGTTTGTCAAGCAAAGTGTTGCTTGAATATTCGCCTATTGCTTTTCCTGTTTTTTCTAACGAGCCCTTGTACTTATCAAATGCTTCCAGCACCTGGTACATGTCAAGCATGTGGATCTTCGTTCCACTTTCGGTACGGTCTATCCGTTTGGTAATATAGCTCAGTTCACCTGAAGCGAGGCGAATTAGACTTGACGGTACTGTTTGTATTCCGAATGCTTCTGCGATCCTCATCGTGACGTGCTCGTTCTGTGGCATTTCCGGAAATACATCCGACGGTGGTTTAAAAATATAATGACCACCCAAGGCGCCAACAACAGTAAGCCTGCCGGCCTGTCCATCGCTAAGAACGTCGTTGACAAGTGTTAATGAAAGTTTTGGTTGCACGCCAGGTACCGCTACACTTCGTTCCACCACATTCTTCGCCAAATGAGCCATTTCGCTCAGAGAGTAGGGAAGAACGGGCGCGTTTCGGTGCCCAAAGAATTTCAGACTGCAACGGTCATGAAAATCAACGTCGGCCACTTCAAGAGGCTGATAACAATATAGACAACGCCTACTCATCTTTTGGGGTTATAGGCTTTACATCGACCGCCCCAATACAGTTCTGGCAACACGCTAGCAATAATCCCATTCGATCGTTGAGGTTTATCTTCCAACTTTTAGATGCGATGTCTAACAGCCATCCTTCAGGTATCAGCCCATCGAAGAATGGAAACAGCCGTTTTTCGGAATATGGTTTCTCCCGAACAGGCATAGTAAAGGTGATAAACTGATCAGGGTGCTGCTGGATGTAGTTAACATTGTAGACAAAGGTGTATTCGCCATCGTCGGTTTCCGTCAGTGTGCCCGCCAACACATCGTTGTAAAATACCTCTCCCTGTCTCATGCATTGGTGATTTTATTTCCCTGCAATTCGCGACTGTTAACAGGCGCCAGTTCATGGCCGAACATTCTGAGAACCTGATTCACTTTTTCGAAATTCAGGTTCCCCTTATCCTGCTCGATTTTCCGGATTACGGTAAGAGCTACCCCGGCACGATCCGCAAACTCCTCTTGAGTCAGGTTTACCTCTTTTCTTTTGCTTTTAACAAATTCTGCAAGTCGTTGCATTATATTTAATTAGATATAATTATGGCTAAATATACCATTCTATATTTAAAAACATATAATATCGTTATTAATTGTCTATTTATATGCTTTTCAATATAATTATTGAAAATTATTAAAGCTGCCCTAAGAAGGTGTTTAATGACACGCTTATTAAATATAACATCTTGTTGATGATTGACAACAAATTTTGATCGATGTAAATTATGATCTTATTGTATATCAGGAAAACGTATTGTTCTAATCAATTTAAGTGTGTACAACAATATTGGAGTTGTATTTGAGCAAGGTTGAGAATCCTTCGGCAGAGCAAGGAATTTTCACAAGAAGAGTTAGCTATAGACTCTAATCTGGACCGTTCCTATATTTCGCAGCTTGAGGGGGGACGCATTGTTCCATCACTAACAACACTAACGAAACTTGCAATCAGCCTGAATATTTCCGTTGGAGAGCTGGTTGATTTTAAGTTGGAACACCACGTTGAACCCCCGCAACTGAAGCGTTCAAAAAAAAAGTTCTAATGACGAAGTTTTTTGGTGATATGCTGTTGCGGTTGAGAAAGCAGCAAGGATTAAGTCAGCAACAGTTGGCTGATGGCGCGGGCATCGACAGATCATTTGTTTCGCGTCTCGAGCGCGGCCTTATAAGTGCCACTATAGCAACAATCTTCAAGCTTGCAAAACCACTGAATGTAAGGCCTTCCGATATAATAAAGGCTTTCGAAAAGAATCTATTCATATCAAAATAAATGGAAGCGGTTCGAATCCGCTTGGTGTGTTGCATGTCAGAATCACGCCGGAAAGTAGACAAGCATGTTCGGAAACGGCATCCGTAAGAGGTGTTCTTTTGAACGGATTTGCCAAATAGTTGAACGAATTCATAAAGCCCCCAGCTTTTTTCAAAGGCAACTTTGTATCGTCAATATCGACATACAAGTAAAGATGTGAACGGCAGAACAGTCAGCCTGGCGCAGTAGTGTCTTTTGTAAGGCATGGCAAAATCAACCTCGCGGCGTTATCGGGAAAAATATACTTCTATGGAACAATCATTACTTCGTTAACAGCTTTAGGCATATCCAAGCGTGGCGGTCTTAATCCAGGTCATGCCTTTGCCTTATTTATTGTCGTTCTGGTATCGATAGCTTATTTTCTTTACGCCCGAAAACAAGGAAATACCAGAGCTCGGCTTTTTGAGAACTTTTGCCTGTCGTTCAGCTTTTTTTTGTCATTGATCCCCACAGTTGCTGAAACATTTCAACGTGTCCCCATCGGACATCCTTTGGCGAAAGATCCAGCTGACCCGTCAATAGGGAAGACACTGCTTGTTCTTTTGGTATTGTTTATTGTCGGCTCAATTTATCAATTTAGAAGGCAAAGGAAAACTCAATGCTTCAGTTAGCAAATGATTCCTTCCATCATGGTGCTTTAGAATTCTATATTGCATCCTTATACCATAGGAACCCTTTAAAGCTTAAACAGCACGATAATTGGTTATTGACCATAAGAAAATTGATTTGTATGGGAAGCCATTAATGCAAAAGGTGGTCGTAAAACCTCCATTTGAATTTCCTTTTCCGGTTTCAGACTATGCCTGTTTTTTATTTTCATTAGAGGGCGACATGCAGTTTCATGTTGACGACGAAGAGATATTGATACCAACCCATTATTCGTTGTTTCTTAATTGCATGAACACCGGCAAGAAAATTAGCAACTCCAGTTCAAGCAATAAGAATGAAATAGTAGTGATTAGTTTTCACCCTGATATTCTAAAGAAGATTTATGAAAAAGATCTTCCTTTTTTGCTTCAACGACCAAAGACAATAGTAACGAATCAGTCCAGTGAGAAAATAAATAATGACTTTCTGATACAGAAATATATTGAGGGGCTGTTGTTTTATTTTGAAAATCCGTCTTTGGTAAATGATGAAATTCTGATTTTGAAATTGAAGGAGATCATTCTCCTGCTATCACAGACACGGAACGCCGATACGATACTAACGATATTGTCTCAACTGTTTTCACCCACCACGTACACATTCAAACAAATAATTGAAGCCAATATATTTTCACAAGTCGGCATCGAAGAGCTGGCGCAGAGAACCAATTTAAGTGTTTCATCATTTAAGAGGGAATTCGCGAAATTATACGACGACTCTCCCGCAAATTATATAAAGACCAAAAGACTCGAAAAAGCAGCTGAACTACTTCTAGCTTCTGATAATCGGATCACAGAGATTGCCTTTGAATGTGGTTTTAATGATTTGCCGAATTTCACTAAAAGCTTTCATGATAAGTACAATGTTGCGCCGACGAGCTATCGATCAAATATGAATAGTACGCAATAGCGGATATATAGTATAGCCACAGGATTACCAAATTCTATTGAACGGAGATACCACTCGGAATCTCATTTTGATTACAACAATCCTCAATTCGGCTACATTCAATAAAGACTTTCACCAGAACTTTGTCATGTTAATTCTAAAAATATAGAATCATGAAAAGAAAATTAGGAAAAAGCGGCCCTTTGGTATCAGCAGTAGGCTTAGGATGCATGGGAATGTCGGGTGCATACGGACAAAGCGATGAAAAAGAATCTATCGCCACGATCGAAAAAGCCCTCGAACTCGGGCACAATTTTTTAGATACTGCTGATTTTTACCTTTCCGGACATAACGAACAGCTTATTGGACAAGCAATCAAACAAAAAAGAGACAAAGCATTTCTCTCTGTAAAAACCGGGATGATGGCTTCTCCAATGGGCTATGGACCTGTAAATGGCCACCCTGACTATATCCGTCACGCTGTCATGCACAGCCTACAGCGCCTAAAAACCGATTATATTGATTTATATACGCTAGCACGAATTGATCCCAATATTCCTATTGAAGAAACGGTTGGTGCACTATCGGAGCTGGTTACAAAAGGTATTGTTAAATACGTCGGTCTTTCTGAAGCTTCAGCTAAAAGCATTCGTAAGGCTGCTGCTGTACATACCATTACTACACTTCAGATAGAATATTCTCTTTGGACCCGTGATGTTGAAGCTGAAGTTCTTCCTGCAATTCGTGAATTAGGGATCGGACTCGTTGCTTATTCTCCGTTGAGTCGTGGCTTTCTAAGTGGTGAACTTAAAAAACCTGAAGACATCAAAGATAACCGCGCGCATATGCCACGTTTTCAGGGCGAGAATTTCTATAAAAACCTTGAGCTGGTAGAAAAGATAAAAACATTGGCCGATCAAAAAGGCTGTAGCCCTTCACAGTTGGCTATTGCCTGGGTATTGGCTCAGGGTGAAGATATCATTACCATACCTGGCACCAAACGTATAAAATATCTTCAGGAAAATATTGCATCTGAAAATGTAAGACTTACCAAAGAAGATTTACAAAGTATCGACGCAATAATGCCTGTAGGAATTGCATCAGGTACTCGCTATCCCGAAAGGTTCATGAATACCTTGAACAGATAAAGATCTTCTGGTCTACGGGGGAATATTAATAAATTTACAGGATGAAAAGGGAAGAAAGCATTCCACATAGATTTGAATCTCTGTCCGACCTACATAGGGTGCTTGGGTTGCCAAAGCCTTTGCACCCGATGATAAGTTTGGTAGAAAACAAAGACAATAAAATAAACTTAACTAAGCTACCCGGATCTTTCGTACATAGCTTTTATAAAATTTCACTTAAAAATAATCTTACCGGCAAAATAAAGTATGGACAGGGCTTCTATGATTTTGATGAAGGTGGTTTATTGTTTAAGGCGCCCAATCAGGTGAGTGCGAACGGTGAAATCAATCAAGACCATTCCGGATTTACCGTGCTATTCCATCCCGATTTTTTATCCGGTTATCCTCTAGCAAAAAAAATAAAGCAATATGGCTTCTTTTCTTACTCAGTAAATGAAGCATTGCACCTTTCAGATAAGGAAAGGACAACTATTATTTCCGTTTTTAAAAATATGAAGGAAGAATTAAATGGTACCATAGATGATTTTAGCCAGGATGTTGTTATCTCGCAAATTGAGTTATTGTTGAATTACAGCAATCGTTTCTATAAACGTCAGTTCATTACTCGAAAAGCAGTAAATAATAACTTATTACAAGAACTGGAAGAAATTTTAGATCATCATTTTAATGACGAGAAATCACCAAATAAAGGAATGCCCACAGTACATTTTCTCGCAGATACCTTAAACATGTCGCCAGGGTATTTAAGTGACATGTTACGGTCGTTAACAGGACAAAACGCACAGCAGCATATACATAATAAGCTGGTTGAAAAAGCGAAGGAAAAATTATCCACCACTAACCTTACCGTTGCAGAAATTGCTTATGAATTAGGCTTTGAGCACCCGCAATCATTCAGTAAGCTTTTTAAGTCCAAGACAAATCTTTCTCCCATGGAGTTTAGATCTTCATTTAATTAAGTGAACTGTTGCTCACTTCGCCTCAATCACCACACCAACGTGTTCCAACATGACGAGCGTCTGAACTCCCGATTTTACCGAAACATATTTGATATTGGCCTGAAAGACCTTACCGTCATCAAGAGTAATCTCGATAATATCCGTGGGGATATTTTTAAAATTCCGGGTATAATAAATACCATGCACATCACTGACCACGACGGTCCTCTCCTGTGGTCCTTGTATTATATCGAGCATTGAATTCCAGCCGATGATCACAGGAAAGCAAGTACCTATCACCAGGATAAGCGTGGCGACCAGGGCCGTTTTACCATTTATATACCGGATGAGCGGAAGAACGCATATACATGGCAGTAATACGCAAAGCCCGGCTTTGACGGTCAGGATTGTTCGCCAGTTATCAGGTGTAGTGGTGAAATATTCATTGATCATCCACGACAAAAATGGCGCAAACGGAATCGACAAGAGCCAAACAACGCCAAGTCTGTCGAACTTCGAAGATGAAACATACTTTCGCGGAGCATCATTCTCGTATTTACTTCCCAAGCCTGGGAGAAACTGTACCGCTGTCATCAACAATATCAGAAATGCCGTAAACGCAACTGCAAAACCATCAACTCTTCCGAACCGAAGCCAAAATATCGTTGGAATCAGCGCTGCCACCAGAGCAACGCTCTGCCAGTATTTGATGTGTTTTTTTGGTTCGTTACTTTGGGTTTTAGACTCCATGGATTTGGTTGTGTTACTGCCAATTTATGTAAACCGAAACGGATCTGCACAAAAGGGAAATTTCAACTAAAATAAGGAGGTTATGTAGAAGTCAGATTTGCGAGGGAATGTTCTCTATGGCCGAAGGCCTCGTCGCTGATTTTAATTGTTTGTTTTCCACCCCGCTTAATTTGGGTAACGTGTTCAACCTCCGGAGCTTCGGTACGTAGCGCAGCACCGAGCGCATTCGATAACGCACTTTGATACCGATAGGGATCGGCGTCACCTTGCTCGAAATTTATCTTTGTAAATAACCTGTCGTTAATGCGATAGATCCGTTCGCGGTTGGCATGAAACCTGTCGAAGCTGAGCTCATCATTAATGAAGAGATACACCAGCAGGCAAAAAGCAATCGCAATGCTTAATCCCAATACATTGATAAATGAATAGCGCTTGTGCCTGGTGAAATTGCGCAGGGCCGTAGTTACGTAGTTGCGTGTCAGCATAGTGTTACAGGTTAAGATTGTTACCTGAGCTTGCTGACAAGGTTACTGGCAATCCAAACTGATGTTTCTAAATTATTTCAGTTCCTTGCTAAACCTAAATCCGAAATTACTCTATCTCTAATCGATAGGGCTGCCACAAACAACAGCGAATCGATATCATAGCCACTTGAAAATGCAATCTCCTGCAGCATCAACCGGTATTCGTGTTCTCTTTTGTACCGCCCAACAATCGAAATCAGGACTTCCTGAGCCTGGTATGCGTTCCCTGGAGTAAACGACCTTACTTTAGAGAGTATTTCCGGATAATGTTGTTCCGCGAAAGCGCCGATGTTGGTTTTCGCTAAAATGTCCCGGCCAACATCGTTTAACGAGATAGGGGAATTCGACTGAGAGACGTGCACTTTCCATAGAATTTCGAGCTTACCTCGCATTTCGGCGAGTTCGATCCTGATTTCTGTTATGTCATTCTTCATTACCGCAACGGTTTCGACTAAAGTCTGCAACGTCTTTTCAATAATCGTCACTCTTGCATTCAGGTTAGCGATGCTTGATGAAAGATGCCATACGCTTCCAAGTAGTGCGATAAAAAATGCCATAGCGATGCCGGCGATCGCAATCCAATCTGATGTGCTCATATTTTTAATGATTAATTACTGAGCGATGATACGACGATTACGAAGCCTTAATCATCCATTTTGTTGAAACCGATTCAGATTGTCAGGTTTTCTGTGACAGCATGTCCCCGTCGACTTTAAAAAACCATGATCAATCTCATTCAAAGGCGATCAATCACCATTACAAAAGAAATCCCGCGTTCCCTTTTCAGAAATTTGCTTTCATGAGATCTCACATCATCGCGTTCATTCTCGGCCTGTCCTTTAACCACGCCGCCGCCCAATCAGCCTATAGTTACCAGGTAGAGAAGGTGAACCCCGACATCTATGTTCTGAAACCAACGATCAGCGACTACCGGTGGGTTACCGCGAACATTATCGTGATCGTGAACGAGTCTGATGTAATGGTAGTCGACAGCGGACTGCTACCTGAAGCCGCTACCGAAGCAATCAAGGAGATCAAAAAGATTACACCAAAGCCGGTCCGTTACCTCGTGAATACTCATTGGCACGGTGATCATTGGCAAGGGAACGAAGTATTCAAGAGGACGTATCCAGGTATCGACATCATTTCGACCGAGCAAACAAAGTTGGCGTTGCAGGAGAATGGCCTGGTTTGGGTAAATAAACTCTATCCAAAAAACTACGGTGGATTTATCGACACCTACGAAAAAGCTATCGCTGAGAAATCACTTTACGGAGAAGCATTATCAGACACACAGGTCGCAGAGCTTAAGACGACATTGACCGACGTCCGCAAGGACATCGACGGTATCAAAAAGATCATTCCCGTTTTACCCAACCTGACCTATTCCGAAAGAATGGTGATCTCCGACAAAAAACGCGAGATACAGTTTTTTATACTTTGGTGTAGCGAACACAAGCGGAGACGCTATCGTATTCTTGCCTTCCGAAAAAATATTGATCACGGGAGATCTTGTCGTTCATCCTTCGCCGTACGAGTCGGGAATGTTTTCGCCTGAGTGGCTCGAGGTCATGAAGAAAATGAATGATCTTGACTACACCACGTTACTTCCCGGTCATGGTGAAATTCAGCATGACAAAGCTTATGTCAATTTTCTTATTGCATTTTTTAGTGAGATCATCTCGCAAGTAAAAGTCGCTTACGTAACGAATGGAGTTTCATCCACCGACGATCTTAAAAAAATCGTTACTGATAAAACGGTAAAAGATAAATTGATTCAAAATTCAGAGTACAGATCGTTTGTTGAGCACATGGACTCCGGATTTGTACAAGCGGCCATCAATACAGCGGCGAAAAGAATCATACAGGGAAAGAAGTAAACTTCACTTAATCGATTCCCAAAGCATTTCGCCGAATGAGGTATTTTCGGGAAATTGCCCGTTGCCGTTATTCAGTCACATGAAAATATCCCTATTCTCACTTGTCGCCTTGTTGTTACTCGCCAATTGCGGCGGAAGCGGTAATAATCCGCAACCATCGAACAACGGACGCGACATCACAATCTCCAGTGTCACCCAACATGCATACTTCGACGACACATTCACCATACAGGGAACTGGTTTCAATAGTGACATGACTAAAGACACGGTCGCCCTTGGTTATTTGAATTATAACCAGTCTACCAAAGACTCCGTCTTCGTATCATTCACCGGAAAGGATATCAACCAGGTTGCTCAACAACCTGTTATACTTAGCGCCACGGAGACCGAAATCAAATTCAAATTGTCCGACCCGGTGTATTTTCAAAACCGGTCTATAACCGTTCCTCCACATACGCCAGTTGTGCAGGTTTCATCGGGTGGATCGAAGGCTGTGTTTCACGGAATAAATATTAAGAAAATATTTAACGTCAGCTTTTCGCTCGTTGGCGGACCGAACACGCCCATCAGGATTGATGAACCTTTTTATGTTGCAGTAACGAGTCCGACTTCGCTTTGCACCATGCAAGCGCTCGTCAATGACTGCATTAACGGTTGTACTCCAGGGGATTTTAATAAATGTCAATGTGAGCCCGGTCATAACATCGATCTTAAGTGCCAAACCACGCAGATAGATGCCAATGGCGCTTTTATGATGACGATCACTCAATCTGAGATCCCCAACTCAAATCAACCGTGCACCAACGCTACGAGTTACCAGGCCCGGTTCAAATTCACGAACGGCGATGGGAAAGTGTTCGAAACATCTGCGTGGATGTGGGCATGTAAGAATTGAAAAAAACAGGGGTAGGATTGTAAATAGGGGCCGGCCTTTTTTGCCTAGTTTGGCAAAATGAACCCGATCTGGATTATTATCATTGTTTTGCTTGCCCTTGGCATTTACGCGTTGCAGGGGGCGATCAGGCATTCATTCAAAGACGTCGAATCAAAGACAGGAAAGGCCCGGCTGGTGCGCAGCCTTCTTGGCGAGACCGGGTTTAGATATTTCATCGGGGCTATAGGCGTTGCGTTTATCGTCGCTGCGCTTTTCGCAACAGTAACATTAGGGTTTGGTGTAGACATCGGCGGTGACAGGACCGATCGCGTAGAGATACATATTATGCCCGATTCGACATCTACCGGGAGTTTACTTACTGCAACAATGCCCCAACTCAAGATGAAATATCAATACATGGGCGATGCGGAGTTTCAAAAATATCAACAGGTCAGTTTCAGGAATCATTACATGGATAAGCTCCCGGACTTGTTGTGGAAGATGACGAATGTGGAGTCGATCGATCTGAGCAATAATGATTTTCAGGAACTGCCGCTTCAAGACCTGGCAAAGTTGACCAAGCTCAAGAAGCTTGTGCTTGATGGAAACCCGATAGAGCCTGCCTACCTCGAGCAGATACGTTCGAAGTTACCTGGAGTAGAAGTGATCAAAGTTGACCCTGCTGAGCCCGTGAAAGCTAACGGCTAGACCTTCACTGGACTAAACCTTCCCATCGTTGTTGCGACCGTTCTGCGGCTCATGAACTTCTGAAAGTACAGCATCATTCGGTTCATGATTCCTGAAACTACTCTCGGCTTCCGGCGCCTGTCGATTGCTCTCACAAGTTCAACCGCAACTTGTTCTGGTGTCTGTGTGATAAACTTCGGATAGACCTCGGTACTGCTTCCGCCACCTTCGTGGAAATGCGTTGCAGTTACGCCGGGGCAAAATGCCATTACATAGATATCTTTCTTTTTGTATTCGCGCCAGAGCGACTCGCTGAAAATGGTAACGAATGCTTTCGTTGCGGAATACACCGACAGGCCTGCAAACGATGATGTTCCCAACGTTGATGCAATATTCACAAGGGTAGAGCCACTCGTTGCAATGCCGAGGTAGAAATGCGAGATGGCCGTTAATGCGTTCATGTTCAGGTTCATCATTTTTACCTGGTCGCTTAGCGTGAGCTCATGAAACTTCCCATAAAGTCCCACGCCTGCATTGTTGATCACGATGTCGAATCGCTCCTGTTCAATAACAGGCTTGAGCTTGTGCACATCATCCTTTGTTGTCAGGTCTGCGACAATAAATGTATGACCAATGCCAGGCAGGCTCTTTACGGCCGCCTCGAGCTTCGAAGCACTTCGTGCTACGAGAGTCAACTGATCGCCCTGCTTCGCGAAGAGAAGCGCTGCGGCGAGACCGATACCATCACTCGCACCGGTGATCAAAACCTTTTTCATGCGGCGTTCACTTTTTTCACTTCATTAAATCCATCAATCGCACAGGCGACCTGGGCCACTGCCAATGATCCTACAAACCATGGCCACATTTCCGGTGAAAGATTCGTCAGCTTCATTTCAATTTCAACGTACCGCACCACCAGCATCGCGAATGTGAGTATGAGACCAAAGGCCACCCGTTTTCCGACGTACATTGTTCCCGCACCATAAAAGATGAGGTTAAGGATAGCGGCTATCCATGGATTTTTCTTTGTCATATGTTTTTGATTGTGACATTAAAATTAACTCACGGGGCTCCCGGAAAGGCATGTCATAAATGCCATTCTACTATGGTGTTTATGCCAAATCGATTTCTTATATTTCTAGTATGAAAGTCAGTATTCTCGTTTTATCAGACTCCACACCGATATCACCGGTCGGTGCGATGGAGGTGCTCAGAAAGGCAGGCCAAATGCATTCTCAGTTGGGAAAGAGCAAGAAGCCTTTTTTCGACGTCGAACTCGTTGGCGTGAAAAGCAAACGCGTGAGGACCATGAACAAACTTGTGATCGATTGTGAAAAGACAATCGACGAAGTGAGGTCTACGGACCTGTTACTGATTCCCGCAATGGAATTTGACATCCCCGAGAAATTAAAGATCAACCAGTCGGTGATCAGGCATATCGTGAGGTTGAAGAAGAACGGAGCCGAGGTCGGCACCATGTGTACGGGTGCATTTCTCCTCGCGTCGACGGGATTGCTCGACGGTAAGTCGGCAACGACGCATTGGTATAAGGCACCTCTTTTTACGGAGATGTTTCCAAAAGTTACACTGGAGGATGATCGTATAATCGTAGATGCAGGAGGAATCTATACCAGCGGTGGCGCCACATCATCATTGAACCTTTGCTTGTATTTAGTAGAGAAGTATTGCGGAAGGGAGACAGCGATCTTCTCAGCCAAGATGCTCCTGATGGATCCGAACCACGCATTTCAATCGAGCTACGCGATGTTTAAGCCGCAATCGGTTCATAAAGACGACGCTATTGCTGAGGCTCAAAAGGCAATAGAGACATCAAAACAGAGATTAACGGTTGAACTTCTTGCCGACAAGGTCAATCTAAGCAAGCGAAGTTTTATCAGGCGCTTTAAAGCATCGACAGGAAATACGCCTATAGAATATATTCAGCGCGTAAATGTTGAAAAAGTGAAACGCCGACTCGAGGAATCGAACGACTCAATCGGCAGCATCATTTATTCGATTGGTTACAATGACATCAACTCTTTCAGAAAATTGTTTGTGAAATACGCGTCGCTGTCGCCTGTGGAGTATCGAAGAAGGTATGGGAGTAATTTAGGGCATCCCTAAAAATATATCCGGGTAAAGTTTTCACATTCTCCGCCCGTCTCTCTATATTCAATTACACCCCGAACTCGGCAAGCCATTCCGAGAAGTTGAATCAGTTCGGCATTCGCAGAACTTTCTCAACCAAACCCCATATCAAATGAAAACAAATTTTGCTCCTCAAAGAAGGAATTCAATTCATGCTTTGATCCTGATCTTCCTTGTCAGTGCCAACGTCTTTGCACAGACCGCGCCAGTGATAGCTGAAGCTCGATTACTGAAAGTGGAACCTCAGAACGTTGCCGAGTTCGAAAAACAGGCGAAAGAAGTTTGGAAGCCGGCGTATCAATCAAGCAAGCAGAATGGTCGCATTGTTGAATGGCAATTATATAAAATAGCTTTTGCCGGATCGGCCGATGAATACAACTACGCATCGGTGGCCTTCTACAATGATTGGAAGAAGACCGAACCGAATGACAACATGGTAGACATGATAAAGGCAGCATTCCCGAAGGCAGATCCGAATGCAATCCTGGCAAAGGCGCGAAGCCTTTCGCAAGTTGTTCGTTGCAGCCTGTATGAAAGGGTTGATGGTGTATCGAAGCCGGATGCTCGTGTCAAATACATTATGATGAACTTCATGAAGGTGAAGGAGGGTATGGGTGACGCATACGTGGCTTCGGAAACGAAGGATTGGAAGCCTGTGCATAAAGAAATGGCAGACAACGGTAAACGTGCAGGCTGGGGATTGTGGGCACTTGCATATCCAGGCGGCAGCGGTAATTCATACGATTATGTTACAACGGATAGCTATGAGACTTATGCGCAGATGTTCGAGCCTGCGACGATGGAAGCCTTCAAAAAAGTATATCCGGACCAGGAAGTAACGCCATGGATCCAAAAGACAGAGAGGACGAGAAGCCTGGTGAGGAGTGAGCTGTGGGAGTTATTAGAGATCGTGCAATAATTTAAGAATGGGAAGGCCATCGGCGGCGGTGGCCTTTTTGTTGACTACGGATGGGCTTTAGTGTTTGCCTTCTTGTCTAGATAATCTCTCCATAGCGAATCGACCTTTACACGCATCTCAGCAATATCAACTCTGATTTCTGTAATGGCGCCCTCCAACGAGTTCATTCTGATCTCCATCGAATCCATCCTCACGCCGAGAGAGTTAACTTTTTCATTGACTCCCCCAATCTTGAACGACAAATACAAAGTACTGCCGATGGTTGTGGCCAATAGTCCCGTAACTATACCACCTACCGCAATCCATTCTGATGTTTGCATAACCATTTGAATTTTAACTATGCGATAATACGAGATTCATAAGGGCGTTACCCATCGAATGCATCAAAACCACCTCACATTGTCAGGTTTTCCGTACGCACTTTGGTTCAACTCAGCAAGAATCGGGTTCTTATCACGCCGAAACTCCACGATCATTGAATCATAATTCAATGACAATGCACAACACTTGCGAACCCTCGATCCTTTATTTCGGTACACCCGTCGTACTCGTGTCTACCAAAAATCCCGACAACTCCGACAACCTCGCACCAATCTCATCCATTTTCTGGCTCGGATGGCGTTGCATCATCGGACTGGGATCAACCAATAAGACAACCGAAAATCTTATCAAGACCAGGCAGTGCGTCATCAACATGCCTTCCGTTAACGAAGTCGCAGCTGTTGACAGGCTTGCTCTCAAGACTTCTTCTTATCCCGTTCCACCCACCAAAGAGAAACGTGGTTATGTATTCGAACCCGATAAGTTTGGCACATCAGGCTTTACACGACAAGATTCAGACATCGTAACTCCACCGAGAGTCGAGGAATGTCCCGTGCAAATGGAAGCCGAAGTGGTGGCCGTAAATCTTTTGGGACAAGACGATCCCAGCATCGCCGGACGAATCACAACGTTCGAGCTAAAGATCGTTCGGGTACATATCGAAGAGTCGATCTTAATGGATGGATATTCCGACAGGGTAGACCCCGACAAATGGAGACCACTCATCATGAGCTTTCAAAAATTTTATGGACTGGAGAGCAAATACACGAATCAACGCTGTCGCAAATACCGGAGAAGATGTATCGAATGGCGATCCGGTAACAGATTGCTATACTCGATTCGTAAATAGCCTAACGTTTTATAAATTTAATCTTTAGGCAGCTCATGATCGATCAGTTCCCGTTTTATCTCGCCCTCATCGTAGCCATCGTGTTCCTGGTGATGTTGGCCAACCACATTAAAGTCGCTTACCCGATCATTCTCGTTGTGGCCGGGCTGATCGTAAGTGTTGTCCCGGGACTTCCAGTTGTAAAGATCGACCCGGACATGATCTTCCTTATCGTGCTGCCGCCACTCTTGTTCGAAGCGACATGGGCTATCTCGTGGAAAGAACTTTGGAAATGGCGACGGATCGTGGGAAGCTTTGCCTTCATCGTGGTATTCATTTCGGCGTTGTCCGTGGCATTGGTTGCCAATTATTTCATCCCAGGATTTACTCTTGCCCTTGGATTTCTTCTCGGCGGAATTGTTTCTCCACCCGACGCGGTGAGTGCCGGCGCAATCGTGAAATTCATGAAGGTGCCTCGTCGACTGTCATCCATTCTCGAAGGCGAAAGTTTATTGAACGACGCTTCATCGCTGATCATATTTCGGTTCGCATTGATTGCAATTTCTACCGGGCAATTCGTCTGGTACGAAGCATCGTTGAGTTTTGCATGGATGGTTGCCGGCGGTGTGGGAATTGGACTCATCGTAGGGTGGATCTTCATGCAGGTGCAAAAGCATCTTCCTACAGATTCGAACATGGACATAGTGCTTACGATCGTGGCTCCGTACATTATGTACCTCGCTGCGGAATCGCTTCATAGCTCCGGTATTTTGTCTGTCGTGAGCGGCGGATTGTTATTATCTACCCGGAGATATTTTTTTCTCAGCACCAGCTCGCGAATACGAGGCGTTAATGTGTGGGAAAGTCTCGTCTTCGTTTGAATGGACTCGTCTTTATTTTGATTGGGCTCGAGCTTCGGGAAATTGTTGGCGAGCTCGGGAGGTGCCAGTGAGCTCGGCAATCGGTTATGGCCTGCTGATTACGGCAGCGCTTGTTGTGAGTCGAATGTTGTCGGCGTACGGAGCTGTGATCGTGACGTTGATCATGCGCAACTTATAACGGTTGCCGATACGCGACATCCTGGTTTCAAAGTTCCGTTATTCTTGGATGGACAGGCATGAGAGGTGTTGTGTCGCTGGCTGCAGCGCTGGCCATTCCTGTTTATGTTTCGGAGGGTGTGCCGTTCCCTCAACGCAACCTTATTCTCTTCATTACTTTTATCGTGATCCTGACAACACTCATTGTGCAGGGACTGACTCTTCCATATTTCATAAGGAAGCTCGATACACCGTACATGCACGACACGATGCCGGACGAAGAAGCTCACGAGTTTATAAGAAAGAATCTTAACGATCACACATTATCTTTCCTTCGATCTAATTACCAGGACCAAGCTCGATACACTTCCGCTGTTGAACAAAACCATTCACCTTCTTGAGAATAATAATGAATGGGTTTTTCCGGATTCTGTCGAGTACAAACCGGTTCATCTCGAAGCGCTTAAGTCGCAACGGGCACACTTGCTCCAAATCCACCGCGAACACGATGACCTCGACGAATCGGTGCTGCGTCAACACCTGACAAGGATTGATATAGAGGAGGAGAGATTGAAATATACATAATCCAAATTTTATGCCTGCGCGATTTTTTCTGATCTTTTTGATCGTAGTCATCAACACTGCATATTCTCAAAAGCAACCCACCAAACCTCTGCATCAATTGCAGCAGGAATTTGTTGATCTCCGCTTTGGAATGTTCATCCACTTCAACATTCCTACATTCATGGATCACGATTGGGCGGATCCCGATGCGTCTCCTTCGATATTTAATCCAACAAAGCTTAACTGCGATCAATGGGCTAAAGCCGCGAAGTCGGCCAACATGAGTTATGGTTGCCTTACCACTAAGCATCACAGCGGGTTCCCGATATGGAACACAAAGACCACCGACTACAACGTGATGAACAGCCCGCTAAAACGCGACGTCGTGAAGGAGTATGCGGATGCTTTCAGAGCTAACGGACTGAAAGTAATGTTGTACTACTCAATTCTCGATACGAACCACAAACTCCGCAAAGGTCATATCACTCCGCAGCACATTCAGATGGTGAAGGCACAGATCACTGAACTGCTGACAAACTATGGTGAGATAACGGCGCTGATCATCGACGGATGGGACGCACCCTGGTCGCGCATCTCGTACGACGATATTCCATTCGAAGAGATTTACTTGTTGGTAAAATCATTGCAGCCTCAATGGCCTGTTGATGGATCTTAACGCGGCAAAGTATCCAGCGGAAGGATTGTTTTATACCGACATCAAATCATACGAGCAGGGCGCCGGTCAGCATATTTCGAAAGAGGCTAACTCCTTGCCTGCGCTTTCATGTTATCCCATTCAACAAACTGGTTTTGGAAAACTACTTTCCCAACGCAAGCCGTGAAAGATCCTGTGAAGTTGGTGAACGACAACATCAAGCCTCTCAATAATGTGTACTGTAACTTCATTCTTAATATCGCGCCGAACCGGGATGGTCTCATCGACGATAATGCTTTGGATGCACTGAAGTCTATCGGCAAGATGTGGCGCAACGAAGGACCGGTTTCAAAACTACCTCCGACAGAAACGCCAATCATTTCTTCGAACATCGCAAAGAACCGTCCTACGAACTCGAGCTGGAGTGACGACATGTGGATCATGGATTTTGCGAACGACGACAATTTCGGAACGGCATGGAATTCAAACCCGACCGTTAAGAGTCCATGGTTTGAGATCGACCTCGGCAAAGAGCAACCGTTCAACATGGTTACTGTTTACGAAAGCAAAGCTTCGATAAAAAAATATCGCCTTGAGTATTCCGACAATGGAACATGGAAGCCGGTTTTCTCGGGTCAGAGTAAGGGCAAGTTCAACATCGTACGTTTCAACACCGTGTGGGGTGGTCGTGTGCGAATATCGATCGACGAGTTTAGTGAGCCGCCGTCTATTGCGGAGATTGGAGTTTACAACGAACGGAAATAATTCTATTTCAGTGATTCGAAACTATACCTGGCGTTCTCCCAGAATCCATCGAGTGCGATGATCCGTGGCTTGAAAAATTGTATGAGTTCAGGCCACTGATCTTTGTTGAACACAGAAGTCTTCGGCAACTCTTTAATGATTCTCGAGATCTCCCGGCCGTTGACAGCAATATCCTGTTGCCAACTCCATTCTTCTTCCAAAGACTCTTTCAGCATCTGCTTTAATTCCAGGGAATTGTTCGAAGAACAGGTCGCGAATACCGGGGTCATTGTGCTCGATCGAGATACTGATTGCAGCCGACTCACCGAGTGTTTCCATCCTGAAGTAAACATCTTTAATGCCGGTCTTGTAATTGATCCAGTTCACGCGCAAGCCTTCCGACGAACGTATCGGCGTCATGTACTTGCCGAAGATCGTCCAGAATTCTTGTTTTATTAAAGAGCTTTCTTCCCTTGAGTACATTCGACCGCAAGAATATTTTTCTGTATTGTAGCCCGGTCAGCCGGCGAGTTGGCAAGAGTCAGTGCCCGGTTATAGTGTGTCAATGACTTACTGCTATCGAGATCCGAATACAAATTCCCCAACAACGAATGATAGAACTGGTTGTCGTCGAGACGTAACTTTTCGGCCTCGCGAATCCCGACTTCTTTACCGACACTTTCGATATAGCGAAGGCCCTGTTCAATGCAGCAACAGGGGAATATTCGATAGCGAGGAGGTTATTGTAAAGATCAAGGATGTTTTCCCATTTCTCTTTCGAGTCTGCTTTTTGCGTATGCCAGTAAGCGATGCCGGCCTCTAAGTGATACTTCGAAAGCTGGGCTCCCGTTGCGGCATTATTCAGAAAATATTTTCCGCGTTGGATCAATTCCTGGTTCCATCGATGCTCATCTTGTTCATGATACAATATGGCATCGCCATTGTCATTCGCCCTTGCATCAAATCGCGACGCATGAAAGCACATCAACGCCATCAGTGCGTTTACTCTTGGATTGTTGGTGGCTGCGTTTTGGATCAGCAAGTAGTTCAATCGCATAGCCTCCAGGCAAAAATCTTTCCTGAGATTGCTGTTCTGCGATGTGGAATAGTATCCCTCGGAAAACAACAGGTAGATGGTTGTCAAAAACAGTGTCCAGCCGTTCATTGATGTCATCGATCGATGGCTGCGCCACTTTCACGTTGAACTCCTTCAGTTTTTCTTTGCCGCGATTGATCCTCTTGTACACTACTTCTTTGTTCGTGAGAAAGGCATCAGCGATTTCTTGTGCACCGAAACCGCAAAGTAAATTCAGAGCCAAAGCGATCTGCACCTCCGACGGAACCACCGGGTTGCAAACAGCAAACATCATTGCCAACTGGCTGTCGGAAATATTTTTGTTCGACAAGTCGATTTCTTCTTCTTCGATTACCGATGAATTGCTTCGTAGTTCCGGAACTAACTTCTGCTCGAACAAAGAATTATGCTTGAAGTAATTCTTCGTTTTATTCTTAGCGACTGTGTAAAGCCATGCCGTTGGATTGTCGGGCACACCGTTGTGACTCCACGATTCGGTGGCTGTAAGAAAAGTATCACTCACGATGTCTTCGGCGATCTCGAGATGAGTGATACCAAACCGGCGAACAAGAACTGCTACGATCTTTTGATATTCCGAACGAAATAAATTGGGTAGCAGGTCTTGTTCATTGCCAGTCATATTACGCTAGTTCTTTCCGGGCGTCACTGCTCTTCTGATCTCAACATTTCCACCGACCTCGAGGATCGGGCATCCATTGGCGATCTCCACAGCTTCATCGTAACCGGATGCTTTCACGAAGACCATTCCGCCAATCGATTCTTTGATCTCGGCATACGGCCCATTGATTACATTCTTCCGGCCCTCACGATCTTGCCACCTCGATCCCAACGTTGCAGTGGACGCGAGAGCTTGTTCGCGGCTGTGAGGACCGGCAAACCATTCTTGCCACTGGTTCAAATGATTTTGCATCTGATCGGGCGAAGGTTGCTCTTCCTTCGTTGTGAAATCCCTTCGAAATATTAACAGGAACTCTTCCATAATTTGGCATCAAAGTTAAGGATTAACCGAATTGTCCCAACAGTGTACGAGCGGGTTTCATCGGCGACAATGCGATGTTCAGCTTGTTCCATGTGTTGAGATTGCCGACCGCCAGGGTAAGGTCGATCAGTTCTTCGTCAGATAGCTGTGCCTTCACGTCGTCGAAGACCTCCTGGGGCACGTGATTGCTGTTCACCGCTTCGGCCCATGTCAGCGCTGCCTTTTCGCGATCTGTGTAGATCGACATTTCTTTCCATGCGCTGATAGCGTAGAGACGTTGCTCGGTTTCGCCCGCAGCGCGTGCGTCTTTCGCGTGCATGTCCATGCAATAGGCGCAGCCATTGATCTGCGAGATCCGATAATCCACCAGTTCCAATAACGACCTTTCTATAGTCGACTTCTTGAGGTAGGCACCCATTGCAAATATGGATTTTAGGCCACTTTGACCCTTTTCCATTACGTTTACTCTTGCTTCCATTTTGTTGAATATTTGATTTGTGCCCCTATGACAACCGGAGTTTTCGATCTGGACAAAATGGGAGAAGTTTTTTGGGACCATTTACTTCTCAAACGCAATCTTTCGGCGCCCTTCGCAAGGTCCATCACTTGTTGACGCGCGGGTGACTCAAAGAAGCCGCAGATGTTACTGCAAAGAACGATCGTGACATCACCGTCGGGAAAATACATTACTTCCATTGCTACACCGAAATTTCCGCCGCCGTGACCTATGCGTAACCATAACTGGTGTGCTCACGAATTAATGCGAGCCCGTAGTCGACATCCTCTTTTTTGTCGTGTTGCCACTGCATCATTTGCTCTAGAGACCCAGGTGAAACGATCTTCCCTTTGAGCAACGCTTCGATAAACGCAGCATAGTCGTGAACCGAAGCTAGCATGCCATCATGACCAACACTCAGCTCATCGAAATGAATGGCGACATCGGTGATGTTCTCCAGCTTACCATCGCCGTAGCGATCCCAATATGAATTCACCAACCCTGGAGGCTTTGGATAACCAGGTTCATTCTTATAATATGTTTCATCAAGACCGAACGGTTTAAAGATGCGTTCCGTCATGAAGTCGGCATGTGGTTTTCCCGTTACTGAATCGATGATCATTGTAAGCAGTACGAAATTAGTATTTGAATACGCTACACTGGTTCCCGGTTCGAAGTCAGCAGATTTGTTGTAGATGTAATGCAGAAAATCCATAGTCGTGTAATCGTTGAAAAAATTGTTGAAGTAGTCTGTAAGATGCTTCGTTTCAACGATGAAGTCGCGAATCCCGGATGTATGGTTCAATAGTTGCCTGACCGTTGCCGTATTCCCATTGCCGATGTGGTCACACAAGTCATGGTCGAGATAGGTATTAATCGGCAGATCGAGATCTATCTTTCCATCTTCAACCAACAGCATGATCGACGTTCCCACGTACATCTTTACGACGCTTGCCGAATGATGGATATTGCACGGTAGCATCGGATCCGCAGTCTCGATCTTCGATTTACCTGCCGAACCAATCCACACACCTTCCGAGGGAGTTCGTACTTGCAGGGTAATCCCCGGAACACCTTGCTTCACATACCAATCCAATAACTGACGATATTCAATGTGCTTCGAATTGTTGGAGCTGCTGTCGGGAAAATTATATTGACAAGAGTCCGCGGGTATCGACCAATCTTCCTTCGCGCAGGTCGTCATCAGAACAATGATAGAAACCATCAACAGGCCCTTCATGACCGTTTGAGATTAAGTCGCACGCCGATATGAAGAGCGCATTGAGGTAGCACACTGAGGTCCGGGCGGTATCGTGTTTGTATGAATGATTGATATCGTATGAATGGCGAGAAAGAATATTTCGAAGAGGATGGAATGTCGTAACCTAAGCCTATCGCGAATGAAACCAACGGCGAAGAGAATCCCTTATCCTTAATGCGCTCGTAAGTGCCGCCTGGCGTTAGCGCGTAGATGTCGGTTGGATGATAAACCCTGAGATACCCGCCACCTAAAAATCCCTCGGCGAAACATGTTGTTTCGTCTTGAAGCGATAGGCAACCTCAGTATTCAGGTAAAAACCTGTGCCGTTGTATTTATTGTAGAATCCCCCAAGATTGAACGTTTGGAAAAATTTACTTCGTGAGGTTTCCTTGTAACGTGCTTCGACGGCAACCTGGATCCCCGGGTGGATCGGCGTCCGAATGATCTTGTGAAAAGGAGGTGATATTGAATGATTAAAAAACGAGAGATCCTGCGAACTGCTGTCGAAGCAGATCGCTATCATAAAGCTTATCATTAAGAAAGACCTTGACACGAAGTAATTTAATGATAATAGCCTGTAACCTTCCCGATTTTTTTCAGTTAACCGTATTATTCCTACATTTAGGAAAAAAGTCAGAGAATGCCTCCGAAGATATTCTTGAGCTTTTCCGATGGTATTGCAACCCACGGCTCGTCGACCACATCGAAGGCGACCTGTTGGAAGTGTATCAACATCGGAGAAGACAATCCGGAAAGCTAAAAGCCGACGTCCGATTTGCTGTCGACGTGCTGCTTCTATGTCGTCGCGGCATCGTAAGACCATTCAGTAATTCCACGAACTTCAACAACCCGGGTATGATCAAAAATTATTTCGTTATCGGCTGGAGAAACATCTCGAAGAATAAAATCTATTCCGCCATCAACATCGGCGGGCTCACGCTCGGAATGTCGGTTGCCATGCTCATCGGTCTATGGGTGTACGACGAGCTTACTTTCAACAAATATTTTAGCAACTATGATTCTCTCGTGATGATCACGAAAGATATCGACGAGAGTGGTCATCACTACGCAGGCAATAAATACTTGCCTTATCCTCTTATCCATGAATTGAAAACGAATTACAGCGCCAACTTCGCGCATGTGATGCCGCTCTCAGGTCAGTGGGAGGGAGCGCTTTCAACACCAACGAAGAGTGTTTTGAAAACTGGCATATACATCGATGAAGAAGCGCCGGAAGCTTTCAGTTTCGAAATGATCCAGGGCAATTGGAAAGCAATGGAAGACCAGCTCACGATCATTCTTTCGGAGTCGACCGCAAAAGCAATCTTCGGAAACGAGGATCCAATAGATCAGATCGTCAAGATCAACAGCGGTACGGAAGTCAAAGTCACCGGCGTGTACAAAGATTTTCCCCGCAACACCGAATTTTATGGTGTCGATTTCTTCGAGCCGTGGGACTTTTACATGACGGATGCGCCGTGGTACACACAACAAGGCTGGAGCAATCACATCCTGAACATCTATGCGCAACTGGCGCCCAATGTTTCCTACGAGCAAGCTTCGGAAAGTATCCGCGATGTGGAATTGAAAGCCGCGAGAGGCCTCGACTACATGCAGGAACAATTGAAGTTGAACCCAACTTTTCATATGATCCCGATGGACGACTGGCATCTTCGTGCAACTTTCAAAGACGGCGAATTACAAATGCTGCCGATGCAACTCGTTTGGTTCATAGGATCGATCGGAGCTTTCGTATTATGCCTCGCTTGTATCAACTTCATGAACCTGAGCACCGCGCGATCGGAGAGACGGGCGAAAGAAGTCGGCGTAAGGAAAACGATGGGCTCGATGAGAGGTCAGCTCATCAAGCAATTTTTCATCGAATCATTTTTTATGGTTGGATGTGCCTTTGCGTGCATGCTGGCCGTAGTGGCACTCGTGCTTCCACTCTTTAACGAGATCGCAGGCAAGTCGATGAAGATGCCGTTGACCCAATGGTGGTTTTGGTTGTCGTCGTTGGTGTTCTTTATCGTTACCGGTCTTCTTGCCGGAAGCTATCCCGCTTTCTATTTGTCGTCGTTCAAGCCAGTGAGTGTATTGAAAGGGACATTTAGAGTTGGACGTTTTTCATCGCTGCCGCGGAAGGTCCTGGTGGTTGTGCAGTTCACTGTTTCCGTTACGTTGATCATTTGCACGGCGGCTATCTATCACCAGCTAATGTTCATCAAGAACAGACCCGTTGGTTATGATCGCGAAGGATTGGTAATGATACGAAAGCGATCAACGATCATTATGAGAAGTCACAAACAATCATGAATGAATTGAAACGATCCGGAGCAGTGGCATCTATCGCCGAATCGGGCGGGCAAGTTACGGGCATGTGGTCGTACAACGGCGGACTAGTCTGGGAAGGAAAGCCTGTCGATATGCTGGATGTTTTTGCAACACTCAACGTAGCTCCGGAATTCGGAAGTACTGTTCGATGGGACTTCGTCGACGGTCGCGATTTTTCGAAGACATTGCCAGCGACTCATCTGCGATGATACTCAACGAAGCAGCCGTGAAATACATGGGACTGAAAGACCCAGTTGGCAAGACAATAAAGTCGATCGCTTATAGCGCCTTCGGCGGCCGACAGTATTCCATCATCGGCGTTATTAAAGACATGATCATGAGTTCTCCGTTCGATGCTTCCATGCCGACAATCTACTTCACTCAAGGAGTGAACAAGTATTTCATTGTTCGACTCGAACCATCGATGGAAGTCAACGATGCATTGACACGCATTGGTGCCGCCATGCAGTCTGTTGTTCCCGATATGCCATTCGATTACCAGTTTGTCGACCAGGAGTACGCCGCAAAAGTTCGCGACGGAAGATCGAGTGGGCCAGCTTGCTTTTGTGTTCACCGTGCTTGCGATCGTCATCAGTTGTTTGGGCTTGTCGGGTCTTGCATCGTTCGTTGCAGAGCGTCGCACGAAGGAGATCGTATTCGTAAAGTTCTCGGTGCCTCGATCACCAACCTGTGGGCGATGCTTTCCAGCGAGTTTGTTTTGCTGGTACTGATCTCCTGTGTTGTTGCGTCGCCGATGTCGTACTACATTCTTTCGGCGGGCCTGCAGAACTATAAATATCACACTGATATCAGTTGGTGGATATTCGTTACCGCAGCGGGTGGTGCATTACTGATCACATTGGCCACCGTTAGTTTTCACGCAATCAAATCGGCGCTGATGAATCCGGTGAAAAGTCTCCGATCTGAATAAGGATCAATTCATGAGTTTGAACTCGAGGATTCTTGGAACTACACCCTCGCCGCCCTGGCCTTCATTACAGGCAGGGCCGCGGGTGGTTCCGACTCTAACAGAGAATTTTTTTCCAACATACTTCGGATTCCCCTTCGTACCATCTGTCTCGTCGTCGACACCGAGGTCCATCCACAATTGTTTTTCTTCCTGCGAAAGCTGTTGGATGTCGGCGTCACCGTAATCTCCGCAGTCGAACAGTATGTGGCCGCAATCGCCGACTGAATAATCCTGGAAAATGCAGGTTATCAATTCGGTTTCATTGCTTTCGTCGTCGTCGGGGTTTTCTTTACCGTCGCCGTCGAATTCTTCAGGAACAACGTTCGAGAGATCTTTAAGGATATCGTAAACTACTTTTTCGTTTCCTTCGGCAAATCTCTTGTCCAGAAACTTGAATACCAAATGCCTTGGAAATCGCTTTTCGGATCGTACTTCTCCGTGTCCATAATTGGTTCATAGATGGACGATTGATCGACCAGGGTGTAAACGCTGGTGCTGCGACCATCGGCATCTACATTCTTCTTATCCCACCCGGCGATTTTTTTACTGATATCGCTCAACAGCGCGCGATGATTCGGTTTTGCTACAATCAAATCATAGGCAATGATCAGATTGTCTATGTCGGGCTTAACATCCTGAAGTAAGCCGGATGTAAGTTGGCTAACGATCACGGGCTTGTAGACATCGTATAGACTTTTGATGTTCTCCGGGCTTCGATCCAATCGAAACAGTAAAAATGATTTCAGAGGATTCGTGTCACTGGCTGAACCGTTTGGCTTCGGAACCAGGCTAACGAACGAAGGGAGTGCGCTGACGTAGTTTATAGAAATAATTATATCGTGGAGTTTGATATTTCCGCCTGGTCTGCGTCCCTGGAAATTTTAAAAATGTCGCTTATGCAGGAATTAATCCAGCCGGTGGTTGTGTTCCTGGTTGTGATGATCTCATTTGTCGATTTGTTGATCAACAGATGAAACTTCTTCTGCATCTCTATGATCGATTCGTCGGGAACTTCGGAAAGATCGACTTTCACTGTTTGTAGCCTGGGATGGGTTGAATGACCGGCTGCGATCTTTGCCAAAGAAATATTGAGTTCGTCGTTGTATGGACTGTTATCGATCGCATTAGCCAATGCGGCAACGGTAATATTTGCCGTGTCTTTATCCAACGTATTCACGTCGACCCAACTACTACCCGCCATATCGTATTTATGAATATACGCGTTGCCATTGGACAACTGTCGTAAACAACAAATGCGCCAGACGAGTCTACTGCGGCCATCGCACTCTCTCCGAAAAATGAATTTTTCCTTTTCAATAAAACCGTCGTTTCCATTGAATTTAACTTTCATTCTCCCTTTCGCCTGGTCGGGGTCACCTTGATATGCCAACACGGCCCCGGTTGGTGCGATGTGAATGGTATCGTTTGAACTTTCTGATCCGAATATCGGCGTGCTCGATAAAACAATGCCGGCTTTCGGTTTACCACATGAGCAAAGCACTGCAAGGAGTACGACAGGTATAAAGAATTTCATAGTTGGGAGAGGGGACCCACTAAACTAATGAAAAAGATTCTATCTGCTATATGCCGGTTATCTTCCCTGGAATTTCTTGATGACGTTATCCGACGACATCAACATAGGAACGCTCGTCCAGCCTTTGTATTTGGCGACCATCTCATCCGTTTTTGATTTGTCGCTGGCGGCCGTTTTCATGTCGTTGAAATATTGACGGAAGGTTTCGAGGATCTCGATGCCGCCGTTTGGTCCGTGACCAGGAACTATTTTCTGAATATCTAATTCTTTCTGAAGCCTGTCGAATGCAGCGAGGTATCCTTCTGGATCGCCGTTCGCCACCGATGGTATTTGCCCGTTGAGGATGACATCGCCACCGAACAGCATCTTGCGTTTGTGAAGATAAACGAACACGTCGCCGGCTGTGTGAACCTGCATGTTGAATGTGAATATTGTCGCCGTGTCGTCGTCCATCTTAACATCCATTCGGTCTTTGAGCCATTGCGTTGGCATATCTTCTTTTTTGGCCTGGTCGGGTCCAGGTGTCGGGAGTATAGCGCCACCGGCTATGATTGTTTGACCTGGAAATAGATGATTGCCACTGGCATGATCGATATGGTAATGAGTGTTGACGATGAGGATAGGCTTGTTGCCTGCGATTTGCTTCACCTGCGCGGCTAATGCATCGGAGCCGTCGCCCATTTTGGTGTCGATAACGAGTACGAGACTGTCGGATTTGAGAATACCACTGTTGCCACCACCGCCTTCGAAGATCACGAGATTATCATCGTAGTTCACGATGTTGGTCGCTTCGAGCTTGTTGAGGACCGGCTGCACGTAGATAAAGTAGAAGATAGCCATTAGGGCCACCACGACGAGGCCTATGATGCCGATCCATTTAGCGATTTTCTTGGCGGTTTTCATGTCGCTAAAGGTAAGTGAAAAATCACTTCCTCTTTAAACAGACATTATTCCTGGTGAGTACTCATCACGTGTATGAGAGCGCCGACACACAGCCCCATGAAGATCAATGCTCTTCCATCGTTTCTCTCCGCTGTTGTGTGGTGCGCTGGTCCCATTGTTCCATGACGCGTCCACGCTTCCGTTCAATCTTCGCTTTTTCTTTTTGCTGTTTCGCGATTTCTCTGTCCGCTACCCGAACGTTCCTACGTTCTATTCTCGCATTTTGTCTTTCTGTGACCCGAGCGCTATCGCGTGGGTGGGAGAATGCTGACAGGGAAATGAATAATAGTAATATCAACCCCACTAACTTCATAACCCTTACTCTTTTCGACGTAGTGACAAAAGATATTCCATTAGGTTAACCCGCTTCAATTTTTTTATTCGGGGGAAAATGGGTGATGACTGCTTAGTGTGGTGAGGATTATTTTGCCGTGGTTGTACGGATTTGCAGACTGAGATTGTCTTATCTGCAAACGTCAATCAAACAAACTATGAAGCATCTCATACTCTTATTGTTATTTCTTACTGTTGGCCTTAAAGCCTACAGCCAAACCGAAAAAGAGAAGATTATCAAAAGCTATTTCTCTGGTTGGGAGAAGAAGGATTGGAATATCGTCGAAAAGAACCTTGCGGAGGGGTTTACTTTTACCAGTCCCGCCCCTGACGATCACATCAACGCAAAGCAGTTCAAGGATAAGTGCTGGTGCAGGCCGATCATATCAAGACTTTCGAGTTTCCGAAGATTGCAGAATCGGGGAACCAGGCGTTTGCCATTGTTCATGTGATCACGACCGACAATCGTGTGATCCGGAATGTGGAGTTCTTTACGTTCGAGGGGCAGAAGATTAAGTCTATTGAAGTGTTTTTCGGAGGAAATGGGAAGGGTTTTCCGACGAATAAATGATGAGGCGCAGAGGCGTCATTTTTTGAGTTTATGCACTAGCGAAGTTATGAAGGGCTTTGCAGATAAGTTGGTGGTATTGTATATGAAAAAATGTTCTGTGCTAAGGGCAAAGTGAGATTCGTAACTGAAATGCCCAGTGTTATATGTGTTAAACCAATTAAGAAATAATCTTTTCCTGGCATTTTCTTGTCCATCTTCTGTACTACAGATGTAATACACAGGTAATCCTAACAATTCTTTACTATTTTCTAAAGTGACGATATATTCCGAACCTGCTTTTGTATTAAAGTGGAGCTTATAAGTATTTATGGATAAGCGCCCTGCAAGACCGTATTTCTCTATTAGCTCATCAGGATTGATTTCTCCTCGCTCGATAGCACATTCGATCACAAATATTTTGTCGTCGAGTACCTTCTTCTCCTTAAAGCGTTTCCAGTCAAAATCCTTAACATAGTTTTCAATTGCTTCCTTTTCTTGTTCAGTTAATTCTCGTTGTTCAACGTGTTCCATAAAGTGTTTTTATTTAATATTTCAAAGATCGTACACACTCGTACCCATCTCAAATTCTTAGACCTATTGATGCTTCAAATCATCAGGAAAACCGTACAAATCCGCTCCTAAGCCCCATTTTTAGCTAATATATTTAGGATAGATAATACTAAAATATTTAGTAAATGGCATTAAGTTTGTCTCCCACCTTTTCGAAAAATGGGCAGGCAAATCTTCCTTAAAACGCTCCGCGACGAGATCCTCTCCCTGCAAGGTCTCCGCACCACCAAGGTCAACGCCATCGATATAGCGCTGGCGCCACTCCGCCATGCCTTCCCCAACTCATCATTCCCCACCACCGCCGTCCACGAGTTCATCACAACCTCCAAAGAAACTTCAGCAGCCACCAGCGGATTCGTCGCAGGCATTCTCACATCCATCATGAAAAAATCTGGCGCTACACTATGGATAAGCACCTCACGAAAAATATTCCCGCCCGCACTCAAAGCATTCGGCATCGAACCCGACCAGTTCATCTTCGTCGATCTCCAAAAAGAAAAAGACGTCATGTGGGCAATGGACGAAGCACTCAAGTGCGACGCACTCAGTGCCGTCGTCGCAGAAATGAAAGACCTAAGCTTCACCGAATCGCGACGACTTCAATTGGCAGTCGAACGCAGCCGGGTTCCTGGATTTGTATTGAGAACCGATCCCAAAAAGATCTCAACCACCGCATGTGTATCGCGATGGAAGATTACTTCCGCACTCACCGAACCAAATCGATGGACTTCCGGGCATCGGACTACCTCATTGGAAAGTCGAGCTCCTTCGAATCAGGAATGGCAAGCCTGGAGTATGGGACATGAAATGGGAAGAAGGCAAATTTAAATTAATAGAAACATTGTATGATGAAACGTTTCGTATCGATATACTTCCGTCACCTGGCGATAGACTGGTTCGCAAGACAACAACCTGAACTTCGCAACCAACCATTCGTGCTCCGAACTCCTTCGCGTGGACGAATGATCATCACCGGCGTTAATGACCTCGCCGCCAAAGAAGGCATCGGGATCGGAATGGTTCTCGCCGACGCTCGTGCTGTTGCAACCAACCTTAAAGTACTCGACGACAAACCCGACCTTCCTTCACGACTCCTCAGTAAATTGGCGGAGTGGTGTATTCGATTTACGCCATGTGTTGCTGCCAACGAACCCGATGGACTGTTGCTCGACGTTACCGGTTGCTCTCATCTGTGGGGTGGCGATCAGATTATGTGAGCGACATCACTAAGAAACTCAATGCCCGCGGTTATCATGTCGTGTTGCCATAGCCGATACCATCGGGGCTGCGTGGGCAGTTGCCCGCTTTGGTAAAGAGGAGGTGGTTGCAGGGAACATGCATATTGAAGCCATGCTTCCGATGCCACCGGAGTCTCTTCGCATCGAACGCGATGTAATTGAACGATTACACAAGCTCGGACTTCATCGCATCAGTCAATTTATGAACATGCCCAGGTCGTCATTAAGAAAAAGATTTGGGCAGGCATTTATCGAACGCATCGACCAGGCAATGGGCGACAGCAAGAAACTATCGAACCGATACAACCTATCGAACCATACATGGAACGACTTCCATGCATGGAGCCTATCGTAACAGCAACTGGTATCGAGATAGCGCTTGAGCAATTGCTGACAACACTTTGTCAACGTCTTCATGACGAACAGAAAGGACTTCGAACATCTGTATTCAAATGTTACCGGTTGATGCAAAAGTCGAACAGATCTCCATTGCGACCAACAGTCCTTCATGTAATGTGAAACATCTCTTTAAGCTGTTCAGTCTCAAGATATCTTCTATTGAGCCCGATCTCGGTATCGAATTGTTTGTGATCGAAGCCCCCCATTGTGGAAGGACCATCGTCCGCAACAGGAAAAATTCTGGGAGGGAACTGCGGGTCTCGAAAACATCAAGCTCTCGGAATTGATCGACAGGTTAGCGGGGAGAGTTGGGTTCCATGCCATCCATCGTTATCTGCCCGATGAACATTACTGGCCCGAACGATCTTTTAAACCAGCAAGATCATTGGTCGAGAAACCTACAACTGAATGGCGCGACGACAGGCTTCGTCCATTGCAGATCTTATCGAAACAGAAAGCATTGTAGTAACTGCACCGATTCCCGATTACCCGCCCATGTCGTTCACGCATAACGGCAAGCTTCATACAATCGTGAAAGCCGACGGTCCCGAACGGATTGAACAGGAATGGTGGCTTCAAGAAGGTGAACATCGGGATTATTATCGGGTGGAGGATGAAGCAGGATGTCGTTATTGGATCTTCCGGTCGGGACATTATAATGTTGAAACGGATCAATGGTTCTTACATGGGTTTTTTGTATGAAGACTTTAGACTATGTAGAACTTCAAGTAACATCAAACTTCTCTTTCTTAAGAGGTGCCTCTCACCCCAATGAGCTTTTCCGAACAAGCTGCGAAACTTGGCTATAGCGGGATTGCAATCACCGACAGGAATACATTCGCTGGTATTGTTCGGGCACATGCCGCCGCTAAGAGATCCGGAATAAAATTAATTCCAGCCTGTCGCCTCGATCTCCTCGATGGTCCATCGTTGCTTGCCTACCCAACAAGCCGACGGGCATACGAACGTCTTTCTTCTTTATTAACAGTTGGAAACTTCAGAGCAGAGAAGGGAGAATGTTTTCTCTATAAAAAAGATGTGTATGAATATAAGGAAGACTCGAAGTTTATTGTGGTTGATGCGGTAGACAAGCTGGATGAATATAAAGATGTATTTGGACAAGATCTTTACATAGCTGCAACACGGCGTTATGATGGCGACGATGCCAAACTCCTTCATCGAATTTCAAGATCTGGAATTAAAATGGTGGCGACGAACGATGTTCATTATCATCATCCTTCGCGACGGGAGCTGCAGGATGTGGTAACTTGTGTTCGTGAGAAGTGTACTATATATGATGCCGGTTACCGGTTGCATCCCAATGCCGAAAGATATTTGAAATCGAAAGAGGAGATGACCCGGCTGTTCATGAAGTATCCTGATGCCATCACGACAACGAAAGAGATTGCGGAAGCATGTCAGTTCTCGTTAGATCAATTAAAATATGTGTATCCGAAAGAAGTAACTCCCCTTGGTCTGTCACCACATCAATATCTTACAGACCTGGCATGGAAGGGTGCGCATGAAATGTATGGTGAAATTCTTCCCGATAAGATCAAGGCGAGTATCAAGCACGAACTGTCGTTCATGGAGCAGATGGATTATGCTCAATATTTTCTTACTGTTTATGATATCGTTCGTTTTGCGCGAAGCCAGGGAATTCTTTGCCAGGGTAGAGGCTCGGCGGCCATTCAACGGTGTGTTATTGTCTCGGTATTACATCCGTAGATCCTTCGAAGTTTGATCTTCTCTTCGAGCGCTTCATCTCTTCGGCGCGCAACGAACCACCGGATATCGATGTCGACTTCGAACATGAGCGTCGGAGGAAGTCATTCAATACATTTACAATAAGTATGGTCGCGATCGTGCCGCCATCGTGGCAACCGTTACTCAACAGCATCATCGCGGTGCCATTAGGGATGTAGGTAAAGCAATGGGACTGTCTGTCGACACAATCAGTCGTCTTTCGAGTACCTCCGCGTGCGCATAAGATCTCCTGAACACGATGTTGTTGCGGATCGACTGGCCTGTGATTTTTTCGAAGCGATCGATGATCGTCTGCAAATATTTCTCGCGGAGCTCGGTTGTATCGTCGAGACCGGCAGCAACTGGAATTAAAACCACAAGATTCTCGCAACCTTGAGGCGCTACGGTCGGGTCGGTAACGGACGTACACGATACATAGAACTGCGGAGCCCTTGGCCACCTTGGAGTCTTGTAGATGTCTCTCGCATGCTCTTCGAAGTCTTCGTCGAAAAACAAAGTATGATGGGTGATGTCGTGTAATTTTTTATTCAGACCTATATAAAACAAAAGGGGCCGAAGGAGCCATCACTCTCTTCTGCCAATAAGTTTCAGTATATCGTCGAAACTCTGCGGGCAACAACTTTTGCTCGACGTGATGATAGTCAGCTGCGGCAACGACATGATCGACAGCGATTCTTTCTTCGTTCACATAAATGGCGTCGACGCTATTTTCTTTTAGCGATAGTTTACTGACTTCGGAATTGAATTGAAATCGCACACCCAACTCCTGGGCTAGTGCAACCATTCCCTGCACCACTTTATACATGCCTCCTTTTGGATACCATGTACCGAGCGCGATGTCGGCGTAGTTCATAAGCGTATACAGGGCAGGCGTATCTTTTGGCGCAGCGCCTAGAAATAACACGGGGAATTCGAGAAGCTGAATGATCCGCGGATCTTTGAAGAACTTTCTTACGTAAGTCGACACGGAAGAAAACACGTGAAGCTTAAAGACATTTTTGAGAAGCTTCAGATCAGCAAACTCCGTTAATGAAAGTCCGGGCTGATAGACCAGATTGGTGATGCCGATCTCGTATTTAATTCTTGCTTCGTCTAAGAACGAATGAAGCTTAACAGAGCTTCCGGGTTCCAATCGCTCAAACAGGGTATCGACAGCATGCGCAGGAACATCGATAAAGTTGTTGGAACTAAAATAGACTCTGTACGAAGGGGTCTAGTCTTATTAATTCGTAATAGTCGGACACTTTCTTTCCGAACAACTGAAAATATTTCTCGAAGACATCCGGCATCCAATAAAAGCTCGGGCCCATGTCGAATGTGAATCCGTCGGACGTAAAGCGCCGGGCACGTCCGCCGGCAGTGTCATTTTTCTCGTAGACCGTAACATCATAACCTTCCTTCGCCAGGCAGGCAGCGGCGGAAAGTCCAGAAAAACCCTGACCCTATAACGGCGATTTTTTTTGATGTTTTAAGGGATATTAAAAGGTTGAATTTAGGCAAAATTCACGTTTTGTTTAATATTTAATAGTTAAATGTTAAACAAATTGTTTCAACTTAAGGACACTGTCGGCGAGATGGAAGTTAGGAGGAAAAGCGAGAGCAATTTTCGCGACGGCGGCGCCCGTAGCGACGATAGTGACGCCCGGAAAATCCTGTGATAACGTATTGAAGAAGCCCTGCAACTCCTTCGGCGGTCGCTCAGAGATGATCGATGTGACGAAGAGGTGTGGCCGATGCGAGTCGCCGATCGATCTCAGGTCGTTGTAGGGAACCATTTGGCCGAGGTAGATAACGCGGAGCCCTTCGTTTCTTAATATGTAATGACAAAACAAGAGGCCGATCTCGTGGAGTTCGTATTCGGGAAGAAACAGGACGGCGCGCTTTGCGGTCTTCGCCGGCAGTGGCAATGCGTCGATGGCGACGATCAATTTCTGTCGAACCAGGTTTGATACGAAATGCTCCTGGGCGGGCGTGATGTTTCCGGTTTGCCAAAGGATACCGATGCGATCGAGAAACGGATAGATCACTTCAGTGATGGTTCGCTCGATGCCGATTGTTTGCCAGAGCTTCTTCAGCAGCTCTTCGAACATCTGTTCATCGAGATCGATCATGGAAACGATCAATTGGTTGATGAATACGTCGTCGCCAGTTTTCTTTTCGGCGAACTCAAAAACTTTTGCGATCAATTCTTCGCGATTGAGGTCTGCGATGTGCGAGATCTTGACGCCGTGATTGTTCAGTAAGGAAACATTAATGATCTTCTTGAGATCGTCGTCGGAGTAGAAGCGGATGTTGGTTGGCGTCCTGTTGAGGTGCAATGAGATTGTATCGCTTTTCCCAGATCCTGATCGTATGGGCTTTGATGCCTGAGAGTCTTTCGAGCTCTTTGATAGAATATTTTCCCATGATGAACTTCCCGACGTTAAATTAGGGCAATGATTGAGATTGGCAAAGAGTGGTTTGCCCGAAACGGATGGACTCCTTTTGCTTTCCAAATAGAGGCATGGGAGGCTTACCTGGGTGGGAAGAGCGGATTGGTGAATGCGCCGACGGGAAGCGGTAAGACGTATTCTTTACTTGTGCCCATCTTACTCGAGTATCTCCGGGATCATCCGAAGAAGCCAAAAAACTCCGGCCTTCGTGCCATCTGGATCACACCGATACGTGCCCTCTCGAAAGAAATTGAACTCGCGGCCAATCGTGCTATCGAAGCTCTGGATATTCCATGGAAAGTCGGCGTTCGCTCCGGCGATACGTCCCTGGCCAAACGACAACGTCAACGCGACAGACCTCCGGAGCTTTTGATCACCACGCCTGAAAGTCTTCATCTTCTCATGGCGTCGAAAGGATATGCGGAATATTTCGCCAGCCTTCAATCAATCGTGGTGGACGAATGGCATGAGCTGATGGGATCGAAACGCGGCGTTCAGATGGAGCTTGCGTTGTCGCGACTGAAGAAGGTGGCGCCTGGACTGAAAGTCTGGGGCATCTCGGCAACCATTGGCAATATGGAACAGGCGATGGAAGTATTGCTCGGTGACTATTATCGAATGAAGAACACGACGATCATTCGGTCGAACATCAAAAAGAAAACCGAGATCATTTCAATATTCCCCGATGAAGTAGAACGGATTGCCGTGGGCAGGACATTTAGGAATTCAATTGCTCTCGAAAGTAGTTCCTATTGTGGAGAAGAGCCGGAGCACGCTCATCTTCACCAACACGAGATCGTTCGCAGAGATATGGTATCAGAAGATGCTCGACATAGCACCCGAGCTGAGTGGACAGATCGCCATGCACCACGGATCGATCAGTCAGCAATTGCGACAATGGGTCGAAGAACAGCTTCATGAAGGAAATCTGAAATGTGTTGTTTGCACGTCGAGCCTCGATCTTGGTGTTGACTTCCGTCCGGTTGAGACGGTGATCCAGGTTGGAAGTCCGAAAGGTGTTGCGAGATTCCTGCAACGCGGTGGTAGAAGTGGTCACCAGCCTGGCGCTACGAGTCGTATTTATTTTCTTCCGACAAATTCATTGGAGCTAACGGAAGGCGCAGCGTTGCGTGAGGCGATGAATCGCAACATCATCGAAGAAAGGACTCCCTATGTGAGATCATTCGATGTGGTTGGTACAGTATCTCATCACACTCGCGGTATCCGATGGATTCAAGGCCGACGAAATATTGGAAGAAGTCCGGGGAACATTCGGTTACTCGACTGTTACCGACGATGAGTTCGCGTGGTGTTTGCGATTTATAACAACGGGTGGTGCATCGTTGACTGCCTACAATGAATACAGGAAAGTTTTATACGAGAACGGTCGGTACTTTGTCGATAACAGGATGATCGCGATGCGACACAGGCTGTCGATTGGGACAATCGTGGGTGACACTTCCTTGTTGGTTAAATATGTGAGTGGAAAGTATCTCGGGATGATCGAAGAATATTTCATCGCTGCACTGAATCCCGGTGATGTGTTCTGGTTTGCTGGTCGCGCACCTCGAGCTTGTTCGGGTGAAAGAAAACGAAGCTCACGTTCGCAATTCGAAAACGTAAATCGGGACGAGTCCCGTCGTGGCAAGGCGGAAGGATGCCGTTGTCGTCGCAGCTTAGTGAAATGATCCGCTTTAAGATCGACGAAGCTGCGAGGAACGTAGAGAGCGACGACGAGATGAAGTTCATCAAGCCACTGATGGAGTTTCAGCGGTTGAGATCTCACTTGCCGGCGAAGGACGAATTCCTGGTGGAGTATTTTCATACGACAGAAGGATACCACGTGCTGATGTATCCCTTCGAAGGACGGAATGTTCACGAGGGCATGGCGGCGTTGGTGGCATACCGGATAGCACAACTTCAACCGATAACTTTTTCGATAGCGATGAACGACTACGGCTTCGAACTGCTGTCGGACCAGGAGATACCGATCTATGAAGCAATTGAAACGGATGTGTTGGGGTCGAATGATCTTTTGAAAGACATACAGGCCAGCATCAACTCTACCGAAATGGCGCGACGAAAGTTTCGTGACATTGCAGCAATATCGGGGTCTTGTATTCAAGGGCTACCCGGGAAAGCAGATCAAGGACAAACACCTACAATCGTCGTCGCAACTTTTTTTTAACGTGTTTCATGAATATGAATCGAATAACTTACTGTTGCTTCAGGCCTACGAAGAGGTGATGGATTTTCAGTTGGAGGAAGGGAGGTTGAGGAGAGCGCTGGACAGGATCAGTAAGCAGAAGATTATCGTTAAAGAACCAGACAAGCCTACGCCATTTGCTTTTCCGATTATGGTGGATAGGGACGAGAGAAAAGCTAACTTCGGAGGAAATTGGCGGATAAGGGTGAAGAGGATGATGATGGAGTGGGAAGAGTGATCATTGCTGTATATTTAAAATATGAAAAGATACTTACTTCTCCTTCTGTTCTTTTCGGCATGCACGCCAAAAGAGACCACTACGGGTGACATCACAACCCAAGTCGAAAACGGCCTCATTGAAGGCGAAGTTTATTTCGAAGGTGACAAGACCTCGACGATCCAGGAACGAATGGATTTTTGGGGAGTGCCCGGCGTGAGCATCGCAGTGATCAAAGACAATAAGATTGTTTGGTCGAAGGCGTATGGGATTATGGACAAAGAAACCAACGAGCCCGTTACCACAACAACACTCTTCCAGGCGGGGTCGATCAGTAAACCAGTTGCCGCATACGGAGCACTGAAAGCAGTCGAAAACGGCAAGCTCAATCTCACCGACGACGTCAACAAATTTCTCACCACATGGAAAATTCCTGAGAACGAATTCACAAAGGACAAGAAAGTTACTCTCGCAGAGTTGCTTAGTCACACCGGGGGACTTACCGTTCACGGGTTTTGGGGCTATAGTCCCGACCTTCCCGTTCCAACAGTCGTACAAGTATTGGATGGAACGCCGCCCGCCAACTCACCGCCGATACGTGTCGATAAGGAACCGGGCGGTACTTTCAGATATTCGGGAGGCGGCTATACCGTGATGCAACAAATGATGATCGACGTTTATAACAAGCCGTACCCGGAAATTGAGAAGGAGCTGGTACTTGCTCCGCTGCAGATGAACAATAGCACTTACGAACAACCTCTTGATTCAGTGAAGATAAAGTTGGCGGCAACGGGTTATCTGCCGGATCATCAACAGACCAAAGGCAAGCGACATACGTATCCCGAAATGGCTGCGGCGGGTTTATGGACGACCGCGGAAGATCTTGCGAAGTTTGCGATCGACGTTCAACTTGCTTTCAAAGCCGAGAGCAAGAATTTATCTACTAACAGATAACCGACCGCATGTTAACACCAGTAGATTCTAACGCCGGGTATGCTCTCGGCCTCGGAATCACTGGCCGCGATGGAGAAATATATTTTGGTCATGGCGGATGGGACGAAGGCTTCTCGAGCGAGATGGTGGCACATCGCGATAAGGGTTATGGCGTGGTGGTGCTAACGAACTCCAATCACCCCTCCGTTTATCAGCGAGCTCATCCGGTCTGTGGCGCGGGCATACAAGTGGGACAAGTTTGTTCCGGAGTACAAAAAACAATCGACTGACAAAGGCATGATCGAAAAAGTTGTTGGTCGCTATCGCAATGGCACCGATGGCCGGATTACAATTTCGAATGATGGTGATAAGTTGTTCTTTAAATATATCCGGAGAGACAAAGCGGATGAATTGATTCGCGTATCTGATTCAACTTACGTGATTGGAAACTCCCGCGCGCTGGTGCAATTCAAAGAGCTGCCGGGTCAGCCTTTGGATCTTGTGATCCTTAACGATCGTCAGCATGATGGAGGTCATATCAGGGTTGAGGACAATGAAATAATCCCGTATGAATATCTTATTAAGGGAGATTTCGAGAATGCGGTGCGAGGTTATGAGGCATTGAAGAGAACAGATCCGAAAGATCCCTCGATAATCGAGTCGAACCTGAACGACCAGGGATACCAGTTGTTGGAAAAAGATAAGAAGCTTGCGTTGAACATCTTTAGGGTGAACACGATACTTTATCCAAACAGTTTTAATGTTTACGATAGTTACGGTGATGCGCAAAATGCTGATGGCGATACCAAAGGAGCTATCGAGAGCTACAAGATTGCCCTGAAGCTGAATCCGAAGAGCGAGGAGACTGCTAAGAAATTAAAAGATATTTCTAAAAAGTAGGAACAAACTTCCTGACAATACCATCACGACGGGAAGCGTAAGCACCCATGCAAGAAGGATGTTGCGGATCGTGTCGGCCTGTAGGTTTTTGATACCCTTGCTGGCCACCATACTTCCCGCGATACCAGAGGAGAGCACGTGTGTTGTACTTACGGGCAGACCGAGCTGGCTCGACAAACCGATAGTTATCGTTGCTACCATTTCTGCGCTGGCGCCTTGCGCGTATGTGAGGTGTTGCTTGCCGATCTTTTCGCCGATCGTTTTTACGATCCGCTTCCAGCCAATCATGGTACCAAGTCCGAGCGACAATGAGATCATTGCGATAACACCTATCGGTGCATAATCCGTTGCTTTTCGAAGGGATTTCAGATTTTTGTCAAGTACTTGTCGATCTGCAATGCTGATACGGAGCTCTTCTTTTTTCATAACGTCGCGGACGTGACGATCGATCAGCAAAATATCTTTTCTTATCTCAAATCTTTCGGGCCTTGAAATGGCATCGAAATGCTGAACAGTCGCCAACTTCGTTTGAAGCTCCGTGTTCATTCGTTTTGTGTCCATCACCTTCACGCTATCGACCGCCGACAGGTTGCGAACATCGACGGTGTTCATAACAGTACTTATGTTTTGAAGCGCGGGAGTAACATCGCCGCTGTTGAGTCGTGCATCCAGCGCAAAGAAGCCGGGAACGATCCCGATCAGCACGAGCATGATCAACCCGACACCTTTTTGTCCATCATTTTGTCCGTGGAAAAAACTAACACCGGTACATGTAAGCAAAAGTATACCACGTATCCACGGCGGAGGGGGAGAATTTTTCTTGGGCTCTTTGAAGAGATCCTCGCTATCGGGCCTGCCTTTCGTGATAACGCGGATGAGGAACATGATACCGATAGTGAGTGTAAATCCGAAGGCAGGAGATATCAATAAAGACCAACCCGATCTTCGATGCTTGCGACCAGTCGACAGCAACACCGGTAGATTCAGGAAGCAATGAGTAAGCGATACCAACGCCGAGTATCGAGCCGATCAACGTGTGAGAGCTGGAACAGGGAATACCGAAATACCAGGTCAGCAGGTTCCAGAGGATTGCACTGATCAGGAGTGCACCAACCATTGCGAGACTATGTGAAATATTTTGATCGACGAGTGATTCGACAGGCAAAAGATTAACGATGCTCATCGCTACCGCGATACCTCCTGCGAATACACCGACAGCATTCATGAACCCGGACCAGATCACGGCAACCCAAGGCTTTAATGAGTTCGTATAAATAACAGTAGCAACTGCGTTGGCCGTGTCGTGAAAACCGTTAACAAATTCGAACCCACACGCAGCGATAAGGCACACAATGAGTATTATGGAGTAGGAGAGCTCTAACTCAAACATGTGCAGGGTGATTTAAGGTGTTTAGTTTTAGAAAGGCCCAATTTATGGCAGGCATTCTCACCCCAATGTTATGACAATGTTAACATTTAAGTTAGGTTGCGTGTTAAATTATTTTGGATCATAGGCGTTTCAGTAATACTCTGATAATCAAAATTTTAGTTATCATTCAGGATGCGTGTAGTGGTCAGGGATTTGTCGTTTGAATTGCTTCCTCAGAAGGCAGTATGTCTGCCGTCTGAAAAAGATTTTATTGGTCGCCGATCTTCACCTCGGCAAGGTGAATCATTATCGTAAAGCAGGCTACCCCCGTGCCCACAAAAGCTAATGATGAGAACACAGCGCGTCCTCATCGACTTGCTAAATCATTGTAAGCCAGAGAGGATGTTGTTTCTCGGTGATCTCTTTCACAGTCACTACAACGAAGAGTGGGAAGTGCTTGGCCAGGTGATACGCCATTTCACGTCTGTATCTTTCGAGTTGGTGATGGGCAATCACGATATCATGAGTACGCTTCAATATGAACGTCACAATGTGAAGATCCATCGCGAGGAACTTCGAGTTGGCAACCTGTTGTTGACGCACGCTCCGCTGGAAACTCCGCAGCCGGATGTTTACAATCTTGCAGGTCATATTCATCCCGGCGCGCGATTGTATGGTAAGGGACGACAGGCATTGTTGTTGCCATGCTTTCACTTTGGAAAACACCAGGGGTTGTTACCGGCATTCGGTTCATTCACGGGATTGTACCCGGTGCGTGCAATGAAGGGAGACCAGGTGTTTGTGATTGCCGATCACGAAGTAATTGAGATCAATAATGAAACCGCGTTGAAATGAAGCCTTTGCGATCGCTTTGGTTTTATTTACGAACACAGTCTCCGCCCAGGACACCACAAAACTCTCTTTACTTTTCATCGGCGACATCATGCAGCACGATACACAGATCGCCGCCGCATTCGATCCGATCACAAAAAAACATAACTACGCCGAATGCTTTCAGCATGTAAAGCCAGTCTTCGAATCGGCCGACATGACCATCGGTAACCTGGAGCTCGCACTCGGCGGGCCCCCGTATCATGGTTATCCAAACTTCAGTGCACCGGATGAACTCGTTGAGACGTTGATCTGGAGTGGCGTGGATGTTCTCGTGACTGCCAACAATCACTGTCTTGATCGTGGCAAGAAAGGACTTCAAAGAACAGTCGCTGTTCTCGACACTTTTGGTATTCCTCACACCCGGTACGTTCGTCGACTCCGCGCATCGCGCCAATACTTACCCGTTGTTGCTAGAGAAGAACGGTTTCAAAATAAGCCTGTTGAACTACACCTATGGCACGAATGGCATCGTGGTAACGAAACCTAACATTGTGAATTATATCGATACGACCCTGATCGCGTCGGATATCATTAAAGCAAAGGAACAACAGCCCGATTTTATCATCACTTTTTTTTCATTGGGGCGATGAATATCAACGCCTTCCGAATAAGTCGCAGAAAGACGTTGCGGAATTTTGTTTTAAGAAAGGAGTGAAGCTTGTGATTGGATCGCACCCACATGTGTTGCAGCCCATGCAGTGGAGGAAGGATACGGATCAACTGGTGGTTTATTCGTTAGGGAATTTTGTGTCGGGACAAAGCTCGAGGTATAAGAATGGAGGAGGTATGTTGTATGTAGAGCTTCAGAAAACAGACAGCGTTACGAGTATCGACAACGCAGAATATATGCTGCAGTTTGTTTATAGAGATGCGACAAAGAAGTATCACGTCGTTCCTGTTCAGCAGTTCGAGTCCGATACAACCTTGATTTCAGAAAAACCTGCAAGAGCCCCAGGTCAGGGAGTTTGCTTCCGATTCAAGGAAGTTGTTCAAAGAACATAATCTGAATATCGATGAGCTTGACTCTGTTTACTTTATTGTTCTTGACAGTGTTGATACTGCATCGACTGTTGCGAAGTTTTATGGTATTAGGAAGGGAGGGAGTGAAGAATTTTATGATAAAGAAGTCGCAAGTCGTGCCTTGATCGATATTCAGACCCAATTGCCGAACGCAAACGCTGTCTTAATGCGACGTCGCAAGAACTAAGTTTCTACATAGTCTAGATCTTTACCGAAAGTTTTCCTTTGTAAAGATCGCTGCAGGTATTGCTATCGCGAAAAGTATCGCACCAGTAACCCAACCGCCAATTAAGTAGCTATCCAGTTGTGTTCGCATGAATTTGAATAGCATGATGATCAATGGCAACGCACCACGAACCATGTTGGGGATACTGATGGCTGCAGAAGCGCGGAGGTTCGTTCCAAATTGTTCGCGCTCATGGTAATGTAAACTACTGTGAATCCTGTTCCGTAGCCGAGTCCTGCGCAGATCAAATAGAAATTAGTGGCCGACCCGCCTTGCTGCGTGAAAAACAAAATCATGAAAAGGATCGAGATCCCATAAAAGATATACAGCGGTATCTTCCTGCTTTTAAAATATTGGCTCAACAACCCAACAGTGAGATCGCCGAATGCAATTGCGAGGTAAAGGAACATCACGGCCTTACCTGGGTCGATGCCTTCTATGCCCATCTTCGCTCCAAACTGATCGCCAAACGAAACCAGTACTCCGATGATGTACCATGCTGGAATGCCAATCAATAAGCATTTAATAAATCTCGAGAAACCGGTCGCGGTTATTGAAAAACATCCTGAAGTCACCACGTGCAACATTGGTAGTCGTAACTTGTTTAAACAACCCACTCTCCGTAACAGAAACGCGAAGGGCCAGCAATACGAGTCCAAGCGCTCCACCGATGTAGTAGCACATTCGCCAATCGAAGAATTGTTTGAAGATGAATGCGGTGACAGCGCCAAGGATCCCGAACGAAGCGATCATTGCAGAGGCAACTCCTCTTTTTTCTTTCGGAAGGATCTCACTAACGAGTGTGACGCCGGCACCAAGCTCGCCCGCCAAACCGATGCCGGCGATGAAACGAAGAATCACATACTGTGTGACATTCCGTCACCATACCGTTGAAGATATTCGCAACCGAGTACATCAGTATCGACGCAAACAATACTTTCAGTCGCCCTTTCTTGTCGCCGAGTATTCCCCAGATCACTCCACCGGTCAACAAGCCGAGCATTTGAACACTGATGATGAGCTCGCCTTTCGATAAGACCTCTTCGGGACTCAATCCGAGGTCTTTCAAACTTGGTATTCGGATGATGCTAAAGAGAAGGAGATCATAAACGTCGACGAAGAAGCCGAGTGCGCTTACGATAACGGCGAGTTGAAATAAACTGGTAGACCTTTGACTCAACTTTTTGTAATCCGGATTTACCAGGTTCGGAACGATGCCGTTCTTAAAATACCCGATGATGTTTTGAGCGGCGAGCCTTGCCATTCCTGTTCTGGCTTCGATCGTAGCCGATCCAATGTGCGGAAACACTGCAACATTTTCCATCGAGAGCAACGGATTGTCGGCGCGCATGGGCTCGGGATTAGTGACATCCAGGCCGGCACCCCCAGATCTGCTTCGACACCAATGCTTCGTAGAGATCTTCTTCGTTGTGAACGGGACCTCGAGCGGTGTTAATGAATATCGACGTGGTCTTCATTTTCGAGAACGCGTCTTTGTTGAAGATGCCACGTGTTTCATTCGTGAGCGCACAGTGCGCCGAAACGATGTCGCTTTCGCTAAGGAGTTCGTCGAATGACACGAGTCGGGCGCCAAGTTCTTTCTCGGCTTCGACGTTAGTCTTTCGGTTGTGGTAAAGGATCGTCATGCCGTAAGCTCCTTTGCAACGGCGCGCCATTTCCACGCCGATACGACCGAGCCCAAGTATACCCAATGTCCTTTCCCTTCAATTCGATGCCGAGACGCCGGTTGGGCTCGAACGATTTCCAGTTGCCCGCAAGAATTTGTTTGTGGACATGTAAGGTCATGCGTGCCACTGACAACAACAGTGCAAAGGCTGTGTCTGCCGTGGCGTCGGTAAGAACACCGGCGTGTTGCCCACGGCGATCCCGTACTTCGTGCATTCGGGCACGTTGATGTTGTCGTAACCAACGCCGAATTGCGCGATCACTTTAAGATGTCCGCATTCTTTCAGGAACTCGGGCGTGATCTTGTCGGTGATGGTGCAGAGAATTGCGTCTGATTTTTTCGAGTAGGTGACGAGCTCTTCGGCGGTCATGGGCCGTGGCTCGGGGAAGACTGTTACTTCGAAGCCTGCCTGCGCAAGAAGTTCTTTAGCTATCGAAGGGTATTCACGGGTTAGAAGGACTTTTGACATGCATAAATATACTATTCATGCTTTAAAGTTTCTGAAGGATTTCTTGAAGCGGCGGCAAATAACTTACCGCTAAGCGTCATCATTGCAATCGCCAACGCAATAACGCCCGGTGTTGCGAGTATCCACCACGTGATCGGAATGTGGAAAGAAAATCCTTCGAGCCATTGGTTCATGAAGTAATAACTCAACGGTGCGGCAATCAAGAACGAGATCAGGATCAAAGCAACGTAATCTTTCGAGATCAGTTGAAGAATATTCATCACCCCCGGCACCGAATACTTTCCTGACAGCTACCTCTTTCATCCTGCGATTGATCACGAACGACATCAGTCCATACAATCCGAGACATGCCAGCAACAAGAATACCCCGGAGAAGATCTGCAACAGCGTGCTCAACTTTTTCTCTTCGCGATAAAAATTGTCGATGTTTTCGTCGAAGAATTTAAAATCGAATACCATCGACGGATACACGATTGACCATGTCTTCTCAAGATATGCAATGGACTCCTGTAAAGAAGTTGGATCATTGAGCTTGATACTCGTTGTGAAAAATAATTTCGGTTTAAAGACAAAGATCATGTCCCCGATCTTATCGCGCACCGACGAGTTATGAAAAATCTTTGACCACACCGACGATCACGTGTTCTTTTTCCGTCAACCTCGATACTATTATTGATGGCATCTTCGGGCGTTTTGAAACCCAACGTAGATGAAACGTTTCTCGTTCAGGATTGCGCCATTGGTCGAATCGCTGTTCACAAAATCTCTTCCGGTTATGAGAGAGACATTGTACACGTTAAAAAATGCCGTGTCGATAGCCTGGTACTCCTGTGATAAGACGTTGCGGATCTCCCTTCTTGCTCACACCAACGACCCAGTGATTGCGACGATCCCCCGAGGGATACGAAGAGCTAACGCTGATACTGGAAACTGTAGGAGTATTCAATACCATATTTCGAAGGTCATCCATTTTGCGGGTATCCTGGTTTGGATCGACACGTTGACGATGAAGTCTTTATCGAAACCGAGATCCATGGAACGGGAATATTGCAATTGATTGATCACAATGAATGCTCCGATGAGAAAGGCTTGAGTAACGGCAAACTGCACGACCACAAGCGTCTTTCGCAAGTAAGCACTGCTAACGCGTGAACCGGTGAGACCTTTCAGCGCACCAATGACACTATAACCCGAAACGACGACTGCCGGATAGAACCCTGCAATAACTGTTACGATCACGATAAGTGTCGCCAGTGACGCAAGTATTAAGCGGGTCTGCAAATAGATGCTTCAGCAATACCCATGCTCGTGAGTGTGCCCAGATTCATAAGCGCCAATATCAGCGAGGAATACACTGACGATACATGCAAGGAACACCAACACGAATGTTTCGCTGATTGAATTGAAAGACCAGTTGTTTTCTCTTACTGCCGACGGCTTTCCGGATACCGATCTCTTTGCCTCTAAGCGTTGATTGCGCCGTTGCAATATTAATGTAGTTGATGCAACCCACGCGTCAGCAATAGCAACCCGGTGACGGCCATGATCAACAGAACTGTTTCATCCACGCTTCGCCGGTTGAAGTTGCCGAGTACTGCATTCTTGTGCATTTCCGACACTGGCTGCAAAACATATCTCCCGGGCGTCGGCAGTTTTCTTGTCGACATGCAACGAGTGCGCTTTGTAAAACTGAGCTTCGGCCTCTTCCACGGAAACGGTTTCAGGCAACGTTACAAATGCCTGGTGATCGTTGTTGATCGAGTTCCAGTCATCTTTCATCTTATCACCTTCGAGTTCGTATAGCGTTGGATAAGATATGAGCAGGGTGAATGGAAGATCAGAGTTGGGCGGCAGGTCCGTGATCACTCCTGTTACCTTCATGTCAAGCTGTCCTTCGAGCTTCAATGGTTTTCCAAGGGGATCGTTGTCGCCAAAATATTTTTTCGCCATTGCTTGTGTGATGACGATGTTGAACGGTTCGGCGAATGCTTTTTTCGGATTGCCCGAGATCCATTTGAAACCGGTTTCTTTGAAATCGAACACGTTGAAGAATTCGGAGTCGACGATGGCAAGCACCACTTGGCTCTTTGAATCTTTTCACATCGCCGTTAACATCAACGTCGACCTGTATGCCGCCATAGTATTGAACACCGGTGATTTTGTCGATGCCCGTAACTTCTTCCCGGAAGACATCTGGAAGAGGAAAGGCGACGCCGTTGCCGCCAAAGTCGCCATTGTCCTGGTGAGCACGGTAAACTCTGTATGTTCTATTCGCATTGGTGTGATACGAGTCGAAGCTAAGTTCGTATCGGATCACAGAGATCATGATCAACGCAGAGGTGATTCCGACAATCAGGCTGAGCATGTTGATGCTCGAATTCATTTTGTGAGCCATCATGTTCCTGACGGGCAATCAAGAAATAATTTTTCAACATAAAGACTGGGATAGGTCGTTTGATATGATTTTTTCTGAATAGAATTCCTGGACGGAAGAATCTTAAAATGTTCCAAAAGAGACGAAGCTTCGCATGAGCGCGACCTTTGCTTCGGATGTCCCGTTCAAATCTTTGCAGCAAGTCGCCCTCGATCTCTTCACGAAGATGATCTGGAACAAAGAATTAAATATCCTTTCAAATTCATTCCGTTCTCAATGCATCCACCGGATTGGAGACGGCTGCCTTTCGTGTCGTGAATGAGATCACCATCAGCGCTAATATCATGAGCACAGCTCCGGGCAACGCGAACATCCACCATTGCAGACCGATCCTGAACGCAAATCCCTGCAGCCAGTTATCGATCTCGAACCATGCAAGCGGTAACGCCAACACGAACGAGATCGCAACGATGCTAATGTATTCTTTGGAGAATAATTGAAGTATGCTCCATACCGAAGCGCCAAGAACTTTTCGTACACCGATCTCTTTCACTCTTCGCGATACCGCCAGCGACACCATTCCCAACATACCGATCGCGACAATCACGGGCCCATCACACCAGTGCCGATACCAGCAGCTTTTTGGAGTTGAAGCTCTGCCTTGTACAATGCCGCCACCCCGGTCGTCCATGAATGCATAAACAAACGGGTCTTCTGGGAACACATCGTGCCATTTACGCTCCACGCGCAGCAACGGATTCCTGGACGTTACCAGGTTTGAGACGGAAAGAAAGAAAACGATAAGCGATCGCTTGACGGGGATGGATAAAAGCGAGCGGCGTTTGTGTGCTGTGCATCGACGACTGGATGTAATCTTTTACAATGCCCCTTCACGGTAAACGTCGTGGTGTCGGTTGCTAAAAAACTTCAAACGGCTGCCGACGTTAGCATTGAGCGCTTTCGCACCGGATTGGTTGATCACGATGTCGTTGTATCTCCACCGACCGCCTTCGGCATTCATGAAGTCACCTTCCACCATTCCGATCTTATAAACATCTTCATAGTTTTCGTCGGTCAACAATAATTGCATGTTCACCGACTTTGTTTTGTCGCCGCCTTCGGGATAGAGATTGATGCCACCGCGGTTGTTGCCATTCGGTATCTCCCATGAAAGGCTTACAGATTCGACTTGCGGTAGAGTGCTGAACTCATTCTTCGCGACATCCATCTGGCTTATGCCCTGCTGAGTGAATATGCGGGGCGCCGATGAAACTGTAAGAACGTATGATTTATCGTAGCCGAGATCACTGTCAAGGAACATCGATATCTGGTTATCGATAACAATAGCGCAAATGAAAACGAAGATCGAAATGGTAAACTGAAGCGCGACGAGTCCGCGTGAAAGCCAGTAGCCAGATTTGACTGACCTTAGTTTTCCCTTGAGTGAGTCGACAGTCCTGTAAGATGAAAGCAAGAGAGAAGGGTACAGGCCGGGAAGAATGCCTGTTACAATTAATAACGTGAGCGCCCCACACCCAGAACGTTGAGCTGAATTCAAGAACCGAAAGCAGCGATGTATTCAGTACACCCTCGAAGAATGTTCTGAGTAAAGAATATAAGATGAAAGAACAGATCCCCTGCGAAGAGCGTAAGTAATACAGACTCCGTAAGAAACTGCGCTGCTATCTGTTTCTTCAAACTTCCGACAACCTTTCGCACACCGATCTCTTTCAATCTAATAGTTGCACCTGCTAACCGACAGGTTAATGAAGTTGATCACAGCAAGAAGGAGAATAAAGGCCGCTATACCCGACAGTGTGAGGATCAGCTTCTGTGCCGCGCCGTTATTTGTAAGAAGGTAGTAATTCGAAAGGCTTTTTGAGCTTGATTGTTACATCGTTCTTCGAATTCGCGGGAACTCTTTCTTCCGTCAGCTCCGCGATCTTCTTCTCGACATCTTCAAACCCTTGCGCCTTTTGCAAGCTTGATGTAGGTAATGGCTCCACTGGTCCAATCGTCGATATCCGGGTAACCGAAATCGTTCATGTTCTTTTTCGAGAAGAACACCTGCGCGTCGATATTAACCAGGTCCGTTACAGAGTTCCTTTCGATCTTCGGAATTACCCGCGGTGACTTTATATTCATTCTTCTTCGAATCAAATCCGGGTATCGTCAGTGTTTCGCCAACAACATCCAGTCTTCCAAACATTGCATTCGCAACTTTGTCGGTGATTACAACGGAATTCGGTTCAACCAAAGCTGTAGCCGGATCGCCATACAACACCGGTAATCCCAACATCGTGAGCAATGTCGAATCACCAAGGATCGATTGAAAAATGAGGTGAGTGTCGTTATGCGAGAGCTTTACATTGCGATCGAAGAATCGGTAATAGTTCTCAACCATGTGCGGATATTCTTCTGTCAGCACTTTTCCCATCGAGCCGGCCCGAACCAGCCGGCCCAGTTTCCTTTCGAGTCGGTGCCATCGAATACATACAGCCTGTCGACATCTTTCAGTTGTTGATTCACCTGCGATTCACTCCACACATAAACGCCAATCACCATCGCGAACGTAATGCCCGTGGTCAGACCAAGGACATTCACAAAAGCATTCATCTTATGGCGCGCCATATGGCGCCACATCACCTTGAAATAATTTCCGAACATCATAGGAGGCTGTACTTTGATCTTGTTTCTTAAAAGGATAGCAGGTCTGAAGAATCTTAGCGTGTTGAAGAAGAGCTTGACTTTCGCTTTTGTTTTTCCGTATCGTTGGAGATCTTTTTCAAATCGCTTGCAAAAGGTCGCCTTCGATCTCCTCACGTAACTCCTCCGGAACAAAGAATAACTTATTCATATTTTAAAGTCTCCGCGGTTTTGTCATGGCGGCCTTCAGTGTCTGCGACGTTACAGACACAAACGCGATCAGGATAACGAGCAGACCCGCGATGATGAAGAACAACGGGCTCACGGAAATATGATAAGGGAATGTTTGTAGCCACTTGTCCATGACCCACCACGCCAACGGCCATGCGATCAGGTTCGCGATGATGATGGGTTGCAAAAATCCTTTCGCGAGTAACATCACGATACCTGATACTGTAGAACCCAACACCTTTCGTATGCCGATCTCTTTCGTGCGTTGAAGGGCCATGAAGGAAGCGAGACCAAACAGGCCGAGCGAAGCGATGAAGATTGCCATCACGGTGAAGAGTGTGAACACCTGGCCGAAACGATCATCTTTATCGTATTGTTTATTGTAGAATTGATCGAGGAAGAAGTAATCGATAGGGTTGCCTGGAAAGAAAGCGTTCCATGGCTGGTGTGATCGCATCAACAATCGCGTGATAATTTTCAGACTCGAGCTTCACCGAATAGAATCGTGATGCATATCCCCGGACGATTGCGAGAGGAGCAACCGTACTCTTGAGCGACATCTGGTGATAGTCTTCCATCACTCCGACAACTTCGAGCGTGTCGCGACTGAACACTAATATTTTGCCCACAGCATCCTTTGGTTGGTTGAATCCCTAACGTCTTCGACAACGCTTCGTTCACAACAATGCTGTTATCATCATTGAATTTCCTGTCGAAATTTCTTCCGGCCAGCACTTTAATTCCATACGAAGGAAGGTAGTCCGGATCGATACGACCGCCAGCAACGACAAGACTTTGCGTTTCGGGCGCCGTTAGCAACCGGATGTTACTGGTCCAATAGATCTCGTCGCCAGGAATCGTACTGGATGCCGTAATACTTTTAACACCTGGAATTCTTGCGATTTCGTTTTTGAATGCATCGTATTTGCTTTCATATAATGAGTCGAGAACACTTGGACCCTTTGAACACCATCGTTTGATCGAGTGTAACGCCGAGTTCCTTGTTCTTCATGAACCGAAGTTGATCGTAAACGACGATCGACCCGACAATCAAAAACACCGATGCTCCGAACTGGAATACGACCAATGCTTTCCGAAGAACGTTTCCACCGGAGGATTTCATGAGCTTTCCTTTGAGCACCAACCACTGGCCTGAACGACGACAAGACGATCGCAGGGTAGAATCCGGAGAGAACAGTTCCCATCGCAAACAATCCGACGACGATCATCCAGAATTTTCCACTGTAGATGTAACTGAGTGGAATATGCCATCCGGATAATTCGGAGAACGACTGCCACGACAGTCCTTACAATGATCAGCGCAAGCATGCAGCTGATCACATTCATGATGATTGATTCCGTAAGAAACTGGTAGATCAATTGACTCCGGAATGCTCCCATCACTTTTCGCACAACCAACTTCGTTCGCGCGATTCAATGAACGGGCGGTGGCGAGATTGACGTAGTTGATCCAGGCAATGGCGAGAATAAAGAAAGCGATAATACTCAGTGCATAAACACCTTCGCCGTCACGGTTGATCGTCGGGCTGCGCTTCGTAAAGCAAGTGTGAGTACAGGTGAATGTCGAGTAACGGGCGGAGAATGAATTGCTGACTCGCATTCTGTTTTCTCCATTCTTCCCCGCGTTCTTTTTCCAATTGCACGTCGATCTTTGCTTGCAATGCGGCAACATCAAGTGCCCGGTCTCAGTCTCACGAAAGAATAGAAATCATACCATCCCCATGTAGTTTCAGCCGCGTCCTTAGTCCACTTATTGATCGTGGCGTACGAAAGAAGGAAATCGAAACGTATGTGTGAGTTTTCGGGAACGTCTTCAAAAACTGCAGTTACTTCGAATGGTGTGTCACCATCCATATTCATTATTTTGCCGATGGGATCTTCGTCGCCAAAATATTTTTCGCCGCTCGTTGCGACAACGCAAGGGGTAAAAAGTTTCTCGAGACATGTTTTTCCTGTCGCCTTCAATAATTTTGAAATTGAACATCTCGAGGAAACTTGGGCCGGCGTATTGCATCTTCGTTTCCTGGAATGAGAGGAGCTCACCGGAAGCGTTTTGATAACTCATTGATTGCGTTACGTGGTAAGGTCCGCGTTGCCTCCTCCACTTCGGGGAAATTCTTTTTTAGAAACCCGAGAACTCCCGGTACCGCGTCCCGCGACGGGCGCTTTCGAAGTTCAACTCGCCATTGTGATATCCGTTGTATTGGATCCTGTAGATGTCTTCTGCTCGGTTATGAAATGCATCGAAGCTTTTTTCATACTTCACATATTGAAGGATCAGTAAGCTTGCGGCCATCCCGAGCGACAGCCCGAGAACATTGAGTATCGAATACGACTTTTGTTTCAGGATATTCCTGAAGGCGATCTTTATGTAGTTGCGTATCATATAATTCTTTTTAAATGAGAGCTTGTTTTCTTAGGATTATAGATGGTCTTATAAATCTTACGGTGTTCCAAATGAGCTTTCGTTTCGCGACGTTTTGTCCATGCTTCGTGAGATCTTTTTGAAAACGTTGCAGCAGGTCGCCTTCGATCTCTTCGATCAGTTCTGGTGGACAAAATGTGCCCAATATTCTACCCAAGCAACTTTTCACTATTCACGTTTCACTATTCGCTTTTAAGATGATCGACCGGATTCGTTGACGCCTGCCTTTATTGTTTGAGCTACTGATGCAATCAACGTCAATATTGTTATTGCCGCGCCGGCAACCGCGAACGGGCACGATTGTTAGATTGATGCGCACGGGATATCCCAGCAGCATTGCGAAGAAGCATAGAATGCGATCGGCGTTGCTACGAGCAACGATATAACGATGACGCGCACATGTTTCTTCGACAAAAGTGTGATGATGCCCGTGACCGACGCTCCAAGTACCTTACGAATGCTGATCTCTTTAAGTCTCGTGTTTGCTTCGAAGAGAGTTATCCCAAGAATACCAAGACACGCGAGGAACAACGCAACACCAGAGAACAATCCGAATACTCTCGCGAAGTGAAGATCCGATTGAAATTGTTTTTCGTACAGTTTGTCGACGAAGAAATAACTGAAAGGATTTTTGGTGAAGACCTTTTTGTAAGCTCCTTCGATAAACGTCAATGCTTCCTGGACGTCGGCGGCCTTTTGTAACCTCACTGAAAAATAGACTGCTGAGCGGCGCCATTGTTGGGATAGTAAATCGTGGGAGCCACGGCCGTCTTTACTGACTCGTGGTAATGGTCTTCAACCACGCCGATGATCTCACGGTCTTCCGACCCCCACAGGTTCAACCAAATATGCTCGTGTAGCGCTTCTTCTGCCGACTTGAAACCAAGTTGTTGGATTGCGGCTTCGTTTAATACAATGACTGCGTTGTTCTCGCCCCAATCTTTTTTCGGGTCTTCCCGGTAAGTTCTTCCCGCTTTCAAAGTCAATCCGTACAGGTCCACATTATTGTGGTCGATGAACAGCAACTTGAATCTTGTGGGATCGTATGGATCGAGCTTGTGTCGCTTGGCTTCGTTAACGAGTGTGAAATTCACCCGGCCGGCGGCCTGGTATGTTCGATGATACGCACATCTGCTTGATTGCCGGATTGCTTTGCAGCGCTCCTTCGAGTGCCGGAAACTTATCCCAGTTACCAGCAAAATCGTCAGAGTACGCGAGTGGATTCTCGATAGCAATCACCTGCTCGATGTCGATTTTTTTTATTCGTAGATCTTATAAAGTCGAGCTGATCATTAGCGACTAAAACGAATATGATGAGAGATATTGAAGTCACGTATTGGACAACAACCAACGACGTCCTTAGCTTTCCCGAATTGGAAGAGGGGAGAACATTTCCTTTCATGATTGCTGCAGGGTTGAGCTTGAGCAACATCAACGATGGTAAAGACCCCCACAATGAGTGATCCGAAGAGATACAACGCAATCGCCGAGATCCAAATGAGGGGCCGGATAAACGTTAGTCGCTCGAGAGGAATCCCGGTAAGGTCGCTAAAGTAGGGCAGGATGATCGTGATGCCGATAGCCGCAATCGCAAATGCAATAACATTAAGCACCAGGTATCGAACGATGTGTTGAAAGTGCTAGTTCTTTCCTTGTAGACCCGATCACTCTTCTTACCGCCGACTTCTTTTGCCTGCGTTACAAAGCGCGCTGTTTCCAGGTTGATATAATTGATCCATGCGATGAAGAGAACACACAATGCAATCGCAGATAAGATCAATGGGAGAGAAATATCCGTTACAGGAGTGAGCTCATCGCCAATGCCTGGAGTTGTGTGGATATCACTTACCGGTTGAAAGAACACCTGCGCTCCAAACAATGTTCGGAAAGCTTTTAGCTTGTTCGATCAGCAGCCCATTCAATCGCGACTGTACAAGATTGATGTCTGTGCTTTTCGGAACACGAACATAAGTGTGAAAGCTGGGGTTGTCCCAATAGAAGGTTGCAGTATCCCAGCCGGTTCCCATTCCATGTATAGCTTCGAAGTTCAGGTGTGACGTCGCGGGAAGATTTTTGAAAACACCGGATACCTGGAGAGGGATCTCGGCATGTTGAGAATCCGCGAGATCCGACACATCACCGAGTAATTCATGAAGAGGATCGTTAGCTCCAAAAGTATTTGCGGCGAGCTTTTCGGAGAGACGATATCTTTTTCACTTTTCAGCGCAGTTGAAGGATTTCCCTTAAGCAATAATTCGGGGAATACGTTGAAGAAGGCAGTGTCGGCCGAGATCAATGAGCCATGATTCCAAATCGTTTTGTCTTTATAGATGTAGGTGATCCCGAGATCAATTGGTGTTCTGCTGAATCCCGTTGCGTGTACACCAGGAAAATTATCATAAATGAGTTTTCGTATCCCGATGTACGACATCGCAGACGAGTTAGTGACCTCCCCATTCTTCACCTGTTGATGTACGACCCTGTATAATTGTTCATGATCTTTATGAAATCTGTCAAACCCCATCTCGAACGTCACGTACTGAATGATCAGGAAGAATGCGATCAATCCAACTGCGAGACCGGTGATGTTAATTAATGAAAAGACTTTATTGCGGAGGATACTTCGAAACGAAAGAGAGATGTAGTGGGAGATCATGCTGTTTCGTTTAAATGAGAGATGATTTCTGAGAATTATGCCGGGGCGGAAGAATTTTATGGTATTTAATAATAGTTTGAGTTTCGCACGCTTGATGCCGTAGCGGTCCGTGTCTTTACGAAAGCGTTGCAATAGATCACCCTCAATCTCCTCCCGAAGCTCTTTCGGACAAAAGAACCCGAGCAGCGATTCGAGCAACTTTTCACTATTCACCTTTCACTATTAACTTAAGTTGAGGGTACCATCTTCCAAAGGTCAACTCTCACTTCTTTGAGCGCCCCTCAGCATCGCCATGCCTGCACTGGTGATCGTGTAGATCCGTTTGCGGCGTCCGCCACGCTCGTTGGTTCCACCCGCCCAGGCTCGACTTGATGTAGCCTTTGTCTTCGAGGCGATAGAGTGTTACGTGAACGGCGCTTAGGTTCACTTCCCGCTTGAGCCGTGTCTCGATCTCATCGGCGATGGCAGCGCCATAGCGTCGTCTTGCAATGCAGCTACGAGCGTGAGGACGAGCTCTTCAAATTCTCCGAGATATTCTTTAGGCATATATATGCTTATATTTTGTAAAGCAAATAAGCAAAAAAAATGTTAATGTGAAATACTTATGCTAGTATTTCGCGTATAAAGGGTAGGATATGTTTAAAGGATTTCAAAACCGTTCGTATTCTTCTCATCTTCGCAACGATGCTCTCGTTTGCACTTACTGGTTTCACACTTTTTAATTTTGAACGCGAAGAAGTTGCGGTTGGTGGCGCAATCCCAATAGAAATTGAACACACAGTCGCCCCAATGTCCGCCGAGGTCCTCGCCGGCGAAATAGTTTTCAATATGAACTGCAAGCAATGCCACAAGCTTGATGTGAAAATGATCGCCCTGGCATCGAGAACGTTTGGTCAAGAGTGCCCGATTCCGTTTGGCTCAGGAACTGGATTACGAACTCATCTAAACTAATAGCATCTGGAGACCCGTATGCGAATGCATTATTCGAAGAATATCAACACATACAAATGCCAGCATTTTCTTCACTATCAAAGGAAGATACAGACAACCTTTTGCGCTATTTGAAATGGTTAGATACGCACTAACCCAGAAACTAGAGACTAGAAACTAGAAACTTCTTACCTTCTCCTCTTCGCCTTCTTCGGCCCTCCATTCCCCTTCATAAATACCCCAATCGAAACCTCCAACCCCGTAAAAATCTACTTTCGCATCTTTATACTCCACATTCTTCGTGACATTCGCACTGCCGAGCGTCCCGCCCGAATAACTTCCCGTCAACGGCAAACCCGACGCACCTACCAGGTAATTCACTTCCAGCGACACACCCAAACTGACTCGTTACATCCACATTCAACTCTACACCCGCATGAACGCCCGTAACCAGGTCCGTTCTTAAATGTAAAACTGTGAGTTGGCCACGTCCCATCCCTCCATCGTCCTGATTGCCCTGTCGAGAATTTCCATAATTGAGCTTTTGATTGAATCCATAGAAAACAAATCCACCGCCTTTAATATCGAACTCGAATCCGTTTGCCGGGAATTGGATCACAAACTCGCCGGGAACAAAAAAAGTGAAGTTCGGTCCCACCAAAGAATGATTCGACTTAATTGGTAAATCTTTCATATTCAAACCCGACATCCTGTAAAGACTGATACCGGTTTCAAGAGCGAAGTACTTGCCCATATTCACACCTACACCGCGAAATGAAAACGGACTGATAGGTGTGGAGAAGTCGCCATTCTTCGGAATAAAATAGGAGAAGGAGAGACCGAACTCCTGTGCCTCTTGTTATTTGTGTCGATAAGCCAATGACAATAATGAACAGTAGATATTTTTTCATCGGTTATTATAATCGTTAAACAACATCTGCATATATCCCTTACCAACATCTTCAGCGTTACCTTTCTTGCTTACATAATCATTAAGGTCGAAGTCATAAATATTCTCATTCGCGCCGTCAATGTATCCGTAACCATTGTGATAAATGAAAACCGCGAACGGCGTAACGCCTTTGTCCATAATGTTTTTGCCAAACTTATATTCCTTCGAAGGTAAATTTACTTGCGACAGCACCGTGTTAACGATGTCAGTCTGTCCTGCCGTAGTATGCACCACCGTATCCGATTCATTCAGCGCACCACCCAACCACAACATCGGTATGCGAAATCTCTCCTCGTCCGCAAGCTCCTCGGCATCCGGATAACGATGACCATTGCTGTTATGATCACCCAGGTGTTTTTTCCACCAGCCTTTTGTTTTCGCTTTCGCGATGAATTCACCGAGACTTTTGTCGGTGTAGTGACACGCATTGAGAAACAGGTTACGCTCATCCGGGCCGGTAAGATACGGTGGATCCAATGGAACATCGAATGGCTCGTGACTACTTAACGACAACATTACTTTGAAGAACGGACCTTGTGCAGTGTCGCACTCTTCCAGCAATCGATTAAAGACATAATGATCGTGAACGCCCCCACTTCGAATTGTCGAGTTCCGACGGAAAGTCGTCGTCTTCTGTAACGTTGCTGAAACACCGCTTCCGTCAGGTACGATTCCATATTCGCAAAGCCAATGTCGCCACCATACACGAATGATGTATGATAACCTGCAGACTGCAATGATCTTGAAAGGAACGGCAACGACTGCGTTTTATTTGGATACTTAATAATAGAGCTCAGCGGTTGTGCCGGGTAGCCGCTGAGTACAGCGACGATACCCTTGTCGGTTCGGTCGCCGCTTGCATAGAAATTGTCGAACAAAATGCCTTCGTGAACAAGCTGATTCAGTTGCGGCGTAACACCGGGCATTCCCCCCAAGGGTTCGATGATCTTTGCGGTGAAGCTTTCGAGAACGATCACGAGAATATTCGGTTTATCTGAATTGAGTACGTGTTGCGTATGTCCAAAGTCATGAGTTATGTCAGTAAGGATCCTCGCGGCTTTCTCGCTATCGTAAAAATTATCGGGATAGAGATGCTTGTGACCTTCTGCAACGCTCTGGAAAAAATTCCAGATCACGTTAATGCCCGCGTGGTTTGCGAACGGGTTGGTTTTATGAAAATAGACTACACCTGTATTCAATGGAGCCACCGAGAAACTGCTTCGGATGGGAATAAAAAGTAATCCTGTTGCGATCAAAATATAGATAGCCGTGTATGCTTTGATCTCCGGAAGTTGCTTGAAGCGTGGCGCAATTTTCTTCCAATAGAAATGACCACGACGGAACGATCATCAACAACAGCAACGACATCAACAACCAGCAACACGGATATGCTCACACTCTGGGCTCCTTCCGAACCGATATACATTAGCGGTGTACTATCCATCCTGAATCCCCAGTTGCGATATAGTTCCAGGTCGGCCACCACGATGATCGCAGCGACCACAATAAAGATCGTGACGATAACATGATTCGCGATGGCGATAAATTTCCAGTTACGGATACACGACACCGCGAGCAACAGTCCCGTCAGTATCAGGCAAGTCGGCGGAAATGGCCGCGTCCATACGGCTGCCCAGCGCCCATGATGGTAAAGATGTCGCTCCACGAAAGGCTTGAAGAAAGGTCGTGATGATAAATTAAGAAGAGGATCCGGCTAAAAGGGTGAAATAAACCATCCAAAACAATCCGAGATACCCAAAGAGCGAAAGGCGCTTCCTCATTCAACACAAATATATAATTTTAACCTATGCGCATAGTTTTCCACCCTTCTTTTCATTGTCATTCTCTTTTCATGTTCGGGAGAAGAAAACTCCGGCCGATACTATTATCTCCGGTGGTAAGATCTACACGATGAACGATTCTCAACCCACCGTCGAAGCTGTCGTCGTATCCGGAACAAAAATAGTGTTCGCGGGAAGCGAAAAAGAAGCGATAGAATATAAGGGCGAAAGTACCCAGGTCATCGATCTGCAGGGAAAGACGATGACACCCCGGGTTTATCGAAGGACATGGTCATATGATGGGCCTTGGCTATAACGAGCTTAACCTGAATCTTTCGAGTGTGAAGAGCTATGAAGAATTGGTGGCTCGTGTGAAAGATGCCGTCGCCAAAGCGCAACCCCGGTCAGTGGATCGTTGGCCGCGGATGGCACCAGGACAAATGGAGCACAAAGCCTTCGAAGGTGGTCAAGGGATTTCAAACACATCAGCAGCTAAGTGAAGTATCGCCCAATAACCCTGTCTTCCTTAGTCATGCCAGCGGCCATGCGGGGTTCGTCAACGCGAAAGCGATGCAGATTGCCGGCATCAATAGCTTATCGAAAGAACAGTTAAGAAAAGATCTTGGCGAAGGCGGCGAGATCATCCGCGATGAGCTCGGAAATCCGACAGGTATCTTTAATGAAAACGCGCAACAATTGATCGCTCAATTTATTCCCGCCACCACCGAAGAGAGCGACGCGCAAGCATTGAGTCTTGCAATGGACGCTTGCGTTCGCAATGGGATCACCAGCTTTCATGAAGCCGACGCTTCACGCGAGAGTATCGACCTGTTTCACAAATTTAAATCGGAAGGCAGTTGAAGTCGCGATTGTATGTAATGATTTCAGGTTCCGACAGGCCGTTGGTGTATGAATGGCTTAAGAAAGGACCAGAGATTGATTCGACAGCCTGGCTGACGGTCCGTTCTATCAAGCTTCATTGCGATGGAGCGCTCGGTTCGAGAGGAGCGTGGTTACTGGAACCATATTCAGACCGTCCTGATTTTTCAGGAATGGCAACGCTGCCGATGGACACTGTTCTCAAAACTTCGCAAGAGGGATTGAAGTATGGCTTCCAGGTTTGTTCTCATGCCATTGGCGATCGCACCAACCGCGAAATCCTCGATCGCTACGAAGCAGCTTTCAAAGAAAATCCTGACAAAGCAAAAGATGCCCGCTTCCGTATTGAACATGCACAGCATTTAAGTCCTACAGACATTCCACGATTCGCGAAGCTGGGTGTTATTGCTTCAATGGAGGCTATCCATCTTTCATCCGACAGACCCTGGGCCATCGACAGGCTGGGAGAGAAGCGTATCAAGGAAGGAGCTTACATGTGGCAAACGTTGTTGAAGTCTGGCGCGAAGATCGTGAACGGTACCGATGTGCCTGTAGAACCGATCGGACCCTATCGCATGCTACTATGCTTCAGTTACCCGCAAGACACTCGCGGGCGATCCACCCGGTGGTTATGAACCCGAAGAGAAGATGACACGCGAGCAGGCATTGAGATCATACACACTCGATGCAGCGTACGGAGGATTCCAGGAAGACATTAAAGGATCAATAGAGCCTGGAAAGCTTGCAGACTTTACAGTATTCTCCCAGGATTTAATGATTGTACCTGAAGAAGACTTACTTAAGACGGTTGTCGAAATGACGATCGTAGACGGGAAGGTCGTCTACCTGAGGAACTTGTGAGCACGTTCCATAAGCAATTTCCTGTCGGCAGTAATACTGGGGTCGCTGTAAATCCTGGAAGATAATTCCATAACAACGCCTTTCTTATACCTAACTTCTCAGCTATCGCTTCGCAGAAATGCACTTCGCTTTTGAAAACCTGTCCATCACTCTTCATCAACTGGATGAGGTGATAGAGGTTTTCGAACTTCTGATCTTCAGAAAAAATTCGACAGGTCGCCGACGGCTCTTGGCGATTTTAGCATGCTATCAACTTCCTCTTTCGAGATTCCGTTAGCCTTGCCGATCATGTGAATAACCTTAGCTTCTTTTTCCGCAACTTTAGAATCGCTGGCGGCAAGGTTGATAAGTACGTTGAGTTGCTCTTTGATCATAAACTTTTTTGTATTTAGCGCAAAGTTATCTCCCTGCTATAGCGAAATTTAGGCAAAAAACGATAATTTCTTACACGCCCTAAAAAAATTCTAGACTCTTGAAATCATGGGAAGCAACCATTTTATTGCCGTCCGGTCTTTGATCTAAACTAAGTTTATGAAACAGGTAGGTATCATTCTTCTTCTCGTTGTTGCATCCGCAGGGGCGTTCGCCCAGCAAACGGAAACACGTCAGCTCGACAAGTTCAATGGCATCCGCGCAGGGCGAAGCGATTGATGTATACCTGAAGAAAGGTGATAAAGAAAGTGCAAAGGTTGAAGTTGATGGAGTAAATCTCAACGAGGGTGGAGACACAGGTAAGCGGCGGCATCTTACGTATCCGCATGCATTCAGGCAATCACCACAACAGAACGTCTGTTAAAGTCTATGTTACTTATGTTGACATCAACCGGATCTCGAGTGCATCTGCAGCCAACGTGTTCACCGACGGAACTCTGAAAACCAGTTCCCTTGATATCACTTGCGCAAGTGCCGCAAGCGTTGAGCTCAAAGTAGAAGCAGAAAAAATTACAATTGAAGTTGCCAGCGCCGGTGATGTCACACTCGAAGGCAAAGCCAAAGAGCTTACACTCGACGCGGCCAGTGCAGGTACCGTAGATGCATACAACCTCGAATGTGAAAGGGTTGATGCGAGAGCCGTATCTGCCGGGGGCGCGAAAGTAAACGTAACAAAGTCCCTCAATGCCGAAGCGAACAGCGGCGGAAGTATACGCTACAGGGGCAATCCTACCAGTACCAATATCGACTCAAATTCAGGCGGATCGGTGAAGAAAAGCAGCTGATCGAAATCGTTTGATGTCCGAAAAAGCTCGTTTTAACCCGGAAAACTGACATCAGGCTATAAAATTCTCAGTAAAACGTAAACTAAATACGAGTCGCCCTCGTCTTTAGACCTGTCACAAAAACTTGAGAATTATGATCAATTTCAGATTCACAAAGTCTGGCTGGCCAAAACTCCCGCAGTCGGATCCTCTTTTTATAAGAGATTCAACCGCGCCTGGGACCAATCTCCAGGAGAATGAAGTAGAAGCCCGACTGAAGACCGTGAAAGTTAGAGCTAAGAGCTAAGCTCATTTTTTAATCTAACGGGATAAACTTACCCCTCATCGATTATCCCATTTTTTACTTTATAAAGTACCACCCCGGACGTCATAACAATATCTCCCTCACCACCATTTCCGACGACTGCGCCGGTTTGCTCGAACCTCGTGTTTTGTCCCGTGCTTTCGTAGCGAAATACTTGTCGCGCATGATAATGACCCGATAGCGAAAGCGGGTAAGGATGTGTTTGTAATAACCCAACAACTTCATGCGCATTGGAAACAACATGCCGGAATTGAAGCACGCCATTCTCTCTTTCAAGTGTCCTTCCAGGTCCAGCTTCTTCGAAGGTTGTAAGGCTTAGTCCGCCTGAGAATAATGGGATGTGCTTAAAGGTCACCACCGGCATCTTTGCAGGAATGGAAGCCAGGTCCTGCTTCAGCCAGCTTACTTGCAACGAATCGACATGACCGAAGTACCACATGTCTTCGTAGTCGATATCGTCCAGTCCAACGAAATGAATTCCAACCGTAATTGAACGAGTAATAGTCGGGGCCCAGGTAATGAGCATAACATTTTCTTCCCATACATCTCATTGTTAGGACTTACCAGTGATAGATGCCGCTCGATGCCGAAGATCTCATGGTTGCCGGGAACATACCAAACCGGTGCCTGGAATGTTTTGACCTTGGATGCGAACAGTTCAAACAATTTTTTTGCGTCGTCTTCCGGAACACGAAGAGCATCTTTTATAAGATCCCCGGTGATCAAGACAAAATCGGGCTTCAATGATTCTGTGAGTGCCCGAAGTTTATCGGTCCTGTTTCTGATTCCTTACTGATGTGGGTATCCGATGCCTGGATGAAACTGAATTCGGTTTTAACGGTAAGTTTTTTGAGCGCAAAGTTTCCGTCGCCACCTATTCCATTGTAATATTTTCCCGTGTAGCCGTCGGGCATCGAGATCATGACGAATGTGCGACCGGGGTGTTGTTGTGATTTTGTACTTGCCGTCCGCGTCGGTAACAACCACCGTAGCCTGGTCGGATACCGCGACCCCTGCAATGCCGGCATTGGTGGCTTCATTGTACACCCGACCCAATACCGTAGACTGCGCGGAGGCCATTATGCTCATCACGCAAAACATTAAAAACAGCATTCTTCTCATGTTATCAAATTACCTTAATTTGGCGACAATGAAGAAGATCAATTTCTCTACCGATGTACTTCCGCATGCACTAGCTGTGGTATTTTTTCCTGCTCGTTACAATCCTGTTTTTCCGTCCTGTGTTCTTCAACGACATGGCGATCAACCAGGGTGACATTAACCAGTTCCTGGGCGGAAGTAAAGAGCTGCGCGACTTTCGCGCGCAGACAGGTGAGGAAGGTTTATGGGCTGGGCGCAACGTTTTCCGGTATGCCCGCCTACATGGTTAACCTCGACTGGAGTGATGGTGTTGTGGTAATGATCAAGAGGATCATCTCATTTTATCTGCCGCACCCTGTTAACAATATCTTCCTGGCGTTCCTATGTTATTATATCATGTTGCTTGCGTTCCGTGTGCGACCTTATCTCGCCGTTGCCGGGGCGGTAGCATTTGGTTTATCGTCCTTCATGATCGTTGGTATTATGGCCGGTCATAATTCGCGTGTTGGCGCGATGGCTTTCATGCCGTTGGTCGTTGCCGGTATTCATCTTGCATTTAGTGAAAGAGAATTTTAGGTTTTGCGTTGACGGCGCTCGGCATGGCGATGCAATTGCGCGAGAATCACTTACAGATCACTTACTATCCTCGCGATGATCGTTGGTGTTTATGGTATCGTACAACTAGTGTATGCGATTCGCGAGAAGAAGATTGCAGACTTCGCGAAGACATCCGGCATCCTGGTTGGCGCTGTCGTGATTGCAGTAGGAAACGGTGTTTGGACAACTGTGGGCAGCATCGGAGGCTCGCAACGTATTCGCGCCGGGGAGGAACGGAGCTAACGAGCACATCGAAAGATACCGAGGGGTCTGGTCTTGCTAAGAGCTATGCGTTCGCTTACTCGAATGGCATTCTCGAACCGATGACCTTGCTGATCCCCCAACTTCTATGGCGGCTCGAGCAGCGATGCACTCGTCAACGACCAGAATAGTAATACACTGAAATCACTGAGCAGTCAGACCGATAATCGTCTTGCTAATCAGCTCGCACAATACAGCTCTGCCTATTGGGGTCCGCAACCTCTCGCAACTCCGTATTATGCGAGCGCGATAATCGTGTTCCTTTTTGTTTTCGGAATTCTCATCGCGCCCAGGAAATATGTTTGGTGGCTGGTGCCGCTTTGTATCTTATCGATCATGATGAGTTGGGGAAGCAGCTTCGAAGGATTCAACTATTTCATCTTCGATCATCTTCCCGGTTACAATAAATTCCGGTCGGTAACATTTGCATTGATCATCACTTTCTTCGCAATGCCATTGCTGGGATGTATTGGCGTAGAAAAATTCTTACAAGACGGCATATCCAAAGAGGCCAAGAAAAAAATTACTCATTGCCTTCGGGGTGACCGGAGGTATCTGCTTGTTGTTGCTAGTCATTCCTGGAATTCTTGATTTCAAAAAAGAAATTGAAGACCAGTTGCCGGCCTGGTATCAGAAAGCATTACAGTCAGATCGCAAAGCATTGCTTCGAAGTGACGCGTTTCGTTCGTTGGCATTCATTGTGGCCATCGTGATCATGTTATACTTCAACGTCCCAAAGAGAGTGTCGCCACCCCGGTTTCTTCGCGTTCCTTGCTATTATGGTTGCGTTCGATCTTGGGATCATTGACTCAAGATATTTCAATCGCGATAATTATGTTCCAGCAGCTGTCGCCGGTGATTTTCCTCCAACGGCCGCCGACAGTCGTGTGATGCAGGATAAATCTTACTATCGCGTGTTTAATCTCAACGGATTTTATGAAGCTCAAACTTCGTTCTATCACAATTCTTTGGGTGGCTACAACGGTGTTCGACTTGCGCGCTATCAAGAGTTGTACGACTCGGCGATCAACCGCGAAGCGGAGGAATTGTTTTCGGATGGGCAGAACGGCCCGTTGAACATGTCAAAATACGGCGTGTTCAACATGCTCAACACGAAGTACATTATTTACGGTAATGATGCAAAGCAGGTGCTCGTGAATCCTTCTGCCAATGGCAATGCATGGTTTCCCCGCGAGATCGTGAATGTGAATTCGCCTAACGAAGAACTTTCGAAAGTGAATGACATCAATACTCTTAATGCTGTTGTGGTCGATCAGTCGCGCGTGAAGCTCCAGGAAAACAAAGCCAATACCGACAGCAGTGCAATGATCGCCTTTATCGAAAAGAAACCGTACTGGCAGAAGTATGAGTCTCAATCGGCTTCGGGTGGACTTGCTGTTTTCTCCGAGATCTATTATCCAAAGGGCTGGCATGCAACCATCGATGGACAGGAAGCTCCGATCTATCGTGTAGATTATACCCTGCGTGCATTGGAGGTTCCGGCCGGGAAACATTCAATAGAATTCACCTTTAAGCCAAAACCTTACCTGATCGGAAATAAAGTAATGATGACCGCCTCCATATTGTTGCTGATAGTTGTAGTTGGCACGTTGTTTCTCGAACTTAGAGAGAAACAACCTACTACGGTATGAAGCATATTGGATATGTTCTATTGTTATTGATTGCATTCTCCTCTTATTCACAAGCGGTTCCCGATACAGCATCATTCAAATCATTCGATGACACTCGCATCTATTACGAAGTAGCTGGTAACGGCTATCCTGTGATGCTCGTTCACGGTTTCATTGTCAATATGGAGTCGTGGAAGCGGGCAGCGTTGTATACCGATCTCGTTGCTTCAGGATATAAAGTTGTTACTGTCGATCTTCGTGGCAATGGGAAGTCAGCGAAACCACACGAGCCCGAAGCTTATGAGAACGACGCAGAGGCGATGGACCTGATGGTGCTCGCCGATAAGTTAGGAGTTACGAAATATGCCGTGGTCGGTTATTCGCGTGGGGCTATCATTGCTTCGCGGTTGCTGATTCTCGACAAACGTGTAAGCAGCGTTGTGCTTGGTGGGATGGGATCCGACTTTACGAATCCCGAATGGCCACGGCGGATCATGTTCTATAAAGCACTTAGTGGTGAGTCCGTGCCGGAGCTCGAAGAGTTAGTGAAGCGTATTAAAAGGAGACCCCAATTTAGATCAGCTCGCCCTTGCGTATATGCAAAAGGCCCAACCTTCAACGAGTCGTTGCCGAGTTCAGTAAAGTGAAGAAGCCTGTTTTAGTAATATGTGGAGACAAAGACGAGGGACAACGGTTCTTCGAAAGAGCTTGCTGGTTTGATTCCAAAGTCAACTTATAAAAGAGTGCCAGGGGCTCATAATGATACGGCCAGGTCGATGGACTTTTCTATGGAGGTGTTGTCTTTTTTAAAGAAGCACAAATAATTAAAACTCTATACTCACAAGCGCAAACCCATCCGTTGGCTCCAACCCATGCAACCTTGCGGGCAGCCAACGTGGTCCCGAAAGTATTATTTGCTTCGCGCGAAGATCCAACTCCTTCGAAAACACTGTGCTCTACTTTGAAATCCGTTAGTTGTCCCGACACCGTAACGCGGAACGACAGCTTCACTGTTCCTTTACCTTGCGGCTCCTTTAGTTGCGAACGAATGTATTCGTTCAACTTCTGATAACCTCCTTCAGGCAATGCGAAAAAAATCGTCTGATCATATACCGCCGTCCGCCCATTCTTGCTCCGCGAACGACCATTCACCAAACGACCACGAACATAATTTTCTTCGAAATACATCGACCCGTTTTCGTGACGACCATACCAATAACCCTCTTGTACGCCCGTCGACATAATCTCCTTCAATGGAAACAACGCCATTCGGATAACGGTGGATCTCGTGACCCGCTCCATTCATCACCATCTGCACGCCTGTAGAATCCCAATAGCTCTTCATGAAATATCGATCGCGATAGTAAACTTCGCTCTCCATCTTTCCATTCGGATGAAACGTTTCCCACTTGCCAACACGTTGATCGTTGTTGTACACGCCCGCCGCCGAATAACCTCCTTTTTCCGTGTAGTAAATGAAGATGCCGTTTTTCGCATCGTCTTTGTACGAGCCTTTCATTTGTACAATGCCAGTCTTATAGTAGTCGGCCAATGGTCCTTGCCAAGCCCGGCGGTATCGCGCTGACCGACGCGGAAATAAGTTGCCGGCGGGTAAGGGATCTCGACCCAGTTGCTGTCGTACCAGATCTTGACTGCTTCGAGTGGAGGACTTTCCGGTTGCTGTGTTGTGTCTTGATGTGTGTATTTGAAATTCAATACGTAGTCGAGCTTGTTATACTTTCGGATGGAATCCGAAGCGATGTCGATGCTGTCGGCATAGATGTATGATTCCTTCTCGACCATCGTGCTTCGATAGTTGGCTTCGGCTATGTGATAATTAATATTCCTTCGAAGCTTGAAGGTGTCGCTGGAGAGTTCTTGTGGAAGATATTTTTCGGAGTTCAGCATGTTCAACGCGGTATCCCACTTCAGATTCATGCGGCGATAATCACGGACGAAATCTTCATTCGATTTTTTGTCGGAGCTGTGGAGGACGTAGCTTGAAGAGTCCTGGGCTTCAAGAACTTTTTGAAAGAAGTTGAAGTAATTCACTTGATACCGGGGGAGGAGGAAGTAAATTGATGACAACAATAGGTGCTATGAGAATGGCACGTGAATTCAACAAATAAATACCACCAATTATTAATCCAAAAGCTAATCCACCAAAGTGTGCAGCGTTGTCGGCGTTCAACGACTCGGCCAGTACGAGATTGATAATTAGAAATAAAAAGAAATTAATAAGCAACGGTGCAATAGAACGTTTTTCGCGGCGTGCGTGTGCGATGTCCGTTATCAAGGCGAAACCGAAAACGGCAAAGATTGCACCCGACGCACCCACGCCAATCTTAAATACATTTACATACAAACTACATAAAGCGGCTGCCAGTCCGCCGATGAAGTACACCCACAAGAATTTCTTCGTGCCTACCTTTTGTTCCACGTCCTGGCCAACAACAAACAGTCCGTACATGTTGAACAACAGGTGAAGGCAAGTGACCATGAAGAAACATATGCGTAAGCAACCTATACCACTGACCATTCAATGTAAACGCATTATACAACGCCCGCGGTCTAGCAGTCCCAACGTCCACATCGGTTCTTCGAACGATCCTACCTTCATGTACATCCATGCAAACACAGCGCAGTTGATGGCGATCAACGCTACGGTAGCCGGGACTTTTTTCAGGAACTCCATTGTGCAAATTATATCTTTGCCTCCGTGAAGACAATCAGAGAAATTTTTTCCGAAAAGTTCAAGGGAACTCCGTCAATATTCATTGCTCCGGGTCGCATCAATCTCATCGGCGAACATACCGACTACAACGAAGGTTTTGTGATGCCGGCAGCGATCAATTATCATATCACTTTCGCGATAGCACCTAACGGAACCGACCGGTATAATTTTCACGCTCTCGACTACAACGAAACCACTTCATTCGATCTTTCGGGTATGAAAGCCGGAGACGGTTGGATCAATTACCTGATGGGCGTGGGTCGATGGATTTTCAGATCTCAATGTAAAAGGAGTCGATTGTGTGTTTGGAAGTACGATACCCGTTGGGGCCGGACTGTCTTCCTCTGCCGCGTTGTGTTGTGGCTTTGGATTTGCCATCAACGAATTATACGATCTGAAACTAAGCAGGCTGCAACTTGCAAAGATCGGGCAGTATTCAGAAAATCAGTTCGCCGGCGTTCAGTGTGGTATCATGGATCAATTCGCATCTCTACATGGGAAGAATAATTGCGCGTTGCTATTGGATTGCAAGACGCTGCAATACGAAACGCTTCCCGTAGATCTTGGTGATTACAAGATATTGCTGATCGATACCAGGGTTAAACATTCGTTGGCGTCCACTGCATATAACGATCGCCGCGCCTCTTGCGAAGAAGGAGCGAGGATATTAAAGATCGGATCTTTGAGGGAAGCGACGAGATTGACGCTCGATCAGCATCAGGACGAGCTGGGTGAGGAAGTCTATGTGAAATGCGCTTATGTTGTTGATGAGATAGCCCGAACCCAAAAGGCTGCCAGCCTCCTTAAGTCGGGCGACATCGAAAGTTTTGGCGCATTGCTTTATGAAACCCATTGGGGTCTCAGCAAATCGTATGACGTAAGCTGCGAAGAGCTCGACTTCCTCGTATCATTGGCCGAAGAACACAAAGATGCCGTGATCGGCTCCCGTATGATGGGCGGTGGATTCGGTGGTTGTACGATCAACCTTGTACATCGTTCGAAGGTCGACTTTATAAAAGGCTACGTTCACGATAAATATTTTACTACTTTTAGAAAAGAACCGGACTTTTATTTAGTGGACCTTGCGGATGGGGTTCACAAAGAATAAGAGGACACCTCTAAACCAAACTTGTAATTGCTATGCAAAGCCTCGTGCTTAAAGACTACGTTGTATTCTTTGTCTACTTCATTGCGGTCTCATCATACGGATATTGGATTTACGTCCGCAAGAAGAAAGCCGAGGTCGACTCCAAAGATTTTTTCCTTGCTGAAGGATCACTCACATGGTGGGCGATCGGCGCATCGCTGATAGCATCTAACATCTCTGCCGAACAGTTCATCGGAACTTCGGGATCAGCGTTCGCAATGGGTCTCGCCATTTCGTCTTACGAGTGGATGGCCGCAGCAACCCTCCTGGTTGTAGCAATCTTCTTTCTCCCGATCTATCTGCGCAATAAGATCTATACGATGCCGCAGTTCCTCGCGCAACGTTATAGTCCAACCGTAGCGACCATCATGGCCGTGTTCTGGTTGTTGGTATACATCTTCGTTAACCTCTCATCAATCCTTTATCTCGGTGCCCTGGCGGTTGATACAATCAGTGGTCTCGGTTCAACAACATGTATTCTTGGTCTCTCGCGACCTTCGCGGTGTTCATTACCCTCGGCGGTATGAAGGTGATCGGCTATACCGATGTGATCCAGGTACTGGTGCTCGTCGCCGGGGGCCTTGTTACAACTTACCTAGCCATTAACAAGGTAAATACAGAATTAAATCTTGGAAGCTTTGGCAATGCGGTTGATTTCATTCGCACCGACGCAGCCGACCACTTCCACATGATCCTCAACAAAGGACAAATGATGATGCCCGATGGAAGGGGAGGACAAGTAGACGCGTACCAGGCATTACCCGGTCTCGCCGTTCTCATCGGGGCGATGTGGATCGCCAATCTTAATTACTGGGGTTGTAATCAATACATCACCCAACGCGCACTCGGTGCCGATCTGAAGACAGCACGTTCCGGTTTGCTCTTCGGCAGCATTCTTAAAGCTGCTGATGCCAGTCATCGTGGTGGTTCCCGGAATCGCAGCATATGTGTTGTTCAAGAACGGTGTATTCAATACCGAAATGATGAGCACTATTACGATGGATGATGGCACGTTGAAAGAAGTCGTAAAGTCGGATAAGGCATACCCTGTATTGCTTGGACTTTTACCAGCGGGGCTGAAGGGACTTTCATTCGCAGCGTTAACCGCAGCTATCGTTGCATCGTTGGCCGGAAAGGCCAACAGTATCTCGACGATCTTCGTCCTCGATCTTTATAAAAAGTATTTCAAGAAAGATGCTTCCGAGAGACACCTGGTTAACGTGGGCAAAGTTGCTATCGTAGCAGCTATGATCATTGCCATCCTGGTGGGCGCCGGCACTCAGTCGTTTCGACCAGGGCGTTCCAGTTCATCCAGGATTTCACGGGCCTGATCTCTCCCGGTGTCGTTGCGATCTTCTTGCTGGGTATGTTCTGGAGGAAGGCCAATGGTGCTGCCGCGTTGATCGCAGCGCTGCTCACAATGCCACTCGGTCTCGCGTTCAACGAATGGATGCCCTACATCCCATTCCTGCACCGTATGGGCTATGTGTTCCTGATCCTTATTGCCATAATGGTTATCGTAAGTCTTGTGAAACCTCAGAAGCCAAGCGACGGACAAGTTGAAGTTGACGCTGGAATGTTCAAGATTTCGGGTCCGTTTGCTGTTGGAGTTCTATTAGTAACCGCATAATTGCGGCGCTGTATACTGTGTTCTGGTAACGATTTGTGATTTGTTATTCATGATTATACCGGGGGTAATCACAAATTACAAATCACAAATCCGTAATTTAGAGTTGTGAACCGCATTGACAGACTCACAGCTATCTTAATCCATCTTCAGACTAAAAAAGTCGTAAAAGCCGAAGAGATCGCCGACCGTTTCGGCATGAGTCTTCGCACGGTCTATCGCGACGTTAAAGCTTTGATGGAGGCCGGTGTTCCGATAGGCTCCGAAGCAGGCAAAGGATACTTCATTGTCGACGGTTATCATCTTCCTCCCGTGATGTTCACGCAAGATGAAGCAAGTTCCATGTTACTTGCGGGTAAGCTCGTGGATAAGATGGCCGACAAATCTGTTCGTGGCGCTTACGAAAATGCGATGCACAAGATCAAGTCCGTGCTGAACGAATCGGAGAAAGATCACCTCCAAAATCTCGAATCTCATATCGAAGTTTTTCTTCGCTCACGCTACGAAGTAAAAGAGCGGGAAGAATTTCCGGATCACTTCATGACCGAAATCCAACGTGCAGTTGCAAAAAAAGAAGTACTTCGAATAGACTATTCCAACAATGAAGAAACACTCAGTCAACGCGAAGTAGAGCCGATCGGTATCTTTTATTACAGCATGGCATGGCATCTCATCGGTTGGTGCAAGCTTCGCAACGGCTATCGCGATTTCAGGGCCGACAGGATAAAAAATCTCGTGAATACCGGTCAGTCATTCCAGGGCCGGAATTTGATCTCTATGAAAGAGTACTTCGAGTCGATGTTCCAATCGAATGCAAATCTCTCGAAGCGCCGTTATTGTTTTTGATAAGTCAGTTCTTCGTGGCCGGCCTTTGTACGGCAGCATTGCGCAAACCGACCTTGGCGATAAGATCCGCGCAGAGTTCATGGTCGAAAGCATGAACTATACTGCCAGGTGGCTGTTGATGTATGGCACCGCTGTCGAAATCGAAGAACCTGAGTCCCTGAGAACCGCCCTCGCAGAATTAGTTGAGGAGCTTCATGAGCACTACACTGCTGTAAGTAGTCGCTCCTGACTCCCAACTCCTGACTCCTCCTGCTGACATACCATTGTCAGTCTCTTCCAAAAATTCCGAAAATATTTCTGAAAAGAGTCCTTTCTGTTGCCACACAGTTGTCATATCACTGGCGTTGATTCGTATCAACAAACACACCGCGATATGGACCCGATCCTTAAAGAAGTAAAGCCGATCAACTTTCTGTATTTCCGCCACCGAAACGCGTGTGGATCAGTTGTCGAATTTTATCCCCGTAACGATGGAGTTATTCAGAGAAGCAATTAATTACAACCTCCACGTCACCGGCCCGATTCACTGGCACTATTTTGGGTTTGGCGGAGATGCGTCCAATTCGTTTACGCTCGAGATCTCCCTGCCTGTGTCTGATGTGATCGCGGGTTACGACGGTAATTTCCATTTCAAACGTACCGACTCCTTTCGGTGTGTAACCCTGACCCACGAAGGTGGATGGGATAGCCTGCCGGCCAGTTACGACAAGATCATGAAGTTCATAGCGGGCAAACATCTCGAGCCCATTGAAGTTACACGCGAGATCTATTTGAACGCGGACTTCAAAGATCGCGATGCGAACGTGACTGTCATTCAATTCGGTGTTAAATAAAATATTATAAGAATATTATGAGAAAGAAGACTTGCTACCTGTTAGTGTTTGATGGCTTTGCAGATTATGAAACATCGCTTGCTTCGGTAGGAATTAATAACTGCGAATTATATCAAATCAAAAACCATCGCGCTTCGTAAAGAACCGGTGCGATCGATGAGCGGCATTACAGTAATGCCTGATCTTGATTTCATGGCTGATAATGATCTTGAAGATATCGACAGGGATAATACCGGCATGTTAATACTGCCCGGCGGCGTTGCATGGGAGCATGGAAAGAATGACGGGATCACGCCGTTGGTAGCTCATTGTTTGCTGCACGGTATCCCTGTTGCCGCCATTTGTGGTGCTACTGTTTTTCTTGCTGAGCTCGGGGGCGGGGGGGCCTTTTGAATCGCACCGAACATACAAGCAACGCTATGGAGTATCTCATCGCCAATTCAAATGTTTATCGTGGACAAGCATTGTATCGTGCGATGCCATCGGTGCGAACCGAATTTCTCATCACTGCCAACGGTACAGCATCCGTGGAGTTCGCACAAGACATCTTCGACGCGCTCGAGATTACAAACGATCGCCGCGTGATCGAATGGTTTCAGTACTTCCAACATCAAATCGCGTAACCTTGAACCTTGAACATTGTACAAGAATCATGAGAAAAGTTATACTTAATGTCGCGGTGAGCCTCGATGGCCTCATCGAAGGACCCAACGGAGAATACGACTGGTGCTTTACCGACCAGGATTACGGGCTCACCGGATTTCTTCAAGAGCATCGACACCATCTTCATGGGACGAAAGTCGTACGAAGTTGCCCTTTCGAATAATGGAATGGACATGTGGAAAGGAAAGACCACCTATGTCTTCTCAAACTCACTGCCCGAATCTTCTTTAAAAGAAGTGAAGATCATTCGGAGCATGGATGAAGTGAACGGGATATTACAACAACCCCGGAAAAAACACCTGGTTATATGGTGGTGCAGCGCTCACAAGAGCTTTTCTAAACAACAACATGGTGGATGAGCTTTGGCTATCGTACCACCCCATCGTACTGGGATCCGGAAAACCATTGTTTCATGACATTAGCGTCAGAAAATATTTCACCCTGATCGAATCTAAAACCTACGACAGCGGTCTCGTATCGCTTAAATATTCAAAACAATAAACTATGTACACAGCAAAACAATTAATCACTATCGCAGCATCCAGGGAAAAAGTTTGGGAAGCGCTTACTGATCCCGAGCAGGTTAAAAAATATTTCTTCGGAACGAACGTGGAGACAACCTACAAGAAAGGTTCTCCGATCAAATTCACAGGCGAGTGGGATGGAAAGAAGTATGAAGACAAAGGAACGATCCTCGACATCGAGAAAGGCAAGTTGCTGAAGTATTCGTATTTCAGTTCGTGGTCCGGCAAACCCGATGCTCCCGAGAATTATCACAACGTAACGTATACACTCAACGACCGCGCTGGCAGCACAGAGTTTGTTGTTGAACAGGAAGGTCTCGAAACCGAAGAAGCCGCGGAGCACACAGAAAAAAACTGGGCTTCCATCATGGAAGATCTTCGTAAGCTACTCGAAGACAACAAGTCGAAGAACTAGTTTCCGATATTAACAGTCAGACCCAGGCGGAAGTCCATCATCTGAACGAAGCTGTTGTAAAGATAGCCGACGTGATGAGTATGGACCACCTGGGTCTGTGTGTTTATAAATTGTGCGTCAACATCCTGTACACGAGTCGACATACTTGAGTGCGTGGTTGCCGTAGGGGTCCGGTGCATCTTCGTTCATGTAGTTCACTCGTCCACCCTGGATCATTGTTGCACTCAGGTCGAAGTAGTATTTGTCCTTCTGACGTACCTTCTTGAAGATCCACGCCATGTCGATGCGGACACCACCGCCGGCAGAGTAAACCAACGTACCGTCTTTGCTGAGTATACTTCATTCGACAGGCTTGCAGCTATCGTTATCATCCGGGTCGACGATCGAAAGCTCGGTTCTAAAGAATGAATAGCCGGCCTTCACCGTAGCATAAGGCCGAACGGGCCCCTTCAGCAACAAATAGAGCCGCGTGGTGGCCATCAGTGTTGTGATGTTATTGTTAACAAGAACATCCATCGGGGCAACAGTGCCGTCGGGGAAAGTATAGTCTTGCTGTGTTTTGCTGTGGCCGTAGCCGTCCAGTTGAACTCAAGCCCGGCGGAAATCCGGTGCGACGGCGCTTCGGCCAACAGGTTCAGCGACAAGCCATTGCCGTACTTGATGTACTGTTTCATGCCTCGGCTGGGCACTGTGAAAGCATAGTTGGTGCTGAGACTCGGTGTCCACGATTGAGCGTTCGCGGCTGCGAATGCAATCAACAAAAGCAGGGTTGTTGCCAGGGATTTCATGCTAATGAAGTTACAAAAACGTACCGCGGTATAGAATGTCTGGCGAAAATACCATGCCCCTTTCTATCTTCGTAGCCTAATCAAAAATTACAATAGCTATGAAAAGAACCGCAACAGCCGTTTGGAATGGCACAGGAAAAGATGGTAAAGGAAACCTTACAACCGCAAGCACGGTCCTCAATAAGACACAATATTCGTTCAATAGCCGCTTCGCCGATGGCGTTGGCACAAATCCAGAAGAGCTAATTGCCGCCGCCCATGCAGGCTGCTTCGCAATGAAACTCAGCTTCGTACTCCAGGAAGGCGGTTTCAATCCAACAGAGCTCAACGTAACATGCGCGATCAATTTCGAGAACGGCGCTATCACCGAATCACACCTCACTTTGAAAGGTAACGTTCCCGGGATCACCCAAGAAAAATTCGATGCTGCTGCAGCCGATGCGAAAGCAAATTGCCGATATCGAAATTGCTGAATACCAACATCACTATGGAGGCGTCGCTCGCTTAACGGATGAATTACCAGGAAGACCTCATCAGGAAGTTTTATTCTGCCTTCCAACAGAAGGACTTCCTGGTTATGCAATCATGCTATCACAAAGACGCGACGTTCAGCGATCCCGTCTTCCCGAATCTCGATAGCAAAGAAGTGAAAGCTATGTGGGAGATGTTGCTCAAGTCTTCGAAGGATCTTCGTATTGAATTCAACGAGATCCATTCGAAAGATCAAAACAGGGTCAGCTCATTGGGATGCGTGGTATTCGTTCTCACGAACGGGCCGGCAGGTTCACAACATCATTTCCGCAACATTCGAATTCCGGGATGGACTCATCTATCGGCACCAGGATAAGTTCGATTTTTGGCGTTGGTCACGACAGGCATTGGGAACGAGTGGAACTCTTCTCGGTTGGTCTCCTGTTGTGAGGAACAAAGTAAGGGCTACCGCAAGAAAAAGTCTCGATGACTATCGAAGAAAAAATACTTCAAGTTGAAACCGTCTTCGAAAAGCTAGACCGGGAGATCTCTGCTTTTCAAACCAGCACAGGGATTCATTGCAAATTCGGTTGTGGCAAATGTTGTTTCAAACCCGACATTGAAGCAACGCCCTTAGAGTTCCTTCCATTTGCATATCATCTTTATAAAGAAGGCCGCGCCGAAGAATGGTACGATAAATTGAAGTCGTCGGAAGAGCAATTATGCGTTATCCTAAATCCAACTCAGTCGGGAGCAGGCTTGTGCACTGAATACAAACATCGGGGATTGATCTGCAGGCTATTCGGTTATTCTGCGCGAACGAATAAGTATGGCGAAAAAGAACTCGTTACTTGTAACATCATTAAGACAGAGCAGCCGGAAGAATATAAAACCGCGACGCAACAAAAAGATATTCCTGTCATGAGTCAATTCTACATGCAACTGCATTCAATTGATTCCGACCTGACGACAGAATTCTATCCAATCAATAAAGCAATAAGGAAAGCTATCGAGAGTGTGTTACACTACTATTCGTACCGATGAAATCGACGAGCTTGCGAACAACAACCATCGCCATCGAAGTCTTTTTCGGAGTTATGATCTCCTTGCGGGCCGCTTCCATGTGGTCTCTGTAGACCACCGTTGTCAATGTGATGACAATCGCCACCACAATGCCGATCAGAAGTATTATATCTCGGTTCGACAGCCTCATAGATTTATTCTTCTCAAACTTACCAAACACCTTGCCACCCGTGAAAATCGGGTATTTTGGGGTAATTTTTTAGTTAATGGCTCGTTAATTGTCCAATTCTGTACAGAATACTGTACATGTGTGTAACGGTTACTTCAAGGTCCTATTAAAAATAAACGGGAATACGACCTCTTTTCTTTTTAGATTTGTTGAGCTTTTGTAACCAGAATTACATGAAAGTGACTAAATATTTTTCACTCGGGCTTTTGATCGCAGCTGCAGTCATTTATGCTCCGAATGCTTCGGCGCAGGAACATCCTGCAGTTCCTGCTGAAACGAACGCCAAAAGTCCTGTTACCCTGGATGACCTGGGAGCAGGCCGTTGAAAAACAGAAAACAGAAAAGCGAAAGATATTCGTCGACGTATTTACCGACTGGTGTGGATGGTGTAAGGTGATGGATAAAAATACATTTCCCGACGCAGCCATCGCAAAGCTTCTCAACGAAGAATTTTATGCAGTGAAGTTTAACGCCGAGCAAACCGCCGACGTCGTTTTCAACAACGTTACATTTAAGTTTATCGGTGGTGAAGGCGGACGTGGTTATCATCAGCTCGCAGCAGCGTTACTAAACAACCAGTTGAGCTATCCGAACTTCGTATTCCTCGATGAAGAATTTAAGATCATACCGGTGATACCCGGTTATCAATCCCTTCCTGGCTATCGTAAGCCTGAAGAGTTTCACGTTTTCCTTTCCTATGTAGGTGGAGATATCTACAAACAGACGAGGGATATCAACGAATACGCAAGGACATCGTATGTGTCGCCATATGCACCGGCGCCGGCCAAGCCTGAAGGTGGCGGCAAATAAAACAAATCTTTAAAGAGGGTGATTATTTCTTGTCGTCGAAACGAGGAGCGTTGTCTTCGTTGTCTTTGAGCGTCTTTCTCGAATCGATGACAGTGAGAGCTGACACAAATCCCACAACAACAGCTACGATGATGATGAATGCGTTTGCGGGGCTTCCAATGATCTGATGGAACATAACTGTTAGAGTTTTAAGTGGGGGCTAAGGTAAAATTTTTTTATATGCCTAATTCGGCGGCATTCCTTTTAAGTACGTCGATAATAAAGGCGATGTGCTGATCCAGCGCAATTCCTGTCATCTCGGTGCCCTTATACACTTCGTCCCGCTCCACCTTGGCGGCAATCCCTTGTCTTTCAATTTCTTGATCACAGATTTAGCTTCGAGCGTCGAAATACCTTCGGGTCGAACCTGGGCGCAGGCTACGATAAAACCAGTGAGCTCGTCGCTGGCGAGGAGGAATTTATCGAGGGCTGAATTATAGGGAACATTCCATTTTGTGTAGTGCGCCGATATGGCGTGAGCCACATCGTTCTCGTTCATACCGCGAAGTTTTTCAACGATCACATTCGGATGCTGGTCAGGATATGCTTCGTAGTCGGCGTCGTGGAGGAGGCCGGTTATAGCCCACTTGTCTTTGTCTTCGCCCAACTTTTCTGCGTAGGCTTCCATTACCAGCTCTATCGTGCGCATGTGTCGCAGCAAGCTGGCGCTCTGTGTCATCGACGCAAGTATGTTGCGGGCTTCGTCACGTGTCATCTGGGCATTGCTCTGCGACGGCTGAAGAATAAATTGAAACCGGCAACCAGGATCACAATACCCATGATCACTGTTGTGATAACCATTCTTGTATTGTGAAGCGTTAGTGTTTTGATCTCGTCTTCACGGCGAAGGTTTTCTACTTCTTTCTCTTTCTCCTGGGAGGTCGAGTGCCATTTCCATCTGCGCGATCTTGCGGCTGCTTTCCTCTCCGTATACTTTCTCTTTTGTCTTGTCGTATTTTACCATTGTCTCATACGCTTCTTTCATCTTTCCCTGGCGTGCATAGTTATCTGCCATACTCCGCAAGATCTGGGGTTCGAAGAATGTCGCTTGCATCTCTGTACTTAAAACCCAATCGCGCGATCGAGATAATCTTGCGCTGCTTTGGGTTGGTTTGCGCGAACATAAACTTCGCCGAGGTTGGCCGTGATGTTTAGAATATTCAGTTTGTTATTTTCTTTCTCCGCCATTCCAAGTGCACGCACATAGTATTCAACGGCGCGCTGATAGTTGCCCTGACGAAAGAAGAGGTTGCCAATGTTACTCAATGGATCGGCCGAAGGCGTTCCCATTTTTACGCTGAGATCCCATGCGTCCTGGTAATACTTCAATGCTTGTTCGAATAATTGGAGATCGCTGTGAAGATTCCGAGATTGTTCATCGTTCCCACCATTCTTCTCTTGTCGTCGAGTTGTGTTAGAATGCTTTCCGATTCTTCGAAGTACTTCAATGCCGTTGCGTAGTCTTTCTTCAATGCATAAATGTTGGCAACGTTATCTTCGTCCGTCGCGATTCCTTCTTTGTTGTCGAGATCAGTATAGATCTTAAGAGCGGTGAGGTAATACTCCAGGCCTTTGTCGAGAGCACCCTGGTTCTTATAGGCCACCCCGAGATTATTATATGAAGCAGCCATGCCTTTCTGGTCGCCAATATTGGTGGCGAGGTCGAGTGCTTCACGGGTAAAGCCGATTGCCTCCACGGGGGTTAGCGTTCATATAAGCCCGGAAGAGCTCATTCAGAGTCTTTACTTTCTGATCGCCCTGGGCGGTCTTCAGTACATTCTTGAGGCTGTCGATTGGCTGGGCAAATACTGCCGCCGAAACGATAACGGAAGCGAGTATTGTGAGGATCTTCATTACACGCGGTTTTTACAGGATTTAAAAATAAGCATATCTTGCGATTATGCGAATTACCCTCATAACCTGCTGCTAATAGCAACATCACTCTTGTCCAAAGCGCAGACCGCCCAGGACAACAAAGAAATTTTGGAGCCCATCAACGGCCTGTTTAAGGGAATGAATTTTGGGCGACAGCGCTTTGGTTCACGCATCGTTTGTGTCGTCGCCCACC
>JBBCGZ010000006.1:0-137283 GCA_037200305.1 Bacteroidota bacterium
ATGCCAGAATCTTACGACATCCCTCAACTCAAAAGAATTGCATCGCAAGTACGCCGCGACATCGTGCGTATGGTTCACGGATGCCAATCGGGACACCCCGGTGGCTCGTTGGGTTGCACAGAATTCTTTGTTGGACTGTACTTTAAAGTACTCCATCACAACAAAAACTTTAACATGGACGGCAAGGGCGAAGACCTCTTCTTCCTGTCGAACGGACACATCTCACCAGTTTGGTATTCCACACTCGCCCGCTCCGGATATTTCGAAATCAAGGAGCTCAAGACGTTCCGTCAACTGAATTCAAGGCTGCAAGGACACCCCGCAACGCACGAACATCTTCCCGGTATTCGTATAGCTTCAGGCTCGTTAGGCCAGGGCCTGTCGGTTGCGATTGGCGCCGCCCTTGCCAAGAAACTGAACGGCGACGACAAGCTCGTGTATGCATTGATGGGCGACGGCGAACAGGACGAAGGACAGATCTGGGAAGCATCGATGTACGCTGCCGCAAAGAATGTCGACAACATCATTGCAACGATTGACTACAATGGTCAACAGATCGACGGTCCAACGAAGGAAATCATGGACCTCAAAGATCTCAAAGCAAAATGGGTAGCGTTTGGATGGGAAGTCATTACAACGGATGGCAACAACATGGAACAGATGATTGCCGCCTTCGAAAAAGCTAAGACAATGACCGGCAAGGGCAAACCGATACTTATCCTCATGACAACAGCCATGGGTTATGGCGTTGACTATATGGTGGGCTCGCACAAGTGGCATGGTGTGGCTCCGAACGACGATGAATTGAAGAAGGCGTTAGCGCAGCTTGAGGAAACTTTGGGAGACTACTAACAAACATTGCAATGATCAAATTTCCATATACAGAAAAGAAAGATACTCGCTCAGGTTTTGGTATCGGCCTTCATGAGCTCGGTAAAGCCAATAGCAATGTAGTTGCACTATGTGCCGACCTCACAGGTTCGCTGAAGATGGATGCTTTCAAAAAGGATTTTCCTAATCGCTTTTTCCAGATTGGTATTGCCGAAGCTAACATGATCGGCATTGCTGCCGGCATGACGATCGGTGGCAAGATCCCATTCACGGGAACGTTCGCCAACTTCTCGACAGGTCGTGTGTACGACCAGATCCGACAGTCTGTAGCATACTCCGGCAAGAACGTAAAGATCTGTGCATCGCATGCAGGTCTCACATTAGGTGAAGATGGAGCGACGCACCAAATATTGGAAGACATCGGTATGATGAAGATGCTGCCTGGTATGACGGTGATTGTTCCTGCAGACCATGCGCAAACCAAAGCAGCGACATTAGCATTGGGTGAACACATCGGGCCGGCTTACCTGCGCTTCGGCAGACCGAATTGGCCGATATTCACCGCTGATCGTCCTTTCACGATTGGCAAGGCCGATAAGATGATCGAAGGAAAAGATGTAACGATCATCGCTTGTGGTCATATGGTGTGGCAGGCTGTTGAGGCCGAAGAAAAGCTTGCAGATAAAGGCATCAGCGTGGAACTGATCAATATGCACACGATCAAGCCGCTGGATGTTGAAGCAATACTCGCTTCTGTTTCGAAGACTGGTTGTGTTGTTACTTGCGAAGAACACCAGATCAATGGTGGTCTCGGCGATAGCGTAGCACAGGTGCTTTCGCGATTCAACCCTGCTCCTATTGAAATGGTTGCTGTTAACGACTCGTTTGGTGAAAGCGGTCAGCCTACGGAGCTGTTGAAGAAATATGGTTTAAGTCCCAGCAATATTGTTGACGCCGTTGAGAAGGTCATCAAAAGAAAAAAATAGCTAATGCCATTTATCGATATCAATAAGATTGATGCGAAAGAAACCTTCCCCGGATTTAAGGGAAGGTTTTTTCATTCTAACAGTATGACGATCGCACACTGGAATATTAAAGCAGGCAGTGAAGCACCCGTACATACACACATTCACGAACAAACAGTGAGCGTGATCTCAGGGCAACTCGAGCTCACCATCGAAGGCGAGCCAAAAATTCTTGGACCTGGCCAGGGCGCCGTTATTCCTTCCATGGTGCCACATGGAGCTAAAGCAGTGACTGATTGTTATATCATCGATACCTTCTCGCCCATCCGCGAAGACTACAAGAACCTATGAAGTATTGTTTATTGATCTTTTGCTTCGTGTCGACAGTCGTGTTGGCACAACAGCAACCTAATGCCGAACAACAGTTCGACAGCTACCTGAAAGCTCAGAACCTGAACGACTGGATGAAGAGGCTTACTGCGAAGCCACATCATCTCGGCTCCAATGCAGGAAAGGAGAATGCTGAATTCATTCGCGACCAGTTTAGAAGCTGGGGCTACGATGTACAAATAGAAACTTATAGGGTTCTGTTTCCCACGCCGAAAGTTCGACTGTTAGAGCTAGTAGGCCCAACGAAGTATACTGCCACGCTCGAAGAGCCGGCCTTAAAAGAAGATGCAACTTCACCTAAAACGTCGGAACAACTTCCGGTGTACAATGCATGGTCGGGCGAAGGAGATGTTACCGCCGAGTTAGTGTTTGTTAACTATGGCGTTCCCGCCGATTATGAATACCTGGAGCGCCTGGGTATCGATGTGAAGGGAAAGATCGTCATCGCAAAATATGGCGGGTCATGGAGAGGTATCAAGCCGAAGGTTGCATTGGAGCACGGCGCTATCGGATGTCTCATTTATTCAGATCCACGCCAGGATGGCTACTTCCAGGGCGATGTTTATCCAAAAGGTCCTTATAGAAATCAGAATGGTGCGCAGCGTGGCGCTGTTCTCGATATGCCCATTTATCCCGGCGATCCTTTAACACCGAATATTGGAGCGACAGGCGATGCACAACGCCTCGACAGGGAAGCGGCTGCAACGATCCTTAAGATTCCCGTGATACCGATCTCTTACAAAGATGCTGAGCCGTTGCTTCGTGCTCTCGGTGGACCCGTTCCCCCGGAGGCATGGCGAGGTGCGTTACCATTCACCTATCATGTTGGTCCAGGTCCCGCAAAAGTTCATCTCAAACTTTCGTTCGATTGGAAGCTGGTTGATTGTCACGACGTCATCGCGAAGATCAAAGGAAGTGACTTCCCTGACGAATGGGTGATCCGCGGCAATCACCACGATGCATGGGTGAACGGCGCCGCCGACCCCATCAGCGGAATGGTTGCATTGATGGAAGAAGCCCGAGCACTGAGTGAGCTCATGAAGACCGGCTGGAAGCCTCGTCGCACGATTGTGTTCTGTGCGTGGGATGGTGAAGAACCCGGACTGATCGGCTCGACCGAATGGGCGGAGCACCACGCAAAAGAGCTACAAGAGAAAGCGGTTGCTTATATCAACTCCGATGGCAACGGCCGTGGATTCCTGAGCGCCGGTGGATCTCACACGCTGGAGAAATTAGTGAACGATGCAGCGAAAGATGTAATCGACCCGCAGACCAATGTAAATGTTCTCGAAAGATTGAGATCATACCAGGCTTCGAACGCGTCAACATCCAAAGAGAAGAAAGATATTCTCGCAAGAACTTCCACTCCTCTCGATGCTTTGGGGTCTGGCAGTGATTTCACTCCATTCCTTCAACACCTCGGTATCCCTTCATTAGCTCTCGGCTTCGGCGGGGAGGATGGTGGTGGTGAATATCATTCCGTGTACGACTCATACGACATGTATATTCGTTTCAAAGACCCGAAGTTTGAATACGGTATCGCGTTAGCAAAGACAGCCGGTCGCATCACCATGAGACTTGCCAACGCCGAAGTTCTGCCGTTCGATTTCCAATCGTTTTACAAGACAACCAACACTTACATGACGGAAGTGATGACCTTGCTTGATAACACTCGCGAAACAACTGAAGTTGAAAATCAAATGATAGACGAGAAGCGATATACACTCGCTACCGATCCAACACAGAAATATATTCCGCCAGTGAAAAAAGATGCTGTTCCGTTCCTGAACTTTTCAAGTCTTCAGAATGCGATGAACGCTCTCGAAAAAGCATCGACGCAATATGCCGAGATGAAAGACCGCAAGGCCAACATTAATAAGCTTCTGTACACTGCAGAGCAAAAGTTGTTGATCAATACTGGTCTTCCGGGTCGGCCATGGTTCAGGCATTCGATCTACGCACCTGGACTTTATACAGGTTATGGCGTGAAGACGCTACCTGGTATCCGCGAGGCGATCGAGCAAAGAGATTGGAAGCAGGCACAGGAGTATATCGAGAAGACTGCAGCGGCGATTAATTCTTACACTGAGCAGGTCCGGAAAATAGTTTCTAGTCTCTAGTTTTTAGTTGACCAATAGGATCTTCGGAGCCAAACTAGAAACTAGAGGCTCGAGACTAGAAAACTCTAGTACTTCGCTAGTTTTGGAAGATTACTTTCAAAGTATACCTTGCGCTTCTTTCGAAGCATAATGAATCCCAATAAATACTTCGTAATCGATTTCGATAGCACTTTCACCAGGGTTGAAGCATTTGACGTGCTCGCCGAGATCTCTTTAGCCAGTCATCCGCAACGCGAACATCTCACAAATCAAATTAAAGAGATCACCAACAAAGGAATGGATGGGTCGCTCTCGTTCCGCGAATCACTCGAGCAACGACTTAAGATCCTGTCACCGAACAAACGTCACCTGCAGCAACTTGTGGTTGCACTAAAAGACAAGGTGTCGGCTTCGTTCATGCGTAACAAAGAGTTCTTCGAGAAGTATGCCGATCGGATCTACATCATCTCGAATGGCTTCGATACTTTCATTGAGCCGATCGTCACCGAGTACGGCGTTCGAGCGGAAAACATCTTCGCCAACAAGTTTGTGTTCGACGAAAAAGGCAATGTAACGGGCTTCGACAAAAACAATCCTCTCTCCTCTAACAACGGGAAGGTGGAACAATTGAAGCGGTTGAACCTGGCCGGCGATGTGTACGTTATTGGAGACGGTTACACTGATTACGAGATCAAGGCATCGGGCCTCGCAAATAAATTCTATGCTTTCACAGAAAATGTAGAGCGGGAAAATGTGTTGGCGAATGCCGATCACGTTGCACCGAGTCTCGATGAGTTCCTGTACCTCAACAAAATGAATACTGCAATTTCTTACCCCAAAAATCGCATCAATGTGCTGCTCCTGGAGAATGTACATCCGGTTGCGGTTGATGCTTTGCGTGCAGAAGGTTTCAATGTAGAAACACATCCCGCAGCAATGACCGAAGACGAGCTTTGTGAGAAAATAAAGGATGTCTCCGTATTGGGTATTCGTTCGAAGACACAGGTAACAGCGAAGGTGCTCGAGAATGCGAGTCGTTTGATGGCTATCGGGGCATTTTGCATTGGCACGAACCAGATCGATCTCGCGGGCGCCACAAAGAAAGGTATCGCAGTGTTCAACGCGCCATTCAGCAACACTCGTTCTGTGGTGGAGCTTGCGATAGCCGAAATGATCATGCTGATCCGGGGCATTACCGATAAGTCGGCAAAGATGCACAAGGGTCAGTGGGACAAATCTGCAAAAGGCAGCTTCGAAATACGTGGAAAGAAATTAGGTCTTGTCGGCTACGGAAATATCGGCACACAGCTTTCCGTCATTGCGGAGTCGTTGGGTATGACCGTTCTGTATTACGATGCCGAAGAGAAGTTGTCACTTGGCAATGCCATTAAGTGCAAGTCGTTGAAAGAAATGCTCGAACAGTCCGACGTGATCTCGTTACATGTAGATGGTCGTGAATCGAATACCAACATCATCGGCGAAAAAGAATTCAGCCAGATGAAGAAGGGCGTGATCTTCATCAACCTGAGTCGAGGGCATGTGGTAGACATAAAAGCGCTGAAAGAAAATATCCTGAGTGGAAAGATCGCGGGTTGCGCAATCGATGTGTACCCATACGAACCGGTAAGTAACAACGAAGAGTTTGTGTCGGAGCTGCGTGGCCTGCCTAATACGATCCTTACACCACACATAGGTGGAAGCACTGCCGAAGCACAGGAGAACATCGGCAACTTTGTGTCGGGCAAGTTCTTCGATTATATCAATACAGGCAGCACATCGAACAGTGTAAACTTTCCGAATCTCACGCTGCCGATCTTAAAGAACGCGCATCGACTGATCCACATACACAACAACGTACCTGGTATTCTTGCGAAGATCAATCATATACTGGCTGAAGGAGGTATCAACATTGTAGGACAATACTTGAAGACCAACGAAGACATCGGTTATGTTATCACCGATATCAACAAGGAATACGACAAAGAGGTGATCAAAAACCTTCGCTCGATAGACAACACTATTAAGTTCAGGGTGCTCTATTGAGTTCTGAGCTCGTTGATAACGTCGGCGGTTATCCAATAAAGGTCAGGTCCATTACGATCACTTCCGAAGAAGAGAATTTTCCCATCTGGCGAGAGTCCTGCAAATCTTTCGGAGTGCTCCGTGTTTACTTTGTCACCCATGTTAATTGGCGCTCCGAATGATCCATCTTTCTGTTTGAAACAGATGTAGAGATCATTGCTTCCTTTCCCACCCTCCCTACTCGATTCGAATATCAGGAAGCTTTCGTCTGGTGCTATGAACGGACCATCTTCGGTCTTGTCGGAATTGATAGGCGCCGGAAATACAATTCTCTTTCCTTCTTTGATCATCGCGATATCAAAGATCTTTCCATTGTCTTTCCGGAAAGAATAAACCATAGTTCCCTTCTTCGAAATGGAGTGCGAATATTCATAACCTTCGCATATAGATTGTGGCAATGGCAAAGGCTCAGTCCAACCATCCTTCGTTCGCTGCACGGACCAGATCCAGATATCATTCAAAGTCGGAAACCCGTTTGGCAACGGCCGGCGTGACGAGAAATACATTGTATTGCCGTCAGGTGAGAATCGCGGATAGAAATCATCTTTGTCGGGCGACGAGAACGTTACTGGTGTCGCTGTTGTCCACTTGCCGTTTAACTGTTTCATCTCCATGATACGAGATGGCTTACCCGGTCCTTCAACAACGCCCCAAAGAACGATGTCCATAGCCGGTGAATATGTCGGGGCACTATGCTCAATGAGTTGCGTGCTCATTACTCCGGGCAGGTAGACCTCAGCTTTTAGAGGCGGCTCGATTAATAAGAAGAAGAGGATGATTGCTTTCATTCGATGAATTTACCTGAATGAAAACCGAATAAGAAAGCGGAGATCTGGAATTACCCCGTTTGGTGCTATCGTAAAATAAAAAATCCCCTCGAACCTGGAGAGGTGCTGAACCCCTAAAAGACAAGTTTTGGGCCGTCTTCAGCCGCAACCTTCCACTGTTAGCCTGCTTTTTGGGCGAGGCCCTGAAGTGCCGCAAGGCGACTTCAAGGTGAGGCCTGGTTTTGTCCGTTGACTTTACCCGGTATGTGTTTAAATGTTCGGTTCAGCGAACATGTCCCTAGATCCGAGTGGATTTCCTACATCAAACGTACAGAAATCTTCCATTCGTACACCACTTGATTTCTTTCTCTTTTTTTATTACTTGTGCCTTCTCAAAAGAACGATGAAAATAAATTTTACTCCCGGCCCATCGCAACTTTATCCCACCATTCCATGGCACGTGAAGGTGGCTTTCAAAACAGATGTGCCTTCTATCTCTCACCGAAGTAAAGAATTCGAATCGTTCTACGCAGAGGCCGTTAGCAATTTGAGAGAGCTTTTTCAAATACCAGGTAATTTTACTATCGTATTCACAGCTTCCGCAACGGAGATCTGGGAACGTTCTATTCAATCGCTTGTTGTTAGCGAATCATTGCACTATGTGAATGGTGCCTTCTCAAAAAAATATTTCGAGATCGCACAACAGCTCAATCGAAAGCCAATCAAGATCGAGGTAAAGGATGGCGATAGTTTTCACAACATCGAAATGCCGAAAGTCAATCCGGAGTTAGTTGCTCTTACGCACAACGAAACAAGCACCGGTGTTTCATTGTCCACCGAGTTCATTCACTCATTCAGAGATAAATTTCCTAACGCGATCATTTCGGTCGATGCAGTGTCGTCGCTCCCCTACCCGAAGTTCGACTTCAGCAAGATCGACCTGCTGTACTTCTCCGTGCAGAAAGGTTTCGGATTGCCTGCTGGTCTCGGTGTCTGGATCGTGAATGAGAAATGTGTTGCGAAGGCCGATGATCTTCTATCGAAAGGTCATTCCGTTGGCTCGTATCATTCGCTGCCATCGCTCATCAGCATGACCACAAAAAATCAGACCCCCGAAACACCAAACGTTCTTGGGATCTACCTGCTTGCAAAAGTCACAGGCGATTTCCTTCAACGCGGCATTACTTCCATCCGACAGGAGACAAGCTATAAAGCTGCGCTGTTGTACCAGGCACTGGAAGATTCAGGCTACGCAAAACCTTTTGTGAAATCGGCCGAAGACCGGTCACAAACTGTGATCGTTGCAGAGACTGGTGAGCATACGAAAGCAATTACGGAAGCACTGCAGGAAAAATGGTTGTACCCTGGAGATGGTTACGGAAAAGCAAAAGCGACACAACTGCGCTTCGCCAATTTCCCTGCTCATTCGAAAGAGCAATATGAGTTGCTGGTCGATAGCTTATCGACACTGCGATTCTAACTGCCGTGTATATCGGCCCAGTATTTTTTATATCGTTGCCGCAGCTCGTCTTCGGTATCTCCAATATCATACGCCGGGGAAGTGACTTCAAGAACACGATCGACATGAATTAACACTACGTGATCGATCTTATATTTCTGCGCTGTCTCGCCGTATGAGTTAACGATCGCATCGAACATCTTATCATCTCTAGCAATCACTTGCGCGATCCCTTTGAAACGATAACCTCTCCGGATAAAAACATCCACCATGTTTATCTCAATCGACGGATTTTGGAACAGGTTGTTTATCGTTCCCGGTGAGCAGATATCGAGGAACACAAGATGTTCATCATCCCACACCGTTACCGTACCCTTCGGTGACAGGTTAGGAGATCCATCTGGACACACAGTAGCGATGAAGCCCAACTTCTGTTGTCGCACGAAATCTTTTATTTCACTTGTTAACGCACCCATTTGTAATAGACTTCGGTATCGATTAAACCCTTCGCTCCAACTTTTGTCTAAATTACGTAGAACTTCGAAACACTGAACTCTGAACATTGGAAGACAGTGAGTTGCTAAGTAAGATCCGTAACCCGGATACACGTAATTACGGCATCAACCTGCTAGTTCGCGCTTACCAGCAGCGGGTGTATTGGCACGTCCGGAAAATGGTAATCGATCACGACGACGCGGACGACATCACGCAGGATGTGTTCATCAAGATCAACAACGCAATTGACCGCTTCCGCGAGGACGCGCAGTTGTTCACGTGGATCTACAGGATTGCCACCAACGAGTGCCTTAATTTTCTGAACAAGAAACGCAAAAGGTTCTTCCTGCCTCTCGAAGACATCGGTCCGGAACTGGAGGCAAAGCTCGAGCTCGATGGCGACGAGATCCAAAGGAAGCTTCAGAAAGCGCTCCTAAAACTACCTGATAAACAACGACTTGTATTTAACATGAAGTATTTCGACGACTTACCCTATGAGCAGATCTCCCGGATCACCAACACCAGCGTTGGCGCTCTGAAGGCCAGCTACCATCATGCGGTAAAAAAAATCGAAGAATTCATTAACGAGTAATTAAACCATTGGGAGGAAAACCTGTCAAATAAGACAACATCGATGAGAAAGCTCGAAGACATCCCTAAGAAAACGCCTTTCAAAGTACCCGACGGTTACTTCGATCAACTGCCTGCAGTGATCCAGTCGCGGATGGCCAAAGAGACCGGGACATCTTTTAGCCAGGTGGTCAGCTTCTCTTTGAAATTCGCGCTGCCAGTTATTGCCCTCGTTGTGGCCGGCATCTTCTGGCTTCGTCCCGCGCCGGTCGACGACCCTCTGAATGGAGTCGACACTGAGCAAATCGCTTTGTTTCTGAATAATACTGAACTCGTTGAAATCGATGATACTCACGATCAGGCCGACTTCACAAAGAACGAGATAGATCAATTGACGGATTCCATTTACTCTAACATAGAATACTCGAACGAAGATATTTTTGACGACATCGACCTGGATAATCTATAGTGTTATGAGAAAAATATTCACTCCTCTTTTGTTGCTTCTCGCGATTGCATTCGGAGCTGCTGCGCAACAACCGGATGACGAAAACGATCCGCCTCAACAAGTAGATCCTAAAGCGCAGGAGAAGATCAATGCACTGAGGATCGCATATCTTACCGATAAGCTTGGGCTTACTTCCGATCAGGCTGAAAAATTTTGGCCCATCTATCGCGAGTTTGCCGAGAGGCGCAAAGAGATCCGATCGGAGCTTCGGCAAGCGGCGAGAGGCATCGATAAGAACAATCCCGATCCAAAGAAACAACAAGAGCTCGTCGATCTTTCATTGAAAGTGAAGCAACGCGTACTCGATCTCGAGAAAGATTATTCAGGAAGATTATTAAAGGTAGTGACTGCCGAACAGATGCTGCGATTGCCAAACGCCGAAGCCGAGTTCAGGGCCTATCTCAACGACCTGATACAACAACGGAGGCTCAATCAACAACGTCGCGAAAACTTCCGCGAGAAGAATCAACGCTTGCCCCAAAGAAATTAGAATTTGAAAAAGGTCGTACTCTGCCTGCTGGCGACCTGGCTGTTTTTTACTGATTCGAAAAGTCAGACAGTCGACTCATTAGACTTCCTATTGAAGTCGGATCCTATTCTTGCAGAGATGGATTCGATCCTCAATTCTCCCGACTCATTATCCATACTCGATCTCATCGATAGTATATTGCTTGCACCTGCAATCAATCTTCGATCACAGCTTGCTGTTCGCACTGGTTATAACAATAACATCGTTGCAAACGGAGCGTCGAGCATTTCGCAATACGGATTAACCGCCGGCATGTCGTTTTATCATAAGTCAGGTGCATACCTCGATGTATCGTCGTATTACAGCAATCAATACAAGCCTTCTGTTTACCTGACAGTCGGAGCTGTCGGCTACCTGGGAATTATCAACAAGTATTGGTCGGTGCTCGCTGAGTATGATCATTACTTTTATACTCCCGCAAAAAATGGCGAAAGCATTTACACACCCTACACTAATAATCTTTACCTGTCGAACTATTTCAAGGTGAAGAAGTTTGTATTTCGCTTCGACTACAATTTCTTTTTCGGAGAATTGAAAGCACACAGGTTTACTCCTGCTATTGGTCTCAACTTATCCAGGAAAAGATGGTTAGGCATGGATCGGATTACATTCCTGCCGCAGGCTGGTCTATGGTATGGAAGCGATGTGGTGACTGGATACGCTGCTAATTTCTCCAGTCGAAAGGAGCGGCTTCTACTCATACTTCAAGGCAAGCCACGATGGCGGCTCGAAGATCGCAATGTGTGGGGCATCGTAAATTACTCGTTGTCGTTTCCTGTCTCTTTCCTTTATAAAAAAAACTGGTCGCTCCTTGTGAGCTATAATCTCAACTTTCAAAAGGGACTTCCCGGAGAGAGTGTTACCAGCTATCGCGCCGGCTATTTTGGCGCCAGTCTCACCAAATACTTTGACTTGTAGTTGCGCGGAGGATACGCAAAGAAGCGGTGGCACTCTGAGATTTTCTAAAAAGACCTCTGCGCTCCACCGCGTATCCTCGGCGACACAATCACCCTGTAATACGGATTTGAATCCCGCTAGCGATTTAATACCTTTTCGCAGAAATCGTTTGAAAAATGAAGCTATTGACTGCTACGGCATTCTGCCTCCTAACCCTTACAGGACTAGCCCAGGATTATCGCTGGCAACAGCGCGTGGAATACACCATGAACGTCACCCTCAATCATGAGACCCACATCCTGAATGGCACCCAGAAGCTCGTATACTACAACAACTCCGGAGACACGCTTACTAAAGTATATTATCACCTTTTTTTCAACGCCTTTCAACCAGGAAGTATGATGGACGTGCGATCCGGCACGATCAGCGATCCCGACAGACGAATAGGCACACGTATCTCTAAGCTTGCCAGCAACGAGATCGGCTATCAGCACATCTCGGAACTGAAGCAAGATGGCAAGACCGTGAAGACTACAATCGACGGTACTATCCTTGAAGTTCAACTTGCGAAACCGTTAATGCCCAAATCTAAAACCGTGTTCGAAATGACATTCGACGCACAGGTTCCGATCCAAATTCGTCGCAGCGGTCGCAACAGCGCAGAAGGCATAGCCTACTCCATGACCCAATGGTATCCGAAGATCGCCGAGTATGATTACCAGGGATGGCACGCGTATCAATATGTTGCACGGGAATTCCACGGCGTTTGGGGCGACTTCGATGTAACCATTGCTATCGATTCATCTTTCGTTGTTGCGAGTACCGGCGTGTTACAAGACGCCGATAAGATCGGACACGGTTATGGAAAAGAAGGCAGCAAGCCGTCTCGCAAAGACAAAAATCTGAAGTGGAGATTCGTTGCGAAGAATGTGATTGACTTCGCATGGGCTGCAGATCCGGACTACAAGCACGATAAGATCAAAGTTCCAAACGGACCTGAAGTTCACTTCTTCTATCAGCCTAACGAAAAAACTTCTACAACATGGAAGAGCCTCCAGCCTTTCGTTGCGCAGGTGTTTCAATTCATGAACGAGACGTTTGGCAAGTATCCTTACGAAACTTACTCGGTAATACAAGGTGGCGATGGTGGCATGGAATATCCTATGTGTACACTCATCCTCGGCGAAGGGAAATTCGAAGGCCTTGCTGGAACAGCTGCGCATGAGATTGCTCACAGTTGGTACCAAATGGCGTTAGCTTCGAATGAAGCGTTGTATGCATGGATGGACGAAGGCTTCGCGGATTTTTCATCCGATGAAACGATTGCATTCATCACTCAAACAAAGGACGATCACTTAGGCAGCTACAAGAGTTATTTTGCAATGGTAACGAACGGACTTCTCGAAATTCCCAATCAGCATTCCGATCACTTCATCACCAATCGCGGATATAAAACAGGATCGTACACCACTGGTGCGTTGTTTGCCAATCAACTGAAGTACATCATGGGCGAGCAGGCCTTCTACCCTGCCATGCGACGTTATTACAACACTTGGAAGTTTCATCACCCGGAGCCTAATGATTTCATCAGGGTAATGGAAAAATCATCAGGTCTGCAACTACACTGGTTCATGAGATACTGGATCGACAGCAATAAGAAGATCGACTACCAGGTGAAAGAGGTAGTCGACGCCGGTGAACAAACGAAGGTCACACTAGCACGTCTCGGCGACATACCGATGCCTATTGATCTAGTCGTTACGATGAAAGATGGGTCGAAGAAAATGATCAACATTCCTCTCAACGAGATGATGGGTGCGAAGCCAAAAGAAATTCCATCGATGGACTGGACAACATCAACAGCGTGGCCGTGGGTAAATCAGGCTTACGAAGTGAATGTAAAAAGTCAGCTTGCCAACATTGAATCGGTAGAGATCGATCCGAGCATGCGAATGGCAGACGTCGACAGGAAGAATAACAAGTGGTCTGCATCATCGGCGACAATGCAGCAGGGAAACTGATTAAATAATTAAAGCTGTTTCCCGCTCTTACTGTCCAGCACAATCAACTTACTCTCTCCTCCTGGTGATGTGATCTTCACGGAGAGCTCCCCTGTATCCGGCGCGAGAATGAGCTCCGAAGGGATGAACTCAAACTTGTGATTGGTGGTCCATGCAAGACCTTCCGGCTTTGTGATCTTCGCGATAGTCACGGGGAATTTATCGCCTGTTTTAGTCTCACTGTAGATCACAGAATAGTAAATCGTGCCCGCGTCATTACCTGCAACAAGCTCTTTGGTGACTGGCAGATTTCGTTTAGCAAAGCTGTTCTTATCCACTGTAAATGAGACCTTTACGTCTGGAATTCGGTTGGGTGTAATGGTGTAGAAAAAGCCTGTAGCGACAGAATCTGCTCCGTACCGGAGACCCGACACAAACTTGTCGGTTGTCAACGCCAACGGGAAATGATTGGGCTTCTTCAGCTTTACTTGTCCGATGGCCACAGAATCTTTGGTGTCGATCACAAGCCAGTTGAGCGAGTTCGAAAGTTGAGTGACGATATCCTCGCGTCTATGTTTTTCGTGCTCCGAAAATTCCTTCGTAGATGAGATCAGGCTCTGAAGTACCTTCGTGCTGCCGTAAGCGTTCGTCACAAAATGCTGATAGTTGGCTGTCTCTTTCTCGACGTCTTTGGCGGCGAGAATGCCGGCAATGCTATCTAGTTTTTCCAGTTGTTTCAATTCAACTTTGATTGCATTCAGTCGAACCGCAAGGCCCGAAGAGTCTCTTTGTTTTTTATTATCGATATGACCGGAGCTGAATCGAAGCTCTTCGATTTTCATTCTGAATAACAGCAATGGCATTGGCGCAGCATCGAAGCGGGCCACTGGGTTCACATTAACTTTCTGTTCGAGCGGAGGAAGTTCTTTTGTGACGGAAGTAGAATCTTTTCTAACCCTGTCAAAGAGTTTATTGATCTCAACATCGTACGCCACGAGCTTTTCGCGGAAAGGCTGAACTTCATTTTCGATTTCATGCAGTTCGCGCTGTGCCCATTCGTCGTAGTTCCACGCTCTCAGGTCATCTGAGTAAAAGTCTGGCAGGCCGCGACCATCTTCCTTAAACCGTTCGATCTTTTTGGCTTCGAATGTTTGGTTGTAGTTTGTCTTACCAAGCTCTGATAAAGTATTCTTATAGGCGCCAAACATCAACGTACATGAATCGAACGTAGACTGGATCAATTTCAACGCGTCGATGGTCTTTTGATCTGATTGAAGAAGTAATTCCCTTTCCGCTGGAGCACTTTCCTGGACTGCTTTGAACTGGGCGGCCGCCGATTGGTACAACCGTTCCCACGACACGAATTCGCCACGAAGCTTTTTTACTTTCACTTTGCGATCATTGAGCTCCTGTGTTCTTTTCTCGATATCGAGTTGGATGTCCGACAGTTTGATACCGAACTCACCGGTGCGTTGATCGCGACGGCTGAATGCCTGGTAGAATTCGTCGTTGCGTTTGATCTCTTTTTCAGTGATGCCCTTTCTTCGCCAGGTCAAGATATAAAATTGACGAATCTGCGTTGCTTGCAACGAGATCTGATTGTTTCAACACGTCTGCCTTCAGGCACTTCTCCTGGAGAATGAAACCCATGTAGAGGTGTGCATTCGGGTTGTCTGTATTGTCCTTCAGGTATTTACGCAGGAATGGCTCCGCATCCTTGTACTGACGTGAGTCGAGTAAGACGAACAGATCTTTGTACTTGATCTTTTGTGCAGAAACGGTTGCCGCAACCCAGCAGAACGAGAACCAACGTGGTCCCAAGGGTGAGAACCGAAAGGGAACGATTCATTAATGATTTTTATTGCCCGAATTTATCAATTTACGGACATTTGCTGAAATGCTCAAATTCTTCCTCAGTTGGCTTAAACCGGTTCTCGGCGTTCTGATCCTGATCGCGCTCTTACAGGTTACGGGCCTAATGAGTAGCGTGTCGTTCTATGCGCAATCTGCATTGTTGAAGACCGGGGCTCGTAATGCAAATGCGGAGACTTTAAAAGAGCCCGAGACCTTCGATTTCAATTTCACCTTAAGAACTTCGAAAGGAGAGCGAGTGCCTTTCGAAAAATATAAGGGCAAAGTGATCTTCCTCAACCTGTGGGCTACGTGGTGTGGACCGTGTCGCGCGGAAATGCCGACCATCCAAAGTCTTTATGAGACGGTCGATACAAGTGCAGTGAAGTTTGTCATCCTTTCGATAGATCGTGATGTGGATGAACCCAAGGTTGGAAAGTTTATCAACCAGTTTAACTACACGTTCCCCGTATACAGGCCATCAGGTAGCCTCACGCAACAGTTGGACATCGATTATATTCCAACGACGTTTATCATCAACAAAGAAGGAAGATTGTTGCCAAAGAAGTTGGCGGGACGAATTTTGATACATCGAGGTTCAAGAAATTCCTGCTATCGCTCACCCAGTAAGATCTCTTAGTAGATCTCTTTCACTTTTTCCATTCCAGTACTCGCTTTCTCGACAATGAAATGAACATTCGGTCCAGCCGAAACCTGCGGCTTGTTGGGATCTACAATGTACTTCGGAACTTCTCTCTTCACATATTCGATCAAGCCAGCTGCCGGATACACGAGCATCGACGTACCGGCAACGATAAAATAATCGGCTTCGTTGGCAATCGCCGCAGCAACTTCCATCATGGGAACCATCTCGCCAAACCACACAATGTTTGGCCGAAGCTGCGAGCCTCGCTCGCAAACATCGCCGATCTTCAGCTCCCACCCTTCGATCTCGTACACAAGTGTTTCGTCTTTCGTGCTCCGTGATTCGAACAGGCTTCCGTGCAAGTGAATGACCTTCGAAGAGCCGGCGCGTTCATGAAGATTGTCTACGTTCTGAGTGACTATCGTCACATCGAAGAATTGTTCGAGCTCTGCAAAAAACGATATGACCGCGATTGGGCTTTACTTCATGCGCTTTCTTTCGTCGCTGGTTGTAAAAGTCGAGAACCATTACGGGGTTTCTCTCCCACCCTTCCAGCGTGGCAACGTCTTCGACACGATGTCCTTCCCACAAACCGCCTGCATCGCGGAAAGTGGGAATGCCACTCTCTGCGCTGATGCCAGCTCCTGTTAATGCCACAAGTTTCTTTTTCATCATTGTGAAATTTGTAATTTTGAAGCTTCCATTCCAATGACTTCAGAAAGAATTTCTTCACTCGACGGCTTCCGCGGCATTGCTATTATTCTCGTCATTATTCATCACGCTTTCAATGAGCCAAGCAAGGTATTTCCGGTCACTTCGGCGTAAGCATCTTCTTTGTTATCAGCGGTTACCTGATCACCACGCTCCTGTTGAAAGAACAAGCAACCAACGGCGACATATCACTAACGAATTTTTATGCGCGACGCGTATTGCGAATATTCCCCGTCGCCTACCTCTACCTGGCGGTGGTAGCTGTGCTCACGGTTTTGTTTTCTTTCGACATGCCATTACTCCCATTGGTGAAGGCAGCGCTGTATCTATCCAACACCGATGTTATCACGGAAGCGCGACCATGGCTTACCGGTCATTACTGGTCATTGTCCGTCGAAGAGCAATACTACGTTATCTTTCCTTTCATTCTCACCCGAGGCGTGCGTGCCTTCATGATTGTCGCGGTTGCAACGTTGGTCATGATCCCGATTTCAAACTACGCCTATGCGCATGGATATTTTCACCAGGGTCTTCCGTCGTTCGTTTGCCAGGTGCTTCGAAATCTCGGAGGTCCTATTGTTGGTTCGATCGCTGCTATTCTTACTTTCCGTGACCGGCGTAGTATCAACATTCCCGAACGCTATCGCTCCATGACAAGCATCCTGTTGTTCGCGGCTGCAGCCGTTCTGAGCACCAATACTATTGTTACCGTGCCCGCATTTATAAGTCAGATGTTGATCGCTGTAATGATCATTATAAACATTAAACCATACAACGGCTTTATGTTTACGTTTCTCAATTCAAAGATACTGATGTGGATCGGAGTGCTTTCGTACAGTCTGTATATATGGCAGCAATTATTCACGGCCAACATGCCATGGGCAGAAGCTTATCCGCCTATTACCAACTCACCGTGGTTAAACCTTATACCGTTGTTCCTGGTTAGCTACTTGTCGTACAACTTTTTTGAAAAGCCGTTGCTTTCGTTACGACAAAAGCTTTCGCGCGTACCGAACGCAGCTGTTACGACGCCTTCTTCTTAAAGAACCTTCCCTTTCTTTCGGGAGCCTTCTCTGCTAACTCCACACACTCAGCGAGTGTCAGTTCAGCGGGGGTTCTGCCTTTAGGGATCTTCACGTTCTTCTTACCGGCTTTGATGTACGGGCCGAATCTTCCGTTTAATATCAGGATATCCGGATTCTCTTCGAAAACCTTAATGGTCTTGTTCGCATCAGCGATCCTCTTCTCTTCTATCAACGTTACGGCACGCTCGGGCGTGATCGTATATGGATCTTCTTCTTTGGGTATCGATACAAACTTCTTGTCGTGCATCACATACGGACCAAACCTTCCGATGTTTACAACGACCGGCTTCTCTTCAAACGAACCCATGTCGCGAGGCATCTTGAAGAGCTCCAATGCATTTTCGAGTGTGATGTTCTCGAGGAACTGGCCCTGGCGTAGTGGAGCAAACTTCGGCTTGCCTTCCTTGCCATCTTCAGGATTCTCTCCCAACTGCACGTAAGCACCAAAACCTTCCGAGCTTCGCATAGATCTTCAAACCATTCTTGGGATGAACACCGAGCTCACGGCTCTTATTGGCAACGGACGAACGTTCTACTTTTTCCGTTTTTGAGACAACTTTATGGAATGGCTTGTAGAACTCGTCGATCATCTTGTGCCACTCCAGCTTACCACTGGCGATCTCATCGAATTCCTGTTCGATCTCGGCGGTAAATGAATAGTTCGTGATGTCGGGGAAGTGTTCCACCAGGAAGTCGTTCACGATCATCGCAATGTTGGTCGGGAACAGCTTGTTCTTCTCGGCGCCGGTGATCTCGTTCTCGCTGCGGCCCGCAACTTTATCGTCTTTCAACAGGAGCACTTTGTACGGACGTTCGGTGCCCTCGCGGCTCTCTTTAATAATATAGCCGCGCTTCTGAACGGTCGAGATCGTCGGAGCATAAGTCGACGGACGGCCGATGCCCAATTCTTCAAGTTTCTTTACAAGGCTGGCTTCAGTGTACCTCGGCGGATGACGCGAAAACGTCTCCGTGGCGGTCATCTCATCCAGTTTCAGATCCTGGCCAACCGTAAGGGGCGGCAGCACCTTTCCACCCTGTTCTTCATCGTCGTCATCCTCGTCTTGCGACTCCATATATACCTTGAGGAAGCCATCGAATTTGATGACCTCGCCGCTAGCCTGCAGCTGGCGGTCGCTAGTGGAAATACTGATTGTCGCTGTAGTTTTTTCGAGCTCGGCGTCGGCCATTTGCGAAGCGATGGCCCTTTTCCAGATCAATTCGTACAACCGGAGGCCATTGCGGTCCATTGACGGATCCATCAATGAGAAATCCGTTGGACGGATGGCTTCGTGAGCCTCTTGCGCACCTGACGACTTCGTTTTGAAACGGCGATTGTGAACATACTCCGGTCCAAAGGCCGTGGTGATCTGCCTGGTGGCGCCGCTGATGGCTTCTTCCGAAAGATTCACTGAGTCGGTACGCATGTAACTGATCTTACCGGCTTCGTACAGCTTCTGTGCAACGACCATGGTCTGCGACACTGAGAATCCAAGCTTACGTCCTGCCTCCTGCTGGAGGGTTGATGTGGTGAAAGGAGGCGCTGGTGATTTCTTGCCTGGTTTCTTTTGCAGATCGCCAATGGTGAATTTTGCACCGACGCATTCCTCGAGAAACTGTTGGGCTTCTTTTTCTGAATCGAACTTATGTGGAAGGTCGGCAAACAATTGCTTGCCTTTTCCGAGTTCGAAGACCGCGGTTACTTTGAACGAAGACTTTGCTTCGAACTTATCGATCTCACGCTCGCGCTCAACAACCAATCGCACGGCGACTGATTGTACGCGACCGGCAGAGAGACCGGTTTTAATTTTTTTCCAAAGGATCGGAGACAATTCAAATCCAACGAGGACGATCGAGTATACGACGAGCTTGTTGCGCATTCACGAGATCGATGTCGATACCACGTGGTGACTTCAATGCATTTTGAATTGCATTCTTGGTGATCTCAGTGAACACGATCCTTCTTGTGTTCGTATCGTTAAGATTTAAAACTTCTTTGAGGTGCCACGAAATGGCTTCTCCTTCACGGTCATCATCGGATGCGAGGTAAACCATCTCGGCTTCAGCTGCAAGCTTCTTCAGCTTCGAGATAACTTCCTTTTTATCTGGACTTACTTCGTAAGTCGGTTCGTAATTATTTTCGATATCGATAGAGCCATTTCCTTTTGGCAAATCACGAATGTGTCCCATACTTGATGCTACGGTAAAATCTTTACCTAGATAGCCTTCAATCGTTTTAGCTTTAGCCGGAGACTCAACAATAACAAGATTCTTAGACATGTGCAGTTTATCGCAATAAGGGAATCAAATATCCGATTTTTTTCACAATCACAAATTTTAGTTCAACAGCACGTCGGTTTATCGTGCATTATAACAAATGATTTTCAATGACTTACCTACCTTTGTACTCACATGAAACACTTGATTCTTATACGTCATGCAGAAAGTACCGAAAAGGTAACCGGCATCTCAGATGAGAAAAGAGATTTAACGCTAAACGGAGTGCATCAAGCAGCATTAGCGGGCTCTTTTCTACGTGATAAGTTAAATGTCGATATTATTTTTTCGAGCAGTGCAACCCGCGCTCATGTTACGTCAACAATCATCGCCGAACAGTTAGGTTTATCGGATGATGACATTGTTGAAGAAAGAGACCTTTACCAGGCATCGGTCGGCACGTTATTTAATTTTATCAGAGACACAGACCAGCATCAGAATATTGCCATTGTTGGACACAATCCAACGATGAGCTATTTCGCAGAATTCATTACTGATTCTACCGTAGAAGAGATGAAACCCGCGTGTGTCCTGTTGATGAAAGTGGAAATCGGGAACTGGAAAGATCTCGCTAAAGGCACTGCAACAATCCTTGAACGCTACGAGGCTTTCGCAGTGTGAGGAGTCTGAACAGGCTGGTAGTTAAACAGGTTATGATCTTTGATCGCTTCCACCACTTTACGTGGCACAAATTTCTCCCATCCTTCGTCACCGTTCTTGATCATCGCCAGCACGTTATCGGAGATAATGTGAAGATTGTTCACGTTCGCATCCTTTATATCTTCGAGCTTATTGTTTTCAACGAGATAACGGAACAAGCTCCGTAAGTTTACAGGTATCGATTCTTCGAAATCTTTCAGAGTAAAAAGATCCCTCGAATCTTTTTTCACAGCCGGATAAATGTAAAGCTTCACGTTGGTTCCAAACAATGAACCGAAGCTTTCCATAATTCCTCCACGAAGATTTTCATATGTCTTCTCTTCGAAGACTTTCTGCAAAGCATACACGCCGAGGATCAGGCCGATCTTCTTGCCTTTGGTGATTTTTGTCAGGTATTCCGTCAATCGATAATACTCGAAGTAATTCGATACAAGCACGGTCTGCCCCAACGAACAAATGATATCAGCGCGATGCAGAAAATCTTTCTCGTCGATCGTACCATCGGAGCTCAGGTCATTCAACGTGAGCTCTGTCAACACCACGATCTTCGAACGATCAACATCGGGCTCGTTCCTGAAATGCCTGCGCGATGTGAGCAGCATATCTACGTTCACGTGCGTCACAGGACGGAAGCGTCCGCGCAACACAAGAACATTCTTCTTATACAACACTTCCGATGGTTGCATCACCGTTCCATCGGGGCCAAACATAGCCGCCTTGGTGAAGCCGTTTTTCACAAGCTTCAACGCCATCAAACGATTATCAACAGTCTTGAAATCCGGTCCGGTTAACCTGAACGTGTCGATCTCAACACGACGCGTTGTCAGTCCATCGAGCAACGACATCATGATCGTTTCAGCATCTGATACGAACATGCATCCGTAGATCATGTTCACACACCGACAATACCCAATGCATATTGTTGCTGAAGCGGATCGTTATCGTGAAGCTTCACGTGCACCACGCAATCGTTTCGGAGGCTTACCAGGCGCAAGCTGGAAGCGGAGACCGATCCATCCGTGACCCTGGTTAGTTCTTTCGTAGTTGAGTACTTCCACCGTATCGGCGAAAGCAAAAAATTGAGTGCTATTGATTCTTTCGGGAAGACGCTCGGGAAGCAACTCGTACTCTTTATCGAGCATCGATTGAACACGGTCTTCACACACGTAGCGATCGCAATGTCCGTAGATCGCGTCGCTGGAATTTCATGTCGTAAGCAGAGATGGTTTTGGCGATTGTGCCCGAGGCTCCGCCCACCTTAAAAAAGTTAGCTGCCACTTCCCTGTCCTGCCCCGATTTCAGCAAAAGAGCCGTAAACTGCTTTTGATAAATTGATTCTCAGTGCTTTTTCCTGGGTCGAAAGTCTCTTAGGATCCTCCATGTCTACTCAACGTCAAATTGCGGTCTTAATTTCAGACAATTAATCGGGATTTCAACCAGCAACTTCTTTCCAAAGAAGCTCCAGGCCTATTCTACCCAGTCCGCAACAAACAGATTGGTGTTCCTGGTTCCCCATTGTGTCTATTGGAAGAGAAGATGATCTTCTTTCCGTTCGGAGAAAAATCGGGAACGAGTCGAATACCTTATCGTACGTGATCTGCTCAAGCCCTGTGCCATCGGTGTTGATCATGAACAGGTTGAATTCAAAACCACGTGTGCCCTTATGATTCGAGCTGAAGATGATCTTCTTGCCCGACGGGGTATAGAACGGAGCCCAGTTAGCCTTACCAAGTTTCGTCAACTGTTCAGATCAGATCCATCGATGTTGCATGTGAACAACTCCATCGCGGTAGGTGCAACGAGACCTTGCTTGAGATAATCCAAATATTCTTTTTTCGCTTCTTCTGTATCAGGACGCGACGCGCGGAACACAAGCTTCTTTCCATCGGGTGAGAAGAACGCACCACCGTCGTAACCAATCTCGTTCGTAACCTGCGTTACTTTCTTTGTTTTCACGTCCATCACATACAGATCGAGGTCACCGTTGCGTGTTGAAGTGAACACGATCTTGTCGCCTTTCGGAGATACTGTTGCTTCCGCATCGTAACCGGGAGTATTCGTTAGTTGCTCGATGATCTTACCATTGGTATCTGCAATGAAGATATCGTACGTGTCGTAGATCGGCCACAGGTATTTGCCTGCAGAACGTGAAGGCTCTGGTGGACATTCTTTACCACCGAGATGTGTGGAAGCAAAAAGAATTGTTTTGTTGCCCTTCATGAAAAAAGAACAAGTGGTTCTTCCCTCACCGTTGCTGATCATCTTAGGCTTATGGCCATCGCGAAGATTTTCGGTGATCGGCATTGTGAAGATCTGATCGCAGTTCACACCCCATGCTTTATTGTTCGATTGGAATGTGATCATCTTGCTATCGAAGCTCCAGTAAGCTTCGGCATTGTCGGCGCCAAACGTGAGCTGGCGGATGTTCTTAAGATGTTTTTCTTCGGGGTAGCGAAGCGAGTCCTGGCCGAAAGAGTTAGTGACAGCAGCTGGGCCGCGAGGAGAGCGATGGTTAGTTTCATGAGTTAGTTTTTTTCACGCAAAGAGCGCCGAGGTTTCGCAAATGCCGCAAAGTTTCCTGAAGGCATTTCATAGAATATTCTTTGCGGCGATTGCGAGACCTTACAAGCCTTTGCGTGAACCGGGCGCGAAATTAATCAAACCCGCTATCCGTGTGTAACTCAAAGAGGAGAAATTATGCCGCTTTTGCCTTGGCGGCAGCGTCCTCTTCCTTCAATATGCGGCGAATTATTTTGCCTACGTTCGACTTCGGAAGATCATCGCGGAAAACGACGTATTTAGGAACCTTGTAGTTCGTCAGGTTTTTGTGACAATATTCAATCAATTCCTGTTCGGTGAGGCTTTGGTCCTTCTTCACGACAAACACCTTGATCACCTCTCCTGATTTGGCGTCGGGAACGCCGATGGCCGCGACCTCCCGAACCTTCGGATTGCTCGCGATCACATTCTCGATCTCATTCGGGAACACATTGAAGCCCGAAACTTTGATCATATCCTTTTTACGATCAACGATCTTGAAGAAACCTTTTTCGTCCATCACTCCGATGTCGCCAGTGCGAAACCAATCGCCCGGAAAGAAAACACCATTATTATCTTTTTGCCAGTAGCCACTCATTACTTGCGGACCGCGTGCGCAAATTTCACCCGGCTCTCCCAGGGCAACCTGGTTTCCGGCGTCATCAAATAAAGCTACTTCAGTACTTGGTGCGGGAAGACCGATTGTGCCGAGCCTCTGAGTTCCATCCAATGGATTGCAACATAGCAATGGAGATGTTTCACTCAGGCCATAACCTTCAACGAGCGGGATGCCTGTTACTTCCTGCCACTTCTTCGCCACAACATCCTGTACAGCCATGCCTCCGCCAATCACACCACGAAGATGACTGAAGTCGATGGTGCTGAAATCGGGATTATGAAGAAGTCCATTGAACAACGTGTTCACACCGGTGATGACGGTGAACTTATGTTTGTGAAGCTCTTTACAGAAGCCTGGAATGTCGCGTGGATTGGTGATCAATATATTCTTCACACCACATGAAAACATCAATGTGCCGTTAACACTTAATGCAAAGATGTGATACATGGGCAATGCTGTGATGACGATGTCGGTGTGATCGACAGTCATGATCGGCTTGAACCATTCGATACACATCTGGTTATGTGCGATCAGGTTCTTGTGCGATAGCTGCGCGCCTTTCGAGATGCCAGTTGTGCCTCCTGTGTATTGCAGCAACGCGACATCCTCTACGTTGATCGCGGGCTTGTCGAGCTTTAATGACTTGCCTTTGTTTAATGCCGATTTGAAGGAGATTGCATTAGGGAGGTTGAATGCAGGAACCAACTTCTTCACGGTCTTCACTACGAAGTTGACCATCGCCCCTTTCAATGCACCAAGCATGTCGCCCATGTTGGTAACGATGATGTGTTTCAGGTCGGGAAGCTTGCCAACGATCTCTTCGAGGTTTTTGGCGAAGTTGGCAACGATGATAATTGCGGAAGCACCGGAGTCTTTGAACTGGTGCTCCATTTCGCGTGGAGTATAAAGTGGATTCGTGTTAACGACGATGAGCCCGGCTTTCAATGCGCCGAGGAAGCAAACGGGAAATTGCAGGAGGTTCGGCATCTGTATAGCAATGCGATCTCCCTTCTTCATTCCAAGATCCTTTTGGAGATAGGCACCGAAGGCTGTCGCCAACTCATCCACCTCGCGGAACGTCAGTTGTACGCCCATGTTTTCGAAGGCGACTCTATCGGCAAACTTGCGCGATGCATCTTCGAAAAGCTCAACCAGTGAGTTGTGTTGAAGGGGGCCGATTTCTTTTGCAACGCCGGGGGGGGTACGATGACAACCAGGGATAATCTTTCATGTTCCAATTTACCATTGCCCCATAAAAAAAGAAACCCGCCCCAATTTCTCGAGGCAGGCTCTAATCCCGTTCCTATCGGAACTTCTCTTTTTTAAGCTGTAGAGGGAGGGGTCGAACCTCCACGAGGCGGTTAGCTGCAAGGCATTAAGAAAACTTTTAGTGGTCAACCCATTACCGTGCGTTTGTTCCGTTTGTCCTCACCCCCGAGACAGGAGGGCTTGTCTGCCAATTTCAACACCCTACAGTGTAGGTCACCTCCGTATGAGATAACGATACAAAACAGCATAAAACCATAAGTTATTTCAATAAATACCGTATTTTTATGTATTATTTTTAATAATAGCTTCGTAGTATTGAATAATAATTAAAAAAGACGCCCTCATATGTCTAAAAATTATGAAATCGACAATACGGACCTCAAAATCCTGGAAATCCTGACAGCGGACGCCAAAAAGCCCTACACCGAAGTCGCGAAGAAGGTCTACGTATCACAGGGAACGATCCACGTGAGGATGAATAAAATGGAAGAGGCCGGCATCGTTGAACGCACCACACTCCGACTGAACTATTCGAAGCTCGGTTACGACATCACCGCATTCATCGGAATATTCCTCCAAAAGAGCGCACTCTATGAGAAAGTGCTGAATGAGCTCAAGAAGATCCAGGAGATCACCAACATCCACTACACCACAGGAAATTATTCCATGTTCGTAAAGATCCACTGCCGCGATACCAATCACCTGAAGGAAGTACTTCATGATAAGATGCAGCAGGTTGAAGGGATCGAACGTACTGAAACCATGATCTCCCTCGAAGAAAGTCTCGACCGAAATCTCAAGCTCACGGAATAATAATCCGGATTGTGTACCTTTAATGGTCCCCTCCCCTCAACATGCATATTTTGCGTTGTCTCACGCTGTGCTCAGTCATAGCTTGTTTCATCTCCTGTTCTAAAAGCGATAAAGATTACCAGGTACCGGAAAACATTGCAACCTCGGATTCGGATGTTAACCTGTTCCGCGACTCAACCGCAATCAAACAATTCGCACCATCGAAGATCCTTCGAGCCGGATCACATGTTTATTCAACGAGTGATACAATTGTAGTTTACAACGCGAAATACGCTCGCGTTGTGTGGGGCGATTCAACTGCATTCGTTCTTACCGGACAACTAATGCCACGCGGGAAAAAAGCTGTTGTGCTTGGCAATTCTAAACTTGAATATTCAATCACCATCTATCGCGATCGTGAAATGACGCAACTGTTGCAAGGACTTTATCCGTCGATGGTCATAATGACTGCCGGTCAACCACAGGATGATGCAACGCCAGTACTAGTTAACATCAGCAGTGGAGTGATTCAAGGGTTCGTGCATACCTCCCAGGTGCACACCGATTCACTCAGTCTCGCATTTTATCACGACTTCTACTATAGCACAAGAAACCAGGTTCAGAACGAAAAGAAATATTTCGCTCTCGGAGTATACAAAGCATTATTTACTTCAGACCAACCGGTTGCCGCAGACCTAGCGACAAACAATCAATCTACCGACACCACTGGCGATTTCAGTAACGACTATGAACTAGAAGCTGAACCCGAAAACCCAATTCCCGATCAACAAGATGAGCAACAGGTTGATGTCGATAGCGTTGACATCGATCACACCGAGAACGACGCCACGATGGCAGCGACATGGCTTAAACCGAAGCAATGGATCCTCACGACAACTCCACTGAAGCCCAACGCTTATCGAACCGACGTCACGCTTCCGAAGGACAGCATTCCGGCAATAACGAAGTTCATGCTAGTTTTTGAAGATGGTTCTGAAATGCCTGCGCAGGACCTGGAGATCGTAGATGGATACGCCTTTAACCGAATCGATCATTCGAAAGTAAACAGCCAGCCAGTAAAACAATTGCGAGCAGAGATCACATCCAAAATAAAAGGAACTGTTAAACTTGCATTTGCATCTATATGCGTCGCCTGTCACCGATACGACGATTACCTGAGTCAGGCTAAGAGCGTCAATGCTGGAGAAACCTTCTCGTTTACAGTGACCTCCACCACAAGACTTCCAAAGTTATTTTGCTCGCTCATACACGTAGACTACACGATTGGGGTGCCACAACCGGTTCCTAATCGAATCCAGGAGCTCTCAGCGAGTGAGTACTTCGTTGCTAAATGCTCGAAGTAGGCTTTCCGACGGGTACTGGCTGTCGCAACCGTTTCCGGCCCCGACGAACACTAACGACTCCTTCATTCGAGGAAATTCCGCCCTCCCTGAACCGAAAAAGCCGATTTTTGTTAGTACTTTTGGAGTTATTTAAAATCAGTCTAAATAGATTCGATGAGCAAGGACAACCAGGTTCTGGAGGAATTCACATCAAAGGAGTACGAGCACGGGTGGACGGTGAATTTCGAAACCGACTCGGCGCCCAAAGGCCTGAGTGAGGATATTGTCCGCTTCATCTCTACCCGCAAGGGCGAACCCGAATGGCTGCTCAACTGGCGCCTGGAAGCATATCGCAAGTGGACCACGATGAAGGAACCGAAGTGGCCGAACGTTCACTACCCTCCCATCAATTACCAGGACATTATTTATTACTCCGCTCCGAAAGCGAAGGCCGCCAACAAGAATCTTGAGGATGTTGATCCCGAGCTGATCAAGACATTCGAGAAGCTTGGTATCAGTCTCAACGAACAAAAGAGGTTGACTGGTGTGGCTGTTGACGCCGTGATCGACAGTGTTTCGGTGGCAACCACATTTAAGGGTAAGCTTGCGGAGCTTGGTATCATCTTCTGTTCGTTCAGCGAAGCGGTGAGAGAACATCCAGAGCTTATAAAGAAATACCTTGGCAGCGTAGTGCCCGCTACCGATAATTACTTTGCTGCTCTTAACTCAGCAGTATTCTCCGACGGTTCTTTTGCATACATCCCCAAAGGTGTTCGTTGCCCAATGGAGCTTTCTACTTACTTCAGGATCAACGCAGCCAACACCGGTCAGTTCGAAAGGACACTCATCATTGCTGATGAAGGATCTTATGTGAGTTATCTCGAAGGTTGCACCGCGCCGATGCGCGATGAGAACCAGCTTCACGCTGCAGTTGTGGAACTGTATGCGATGAAAGATGCAGAGATCAAATATTCAACAGTGCAGAACTGGTACCCTGGTGATAAAGAAGGCAAGGGCGGTATTTTCAACTTCGTAACAAAGCGTGGACTTTGCTTTGGCGATCATTCTAAAATATCGTGGACGCAAGTTGAAACCGGTTCGGCCATCACGTGGAAATATCCCTCATGTATATTGAGGGGCGACTATTCTTCGGGTGAATTTTATTCGGTAGCTGTTACTAACAACTACCAGCAAGCAGACACTGGAACCAAGATGATCCACATCGGTAAGAATACACGGTCACGTATTGTATCGAAAGGCATCTCTGCCGGTAAGTCACAGAACAGTTACCGTGGACAAGTTCAGATCATGAAGCGTGCACAGAATGCGAGAAACTTTTCGCAGTGCGATTCGCTCCTGCTGGGCGACCAGTGTGGTGCGCATACGTTCCCGTATATCGATGTTGAAAACAACACGGCTCGTATTGAGCACGAGGCAACTACTTCGAAGATTGGTGAAGACCAGATCTTCTATTGCTTGCAGCGTGGTATTGATGAAGAGGCAGCGGTTGCATTGATTGTGAATGGTTACGCGAAAGAAGTATTAAACCAGTTGCCAATGGAGTTTGCAGTTGAAGCGCAAAAATTACTCGCACTTACTCTTGAAGGCTCTGTTGGTTAAACACATAGGAATATAGAAGATGTTACATATAAATAACCTGCAGGCGCGTGTTGCTGAAAAGCAGATCCTTAACGGAATTAACCTTGATGTTAAGGCCGGAGAGATTCATGCAATCATGGGCCCGAATGGCTCTGGCAAAAGCACGCTTGCGTCTGTACTTTCAGGAAGAGAAGCCTATGAGGTTACCGGTGGTACGGTGACTTTCAATGGTAAAGACCTTCTCGCGATGGCGCCGGAAGAACGCGCACGCGAAGGTGTGTTCATGGCGTTTCAGTATCCCGTGGAGATACCGGGCGTAAGCACGATCAACTTTATGAAGACGGCGCTTAACCAGATCCGCGAACATCGGGGCCAGGGCGCATTAGACGCAGTCTCTTTTCTTCATCTCATGAAAGAGAAAATGAAGTTGGTTGAGATCGATCAGTCTTTACTCAATCGCGCACTGAATGAAGGATTTTCCGGTGGCGAAAAGAAACGCAACGAGATCTTCCAGATGGCAATGCTGGAGCCTCGTCTCGCCATACTTGATGAAACAGATTCAGGTCTGGACATCGACGCGCTTCGTATTGTATCGAACGGCGTGAATAAGCTTCGTTCAAAGAACAATGCAGTCATAGTGGTAACGCACTACCAGCGTTTGCTCGAATATATCGTTCCTGATTTTGTGCACGTGTTGTACAAAGGACGCATCGTGAAGTCGGGCACGAAAGAGCTTGCACTCGAGCTCGAAGCAAAGGGATACGATTGGATCAAGAATGAAATGGCGCAGGTGTAAATGAGCATGTTGGATCTTAAGGCAATCGATTTACCGAATAATAAAACGGAAGAATACCGCTTCACTCCTGTCGCGAGAGTCCTTCAAAAGACTTTTCCCGACGGCTTTGGTGAAGGAACAACAAAAGAGACCGGTTCAATAGACGAGTTCCTGATCGAAGGCCTCGATTGCACCGTCATTAAAGTTGTGGATGGCCTCTATGAAGGGATCCAGGGAGCTCATCCATCAACGGATGTGTTCGATCAGGTGAACGCTTCGTTAGCGAACGGAGTACTGCACATTCATTCAACCGGAAAGCCTGTCTTTATTTTGAACATCAACACAGGTTCGACAAATGTTCACAACCGTTATTCGGTCAAAGTAGAAAGCGGGTCTTCGATCTGCATCATCGAGAAGACGATCAATCTTTCTTCGTCGCCCGTATTTCAGACGGTCAGTCATGAGATCTCGGTCCACGAAAACGCACGACTGGAATACTACAAAATCCAGAACACTCCTAACATTATCGAGATCTGCAATACAACGATCACGCAAAAAGATAACAGTCACGTCAACACTTTCACTTTGTTGACGGAAGGAATATTAGTCCGCAATAATCTTACGATCGATATCGATGGCGAGCACTGCGAATCTCATTTTCATGGGCTTAGCCTTTTGAAAGGTGAAACCATCGGTGATCATCATACGGTGGTTGACCATCGTAAACCGAATTCGTTCAGCAACGAGCTTTACAAAGGTGTGATGGACGACCGTTCGAAGGGCGTATTCAATGGAAAGATCTATGTGCGCCCGCATGCACAGAAGACCAACGCGTTTCAGTCGAACAGGAATATCCTGTTGACCGAACACTCCACGATCAATACCAAGCCACAGCTCGAGATCTGGGCAGACGACGTTAAGTGTTCTCACGGTTGTACGACCGGTCAGCTCGACGATGAGGCGATGTTCTATTTGCAGTCGAGAGGTATCAGCAAGACCGATGCAAGGGCAATGCTGTTGTACGCTTTCGCGATGCAGACAACTGAGCTTATCGCAAACGAACCACTGAAGACATATATTGATCGATTGATTTCGACAAGACTCTACGCTCAATGAGCACAACTTCCACCATACCGGCCATAGACGTCGAAAAGATCCGGGAAGAGTTTCCCATCCTTCATCAAAAGATAAACGGAAGAGATCTCGTTTACTTCGACAACGCGGCGACAACACAAAAGCCAAAGCAAGTAATACAAGCACTGGTAGACTATTACCAGGGTTACAATGCCAACATTCACCGTGGCATTCATACGCTTGCAGAGAAAGCGACAAGGGCTTTCGAAGAGACCCGCGATGCTGCAAGGGCATTCGTTAATGCCAGGGAAAAAGAAGAGATCATTTTTCTTTCACGTGGAGTGACCGAGGGTGTTAACCTCGTGGCGCATTCTTACGGAAGAACATTCATTAAGGCGGGCGATGAGATCGTTGTGTCTGCTATTGAGCACCATTCCAATATTGTGCCGTGGCAGATGGTGTGCGAGGAAAAGGGATCGAAGCTTCGTGTCATTCCCGTAAACGACAACGGTGAGCTGATCATTGAAGAGTATCTGAAACTTCTCAATTCGAAGACGAAGATGGTTGTATTGAATCACGTATCGAACAGCCTCGGTACGATCAATCCCATCAAAGAAATTATTGAGGCAGCACACAACGTTGGCGCTGTTGTACTTGTAGACGGTGCACAGGCGGCTGCTCACCTGAAGATAGATGTACAGGATCTCGATGTAGACTTTTACGCGATTTCGTCACACAAGATGTACGGGCCCACAGGGGCTGGTATTTTGTATGGCAAACGCGAGCTGCTCGAAAAGATGCCACCCTTCTTCGGAGGTGGTGAGATGATCAAACAAGTGACCTTCGAAAAGACCACTTACAACGATCTTCCCTATAAGTTCGAAGCGGGCACACCTAACATAGCCGACACGATTGCATTGAAGCCTGCTATTGACTTCATCAACGGCCTCACGAAAGAGGCTATCGCCCAACACGAACACCAGCTCTTAAAATATGCGACCGAGAAAGTCGGCAGCATGCAGGGCGTTCGACTCATTGGTACTGCTAAGAACAAGGTTGGTATTCTCTCCTTCGTTGTTGAAGGCATCCACCATTTCGACATTGGCCAGATGCTCGACGCACGTGGAATTGCTGTGAGGACGGGACACCATTGCACCCAGCCCTTGATGGACCGGTTGAAGATCGAGGGAACGGTTCGGGCATCATTTGCTGTTTATAATACAAAGCATGAGGTCGATCAATTGGTCGAAGGGCTGGATAGGATCGTTAGTTTTTTGAAATGAGTATTAACGAAATACAGGATGAGATCATCAGCGAATTTTCGCTACTCGATGGCGACATGGAGATGACGATCCTGTATATCATGGAGCTTGGTCAGAAGCTTCCACCAATCGACGATTCAGATCATGTGGAAGATAATGAAGTAAAGGGTTGTCAGTCGAAAGTATGGCTGGTTGCGCGAAACGAGGACGACAAAGTCTACTTCGATGCAGACAGTAATACCGCTATTACAAAGGGATTGGTGAGCCTTCTCATCAGGATCTTCTCCGGCCAGGCTGCTACCAATATCCTGAATGCTGATCTGTATTTCATGAAGCGTATTGGCATGGAGCGTTTCATTGGCACTCAACGATCGAATGGCTTCGCGGCGATGATCAAACAGATGAAGATCTATGCGCTGGCTTTCAAGACTAAAGCAGGGGTAAAATCATGAGCGAGGAAATTAATCTTAGGGACAAAATTGTAGCGGCTTTAAAGACCGTTTACGATCCCGAAATTCCGGTTGATGTGTATGAACTGGGGCTGATCTACGAGATCAATGTGTTCCCTGTAGATAATGTGTATATAAGAATGACTTTGACGTCTCCCTCCTGCCCGTCGGCAGAAGTGATCCCCGGTGAAGTGGAGCAAAAAGTGAAGGCTGTTGAGGGTGTTAATGACGTAAAAGTCGAGCTCACGTTCGATCCGCCCTATTCGCAGGATATGATGAGCGAGGTAGCGAAGCTTGAACTAGGATTCATGTAATTTTGTTGTTATTAATGGTTTAATCCAAAATAGATTATGTATCCCGAACAATTGGTGGCTCCGATGCGCCAGGACCTTACGGTAGCTGGTTTTGAAGAGCTCAAGACCCCGGAAGAGGTTATCAAAAAAGTAAAAGATCAGAAGGGCACTACCCTTTTGGTGATCAACTCGGTTTGTGGTTGCGCCGCAGGTGCAGCTCGTCCGGGAGTTAAGTGGGCACTGCAAAACAGCGCTAAGAAACCCGACCATCTTGCAACGGTTTTTGCAGGTGTGGATAAGGACGCGGTTTCAAAAGCCCGCGAGCTTACATTGCCTTACCCTCCTTCGTCGCCATCTATCGCTTTGTTTAAGGATGGTGAGTTGCTTCACTTCGTGGAGCGTCATCACATCGAAGGAAGGAATGCTCAAATGATCGGTGAGCATCTCGTAGAGGTGTTCGACGAATATTGCTAATTATACAGCAGGCTGATCCGTTTCAAGGGTCAGCCTTTCTTGTTCCAGGTCGAGCTCGTATTCGAGCTTACGGTGAACCTCGTCGCCTATCGTCTGCTTGTTGCGAAGGTCGAGTATGACCTGGCGTTCTGCTTTCAGCAACTCATTCTGTATTCGCTGGAATTCGTCGATCTGTTCCCTGCTCATTTTCCTGGTGCTCTCCTCTCTCATCTTCTCGATACGCAATTCATACTTCGCCTTGATCTGCGAAAGCACACTGTCGCTTAACGATAGTGAATAGTTTTCTTCGATGTGCTCGATGATTGACGACGCTACTCTCAAACGAGCCTCATGTTCTTGTCTTTCAGCGTTGCCGTCCGGCTTGATGCCAAGCCACTTGATCAGTCTCGGAAGCGTGAGTCCCTGCAAGACCAGCGTGGCAAATATCACGGAGAATGTGATGAACAAAATGATGTCGCGATTCGGGAATGGATGACCGTTGATCGTTAGCGGCAAAGCCAATGCGGCAGCAAGCGAGACAACGCCGCGCATACCCGACCATGCAATAACAGTTGTGAATTTGGGACTGAAATCTTTTTCGCGTTCGCGGATCCTCTTGAATAGCCAGCGCGGAACATAAGCGCCGGGAAACACCCATATCACGCGCAGGACGATTGTTGCTAACGAGATCAACGCGCCGTAACCCAATGCTTCGGGTAATGAAAAATTTCCCAGCCCTTTCATGATCACAGGCAACTGCAAGCCGATGAGAATAAAGATCAGACCGTTAAGGATGAACATGGTTGTATCCCAAACACTATAAGCTTGCAGGCGAGCCTGGTGATTGAACACAACTGAAGCTCTCGGACTTAAGAAAACACCCATCACTACAACAGAGAGCACACCGGAAGCGTGAAAATGTTCGGCCGTAAGGTATGCTGCATACGGTGCGATGAACGTGAGCACGGTATCGTTGGTAGGATTGTCGGGCGTGATCTTATGGATGTAGTAAAATAAGACGCCCATTGCCAACCCGAGGATGATGCCGAGACCCGCGACGTAGAAAAAGTTGATGCCCGCGAGCCAGAACACGAATGCACCTGAACCCGCTGCCGCAATAGCATACCGATACGCGATCAAACCCGTTGCATCATTCACAAGGCTCTCGCCTTCGAGAATGGTGATAATGCGCTGTGGAATTCCGAGGCCCGCAGTGGCAGCTGTAGCAGCAACAGCATCTGGTGGCGAAATGATCGCACCGAGAACGAAAGATTCAGGCCAGCCGAAACCGGGAATGAACGTGTGCGCGATCACGGCCACCATCGTTGTCGTGAACAACACACAACCAATCGCGAGCAGCGATATCGGTCTTATGTTCGCTTTGAAGTCGGGCCAGGAGGTAGTCCATGCTGCCGAATACAGTACAGGCGGAAGGAAGATCAGGAAAATGATGTCGGGATCGAGTGTGACGTTGGGAAGCCACGGCACAAGTCCGATCACAATCCCCACCAATACCAACAGGATCGGCCCGGGTATCTTAATGCGATCGCCCAGCTCCGATAGCGCCGTGATAACGGTGAGAAGTAAGATGACGACAGCTATGTTATCCATGAAGAATCCGGAGATTTTTCGCCGTTACAATATGCTATATTTACGCTGCATGTCTTACGAGGAAGTCCTGAATTTTATTAAAAAAGAAATCTCGGAAGAAACCAAATTACCGGTCGAAAAAATTGATGTTAACACTTCGTTTCATCAGCTTGGTCTCGACTCCCTGAGCGCTGTTCTGATCCTCCACAATATCGAAAAGGAATTTGGTATCGAATTGAATCCCATTGATTTTTGGGATTACCCAACTCCGCAATCGTTCACCAGTTTCATCATCAAAGAACACGTCAGTTGAAGCTTTGGTCACCGTTCGATCCATCGCACATTGGCAATCCATACCCAATGTATGAACGACTTCGCAGAGAAGATCCGGTGCACCGATCGCAAACGGGCGAGTTCATCATCACCCGGTACGCAGATGTCAGGCACGTGTTGAAAAGCTCCGACTTCCGAAGTGGCAATCGTCTCGACTGGCTTACCCTTGGTATCGAATACTTCAAGAACCGCGACGAAGATCTCGGCAACATTTATAAAGCCGTAAACTCATTCGTTCTTTTCATGAATCCACCCGATCACATGACGATCCGGAATTTCGTGATGAAAGCGTGGGACGATCGCGAGGTTGAGGGAATGATAACCGACGTTGTAGAGCAGCAACTGCAAGGTCTTTCGGGATCATTCGACGTTGTGAAAGACTTTGCGCAGCCTGTTCCCGCATTGGTGATCTGCAACATCCTGGGAATACCGATCGATGAGTTTGAATACCTCCGTGCCCTCGGCGTAAAGATGGTTCGTTCTCTTGACCTGTATCATTCCATGAAGGATCTCATGGAACTCAATGATGCGTCAGGGGAATTTGTAAAATACTTCACTGAAACTATTCGCAGGAAACCGACAAAAGGATTGCTGGGCAAATTGGTATCGGCGAACGAACGCGAGAAATTATTGCGCGAAGAACAAATGATCTCGATTGCAATCTTCCTTTTCATCGCCGGCGAAGAAACAACTACCAACAGCATCAGCACAGCACTACATGATTTCATTAGGACTAACACATATCAACAACTGAGAACAGATCCTGCCCTGCTTCGCACCACTGCACTCGAAGAATTCTTTCGCTACAACGGACCTGTTCATTTGCTGGGGAGGATCTCAAAGAAAGAAACTAAAATCGGCAACGAACAAATTCCGATCAATACTCCCCTTACATTGGCGATCGCTTCTGCCAATCGCGACGAGGAAGAGTTTCAAAATGCCGGCAGTTTGAATATCCATCGAGCTCCGAATCCCCATCTCGCATTCGGGTATGGCACTCATTTCTGTTTGGGCGAGTGGCTCGGTAAACTGCAAACACGTATTGCACTCGAAAAATTTATTTCGAAATTTCGCAATGCGAAAGTCGAACAACAGGCCATCACATGGCAGAAGAATATCGCCGTAAGAGGAATGACATCACTGATCGTTAACACCGAAGAATGACCGAGCCGTCTCCATTTTCATGCGTTGCAACGCCTGACTTCGTTCGCCTGCTTCACGAGCTTCGATCGAGCATCGTCATCAGCACCTACCAGGCGGGTAAAGTGATCTTCCTCAGTGCAAAAAACGAACACGAGCTCATCCAATTTCCGCGCTCGTTCCGAAAAGCAATGGGTATTGCACTGTCGGATCAAAGACTTGCCATCGCTACCCACAACGAAGTCGTTGTTTATTCGAATAGTCCCGGCCAGGCCAGGAGCTATCCGAAGAAGCCCAACCTCTACGATACTCTTTACATACCTCGCGCGAAGTATTACACTGGTGAACTCGACATACACGACATTCATTTCACCAACAACGGACTTCTCGCCGTTAATACACGCTTCTCGTGCGTGTCGACTATCGACGACAACTACAGCTTCAAAGAAGTGTGGCGTCCGTCGTTCATCACGGACTTGCAACCAGGTGACCATTGTCATCTCAACGGAATGGTTGTGGTTAACGACAAACCAAAATATCTCACGGCCCTCGGAACAACCAATTCACCAAAAGGTTGGCGGCCAACAAAAGCAAGCGGTGGCATATTGATCGACGCGGACTCGCAGGAGTTTGTGTTGACGGGACTGCCCATGCCCCACTCGCCACGGTTGTACAAAGAAGGATTGTTTGTATTGCTCTCTGCCACTGGCGAACTCGCACGCGTTGACATTGAGAAACATTCTTACGAAGTTATTTATCGCTTCAATGGCTTCGTAAGAGGAATGGATCGCATCGGAGATTTTTTGTTCATAGGGCTTTCCAGGCTTCGAACAACATCCGTTGCATTCGGTGATCTGCCAATCGCTGCACAGTCACCAGTATGTGGCGTTGCAGTATTTCATCTTCCTTCGGGAAAGTTTATTGCGCAGCTGAAGTATGAGGCCAGCGTTGAAGAGATCTACGAGGTGAGAGTATTGGAAAACTCGATTCGACCTTCCATCATGAGTATCGAGAAAAACGATCACGAGGGAGTGATCACAGTACCCGAAGGAGTCTTCTGGCCCATCCCAACTCCTAAATCCTAACTCCTTTAAAATAATATACTCTTATCTGTCGCCCTGCCTTGTCGTTGCCGATGAACACCATCTTGGTTGAGGGCCAAACTGCTTCCGTGCGTTTTGCATTCAGCTGAGGATTCTCGACAAACACCAGGATACCGATTGGCTTGTTCACTTCTTGTTTACTCGCAAAGGCTTCGAGTATATATTGTGTTTCGACAGCCAGTTTTGATTCAATGCCCGGCACCCGAAATTCCGGCAACACGATCATCCGAAGGAGAAAGAAAATATTGTCGTTCAACTGATGATACTTGATCAGACCAGCCGAAGTTAATCCCACAAGTTTTCCCTGGTGACGAATCGTGAGCACGATCTGCTTCGCTCTTTCCTGCGCATCAACCTCAGGTTTAAGCATGCGGTGTGTATTCCAAAAATCAATAACCTCTTGCCCGAGGTTGGGAGTGACCTTCATCCACACATTACTTATTTCGAGGTCGTGTAACATCTTTTTTAGATCTCCGTTGGTGACCAAAGTAGGTCAAATTGTATAAATTCACCTGTTCAACACCCCCCTTTTTACCCACGAATAATGAGTAGATCACTCATCCTGTCCTTTAACTCTGCAGTTGCAAAGTATTCACGCTTAACTAAAAAGGTCCGCAAAAGCATTTCGAAGGGCGAGTTCTTTCGATACACCAGGAGGAGGCGTCATCACCTTCTTGCCCGGATCGAACGACTAAGAAAGAGGATCCTGGAGCTCCGGATGCAGGCTAAACTTGCAGGGTTTGGTATTGCAGCAGGCTTATTGATGTTGAGTGCGGGGGAAGTCTCAGCCCAAAAGTCACAACTTGGGCCATTTGTCGAGAATCGCACCGCGAATCCATTTCCACCGCCCGCGTTTAGAAGCTACCCCGACCCGGTAATAACATTCTGGGACATGGATAAGGACGGCGATCTCGATGCCGTGCTTGCCACACCATACGCAGGTGACGCTTATTACTACAAAAACATTGGTACAAAGGAACACCCGGCTTACGAGCGCTATAATGACACGGATCCCAACATTTATTGGTATTCAAATGCCGGTAAAGCCAGGGTTGTGTTCGCCGACGTTGATGATGATGGAGACCTCGACGCCCTTGTGGGAATGGAACGTTCGGATGAAGGTCCCACCGATGTTGATGATGATGTGCTCTATTTTTATCGGAACATTGCAACATCGCCTACGGATATTCCGCAGTTTCAGTATGATGGATCGGGTACCAACCCGTTTGCAGGTATCCACTTTAAAAAACAAGGCTGGCCTGCCTTTAGTGATTATGATGGCGATGGCGATCTCGACCTCGCAGTAGCTGGTGAATACGACGACAAGACCAACGGAAAAACGGCGTGGGTCCAGTTCTTCAGAAACGACAAACCAGACCATGCATCAGGTGTCGATGTAAATTATACTCCTCTGCAAAGCGAAGCCGTTAATCCTTTGTACATCGGTGAATCTCCAACAGCAGGTTTTTACGATATAACTTTCGCCGATCTTGACGGCGACGGCGATGAGGACTTCTTCGCTACCGACCAGCACGGCCAGGTTCAATACAAGCGAAACGATGGCGACGGCGTATTTGTCGACCAGGAAGGTGATTACACTTATGCAGCTAACGGCGCGTCGGGAGGAAACCCGCTCAATATCGATGGCATCGTATTAACGACTCCGGATACTTATAAGTCTTTATCATTCGGCGATCTCGACGGTGATGGGGATACGGATCTTTTGCTCGGCACGAATAACGTCGGAACGCTTAACTCTCGATATATCTATGTTGAAAACACCGACAATGGTGTAATGGTCGTCGATCATTCGTTCAGCAACCCGATCTCAGGATTTTCGATGGGCCGTAATACCAACGCGTTGTTTTTCGATTGCGACAACGATGGCGATGCTGACCTTCTTACTACAGGTGTACTCTCAGAACCAGATGGCTCGGAAGGTGGTCAGAAAGACGTGGCCGCACACCTTTTCTTTGAAAATAACAATGGAGAGTTCGACGTTAAGACGTTGCTTGACGATCCTTTCGCAGCCCTCGTCTACAACGACGCAAACGGCAACTGGGTAACAGCTGATGTCGATGGCGACTCCGATATCGATGCATTGTTCATGTATGCAGTATATGATCCGGAAGTATTCAATAATGTTATAGTGATTGATTATCACAGGAATGACGCTGGAACTTTTGTCACAGTAGATCCTGCTGAAAGTCCATTTAAACCAGTCACCGATCTTAATTACTACAACATTCAGATGGACATCGGAGACATCAATGCCGATGGGTTGCCAGACATCGTGCTCCTTGGTGTAGGCGACGTGCCAAAATTTTTTAAGAACACCGGCGTTGTTGGAAGTCCTATCTTTGAACCAACCCCTGCGTGGAGAGATGGCCTGATCACGGAAGTCAACCTGAATCCAAAACTTGTTGATGTGGATGCAGATGGCGACACCGACCTCGTGCTGGGAAAATATTTTTATCTCTGGTATTACGAAAACATCGGAACTCCTACCACTCCCAAATGGAAGGAATACCAGGAGCAAGATGAAGGACAAAATCTCCAAAATCCTTTCGGAGCAGTTGCAATCTTTGGTGGTGGCGAGATGATGCCGGAAGTTGCCGACGTGGATGGAGACGGAGATAAAGATCTTTTTGTAGGCAAACAAAGTGATGGCACCTTCTTCTTCTATGAAAACCAGAACCCCACTCCTGTTGTCACAACCAACGGATCGACACATTTAGAACTGGTTGTCAATAAAGGCCTTGTCCTGGATCCCGGTATGACGATAGCAGATCCGGATAATGATAATATTGTTAAGATCTCTGTAGCGATCGCTCCCTACGAACAAGGGATTGAAAAGCTTCAAGTACCTGCGGCATCATCTTATCCGAATCTTGTTATCAGCTGGGATGACGATAAAGGTGTTCTTACGATAGCAGGCAAGAGTTCAATTACCGACTTCCAGGGTGCGTTACAGGATGTTGAATATTTATACACAGGTCCTGATGGTGGTGGACGAAAGTCAAAGCCGAACGCTGCCAGGACGTTGTCGAAGACTGTTACGATCACAACACTCGACTCCGATCAAACAGTCGGATCCACTAACACTACTACATTCAACATCGGTCACAGCAACTTAGCACCGGTGATATCACCAACAGCGTTCAACGCAACATTCACCAGCGTAGAAATTCCCGTTTTTCCTTCCATAGTTTTGTCCGACGATGACGATGCAGATTTGTCTTCCGCGACGGTAACGTTCGATAGCTCGTACAAGCCAGCTGAAGACAGACTGACGATGAATCTGACCGGTAACATCGGCCCGGCCTTCAATCAAACGACGGGAGTATTGACATTAACCGGACCAGGAACCGTTGCACAATACGAAGCCGTGCTCAGAGCGGTTATGTACAGCAACGTGAATGGCCCTGCCGGCACACCAGGCATTCGGGTATTGAATGTTAAAGTGAACGACGGCGAGGCAGACAGTAATGTTGGTTCAACGCAGCTTTCAGTTAACGGTGCCGTGAATAACCCACCGACTATTACTGGTGGAACTGTATCTCCTTTCTATGTCTCCGGCGACCTTGTAATCAATAACTCGATTAATGTAAGTGATGCAGATGGAGTGATCTTAAGCGCAACAATAGCTATTGCGCCTGGGTTCACATCAACGGAAGACATCCTTTTGTTCGATAATCAGAATGGTATCACGGGAAGTTATTCCAGCACTACCGGCATACTTACGTTGAGCGGTTCGTCATCAGTTGCCAACTACCAGGCAGCGCTTCGATCTGTTAAGTATAGAAATGCATCGCCTACGCCAACAACAAACGACCGCGGAATCACTTTCACAGTTACCGATGGCAGTACGCCCGCATCGTTGGCCGGAACCGTAATTGTGATCAACAAGCCACCGGATATCAAGACGGTAACAAAGAAGACTGCAGCCACCGATGGCAACGTTGCATTTCCTGTATCCGCAATTACAGATCCTGATAACAATCTCGACATCTCCTCCCTGCTGGTAACTTCCGAGAAGGGTGCGGTAACAATAGAAGATGGAATCATTACCATCGACTACGCAGGCAACGGCGACAGAAAAGGTACTGATCACATTACGATCACTGTTTGCGATACCGGCGGACGTTGCAAGACGCAAAACATCGATGTAGAGCTCGGCGCACTTGCCGTGATCTACAACGCCTTCTCTCCCAACGGCGATGGCATCAATGACTGGTTTTACATCGAGAATCTTCCGGATAAGACTCACGTCGTTATCTACGATCGTTGGGGTGACCCGATCTTCGAATCGGAAGATTACGACATGAGTGAACCTGCAGGTCGCTTCGACGGGAAGAACAAGAACGGTGTTGATGTAGTAGCCGGCACCTATTACTACAAGGTGAAGTTCGACGACGATACCAACGGCACCAGGACTGGTTATATAATTCTTAACAGGTAACTATGAGGAAGCTTTACTTATTCATCATCACTCTTCTCGTATCTGGTTACTGTTATGGACAGCAAGATCCGCTGTATGCTCAGTATCTCACCAACCCGATGATCTTCAACCCTGCTTATGCAGGATTGAACAATTCATTCAACGGTTCGGTGAGCTCCAGAAGTCAGTGGGTTGGAATCGATGGCGCCCCGGCAACCCTTAACTTCAATGCTCACTCCTCCTTCGTCGACAATAAAGTTGGCGCAGGTATCATGGTGATCAACGACAAAGCAGGTCTGCTGAAGAACAATGAAGTTGAATTGCTTGGGTCTTATAAACTGAATCTCAATAAATATACTTTGAGCTTCGGTATGCAATTCGGTTATGTGAACTCGAATTATCAATATGATAAAGCGCACCCACAGACACGGCCCGACCCCGCATTCTCGGACGGCAATCAAAGATACTCGTGGCCCAATGTGGGTGTTGGTGCAATATTGAAAGGCGACGATTTCATCATCGGTGTTTCCGTTCCTCGAATGACACAAGCCAAAGCCGACAGCAGCAACTTTCTCGTGCAGAGCCAACACATTTATGTGTACGGATCTTATGTTTATTATATCGGCACAAGACTTCGTTTGAAACCTTCAATACTTTTCCGTGGAACAAAGGGAGCTCCGTTATCGACGGATGTTAACTTCAATATCAACATAGATACTAAATACTCTGCCGGTGTATTCCTGCGTAACTTCAGATCATACGGGGTGCTGTTGCAGGCCTGGGTGTTCGATAAGTTCAGGTTTGGTTACGCATTCGAGTTGCCAACGGGTTCTTCGGTAGGTCCGCAATTCACATCTCATGAACTGACACTGTCGGTTAAAATGGCCCTTCTCAATAGCCACGATAAGTCTTTTAGTGAATTTTAGGGATTCTTGATTTGTGATTTGTGATTCGTAATTGGCTCCGAACAATCACTAATTACAAATCACAAATCCGAAATTTTTTGTATCCTTCGCCCTATTTCTCTATCTAACTCCTGAACTATTAGGGAAAATTGCTGTTTTTAGCTTAATGAAGGTTGCTGTTTCACGGAAAGAACATTTCAACGCTGCACATAGACTGAATAACTCTCAGTGGTCAGTTGAAAAAAACCAACGCGTATTCGGAAAGTGCAACAACCCTAATTATCACGGTCACAATTACGAACTGATCGTGACGCTGATCGGTGAACCGGATGCTCAGACTGGCTATGTGTATGACATGAAAGAGTTGAGTGACATTATCCGCGACAACGTAACTGCGAAGTTTGATCACAAGAATCTAAATTTAGATGTAGAGTATTTTAAGGATCTTAATCCTACAGCTGAAAACATTGCGATAGTGATCTGGAACATTCTCCGACCGCTGATAGATCCAAAACACGAAGTCAGAGTAAGGCTTTTTGAAACTGAAAGAAATATTGTTGATTACCCTGCCATTTAATTAGACGAGCTATGAGTATTCGCCCGATCCACCCACTTCATCATAACAATGAAAACGATCACGACGAAGAACATCCGCTGAGCTCGATCGAAACACCTCTGCGTGCCGATGCTTTCGCGATGGACGATGAAACGAAGATCGACAAGATCGAAGGTCACTTTCGTGAGATCATGAACATCTTAGGTCTCGATCTTACTGATGATAGTCTCAACGGAACACCTCGTCGTGTTGCGAAGATGTATGTAAAGGAAGTGTTCTCAGGATTGAATCCGAAGAACCAGCCGTTGGCTCGACTATTCGAGAACAAATATCATTACGACCAGATGTTGGTCGAGAAAGAAATTACATTCTACTCTCATTGCGAGCATCACTTTGTTCCCATCTACGGTAAAGCTCACGTAGCATATTTCTCTACCGGCAAAGTGATTGGCTTGTCGAAGATCAATCGTATCGTACAGTATTTTTCGAAACGTCCACAGGTGCAAGAAAGGCTCACGGTGCAAATCGGTAAAGAGATCGGAAGAGTGCTTCAGACACCCGACGTGGGTGTTGTAATCGACGCCAACCACATGTGTGTGGCCTCCCGCGGCGTCGGTGATACTAACAGTAAGACCGGAACTGCCTACTTTTCAGGCAAATTCAAGGAGCAGAACATCAAAAAGGAGTTTCTGAACTACATTAATAGCAAGTAGAGAAACCTAGCCAACCGCGTTTTTCATAGGAAATTCCCTAATTTAGGGCACCAATATTACCATAACTATGGCATTTGATTTAGACATGATCAGGGCATGCTATGCGGCCATGCCCGGCAAAATCGCAGCAGCCCGTAAAGTGGTCAACAAACCATTGACGCTCTCGGAAAAAATCCTTTACTCACATCTCTTCGCAGATCAGAAGCTCGAAAACTTCGGTCGCGGAAAATCATACGTTGACTTCGCGCCAGACCGCGTTGCAATGCAGGATGCAACAGCTCAAATGGCATTGCTGCAATTTATGTCGGCAGGCCGACCTAAAGTTGCGGTGCCCTCTACGGTGCATTGCGATCACCTGATCGTTGCGAAGGCCGGCGCCAAGGACGACTTGCAGGTGGCCAACACCGAAAGTAAAGAAGTGTTCGACTTCCTCTCATCAGTTTCAACTAAATATGGCATCGGCTTCTGGAAACCAGGCGCCGGTATCATTCACCAGGTTGTACTCGAGAACTATGCGTTCCCCGGTGGTATGATGATCGGTACCGATTCACACACGGTTAACGCCGGTGGTCTTGGAATGATCGCTATTGGTGTTGGTGGTGCCGATGCCGTTGATGTTATGTCGGGCATGGCGTGGGAACTCAAATTTCCCAAGCTGATCGGTATTAAGCTTACTGGTAAACTTAGCGGATGGACATCTGCGAAAGACGTGATATTGAAAGTTGCTGGTATCCTTACCGTGAAAGGTGGAACCGGCGCTATTGTTGAATATTTTGGTGAAGGTGCCGAATCACTGAGTTGTACCGGTAAAGGAACCATCTGTAACATGGGTGCAGAGATCGGCGCAACAACATCTACGTTCGGTTACGATGAGTCGATGGAACGCTACCTGAATGCAACGGGACGCGCCGAAGTTGCCAAGGCTGCTAATAAGATCAGAGAACATCTCAATGGCGATCCTGAAGTATATCAATCGCCAGAGAAATATTTCGACCAGGTAGTTGAGATCAATCTTTCGGAGCTCGAACCATATCTCAACGGACCATTTACACCTGACCTTGCTACACCGATCTCTAAGATGAAAGCCGAAGCAGAGAAGAACGGCTGGCCTACAAAAATTGAAGTAGGTTTGATCGGCTCGTGTACCAACTCTTCTTATGAAGATATATCCCGCGCGGCGAGTCTCGCACGCCAGGTTGCCAATAAGAATCTTAAGACCAAATCAGAGTTTGCAATCAATCCTGGTTCGGAGCAGATCCGATTTACAATTGAACGCGACGGATTTATCGCTACGTTCGATAAGATCGGTGCGAAAGTATTCGCGAACGCTTGCGGCCCTTGCATTGGTATGTGGAGTCGCCTGGGTTCGGAGAAAAAAGAGAAGAACACTATCGTTCACCTCGTTCAACAGGAACTTCCAGTCGCGCAACGATGGTAACCCGAATACGTTCGCGTTCGTCGGTTCGCCTGAACTTGTTACAGCACTCGCAATTGCCGGGGATCTCACGTTCAACCCGGAAACAGATTTTCTCACAAACGAGAAGGGGGAAAAAGTAAAACTCGACGCTCCTACCGGTGACGAACTCCCGACAAAGGGCTTCGATGTGAAAGACCCGGGTTATCTCGCACCCGCTGCCGATGGCAGTAAGATCATTGTTAAGGTAAGCCCAACATCAGACCGTCTCCAGTTGCTCGAACCATTCAAGCCATGGGACGGCAAGAACATTACTGGTCTGCGTATCCTGATCAAGGCAAAAGGAAAATGTACAACCGATCACATTTCGATGGCCGGCAAGTGGCTGAAGTATCGTGGTCACCTCGATAACATTTCAAACAACCTTCTTATTGGCGCTACGAACTTCTACAACGAGAAGATCAATAGCGTGAAGAATGGTTTGACAGGTCAGTACGATGAAGTACCGAAAGTACAACGCGACTATAAGTTGCATGGCATCGGTTCGATCGTGGTGGGTGATGAAAACTACGGTGAAGGTTCATCCCGCGAGCACGCGGCTATGGAGCCTCGTCACCTTGGCGTTCGTGTAATCCTGGTGAAGTCGTTTGCTCGTATTCACGAGACAAACCTGAAGAAGCAGGGAATGCTTGGTCTTACGTTTGCGAATAAAGATGACTACAATAGGATCCAGGAAGACGATACGATCGATTTCATTGATCTGACTGGCTTTGCACCGGAAGTTCCGTTGACCCTGCAGATCAATCATAAAGACGGCAGCAAGGATACCATTAAGGTAAACCACACTTACAATGCTAACCAGATCCAGTGGTTTAAGGCTGGTTCTGCTCTTAACCTGATGGGCGCAAAGTTCAAGAAGGAAGGTGCAGCTAAGACGAATGGCCAGGCGACGACAACTGTTGCCAATAAGGTTGCTACTGCTGTTAAGAATGTGGCGAAGAATGTTGCCAAGGCTGTGAAGAAAGCGGTTTCGAAGAAGAAGAAAGTCGCTCCGAAAAAGGCAGTGAAGAAAGCTGTAAAGGCTGTGAAGAAGGCGGCGGTCAAGAAGAAGGTTGTTGCCAAGAAGGCGATTAAGAAAGTCGTGAAAAAAGTGGCTAAGAAGAAAGCAGCCAAGAAGAAGAAGTAAAATCTGACTGAACTGTATGGCCGCTCGGATTTCATTCGGGCGGCTTTTTTATTTTCCATATCGTCAGGTTTTCCTGACATCGACGTAATTTCAAGCTGGACAAACCTTTTCAACGAATATATCTTGGCTGCAAAAAAGAAAAAGAAGAAAATGAACACCCTTCAACTGAGTATCGAGCTTAGCTTCGAGCAGCTTGCAGCCATTGTAAAAAAAACTTTCTCCAAATGAACGGGAAGAACTAATGATCCGAATGTGGCAAGACGACAAGTCAAAGAAGGTCACTAAAGAAGAAAAAAAGTTTGTTGACAAACGCATCCGGGAGATCGAAAAGAATCCTGAACGGTTGATTCCAATCGGCACGGCCATAAAACTGCTGCGATCCGGTAAGTGACATCGTATTCCGTATCGATCGATTCGGATGCACTCGCAAATATTCAAGAAGCAACTAATTGGTACGCCAATCGCTCCCCATCTCTCGGCGAAAAATTTCAGGCACAAGTAACTCAAGATATCCTTTCACTGCGAGGCAATCTGCAACTCTACGCCATTCGGCGCCGAGGAAATATGCATTTTATGTCTGTGAGAGGATTCCCTTATTGGATTCTTTTCGTGCTCAATGAATCACAAAGGATCGTTAGAATTCTAAACATTCTACATAAAAGCCAAGACCTTACTCATTGGCCCCGTTCCTAATCCTCCCCTTCCATAACTTCATTCAACACCATCCTAAACTCATTCAACATCATCGCAGTCGCGCCCCACACCATTTCATTATCAATAATAAAATGCGGCGCCTGTAACTTATACGTCTTCGCCACAACGATCTCGCTCACGTGAATCGATTCGGCAGGCAACAGACTTCGAATATCACCTTCCAATATCCTAACAACCTCAACCTTATCGGCAATCAACTTCGGACGCTTCGTAGCGTAACCGACAACCGGCGTCACCATAAAATTACTGGGAACAACAAAGAAATTACTGAGAACACCCCAACACCGTTACCTCCGACGGATCTAAACCAAGCTCCTCCTTCGCTTCACGCAACGCTGTTTCTATCGCAGTCTCTCCCACCTCAGCTTTTCCACCGGGAAGACTTACCTGTCCCGAGTGCGTTCCCGGATACTCTGCTCTTTTCTCTAAAGGAAAACGTATGGAGCCATCAACATCCGGAAAGATTAAGATCAGCACACTTCCTGGCTTCGGCGGAAGGGAATGTTTGAACTGTGGCGGCTTGCCTGTCGCGTCGACAGCCCTCATTGCTTCGTGAGCTAATGCCCCAGGCAATTGTTGTCCAAGACGGACTTCCAACTTTTGGATCAAACGTTCGAATGTCATTTCACTATTTCTTTTTCGGGATCTGTGAAAGATATTCGTCAACGCGTTCTGTGTTGGGATCCATCCCTTTTGCTTTCTTCAGAAGTCTTTCAGCTTCATCAAAGTTTTTCTTCTTCAATTCAAGGAGTCCTTTGTTGCGATAGGCCCATGAGTTGGATGGATCCATCACGATACTTTGATTAATATCTTCCTCTGCTTCTTCAAGTTTTCCCAATTGAATCTCGATAAAGCCGCGATTGTTGATGAAATACGGATGCCTCGAATCGAGCTCAATTGCTTTGTTGACTTCCATCAGCGCTGCATTAAATTCATTCTTCTCCACATCGATCAGGGCGAGTGAATTATAAATAAGTGGATGCTTGTCGTCGATCTTCAGGCAGGCATCAAGTTCTGCCTTTGCTTCATCAAGCTTTTTCAGAGAGATCTTCGAGGTTGCGATGTTGATACGGCACTCAAGCTCACTTGGGAACCCGTGCTGCAATGCCTGCCCGAAGGCCGCAATCGCATCTTCGTGCTTGGCTAGTTTTGATAGCGCCATTCCACGAGCGAAGTAGGCCATCGCACTATCGGGTGCCAACTTGATCGCCTGATCTGCATCGTTCAACGAATTGTAATAATCGCCTGACTGGTAATAACTGAAGGCTCTTCCGTTCCAAAGACTCAGGCGACCCGGCTCACACTCGATAGCTTTGCTGAAGTTTTTAATCCCATCAGCGTACATATGAGCATCGACATACAATAAGGCCGAGCGGCTCAATGCATCTGCGAAGCAGGAGTCCAGTTTCAACGCCTCATTGAAATAATAGAGGCCCTTCTCCTTATTCCCGTTAATGACCTCCTCATTACCCTTTAATAAGAAGCTCTCAAGACGGGACTGCCTGGTTTCGCAGCCCCAAATAAGCATTACTACAACGATTGCAAGAAGATGTTTCACCATGACGGCCCAATTTACGACTCCATGGCTTGTTTATTAGAAACCCATACCCTTTCTTTGTTATAACGATATGAAACACACGACGTCAGCTACATTTCACCACCACCATCATTCATCGATGATGCGTGGCAACGCTATGTACTGACAGTTTGATATAAAAAAACTGAAAGGCTTGCCACAAAAACGGCAAGCCTTTTTTTATGCACAAAGACATGAGCACATTACTAAGAATAGCAATTCAGAAATCAGGTCGACTACAGGAGGGTTCTTTGGAGCTGCTTCACGAAAGTGGCCTCTCGTTCAGTCACGGCAAAGATCAACTGAAGTCGCAGGCACGAAACTTTCCTGTCGAGATACTCTTCCTCCGCGACGACGATATTCCTCAATACATCGAAGATGGAGTAGCTGACGTCGGTATTGTTGGCGAAAATGTCTTCGTTGAAAAGCAAAAGCAGGCACAACTCATCAAACGTCTCGACTTTGCAAAATGCCGGCTGTCAATCGCCGTACCAAGAAATGAGAACTATACGGGCACCAAATCTCTCGAAGGAAAGAATGTAGCAACGTCCTACCCTGTTATTGTAAGTCAGTACCTGGAGAAGAAAGGCGTTCGCGCGGGCATTCACGAGATCAGCGGATCAGTTGAGATCGCACCAGGGATCGGATTGGCCGATGCAATTTGCGACCTCGTGAGCAGCGGCAGCACATTGATGAGCAATGGACTTAAAGAAGTGGAAGTCGTGATGCAATCCGAAGCCGTGCTCATTGGCAACAGCAATCTTCATTCTGCAAAACAAGCAATTCTCGATAAACTACTGTTCCGTATCGATGCCGTTCAATCGGCAAAGAACAACAAGTACATACTTCTCAATTGTCCCAACGCGGCTCTCGACAAGATCATTAAGTTGTTGCCCGGAGCGAAGAGTCCAACGGTCCTTCCGTTAGCCGAGACCGGCTGGTCGTCGATACATTCTGTTGTGAATGAAAATGATTTCTGGGAGAAGATCGATCAATTAAAATCACTTGGTGCCGAAGGCATCCTCGTTATCCCCATCGAAAAAATGATTGCCTGATTATGCGAACACTTATCAACCCTAACATCGCGGACTGGCCTTCCCTGTGCGAAAGGCCATCACTGGAACTCGAGTTTCTCGACAGCACCGTTCGAAATATTTTGAACCGTGTGAAGACCGCGGGTGACGATGCACTGAAAGAGTTTTCGTTACGATACGACAAAGTTCAGATCGACAATCTCGAAGTAAGAAAGTCAGAGATCGAAGAAGCATCCGCATCCATCAGCAAGGAGTTGAAAGCAGCAATCGAAACGGCTGCTTCGAATATTCAAAAGTTCCACGAGGCTCAACGCCGTGAATTTCATAAACTAGAAACTACGCCCGGCGTTAATTGCTGGCGCAAAGCGGTTGCCATCGATCGCGTTGGGATCTACATTCCAGGTGGTACAGCGCCGTTGTTCTCCACCGTTTTGATGCTTGCCGTGCCCGCGAAAATCGCAGGCTGTCGCGAGGTCATTTTGTGCTCTCCGCCAGACAGTTCCGGCAACATCTCTCCGGCTATTCTTTACGCTGCATCGAAGGCCGGCGTCTCCAAAATGTATAAAGCAGGCGGCGCCCAGGCCATTGCCGCCATGGCTTACGGAACTAAAACAATCCCTTTTGTAAATAAGATATTCGGGCCTGGAAACCAGTATGTTACGAAGGCCAAGCAAATCGTTAGTCAAGATGGAATTGCCATCGATATGCCCGCCGGTCCTTCCGAAGTATTAGTTGTCGCCGACCAGTTTGCCAACCCTGCATTCGTCGCTGCCGACCTCCTCTCGCAAGCCGAACACGGTAAGGATAGCCAGGTGGTTTTGGTAAGTTTCTCCGAAGAGATCCTGGGTAAAGTAAAAGGAGAGATCGATCGCCAGTTAAGCACTTTGCCCCGCAGGGATATCGCCATAGAAGCCCTCAACAATAGTCTCGCCATCGTGCTTGATTCGGACGCAACGGCGATGGAGTTTGTGAACGAATATGCGCCCGAACACCTGATCCTGAACACTAAGAATGCTGAAGAGCTCGCCGTGCTCGTTAGAAATACTGGTTCTGTGTTCATCGGCGCATGGTCGCCCGAATCGGTTGGCGATTATGCATCCGGCACCAATCATACCTTGCCCACGAATGGTTTTGCGAAAGCATACAGTGGCGTTTCACTCGAGAGTTTTCAAAAGCACATTACGTTTCAATCACTCACTCAAGATGGCTTGAGAAAACTGGGACCTGTTGTTGAGATCATGGCCGAAGCCGAAGATCTTATCGGTCACAAGCAATCGATCAGCATACGTTTAAAGGAACTGAAATAATGAAGATGGAAGAAGTAATCTCCCTGCTAAGGCCGCACTTGCGAGATCTTCAGCCATATTCATCGGCTAGAGATGAATTCGACCAGTCGACCGTCGGAAGCAAAAAGTTTACTTATCTCGACGCGAATGAGAACCCGTTTAACACCGGTTATAATCGTTACCCCCGATCCTTATCAGCATGAGCTGAAAAAGAAAATATCAGGGATAAAAGATATACCAGTTGATCAGATTTTTCTCGGCAATGGAAGCGACGAAGCGATTGACTTGATCATAAGATTATTTTGCAGTGAGAACGATACGATACTGATACCACATCCAACTTATGGGATGTACGAAGTCTCTGCCAGGATCAACAACGTGAAGTTTAAAAAGTTAATGCTCACCGAAAACTTCCAGTTGCCCAACATCGATCAAAGTGGTAAGATCATCTTTCTATGCAGTCCAAATAATCCAACAGGAAACCTTCTGGACGTTCAGTCAGTACTCGACAAGTTTAACGGCGTCGTAGTTATCGACGAAGCCTATATCGACTTCACCGGGAATCTAACCTTCACCAGGCAACTGAAGAGATATCCCAATCTTATCGTTCTTCAGACGCTTTCGAAAGCATGGGGATTGGCCGGCCTTAGATTAGGAATGGCATTCGCGCATCCTGAAATAATTTCTTTGTTAAATAAGATAAAACCTCCCTACAACATCAGTTCGGCAACGCAGCAGATTGCACTCAACGAATTACAAAAAGACAATACATCGATCGTACAACAAATTGTCTCAGAACGCACACGCCTCTCCGAACAGCTTCTTAAAATAAAGACTGTGAAAAAAATATACCCTTCAGAAGCTAACTTTCTCCTCGTAAAGATCGATCGTGCCCACGACGTCTATCAGGACCTGATCGTCAAAGGCATCGTAGTACGTGATCGTTCGAACGTGAAGCTGTGCGAAGACTGTCTTCGCATAACAATCGGCACGTTCGAAGAGAATGAAAACCTCATTAACGCATTGAGATGAAAAAACTCCTTTTTATAGACCGCGACGGAACCCTCATTTTCGAACCAGCCAACGATCCGCAGATCGACTCGCTGGAGAAGCTCGAATTCATCCCCGGCATGTTTACAGCGCTCAGTGCCATCGCATCCTCCGGTCAATACGAGCTTGTCATGGTCACCAACCAGGACGGCTTGGGGACAGACAGCTTTCCCGAGCGCGACTTCTGGCCGGTTCAAAACAAGCTACTACAAGCGTTGGCCGGCGAGGGCATTCGCTTCAGTGCTATTCATGTTGATCGCTCATTGCCTTACGAAAACAAACCGACACGCAAGCCAGGTACCGGCATGCTTACCTCCTACTTCAGCAGCGAATATGATCTCAAAAACTCGTACGTGATCGGCGACAGGCTTACGGATGTCGCGTTAGCGAAAAACCTCGGAGCGAAAGCCATCCTTCTCGGCAACAAAGAGCTTGGCGCACAATTGGAATCATTCGGACTTTCCGAATGGTGCGCGTTGCATACAAACACATGGGCGGATATTGCAAGGTTGTTGTCATCTGCCGGCAGATCGGTAACTGTTAATCGCAAGACCAAAGAGACCGACATCACAGTCGCCCTTACGCTCGAAGGTCAGGGTAAGTCGAAGATCACCACAGGACTGGGATTCTTCGACCACATGCTCGACCAGCTTGCCAAACATGGCTTGATGGATATCGAGATCACTGCAAAGGGCGATTTGCACATCGATGAGCATCATACCATCGAAGACACGGCCCTAACGCTGGGTGAGGCATTCACAAAGGCATTGGGTGATAAAAGAGGAATTGAGCGGTATGGATTTTGTCTACCCATGGACGACTGCCTGGCACAGTCGGCGATTGATTTTGGTGGACGTCCCTGGCTTGTTTGGGAAGCTGAGTTTAAAAGGGAAAAGATCGGTGAAATGCCAACGGAAATGTTCTATCATTTCTTCAAGTCGTTTACCGATGCAGCGAAATGTAATCTCAATATCAAAGCCGAAGGAACAAACGAGCACCACAAGATCGAAGCGATCTTCAAGGCATTTGCGAAATCGATAAAGATGGCAATACGGAAAGATCCTTACTCCAACGCGTTGCCATCGACCAAGGGAACGTTATGAAAGTGGCGGTAGTAAAATACAACGCGGGGAACATTCAGTCGGTGTCGTATGCACTCGAGCGAATGAATATCGACTTCGAAGTAACGTCGGAACCGGACAAGATCAGGGCGGCCGATAAGGTCCTGTTTCCGGGTGTGGGCGAAGCCAGTACGACCATGAATTTCCTGAGATCGTGTAAACTTGATAAGGTGATCGTAGACCTGAAACAGCCAGTTCTAGGCATTTGCCTCGGAATGCAGTTGCTCTGCAGGTTTTCGGAGGAGAACAATACCGACTGCCTTGGGGTATTCGAGGAAAGAGTGAAAAAATTCGAACCGACGCCGGGAATGAAGGTTCCGCACATAGGCTGGAACTCCCTGACACAAACGAAAGACTGGATTGGTGAGGGGCTTAACGAAAAGTATGTATATTTTGTACACAGCTACTACGTGCCTGTGAATGCTTACACCGTAGCGCAAACAGATTATATAGTGCCGTTCAGTGCAGCCATGAGAAAGAATAATTTCCATGCCGTTCAGTTTCACCCGGAGAAGTCGGCTGAAGCCGGTGAGGAGATCTTAAAGAAGTTTATGGAGCTATGAAAATTATCGCAGCTATCGACATCATGGAAGGCAAATGTGTTCGCCTCACACAAGGCAACTTCGGCAAGATGAAGATCTATGACGAAGACCCGGTTGACATGGCGAAAAAATTTCAGGATGCCGACCTGGAATATATACACGTCGTCGACCTCGAAGGTGCACAGAAGGGCTTTGTCGTTAACTGGCAGACGTTGGAAGACATTCGTGCCAACACGGCGCTGCGTATCGACTTCGGTGGTGGTGTAAAAACCGACGAAGATGTGGAAGCTTTGCTGGAGCTCAACATCGATCGGATCAACGTTGGCAGTGTTGCTGTTCGCGAGCCCGAAAAATTTATTGGATGGATCGAACGTTTCGGAGCCGACAACTTCATTCTCAGCACCGATGTGAAAGGCAACGAGATAAAAGTCAACGGCTGGCAGGATAAGACCGGTGTTACGATCTATGACATCATAAAACAATACGAGCCCACCGGCATCAAGCACGTTACATGTACCGACATCAGTGCCGATGGAACATTAGGCGGACCCAATCTCGCCTTGTATAAAAAACTTCAGCAACGTTTTCCGGAAATGAAGTTCATCGCCAGTGGTGGCGTTGCCTCAATGGACGACCTGGAGAAATTGAAACACATTGGCGTTCAAGGTGTGATCATAGGCAAGGCCATTTACGAAGGCAGGCTATCGCTCGAACAACTTGCCGCATTCAATCGCTGATCACATGCTGACCAAACGTATCATTCCCTGCCTTGACATAAAAGACGGACGAACGGTGAAGGGCGTCAACTTCGTAGACCTCCAGGATGCCGGCGATCCCGTTGCCCTTGCGGAAGCTTACTCATTGCAGGGCGCCGACGAGCTGGTGTTCCTCGATATCTCTGCAACACTTGAAAAACGAAAAACATTAACGGAGCTGGTTCGCAACGTGGCGCGCAAAGTAACGATACCATTCACCGTTGGCGGTGGTATTAGCAGCGTAGAAGACGTTGGTCCGCTGCTCGAAGCCGGCGCCGATAAAGTAAGCGTGAACTCCGCTGCAGTCAATAATCCTGGCCTCATCAACGAGCTTGCAAAAGCTTTTGGATCTCAATGTATCGTGCTTGCTATCGACGCGCGAAAGCTTGGTAATCAGTGGACCGTTCACACACATGGCGGCAAAAAAGCTACCGAAAGCAAATTGTTTTCGTGGGCAAAAGAAGGCCAGGAACGCGGCGCTGGCGAAATCCTTTTCACCAGCATGGATAACGATGGAACAAAAGCCGGCTTCGCCATCGATCCATTACAGAAACTGAATGCGCTTCTCTCTATACCCGTAATTGCTTCCGGGGGCGCCGGCAAACTTGCAGACTTCGCAGAAGCATTCATCACTGGCCGCGCCGACGCAGCCCTTGCGGCAAGCGTCTTCCATTATAGTGAGATAAGAATCAACGACTTGAAATCATACCTTTCCAAAGTTGGTGTTTATGTTAGATATCCAGAAAATTCAGTTCGATAAGCTGGGCGGCATCGTTCCTTGCGTGGTACAAGATTCCTCTACCCGGGTCGTCCTCATGCTTGGATTTATGAACCGCGAAGCTCTCGACAAAACACTCGCCGAAAAACGGGTTACATTCTACAGTCGCTCCAAGAAACGTCTCTGGACTAAAGGCGAGACTTCAGGCAATCACCTGGACCTCGTTGACATAAAGATAGATTGTGATGAAGACACGTTGTTGGTTACCGTGAAACCACACGGCGCGACGTGTCATACTGGTGCCGCTACATGTTTCAATACAACTAACGAAGGCACTGGACTTGATTTCCTGGAGAAGATCATTGCAGATCGCAAAAAGAATCCGAAGCAAGAATCGTATACCAACAAGCTGTTGAATTCCGGGATCAATAAAGTCGCACAGAAGGTTGGCGAAGAAGCTGTCGAGTTAGTGATCGAAGCTAAAGACAACAACCGCGAGTTGTTCCTAAACGAAGCGGCAGACCTGATGTATCATTACCTGGTGTTACTCGCAGCGAAAGATATTGCCCTTGACGATGTTACGAAAGTGCTCCGCCAGCGGCATTCATCGCGCTGACAATGGTTGCGCCTTCGGCGCCAACTTCACATACGTGAGTTTGTAGGTGATCGTCTTGTTGTTGGCGTTGTCGGTGCGTACTCCTTCCAGCACATCCTTGCTCTTATCGTAGGTGAAGGTATAAGAAGAAGATCGTGCTTTCGAATCGAAGTGTTTATACAACATCAGGTTGCTTTCCGCCATCGTACTGAATTCACCATAAACAGGATAGGATGACTGATATTCTTTGTCGAGAACGATCTCAATGAACTCGCGACCGGCTTCACTATTATCGCGGATGATAGCAATCTTCGAATAGTTTTCTCTCCGGTCGGTGATCCTCTCCTTCTCCCGTGCAGAAAAAACGGCCTTGCCCTTTTTAGTCACCACAGATGAAACAGAATAAATTCCCTCAAGGGTACCAATGCTGGTCTGGTCTTTCGCCATGTAGCGTTCCACCAGTTCCTCTAAATTCACTTGTTCAAGCGGCGAGGCTTTAGCTTTCCTGCTCTGTGCACTCGCAATCAAACGGTCGTACGAGCAACTTGACATCGACGACACAATCAACACACAAACAATCAATAGTCTCATACTTGTTATTTTCTAAAAAAGAATGTTGTGATACTCTCCGTTAGTAAAACTTCTGCACGACAGGCGACCGTGTAAAGCGGTCGGCTTAAACATCGACTTACCCATCAACATGCGCGCGCATTCCTGGATACCTTCCGTAATTGAAGGGTGCGGATGAACGCATTCGGCCAACTCTTCAATGCCTTTGTCCATCGAGATCAGCAGCGCCACAGCCTGTATAGCACTGGATGCATGGTGACCAACGACCTTCATTCCAAGTATCTTCATCGCGTCGTCGTTGGTGACGAGCAGTTTGATGAACCCTTGCGTATTCCTCTTTGCTATGGCCCTGGGGATGCAGCTATAGTCAAGCGTTACCACTTTATACTCGATACCTTTTTCTTTCGCGTGCGTCTCATTTAGCCCCACTCCCGCTACTTCGGGATTGAGGAACATAATGGTGCTGATGTTTTCGTAGACCAGCTTTCGCTTCGGTTCGCCGAATATTCTTTCGACAGCATAACGACCTTCGAGTTCACCAACGTTCACCAATGAGATGTCGGCGGTGATGTCACCAACGGCATACACATTCGACACACTTGTCTGCGTGTCGTTGGCTTCAAGTCCGCGCTTCGAAATATTGATATCCACTTTATCATCCCAGAGATCTTCGAGGTTGGGCACACGTCCAACGGACACCAATGCTTTCTCGACGTTGAATACTTCCTTGCCTCCGTCTGTATATTCGAGCTCGTACTCGACGCGGCCATTCTTTACTTCCATTCGAACGAGTCGCGAGTTACGGTGTATCAACACACCGTTGTTCTCCATGTTGCGCTCGATGATGTTTACGATGTCTTCATCTTCGAAAGGAAGGATACGATCGCCTTTGTCTATCAAATGAACTTTAGTGCAACCGAAGCCCGAGAAAATGGTAGCGTACTCGCAACCAATAACACCGGCACCGACAATCACCATGCTCTCCGGAAAACCTTCCATGCCCTCGATGCCTTCGCTGGTCATCACAATCTTCTCATCGATCGGGAGATCCGGAAGATAACGTGGACGACTCCCGGTAGCGAGAATGATATGATCCGCTTCTACAATCTCTTTATGAGCGCCCGTAGTGATCTCAATTTGATGCTGACTCAACAGCCGTGCTGTACCCGTTTTGAACTCTAGAAGATTGGAATAGTTGGAATGTTGTAAGAGCTGCATGTGCTCTTCGAGCATGTCCTTTCTCTCTTGCACTGCCTTCTTTACCTCGTCCTGGACTTCTTTGAAGTCGGCTAAAGGAGCCTTCAGGTTGTAGCGCTTCAACCCCTTACGGAAGGCGAAGTTCTCGCGCGATAACTCCCACCATGTTTTTGAAGAAAGGGCTCCGTTGGTAACACCTGCTCCGCCCACTTTATGACGCTCAATCAACAGCACCTTTTTCCGAAAGTCGAGGGCCCTCATTGCAGCAGCATATCCGGACGGCCCAGCACCGATAACTACAAGATCGAACTTGTTCATTTACAACTATTTACAGCGTTTAAGTTACTTAAAGGGTTAAAGTAAGATACTGCTCCTAATATAGGCAATGGCGGCATCGTTAGGAAAGCCTTGGATTTGATTAGTTTCGCGTATGTTCCTCTCGTTGCTTCAGGATCTAATGGAGTTGGACCGAAGGTTATTGGTGTGGCTGAATGGCTTTCATACCGATTGGCTCGACCCCATAATGTATTATACGACGCAGACTTTCTTCTGGCTCCCGCTTTATGGTTTCTTAATCTGGCTGATAGTCAAAGATTTCAAGAAAGAATGGTGGATTCCAATGATCGGCATTATCGTGACGATCGTGCTGGCGGACCAGATCACGAGTTCGATCATGAAACCGTACTTCGCACGGCTACGACCTTCGCAGGAGCCTTCGCTCCAGGGCATCATTCATCTTGTGAGAGATCGCAACGGCGAGATCTACACCGGTGGACTCTACGGCTTCGCATCAAGCCACGCCGCTAATACTTTCGGAACGGCTACGTTCTTCGTGTTGCTCTTCCGGTCGCGACATCGTTGGATCAAGTGGCTGTTTGTGTGGGCTGCCGCAATGACGTACACAAGGATCTATCTCGGTGCACATTATCCTGGCGATATTCTCGTGGGAACGATCGTTGGCCTGTTGAGCGCCTTTGGCGGCTTTAAAGTCTTTCAGTGGATCAAACGGAAGAGCGACCTGTCAGCAGCCTCTTCACATACTTCCCAATAATATCGAATTCGAGATTCACTGTGTCGCCAACTTTCAGTTGACCGATATTCGTATGTGTGAATGTATATGGGATGATGGCGACAGTGAATGAATCGACTCTCGAATTGAAACATGTAAGGCTGATGCCATTCACAGCAATCGAACCCTTCTCGACTGTAACGTTCCCCTGCGAAGGATCATACTCAAATTCGAAGAGCCAGCTCCCCTCCTGGTCTACGATCGATCTCACTTTCCCGGTCTGATCAACATGACCCTGAACGACATGACCATCGAAGCGGCCGTTGGCAATCATACAACGCTCGAGGTTTACACGATCGCCTTTCTTCAGATGACCAAGATTCGACTTTGTTAGCGTTTCGTGAATGGCGGTAGTCCAATACGAGTTCTTTTGCAGTTTCGTTACCGTCAGGCAAACACCATTATGCGAAATGCTTTGGTCGACTTTTATCTCGCCGGCGATAGATGTCCCGACCAAAAAGTTTTTATTCAAACCTTCTGATTCTACTTCTTCAACAATTCCAAATGTTTCAATGATTCCTGTAAACATCTACTTTAGTTTTTCTACTGCTTCTTTTTGATCGGCGCGTACCGTTGGATATTTTATCCCTAACTGATCGAGATACGTCTTATACTTCGCGGGATTGTAGTACAACGGCTTCAACTTCGGGGCATAATCGATCATAATCTTCTGATTGAGATACACGGCAGGTTGATCCTTCGGTCCGATCAGGGGCTCATACTTGACCTCTTTGGTCTGTTCGTTGCGATAATACGTCCACGCATTCTTCAAAAGCTCGGGTTTCAAAAGCATGTCCAGCATGGTCATCGCTTCGGCTTTCGCACCACACACAATGCCTTTGTGAGCGATCGGCGTTGCCATAGAGATCGCATTGCTCCAATGATGGCCCGGCAGCCCTGGAATGTTGGAAGGATATCGAAGCACAACGGTAGGCAGCGACCACGAAATATCTGCAATGTCATCCGATCCGCCGCCCATCGCCATCAGTTGTCGGCCCATGACATTGATGGTGCCGGTAGGACTGGGCAGACTGATCGTGTCAAGTTTCACGGCAAGTCCTTCGATTTTCGGAGCCTTTAGCTCGATCTGCGTAGCCTTTGCCAGCAACTGATCTTCAGCGGTCCATGTGGGAAGTCCAACCATCTTGATATTCTCATACATGGCAATTGCAATAGGCTTATTGAAATGACCGGGCCATGCACTTCCCAGTATCTCGTAAGAATATTTTGTGTCCGTCATCATCGCAGCGCCTTCGGCCATCTTCACGCCGATGTCGAATAGTTTCTTGATGTCGGGATAAGTTCTTTCGCGGAAGAAATACCATACGGCAGCCTTCGAAGGAACGACATTGGGTTGATCGCCACCGTCGCTGATCACATAATGCGATCGTTGTGTAAGCTCAAGGTGTTCACGGCGAAAATTCCAGCCGATGTTCATCAGCTCCACAGCATCAAGTGCGCTTCGTCCACGCCACGGTGCAGCCGCGGCATGTGCTGCCGCACCTTCGAATGAAAACCTTACGGATATCAAGCCACTGTTACCGTTGTCGCCATAACCAACGCCGAGGTTGTTGGCAACGTGAGAGAAGATGCATGCATCCACATCCTTAAAATATCCATCGCGAATGTAGTAAGCTTTCGTCCCTAACAATTCTTCGGCAATGCCGGGCCACAGCATGATCGTGCCCTGGATCTTCTCGCGCTCCATGATCTTCTTGACAGCGAGAGCCGAGATGATGTTAAGTGCCTGTCCCGAGTTATGTCCCTCACCGTGACCTGGAGCTCCTTCGATCATCGGATCATGATAAGCAACACCCGGTTTCTGCGATGCCTTTGGAATACAATCAACATCGGAGCCGAGTGCGATCACAGGCTTACCACTACCCCATGTTGCGATCCATGCCGTGGGAATATTAGCAATGCCCTTCTGTATTTTGAAACCATTCTTCTCGAGAATGCCTGTGAGATATGTTTGTGTTTCTGTCTCCTGGAAACCGAGCTCCGCAAAACTGAACAACATGTCGTTGATCTGCTGACCAAGCACAGCATTCTTTTCGATCTCCTTTGCCGCTTCGGCTTTAAGCTATCCGCAATTTGAAGCTCCGGTTGCGCAACGCCCGCGAACGCTATTAACAACGCGATAATAACCAGTGGTGCAACCTTCATTGGTAGGTAGGTTTCCGGTAAATTAGTAAATTAGGCAGTCATACAATGAAATTTACCTTCTCGTTGCTTTGTGTCGCGATCTTGCTGGCAACGAATGGTTGTCATGACAAAGATCCGGGTCCTGCACTCTGCAGGCCCATGGTGCTCGCGTATACCAACGATTCCATTGTTTATATCTATGACGGCAAAAACGTGAAAACCGTCGCTTATTATGAATCCGGACGGCAAACCATGGAGGATGAATTCACCTATTCCGGCAATTTATTGTCGACTATAAGTAAACTAACCATACTGTTCGACGGAACCCAGTCTCTCGATTCACACCACATAATCAGTTACGACGATCAGGGACTGCCCGAATCGCTGAAGACAGATTCTTACGCCGGCGCTTTTGAGACAAAGTTCACTCATGAAAACGGCAGATTGGTACAAGCCGAGACAACCGCTGGTGTTTCCAGGACATATTTTGTGGGATCAACTCGTTACGAGTACGACGACAACGGCAACGTTCCAAAGGTTTACTACACTATCAGTGTCAATGGCACGAAGAAGGAAGTGCTGGCTCGCGAGAATCTCTCGTTCGACGACAAAAACAAATTTTATGTGGATACGCCTGAGCTAAGGATCGCCAACGAATACGTTTACGGATATCTTCCGGGCAACAACAATTGCCTAAGCTCGACAGTGTACTACTACAGCTATGCGCAGCATTTCACATCGCCTTTATCGGTATCTTTTAACGCGGCGTACAATGAACAGGGTCTGATATCAACCCTCCAATATATAGGAACCTCAACCCAATTGAATTCGGGTGAGGTTCTCTTTAACAAAGCTTCTTATCGTTGTAATTAATCTGCAACAATCTCTGTCAACTCCAGGTCGTAGATCAGGATCGAGTTGGCTTGCAGGTTGGTAGAAGTATCTTCTTTTGCAGCGAAAGCTAATCCTGAAGGAATGTATACGGTGATCTTTCCACCTGTACCAATCTTGCTAAGGCCGAATTGGATTCCGGCGATGAAGTCCACCATGCGGCTGTCGAAGAGATCGCCAGGTGCGCTGCTACCGGTAGCGATTTGATTTCCGGTCGACATCACCTTACCTGTGTAGTTGAATTTCAATTTCTGAAACCACGTTGGCTTGGGACCAGTACCTTGATTAGTGATCACATAACGAATTCCAGTCGAGTCTTGTGTAGCCTCGATATTATGCACGTCGAGGAAGGTATCGATTGCATCAACGTCTGCTATCATTCTTGCCTTGTCTGCATTCGAAGGAATCACGTCCACCAGCTCTACCTCGAACATGAGAATAGAATTCGGAGGGATTGCCGAGTTACCGGGATTGTTTCCGTAACCAAACGGCGACGGCACATACAATTGGCCCTTGCTGCCTTTCGGCCATACGGATAAACCATACTGCCAGCCAAGGATAAATGATCCAAGGGGTGATGTGATTGTCGGCCCGGGATCGAACACGGTTCCACTCAGGAACTTGCCGGTATAATTTACTTTCACCGTCTGCTCCACGCGTGGCGGGAATCCTGTTCCTACCGTCGTGAATGCAAAACGAAGACCCGATTGGTCTTTAATAACGTTTGTAATGTTGTTGGTCTGCAGGTACGCATCGATGGTAGCAATATCAGTAGTCATCTGAGCTGCTGTGTCGAATTGCGCTTTATCCAAACAGCCGGTTACTACAAGGGCGAACAAGGCAAAGAATGCCCAACCTGATCTTCTCATTTCTCTCATATCAATCTTTAAAATTACTTCTATCTAAAAAAACTTAAGTCCTACTTCATCGCAGATACGTCTACATTTGTCGACTTTCCATCGACACCATGAATGGTAAGGGTGGTAGCGTCTGCAGGCAACCGGAGCTTTCTTCCCGACTGCGACAGGTACCCTGAGCCATAATAAAATTCCTGTTTTCTTGATTTACCGTTGCCCAGCTTGATCTCGCACCAGGTGTCGGTATTTTGGGGTGTGTAAACATAAGCGTTTGTCTTGTCGACAGCAAATGCTTTAAGTGTGCTCTTGTTTTGTGAAGCCACGTAGATATCGCGTTTGCTCTCGATGATTTTTACGAGTGCCTTTCCATCACCCTGTACTGCGAAACCCGAATTGGTTGCACGAACAGGCGTGAATTTTCCTGCTCCGTCACCGGTCAACACGAGGCCGATAAAAGCATCGTGACGACCCGAGAAGACTTCGTTACCGAAATCATTTCCAACCATAATTACATCAAGATTGGCATCGCCGTTCACGTCGTCGACGAGTATGCCGTTAACAGGCGCAACCTGTGCTTCAACCGGCAATGCAGTCAATCTGAATTTTCCACCACCCAGGTTCTCGATGTAACTGCTGCTCATTTGATTCGCTTCATGTACCGTTGCACCGTTCATTTCTTCTGGTGTGAAAAGTTGCTCCATCGTTACTTTGCTGAATTGCCTGTAGCGCGTGAACTTCCTTCTGAACTTGGGGCTCTGTTGATTGAGCTCATCCCAGAAGTGAACCGGGAACAAGTTACGAACCGTATCATCCATCGATACCCGCATGTAACAAGCCATCACCGGATCGATACTTCCGTTGCCGTCGAAGTCTTTCGCATAACACTTCATTGGAAATGCCGCGTTCACCTGGTAGTTGTTATTCCATCCAAGATTGCCCGCGATATAATCGGTATCGCCGTCGTTGTCGAAGTCGCCACCGGCAAGACTGTTCCACCAACCGGTCTGAGTCTGAATGCCAGTGTCGGCCTCCTTCACAAGCTTCCCATTTTCATTGTGGAAGAACGTTATTGGCATGAACTCGCCGGCAAGCACCAGGTCTGTTTTGCCATCATTATCGTAGTCGGTCCAAAGCGCATCGGTTACCATACCGATATTCTTCAGGTCGGCAACATTCGCAGTTCCATCTGTAAACTTGCCCTTGTTGTTGATCAGCAAGTAGCTGTCGGGTGATGTCGGATAAGCATCGGGCACCACTCTCCCACCTACGAACAAGTCCAGGTCGCCGTCATTATCGAAATCAGCTGCCCGAACACAAGAACCACTCGCGATCGTCTTGGGCAATGCCGCCGTATCCAATGAAAAATTCCCCTTACCATTATTGAAATACAACCTGTCTCTGAAATCGGCAGGCGATGTTCCTTCGAAACCACCGCCAACAACATACAGGTCGAGATCCTTATCATTATCTGCATCGAACAACAACAATCCTTCGTCCTCTTCAGTCTTCTTATCGTCGCGCGACAGTTTATCGCGGCTCACAAATGTTCCATTCTTCTGACCGAGATAAACAGCATGATTATATTTCGTCGAGCCTCCTATTACAAGATCGTCGATACCATCATTGTTGATGTCTCCCACTGCAAGAGCAGGTCCTGACTGCGAAAACTTATGAGGAAGCGTTCTCTGATGATTGAAGTCAATTGCATCTTCGTCGACATGTTTATAGCTGTCGAAAGTCGATGATACGTCCTGGAACATACGCGCTCCGGCTGCGGCGGGTGTCTTAGATGCTTCGTGGGTAGAGTAACTGATCGTTACTACCTGGTTGGACTGCACGTTGACCTGTTTGTTTCGTTCGCCGCCTGGCCATACAACAATCAATGAATCCACCTGCTTAGCATTGCCCAAACCAAAATGTATTTGTGGATCGATCGAAGACAGGTAACCACGGTAGACCGTCTCCTCGTAATACTGCATCATTCCTCCCGCATACAGTGTAACCTTACTTCCAATCCCAAGCTTATTGCCGCTCGTTCCCTCGAGCTTCACATCGAGGTAAGAATTAACGGGCTTCGTCTTATCCTTCGAGTCGTTGAGGGTATTCCGGAACACAAACGCAGCATCGTTGATGTTGTTGGTCACATAGTCCAGATCGCCGTCGTTGTCGAGATCGGAGAATGCCGCGCCATTGGAGAATGATTTTAAATCAAGGCCCCACTTGTTGGTTACATCCGTGAATTTGAGGTGCCCATCGTTCTTATAAACGTAGTTGGGTATCTTGATCACAGGGATCGAATCGATCAACTGGCGTGTCGTAGCCACGTTCCCAACATCCGCACGATAATTTGAAAAGTCTTTGTCGGTTATGTCCTTTGGAAAACCGTTGGTGATAAACAGGTCGCGGTAGCCATCGTTGTCTGCGTCGACGAACAAAGGCGACCAGCTCCATTCCGTCTGGTACATTCCGGCCAACTGCCCTATTTCACTGAATTTCAACCCTTGTCGAGGCCATTATTAACATGAAGCATGTTGCGGACGTACTGATATTCGTAGCCGAACTGTTCATTGTTGATATAAGTCGAGTAACTCTTGTTACCGATTGTTGTCTTCTTCCGTGCGTTGGTTTCCGGAAGCATGTCGGTTGTCACGATGTCTGGCAACCCATCATTGTTGATGTCTGAAACATCGTTGCCCATAGAGAACTGGCTTTGATGACCTATGTATTCACCAATTTTGTTGGTGAAAGTGCCGTTGCCATTGTTGACGTAGAGTACATCATTGGAGAGATAGTCGTTCGACACATAGATGTCGGGCCACCCGTCTTTATTAAGATCGGCGATCGCCAGGCCGAGTCCATATCCTTCGAGGGTAATACCAGCCTCGTTGGTGACATCGGTAAATGTACCATTGCCGTTGTTGCGATACAGCTTGTCGTTGTTTGCCGCACTACCGTCGGTAATCTTGGGGCGATAATTCGTGGGCACGTTGTTCATCCTCTGGTTGATAAGGATGTACAGATCGAGATCGTCGTCCTTATCGTAGTCAAAAAATGCGGCCATAACATCATAGCCGCCATCAACTATTCCATAAGACCCTGCCTGTTCCGTAAAGGTTGGAATGCCGTCGGCGTTGAGGCCATTGTTCACAAAAAGCATGTTGCCACGGTCCTCGGGCTTGGGCTGCATGGTAGTGGTGACATAGATGTCCATCCAGCCGTCGTTGTTGATGTCTACCACGGCGACACCGGAGTTCCAGCGGCCGGGAACGTTCACGTTAGCCACAGAGGTGATGTCGTTGAAGGCAAAATTTCCTTTATTCAGGTACAGTTTATTCGAAACCAGGTTGCCAGCGAAGAAAATGTCCTTTAGTCCGTCATTGTTAAAATCGGCAATACCTACTCCCCCGCCGTTGTAGATGTACTCATAAGTGAGAATGTTGAAGGTATCGGTCTCGGGTATCGCGTTGTTAAAATCAATCCCTGACGTGCTGGACGGGACGAGTTCAAAAAGGGTGGTTGGACGGTCGCTACAGGAGCAGGCCAAAAGAAGTCCAACAAACGCTGCAACAATCAGTCTCTTCATAAGGGGTGTAAAAAAACAAAGGCCAATTTACATTGGCCTTTGCTTATTGAAAAACTTTCTTAATTAATACCCAGGGTTCTGCTTAACAACTTGTTCAGTTACGTTGAGCAGGTCAAGCTGGCTTTGAGGAATTGGGAGCAATTCGTCAACACCTGCATCGAATGAAGCGCCGTTCATGGCACCGAGGCCATACTTAGGTGCTTCATATGTGATGAATTTGTTGAGCTCAGTTGCTGCTGTACCCCAACGAACGAGGTCATAGAAACGATGGCCCTCTGAGTGAAGCTCAAGCTGACGCTCGAACCTTACTTTATCGCGAGTTGCCTGATCCTTAGCCCATGTGTCGTTGTATTGGCTGATCACATATTTCGCTGCATTCGATCCATCAGCACGCTTCAGGAAAGAATCAGCCGCACGTTGACGGATCATGTTTACATAGTCCCTTGCTACAGAAGGTGAACCGATCTCGATCTCGCACTCAGCAGCCATCAAAAGGACGTCTGCAAAACGGATGATCGGGAAGTTGATCGCTGTATAACCAGGAGTCCATGAGCTGTTGTCCTGGAGGCTACCTTTGTCAGACTTGTAATAAACGAACTTCTTAGTCTGATAAGGACCAGCGTTCGGCTGGTTACGGATCCACTGCTTTACCAGGGAAATCCATCCAATCAAGGTAAGGAAGTCCACGGCGACCGATAGTATGGTCGATGCGAGGATCGAGGTTACCAGGATCCGGAGAGAAGGCATCGCCAGATTCTTTACCCATGTCATTTACTACCTGACCAGTGGTCCTGTAAGAGCCATCAAGCAAAGGAAGACCATCGCTGCCAGTACGGAACCAGTTAGCTGATTCGAATGTAGGCTGGAAGAATGAGCAGCAGTTACCAGGACCATCAGGACCTGTGTTGTAAGGCCAGTTAAGGTCGAACTCAGGATCTGCGTTGTTAACGCTACCTGTGTTAGCAGCTGCCTGGTATGCCCAGATAGACTCTTCGTTGTTATCGTTCGTAGCTTTGAAAACATCGTTGAACTTCTTCACGAGAGCCAACTTCTTGTCGTTCGAAGTCTTACCGTTAGCGATAACATCGTCAAACATCTTCTTTGCGTTAGTGAAGTCTGATCTCCACATGTACATTTTGCCGAGGTATGCTTTAGCTGCAGTCTTGTTCACTCGACCAACTTCTGCCTGTGTTTCAGGAAGATCGGCCATCGCAGCAGTCATGTCCGCAATAATCATCGGGTAAATGTCCACATCGTTTTTCACGTCCTGGATACCTGAACCGTAGTCGATGTTTTCATCGATGTAAGGAACATTCTTGTAACCACGGAGCAATTCGAAGTAGAAGTGCGCACGAAGGAACTTAGCTTGAGCTATGATGCTCTTCTTGAAGTCCTCACTAACATCAGCCTCAGCATTTGTAACGAGTCTCAAAACAGCGTTTGCACGTGCAACACCTTCGTAGTTTCCGGCCCACTTATCGTTAATAACGTCGCCAGTAGGAAGGGCAGCGTAACGTTGTACAGGGTTGATGGTGCTATAATCACCAGGGGTCAGTGCCCTTATTAGCATCAGCGCCGCGAATACTTCCCCACACCCAGTTCGAAGGGCTGGCCATGCGATTACCGCGACCATTTACCTGCGAATAAACCGAGAGAAGAGCACCATCAAGGCCAAGACGTCCGGCCAGGATGTTTTTGTCCAGAGCCCCAGTTACGGGGACATCCAGGAAGCTGTCTTTACAAGAGTACATTAGCACAAGAGCTGCTACTGCACTCAGAACCAATTTATTTGTCTTTTTCATAATAGTCTTTACAAAGCTTTTAGAATCCGAGGTTGAGACCTGCTGTGAAGCTCCTTGTTAAAGGGTAGTTACCAAACGTCGATACCAAAGTTAGTATCAGCTGCACCACCTACCGCAGGGTCGAGACCGCTGTACTTGGTGATAGTGAACAGGTTGTTGGTCGCAACATAAACTCTGAGCCTTGTCATCTTCAACTTGTCGAGAATTGCAGATGGCAGTGTGTAGCCAAGTGTAAGGTTCTGCATTCTGAAGTAAGAACCATTCTCAACGTAGAATGAGTTAGACTGAGTGTTTGTGCTGAAGTTCGAAGCTGATTCGAAGATCGGAGTTGTTGCACCGAGGTTGTTCGGAGTCCATGAATCCTTCACGCGTTCGCTGATAGCAGCACCCTGGAATGAAGGATAGAAGTCTGTGAACCACTTCGATACGTTGAATATCTTGTTGCCTTGTGAAGTGTATCCGTAAGCCACGAGGTCGAAGTTCTTGTAACGGAATGTTACAGTAATACCACCTGTGAATTTAGGAACTGGGCTTCCAAGATATGCGCGGTCGTTCTCGTCGATCTTGTTATCACCGTTGAGGTCCTTGTACTTGAAGCGGCCCATAGCAGCATCAGGCTGTGAAGCGTGAGCTTTTACATCAGCAGCATCTTTGAAGAGACCTTCAACTACGTAACCGTAGAAAGAAGAGATCGAGTAGCCAAGCTGGTTACGGATCGGGTTGATACCGCGGAAACCAGGGTTAGCAGTAGTAAGGTAAGTCAAACCAGGAGCGAGAGCAGTGATCTCATTGTGCAGGAAGCTACCGTTAACGGCAACTTCGAACTGGAGGCCAGGGATGATGTTACCCTTAGTTCCCAACGAGATGTCGATACCCTTGTTAACCATCTTACCGATGTTTACAGCAGGAGCACTTGCGTTGTAACCTGCAGTTTCAGTTACTGGAACCTCAAGGAGGAGGTCTTTAGTTTCCTTCTGCCAGAAGTCGATGATCACATCCAACTTGCCGTCGAAGAGGCTCCCGCAGATGCAAGAGCAGGCGATCAACCTGAACAGCACACCAAGACAATTCAAGAAATGGAACGAGATCATATTCTTTCGGTGCTGAAAAAAATGTAACGGAGAAAATATGGGGCCCGGGTGCAGCAGCAGAGATGCTAAAAATCCCTCCATCTACATTGAAATCAAAATTGAAGAAGCTGGGAATAGCCCGGGCGTATCCATTCTAAAGAGTAACTGCATTCATGAAATTCCTGGCGACCACTGTTTTGATCCTGCTGCACTATTGCCGCTGCGGGGCAAGTAATGTCACCAGAGTACAGCAAGCTGTTATCCAGCTACCGCGAGAGCAAACCCAGATACTAATAGAGTTCGACTGCTATTAAAAATGGATAGCATTTATCTCTATCGACTTTCCGATACTGAGCAGGTACTCGATAGTGCGTTGCTGCTGGCGCAGCAGGCGCTCGAGCTTAGTAAACGTCTTGGTTTCAAACGAGGAATTGAGGACGCTACATTCAGGATTGCGAATGCACATGCAGAAAAAGATAACTTCAATTCTGCCATAGCTATAATGAAGGGAACAGAGGGGCTGCTAAGAATCAGGTTACTAAGAATGCTTGGTGAGCGATTCTTGTTCCGTCTCGGTAAGCGCGTGCAGAATTTGGATAGTGCCTACATTTACATCCGCGAGGCACGAGACCTCAGTGAATCCCATTCACTGGCATGGACAACACGAGACTCTATGTCTTTTGGCCAAGTATCATTTCAGCAAAAATGAAATTGACAAGGGAACCGAATGTTTCATGAAAATCATCCAGGATTTTCAGAAAGCGGGCGACAAAAAAAGTGAAGCATTCTGGTGGAGTGAATTTGGCACTCTACCTTCCATGGAGGGAGGCGAATTATGCCGACAAGATCAAGTACTTTCAATACAGCCATCAAGATCTATCAACGAGCTGGCGTTCGCGATCATGGCCTTGGGATAGACATAGGCCTGGTACACGAGCATGTAAGTCAGATAGCGTTAGCGGAAGCTATTTATCTTGAAGGACTGGAAACAGTCGAAATCGAAGACTGACCTCGGAGTTTGTCATTTGTACTCGGGTCTGGCGAGGATAAACTCGATCAAAGGAGATTACGAAAAAAAACAATTTATTATTCCCTGGAGGCAATCAAAAGACTTGATTCACTGGATCAAACTTCCGAGAGCAGCATGATTCAATACACACTTGCTGACACCTTATCGTGCGCTCGGTGACCACAGAGAAAAGTATCTATTGGTACCGAGCGAGCTCTCAACCAACTGGCTGTTGGATACGAGCACTACAGATTCCCAATTTTTGGGCAGAATCGTACGAGGCCTGATCCGGCAGGGAAAAGTACAGGAAGCCTCACATTTCATGACCAATTTTTTACACGACTATGAACCTGTTTCCGTTTTGGATAAGGAGGTCACAGCAGCGATTAAAGGTGATTGTCATAATGCTCTCGGTGAATATCAATGGCGGAGAAGTATTATAACGAGATGATCAAAAAAGATAAAGATATCCCGCCTGACAACGAGACTGGACCTGGGATCGTGGGACGTTTCATTCAAGGTGCCGAAGCTTATTACACAATAGGCAAATTTTATTTCGAACAAAACCGGAATGACGAGGCATATCCGTTCTTCGAGCTAGCCATTACTGCCAAACATTATCCTCCGTCATTAGCGATGCGACGTGATATTCATCTCATGCTTTATAAGATAGACCAGGCCAGGGGTAAACTTGCGTCCGCGATCAATCACTTTGAAATTCATAAGCAGGTTGAACGACTCTTTATTCAGTGAGTCTAAATTTAAGCAGATCGAAGAGTTAAGAATCAAGATGAAACAGCACAGAATGAAAACGCATTGGCGCTATTAAGATCAAAAGAGCAATTGCAGCAGAAAGAGCTCATCAGGCCACCCAAACCAGGAATTATACTTATACATCGTTGGTATTCTTATCCTGCTCATTGTTGTTGGCTACAGTCGTTATCGCCTGAAAACGCGAACTACCACACAGCTTCAAAAGAGTCAAGAAGAAATTGACAACCAAAATAAGGCACTCAAACAACTATTATCGGGCCAGCAAAAGTTGTTGGCTGAAAAAAGAGTGGCTAATCAGGGAGATTCATCATCGTGTGAAAAATAACTTCCACATCGTCATTGGATTGCTGGGTACTCAATCGGAGTACGTAAAGAATGAAGAGGCACTTACTGCCATTAGCGAAACCAAGCAACGAATTCATGCAATGTCATTGCTTCATCAGAAATTATATCAGTCCACGGATTTGTCGGACGTCCACATGCCGGACTATATATTCGAGTTGGTAGTTAAATCTTCAAGAGAGCTTTGAGAAAGGTCAAAGCATTCGTTTCGATCACCAGATAGAAAAGATAAATCTAGATCTCGCACATGCTCTGCCTATCGGATTAATCCTTAATGAAGCAGTGACCCATTCAATCAAATATGCCTTCCCATACCAACGACAAGGAACGATCTCAATTATCCTGAAGCACATATCGGAGAATTTGATACAACTGGTGATCGAAGACAACGGTGTCGGAATAGTCGATGATTTTGGTAACGCCCCAAGTCATCGATGGGATTAAATTTAATGAAGGGCCTTAGCGAAGACATGGAGGGTAAGTTTGCAATGGAGCAAGTAAATGGTACCCGGATCTCTGTCGTCTTCACTTACGATAACTAACCTTCCTATTTCCTATAAACGCCGAAGACCATATTCTTTCGTTTGGCGTGGCAGTTAGAACAAGCCGTCCTGCTCTGGACAGTCAGCAACCTGACTGTTGAGCTATTGGCCTGGAACTGCTCGAATCTCCAACCACCGGCATCAGAATATTTTATACTGTCCCTTACCATGACATCAAGATGATGTCTCGCACCTTCCCGTATGTCCACTGAGTCTTCCTTTGCCTCGATCACATCCGAGACAATAACAGAACCATTTGGAAGTAACCTGTTTTATAACCTATCATAGCCGTTTCGTGGCGTACACATGGTTGAATCCGCCGATAAACTTAAATGCCAGGCTCTTTGGGTCCAACTATGTACGTTTTGACGTGAGTCCATTCTCTGTATCCTTCGGGATACGGAACACTGTCATCCGCTTCATACTTCGGAGTGTTCTAAATGAAATAAAAACAATTCCGGAAGCGATTAACAAAATAAGAACCTGAAATTTGCGTGGGCTCATAATCATTTTATTTTTTGATGTAAAAAAGTGCTTGCAAAAATTATCAATACACCGACCTTCACCTGAGCAGATTGCGTTTAAATTGGAGTCAAAAATCATGTCAAAATGAGTCTATTGAGTGATAAGCAGTTGGTTCGACTTTGTTTGGACGAGTTATGCGAGAAAATGGGGTACGCGACAGGTCAAAAAATCTCGCAAAGCGATCTCGAACATTTATGCTATTTGATTGAGGAGAACACCAAGACTGTTATCAGTCTTTCTACGATCAGGAGGGTTTTCACCGAAAAGTTTGGAAAGGCTGCCGCAACTTTATACGCTGGATGCCCTAACGAAATACATTGGATATTCGGGCTGGCAGGATTTCAAGACAAGAAAGTAAAATTCAACCAGGGCGCACACAATCGTTGTCAATGAAAATTCTCATGTAGTAAATAAAACAAACAGGTGGAAAGCCTATCGCTATCCTGCGCTCGCGTTAGGTACAATCCTTCTTATTGCAATTGTGTTTCTAACGATCGAGAGGAATTCCCGTTCTGCGGCTGTGTTCTCGGTGCAGAAAATTGTCTCGCAAGATGTGCCTGCCAATGTAATTTTCAAGTATAACATTGACGATATCGAAGCCGACTCCTTCTACATTCAACCGTCGTGGAACAAAAACATGCGAATTAAGATCGATAAAAATAGTTATACCCAGACAGAGACCTATTACGAGCCTGGGTACCATACAGCCAAACTGATTGGTGATAACAAGGTTCTTGCGCAGGTTCCGTGCACATTACCACCAGGGGTTGGATTGGTTACAGCAAAGTAAGTTTGCAGATACCTTACCCGCAATACTTTCAGGATGCGACAATTGTGCGCGACAATGTGTTGGGACTTAATCTCAGTGGCCTAAATGCCCAGCGACATTGAAACCAGGAGTGACAAGATCTATTATTACGCGTGCTTCCCTGATTCACTTAAAGTCAACAGCGATAATTTTACTCTTACTGCCAGGGGTCAGAATGGATCCGGTGAAGCCGACCTTGTGCCCATGGGATAATTCAGAAGTTTATAGCCAGAATTCATTTTTCTTTTTTACAGGAACAATTCCAGGCTGTACCGGCGAGACCAAGGCGATGTTCAGTGACAAGTATTTGGATGGAAAGAAGAATGACCTCTCCTCCCTTGGATTTGATGTGAGGAAGTGAGAAATGTGACGATTGATGTAAAGAGTAAAGTTGTGAAGATCTTAGTTGAGGGAAAAGAAGTCTTCACTACCGCATATGAACGACCAGGCGGCCTTGTTCAGGGAATGGGATTCGGTTCGAATGGTCTGTGTGAAGTCGATTATGTTCAACTGACGGACTCGGTTGGGAATATAGTCTACCGCATGATTTAAACTCAGAAAATTGAATTGACAAGACGGACGTTAACCAAACGGTTCATTAATCGATTTGCTCTGTTGACGGAAAACCACTTCGTCCTTCCTCTGTCCATATACACACAATCTTCTAAGCGCACGCCGAACTCTCCCACAATAGAAATATTGGGTTCGATACTGAAACAACATGCCAGGTTCTAACATTTGCTTGTTGCCTTTAACCATGTTGCCCCATTCATGACCGTCCATTCCAATACCGTGACCAGTGCGATGAGGAAGTCCCGGTAATTTATATCCTGGTCCAAATCCCAGCATCGGTTATAACTTTGCGGGCTGCTGCATCAACGACTTCGCAAGGTGCTCCGAGTTTTGCGGCGGCGAAACCCGCTGACTGCGCTTCTTTCTCTAACGACCAGATCTCCTGCTGTCTCTTCGTCGGTTCTCCAAAAACGATAGTTCGTGTGATGTCTGAATATATCCTTCCACCAAACATCCGCAATCCATTAAGACGATGTCACCTTGTTTGAGTTGTTGTGGTTGATTTGATCCGTGGGGAAAAGCTGATGATGTTCCAAAAAGGCAAAGGGCAAAATCGGCGCTTCCCCCTAACTCGTTTTGTGCTTTGGTGATGATCGAAGAAAGTTCACCTTGCGACATACCTTCCTTCAATTGACTTGCGCCGTGCTTGATCGCAGCAAGGGTAATATCCATAGCCGTTTGCATTAGCTTGATCTCGGCGGGAGATTTAATGATGCGGCAGGGAATAGTACCGGATCTCCGCTTACATAGTTTAGATTTGGTGCCGCCTTCCTGATTCCATCCGCGATAAAGAAGCGGACGCGTTCTTCGATGGCAACAGTACTGAAAACAATTCCTGCATCTTTGATCACGTTCGCGATGAGCTGATAAGGGCTTTCATCTTCCTGCCATGCATACACTTCCGTTCCAATGGTTATCTGCTCCCGCAGCCGTGCTTCTTCAAATCCGGGGCAGATATATTTTGCATCGCCTTTCGCGGGGAATGACAACAGCCATTGTTCGTTCACTTGGCCACCATGTGATACCAGTAAAGTAATTCAGAGCTGTGCCTGATTCGAGTACCAAAGCATCCATTTTGTTTTCGGTGAGTAGGCGTTGCGCTTTGGCTATTCTCGCTTTCTCTTTCATATTTCGAAATGGGTACGACGTTACCTGTCATGGACTTCAGCCCATTGGCTACACCGGCATTTTCCTTTGATCGACCTTTGCTGTGCAAGAGCTCAATGCTGAAAACATTCCCGTGGCCAGGGTGGCGGTTGTGAGTCCGATAAAATTTCTTCTTTTAAGAGTCATTGGTGGATGAGGTTGCGGACGAGGTGAATATATGGAGACTCCCATGAATGCAAAAACCGCTAGTTGAATTATGGGATTGTGTCGGTTTGCAACAAACGGTAGGTTCGATAAAAAAAGTCTATGGCTTGCAACACACTCCAACTCAGCCCGAAATATTTGGTATACCTTTTTTTCCGGGCCTGCTACCTAGCAAAACATTACTTCCGTTACCGATGAGGCAACATGGTTGGGATTGACCCTGGGAACTTTTAGCACCGCCGGCGGCGTCCCGGTATTTTCCGGGAATACAACCAACACTACTTACACGGTAGTTGGAAACACAGTGTTAATGGGTATCCCTAATTCAAGCGGGGTTTCCATCACGATCAATGGCAAACTATTTCCGAGTTTGCCGTTTCCTGCGAATCACACTCCAGGAACCGGGCCCCTGAAAATAGCGCGATCAAAATCTCCTGCCAACTTTCCTTGTGGTCCAGTACAATGATCCAACCGCTATCCAAAAGTGAAGCATTTTCATTTACACTTCCCGCTAATGGAGTACAACCAACGATCTCTGAACCGGTTATTGTTGAAAGCGATGCCATTAGTTCACCGGCGGTGGTATGGCTGATTCAAATTTGGCGCATAGTCGGAATGGTAAGCTTGCATTGATATGGTCTGGGTGGTAATCCTTACGTAAATCCGTTGATGATGGAAGCAACAGCTGTCGTGGCGCGCATCGACGGCAGTATACCGCCGTCGTGCCACCTTCTCTAACGTATTGTGACAGTTGCAAAGACGAACGGCATACTATCAGGTACTATGGGGGCTGAGATCGTTGACATGCCAGGTAATCAAGTTAATCAATATATTCTTCGCAGCATCCATTGCAGGCGGCCTTCGCTTTCAAAAGTTACAAACTCAACGAATCTTTATTGGAATGTATGGCCTGTTGCCATCCGAACAGTTTCACCACCAAGTCTAAGATTCGATAAGCCAGTAGTTCAACAGCAAACATTTCCCATCACAGTAAAAAATGATGGCAACGAATTTCTTGAAGTTACGTCAGTGACAAATCCATCGCCCTTGTTGATATCGGTTGCCCCTTCGACGTCATTGCCGGCTTGCGTTGCACCCGGAACTTCTATGACCTTAACTGTGAGCAGGCGATGGATACAAAAGCTAACTTCGATGTCACTATAGTGACTTCGCCTACATTTGGTGCCGGCGGTGGATGTCGCGATACAGTTGGACGAGATAGTTCAGAATGTACCGCCGGGTGATCGTACAATTGCCAGAAAACATTACACGAAAAGCTGGCCTGATACCCATGTTTTCATACCTGATCCAGCGCATCATAGATATTTTGCGGGGCGCTAGGAAAAAATGGCCGTGGTGGAGTTGACCAGCCAGCCATTTTTTCCTTCGTGCAGTCGGGATGCGGCGATCCTTACAAATGCCAAACAATTATCGCGTAGGTAGAAGTCCAGGTACAATCCGACGACAACGCCATTATTATTTGTCGTTTGACGCAGGCCTGATAGTCTTACTTTTTTACTTTCTAAAATAGAGGGGATTCAGGACGGAACTCCGCAACGTTCGACACATAGGTCGATTGGATGAAAGGGCTGTGGAAAAAAGAAAGTGATATTTGTTTCGTCGTTGACGGAGTCAAAACTGTAGGCGCCCATGCCAGAGAATCTACGACAGCGACACCTTTCTTAGTGTATCGATGGATAAGGAACCCAATTCCATAACCGGGGTTCGCATCGTTAGTAGAGGGCGTTTTAAATTCCAGTGTTCCGTTATTCAGGAATATTGAGTCGCTCGTCGTCGTACCTTGTTCTATGGTAGCCTGCGTTAATGAATCAACATTCCAGATGCCGTTCCCGGCGGTGAAGATATCAATCTTTTTTTCTCTTGGTGTTTTGGGCTTAAGATCTGTCAGGCCACACGTCCGAAAAATGTAAAGGCCATAACGGCCAGCGCGAAAAGTGTAAATACGGTTCTCATGAAGAAGTGTTTATTTCTTTTCAAAGGTATTTTCCGACACATCGATGCACCATACCGGGATACGCGGACATTGTTATCAGTGCCAGTTGTACTGATATGCATGCCTTTTTTAAAAGCAAAAAGCAGCTACATTCGATGTAACTGCCTGGCCTCTCTGAGAAGGCGCCCTTCTATTCTATAAAAAATCACCTAACGATCACTCAATTCATCAACGATCTTCTTTGCCATTTTCATTTTCCGGGTTTAACTCAAACGCTCGCTTATAATTTAAAAGCGCATTTTGTTTATCTCCGGTCTTCAGATACGCCTCACCCAGGCTATCGAAAGCATTACCCAGAATCGGGAAAAGCTTTCACTATTAACCTAAAGATCTTAAGGGCATCGGTGACATTACCTGAATTGAGCAGTTCATACCCGGCGCTGTTCAAATCGCTTTCCGCATTGGCGTAACTGTACTTCGAACTTTTCTATTCTGATCGTAATACTCAGTCAACTGTTGATCATTGCTCTTTTGCGACAACACTTCTTATAATAAAACTGACAGGCCTTGCCCTGGGCATATGAATGCGCTATCGAGTAGAATTCTTTGAGTATCCTGTTAGTCAGTTCTGCACTTATCCCCGTGTTGTTGCGATATGCAATGTACAGCCACTCCAAGTTGTTTTTCGGGGACATAACGAATATCAGCAGAGTCAGGTCCGCCACTATGCCCCATGGTCATGTACGACCCGAACTTTTTATTTCGCTTGCTATGCTATAGTAATCATCTCCACCAACATGGAACATATACTTCTTGTTGAACTCGTATTGGCCGAGCAATTCCGGCGAGAGGATTTGATGTGCATTGATGGCAAGGAATATCCGCGACAAGTCATGTGCCGATGTATTATATCCGGCACCAGTTGCCAATACAGTGGAAAGAACATTGGCGCATTAACGAACTTTCCTTTCTCATCATAGACATAATTCTTAGGTTCCTGTCCGGCAGGATATTTTGCTACATCATTGTGTCCGGTATTTGTTGCCCGGCAGGAGCAAGAATATCTTTACGAATAATGTCTTGCCAACTCTGGCCAGTCTGTTTGCTGACGATCAGTGAAGCGGTCATGTATCCTGTCTGGCGATAAGCCCACTTTTCCCCGGGGCGCGATTCCAACTCGGCAGCTTACGTAGCATTTCGAACAAGTCATTCTCGCTGACTTTCCGCTGTTCATCATCACTCATGTTATCGAAAGGCGTCTTCTCTGTTCCCGAGATGCCGGACGTAAGATTCAGCAATTGGTAAACTGGAATATCCTGCCATTCAGGTTGAAGACCCGGCAGATACTTTTTGAGGGGCGCGTTAAGATCGATTGTGCCTTTCTGTGCTTCGGTCAGCATACCGAGACTTGTAAAGAATTTGGTTGCCGATGCGAGTCGCGCGGGAGTATCGGCAGTAAACGGCGTGTGGCTGTCTATATTACTTTCGCCATATCCCTTACAAAGCACCACGCGAGTTCCCTGGACAACCACCACAGAAAGCCCGGGCACGTTGTAAACGCTTTGCAATCTCACGTACCTCCTTCTCTATCTCGGTATCAAGTGACTTCTGGCCAAAAATTGCCGGCGTATAAAGCAGCCCTGCTACAACTATCCAAATCGATTTCATGCTTAGTGCTGTGGTTTGCGATCGCACCCATCTTTTACCTGACTTCACGTGTATAGTTACAAGTACTAAAAAAAAAGCCAGTCACATTGAATGTAACTGGCTGATATTCTGAGAGCCCCTGTCGGGCTGCGATAATCTGCTTAATTCCTTCAAAAAACGAAGGTTTTCGATTTTTTTAGTCGTTCGCGACTCACGAATGACCCTTACATCAATGAACATAATGACCTTCTTTGAACAATAAATTTTCGCTGACACTAATTTAAACACTCGAGACAACGGAGTCAGGAATTCGAGCAATCAAATCCAAAGACATCGCGAGCAAGTAATCCTTTAGAGCTCCGCAGCTACTTGGACCACTTGATCAATTTAATGGTCGTCCCTTCTCCTACCTTAGATATTATATTAAATTCATCGCTAGAATATATGAAGGTCTCTGAGCCGATACGTCATTGCAAAACTACTAACCTCAAAGGACCTAGCAAGTTCATCAATAAGTTCATTTTCTGTCAGTTTCCTTATACCTTTTGTTTTTCATTTGTAATTTTTCAGGGGTATTAAATAGATACAATTAATCAAGCGAATCGTTAGATTAGAAAAAAAATATTTTGAAAGTATATTGAGTATTCTCGATAGATACCCAAAGAGAATCGCATGTTAAACATCTTCACCAACATGTTTGACACAAAGAATGCGACTCTCAATTCAGAGTTTAACGCCCATGGCATATGATTTGTCTAACTCAGAAATGATTGTCCCTATAAAAGTGCATCCTTCTTTGCCTATTTTTCTTTGGGTGGTAAATACACCATGTTTCAATCTCAAAGTGTACTTCATGGAAAGATTACAGATAGCAAGACTCAATCAGCGATTCCATTTGTAAACTTATTTTTTGTTAATACATTGATAGGGACCAGTGCAAATGCGGAAGGAGAATATACATTTCCCAAGGCGGCCCTATGGAAAGTATGATCTGGTCATTTCATGTCTTGGATATGAACGCAAACAAAATCACTTGTAGATCTTAGTATGCCGGATAAGCAAGTAAACATTGTCCTGAATCCGGCAGTCACCCAGCTAAAAGAAGTAGTGGTTAAACTCCAATGACAAGGGAATACAAGGAACAATTAAAAATTTTCTACCGCTATTTCCTGGGCGAGACGATAAATGCGAATAAATGCACCATTGATAATTATTACGACCTGGATTTTTCTTTTGAGAAGCCAACCGGACTATTTGTAGCATCCTCATCCAAGCCGTTAGAGATCACTAATAACGCTCTTGGGTATCGGATCATTTACCTGTTGGACAAATTTCAAATTGATCTTTACTAATGGTTATTGTACGGTGTCTGGAATTCCAAGATTCGAAAACCTAAAAGCAAAAGATGATAAACAACAGTCGCATTGGAATAAGGAACGTGATCGTGCATATTTTGGCTCGATCACCCACTTCATGAAGTCGTTTCAGGGATTCCACATTAAAAGAAAATATGTATGAAATATCTCTTTAATGCCGCAGGATTGAGGACAGTACAGAAGATATTAAGATATGGCTCGCTGATAGTTTATATTCTGTCTATCACCTTACGCAGCGGGAGGTTGTCAAAAAAAATGATGAGGACTGGTTTTGATGTTGCGTATTACTTATAAAGGTGAAGGCTCCGAATATAATTACAAGGGTTACGTACAAGGATTTAAACAAATCTCATTTATTAATTTCCGAAACGGCAATTAATTATCCGTGAGAATGGATACTACGAGAATCCGCTTTCCTTTTATATTGATGGATATTGGTCTGGGCTAACAAAATCGCTGAACTAATGCCGCTGGAATATGAACCACGTAAAAAATAAGACCTCAATCAGTACAAGCCGTGGTTTGGACTCGAACCAGGTTCGATTCCGTCCGGCGCACTATTGACCCAGTTTTAACCGGTCTTTTTGTGTTAGCGAGTGTTCAACTCGTTCACTTGGGTTTGGGTCAACTTATGAGCATCCTTCAAAAACACCTGATTTAAGCGCTTTTGAACATCATTGAACAAAAAAAAAACCGCTTGTTGAAGCGGTTATATGAGCCCCCCTGTCGGAATCGAACCAACGACCTACTGATTACAAGCGATGTCAATAGTGGCCAAATCAGGGTAGAAAACAGCATTTTCTCTTAACACCCAGGATGCAGAAGCCTGCATTTCTTGACACTGGTTCTTAACACCAGAATGACGTCAAGCATATTCATGACATACTTACTCACTGTCAATCCATAACTTCTTTCGCTTTTATCTCGTCATCGCCCGTGAGTTGAGCTCCTTGGAATACCTGCACAAAACCCTCTTCAGCTAATGGGATGATGCCAATGACCATATGGCTTCCTCCTTTCAAAACAATAGTATGATGCGCTAGTAAGTTTGATATCCTTTCCAGGTATTCAGGAAATTTCTTGTAGAACGACCTGATATCCCTCTGCTCTCTGTATGGATTGCTTGCGTGGAGCACGCTTGCGCATTCCTCATATAAATTTACGGCGTCAGCTTCAGTTAAAAAACCAGATGCCTTCGTCTCAAAATCGAAATAGATCGTTCCATCTTTGCCACGCTTTTCCGTAGAAGTCGAGGGCTTTGGGTAGAAGTCATGATTAATTCGTTTTAAGTCTCTAAACATTAACCTTGCATTCCAGTGTTTTTCGAACTTTTCATACTGCGCCGAGTATTCTGCTTTGTTCGCAACGAGAGATGAGAATGCGATTAACTCAATTAATTTCTAAACTGGATTGAAATAAATTCAACATCTGAGATTACAAACCCAGTCGTCTTCTGTTTGGTTATAAAAGCACGCAATACATTAAGTCTCCGCATTATGTCGGTAAGGCAGTCCAGATATTTTTGTAATTCAACTGTCATTGAAGTATGTGTTTTTGAAACAGGTCGAAGGGTGACCCTTTCACTTCGACTTCTTTTTCTTCTTTATTCTCTCTTATCCTCCGGAGAAATTAACGCAGTCAATCGCGAGTGTTCAAGCAAGAATATCTTTTCAAATTCAGTTGAGTCTACAGATCTCGACGGGCTAACAGGCAGCCGCTTATCAGATATGCTAAAATCGGAACTATCATAACGCCTTGGCGGGTATAATACTCCCTTGAAACCCATCATTCTGGAGCGCGACCAAAATTGCGAAGAACAGTGACCAAAGATGCATGATAAATTATTAAGGTGTGTCCAAAACATATCTAACCTTCTGGCGGTGTATTTTAAAGATTCTGAGTCAGCTAGTCGTCGAAATAACACATCGTGTGAGATGTATGCGGCATTTTTGCCTGTATTCTTCACGATGTACTCATTCTCATCTTGGTGATATTTGATTCCAGACACGTCGGACCCAAGACTTTCGAATAACAGGGCATAATACTTTTGTTTGTAATCTCCGCTGACCGATAGAATCCTATGTTGACCACCAGCGCAGAAATATGAATGCTGTTATGGTTGACAGGCAGAATCCGATCGCCGGAGTACCGATAAGTAATGTGATTATTCCTATAATTAGCGGGGCGGTTAGGACGGATGTCATCGCATTTTCATTCGGCAGACTTACTAGCTGAGAATGTCCACCCCCAAAATACCAAACGAAAAAAATAGTACATCCTAAGAAAACTAATCCTGAGAACCCGAATCTAACGAGTCGTTCTTGCATACTGATGTAAGTTTGTAATGGATTCGAATTTAGAGGACTGAACTGATTACCGAGTAAAAATGCAAGTCATTTTCATTTATCGTGTTTTCTCGGTATTGGGAGCCATAAGTTAAAATTCTAAATTATAACTCCATGAGCTATCTGCTTGCATGAAAACCGGCCTTCTTTCGATTGTACACACCGTAGTACTATTAGTAGCCTTAACGCTTTTGAATATTAGCGTCGGGTGGTTTGCAAATCATGTCATACTGAATGTCTTCGAATGGTTTAATGGATTCAATTGGATTCTCAAATTACTCATCCTCCTGCTCGGCGGCGGAATGATCTTTTTAGCAATGACCAGTATTTATGAACTTCTTGTTAAAATATTGGGTGGCTAATATTTAGTCTATTTCCTACCAATTGTTTACCATTGGAATTACAATCATTTTATGTCTACTTAATGCGGGCCAATTGATCTATTCGTTTTGGGACATCATTGACAATTGGAGTTTTTGGGTTGTAATTGAATTCCTAATTGTCTGTGGATTTATACTTTCTCTTCACACGGCATTTCTTCCAATGAAGGAAGAATGAGTGTAAACGAATAGTTAGAATTCGATCAGATTCAGTTCCCGTTACTCAGTCAAATTAACAATAGCTCATTTGTCTTTGAGTAATTTATTAAACGTTTTAATTACGTCTTCAGCTCTATTCAAACGTTTGCTCCATTGGCATCAGATTTACTATCCAAGAACGCTGGATTATTGAGTAGCCACTCTGAAGTGGTAAAGTGATCAAAGCCTGGAGCCTTTCCACTCATAACCTAAAGGCCGCTTCCGCTTTTTTTTACGATACGACTTGTGCCGGTGTCGGCATTGTCTAACTTCAGAGCATCCAATTATCCTGTGCATTTAAGTTAAAGGCTGAATTGAGCATTTGAACATAAATGTCGGGTTCAAATAAATCTTCAATGTCACCTTCGTTTTTTCCAATGAACTCTGCAATAGAATATGCCCAGCCAGCTTTCAAAATTTCGTTTCTTTATAGCCGTTCAATTTTGTTTTGTCACCGGCACCCTGATCAGCCAGAACAGCAACATCCAAATGATTTCCGGCGAAGAGTGAGATAAACGTATGCATTTTATCAATGCCCCCACTTGGACACAACGCCCATTGTTGATCAAGAGAAGTTCGTCCTCTGCGTTTCAAGGCAGATGAAAGAGACTGAAGATATAGTATGTCAGATGGGCCTTCAACGAGATGGTGTTGCGACCCACAAAAAGTGATTGGCAGATTCATAACCCATTGCGCCTTGGAGCGGAAAAAAGCGTGTCTTTGTCGGTTTCCAGGATATCCTTCAATACTTTGGTACCATGAACAATTGGTCTTTTTTGCCCCTTCTTGTACTCCAGCACATCCTCGACTATCCTAACGTCAGCCAACCTGTGAGCAGGAACCAGAAATGGACGAGTGGGTAGAGAAAATTTACTTGATGATGCGGCAGAAGTTCATTCTCAATATAATTCAAAAGATCCGCCTGAGCTTTTCCGTGAAGCGTAAGCCCAGGTTCATCAAGGAGTATGATCACGTTCCCCATGTCGTTCTGACCTCAGCAAACTTTACCAGAAAAGGAAAAAAACCAAACAAACCCTGCACTTCTCTCTGAAACGGAACGGAAAGCGCGGTGATTTCCATTCCAAACTCTTGCACGAACAACCGTTCCATTATTGAACGGTGCTGGATCTTGGCTTCGGCCAGGTGAAAGCTCAATCTGAACTTCAAGAGCATCGTTTTGAGACCAATACTGAAATATTTTTTCTGTGATACTATTAGAAGCAGCCTCACATTTGGCCTTTAACTCCTCATATCTTGTGGAGTCCTTTCAATTCATCCAAAGAAGTGCCGGCAAGTCTTAGCAGTGAAAGGAAGATTTCATCTTCCTTGAAGTCGTTTTATTAGCCTTTTGTTGAATCAGATGCTCAATAGCAATCTGACCTGCCATTCGATCATAGTGAGAAATGTAAATAATTTCGGCGTCGCTGCGGACAACACGTCAATTGCTTTCAAGGAAATAGATTGATCCCGATACTTTGAAAGATGTTGAAATAAAGCTTCTTGTTTTTCTGTACGTTGAAGTGGCTTAAGTATTTCATAAAGCTCTTTTCCTCTGGTGGCCTTATTCAATGCATTTCTCTCCGATGCATCAAGCTTAAACCTTGAAAGCAAGTTCTCGATTGCCTTTTTTTCGTCAATTACTGATGTCCACCGCGTACTGTCAAAGCCGTATCCGCTTGTAATCTCAATAATAGTCTGAGCGATTACGTCGTTCCCAAACTCGGCAGTAAGGATCACCTTATCTTTATCACTTAACTCCAAATAGTAGTACACGCAACTGCTTCCTCATCCGGATGGCGCTGATCGAATTCAGTAACGAAGCGCCTAGGATATTCTTTGGTTATGTCATATGAAGCCGACGCTTTGCCATATGGTCGCTGAGCTTCAATCGCCTGCAAGATGGCGGTCTTTCCGGCCTCATTTTTACCGACAAGGCAGGTTAACTCGTTTATTTCAAATTCTGTCGTGTCTTCAATAGAACGGAAGTTCTGGACTTCTTGCCTTGATCAATTTCATATTATAGTGCTTTTGGCTATCGTTTAACTATTAATAAGATGGAACATAAAAAAGCCCACATCACTCAGCTCGTTTAAGCAAAGTAAAGTGGGCCTCTTATATCAAATATACTAAAATGAATCTGAGATAATCCTTACCTAATCAAGTGACTTCTGATGCGATTAGAGAGGTGAGACTTCACGTCAATTTTTTACGTTTTCTTAACACCTTCTCTTAACACCAAAAAAAGCGTCTCCCCAAAGAAAGTAAACAACGAATTGATTATCAATTATATAACATATCGACCGTAATCAACGACCGACTGACAGATATCTTGTTTTTCGCGGGCTGGGAACTAACGAAGGGCAACAAAAAAACCGCGTTTCTAGAGCGGTTTCATTGTTTTTATTGATACTTGAGCCCCCTGTCGGAATCGAACCAACGACCTACTGATTACAAGGGGATCAAATAGTGGCTGAATAAGGCTTGAAATGGCGTTTTCTCTTAACACAAGATGCAAAAGCCTGCATTTCTTGACACCGGTTCTTAACACTTAAACTACCAGCAGACTCACCAATACAATTTCACGCTAACGTCGGAGACTATGAAATGAGGATTTGTCGTGAAATGCTTTTTGTAAGTTCCCACAAAATCGAACTATCCTTTGTTTCAATAGTAATCCCATGAGATTTCTCCTTAAAGGGATGAATGTAATTTCGGTAGTCCCGAAGCACAACGCCTAAATCTTTTTCAGTTTGTGAAATCCACTTTAGTTCATGGGACACTTCGATGAGTTTTTGAGAACCCAATCCTTGAATTGCAATGGTGTCCCTGACTTATCTTTTGGAACAGTGCTCGCCTTGAAGATTTTGCCCTTATCGGCAACAGTGAGAAATTTTGTCAGCAAGAGAGATTCTAACAGACCTGCCCATCATCACCGTCGCCGCTAGTGGTGTATTATTCCTGACACAAGCAGCGCATTCATCCATCGCCTTTCCAAGATCGGGATCATCTCCTTATCTCCAACTAGCGTCGAAAAATCTGGTTTAAAATCGTCGGAATGTGATGACAGCTTAGTGATATGCTTAGCCCGTAAGCTTGAAAGCGCAGTTTTGATTTGCTTAAGAATTCGATCAAGTTTGGTGCGCGTTACAGACTTATCGCTAAGCGTTTAAAAGTGAATTATACAAATCGTCAACGTCTTTTAAATCAGATTCTAGAACAACTTTAAGTAAGGCTGACCTATGATTGTTGAACCAGGTCAACGATGTCGCTTTGATGATAGATTTTTCATTCTACTGATTTCACCTGTTTACTCTTATCCTTCTTGTAGAAGATTCCGGAGATTCTCGGTTTCAGAAATCCCATTTTCGATGACCGATTGGTAGAGGTTCATTCAGAGTATTTTCACTTTGACTTTTTCCTCTTTTTGACTTTAGTTCTTTGATTTTGACCTTACCTGTTCGCTGGCATTGTCATGGCGACAAGGTTTTCTCCAACCGAATTTATTGTATAAGAGCCTCGTTCTGAACCTTTATCAAGAACGCCAGCATTGAGTGCGTTAATCAGAGTTTGATCAGGTCGGACAACCTTTTTATTCCTCCTTGTCGGCAAGCATCATTCAAATCATCTTTTGTTATGCTGCTCTTCCGCTTACCCTCTGTTGCTTCAAACCGGTAATAGTACGCTACCGCCGCGGCAAGCTGGTTGTCACTTTTTGGTGCTTTTTCCGCCAAGAATGTCTTTATATCCTTGTTCGAACCTGACGAAGAGATCTGAGGGTTCGGATCTGACTTCAAAGAATCAATGCCCGACGGCGGCGGATTGGACTGATTTGACACGGGCATTCCAAGTTTCTCAGAAGCCCATCGAATAATTCGTGATCTCTCATTCTGGTCAAAAGGCTCCAGTGTTTGAACAATAGTTCTAATAGCATCAAGATCATCGGGTTTTGCTGACATAGTATTTTTGGTTAGCGTGATATAAAACAGTTTTGAAGAATATCTCAATTAACGTATCACGTTCCCAACCCTCAAGCGAAGTGTCTTGGCGCGCATAGTTAATAATTAAGCCTTCTTTCGTATTTCCTCCATCTTCGCCATATTCTCCTCCATCGGTAGATTCAAGATTAAATATCCTCCTCCACCCTCTGCTAATATCTTTTGTTCAATCTTGCCGCGATTGCTGTAAATCACATTCAACTCCTTCCGCTCACCTGGTGCAGGGTCCCCGAAAATTTTGATGTCTGGATGTAATTCGATCGAACCATCTTTAATCATTGAATTAAGCTTTTCCGTCACATCAATATATTTCTCTTTGGTCCCGAACGTTGCCTTCAGTATTATCAGTGTACCGTTAACTTCCTCGAATTTTGAGATTTGCTTAGCGTATTCCCCCCGTGAGCGTTCGAAACTCATTTAACTCCCTGTCCTTCTTGGTGATTAGATCGTTAAACTTGGCCTTTTCCTGTTCAACCTCTTGCCTAAGCGCTATCGACTCCTCAAGAGATAAGAGCTGCTGCCTTTCCAAGGGATCAATTAGCCAACGCTTCAACCGATCGTACTGCGCAGCGATCCATTTTGATGCTATTGTGAACAACGGCATAACTATGATAATGAACGCTGTTGTCAACAGCGGCCACCATAGATTTACAAACCAGTCAACGTAATGACTTTGAATAAAATCAATTTTATTCCCCGTCAAGGTTGGATCTACAATAAACGTCAGGTAAAGAATCTTCCAATTCCAAACGATCCACGACGTAATAAATGTCGAGTAAAAAGGGCTTGTCGCACGATCATATAACAACGCCTTTATAGATTTGGATAAATCTTCAAACATATTTCATAGCTTATTACATTGACGATATTTATTGAAAGGCAATCGGTGACTTAGGTCAAGATTGTACCTTTCTTAAATCCTGATGAATCTTATATCCATCTTTCCATCTCTCGACCCTCCCCGTTACCACCTCGACTAAGAGATTCTGAAGGTTTTCTATGTCTTTTTGCGCTTCCGTCATAACTAAGGTTAGTTAAAACACATAAGCCCACCTCCATCCTCTTGGATGCAAATGGGCTCTTCTTTTACTCTATCGAGGATGAATTCGATAGCGGGCTGAACTAAATTAAAGAAAAATTAGACGAGAGCAAGACACGGCTGAACTAGTTCTCGCCCAGCTCTGGATTCTTGAAAACAAAATTGTTTATGAGGTCTCCCATTTTAAAGTTCGTTTCACCGATGAGGTTAGATGGAATCGCGAGGTGTAGTGCGATTGCCGATGAGAACCGCTCCTCGAATGCAGGGAACTTTGTGATGAAGGAATCAAAGAAATACCCAATCCTGAGGTGGTCACCTGCGGTTGCTGAGTTGTTTCCCTGGTAGCAGTTAAATATCAGATCGCCGTCCTGCTGCTGGTCTGCTTTAATAAGAAGCTGGTATCCCCGATGAATCAATTTTGTCGCGAAATGCTTTCAACTCATAAAGCCAGGAATTCGCCGGGGCACCAATCAGATTCTTAAATTCCAATTTTAATGCACCTGGCAAATAGTCCTTTTTACCTGCGAGGGTGAAAAAATCGGGCATCCGATCCTGCCTGTCCAGTTTGTTCAGCGTGACGTCGGAGACGCACGCAAAAAGATCCAAATATGTCTTGAGACTTATAATGAACAAGTATGCGTAATCCTTGAATTCCAACTCATGATAAGCGATGAACATGTTATGGTCTGAAACATGCCCGAGACACTCAGTTGTCGATCTGCTATTCAACTGAACAAATCGGAAACGTAATCGTTGGTAGGTTTCAATTACCAACCGCCATTGATTCGTCATTGAATTGGTCAATTCCATGATCCTACGATTAATATCATTGTTCTGCTCGATGCGGACAATATTAGCAATATGGCTAAGCGGGGTCTTGTAGGTAATCACTCCCATACTATCCTTAATTCCATAATCCTCCAAAGATTTCATGAGGTGCATGTACCCTTTGATTTTTTCACTTGACAATAATCTTATCAGAGACGATATCCTTTGGCGCAACGATAAATTTCTCTCCGTACGTCAATAAGACATCATGTTTTGCCCGAACATAGGGGTCAGTTCCTCGGAGTTCGAGGGGCACAATTTGACCATTGGCCATTCCCTTGGTTGATACTATATAGGAATTTTCACCTATGTCCGTAGGCAAACCTTCGATTGTTATCGGGTCCCCAAAAGAAGGTCCAAAACTCTTATCGAACGAATTGAAGTGCCAGATCACTTTAAGACTTTTAAGTTTTGATTTAAGCCTATAATGTAACAAAACGCCTTCAGGCGTCACCTCCCCACTCACGTCTGAAAGCACATCGTCTATAATAAGGGATTGCCCAGTCGTCTTTTCAAGTATCTTATTTGTATTTGATATTATAAAGGCAATTCGTTCATCATCATCTTTTTGCCGATTCAATTCATCAGCTCGTCTCTTCTTGTCCTCTTCATATCTCAAACTATCTTCTACACTCCGCTGTGCCTCTTTTCTATTGTCTTGCGCCCACTGAACCCAAGTTGCAATCGCGGTAACAAGAGCAACAAGAGTAGCTAAAATAGGTAGAATCGGTATATTCATTTTACTTTTCATTTCATTACTCAACTTTGTAAAACTTTAGATTGACAAAAGGAAATCGATCTCAAGCACTTCCTCTGAGCCACCATTGAATACACCTATAGTCAGTAGCAAGGCCATTCCCTAAGAATGAAGGTGGATATTATGGTCGGGCTTAATCTCTTTCAACCTCAACAGAATTTCTTCTCTCCGTTTATCCATTTCTCTACAAGCTTTGGCCGATAGCATATAGGTCGAACAATCCACTTGCCCACAACCGCAACGCCTGATGTCACCACTCTTTTTAAGGCGAGTAAAGGCGTCACGAAGCTCAATAACCTCTGTCGTTAAGTCGGCAAATTCTTTTTTCAGTTCTCTGTCGGTAATGCGATGTCGGGAAGGAATAGTTCTTACGATTGTTTCGTCATTTAGTCGATGAACTCCCGTATTAAGCACCTCTATCGTTTTCTTGACCGCCTTTTCAAAATCCGGTATCGAAGACTCGTCCCTAAATCTTGTTGTGAACGCTGGTCGATCGAAACATTCAACAAGCAGGTCGATTATGTCTTTATCATTAGCAATAGAGAAGGACCGAACATATTTCAACAGTTCATTTGGATCATCGGGGAATGCTTCACCATGGACAAATCTTTTTACGAGTTCGGGAGTATCCTTTCTTAAACGTTCCTCAAATTCAGCTCCAGTCCAGGTCGCAATGCGCTTAATCCCCGATGTCTTGCCATAAGTCTCGATTTCCCTCCTTAAATCAGCCGTCATAGGACCACCAGATACTACAACAAAGTTGTCAGGAAGATTATTACCCTTAACTAATTTGTCAACATCGCCCGTTACCTTTCTTAGCGCGAGCGTTCGATGATTAGCACACTGATAACAATACGACTCGCCTCCAGTTTCTCCCCAAATGTCACGCCCCCTATCTTTTCCAGTCTGTCCAAGCCATTTGATGTCATCCCAATCCTTAACGTTCAAAACATACGCAAAAACAAGTCGCTCGAATTCAATACCGCTTCTGTCTTCAAAATGGATAGGTAGAACAGTGTTTTCCATTCGCATAAGTAAGTATTAAGATTTTTAAGGCTTGTTGTCAAGTGTAAACCAATCAATTACAGTTCCATCACACTCTGGAGCGTGGGGACAACATATATATTCCTGACCTTCATCATCTTGAAAGACTTTGAAATCGCCAACGGTAAAGATGTTATTACAATGAATGCACTCTCTCATCTCCGTCAATTTTGGTGGATTGGGGAACGGATAATTTTTGTTAAGATATTTTTGCTTGTCTTCGACTTTCAACTCTGTCATCGGGGAGATAGACTTTGATTCAAAAAAAATCCCACATCACTCAGCTCGTTTAAGCAAAGTAAAGTGGGCTCTTATATCAAATATACTGAAATGAATCTGAGATAATCCTTAGCTAATCAGGTGACTTCTGATGCGATGAAAGACGTGGAGACTTTACACCAGTTTTTTCGATTCTCTTAACACCACTTCTTAACACCAAAAAAAACCGTCTCACGAACGAAAGTAAACAACGAATTGATTATCAGACATATACCTTATTACCATAATCAACGACCGACTGATAGAGATCCCGCGGTTCGCTGACGAGAGTTGACTCGACCGCAACAAAAAAACCGCGTTTATTATCGCGGTTTCAATGCTTTTAATGATACTTGAGCCCCCTGTCGGAATCGAACCAACGACCTACTGATTACAAGTCAGTTGCTCTACCAGCTGAGCTAAGGAGGCCTTTATTACCCCACAAAATTCCGTGTTTTCCGCGAATTCCGTGAGAAATAAGGCTGCAAAAATAGACTTTGGAATGAGATTTACAAAACAGTTTACCCTACTGTTTTCAGCAATTTCAACTGACCCTTCAGAGCATTCAACTGGACCGTCGCCTCATCGATCTGCTGCGCAAATTCGGCCTTATAGGCCTCGGCATTCTTAGACCTGCCAAAGAACTCCATGTTGTTTCTGAGCGTCGCAATGTCATTCTCGATCTTCGAGATCCTCTTGCGTATCGTCTGCTCACGCTGGTACAACTTCCTCTCGCCCTGCGGATCGTTCCTCAGGTTGCCCAACTGAACTTCCAACTGCAACCTCTCTTTTTCATCTTCAGAAACACCGCTCAGAAGCGCAATGTACTGGTCGACCGCCGCCTTGAACCTGTTCCTCGAATCATTGATCGACTTCTTCGGAACAAAACCTATTTCATTGAAACGTTCAACTATTGATTGCAATTGATCCGCCGTCCCCATCCTGGTTGCAGCTAGATCCTCGAGCTCCTTACATAACTCATCTTTCTGCTGCAGGTTCAACTCCTGCTCGTTCTCAACTTTCTCATACTGAGTACGACGCTGACCAAAGAAGAAATCACACGCATCTTTGAATTCCTGGAAGATCTTCTCGCGCATCTTCTCCGGCACAGGACCGACCTCTTTCCACTGCCTCTGAAGATCTTTCAACGAGTTCGCTGTCTTATCCCAGTCTTTGCTCTCCTTCAACTCGATAGCCTGGCGTATAATGTCTTTCTTCGCAACGAGGTTCTTATCGCGTTCTTCGTCGAGCTTGCGGAAGAATACATTTTTCCTGCTGAAGAATGCTTTGAATGCGGACCAGAATTTTTTGTTTACCTCTTTAGCTTTCGATCTCGTTACTGCTCCGACTCCCTCCCACTTCTTTTGTATTGCAAGGATCTCTTGCGTCTTCTGATTCCATTCTTTGATGCGATCGGTTTCGAAGTTGGCAAATGCCGCAACCTCTTCTGCGATCCTTAATTTCTCATCAAGATTCTTTACCTGTTCTTTATTGAGATTGTCGAGGAATGAATCACGCTTCGCATAGATCGCATCCGAAGCAGCTTTGAATCGATGCCATACAGCATCCTTCTCTTCCTTGGGAACGGGACCGATATGTTTGAATTCATTGTGAAGTTCATTGAGCTCACGAACGGCATCCTTCAACTTCTCAACTTCCAACAATTTCTCCGCACGAACACAAAGCTCGACCTTGCTTTCAAGATTCTTCTTGCGATCGAGTTCTTTCAACTCGAAATAAATGCTTCGATTGTCGTAGAAGCGATCGACCAACGCAGAGTAACTTGCCCAAAGAGGTTTTACCTGGGCATTCGGAACGGGCCCAACATTTTTCCATTCCTTCTGTACTTCCTTAAACTTATTGAAGCTATGATCAGAATCTTCTGAATCAACGATAGCACGAAGTTGCTCAAGCAAATCATTCTTCTTGCGAAAGTTTTCGTTCTTCTGTTCTTCCTGGCTCTTGTTGAATTGATTTCGTCTGTCGCGGAGAAGTCTGTAAGTTGCATCGAAAGAACTATCGAGTTCACCGAGACGATATTCGAAGTCGTCGGCATTACCACCCGACTCGACGAATGATTTTAGCGCTTCATCTCTTTCCTTGTCGCGTATCTCATCGTAAAGTGGTTTCACTTCACGGAGAATGAAATCTATTTTCTTGAAGTCATTCTCAGCGGTGAGATTCTTTACAAGATCTACGAAATCTTTTTTGGAGAATGATGAATAATCGGGATGCTCGTCGTGCGATTCGAGATGGTCTGTGTCATCTGCGGTTGCTTCAATGTCTTCCCCCACACTACGTGAGGAATCATTGGCAGTCGCTTCGGATGGTACGTCAACGAAACCCGCCTCCTGTTTAGCCATTACATCTTTGCCGTCTTCCATACTTCCCTGCGACTACGTTGGGGTTGTAAAAATAAGAAAATCTCAATTTAATCGGGGATCCTGCGGGTAATTAGAATACACTGAAAAACGGCCGCCCATACGCTTTAACGCATATTGCCACATCGCTTCCGCCTTAATATCGAACAGTAATTCCTCATTCACCTTATCGCTAACGATCCACGAATCTTCTTTAAGCTCTTCTTCGATTTGGCCCACAGACCATCCGCTATATCCTAAAAAAAACTTAATGTCACTTGCAGCAACTTGCTTTGTCTCAATTAATGAGACAAGTTGATCAAAATTGCCGCCCCAATAAATGCCATCCATCACTTCAATAGACTCTTCTAGGTTCGACAATCTATGAATATAATGCAAAGTATCTTGTTGTACTGGTCCACCGATAAACACCGGCGAATCTATATCTTTCAAGTCCTGCATTACATCCGATAACTTTGCAAGGCTCGGTTTGTTCATAATGAAACCGAATGATCCTTCATCGTTATGCTCGCAAAGTAGAATGATTGTTCGTTCGAAATTTGGGTCTGGAAGGTAAGGCTCGGATACAAGTATTTTTCCCTTACCCGGTTCGATCCTATTTTTGTAATTAAAGAATTCCATTCAGTTTGATGTGCCCGCCATGCGCTTACCCTATGCCAATAAAATACAGTCGACGAATAGTTGCAAATGAAGTCTTTTATTATTTTTCTTAAGTACGCAAATCCCAATTTGGCATGGACAAAATAGCCGACCTCCGAAAAGAATACACGAAAGCTTCGCTCGATATCACAACTGTGAACAAAAACCCCGTACTCCAGTTCGAAAAATGGTTTGATGAAGCACTCCGGTCAAATGCATTGGAACCCAGTGCAATGACGTTGGCAACGATTTCGCCAAATGGAAAACCATCTGCACGTGTCGTACTTCTGAAAGGTATCAACAACGGCCGCCTCTATTTCTACACGAACTATCAAAGTCAAAAAGGTCAGGAACTTGAAAATAATCCCGCGTGTGCGCTAACATTCTTCTGGCCAGAGCTCGAACGACAGGTTCGTATCTCCGGTATTGCAGAACGTGCAACAGCGCTCGAATCGGATCAGTACTTTCAAAGTCGACCGCGCGGAAGCCAGGTCGGAGCCTGGGCATCTCCTCAAAGCGTGACGATCAAAGACCGGAACCTCCTGGAAGAACGAGTAAAAGAGATCGAACGGAGATACAAGGATGAAAAGGTGTTGCCACGACCAAAGCAATGGGGCGGCTATGCCATCACTCCTTTCGAAATAGAGTTCTGGCAGGGACGGCCAAGTCGCCTGCATGATAGAATACTCTATACTTTGATTGATAGTAAGTGGCAGATAAACTTACTGGCTCCGTAATCGCGGATCGCGAATTCGCAATTTGCTATTTCTAGATCAGGTCGGTAAGATACTTCACACCTACATGCCTTCGTACATTATATCCCTCGCCATACTTCGCTCCTATTGCGTGTCCAAATTCTTGTCCTCGTGATTCAACAAGGTTCATAAAAGCAGGACTCGAAATAAATGTATCAGGCTCTTTACTGTTCGGATCGTAGAACTGTGTTTTGAATGCACGGATTGCTTCCATCTTCTTATCCCAAAAATCAGTAACATCAACAACAATATCCGGCTGAAGTAATTGACTCTGTATATAATGATAGATCACTTTTGGACGCCACGGAGTTTGACCCGTCGATACCTTCGCCAATCCCGATAAGAAACACGCTTCGAACGCAAGCTCCGATCCACGACCATGATCGGGATGACGATCATAACGAGCATTTGCTAACACAATATCAGGTTGATATTTTCGAATTGCTTTTACAACCTCCAGCTGGTGCTCTTTTTCATTCTTGAAAAATCCATCAGGTAAACCGAGGTTTTCGCGAACGGAAAGTCCAAGGATCTTTGCGCTGTCTGCCGCTTCTTTTTCGCGCGTTTCGCGAGTGCCACGGGTTCCAAGCTCACCACGTGTGAAATCGACGACACCAACTTTGTGACCCATGGCCACGTGCTTGAGAATGGTACCACCACAGCCCAATTCCGCATCGTCGGGATGGGCTGCAAGAACGAGAATATCTAACTTCATGAATGGGCCATTTCGAGTTCTTTGGCAACCAGGAATCTCTCTGCATCGAGAGCCCCCATACAGCCGCTACCAGCAGCCGTAACAGCCTGTCGATACACACGGTCTGCTACATCGCCCACAGCAAACACACCCTCCACGTTGGTCTGTGTTGAACCTGGAACAACCTTCACGTAGCCTGCATCATCCATCGTCAGTTGTCCTTTGAACACATTGGTGTTGGGCGTGTGACCGATCGCCAGGAAGAAACCCTGGATGCTCAGCGTAGTCTTTTGGCCCGTCTTATTGTTGACTAACCTTACACCATTCACTCCACCCTCGTCGCCTAATATTTCGTCGGTATCCGAATTCCAGTGTATCTCAATGTTGGGTGTGTTCTTCACACGTTGTTGCATGATCTTCGAAGCACGCATCTCATCGCGACGAACAATAAGGTGAACTTTGCTAACGAGCTTCGAAAGATAAGTCGACTCTTCGGCAGCTGAATCTCCAGCACCAACAACGGCTACTTCTTTTCCACGATAAAAGTATCCATCGCAAACCGCGCAGGCCGACACACCATTGTTAGCGAACTTCGCCTCCGACGGAATGCCTAAATACTTTGCGCTCGCTCCGGTTGCAACGATCACCGCTTCCGCGATAACCTCTTCCTTTTCATCGACGATGACTTTCAATGGATAACCCGAGAAGTCGACCGATGTAACGAGTCCGTAATTGATCTTCGTACCGAAGCGTTCCGCCTGGTGCTGAAGATCCAACATCATATCCGGACCATTCACTCCCTTCGGGTACCCGGGGAAGTTCTCGACATCGTTGGTGATTGTAAGTTGTCCACCCGGCTGACCGCCGGTATAGAGGACTGGGCTGAGTCCCGCCCGGGCTGCATAAATGGCAGCTGTGTAACCTGCAGGACCTGAGCCAATAATTAGAACTTTAACTTTGGTTGACATATTCGAAATATAAAACACAATGCTAATAAAAAAAGGTCTCGTTGATGAGACCCTTTTTCATAAAGAATTGTAAAGATTATTAACCGAGGTAAGGTTTTAGAGCCTTGCTCCTGGAAGTGTGACGGAGGCGACGGATCGCTTTTTCCTTGATCTGACGCACGCGTTCCCTTGTGAGGTTGAACTTCTCGCCGATCTCTTCGAGAGTCATGGCATGTTCGCCATTAAGTCCGAAGTACAATGTGATCACATCCGACTCGCGTTGTGTGAGTGTCGACAGCGCGCGTTGAACTTCGCGACGCAGTGAATCGGTCATAAGACCCTGGTCGGGAGTTTCTTCGCTGTCGTTCTCGAGTACATCGAGGAGACTGTTCTCTTCGCCCTGAACGAACGGAGCATCCATTGATACATGACGACCTGATATCTTCATGGTATCAACTACTTCTGCGGTCGTTACTTCAAGTACTTCTGCAAGTTCCTCCGGTGAAGGTTCACGCTCGTACTTTTGTTCCAGTTCAGAGAATGTCTTCGAGATCTTATTCAACGATCCTACCCTGTTGAGAGGAAGGCGGACGATACGAGATTGTTCTGCAAGAGCCTGGAGGATTGACTGACGAATCCACCATACAGCGTATGAGATAAATTTGAAACCACGTGTTTCATCAAAGCGTTGTGCTGCTTTGATAAGACCGAGATTTCCTTCATTGATAAGGTCACCGAGGGACAGTCCCTGGTTCTGATATTGCTTAGCCACAGAGACTACGAAACGCAAGTTTGCCTTCGTGAGCTTCTCCAACGCGATTTGATCACCCTCCTTGATCCTCTTCGCCAACTCTACCTCTTCATCGGGGGTCAACAGATCCACTTTGCCAATCTCCTGGAGGTATTTATCCAGCGACTGGCTTTCGCGGTTCGTGATTTGTTTACTGATCTTAAGCTGTCTCATCAGGCGTTAAACACGTAAAATTTGAGATTTAGTTCCAAAATGGCAGTTCAGCGCGACTAAGCTGCCGGAGCCTCTTCTTTCTTTGGAGGCTTTGGCAATATCGCTTTTCGCGACAACCTAAACTTACCTGTTTTCTTATCTATTTCAATCAATTTTACCTTAATCTCTTCTCCTACTTCGAGTACGCCATCCATGGTTTCGAGACGCTCCCATTTGATCTCGGAGATGTGTAACAATCCATCTTTACCTGGCATGAATTCAACGAATGCACCGAATGGCATAATCGATTTTACAACACCATCATAAACGGTGTTGACTTCTGGAATAGCAACGATGTTCTTGATGCGTCTAACTGCAGCATCCATTACATCCTTGTTCGCAGCGAAGACGTTGACGATACCTTTATTGTTAACCTCTTCGATAACGACAGTAGCACCGGTTGTTTTCTGGATCTCCTGGACAACTTTACCACCAGGCCCGATTACTGCACCGATCATCTCTTTCTCGATCACGATGGTGAACGCTCTCGGAGTATGAGGCTTCAGATCAGGATTAGCTTTAGTAATAGTTTTGCTCATCTCATTGAGAATGTGCAACCTACCTTCCTTCGCTTGTTCCAAAGCTTCTTTCAATACTGCGTATGTAAGACCATCAACTTTAAGGTCCATCTGGCATGCTGTGATACCTTTTTCGGTACCGACAACTTTGAAGTCCATGTCGCCAAGGTGATCCTCGTCTCCAAGTATATCAGACAAGATTGCATACTTACCGGTTGCACTGTCTGAGATCATTCCCATAGCAATTCCGGAAACGGGAGCCTTTACAGGAACGCCGGCATCCATCAGCGCAAGCGAACCTGCACAAACAGTAGCCATTGAAGACGATCCGTTTGATTCGAGAATGTCGGATACAATGCGGATGGTGTAAGGATTTTCTGTGTCGGGCGGAAGGATCTGCTTGAGTCCACGAAGGGCAAGGTTTCCGTGACCAACTTCACGACGGCCGGGACCGCGGTTGGGCTTCACTTCACCTGTTGAGAAACCGGGGAAGTTGTAGTGAAGTATAAACTTCGAATATCCGGAGAACATAGCTCCGTCGATCATCTGCTCGTCGAGCTTAGTACCCAACGTTACCGTTGTGAGTGACTGAGTTTCACCGCGAGTGAAGACTGCGGAACCGTGAGCAGAAGGAATGTAATTTACTTCGGTCCATATCGGGCGGACCTCACGAGGTGTACGTCCATCGAGACGCTTACCTTGTTCGAGAGCCAGGTTACGACATGCTTTCTTGTTGATCTCTTTATAGTACTTCTTGATGAGATCTTTTTTCTCTGCAAGTACTTCTTCAGGAACAGTAGCGATGTAGTCGTCGATGATCTTCTTGAACATCTCAGATCTAGTATGCTTGTTAGGAATTTGCTTAGCTGCAGCTTCGAATACTTTACCGTACAATTGCTTGTCGATTTCTACACGAAGAGTTTCGTCTTTCTGTTCGTGGCTATAAACGCGCTTCTCTGTTTTACCAGCAGCTTTCGTGAGTTCAATCTGAATATCGCATTGGGTCTTGATAGCGGCGTGAGCAATTTTCAAGGCTTCGAGCATATCATCTTCGCTAACTTCCTTGCACTCGCCTTCAACCATTAAGATGTTGTCGAGTGAAGCAGCAACGATCAGGTCGATGTCGGCCTGGTTCTTCTGCTCAAGCGTTGGGTTAATGATAAACTGACCATTAACTCGGGCAACGCGAACTTCAGAAATCGGTCCACCAAAAGGGATATCTGAAACTGAAAGTGCACAAGACGCGGCAAATGCAGCAAGTCCGTCGGGAAGAGCGTTCTCGTCACCTGAGATCAGTGAAAGAGCGACTTGTATTTCGGCATGATAATCATCAGGGAAGAGCGGGCGTATTGCGCGGTCAACGAGGCGGCTGATAAGAATTTCGTAATCAGACAACCTGCTTTCGCGTTTCAGAAATCCTCCGGGGATTTTACCCCTGGATGCAAATTTCTCCTGGTAGTCAACTGATAAGGGAAGGAAGTCTGCGCCTTCTTTGGCTTCCTGTGCGGCAACAACTGTCGCCAATATCATTGTGTTGCCTAAGCGTACTACGACGGAGCCATCGGCCTGGCGGGCTAGCTTGCCTGTTTCAATAGTGATCTCCCGTCCGTCGGGGAGGTTGCAGGACTTAGTTATAACAGTAGGTTTCATAAAAAATACTAGGTAGGGTAAAAAAGGAAAAGGGAACTGTGATAAGTTCCCTGATTTCTATTGGTGTTTCTAATTACTTTCTCAGCTCAAGTTCAGAAATGATCGACCTGTAACGCTTAATGTCGGTCTTCTGGAGATAGTTCAACAGCTTTTTGCGCTGCCCAACGAGCTTTAGCAGGCCTTGCTGGGTCGAGTAGTCTTTCTTCTGGCCTTTCAGGTGTTCTGTGAGGTGGTTGATACGGAATGTGAAGAGGGCTATTTGAGATTCTGGAGATCCAGTGTCAGCCTTCTTTTTTCCAAAACTGTGCTTACTGAACAATTCGTGTTTCTTTTCTGCGGTCAAATACATCGCGTCGTTGCTTTTTATTCTTTATTTCGGCGCAAAGATAGGAAAAGTCAACATAATCACAAACGGCCGCTCGAGACAACAAGCTCCGGTTTCTTCGCAAATCTTCTCCTGATCTTGTCGAAAACCACCATGTAGAAATCAGATTCAAACAGGCGGGCATCCCTCCTGGCCTGGAGCAGGAAAATAAACCCGATGGAGAATAATATAGCATTCGCCATCCAGATCCCAGTGGGTACTGAGACTGTTCCGGCCTTAGCCCATTTTTCTCCGAGCAAGCTCAATACATAGAAGAGAATAAAGAAGATGATTGATGCCAGCACGGGCACTCCTAACCCACCCTTTTTGATAATCGAACCCAATGGTGCGCCAATCAGGAACATGGCCATGCAGGCGATGGCGCTGGCGAGGATCTTATGCCATTGCACTTCGAACACAACTCTTTCATCCCGGTTTTGGTGAAGTCTCTCGTTGATGTTATAGATCTGACCAGAAGCATTGCGCGCCTGCGCAACTGCCTGCGAGATATCTGTGTTCGTTGCATGAGTCACGCCAAGAAGAGAGTCGGCTTTCTTTTCGTCTTTCTCATTAAACACGATGCTGCCGACAAATCGACGGTCTTGCTTGATCGGCTTTCCTGGATTCTGCAAGAGAATGATGGAGTCTCTCTTTTTCTTCGCCTTCATTAGCTCAGGAGGCAATACAAGTGTGTCTGCTTTTCGATAGTAGCGGAAGAAACTTTCTCTTACGTCGATCAATCCGAGCATCTGCTTATACATTTCATTCTTCATGGAATCGATATCGCGATCAAGCTGCGACATGTTTCGCATGATGCGATGTCCCTGGAACCACTTCTTATCGGTACGCATGAGTTGGAACGAAGAGAGGTCGAATACCATCACGCTTTTTTCGAAACGTGTTTTGCTCATCGTCTCTTCATTCGCGGCGCCTTGCGCGATGGACTGATCGCTTGCACCTTCACTATAGTTATAACCATTGAAGAGTTCGAGCTTTAGATATTGATCGCCCATTATTGAGAACATCCGGCCTGAGTCGGCAATGATGACTTCTTTATTGCCGGTCTTTCCACGGTGATCATAAATGATGACGCCTTTGATAGTTCTATTGTCGGGAAACTTTTTAGCGACCTTAATACTGATGTCGGGAATGGAACTAGTAAATGCACCCTCTTTCAAATCGAGAGCGGGCTTCTTTTGCTTGATGTCGTACAGAAGGCTGTATGCTTCGAGAGCGGCTTTGGGTACCAGGTAGTTACCGGTATAAAATGCGAACCCGGTAATGAAGATCACGACGATGAAGATTGGCAGTAAGGCACGCGTTAAAGAAATGCCCAGGCTTTTGATGGCCGTGAGCTCGAAGTGTTCACCCAGGTTACCAAAAGTGATGAGTGCAGAAAGCAGTACGGCTAACGGCAGGGCGGCGGGGGTGTTGAAGATGGCGAAGTAAAAGAAGAGCTGACCGATAACGCTCCAACCAAGATCTTTCCCGATAATGTCGTCGAAGTACTTGAGCATGTGGATGTTCAGGAGTATGAACACGACCACGGCGAATGTCATGATGAAGGGGCCGAAGAAGGAACCCAGGATGAGTTTGTCGATTTTCTTCATCGAATTGGCAAAGGTAACAAAAACGGAGCCAGAACGAGGTCACGGGATGACGAGTTGACGATGTGACGATATCGGAAAAGTTCGTAAGTTTGCGGTCCAAAATGGCGAGGTAGCTCAGTTGGTGAGAGCGCAGGATTCATAACCCTGAGGTCGGGAGTTCAAATCTCCCTCTCGCTACTTTCAAAGGTTGTCTGTTAAGACAACCTTTTTCATTTCTAAATGTCATTGCCGTCTCAATAGAATACCATAACTTAAAAATGGATGGCGAATGTGTCGAAAACCACGAACAAAAAACTCTTTACAAGCGACTTCGAAGTGCACGCTTCTGTGAAGATGCTTTACCCTTACATTCAGACCGCCGGTGGTTTGTCGGAATGGTTTGCCGAGAACGTCACCATCAGCCCCGAGAAAGTCTTCACTTTCGTATGGGACAACGAATCGCATCATGCAAAAATGTTGTCCTACCGCGTCAATCACTTCTGCAAGTTCGAGTTTCTACCCGAGTCCGACGAAGATCGCACCGACCCTTCCTGGTTCGAGTTGCGACTTGAGATCAACGAGCTCACGCAAACAACTTTCATCAAAGTATTCGACTACTCCGACTTCGACGACATGGATGAACTCCAGGATCTGTGGGAAGGATTGGTGGAAAATCTGCGGAAAGTTGTTGGTGGATAGAAGCATCAAACTTCTATTTTTACAGCAAACGAAAATATGTTCCCAACTATCAAGCCTGTCGAAACTGTTGCGTGGAGATTGCTCACTGCACACTTCCTGGAAATGCAGGCAACAACTTTGCTCGAGTTATTCGAGGCCGACCCCGAGAGATTCAATAAACACCATCTTCAACTGAACGACATACTCGTCGATTTCTCGAAGAATCATATCAACGAAGATACCATCAAGTTCCTCACGAAGCTTGCTGGCGAATGCGAACTCTCAACTGCTATCGACGCAATGTTCACTGGCGACCGGATCAACGTAACGGAGAATCGTCCTGTATTACACATCGCGCTTCGCAACAGGTCGAACACCAAAATTGAAGTTGACGGCGCCGATGTAATGCCCGACGTCAACAAGGTTCTCAATCAAATGAAGAACTTCTCCGAAGAGCTTCTGAGTGGCCGATGGAAAGGTTATACCGGGAAAGCCATCAATACAATAGTAAATATCGGGATCGGCGGATCGGACCTTGGACCGTTGATGGTGACTGAGGCTCTGAAGCCTTATCACAAAAACATTAAGCCCTACTTCGTATCGAACGTCGATGGAACACACATTGCCGAGACATTGAAGAATGTCGATCATGAAACGACTTTGTTCATCATTGCTTCGAAAACATTCACAACGCAAGAAACCATGACCAACGCCGAAAGCGCGAAGAAGTGGTTTCTTGAAAAATCCGGGGGCAAAGGAGATGTGGCGAAGCACTTCGTTGCTGTATCAACAAACACGAAATCCGTAGCCGACTTTGGCATCGCCACAGAGAACATGTTCGTGTTCTGGGATTGGGTTGGCGGCCGGTATTCCTTGTGGTCGTCGATCGGCTTGAGTATCGTTTGTACTATTGGCTACGATAACTTCGTTCAGTTACTAGAAGGCGCACATGAAATGGATAAGCATTTCCATTCCACGCCGTTCGAAAAAAACATACCGGTGTTGCTTGCATTAATTGGCATCTGGTACGGTAACTTCTTCGATGCACATACAGAGGCGATACTACCTTACGATCAATATCTCCATCGCTTCGCTGCCTATTTTCAACAAGGAAATATGGAGAGCAATGGAAAATCGACCGACCGTGAGGGAGATCGAATTCTTTATCAAACGGGTCCTGTGATCTGGGGCGAACCGGGAACGAATGGTCAGCATGCTTTCTATCAGCTCATTCACCAGGGAACGCGAGTGATACCGTGCGATTTCATTGCACCTGCGATCAGTCAAAACCAGATCGGTGATCATCATCAGAAACTGTTGTCAAACTTCTTTGCTCAAACTGAAGCGTTGATGATCGGTAAAACGGAAGAAGAAGTGACGAACGAGCTCGCGAAAAGTAACATGAGCGCCGAGGAGATCACGTTTCAAAAATCATTCAGAGTATTCGATGGCAACAAGCCCACTAATTCCATCATGTTCAGACGCCTGGATCCTAAAACTTTGGGCACACTTATCGCGATGTATGAGCATAAGATCTTCGTGCAGGGAGTGATCTGGAACATCTTTAGTTTCGATCAATGGGGAGTTGAGCTGGGCAAGGTTCTCGCGAAGAAAATACTACCCGAATTAACTAATTCGGAAGAAATTACATCACACGACTCGTCGACAAATGGGTTAATCAATTATTTCAAACGATTGAAAAGTCAGGCTTGATAATGACCCTTACATGTCTCTTGGAATGTGTCATCTAAGGCTTATTTTTGACATCCATTTAGAATGAACGAGAAAATTTCGAAGATCGGAGTATTCACCTCGGGCGGTGATGCACCGGGTATGAATGCCGCCCTCAGAGCCGTTGTCCGCGCGGCCATCTATTACAACAAAGAAGTTTTTGGCATCATGCAGGGATACGAGGGAATGATCGATGGCGACATCGTGAAGCTCGGAGCCCGGTCTGTAGGTAACATCATACAGCGCGGCGGCACCATTCTCAAATCTGCACGCAGCGAAGAGTTCAGAACGAAGGAAGGAAGAGACAAGGCTTTTCAGAGCCTCAAGAAATATGGTATCGATAGTCTCATCGCCATCGGTGGCGACGGGACGTTCACTGGTCTTCATAAGTTCTACCAGGAATTCGGAGTGCCTACTGTGTGCATTCCCGGTACAATAGATAATGATATCTCCGGAACTGATTATACCATCGGATACGATACGGCAACGAATACAGCTGTTGAAGCGATCGATAAGATCCGCGACACCGCCCTATCGCACGACCGTCTATTCTTTGTTGAAGTGATGGGACGACACTCAGGTTATATCGCCATCAACAGCGGCATCGCCGGCGGCGCTATCGCAACCATTATCCCTGAAGAGTCGACAACATTCGATGAGCTCTTCAAGATCCTGGAAGAAGGTGGCAAGTCGAACAGAAAGTCGAGCCTAATTGTTGTAGCCGAAGGATCCAAGATCGGTGGCGCCAATGAGCTTGCAAGGAAGGTAGCAGAACGAACCAACTACTTCGATATAAAAGTGACGATCCTAGGACACCTTCAGCGTGGAGGCTCCCCCACTTACTTCGATCGCGTACTCGCAAGCCGCATGGGTGTTGCTTCAGTTGAAGGACTCATGGCTGGCGAACATGATGTAATGGTTGGTATCAGAAATAGCAAGATCGTCTTCAACAAGTTCGACGATATCATGAGTACCCATCACGAGATCGACGCGGAGTCACTTCGGATTGCAAAAATTCTTTCTATCTAACAATACTGAATTAAATGAAAGAGCTAACAGTAGGCATCGATATTGGAGGAACAAATACAAAGTTCGGTATCGTAGACCGACAGGGTAACGTGCATTACCAGGGCAGTATCCCTACGACCGACTACGACGACTTCAAAGATTTTTTCGATGGCATGGCCGACGCGATCCGCCAGGGCATTCACGAGGTAGGTAAAGATGCAAAGCTTGTTGGAATTGGAATTGGTGCAGCGAATGGCAACTACTACACCGGCACCATCGAGAAGGCAACTAACCTGAAGTGGAAAGAAGAACTTCCGTTAGCGAAGATGTTCACAGATGAGTTTGGTATCCCCTGCGTTCTCACAAACGATGCAAACGCAGCTGCTGTTGGTGAAATGGTCTACGGCAACGCGAAGGGCATGAAAGACTTCGTTGTGATCACACTCGGTACCGGTCTTGGCAGCGGATTTGTTTGCGGCGGCGTACTTCTCAATGGCAAGCATGGCATTGCCGGTGAAGTGGGACACACGTCTGTAAATCCTACAGGCCGCTATTGTAATTGTGGCAAGCGCGGATGTCTTGAGACTTATGTGTCGGCAACCGGTATCAAGAGAACGGTTTATAAACTTCTTGCCGATCACCTCGAGCCTAGTGAACTGAGAGGCATCAGCTTCGATAATCTTAACACCAAGATGATCACCGAAGCCGCGATGCGTGGCGATCTCGTAGCGAAGGCTGCTTTCGAATACACGGGCCGTATCCTTGGGATGAAGCTCGCAGAGACCGTAGTTCATACAGATCCTGAAGCAATCTTCTTATTCGGTGGACTTTCGCAAGCGGGCGATCTGATCTTCAAGCCCACCGTCAAGCACATGGAGGCTAACCTCATGCCGTTGTTCCGCGGAAAAGTTAAAGTCCTTCCGTCGGCGTTGCAGAACCAGGCCGCTCCTATTCTTGGCGCAAGCAGTCTCGTTTGGGATTACCTCGATAAAAAAGAGAAGACACTGCAGACGGCCTAGTTCAAAGAAGCTGCCTGTTCATTGGCATAAGTAGTGATCTTAATAAGATCATCCTTCTTCATGTAGTTGATATCATTCATCGACGAATACTCCTTTATCTGCTTCTTTACTTTCGGCAGTAGCTTGGACAACGAGCTCTTAGTTGCCCTCATAATTTTATTCTTTTCACTGACTAAATAGAACTGCTCGTTAACCCAGTAATAGCGGTTCTCCCTTATCGCCGCGGATTTCGTCAGGTCGGTGGAATTATTCAAGGAGTATTTAAAACCATTCGATAGCTCGTAGAGTCCATCCAGGGAGGTACGCAGTGCAAGTGATGCTTTGCCTGCTACAATAATTTCGAGATAGCCTACGGTTTGATCATAGATGAATTTATGAGTCCCGATCCATACTGCTTTGATCTCCTCGCTACGTTTCAAATGTGTCTTGGTGCCATCTGGCGCCAGGATCTGTATCGAACCAGTAAAAAAATTATAGTTGAGCATGGGACGAAACGAAGGCGTAAATCCCTTGTCCATCTCAAGTCTTCCCTCCTGGAACGAAGGAAACCGATAGACGCTATCCTTCCAGGGTTGGTGGTCCCAGACCTGGAGAGGTGGTAATTTATATAAGCGCTTGCCCTTGGGAAATTGAACAACACGATCGTAAACGCTGGTTGATCCATAACCATCTTGCGCGGAGGCTGTTTTGAGAAAACCAACCGCAATCAGCAGTATAAATAACTTCATATGTCTTATTCGACTTTAACTCGAAGATTGTCACCCAGAAGTGAAAACTGATCCACCCATTCTTTCTGGTCGTCGCCCAGGGTGAGAGTCTTATTTTCGAGGGATATTTCGAAATAAGCATTCTGGGACTTGTGAACGTTCGGTGTTAGTTTGAATTTAGTCAAAAGCGGGAAAAGTCGGTTCAACCTGCTAACCCTTTTATTATTGAACCTGTCGCTTCCGATTCTAGTCAACTCACGGAAGATGGCATCACCCGCAAGTCGTGATACGCTTTCGGGATCCTCGATCTTCATGCTCCACTTTTCGATCTCACCGAGTATTCGTTCGAGAGTTTTGATGTTGATACGATCCTCCTGGAAGGCGTCTATAAGGTCGGCGTTGAGTATATACTCGAATGTTGTGCGGTAGGCGTTGGGGATCGGTATCTCATTGTTAGCCAGCGCGTTAACTAGCGGATAATCGCGGTTGTAGGTCCTGCGCAACGACTGCTCGAGCTCTTCCAGGCTCTTCCGGGCAATCATGTCCAGGATCTTTCTCTTCTCATCTTTGAACAGTTGCCAGATCGTGTACTTATCAGGACCGAAGTAAGTCTGCATGATACCGATAACATCACCCAGACGACCTTCATCGAAAGCATGAGTGGCACGATACTGCATGCTCGCAAACTTATCGGGTTCCATATCCAAAGAGATGTTACCGATGATGTTGTGAACACCGATACAAACCACGGCGAATGCAAATCGTTTTTCGGACCACGTTACCAATGATTTCACTTTCGTGATACCGAGCACCAGCTTCTGTTCACCGGCTTCTTTCTTCAGGAAGAAATCATTCGTAGCAGTGTAATTGAACAACGGAAGCGATTCGGGTTCTTCTTCGAAGATGGATGACACTGCATAGTGCATTCCCACACGTTGAAGATTCGTCTTCGAAGGAAGTACGTATTTGCGATAAACATGTAAAGCGTTCTCCAACGAAGGAACATTGCTGGGAGCTCTCTCCAGTCGCTTCAAGAATTCAGGCTCGAGGTCAACATGACCGTTTTGGTTCGCCAACTGTATCACGCGACAAGCATATTGCAATACCTGGACAGTTTCGATACCTGAGATCTCATCGAAGAACCATCCGCAGCTCGTATACATCAACATGGCGTGTCGTTCCATTTCCATCAGACGAAACACCTTACTCGCATCGTGATCGATCAGTTTCGATTGACTCCCGAATCCTGTATGAACACCAGTCGCACCAAAGTCGACCTGGCTCTTAAAGAACTTATTGACCGTCTTCTCATCACGACTGAGGATCACATCGATGTATTGATTGCGTGCTTCCCATGGATCTCTCAGAAACTTCCTTGCCTCCCGCTCGAACAATTCAGCCGAGGTATCGCGTAGCCAGTCCAATGCTTCGCGTAACGGACCTCTCCACTCCTGGTGCCAGCCGGGATGTGCTCCCGAATTACAACCACAGTTGCTTCGCCATCTTTCAACCCCGTGCACACAACTCCACGAGCTGTTCTCGATCACTTGCGCTTCGAAACGTGGAGGGAATTTCGAAACGAATTCCGCATAATTCGTGATCGTAGCATCTTCGAGTTTTTCGATGATGTCGAGGCAGAATGCGAGAGCCATGTCGCCATGACGATGATGGTGTCCATACGTTTCGCCATCGGTAGCTACATTCACGAGCTGTGGTTCATCCTCAAGTCCGAATGAATCGAGCAGGCTCTGTGCGAAACGTCGTCCGTCATTGAGAAGGCCGTTGAAGGCAATGCCTTGTGAGATCGACCCGTTATAGAAGAACACATCGATCGACGTACCAGAAGGGAGATTGACACGATACGCATTTCGCGGGTCAACTGTTCCTTCGTTGACTTCGGTCCAATCCTCTTCACCAATTCTCCGTATAGCTTTCGCCTGTCGTGGCGCCAGTATTGTAAACTTGACGTCGTGCTTTGCAAGAATTTCCAGTGACTCTGTATCGACTGCCGTCTCTGCGAGCCACATCCCCTCGGGCTTTCTCTGGAAACGCGATTCGAAATCGCGAATGCCCCATATCACTTGTGTTTCTTTGTCGCGGCTGTTGGCCAGCGGGAGAATGATGTGGTTGTATACCTGCGCGATTGCGGAGCCATGACCGTTAAAATTCTTAATGCTTTCCTTGTCAGCTTCGAGGATGGCATCGTAAGTTTCTCGATCGTTGGTCTGCATCCAAGAAAGCAACGTGGGCCCGAAGTTGAAACTGATCTTCGAATAGTTATTGACGATGTTCTTGATAACACCCTTTTGATCGAGGATACGCGACGATGCATTCCGAGCGTAACATTCCGCGCTGATCCGTTCGTTCCAATCGTGATAAGGGTGAGAAGAATCCTGAACCTCGATCACCTCCAGCCATGCGTTCTCGCGTGGCGGTTGGTAGAAGTGACCGTGTATGCAAATGAATTTATTTTCTGCCATGTTTTCATGAAGCCAGCGTAAATCCAGCTTCTTCCTCGTTCAACTTAAGTACTGTTATTCCCAATGGAGGTAAGGTGATTGCAAAGGAATAATCCTTTCCGTGATATTTTACCGGCTTCGTCACCATCAAACCCTGATTGAGGACACCAGAGCCATTGTATTTTGTATTATCAGAATTAAATATCTCTTTCCATGTGCCCTTGATCGGAACGCCTACACGATAGTCGTGCCGAACGGCGGGTGTAAAATTACAAGCAACAACGAGGGTATCTTCTTTCTTCCATCCCTTTCTGACAAACAATATCACGCTGCTTTCGCGATCGGAATAATCGAGCCACTCGAAGCCTTTATTATCGAAACCGAATTCGTACAATGCTGGTTCCGTCTTGTATAGATGATTAAGATCTTTAATGATCTTATAAATTCCTTGATGAAAATTGTACTCGAGCAAATGCCAGTCAAGACTCTTATCGTGATTCCATTCGGATGACTGACCAAACTCTCCGCCCATGAATAATAGTTTCGTTCCGGGATGTACGAACATGTAGGAGAACATTGTTCTCAGGTTGGCGAACCGGTTCCATTCGTCGCCGGGCATGCGGCCCAACAACGAACCCTTACCGTGAACAACCTCATCATGCGAAAGCGGCAACATGAAGTTCTCCGTAAACGCATACATGATGCTGAACGTGATATCGTTCTGATGATACTTGCGATGAATTGAGTCTTTCTTGAAATACTGAAGCGTGTCGTGCATCCATCCCATCATCCACTTTTGTCCGAAGCCAAGACCTCCAAGAAATGTCGGTCTCGAAACACCGGGCCATGCTGTCGACTCTTCTGCAATTGTTACTACATCGGGGAAGTTACCGTAAATAACTTCATTGAATTCTTTCAGGAACACGATCGACTCGATGTTCTCGCGACCACCGTATTCATTGGGGATCCATTCACCGTGCTTGCGCGAGTAGTCGAGGTACAACATCGAAGCAACGGCATCTACTCTCAATCCATCGATGTGATATCGATCGATCCAGAACATAGCGTTACTGATGAGGAACGAACGGACTTCATTGCGGCCGTAGTTGAAGATATAACTGCTCCAGTCGGGATGAAAGCCCTTGCGTGGATCGGCGTGCTCGTACAAGTGAGTGCCATCAAAACGATAGAGACCATGTGCATCGCCGGGAAAATGTGACGGAACCCAATCGAGTATCACGCCAATGTCTTCGGCATGAAACGCGTCGATCAGTTCCATAAGTTGCTCGGGTGGACCGTAACGACTTGTCGGTGCAAAGTACCCGGTTAACTGATATCCCCAAGATCCATAGAATGGATGCTCCATCAACGGGAGAAACTCGATGTGCGTGAATCCAAGATCTTTCACATAACGAACAAGCTCGGTCTTCATCTCATGATACGTGAGCGAGCGATTGTCTTCTTCGACTTTTCTTCGCCAGCTACCGAAGTGAACTTCGTAGACGGAATATGGTTTTGCGTTGCCTACTTCACCGCGTTTCTTCTGTTGCCATTGTTGATCGTTCCAGGTGTGTTCTGGTTGCCAAACGACGGAAGCGGTCTTCGGCGCAACCTCTGCATAGAAGGCGAATGGATCTGCCTTCTCGAGAATTTCGCCTGACTCGGACGTGATCGAATACTTATACGCTTCACCCTGGTGAAGGCCAGGAAAGAACCCTTCCCAGATACCAGACTCGTCCCAACGGGGAGTTAGTTTATGATGACCCTTCTGCCAATGATTGAAGTTGCCGATGACAGAGACCTCTTTTGCATTTGGGGCCCAGACGGCGAAGAACGTTCCACTTTTGCCCTGTGGCGACACGAGGTGGGCACCCATCTTTTCGTACAATTTGAAGTGCTTACCAGTCTTGAATAAATGAATATCAAAGTCTGTGAGTAAAGAAAAACTAGTTTGTGTGTCCTCGGACCTGGGCTTCTTCATCGGCTTAATTTTTCTTTTTTCTATCTTCTTTTTCCTGGGCGTAACGATTTACAAGATAGTGAATGCCCCTTAAGGGAACAGTGACCCAATCGGGTCGGCTGTTCAGTTCGTAACCGAGTTCATAGATAGCTTTTTCAATCAGGAAGGTCCGGATCAAAATGTCGTGCTCGAAAGAAAGTTTTTGACTGAGTCCCATCTTTTCGAGGTAAGCACCGAGGAAGAAGCGCGCGATGTAATGCTGCCATTGCTCCGCCCATTGTTCGAGGAATTCGAGATCCTGTTGACGATAGTTTTCATTCAATAAGATCTTTCCGAAAGCGGCGTAGTGGAACGATCGCATCATACCTGCAACGTCTTTATACGGATTCTTCTTCAGACGTCGTTCGCTGAAGCTGAAGCCAGGCTCTCCTTCGAAGTCGATGATGATAAAATCTTTACCAGTAAACAACACCTGGCCCAAATGATAATCACCGTGTATGCGAGTTCTTACTGCGTTGATCTTATGTTGATAGATCTCTGTAAATGAATCGAGAATTTTGTCTTCGAGAGCTAATACTTTCTTGGCGAACTCACGTGTTTCGTTCGAGAGCTTCGGCAATGAATTTTGCAGGAGCTTGAAGCGATCGCGGAGCAACTTACGAAGGCCGCTGTACAGCGAACGCTGATAGTTGGTTGTGAAAACCTCCGGAGAAAATGCGGGGTTCGATTTATCCGATGCAAGTGCGAGATGCATTTCGGCAGTGCGTTGTCCCAAACGAACAACACGCTCATAGAATCCACGTCCAATCAATTCTTGTACGATCTCAGGCGCTTCCTCAAAAGTGAGAACATTCCTGTTGATGAGCTTCGGAGGCTTCTCATTCTTGCCCTTGGTCATCACGCGTTCGTAGAAGCGACCCACAGAGTCTATCGTCATCACCCAGGCATCGCCCTGGTTCTCCACTTTCTCTTGCAACAACCCGAGCACGTAAGAGCTGTTGTCTGTTTCGACAAGCTCAATGCTGCCGGCATATCTCGGTGCATTCCTGAAGTTGGTTCCTTCCGAAAGATATCGCACGATCTCCAGGTCGGGATTGATCTCCTTCTCCAGCTTCCTATAGAACTTGAAGAAGTATTGATCATTGTATATGATGGACGTATTGCTCTGTTCGGCCTTGAGGATCTTCGACTCTACATTCTCAGGATCGAGCTTCGAATAAACACTCGAGTTGAATTCCAATGTGCCCTCGTCCTCACGTATCTTCTGATTGCGTGCCATGCTCGAGAACAAATAGTCTCTGAAGCTGCGGTCATAACTGCTGTCAATTACGAAGCCCGTCACTCCTTGTATCTCCGCGCGGCAAACAACGCTCTGTGCTGTATACTCCACGCGCTCGAATACTCCGTCGGACGGTATGAATACCATCGGGAGAAAGTACAGCTCAGGCAATCGCTGAACGTAATGAACTTCGATGATGCAAAGAAAGTGCGTGTTGCCTTCAACCTTCAGTGGGAAAGATTTTTTGACCGCAAGCTTGCTGATTGCGCGAGCCTTTCCTCCGAACCAACGGCACTTACGCATGAACGGCTGAAGGACCTTGCGTTCAAGTACCCGTATCTCGTTGTAATGATTGAAGAACTTCTCCCACGAAACGCCAGTCTTTACTAGCGGCAGTTCGCCGCTTCCACCGATGGATTCTTTTTTCTCCGATGCATCCGCCTGGAACCAGAAATAACCATAGGGTCCGATGGTGATGTAATAATCGCTCTCCTCTACCGATTTGAAACGGTTTTGACTGAACACTTCGGTGATGTCGCAATCTTTAAAATCTGAAAGGTCAAGTGTTGTCGATTGGCTAAACTGCGAAAGATTGGCAACGACAATAATCCTAACATTCTCGTCGTAGCGAACGAAGCTGAGTATTTTTGCATTCGAGCTCTCGATGAACTTTAGCTCGCCGTGACCGAATACGTTTAGTCTGCGGCGCATTGCGATCACATTCTTAAACCACCACATCATCGATGAGGGATTCTCTTCCTGTGTCGCGACGTTTACAGATTCATAACGATAAACCGGGTCGGTGATCACCGGCAGGTAAAGTTTTTGCGGATTGGCAGAGGAGAAACCTGCATTGAGGTTCATGTTCCATTGCATCGGCGTCCTCACACCAAACCTGTCGCCGAGGTAGATGTTATCTCCCATGCCGATCTCATCGCCGTAGTACAAAACCGGCGAGCCTGGCAACGAAAGAAGTATGGCGTGCAGAAGTTCCACTTTGCGACGATCGTTGTTGAGCAAAGGGGCGAGCCTCCGTCGGATACCAAGATTGTGCTTGGTGTTCGGGTCGGTAGCGTATGCTTTGAATAAGTAATCTTTCTCCTCTTCAGTCACCATCTCCAAACCGATCTCGTCGTGGTTGCGAAGGAACAACGCCCACTGTGTGTTCTTGGGAGTGGATGGTGTTTGATCGATGATGTCGATGATCGGGTAACTGTCTTCTGTTCGAAGCCCGAGAAACAGCCTGGGCATCAACGGGTAATTGAAGTTCATGTGACACTCGTCGCCATCGCCGAAGTACGACGCAGCATCTTCTGGCCACAGGTTGGCCTCAGCAATGAGTACCCGGTCCTTATAATTCTTGTCGATGTGGGCACGCAGCTTCTTTACAAACGTATGTGTCTGAGGAAGATTCTCGCAAGGAGTTCCCTCCTCTTCGAACAGGAATGGAACGGACGAGAGCCTGAAACCATCTACACCCAATTTCATCCAGAAGTCTGTGATACGAATGATCTCCAGTTGCACTTCAGGATTATCGAAATTCAGGTCAGGTTGAAAACGATAGTAGCGATGCCAGTAGTATGCTTTCGCCTCGTTGTCCCACGACCAGTTTGTCGATTCATCGCTGGCAATGATGATGCGCGCGTCCTTGTATCGATCCTGTGTGTTGCTCCAAACGTAGTAATCCTTGTAGCGCGAACCAGCGCGTGCCTTGCGCGATTTCTGAAACCACGGATGTTGATCTGAAGTATGATTGAGTATGAGCTCCGTAACAACACGCAATCCGCGACGATGCGCTTCTTTCAAAAATTGCTTGAAGTCGGCCAACGTGCCATAGTCGGGATGGATATCGCAATACTCTGTAACGTCATATCCATCGTCTTTCAATGGTGAAGGATAGAATGGCAATAACCAAATGGTATCGATACCGAGATCTTCCAGGTAGTCGAGCTTCTGAATAAGTCCCTGGAAGTCACCGATGCCATCGCCGTTGCTGTCGAAGAATGCACGAACACTGATTTCATAGATGATTGCATCTTTGAACCACAGTGGATCGTTGTTTTTTATTGCAGCGGCCATTACATATTTGAGTCGTGAATGTTTATTTGAAATAAATGAAACGGCATCTTATGCGGATTCAGGGAAACGAAATTCCATTCCTGTGTCCACATATAATGCTCATCCGTCATCAGGTCTCTTAATTTAAGATTGATCTTATCGCCGAGTTTCAAAGCATGCTTCGGCACCTGTACGTATCCCGACTGTTGATTGTGCTGATCGAGATTCACTACAACCAGGATGATGTTCGACAGGTCGTCCGTCGCTTTTACGTAAGCAAGTAGCTGGCCATTTTCCACGTTGCAGAACACGGTGTTCCATGTGGTCTGCAGTGCTTTGTTCTCTTTCCGAAACCGGTTCATCATCGAAATGATGTCGGTCATGCGATTGGTCGCCTTCCAATCGTGCAACTTCACCTCGTACTTCTCCGAGTTAAAATATTCTTCCTTCCCTTCCATGGGAACGTTGTCGTAGAATTCATACGGAGGTCCATACATTCCGTAGTTCGACGATAATGTTGCCGCTAATGCGTAACGAATGATGAAAATATTCTCGCCCTGGTGCTGTAAATGATATGGAAGAATGTCTGGTGTGTTGGGCCAGAAGTTCGGACGGAAATAATTGCGAGATCCCGTCTGAATGAGCTCGTTCACGTAATCAATGATCTCCTGTTTACTCACACGCCACGTGAAATAGGTGTATGATTGATTGAAACCGATCTTGCCCAGTGAAGCCATCACTTTTGGTTTCGTGAATGCTTCAGCAAGGAAAATTGTGTCGGGATATTGCTTTTGTATTTCGGTTATTGCCCACTCCCAGAAAGGTATCGGCTTGGTGTGTGGATTATCGACGCGAAAGATCGTTACACCCTGTTCGATCCAATACACGATCACCGATTTCAGTTCGTCCCATAGCGCTTGCCAGTTGTCGGTCTCGAAGTTGAATGGATAAATGTCCTGGTATTTCTTCGGTGGATTCTCGGCGTACTGTATTGTTCCGTCAGGACGCTGACGAAACCACTCGGGATGTTCTTTTACGTACGGGTGATCGGGAGCACACTGAAACGCGATATCAAGCGCGATGTCGATGTCGTGCTCTTTTGCTTTGCTGATAAGATTGCGATAGTCGTCGAGCGTTCCGAGCTCTGCATGAACCGACTTATGACCACCTTCGTTGTTGCCGATGGCCCACGGTGAACCGGGCTCTCCTTCGGCAGCACGAACGTTGTTGTTCTTGCCCTTCCGATTGAGTTTGCCGATCGGATGGATCGGCGGCAAGTACAGCACGTCGAAACCCATCGCAGCAACACGAGGCAGTAATTTGATCACATCTTTGAAAGTGCCGTGACGACCTTTCTGCTGCGAAGCAGATCGCGGAAACAACTCATACCAGGTGCTGAATAACACCTTGTTGTACTCAACCTTCACTACATACTCATCAGTCGTTGTTTCGTTCTCGATCAACGCATGATGATGAACAACGTCTACGAAAGCCGGCGACATCACCGTGCCAACTGCTTTGTCGTAGTTAGTACGATCGTCGAGTACTGTGATGTAGTTCTTCAGAGAAGCATCCGACTCCACAAATCGCCGAAGGAAGTTCACTCCTTCCATCAGTTCAGTCTTCACGTCAACCTTTGCTTCGGCCTTCTTCTTGAATCCATCGAACCATGTATCGAAATGATCGATCCATGCTTCGACTTTGAATTGGTAATATCCTTTTTCGGGAACATAGAATGCAGCCACCCATTCGTCGTTCCACGTGGGCTTCATTTCAACTTCCGTCCAGCTTCCAGCATCTTGTTTTTTGTAAAGGATCCGTGCACGTAAATGATCGTGGCCGTCGGCGAATATGCTCGCGGAGACGTCAACCCGTTCACCCACTGCACGACGTGCTGCGTAGCGTCCACCATCGATAACGGGTTGTACATTTTCTATGATGACTCTTCTCTTTCCCTGCATTTTAGTTCTTCAATATTGCGCTGGAGTATGCCGGCATCACGATCTCTGTCTCGCGCGCTTCAACAGCTGGGTTGGTTGTAAAATCGAGACGATACAATTCATCCAGATCGATAGGCACAGTAACTTCAACATCGGAAATGTTGTGAAGTATGAACAATTTCTCGTTGTCTTTCACGCGATAGAAACTGATCACCTCGTTGCTCGATACGGGCGAGAGTTCGATCGTTCCATAAGTCAATGCCTCGCTATCGTTTCGATAGTCGATCCAATCCTCATAAAAATTATACATCGAATTCTTGTCTGTCTTCTGAGCGGCCAAAGGCACAACCGTTTTATCAGTTGAATACCTCGGCTCTTCCCAGGTAGTCTGCGCGGGATCTTTGTGGTCTTTGTCCCAGAGGAATGGCTCGCGAATGTATTCGTCGGGTTTCATTCCTTTCATGCCGATCTCTTCACCATAATAGACGTAAGGCGTACCTGGCAGCGTCATCAAAACAGATGCAGCCATTCGTGCCTTCTTTTCATCATCGTGAAGCTCGCTGAGGATCCTGTTCTGATCGTGGTTCCTGAGGAATGTTGCATCGATGAAATCAGATGTCGATTGATTATAGAAATCAATGATCTTCTTATACCCTTTAATGAGACCGGTTGTGTCTTTGCCTGACTGAACCGCTGCACTAATCGCATAACCCAAATCGAAATTAAACAGGGCAGGAATACCCTTCAGGTATGGAGCAACATCTTCAGCCTTCGACCACACCTCTCCCACCATGTAAACATCAGGTTTGATCTTTTGCAGTTCGTTACGATACCAAATCCAAAACTCATGACTCTTCGTCGCCTGGTCTGTCGGGTAAAGATGTTTCGCTGCGTCGAGACGGAAGCCATCCACGTTCATATCAGTCAGCCAGAACTTACCGATATCGACAAACTCCGCACGAACATCCTGGTTATCAAAATTCAGATCCGGCATTCCACCGTAGAAGAATCCATAATAGTGCTCAGATAACGTGTCACCATTTACTGCATGCCATTGTGTGATATTATCTGAATCAAACGAGATCTGTTTTTTCGCAATCTGATCTCGTATCGAATCCTTCTTCGCCCACACATAGTAGTTGCGATACTTGCTCGCCTTGTCTTTGATCGCGGCCTGGAACCAGGGATGATCGTAACCGGTATGGTTCAGGATCAGGTCAACCAACACGCGAATGTTTCTCTTATGACATTCGTTCACAAATGTTTTAAAATCCTCAACCGTACCATATTCAGGATTGATCGATTTATAATCAGTCACATCGTACTTGTGATAGCTGGGGGAATTCATGATCGGCATCAGCCACAAGCCCCCAATACCAAGCTCCGAAAAATGGTCGAGCTTCGACGTCAGTCCTTTGAAGTCGCCCTTGCCATCACCATTGCCGTCGGCGAACGCCAGAACAAACACTTCGTAGTTAACACCATTGGGCCAATGGTTAACAGGCTCAGGCGTACACGAAACCGCGAGTACAAGAGCAGCGGCGAATGATAATGTTGATATTCTCTTCATCATTTTATTTTTAGAATGAATACCGAGTATGGCGGCACATCTATCTCAAATTGAAATTGACTATCGAAGCCTACATCAGTCCCGCTACGCAAAAGATCCCGGGCAATATACTGGCCGCCCGATTCCAGCCCCATTTTCTTTATCGCCTCATCCGTTAATTTAACTTTTATTCTCTCGGTCTTTGTACCAAATCCCGCAATGACGAGAAGTTTTTCCCCTCCATCGGTCCTGCCGAAAATAACATGATGATTCGCGCAGTTTTTAAGTGCCACATTTTGCTCTGTCAGATCGAAGTAGTCGCCGAAAACGATAGCGGAGTTCGTTCCGGCGAACCGGAGAAGGTCGCCGTAAAATTGTCGCAATGCCTTCTGGTCGTCCGACAGTTGTCCGCCGTCGTAAAGCTTGTTGTTCACCCACTTCTGATGTTCGGTCACGCCCCAGTAATCGTAAATGGTTGTGCGGCCATCGTCGGTGCTAAAGCCTTCGTTGGCGCCGCCGGGTTCGCCAACTTCCTGTCCGAAGTAGATCATCACAGGTCCCTTGTCGATCAGCGCGCTAACAGCCATCGCGGGAACGGCCTTCCATGGATCACCGGCAAAAAATTTCGAAGCAATCCTTTGCTCATCGTGATTCTCGAGGAAATGAAGCATGTGATCATTGATGCCCTCCAGACTCTTTTGTATTCGCGGCACGTCGGTCGACTGTGCATGTTGATTGATGAGCAACCGAAGCGTGTCGTACAATTGAACTTTGTCGTAGAGATAATCGAATCTTCCTTGCTCGATGTAGGAACGATAGGCGTGCGGATTGTATATCTCGGCGATGAATGTAATGTCGGGGTTCACTGCCTTCACCTGCGGTATCGCCCAATGCCAAAACTCAACAGGAACCATCTCGGCCATGTCGCATCGAAAAGCATCGACGTTCTTCTTTGTCCAAAATAGGAGTATCTCGAGCATCCTGGTCCACGTACCGGGAACTGGGTCAAAATGTTTTGTGTGATTGCTTTGAATATCAACTCCGTAGTTGAGCTTCACTGTTTCGAACCAGTCGTTGACGTTTGGACTGGCATTGAATACATCGTTGCCGCTGGCTTTTGCAGGTGATTCGATAAACTTACCGTCGGCACCGAGTTCGGGACTTACTCTTGGCGGATGAAAATCCTGGCCAACGATGTAATAAAAATTATTATTCGGGCTAAAGCTTTTTGACTTGTCATCATTCAGACCAAAGTCTGCTTCTGGATTTACATCGGAGTGATAGGAACGCGCCACGTGATTTGGAACGAAGTCGATGATGACTTTCATTCCATGCTTATGAGTTCGTTCAATCAATTTTTCAAACTCCGCCATACGATTCTTCACATCGACGGCGAGATCGGGATTGATGTCGTAATAGTCTTTGATCGAATACGGTGAACCGGCTCTTCCCTTTACGACGTCGGCATCATCGGGAGGAATATTGAATGCAGTGTAATCGGTAAGCAGGGCATGTTCAAGGACGCCTGTGTACCAAACATGACTAACACCAAGTTGTTTGATGGCATCGAGGGCAACGTCGTTGATGTCGTTGAATTTACCGACACCGTTCTCTTGTATCGTACCGAATTTCTTGTTGGTCGCGTTGGTGTTGCCGAAGAGCCGCGTCATCATTTGATAGATAACTAGCTTCGACGACGTGATTTGCGTTGCTGGCATCGTGTCGGGTATTCTTTCTTTTGGGCTCGTACAGGAACCGACCAGCGCTATGATCAACAGCAGTACGAGTTTCTTCATCGGCTATTTCGCGGGTCGTCGACTTAGCCCAAAATAAAATATCAGCACGGCAAGACAGATGAGCAGACCCAGGAATTCACGCGCCTCCTCGATATAAGGGAATTGCATCTTTGCAAGATCATCGAAGAGCAATGAGCGATCCGACGAGTCCAACCATGTTTTGAATCCTTCGAAATAAAGGATGGTCATGATGAGGAAGCCAGAGGCCATTACCACCATGTACCGGGTTGGATATCGGTTGTAGATCGCCATGATCGAAACGACCATCATGGAACCGTAAACAACTATCCAAAGAAGCGGGTCGGGGTCGTTGATTTGGACAAGGGCAAAGAGGAGGAACAGGACAGCGAAAAAGATTTTGAGAATTTTCATTGACGAATGCGAGATGTATTAATTCCGTTTGCTGAGCTCGTCACGGATCTTGGCAGCCCTCTCGTAATCTTCTTTGTCGATGGCGTCTTTCAGCAATTCGTTTAGTTTTTCGACGGAGTAATTTTTATAGTCTTCAGATTTCTTTGAAGAAACCTCTTTCTTGACTTTCGCTTTTGGTTCTTTTGTCTCCGACGTTTTTTCTCTCTCCTCCTCTTCTTCTTCGTCGGTGAGAACGATACCGGCTTCGGCCAGTATGTTTTCATAAGTATAAATGGGCGAATCGAATCTCAACCCGATCGCGATGGCATCGGATGGACGAGCATCGACCTCCGTTTTCTTAAGACCATCGGTACATACGATCTTCGCGAAGAACACACCTTCTTTAAGATCGGAGATAACGATCTCTTCAACATGAAAATGGAACGTGCTTGCGAATGATTTGAAAAGATCGTGGGTCATTGGCCTGTTGGGAATGATCTTCTCGATCTCGATAGCGATGGCTTGCGCTTCAAACATGCCGATAATAATCGGCAGTCGCCTGTTTCCCTCGGTCTCACCCAGTACAAGTGCAAAAGAACCAGTTGTGGACTGGCTGGATGATAGACCTAATATTTCAAGCTTGATTTTCCTTTGTGCCACGCGCTAAAGTCCCCGATCTATGTTACGATATTAGTACAAAAAACCGATAAAAACCTTCATCAAAAATATTATTTGGCCGCTCTGATTGCAGCCGTCAATTTCGGTACCACATCGAACGCATCGCCAACAATCCCGTAATCCGCCGCTTTGAAAAACGGAGCTTCGGGGTCTTTATTGATCACAACAATACACTTCGACGAATTTACTCCCGCGAGGTGTTGAATCGCTCCCGATATTCCAACGGCGATGTAGAGCTGCGGCGCAACTTTCACGCCCGTCTGTCCAACGTGCTCGTGGTGAGGTCTCCAGTTCATATCAGAAACCGGCTTGCTGCAACCCGTGGCCGCATGCAATTCTTTCGCCAGTTCCTCGAGGATGCCCCAATTCTCGGGGCCCTTCATTCCACGACCTCCCGACACAACGATGTTGGCTTCGGGCAGCAATATTTCACCGGTCGCTTTTTCTGTTGATGTTATCTTTGCGTTAAAATCCGTATCCGGTAAATCGACGGGATAGTCAACCACCTGCGCGTTGCCACCAACTTCTTTCAACTCGGCAGCATTCTTTTTTATGACGACTATTTTTTTGCTCCCCGTAACTTCAACTATCGAAAAAGCTTTTCCTGTATAGATGCTTCTCTTCACGGTGAAGCCCGCACTTGTATCGGGAAGTTCCACCACATTAGAAACCAAACCTGCCCCGGTACGAATTGCAATCTTGGCTGCGACAGGTGTGCCCAACGATGAATTGGCAAGCACCAAAACTTCGGCGTTCTCGTCGGCCATTGCTTTGGCAATCACAGTTGCGTAAGCCTGTGCGATAGGTTGATCGAGTTTGTTGTTCGAAGTATGAAGAACTTTCTTCGCACCGTACTTGCCTAACGCTTCCAATGCACTTTTATCGGCAGAGCCAAGTGCAATAGCAGTTACGTTGCCTCCCATTGCGTTTGCATATGCCACAGCTTCAAGCGAAGTACTTTTTATTTTCTTATCGTCGGTCTCAACAAATACAAGGATGTTCATAACACTTTGGCTTCGGTCTTCAATAGTTTCACCAACTCGGCAACATTATCGGCCGGTATCATCTTCACTGTACCCTTCGGAGCAGGAAGTTCATATTTTTTAAGTTTGACTTCTGGAGTAACAGACTTAGCGTCTACTACTTTCAAAGGTTTTGTTCTTGCGCTCATGATACCACGCATAACGGGGATCTTCCACTCAGCGATCGGCTCCTGGCAACCCAACACCAACGGCAAGGATGCTTCAAGCAATTCCTTACCACCTTCGATCTCGCGCGCCATCTTCGCTGTTGTTCCTGTAATGTCGAGCTTCATGATAGGCGAAAACGACGCGATGCCCAACATCTCGCCAACCATAGCATGGACAACACCACTGTTGAAGTCGATCGACTCGCGTCCCATCAATATTAGATCGAAACCTTTTGCATGCTCGGCAATTTGCGAAGCCACGAAGAAAGAATCGGTAGGCTCTGCATTCACGCGAATAGCATCGTCGGCACCGATGGCCAGCGCTTTACGAATGATCGGCTCCGTTTCTACCAGACCTACATTAAGAACTGTGACCGTCGTACCTGCGTTGGCTTCTTTTATTTCGACAGCACGAGCAAGCGCCATATCATCGTAAGGTCCGATGATGAATTGCACTCCGTTCGTATCGAATTTTGTGTTGTTGTCGATGAAATTGATCCGCGATGTAGTGTCGGGAACACACGAGATGCACACTAGAATCTTCATAACGGGCAAGTTAATTAAGATTGCTCAAAAAGCCAGTCATTATAAGCATTAGCTAACTCTTTTAAGGTCTTTTGATCATCGGCGCGCGACGCAATTTCGATGCCCTGTCTGAAAATGTCTGCAGCTCCTGGATCTTGTTGTTCCGCGAGTAATTGCGCGAAGGCGTAATAGGTCGGAAGATAGTTTGGATTTTTATTGAGAAGGTCTTCGAAAAGATCGCGTGCTCTTTTATTATCTGACTTCAGATACTCTAGTGCCAACGCATAACTATTGAATGGATCATCGGGATCTTCCGCAAGAAAACCCTCCAACACGCTGATCCTATCCATTCACGATAAATACAATCTTGCCCACCTTGTTCGCGCGGTTGATATCGGAGAATGATTCTGCGATTCGGGAAAATGGTCGTATCGAATCCACCATCGGTCGTATCTGGTGCTTGCTCACAAACTCCAGCATTTCATTGAACTCATTGTCGTTACCCATTGTCGTTCCCTGCAACGTGAGATGATGCCAGAACATGCGATAGAGATCCACCTTCGAAGGATTGCCATTCGTAGCACCGTAGAATACGATGCGTCCATGCGGACGGAGCACTTTGATAAAATTATTGATCTGATCTCCTCCCGCGCTGTCGATCACGATATCGAAACCTCCTTTCGTCTTCCAAAGATCCGTGTAGTTGTTTTGCTTCTTGTAGTTATAAGCTCCCTTCGCTCCCATCTTCAAAGCCTTCTCTACTTTCTCATCGCTACCGGACGTAACATACACGTTGGCTCCGGCTGCTTGTGCAAAGAGAAATGCAAACTGCGCAACACCTCCACCGAATCCCGAGATCAATACGTTGTTGCCAGGCTTTAATCCGCCGCGACGAAACAACGCACGAAACGCAGTGAGCCCCCCGAGCGGCAACGTCGAAGCCTGGAGAAAATCGAGATGAAAAGGTTTGTGCTGAAGCCTGTCTGTGTTCACGAGAATATATTCGGCAAACGTGCCGTCTACCGGCATCCCGAGAATGGTGTACTTAATTGATTGCACTTCGGCGTCCGGACCCCAATCGATATTCGGATTGATAACAACCGCCTTCCCTACCCAATCGTGGTCTTTTTCATCGCCCACCTTTTCTACAATCCCGGCGCCATCGGAACCGAGCGTTCCACCAAAACGAATGTTGGGATACTTCCCCTCACGAATCCACTCATCGCGTCGATTGAGCGACGCAGCTTTGATCTTGACCAATGCTTTGCCAGGAGTGACTAATGGAACTTCGACTTCTTTTAATTCTATTGTGCCGGGGCCGGTTAAAACTAACGCCTTCATACTGTCAGTTAAGATACTACTTTTGGCTCAACGTGTTTATTTGTTGGACTTCAAACGCTTTTGTTGACCGTGAATGACGTCGTCTCACGAGCCACCAAACAAAGTAAGCCGGGAACGCCGTGAAAAAAAACAGGTTCACGATCAGGGGAAGGTATCCCCTTGAAACAACAAAATACAAATAGCTCACGGTTACTGCATAGGCGGATATCACGAATGGGTTATCGCTGTTCGCCAGGTACCATTTCCAAAGTTTTTTACAATACCATCCTGTAAGAAATCCACCAATAACAATTCCTGCCCAGCCAAAGGCAAGGTAGTATTCCCCATACGCCATCATGGCCGCACCCTGGCTCAATTTTTCGCCATAGATCGCATCAAGGGTTTCCAACAGGTATACCGCACTATTTTTTTCCTTATACAGGGCGCTCGGAATAGGAAAGGTGATCGTTGACCATATCGGCGTCCATCCTGCATGTGGATGTTTATAAGGGACAACATCAATCACTGCTCCGGAGGTTTGAAAAATCATCGCCTCCCTTAATCCGGATTCATAGTAGTTTGCCGTGCTACGGTCTTCAAGCTTCGTTAGATCAAGACCCCTGCCATACTGCCGGGTAATGTTGATTACTCCCATGAGCCCAATAAAGACCGCTATTCCAACGGCCATAACAACGAGGTTAGGTTTCTTTCCTTCGTTGTAAAAATAGGCGACGGCCATGGCTCCGAAAAGAATTACAATCCGATATCGAAAGCCGAGTGATATAAATATTCCGACGGCAATCAGGCATGCAATGATAAACCACGCAAGCCCCTTCCTTGTCCTGAGAAAGTACAGGAACAGCAGCGTGACTGCCGGAATAAGAAAGTTAAGAGACAAAAAAAGATAGTTGGCGAAGCTACCGCCAATCTGCTGAACCCCATCTGAATCCAGGGGATTGATCAGCCTTCCAACATTTCCTCCTGTTGATATCGTGAACAGGACAAAGCCAATCAAATAAAGTCTCCTTCCATAAAACCCGAGTAGCTCATTGTTGAATGTGTATTGTGATCGTCGGCCGGGCGCGTTATTAAAAAGATAACCAACAAGTATAGATACAACCGTGACGAATGCTCCCCAAAAAGAGGACTCATAAAAACGGCGCATGTCCATTAACCTGTCGCGGGTTTCGCCAGAACGAATGGCTTCGTAAGGTCCGAGCAAGCAGTAGTATCCGAATACCAACGCAACAACCACCAGTGGAGACCAGCAGTATACATAACTCCTCGTAAAGTTGAAGATCAATATTACCATCACAACGATCATCAATCCGATGAAAGGCACCAGCTCTTCAAGAGTGAGTTCGTAAAACATTCAGCGCAATTAGTTTACAACTGTTACGCAAAGATATTGGTTTCCCATTACGACCTTGTAAAGAGTTGACACTATTGAAAATAAGGTATTACTTGCACAGATATCCATGCAACGTGACGCAAGTTTCAAACTCTAAGATCTCTGAAACCACCGACCGCCATTATTGGATCGACCAACTACGGGTCTTCTCAACAATCGGTGTGATCTTTCTCCACGTTATCGCAGGTGAATTTAATGCCGAAGGCGAATCACTTAACGGAAGTTGGTGGGTACTAAATCTCATCGGAAGTTTTCTTCGTTGTTGCGTTCCAGTTTTCGTGATGATCAGTGGAACTCTCTTACTGACGGAACGATATACGTTAAGTGATTTTCTTAGAAAACGGGCAGCGCGCATTCTTCCTCCGTTTGTGTTCTGGAGCTGTTGTTACATAGCTGCAAATCTCGTCGTTCAGTATCTAACGGAAGGGAAACTCGCATTTCCTGGTGCACTTTACTATATCGGCGAAAAGCTGGTGTACGGAAGTTCGTTTCACCTGTGGTACGTGTACATGATCCTCGGATTGTATTTGGCGATTCCGATCTTGTCGGTGTGGATCCGCAACGCTACAAAGAACGAGGTCGCCTATTTCATCACGATTTGGTTCCTGACAACGATCTTCGCGCTTTCATTCGCGCGTCCCTTTATACCTGTTATTAATCTTGTATTCTTTGGCGGCTTCGCAGGCTATCTCGTGCTCGGATATTTTCTTTCACAGGTTCAGCCAACTACTAATCAACGTACTGTTACACTGATCGTACTTGCTCTCGTCGTTACCGGGACTGCGGCAACTGCGTTAGGCACCTATGCGCTCGCGCATGCTTCTGAAACGTCGCGGTCGGAGTTTTATGGATATCTCACACCGAACGTGGTCTTCATATCTGCAGGAATATTTCTCTGGTTTCGATTCAACCCTTCACTCAACAGAAAGCCGGGGCCGTTCTTTATGCTTGTGAACAAACACAGCTTTGGAATTTACCTGTCACACATGCTGGTGTTGTCAGCCCTGTATCGTACTCCTATCAAGACCTGGATACCATGGCCACTTCTAAACGTGCCCCTGGTTACCATACTAGGCGTGGTAATATCTCTCATTACGGTGTATTTGATTAGCAAGCTGCCCTTCGGCAAATACATCTCCGGGTAATACGGCCGGAAGCATCCTAAAGAAGTATCCTAAAAAGGAGTTTCGTCGTCTGGCGGAGGCGGGAGTGGTGGCGGAGGATTATCGTTAAACGAATTCAGCCTGCTCTCCTTCGTGATCATACCCGAAAAAGGATTCTCGTTACCAACGGGTCCGTCGAAGTCTGCAAACTTCGTGTACTTGCCGATGAACTTCAGCTTCACGTTTTCCAGCGAACCGTTTCTGTGCTTGGCGATCACCACCTCTGCAAGTCCTTGCGTAGGCATTCCTTCTTCGTCGACCGTGATCTTGTAGTACTCAGGACGATAGAGGAACATAACTATATCTGCATCCTGTTCGATAGATCCGGATTCACGAAGGTCTGACAACTGGGGTCTCTTATCACCACCGCGTGTTTCAACACCGCGACTCAATTGCGACAGTGCTATCACCGGGATGTTCAATTCTTTCGCGACACCTTTCAGTGCTCGCGAGATCGACGCGATCTCCTGTTCACGGTTACCACCCGCTTCGCCCTTCATCAACTGCAAGTAGTCGACAACTACCATTTGAATATTGTGTTCTGCTTTGAGGCGACGGCACTTGGCGCGAAGCTCAAGGATCGACAACGCAGGCGTGTCGTCTATAAATATAGGTGCGCTCGTAAGACGATTGGTTTTTGTAACCAACTGCGTCCATTCGTGGGGCTGAAGATTTCCCTTTTTGATTTTTTCAGATTCAATTTCCGCTTCGGCAGAGATCAGGCGATTCACGAGCTGTAGCGAAGCCATTTCCAAAGAGAAGATCGCCACGGGGTAATTAAAATCGACAGCTGCGTTTCGCAATGCAGATACGATGAATGCCGTCTTACCCATACCTGGGCGGGCAGCAATGATAACGAGATCCGATTTCTGCCAGCCCGACGTTACGCGATCGAGTCTTGAGAAGCCGCTCGGTATTCCAGTGAGTCCGTCCTTATGATTCTTCTTTTCATTCAGTTCCTGTATCGCCTGGAACATCAACGACTTCATTGTGTCGTAGTTCTTGCGAAGGTTACTGTCGGATATCTGAAAGATGTTCTGCTCAGTTTTGTCTAGCAACTCGAATACATCGGTCGTGTCTTCGTAGGCATCGTGATGTATTTGGGATGCGATCTCGATGAGACTGCGTTTGATCGCCATCTCGATAATGATCCTGGCGTGATACTCGATGTTCGCCGCGGAGCTTACTTTCGACGTGAGCTCGGCGATCTTGAACGCACCGTTGCCGTCGATCAACTCCAACTTGCCATTCTTGCGAAGTTGGTTGACAACCGTACGCATATCAACCGGTTCCGAGTTCTTGAACAGGTCGATGATTGCTTCGTAGATAAGTTTATGTGCGTCCGAATAGAAATGTTCGGGTCGAAGGAATTCAATCACGGAAGTGAGCGCATTCTTTTCGAGCATCAATGCACCGAGAACCGCTTCCTCCAGATCGGGCGCCTGAGGCGGTAACTTTCCAAGGCTCTCGGAGATGTCTCTCACGAGTAACTTTGTTCTGTTACCTGCACCAGCGGATGCTGATGCCCTCAGTGACGTCGATCTTTGCTCCATACTTCGTGGTTGTTGTACGAGTTTCTTTTAAGGGAGACAAACGTACTCGTACGCACAGTCCCGGTATCCCCAAAAGTTCAAACTTGTCAACATTCAATAAACACGTTAATTTGTGTATAAGTTGTTCCTTGCGGAAACAATACATTCATTTTTATTTGCCATCGTGAATAAGCCGAAAAAGTATCATTTAATAGTGACAGGTAGTGACACAACTGAGCACATCGCAGCTGCGCTACGCAACCTTGGTCATACAATTACAACTTCGGGCGAACCCGATAAATCGGTTGACGGTGTAATCATCGGCGAACAAACCAATAGAAGTAATCCTGAATTACTAAAGGCTCAACAGCTTGGTTTAAAGATATATACAGGCGCTGAGTTCATTTATGAATTTGCCAAGGACAAGCAACGTCTCGTTGTCGTCGGCACCAGTGGACGCCGTGAGATCGCATCGATGATCGTGCATGTACTCAAAGCACTCAACCGTGAAGTTGATTACGTACTTTCAGATGAAGGTGCTAACTCAATCAGTCTCAGCGACGCACCCTTGATCGTATTAGACGGAAGCGCCAGCCGCGCCTCTGCTGTATATCATACTCCGCAGTTCATTCACTACAAGCATCACATCGGCGTTATGGCCGAAGTCGAGTACGACCACCAGGGCGGCCTCTCGGAGAATGATTTTATTCGCCAGTTCGACCTCTTCGCCGACGGTACTCCCAAAGGCGGCATCCTTATTTATTGGGAACAGGATAAGATTGCATCGGTGATCTCTAATAAAGAGAGAGCCGACGTGCTATACGTTCAATATAAGGCCACCGCAAAAGATAAGCTCCCGGTTGCCGCTGCCCTCGAAGCGCTGAAGAAAGTAGGCGTCACGGTAGACCAGTTCAACAAAGCCATTGCTTCGTACAAATGAAGCTCAACCTAAAGATCCCTATCTGTTTTTTCGATCTCGAAACGACAGGCACAAACATTCAGCACGATCGCATCATCGAGATTGCCGTTACGAAGGTCTTCCCTTCCGGCGAAATCGTTCGTAAGGCGAATCTCATCAACCCTACCATTCCCATTCCCGCCGAGTCGATCATATTTCATGGCATCAGCGACGAAGACGTGAAAGGCAAACCGACCTTCAAGGAAGTCGCCCGTGAATATGCGAAGCTGTTCGAAGGCAGCGACCTCTCGGGTTTCAACATCATGAAGTTCGACGTGCCCGTGCTCGTCGAAGAGTTCCTTCGATGCGATGTGGAGTTCGACTATTCAAGAAAGAAGATCATCGACTCACAGAAGATCTTTCACATGATGGAGAAACGCACACTGAAAGCTGCTTATCAATTCTATTGCAATAAAGATCTCGACAACTCCCACTCGGCAGAATCCGACACCGATGCGAGCATGGAAGTTCTTCTTGCACAGATCGAGCGTTACGACAGCCAGGAAGTTACCGACACACTCGGTAACAAGGTCGGACAGATCGTTAACGACATGGAAGTTCTTTCGAAGCTGACTACACAAGGTATGGTAGACCTCGCAGGTAGAATGATCCTAACTCCGAAAGGTGATGTCATTTACAACTTTGGAAAGCACAAGGGAAAAGAAGTGAAGTCCGTCTTCAAAGATGATCCAGCGTTTTACGATTGGGTTATGAATGGTGATTTTTCTTTAGACACCAAGCGAAAACTCACAGAGATCAAGCTTAGCATGCTGCGCAAGTAACGTTTGCAAAGACAATCTTTTCCCAATAATTTCTTAATTCCTAGTAATTCCATCGGATTAAGTATCTTTGCCAGATGACCCTCGCCGAAGTTCGATCCGGAGTAGAGAACCTGTCCCCCCAGGAAGGTCTGAAGTGGCTCGCCGATAACTTCGGCGCACAGGCAAAGTTCTCAACATCACTCGGTCTCGAAGACCAGGTAATCAGCTACTGGATCGGCACCCAGCAACTCCCTGTCGAAGTCTTCAGCCTCGACACCGGCCGCCTCTTCCAGGAAACATACGACGTTCTTCAGCTTACCCGAATCAAATACAAGCTCCCGATAAAAGTCTATTACCCAACTGCCGAACAGGTAGAACAGTTGGTTCTTGAAAAAGGACCCAACAGTTTTTATGATTCAGTGGAGAATAGGAAAGAATGCTGTTTCATTCGTAAAGTTGTGCCTTTGAAACGTGCATTGACTGGCGCGAAAGTGTGGATCACAGGCATCCGTGCCGATCAATCGGCGAACAGGCAGACAATGGACATCGTTGAATGGGACGAAGCGCATCAACTGATCAAGTACAACCCGATCCTTCATTGGAGCTTCGAAGACGTGGAGAAGTTCATTAGCAACAACAACGTTCCCGTGAACGCCTTGCATAAGAAAGGATTCCCAAGCATCGGGTGTGCCCCATGCACTAGAGCCATCGCACCCGGCGAAGACATTCGCGCCGGAAGATGGTGGTGGGAAACATCGGCAAAGGAATGCGGATTGCACGCGGTAGAAGAAAAGAAGTCAGCGTAGAAAGATTATGGCGATAGATAGAAAAAAATTTCCTGAAGACGTCGAATACGAAGCGATAAGTATCATGCGCGAAGCCGCCGCACAATTCGAGCGGCCCGCGATCTTGTTCTCTGGTGGTAAAGATTCGATCACGCTTGTGCGCCTTGCAGAGAAAGCATTCTATCCCGGCAAGATCCCCTTCCCGCTCGTTCATGTCGACACCGGTCACAACTTTCCGGAGACCATCGAGTTCAGGGACTGGCTGGTGAAGAAGATCAATATCGATTTGATTGTCGGTTATGTACAGGATGACATCGACGCTGGTCGCGTGACTGAAGAAAAAGGAAAGTATGCGAGCCGCAATACGCTGCAGACCACTACCCTTCTTCGCATGATCGAAGAACATAAACTCGATGCATGCTTGGGTGGTGCCCGTCGTGACGAAGAGAAAGCCCGCGCGAAAGAACGCATCTTCTCAGTACGCGATGAGTTCGGTCAATGGGACGCAAAAAATCAAAGACCTGAGTTGTTCGATTATCTCAATGGCAGAATAAAGCCAGGCGAGAACGTACGCGTGTTCCCCATCTCCAACTGGACGGAGCTCGACGTGTGGAACTACATCCGTGAAGAAGAGCTCGCAATTCCTTCGATCTATTTCTCACACGAACGTGAGGTGATCGAGAGAGACAATGTGCTTTGGCCCGTATCCGATTTCATCTATCGCGATGCGAATGAAGTGATAACAAAAAGAAAAGTACGCTTCCGTACTGTAGGCGATATGTCTTGTACAGCGGCCCTCCCTTCGGAAGCAGATAAGCTGGATTCCGTTATCGATGAGATCCTCTCGTCTGTCCTATCGGAGCGCGGCACCCGTTTGGACGACAAGCGTGCCGAAGCAGCAATGGAGTTAAGAAAAGTGAGTGGATATTTTTAGTTATGGAAGTATTACGTATTTCGACTGCAGGAAGTGTAGATGATGGCAAGAGCACATTGATTGGCCGCTTGTTGTACGAGACCAATTCAATCACTGTCGATAAATTGGAGGCCATAGAACGCGCCAGTCAACGCAAAGGCATTAGCTTCCTCGACCTGTCTCTTCTTACGGATGGCCTGATCGCCGAACGTGAACAGGGTATCACCATCGACGTTGCTCATATTTACTTTCATACAAGCAAGCGCAAGTTCATTATCACCGACGCACCTGGTCACGTTGAGTATACTCGTAACATGATCACCGGCGCCAGCAAAGCCGACGTTTCCATTATCCTCGTCGACGCCCGGAAAGGCATTCTCGAACAAACACATCGCCATTATTATATTTCGAATCTCCTTCGCATCAGCAAAGTAATTGTTTGTGTGAACAAGATGGATCTCGTTGATTTTGCCGAAGCACGCTTCCGCGAGATAGAGAAAGAGTTCCTTGAATTCGCTAAAGAACTACAAGTGCAAGGACAGGAGATTACTATCATGCCTGTATGTTCTTTGTTGGGCGATAACATTACCGGCAAGTCCGAATCGATGCCCTGGTTCGATGGCGAACCACTTCTAGATCTTCTTGAACGCATCCAGGTCAACACCGACCTCGATCGCAAGCCTACAAGATTCCCCGTTCAGTATGTTATTCGTCCACGCAACGAATCACATCGTGATTTTCGCGGCTACGCAGGACGAGTACTGAGTGGAACGATCAAAGTTGGCGATGAGATCATCGTACAGCCGTCAGGAAGAAAGAGTAAGGTAAGTCGAATCAGCATGTATAATGAAGAGCTGCAGCAAGCTTCGGCACGTGAGTCGGTTGTTGTTGAGCTCGAAGACAATGTAGATGTTAGTCGTGGTGACTGGCTGGTGCCACAATCACAAACCACGAGTCTAAAGACCGAATTCGAAGCTTCGATTTGTTGGTTGAACTCAGAACCATTCAATGCAGCAAAGACATACCTTTTGCAACATGGCACTTCACTCACGAAAGCTAAGGTCACACAAATAAATTTCGTGCAGATTCCTTCCACTCTCGAGAAAACAACTCCTTCGTCGTTGAAGATGAATGATATCGGTAGTGTGAAGATCAAGACAGCCCGGCCATTGTTGATCGATAGCTTCGATCAAAATAAATCGAATGGCTCCTTCATACTCGTTGATGAGTATTCAAACAACACTGTAGCTGTTGGAGTAGCGTTTTAAGCAAGACTTAAGGGTACATCTTTAGCTTTGGCATAATTGCCATCGTTAGTTTGTTATGAGGTCTAAACCACCCTTATATGAAAACGCACATAGCAGTGGGTCTTTTGCTACTCACTTTCATGAGTTCCTGCTCGGTAATTCGCCCTGGCCAGGTTGGGATCAAACAAACATTAGGAAAGATAAAACGCGAGAACATGTCGCCTGGTGCGTACTTGTACAATCCGTTCGTATCGACTGTAAAGAAGATCAACACAAGAACCGTTGAAGCTCTGAATGACCTGGACGTTCCGACAAAAGAAGGACTTACAGTGAGGTCGGAGATCTCGTTGCTGTATCATGTGAGGCCCGATGCGGCGAAGGAAGTTTATACACGTTACGGTATGAACTACCAGGAAGTGATTGTTGAAAGTAACTTCCGTGCAGTTGCGAGGCACAGATCCGCGCAATATTATGCGAAGGAGTTATTTGCAATAGATCGTAAGAAAATTGAAACAGAGATCTTCGACGAATTGAAAGCCGGCATTGAAGACAAGGGTTTTGTTGTGGATGCTGTTCTTCTGAAGTCAATCACCATGCCGCCACAGATCTTCCAGGCAGTAGAAAACAAACTGAAATCCGAACAGGAAGCATTGCAGATGGAGTTCGTGATCCAGAAGCAGCACAAAGAAGCTGAACGTATGCAGATCGAAGCCGAAGCAGTCAAAAAATACAATCAGACAATCAGTGAGAGCATGAGCGAACTCATGATCAAATGGAATGGCATCAAAACGTTACAGGAACTCGTAACCTCGAACAATGCCAAAGTCATCATCACCGATGGTAAGTCGCCGATGATCATCAATTCAGACAAGTAACCAGATTATTTTTTCTGATACCTTTTCGCCTCCGGAATCCACTTCTTCAGATCGGCAATACGAGTTTCGTCGGCCGGGTGAGTAGAAAGGAATTCCGGTGGCTTTTGTCCACCCTGCGCTTTCATTCTCTCCCAAAATATTGGAGCCTGTTCAGGATCGTATCCTGCAATAGTCATGAAGATCAAACCGATATGATCTGCCTCCGATTCATCTTCACGCGAGAACTTCAACATACCGAGGTTTGCACCAACACCCACTGACTGCAGAAGGAGTTGCTGTGTGAGCGTTGGACTCTGTCCGATAGCAGCGCTTAAACCACTCAGCAAGCCGTTAGCAATCATCGCTTCGCTCATGCGTTCGCGACCATGATTCGCGATAGCGTGGGCAACTTCGTGACCCATAACAATCGCCACACCAGTCTCATCTTTACAGATGGGAAGGATACCGGTATAAAAAGCAACCTTTCCGCCGGGCATACACCATGCGTTCACAGTCTTGTCATCCTGAATCAAATTGAACTCCCAATTGAAGCCTTTCAATTCACTCGACAGGCCTTTTTGCGCCATATAGCTTTCAACGGCACTCTGGATCTTTGCGCCAACGCGCTTGATCATTGCTACGTCGGCAGCATTCGTAGACAGTTTGCTCGAGTCCAATACATTTTTGTACTGCACAGCAGACTGCTGAATGATCTCATCATTGGAAACAAGGCTGAGTTGCTTGCGGCCGGTAACGGGGACGGTCGCGCATGACCAGACAGCCAGGGCCAATAACCAAACAGTAATTATCTTCTTAATCATGGTTTTTTAAATCTTAAGTCGCGTAAAGTTAAAATTCTTTTATTTTTACAGAAAGCAAAACGTGTATCATGAGAATATTCGCGATCGGTCGCAACTATGCAGAGCATATTAAAGAACTGAACAACGAACGACCCGATGAGCCAGTCATTTTCACTAAACCTGATACGGCGGTCATCAAAAATAATGCCCCCTTCTATTATCCTGACTTCAGTAAGGATATCCATCATGAAGTGGAGCTAGTGCTGAGAATATCGAAGGAAGGAAAGAACATTGAACCCAGGTTCGCGGGGAATTATTTCGACGCTATTGGTGTGGGGATCGACTTCACAGCGCGCGATCTTCAGCAAAAAGCAAAAGAGAAAGGCCTCCCTTGGGACATCGCGAAAGGCTTCAACGGCTCCGCTCCCATTTCGGACCGTTTTTTTGCCGGTCAGCGAGTTCAAAGATCTGGCAAACATCAACTTTAAATTAGAGATCGACGGACAATTAAAGCAGCAAGGCAATACGAGCCTCATGCTTTTTCCGTTTGATATTATCATAAGCTACCTGTCCAGATTTTTTACGCTGCGTACCGGCGACCTGATCTTTACTGGAACACCTAAAGGCGTCGGACCCGTGGTAGTTGGTAATAAATTATCCGCTTACATAGAAGATGAGAAGTTGCTGGAGTTTGAAGTTAAGTAGCGTTTTATTTTTTGTTTTAAGTTTTCAAATCTCACAAGGACAAGGGTACCTATTCCCTGTTAATTCTGGTAAGACGGCATTGCTGGCTGGAACAATGGGTGAGCTTCGCTCAAGCCACTTTCACGCAGGCCTCGACATTCACGCTAACGTAGGAGAATCAGTGCATGCCGCTAACGACGGCTACATCTATCGTGCTACCGTTGCAACCGGCGGCTATGGTACCGTACTCTATGTTCGCCACCCCGACGGAAAAGGAACAGTGTATGCACACCTTAGCGAGTTTGTTGGACCTATCGCAGACTTCGTTTTAGAGGAACGATATAAGCGCAAGCAGTCGGAGATAGACTTGTTTCTCAAGCCGGGACAATTTCCTGTTAAGCAAGGTGAAGTAATCGCGAGGTCCGGAAACACCGGGGGTTCTGGTGGACCTCATCTTCATTTTGAATTGAGAGACTCTAACGAAGAAGCACTAAACCCGATGAGTCTCAACTTCGAAGAAGTGAGAGATCATACAGCTCCGCTCCCACAGCGAGTTGCTCTTCGAACGATGGACATCAACTCACGGGTCAACGACCAGTTCGGTCGCTTTGAATTTCCTGTAACTAAAAAGGGAAGCTCATTCGTGGTCCCTCAACCCGTCAATGCAAGTGGTCAGATCGGTCTTGAGGTACTCGCCTATGATCGGATGGAAAATTCATCGTTCCGTTTTGGTATTAATCTGATTGAGCTTTACGCCAACAACGAAAAGATATTTACACAAAAGATCGAAAAGATATCCTTCGCCGAATCCAGGAATATTCTTGCGCTGGTCGACTATAAAACAATGGAGACTCGTGGGTATCGCTACAACAAGCTCTATGTCGATGATGGAAACAAACTGCCGTTCTACAACGGAACGAATTTGAAGAATGGCATCATGATTAAAGACGAGGATGTTGATCTCGAGATCAAGTTGATCGACTACAATGGTAATACGTCGTCTGTGCTTGTTACGTTAAAGGCCGCACCAGAATCGAAGAATGCCGATTTCAATGAGAACGGAATCAGGCCGGTAACAACAGAGATCAGCGGAAACGTGCTGGCCTTAAATGTAACGATGTGTGACCCACGCGATGAGAGCGCTCTCTCGGGCGGCGTACAGGTTTATAGCAACGGAAGAATGCGTACCCTAGCGCCATCATATTCCGCAAGAGCGCACAACGTATTCCTGGTGGATCTCAACAAAGACCAGCCCGATTCGATCGTTACTTGCTCCGGAACATGGGTGTCTAATTTTCGCGATCGCGTTCCCTCAAACAGCGCGTATAAATATTACAGTGATCTTATTGATATAGATTTTCCCGTGCGTTCATTGTACGATACGTTATTCCTTTCGACAGCTTATGATTCCACTTCACGTGAGACATTCACGGTGGGAACCCGAATGACACCGCTTCAGCAATCAGTACACATACAATTGAAGCCATTGAGATCTTATTCTCCTTCGAAGTCGCTCGGTGTTTATCGTGTTGATCATAATGGGTATACTTTTATGAACAGTTACTGGAAGAATGGCAAAGTAGGTTTCAACTCGCTTGCGCTCGGTCAGTTCACTTTATTGTACGACTCCGTTCCTCCTACTGCCCGGCCGATCACCATGTCTTCATCGATTGTTCGTATGTCGATACGTGATCAACTTTCAGGAATTTCGTATTTTGAAGCAAGTATCAACGGCGAATGGCTGTTGATGACGTACGATTATAAGACCGGCCTTATTTACTCCGAACGTCTCGACAGGTCTAAACCTATCAAAGGCGAGTTTGAAATGAAGGTGGTGGATAATGCCGGCAACGAAACAATCTATAAAAAACGAATCCCCTGACCCATGAAATTAAAGGTCGGTGACAAAGCACCAGAGTTCACCACGAAAGACCAGGACGGCAAAGCCGTAAGCCTGTCCGACTTCAAAGGAAAGAAAGTTGTTCTTTACTTCTACCCTAACGATATGACACCCGGTTGCACTGCCGAAGCTTGCAGCCTTCGCGACAACTACAAGGCGTTGCAAAAGCAAGGGTACGTCGTGCTTGGCATCAGCTCGAATGATGAAAAGACGCACAAGAAATTTATCGCCAAAGAAAATCTACCATTCAGTCTCCTCGCCGACACGGATAAGTCGGTTCATGAGAAGTATGGAACATGGGCTGAGAAGTCGATGTATGGAAGGAAATATATGGGCACGCTTCGAACAACTTTCGTGATCGATGAAAAGGGCGTCATCCTGGAGATCATCGAAAAGGTTGACACAAAGAATCACGCCTCGCAAATACTTGCCGACAGACCTCCAAAGGTGAAGCCACCGGTGAGAGACAGGCCGGCGAAGAAAGCCGTTAAAAAGAAGAAATAGTATTCTGTGTTCGGTGTTCCGAATATTATCTTCGCGGC
>JBBCGZ010000007.1:0-87941 GCA_037200305.1 Bacteroidota bacterium
ATGCGAATGAAATTCCGCCAGTTGACAACGAATGTCAATACTACTTTAGAAGTAACCCTGGGTGTTGTGGTGATGAAGCGTCGATTGGGACGGTGGTCGAAACAAAAAAAGCTGTCGAACGACAGGCTTAACCTGTCATCTTTTTGGCGATCTTAGTAATTGCTCAAGGTTGTCATGAGAAATTCAATCGTGTTTATCGCATTGGGGTGATAACATAAACTTTATTAATCCCAAGTGTCAGGAAAACCATACACTGCGGCGTTGTCAAGCAATGTTTTAACAGATGGTTAATGTTATTTCGCAGCGGACAAAATAAGTACATATGATTAACAGAAGACCGGCCTCAACATTGGTAGGATTACTCGAATCAATACGTGATGGGCAATTGATCAAGTTTTCATCGACCACCCCGATGAAAAATGAAAAATCTCTTCCCGACGTAACACATAACCGATTTTTCGGAGAAAATCTCGCGCGGGTTTTACATGCTATAAGAGGATAATGACCGATCGCATGAAGGCGTGGATGCAGATCTCAATAACAGCGGTCTTGCTTGTGTTTTGTATTTTCCTTTTATGCACAGAATCCAACGACAGCCCATTGCAGAAGTGGTCGTTCGGAATCATCGGAATTGTCATTGGGTATTGGCTTAAATGATCCCATTGAAATCTTACCAGAATGCCGGTCGTTTTGTATAGCCACCTAACGAAGTACAATCGCCACACTGTGCTTGTACATACTTATAATACAAAGGAGTTCCTGCCGCATCGGCTGTGATCGCCACAATCACGCTTCTTCCAATATCCTCAACGTTGATGCAATTTGGTGGCGATACAATGCCTTCAACCAGCGCACATGTCGATTCCGCCTGGCAGCCTTCCGGTTGCGGGCCTCCAAAGCCGCTGGGAAGATCAAAACGGTCCACGAAAAAGCGACGCTGAGTTATTTCCCTTCCTGAAAAAAATCCCAGGACATATTCATCACGGTCAGCAATGTTGTGCACGTTGCCAACAAACCGACTTGGGATTACAGACCACAAGCTTCCTTGCTGTTCAGAAGTCTTAATTACCTGGTTGAGATAATTGTATTCGTCTTCGCCTATCGAACGTAATTTTACGAGATCGCTGTAGCGTACATGCAGCCTGTTATCATCGCGTCCGATGATTGCTATAACTCCTCCCTTCACAACATTTGCTGAAAGACGATTGGTTGAGATGACAGCTGGCGATGCTTGCAGGTCTCTCCAGCAATAATATACTTGTTCTTCGTCCGACCGGTATACGGCCACGTTGTTAACGAGTTTGTAGAGCGAGATAGCAGACGCGTGATACTCGTAGGTTTCGTCGCCATCAACCGCATAATATCTTGTGCTGTTAGGATTTGTGTTGTTTGCATCTATCCGTACCTCGATTGCAGCGCCCGAACCCGCTATGGTAAAATAAATGCTATCGATCTTTGGCGTGGGATATATTTGCGTGGGATCCGATTCGTATTCTTGCCCGCCCGACGTTACGATATTGAGTTTGTAAGTCGAGTTGTAACTCACCGAAATTCCAGATGCTGTATAGGTTGCATCCTTCTCTTCAAGCAGCGGCATCTTATCCCCTTCTGATGTTTCTATTGTTACGATAGCATTTGACTCCGGTGGGAATGTTCCAAACTCATCCAGTGGTATCGATCGCGACAGTTTTACCGAGGCATTTCCATTGATGTCTACATAGCCATCGACAACGAGGGCATTCAGACGTTGCGTGGATGCAGGCGGGTAGTATGGATCGAGGCAACCCGCGCAGATCATGACAAAAACTATCGTTATCGCTCGGCTCATAAGGAAAAAAGGAGCTCAGTAAATATAAAAAAAGCCCGTCTCGCGACAGGCTTTCTTCCGTGGGAGCTGAGGGGTTCGAACCCCCGACCCTCTGCTTGTAAGGCAGATGCTCTGAACCAGCTGAGCTAAGCTCCCCTACCTACGCTAAAGCTCCGACAGGCGAAGCTTTCCGTTTTGGGACTGCAAATGTAGTAGAGAAATCGAATTGTGCAAAAGAAGCTGCCTTTCTAGAAGAGAAAGCCGTCAAGTAAACCTTTCTCGTCTAACCGATCGAAGATAATATTAACCAGGGCGCCAGGTCTCATGCCCAGGCCAGTAGCAATTCTAAAGATGTTGATTAAGCCCGGCTCACCCTGACCCCTTTCGATTCTCAAAAGCTGACTCACGTCCATGTTACACGTATCCGCAAATTCCTGACGCTGCTTTCCCTTCTCCTCGCGAAGTTCGAGCAATATCCGGCCGAGCTCTATTTTTTGCGCTTCATTCAACCGGGGCAACCTAGCCGTACTAGCCTGAAGCACTCGAAGACTATAGGCTGCGACTAAATCCCAATTTTTTCCGTAAATGCGACAGTCGGAAAATTCCACAAAAAAATCCCCCTCCTGTAACCATTCTCCCCTCCCTCGGTTTATTTACTTAACAAAAATGAAAGAAATTATTATTTTCACGTTTGTTAAGTAAATGACAGACCCGAAATCTCCTCCAAAACGTCCCCTCCAGTTCCTCCGATGGTTCTGCCGCGAAGACTTTATCGACGAGATCGAAGGAAACCTTGTCGAGATCTTCGAAAAAGAAATCGAAACCGAGCCAAACAAAGCACAACGCCATTTCATCCTCAACGTCATCCGGCACCTTCGCCCGGAATACATGAAAATATTTCACTCAAGGAAACAGTCATCTTCATTCTTACCGGCCATGATCATCAACTACATCAAACTTGCCTTCCGCAACCTGCGCAAAAGAGCATCGTACTCGTTCATCAACATCTTCGGACTCGCCCTCGGCGTCTGTGCCGCACTGCTCATCCTCAATTACATGGAGTTCGAAACAAGCTATGATAGCTTCCATGCGAACGCAGAAAGATTATATCGCATCAAAAGGACATTCATAAAAGGCACGGAACCAGGTCAACCCAACGTGATGACCACGTACGCCCTCGGACCCACATTGGTCAGTGACATTCCTTCCGTCAAGCGTTACGTCAGAACTCATGAAACCGGAAATGTTGTAACGTATCAACCACTCAGTGGGAATTCTATCGCCTCCCACGAAAACAGCATCCTCCTCGTCGACTCAACTTTCTTCGACGCCTTTACTTTCGCGCCTCTCGCCGGAGACCTCGCTACAGCTCTCGACGATCCAAACAGCATCGTGCTCACCGAATCTATATGGCATAAATATTTCGGCTACGAAGATGCAATCGGTAAGACGTTAGAGCTCGGCGGTGGTCGCGTGAACGGACCTTACACAGTGACTGCCGTGATCAAAGATGTTCCAGATAATTCTCATTTCACTTTCGATATCCTCGTCCCCATACATAATGTCTTCGCCAACGATCAATACAAACGCGATGATGGATGGGCATGGAATAATTTCAATACGTACATAGAGCTCAACGATGCTACCGACCTAATTGCAACCCAGGAAAAACTACCCGGCTTCGCACAACGCTGGATGGATCCGAAATGGAAATCGGTTGGTGGCCATGTAGAGCTGGGATTACAACCGATACTCAATATTCATAACGAACCTGGTATTCGTCACAATGCTGAAACGATTGGACGAAGCACCATCTACTTCTATGGAGTGATCGCACTGTTCATTCTCTTCATCGCATGGATCAACTACGTCAATTTGTCGACCGCCCGGGCGATGGAACGAAGTCGTGAAGTTGGCATCAAGAAAACGATCGGTGCCGCGCGAAGCGAGTTAATAATTCAATTCCTGTTCGAGTCGATCGTTATCAACATCATCGCCGTTGTGTTGGCCGTTGTATTCGCGATGCTTTTGCTTCCCGTGCTTGGTGATATGATCGGCAAACAATTACCTACTCATCTTAATGACATCCGCTTTTGGGGTGTGCTTGGATTGCTGTTCGTAACCGGAACACTGGCTTCCGGTGTGTATCCCGCTTTCGTGATGTCGTCATTTCGCATCACTAAAGCGATCAAAGCTACAAGCGATAAAGGTTTCTCATTAAGGAAAGGCCTTGTTGTATTTCAATTCGTGAGCTCACTTGTATTGATTGCAGGAACATTTGTGGTGTATCAACAGATCATGTACATGCAATCGCAGGCCAGCGGTTTGCAAATGGATCAGATGCTGATCATCCAGGGTCCGGGAACGTTGAGCTGGAATGAATGCAAAAGAAGAATGGGTCTCTTTAAAGAAGAGGCCAAAAAAGTTCCAGGTGTCGAGGCGGTCGCAACATCAGGAGCAATTCCGGCAGGCGGTTATAATTGGGGTGTCGACCTCCGTAAGTCGGGAGAGCCCGAGAGCTCTAACACATTTGGCGCTCTTGTCTATGTTGATCCGGATTTTGTTCCGACGTACAAGATCGAGCTTCTCGCTGGTCATAATCATAACCTCGCTTCCGCGAGCGATATGAAATCGTTGGTCATCAATGAGGCTGCGTTGCAGCCGTTGAAGCTCGGAACGCCCGAAGAAGCATTGAATGAACGACTCGTGCTCGATGGCGATACGGTAGACATCATTGGTGTTACGAAGAATTTCAACTGGAATTCATTGAAGTCCGACTTCACTCCGTTCATATTTTACCCCGACAGCATTATGCCCGGAAAAGTCTCCGTGCACCTGGCAGGAGGATCCATACCAGCAACTGTCGATGCGTTAGATAAACTATATCGTCAACTGGCTCCCAACGAGCCCTTCGAATACAAATTCCTCGACGACACATTCAATCTTCAATACAAGAGTGATCAGCAGTTTGGAAAAATATTCGGAATGTTTGCCGGACTCGCGATAGCAATCTGTTGTCTTGGGCTGTGGGGACTTGCATCGTTCACCACTTCACAAAAACTGAGAGAGATCGGCATACGAAAAGTGCTGGGCGCCTCAATTCAAAGCATCTTATACCTATTGGTTCGCCAGTTCGTGTTGCTGATCGGCTTGTCGGCTCTCATTGCCATTCCGCTGGCATGGTATGGAATGGATTCGTGGCTGAATGGGTTTGCCTTCCGAATCCCTATTGGCTGGGAGCTGTTTGTTGTGCCCATCCTAATACTTGGCATTATTGCGTTGATGACTATTGGCCTTCAAGTGAGACGCGGGGCAGTCATGAATCCAGTGGACGTGCTTCGTGCAGAATGAGATGAGGAGGTGATGATGTGACGAGGTGACGAGGCGGAGGGTTAAAGATGCCTTTTGCCTGCTTTATCGTCATCTCGTCATCTCGTCAAATCGTCATCTCATTCCGGCTCAAGATTTGCCTGCAGATGTCTATTTTTGCAGAGCAATTTTTTAATCTTGGCCAGGCTCAAAAAGATTCTTCTTTACTTCGTCCTAACCATCGTTACCCTTGTCGTGGCGCTGCTGGTGTCGGTATATGTTTTCAAAGACCGGATCATCAACCAATTTATACTCGAAGCCAATAAAAGTCTAAACACACCGGTAACAATTCGCAAGGTCGACGTCTCCGCGCTGTCGGATTTTCCCAGCATGGCGATTGTCTTTCACGATGTGTATATCGAAGACAGTCACCCCGGGAAAGACACCCTGCTGGCGGCCAAACAAATCTCGTTTCGATTAAACCCTATCGAAGTGTGGCGCGGCAACTACGACGTGCAAGGACTTCGCATCGAACGAAGCGTTACCCGGCTTCGAATCAACGCCGTCGGCAAAAGCAATTACGACATCATGAAGGAAGGCAGTGCTGACACCACCAGCACCATTAAGTTCGACCTGAAAGACGTTAAACTGATCGACACCGAAGTTTCTTACGACGACAAGGCTGCCAGGCAATTTCATCTTTTCAGAAGTGAAGTACTCGATGCTTCGATCGGAATCGAGAGTGCCCTCTATAAAATTCACGGCGAAGGCGACGTGACCACAGAACAAGTTGGCGTTGGCTCACAGAAATTTCTCGTTCACAAAACATTCGACGCCATTGCCGATGTGGATTATGATGACGAGAACAAGGTCGTAACCATCAAGCCATCAACACTCGATCTCCAACGATCAACATTCGAAGTAACAGGAACCTACAAGTTCAAAGAAAAAAATCTCATCGACCTGCAGGCTCACGGACAAAATACCGACATCCAGACCGTACTGAAATTATTGCCCGAAGGATTCAGTGGACAGTTCAAAGAATACCAAAGTGATGGCGACGTCTATTTCACATTCAACGTAAAGGGAGAGATCAGCGCGAAGAGAGATCCGTTGTTCTCCATTGCGTTTGGATGTACCGATGCCACTTTGTTTCATCCATCTTATAACTCGCGCATAACGAAGGCCAACCTCGAAGGATCTTTTGCAACACCATCGTTCTCCAGCCTCGCCGACGCGCGACTCTTTTTGAAAAAAGTGAAAGGCGAGTTGAACGGACTGCCCTTCGAAGCCGACTTCGGTCTCGCAAACTTCGACAATCCTGTGATCGATCTCGTTTTCAAAGGCGATCTGGATGCGAAGTCGATCATGTCGTTTTACCCGATACCGGGCGTGAATGAAATGAGTGGTAAAGTTAAAGCCGACGTTTCATTCGCCGGTGAAGTCGGGTTGCTGAAGAAACGCACCACGGCACAACAAGTGAAAGCACAAGGAACACTCGATCTTTCGGGCTTGCATTTGTCGCTGGGCAAACGCCCGGTGATCGTAGATCAGTTGAACGGCTCGTTGCAGTTCAACAACAATGATCTGGCGTTGAGCAATTGCTCGGGCACTATTGGCAAATCTGATTTCATTCTGAATGGTCTCTTCAAGAACAGCGTTACCTTCTTGTTGTTTGAAAACCAGCCGATCGGTATTGAAGCCGATCTTAAATCGAAATTTTTGGATCTCGATGAATTGTTCAGCATCGCATTTGGCAATGCAACATCGGGAGAATACGAGTTTTCGATATCACCGAATCTCCATTTGAATTTCAACTGCAATGTTGGTGCGCTGCAATACCGGAGATTTAAGCCCCGCAATGTTGAGGGGAACCTACTGATCAAGAATCAAATGGCGGTGTCACGAAAACTTTCGTTCGATGCCATGGGCGGCTCGTTGACGATGGATGGAATCGTTGACTCGAAGAATCCGAAAGCTATCGACGTGGTCACCGGGTTTAAGCTTAGTGGCGTTTATATCGATAGCTTGTTTTACGTATTCGAAAATTTCAAACAGGATTTTATCGAAGACAAACATCTGAAGGGCCAGGCAACGGCGGAGATCAACACAGAGATGACCCTGAATGAGAAACTGAATTTGTACCCGGAAACTTTAGTTGGCGACATCAGCGCCGTTATTAAGCACGGTGAGCTCAACAACTTCGATCCATTGAAGAGTCTCAATCGTTACCTCGACGATGAAGGACTGGCCCGGATGCGTTTCGGAGATCTGAAGAACGACATCCACATCGAGAACAAAATGATCATCGTTCCACAAATGGAGATCAGCAGCAACGTCACAACTATCCAGCTAAGCGGAACACACTACTTCGATGGACATATCGACTACCGAGTAACTGCACCGCTACGTAACAAGAAGAAGATCGATCCCGACGAAGCCTTCGGTGCCATCGAAGATGACGGTGGCGGAAAGGCGAAGGTGTTCTTGAAGATCACCGGCACTACAGACGAGTATGATGTGAGTTATGATAAGCAAGCTCTTAAAAAGAGCATCTCGGCAGGGTTAAAGAAAGAGGTACAAGAATTACGGGACGCGATTAAGACGAAGGGGACTAAGAAAAAGAAAGAGGCGGAGCTGTCGGATGAAGAGTTTGATTGGAATTGAAAATGATGTGACGAGGTGATGAGATGACGAGGTGACGACTCTTGAACGGAACCGGCTGCTTCGTCACATCGTCACCTCGTCATCTCGTCACCTCATCACCTCATCACCTCATCACATCGTCACATCGTCATCTCGTCATCTCCCAAAATAAACAAACGGTGCCCAAAAATTCGGGTGCTTAAACTCATCACCATAATCTCCCTTAATAAACTTCCTCTTCAGCTCTGCAACAATTTGCGCGTATGGCTTTCCCTTCTGCGCTTCTTTATAGAGATCACTCATGAACAAGCTGGTCGACGTATCGTTCACAGGCCACAACGATACTAACGCGGCATTGGAGCCTGCAACAAGCAACGACTGTGTGAGACCCGTTACTCCTTCACCCGAGTAGATCTTTCCAAGGGCAGTCTGGCAGGCCGATAGCACGGTGAGATCGGCATTCAGATCAAGTGACGCAATCTCGTTAACATTCAGAAATCCATCTTCACCTTCTTCGGTCGAGAACACACTCATCGCAACACCGGAGAGATCAGGAATTTCCTCCACCACGAAACCATGCGTGGCCAAATGCAACACCTTGTATTGCTTCAACGCCCCGCTCTTCGACATTGCTTTAAGTCGATTCTCGGTAAAGTCGCGGCCAGAAAAAACGTCGGCACTGGGAACGCTCTTCGAAATGCTCTTCACTTCATCCAATGTTCCGGGCAAGGCATTCATGGCCTGGTTGCCAAACAGTGCTGCGTATGCTTTTCTCTGCGATGAACCATTCGCAACGTTGTCGGCCACTTCGGTGGTGAGCGCATTAAGATCATGCTGCGTTTTTAATTCCGGTGCAACAGCAAGGTTCGGTTCGTAGATGGCACCACCCATCGCGACAAGCGGCTTGCGCCCCGCCGGATATTGTCGCTCCTGAATAAGTCGCAATGCACCGGTTGAATTCAGATAACGAATACCGTACTTCTCGATGAGATACTTTCCGTCGTGCAGCGTTAGCGCTTCGAAAGGAATGTAGTTCAATACATCATCGGGAGAGATCAAAAGATTCTTGATACCTCCAAGCCTGTTGAGTACCGGCAGTACGAGGAATCGATAGTAGCCTTGCAGGTATTCTTTCAGGATGTCATCAGCAATACCCGGTTTCTCGAAAAACTTTCGCGTGAGCTGCGTCACTTTGTTGAAGTCGGCCATTTGAACACGGTTCTCACGATCGACAGGCTGTTCGTTTACCTGCTCCTGTCCTCTTCGCTCGCCATGTTCCTTCGCAAGTCGTTCGAGATACTTGTCTTTGATGTTACCGATGAAGCCATCGTCTTTGTGAACGATAACCTTCGAGTACTTTTTAGTAACGACCAGGATAATCACTTCCTGGGCAGAGAAAAGAGAATAGTATATCGCTGCTTCGTCGGGCTGAAGGATGCTTTGGAGATCGGCAATTGTTCCCGGCTTTACATCTTTGCCCTTCGCAAGTCGTTCCGTCAATACACGACTGCGACTGCCTTCGATGGCCTCGTAAGCTTTTTCAGCGTTGTCGAGATGAGCATAACATGAAGTAAGAAATTGGTATGCACTGATCTGCGATTGATAGAACGTGAGCTTGTCTTTGGCGCTCATTTGCTGCATGCCTTTCTCTGCAAGTGCTATCGATTCTTCGAAATATTCAACAGCTTCTTTATAACCATTGCCATTGAACATCATTGCGCCAACGTTGTTGAGACAAAGGGACGCATCATCCCACATCTGCTTCTGCTTATAGATCTCTACCAGGCTGCCATACATCCTGATTGTTTTGGATTGCGCTTCATAAGTGCCGAGCTTGTAATAAGCGAGACCGAGATTGCCTTCGATGCTACCAAGCAAGTCTTCGAAATGATACTTCATTCCTATCTGCAACGCCTGTTCTCCGTAATAGATCGCATCGTTCACATCCGTCTCCTCGATCTTATAGTTGTAGGCTCCGCAAAGTCTGTTTGCTGACAGCACTGCGTCGTAACGATTGACCGATTTCTCCGCAAGCTTGTAGGCCAACGCAGCAAGATTTCGTTCTTCACTTTTTTTGCCAAGACGACCATATGCACCAGACGCGAGTACCAATGCACGCACATCATACACATGGATGGGAAGTTTATCGGAAAGTGATACTACTTCGTCTGCGTAATCGATAACTTTTTCGTCGTTGCCCAAATACGAGTAGGTATTCAGAAGGTTGTACAACATCTGCGAAGCCAGGTATGGATTCTGGCCATAACCATTCTTCACGAGATAGTTGAAGCCTGCTTCACCCGCATCGATAGCTTCACTGGGACGACCCTGGTCTTTAAGCCAGGCACAAGCATATCCATATGTCGCCAGGGCCATTTCGGGCCACTTTATCGCGGTGAACTTAGCTGCGTAATTGTCGGCAACCTGCCTGATCTTCGAAGGGTCTTGGGCAGCATCATTGAATGCATCTAGTAGCGATGGATATCGTTCCCTTACAACTTTCTGTTGTTGTTCGTACCAATCGGCCAATTGATTGAATACAACAGCTTTGTTCACATTGAAACCAACTTTCCGGATCTCATCAAGGATCTCCTTAAGGTTGTATGTTTCGCGGTATAATTTTAATGACTCGTTGAGATATTGTTTTGCCTTTGGTACATCTCCATCAATGGCATAGTAATAAGCGGCATTGAAGTAGGCTGAAAAGTTTGTGGCATCGATCGCGAAAGCGGAATTGATATAACCGTTCGCCTCCTTATATCTTCCCAGATTAATAAGATCGAACGAAATGATCATGTATGGATTGATCTCTCCGGGATAAGCAGCGTATACTTCGCGCGCCTTCTCGAGCGACGATGCATATTGTCCGCTGTTAGCTTCGTCGAGTGCTTCTTTCTCCAGCTTCGGATAATAATTGTCTTGCGCTTGGATCTGCAGTGCAAACCCGAATGATAGGATAAGGGCCAGTCCTGCCAGACCGGCCCCCCTACACAATCCAACCTGAAAAGACATTTTATTTGTCAAGATTCACACGTGCAAACCACAGCTGACTTCCCTTCTTATTCTCTCCCAAATAATTCACCTGGTTAGTATTGCTGAACTTCAGGTAGTTCAGTACTCCGCCGTAGTGCGCGAAATTATTGCCGCCACCAAACTCAGAGTACTTCACGAATGTTCCGGCGCCGAGATCGATCTTTGCCATCTTCGGCATTGCAAGCGGTTTGTCGATCGTGAAGTCGAGTTCCTTCACGAGCTTGGTATCAATGTTATCGAAGAAGGTCCAGTACATGAATTTTCCATCAGTACTGAATTCAAATAACTGCACATCCTTTTCGAAGAGTGAAGCCTTCTTTTTATTCATCGTGTATTCGGAGATCAGCTTTCCGGCCTTGTCGAAGTGGAACATTACCAGGTCTTCGTACTCACGACCGATCACCTGGCCTTTGCCGTTTCTTGCAGGGCTGTAGTTCTGTCCCGCGAGAACAACATCGCCGATGGGGCTCACGATTGCTTTGCTGAATGCAACACGACGTCCGTTGTAAGGATCGCCTTTCTTGCCGTCGGGCTGAGGCTTCAGCCTGGATTTGAAGTCATCCATAGTTGTAGCCGTAACAAATTCCATCTTACCATTGAAAACTTTTGCGAGCTGGAATTGAGGCCATTTGGTTTTGTCGCTTGAAACCTCCGCGCGATTCACGTAATACTCGTCTTTCTCATTGTTTGCAGGGCCATAGAAGTAAACCGAGTTGTCATCTGATTTCATGAACTCATCGATGCGCCAGAGACTGCCGGGCGAATTGAAGGTGATGCGATCGATCAACTTGCCGTCGTAGGAAACACGAACGTAAGTGTACTCTGTGGGATCTTTGCCCCAGAATTTTGCACCACCAACGTAACGAGGAACTTTAGTTGTCGCGAAGACTATGACGTAGTCGGTCTGTTTGTCGTCGTCGTTTGTAAAGTTATAGGTACCAGCAATGGCTTGCGGTGTTTCGAAGTTTACTGTTAGGTCTGCAAGCTTCGTGAGGTTGATGTCATACTTGAGGATGTGATAGCTCTGCATGTGAAGGAGCGGATTTTCCTTGTTTCCTTTTTCGCCGGCAAGGATCATCGCAGTACCATCACTGTTGTCTTCGATGTGATCGTGATAGAATAATTTCTTATCGTCGTCGGTTTTCGCTTTCAGCTTTCCTTCTACCGAAACTGTTTCATTGTACTTGCCACTAAACCAGTTCCACTTGAAGTGAGTTATTTTGTGCTTCAACACCAGCGTTCCCATCATGTTGGGCTCTACGTACAGACCTTCAACATCGAAGTTCTCTCCCTTGTATCTTTTCGGACGATACTTTGAAGGGATTCCCTTTTCAACGTAGATGGTTGTGTCGTTTTGGCTGACAAGGTTAAAGTTGTAGTCGAACGAGTAGCCGAGGAATTTAATTTGGTCTTTTTTCGCGCGCACGCGGTAGTAGACTTCCAATTGCTGTTTCTGTTCGTTGTTCCGGATCATGTGAATGAAACCCTTCTGGGCGTCCTTCGAGACATCGAATGTTTTTTCGACGTCGACTGTCTGGCTGCTGGCAACGAAAGCCACGAGCAACAGAGGCAGGAATGAGTATTTCATGGGTGTTGAGGATTTATGTAGTTCAAAGGAACGGCCCCTGACGTCCGCCTTCAATCCGTACATGCTGGTAATTTCGTATACCTAGTGGTGGGTATCTATTGTCCGTGCCAGCCCTGAACTTGAACCGAACTTTTACCGGCGTTCATGATTCAGGGGCATATAATTATTAACTTTCATACCGGTTACTAGATGTTACGCCCCTTACCCCTAATCCTAACGCTCATCGTGCTGTCGGCTTCTGCCGGCTATGCACAAAAATCCGGCGACCGCGACAGCATCCAGTTTATCAATAAGAACTTCTACAAGATCTACAGCTCCGACTTCGATCACGCGAAGGAGCTCGCTAAATGGGCCGCGGAGACATCTCATAAAAACAATTGGCCAAGTGAAGAGGCCTGGTCGCAACTCAACTGGGGTGTTGTTACATTCCTTTCCAGCGATTACAACAATGTGCTCCCGCGTTACTTCAGGGCGGTGAAGCTTTTCGATTCTCTGAAAGACCTGAATGGACTTGCAGCCATCAACAATGAGTTGGCGGTGTTTTACCACAAGCAGAAAGACTTCGAAAAATCTGAAGACGCACTCGATGCGGCCGAAGCTGCCGGGCGTACTGCCAGCAATCTAGAGCAGTTAGGAACCACGCTCAATCATCGCGGTAATTGGTTGGGTGCGGAAGGAAAGTATAAAGAGGCGCGTCCGTATTACAATGAAGTACTTAAGATCCGTAAGCAGGTAAAAGACAGCGTCGGTCTTGGCTACATCTATCTCGACTTTGCCGAGATGGCAATCAATGAAGGCGACCTTCGAACAGCATTAAAAAGTATCGACTCGTCTACAGTCGTTCGAAGGAATATTGGCGATCTGCAGGGCGCCACTGTCAATCTTGTGAACAAAGGCGAGACTTATTTCGGAGCGGGAATGTACCGTGAGGCGCTGCCCTTATTCCTGCAGGGACTGGAAGAAGGGAAAAAGATCGGGTACACTGACCTGGTAAGACACACAAACGGGTTTGTGGCGGAGACTTATGAATTGCTGGGAGATTATAAGAATGCGTATAAATATCAGCAGGCAGGATATAAGTTGAAGGACAGCCTCTTTAATATCGAGAGAACAAAAGTGATCCAGGATCTTCAAACCAAATACGAGACCGACAAGAAAAATCAGACCATTGCCCTTCATACGGCAACGATAGAACGAAACTATTTTATTATCGGGGGCCTGATTATAGCGGTAGTACTTCTTGTGAGTCTTTTCGTGATGTGGCGTTCTAAAAACCTACAGGAACATAGAACCATTTTGCAAGAACAAAAACTCCGCTTGCGCGAAGCGCAGATCAACGCGGTGATTGAATCGCAGGAACAAGAAAGGAAACGGTTTGCCACTGACCTTCATGATGGCATGGGTCAACTGATATCAGCATTGCAACTAAATATCTCTTCGCTTCGCAGCCAGGCCAACGTAGCCGCGGCGTCCTTCGAGAAACGCGATCAGTTGTTTGAGTCTTCGGAGCAACTCCTGGGTGAAGTCCACGACGAGATCCGGAATATCGCCTTCAACCTGATGCCTCCCGTATTGGTGAAAGAAGGATTGGTACCCGCAGTTCATGAGCTGGTCCGTAAGATCAATAAAGCCGGCGACATCAAAGCAGAGCTATCCGTGTTCGATATGAATGAACGACTGCCGAATGTTGCCGAGGTGTCGCTGTATCGTGTCGTACAGGAATTGCTTTCCAACATCATTAAATATTCACGCGCAAGCGAAGTAACAATCTCGTTTACCGGCTACGATCATGAAATGGTTCTCACGATCGACGACAACGGCGACGGGTATGATTTAAAAGCATTCCAGGAAAGCAATGAGGGAAATGGGTGGCGGAATGTTCATTCTCGCATCAGCCTCATCAAAGGCTCAATCGAGATCGATACACAGCAAGGCAGGAAGAACAGCACAGTAATTATAACAGTACCACTAAATGAGGGAATTGTGTCGACGAAACCTCTCCAAAATACCGAGCGGCAGGTATAGCAAAGAGGTCATGGTTTTAAGTGATTTGCTTCAATGTCGGGCAAATCCTGGTTTACGAATCCGTTTAGTAATAGAGCCTCTATGCTGAAACGCTCTATTCTTTTGGTCGACGACCATCGCATTCTTTTGGATGGCGTAAAGAACCTCCTGGCCGAGTCCAACGACTTCGAAGTAAAGGATACTGCTACTTCCGGAAAGGAGGCGTTGCAGCTCATGAAGTCGAACGAGTACGACATTATGGTTACAGACTACGAGCTTCCCGAGCTCACGGGCTTGGAACTAATTCGCGCCGCGAAGTCTGTTCTCCCCGATATGAAGATGATCGTTCTGAGTATGCACGACGATCCGGCTGTCGTAAAGGAATTGCTGCGCGCGGGCATTCATGGTTATATCCTGAAAAAGGACACGCATAAGACTTTAGTAGACGCGCTTCACAAGGTTATTGCGAACAGAAGATTTTTGAGTGATGAGATTTCGGATCTGTTGATTCAAATGGCCGATGAGCCGGAGGAGAAAGGGGTACTTACTACAAGAGAAGTTGAGATATTGAGATTGGTTGCGAAAGAATTTAGTAGCAGACAGATTGCGGAGATTTTATTTATATCGGAAAGAACAGTCGAAACACATAGGAAAAATATTCTTAAAAAGACTGGAGCGACGAATCTCGTTGGACTCATAAAGTACGCCTACGCAAATAACCTGATCTGATTTTGTAACTTGTGATGATGAGGCATCTTCTCATTATCATATCTGTTCTTTTAACTTCTTGTACAGCGTCATTAATTCCCGTCAATGACCCACCGGGCGTACAGCCAATAACACAAGAGACGCTTTCTTCTTTAAATGGCAGATATAGTATTAATAACAACCGCAACGATTTCCAATGCTGGATGACGCGCTGGGTGTGGATCGCTATCGTATAGGACCTCCAATTAAGAACAACATTCCATACAGTTTATCCCTGACGCTCGCAGACAAACGTCGCTTTGCTGTCTATATTTATTCCGGCGATGCCCTAAATTCCCACCTGACATTCTCTTAATCCTCAACGCATATTACTACGGCAAGACGAGGATAGGTCGCGATGAAAATGGGAACCTGGTTGTCGACACACATTTAAAGGGCGTTGGAACAGCGATAATATTACCTTTGGGTGGCCGCAATGTTGAAGAATATGACCTTGTATTCAAAAAGGTTGCGAATAACTAGTTACAGGCTCTTCGCCTTATTCCAATATTCATCCATCTCCGCCAGCGTCATTTCACCCAGTACCTTCCCATCCTTCGCAGATTCAATTTCAAGAAACTGAAATCTCTTAATAAACTTCTTGTTCGTTCTTTCCAACGCTTCTTCAGGATCTATCTCTAAAAATCTCGCATAGTTTACCAATGAAAAGATAAGATCACCAAACTCCGTCATCTTCTTTTCTTTATCGGCTTCATTCTTGAACTCACGAAGTTCCTCTTCAACTTTTTCCCAAACATCTTCCTTCTTCTCCCAATCAAATCCAACACCCCGTGCTTTATCCTGTATCCTCACTGCCTTCACCAACGCAGGCAATGCTTTCGGAACACCCTGCAACACCGACTTATTGCCCGTCTTTAATTTGATCTTCTCCCAGTTTGCTTTCACCGCTTCGTCGTCGTCGGCAACTACATCTCCATAAACATGAGGATGTCGTTCGATCAGCTTATCGCAGATCGCATTCAACACGTCTGACATGTCGAACCATTTTTGTTCGGAGGCAATGCGTGCATAGAACACATTGTGAAGCATGAGATCACCAAGTTCTTTCTTTACTTCCAACCAGTTTCCTTCAATAATCGCGTCCGACAACTCGTATGTTTCTTCAATGGTAAGATGACGAAGCGACTCCCAGGTCTGCTTTTTGTCCCATGGACAATTTTCGCGCAACTCATCCATCACCGTAAGAAGTCGGTCAAATGCTTCAAGCTTCGCTTTTCTATTCGGATCTGGTTGTGACAACGGCTTTTTCATGCTGGAATTAAACTTATCTTTGCGGCAATTTAGTTCATTAAGTGACGCTCATTAAATCCATTTCAGGAATTCGGGGAACGATTGGCGGTTCGCCGGGTAATTCCCTTACGCCGGTAGACATTGTGAGGTTTGCTTCGGCGTTTGGCACCTGGGTAAAAAAACGCAAAGGAAAAAAAGTTATCATAGGCCGCGATGCACGTCTCTCCGGTGAGATGGTAAGCACGCTCGTTGCCAATACACTCAAAGGCCTCGGTCTCGATGTGATCGACGTTGGATTATCTACAACTCCGACCGTAGAGCTGGCCGTGACGATAGAGAAGGCCGGCGGTGGCATTATTCTTACCGCAAGCCACAACCCCGCACAATGGAATGCACTCAAGCTTCTCAATGAAAAAGGTGAGTTTATTTCGGCTGCCGATGGCGCCGAGGTGCTTCGTCTTGCCGACAAAGAAGAATTCGAATTTGCGGGCATCGATAAGATAGGCCGCCATACATTCAACACAACATACATTCGCCGTCACATCGAGCTCATTCTCCGTCATCGTCTTGTTGACGTGAAAGCGATCAAGAAAGCGAAGTTTAAAATAGCGGTCGATGCTGTGAACTCAACAGGCGGCATTGCTGTGCCGATGTTGCTGAAAGAGCTGGGCGTTAAAGTAACAGAGATCCATTGCGAGCCCAACGGAAAATTCGCACACAATCCCGAACCACTTCCGGAGAACATTACCGAGATCAGTCACCTTGTAAAACGTTCGAAGCTCGACCTCGGAATTGTTGTAGACCCGGATGTTGACCGACTCGCATTCGTATCGGATGACGGCCAGCCGTTCGGAGAAGAATATACATTAGTTGCCATCGCCGACTATGTGTTGAGCCGTCGTAAAGGTAATACTGTGTCGAACCTGTCGTCGACCCGCGCACTTCGTGATGTAACGGAGAAAGCCGGTGGCAAATACACGGCCGCTGCAGTGGGCGAAGTGAACGTGGTTACAGCAATGAAAGAAACGAAGGCTGTTATTGGTGGCGAAGGCAACGGTGGTATCATCGTTCCTGATTTTCATTACGGCCGGGATGCCTTGATCGGCATCGCGTTGTTTCTCACACACCTCGCGAAATCAAACAAGAAAGCATCCGAACTTCGCGCAAGCTACCCGGCATACTTCATCTCGAAGAACAAGATTGAACTTACGCCACAGATCAATGTTGATAAGGTGCTGGAGGAAGTACGTGCCAAATACAAAGACGAAGAGATCAATACGGCGGATGGTGTAAAGATCGATTTCGAGAAAACTAAAGAATGGGTTCATTTGAGAAAATCAAATACAGAACCGATCATCAGAATTTACGCAGAGTCGAAAAGTGAACAAGCTGCTTCTCAACTCGCACAAAAGATTATTTCAGACATACAAAAGATCATCAAGTTATAGTTCTGTAACATGGCCATTTACTTAGACAACGCAGCAACGACTCCCCTCGATCCTGAAGTGTTCGAAGCCATGAAGCCTTATATGCTCAACGATTTCGGCAACCCGTCATCGACACACGCACATGGACGAAAAGTGAGAGCTGGCATCGAATCGGCAAGGAAGAAAGTTGCAGAGCTGCTCAACTGCACTCCCGGCGAGATCATTTTTACATCCGGTGGAACGGAAGCCGACAATACGTTGATCACGAGCACCGTTCAGACATACGGCATCAAGCATGTGATCTCCTCAGCTGTCGAACATCATGCGGTGTTGCATACAGTCGAAACCCTCGAAAAGAATAGCGTAATTCAGTTCCACAAAGTTCTTCTCGATAGCAACGGTCATGTCGACCTTGTTCATCTCGCGAAGTTGCTCGAACAATATCCCGGTGCCCTTGTATCGCTCATGCACGCCAACAACGAGCTCGGTAATCTTTTGGACATCCAAAGAGTTGGCGAAATGTGTAAGGCTTCGAATGCATTCTTCCACTCAGACACCGTTCAAACAGTCGGGCATTACCGTCACAACCTGAAAAACCTTTTCGTGTGCGGAATGACTGCCGCTTCGCACAAATTTCATGGACCGAAAGGCGTCGGTTTCATGTACATCCGCAAAGACAAGAAGATCAATCCTTTTGTTCATGGTGGCGCACAGGAACGTAACATGCGCGGTGGCACCGAAAATGTTTATGGTATCGTTGGATTGGTGAAAGCGCTCGAGATCGCTTATCGCGAAATGGATGAGCATGAGAAATACATCAGCGGGCTAAAGTCGCGGATGATCGAAAAACTGAAAGCCGAAGTTCCCGGCGTCTCTTTCCATGGCGACTCCGCGAATCTTGAGAAGAGCTTGTACACGGTATTGAATGTAAGTCTTCCCGAAGCAGAAGAGAATGATATGATATTGTTCAACCTCGACTTGAATGGAATTTCTGCATCGGGCGGAAGCGCTTGTTCGAGTGGAGCGGCTGCGGGTTCGCATGTTCTCGGGGCATTGTATCCCGGGTCGAAGAGAGGTGCCGTTAGATTCTCGTTTAGCAAGTATAATACGCCAGACGAAATCGACTTCACCGTGGAAAAACTATCCGAACTCGTTGGCACTAAAATATCCAGTCAATAAAAACCATCGTTTCTTTCATCGGCTCTGGAAATCTTGCCTGGCATCTTGCCCCCGCTATCGATAATGCCGGGTTCAGTGTAAAAGAAGTTTTCAGTGCACGACAAAAGAATGCTGCCGCACTAACAGGAAGATTATATCAAGCCGAAGTAAAATCGTCACTCGACTTTTCCGATAGCCCGTCGGATCTTTTCATCATCGCTGTTTCTGACGAAGCTATATCCGACATCGCTAAAGAGATCGTTCTTCCGGAGAATGCAACGTTGGTTCATACATCGGGCAGTCAGCCCCTGAGTATACTCGACTTCTCCGCCGCCGCAAACATCGGCGTGTTGTATCCACTCCAGACATTCACGAAGACGCGACAGATCGATTTCAAGAACATCCCTGTGTTCATTGAAGCCAGCGACTCCGTCGCGGAGAAGAAGCTTACCACAATCGCGAAAGCAATCACCACGAAACACAAGAAGATAGACTCCGAAGAACGGAAAGGCCTTCATGTAGCGGCGGTGTTCGCGTCGAACTTTCCCAATCACATGCTTCGAATTGCAAAGGAGCTGATGGATGAACGCGGACTCAATTTCGAATGGCTGAAGCCAGTGATTTTGGAGACCATCAATAAAGCGTTGGCCACCGGCCCCGAATACTCACAAACGGGTCCTGCCGTTCGTGGAGACCTTGAGATACTCGATGAGCATATGAAGTATCTTAAGAGCGATAAAACCCTGGCGAAGATTTATGAGATCATAAGTCAGGATATTATCGATAAGAACTAAATTGTAAGAAGTAAAACTGCTAAAAAACTATGCGCTCAATTCTCGTACTGGCATTAGCCGCTGCAAGCTCAGTTGCTCTTGCTCAAACAACATCTCGCGATCAATTCGATCCGAAAGTCACCGAGTTTTATGATCTCAAACCCGAAAAGATAACTCCCGGCGCCAGCAACAGCGATGCGCCCTCCGATGCCATCGTTCTGTTCAACGGCAAAGATTTCAATGAATGGACTTCAGCTAAAGAAGGCGGTGCTCCGAAGTGGGACCTTAAAGATGGCGCGATGACCGTTGCCAAAGGTACAGGGGACGTGAAAACGAAAAAAGAATTCCGCGACTTCCAGCTTCACATCGAATGGCGTACGCCGTCGGAAGTTATTGGCGAAGGACAGGGCCGCGGCAACAGCGGTATCTTTCTTCAGGGCCTCTACGAATTGCAAGTGCTCGATAGCTACGAAAGCGTTACGTATTCAAACGGACAAGCCGGCTCTATCTACAAACAAGAGCAAGCTGTTCCGCTGGTGAATGCATGCAAGAAGCCAGGCGAATGGCAGACTTACGATGTGCTTTTCACTGCAGCACGTTTCGGCAAGGGTGGAAGGATGATCGTTCCGGCTTTCGTAACAGTGTTTCACAATGGTGTTGTTATCCAGGCACACACTGCTATCACGGGACCTACAGAGTACAAAGGACTCCCGGTGTATAAGGAGATTGATAAGGGACCGCTTCAGCTACAAGATCACGGAAATCCAGTGAGTTATAGAAATATCTGGATCAGAGAATTGTAAAAGGAATCTTCGTAAAAGAAAGGGCTGCCGAAATCGACAGCCCTTTTCATTTAAGATCTTATAGATTACTTGTTGTTTACAGGAGTCGTAGTGACTTCACCTTTGATAAACAACTGCACAGAACCGTTAGGAATATTCGCAGTTACAGTTACCGCTTTGTTGAAAGCTCCAACAGATGCTGCGTTGTAAGTAGCCTTGATGAATCCTTTGCCACCGGCAGGGATAGGCTCCTTCGACCAGTCGGGAGTAGTACAACCGCATGATGCCTGCACATTGGTAATGATCATAGGTACTTTGCCTGTGTTTGTGAATTTGAATTCATGAGTAACAGGAGTGCCTTGCTTGATCTTACCGAAGTCAAAATTTTGAGCTTCGAAAGCGGCAACAGCGACGTCGGCATTAACAGCCGGTGTTGTCTGGCCAAAGCCTTTTACGGCCACACCTGCCAGCACAATCATCAGGAAAAACAGCTTTTTCATTTTTAAATGTTTTAAAGGTTGACAAAGTTACAAAAAGTCCGTTCGAACGATACAAACATGGCACCAAAAACCAATAGGGGGTGTTAAAAGGCTTCTAAATCATGTTAACAGCTTGTTAAACACCGATGGCAGCCAACCCATCGGTTAAATGATCGTTACTTTTACACTGTGAGCAGACTGACCTTACGAATTGTGATCATCCTCGCGGGCCTCAGCATCGCAGGAATAACATTTACCCAGGTATACTGGGTTCGGAAGGCATTCGACATTCGTGAGAACCAATTCTATAGAGATGTAGATGCTTCATTAAGAAATGTTGCCAACCGCATCTTCGAAATCAACAAGACTCCATCCACTGCAAACAATCCTGTAACGCAAGTCTCCACCAACTATTTCGTGGTGAACATCAACGGACCTGTCGATCCAAAGATGCTCAACTTTCTTTTGGAGACTGAATTCGAGAAACGAAATATCAGCACCGACTTCGAATCGGGAGTATACGATTGTATCTATAAGTGTATGGCCAACGACTCGGATGGATCGACTGGCAACACGAGAATGGTAAATGAGTCGGCTCTTCCGGAGCTGGCGAGTGTACCGACAGACGGATATTATTTCGGAGTTCAGTTCCCGCGGGTTGAAGTAAACCTGATCAGTCAGATGGGTATCTGGCTGTTCTCATCGGCTGTGAATCTTGTTGTGATCTTTTTCTTCGTCTATACGATCTTCGTCATTTTAAAACAGAGAAGGTTGTCGGAGATCCAGCGCGACTTCATCAACAACATGACGCATGAGTTCAAGACACCGATATCTACAATCGCGATCTCTGCAGAAGTGTTAAAAGATCCGTCGATCGTTAATACGCCGGAACGACTTCTCAACTACACTACGATCATTCAGAACGAGAACAATCGACTGAGGCAACAGGTAGAACGTGTGTTGCAGATGGCTCGTCTCGATAAAGAGCAGATCAAATTGAAAAAAGAGGTCCTTGATGTTCATGAGATCATCCAGGAAGCCGTTAAGAATATCTCTATAAGTAAAACAACCCCTAACAGCAACATCGAACTGAATCTCGACTCACTCGATTCGAAAGTTCATGCCGACAAGCTGCACCTTACCAACGTTTTCTTCAACCTGCTCGACAATGCGATCAAGTACTGCAAGGAAACTCCCAGGATTATCATAAGCACAAACGTGCTCAACGACCTGCTGCATATTTCCGTTAGAGACAATGGAATCGGCATCAGCGCTGATAATCACAAAAAGGTGTTTCAAAAATTCTTCCGCGTTCACACTGGTAACGTTCACGACGTGAAAGGATTCGGCATCGGACTAAACTATGTGAAACTTGTAATGGATTCACATAAGGGCAAAATAAATCTTGCCAGCGAATTGGGTAAGGGCAGTACGTTCACTTTGATACTTCCTGTTGCATGAATACAAAAATCTTATTGGTAGAGGATGACGCAAGTCTTGGCTTTGTGATCAAGGACAACCTTGAGATGAAGGGCTATAACGTTACGCTGTGTAACGATGGCGAGAGCGGTGAGAATACCTTTCACCAGGATGCCTTCGACCTTTGTATTCTTGATGTGATGATGCCGCGCAAAGATGGCTTCACCGTTGCCCGCAACATCCGCAAGAAAGATCAGCAGGTTCCGATATTGTTTGTAACTGCGAAGTCGATGCTCGAAGACAAAGTTGAAGGCTTCAGTGCCGGCGGCGACGACTACATTACGAAGCCGTTTAGTGTTGAGGAGCTGCAGATGCGCATCGAAGTTTTCCTTCGGCGCTCTAACGGCAAAGACAGTGTTGATACAGTTTTTAAGTTGGGTAAGTTTGAATTCGACAGCAGCAATTTGACTTTAAAAGGAGCTTCGTCTGTACGGACTTTAACCCAAAAAGAATCGGACGTGCTTGGGCTTTTGTGCAAGAATCGTGAGCGCGTGCTGAAGCGCGAAGAGATCCTGAAGGCCGTTTGGGGCGACGACGACTATTTTTTGGGAAGGAGTATGGATGTGTTCATCTCTAAGCTTCGCAAATACCTTAAAGACGATCCTACGGTCCAAATTGTCAACTATCATGGGATCGGATTTCGTCTCGAAGTAAAGTAACCGCCATTGCACGCGAATGCGGGCAATCCGGTTTCAATAAGTCCGGATCGCCCGGACAAGCCGGGCAACGACAGTTTCACTATTTTTGGGGCATGGTTCCCCGCCTTCAGCCCCTTCTACGAATATCCCGGTTTTGGAATCTCCTGATCATCGCGGTTGCCCAATATTTTACAGTGGCATTCCTGGTAGAGCCAAGGTTACTGCTCGATTGGCACCTGGCGGTGCTGTCGGTTGCTACGACAATCATCGCCGCTGCGGGATATATCATCAATGACTATTACGATGTTAAGATCGACCTGATCAATAAACCCGAACGGGTAATTGTAGGTCGTGGGGTCTCACGACGCTATGCCATCTTGCTACACAGTGCGTTGAGTACCATCGGCATTTTGCTGGGGCTGGTGTTAAACTGGAAGATCGGGGTCATGACATTCGTTAGTGTGTTCATGCTATGGCTCTACTCCAACACATTGAAGAGGATGCCGTTCGTAGGAAATTTTGTTGTTGCCTTACTCACCGGTGGTGCGATAGCTATACTTTGGTTGTTGTACCCATTCGCGGGCAAAACAACTCTTGCGATATACACTTTGTTCGCCTTCTTCATGACGCTGGTGCGCGAGATCATTAAGGACATGGAAGATCTCAAGGGCGACCACACATTTGGATGTAAAACACTTCCGATTGTTTGGGGTCTTCGTCGCACGAAGAACTTGATCTATCTTCTTACATTCATTTTCGTGGCGAGTGTTTTCCTCATTCACGGGTTGGTGGAGCCTTTGCCGATGTTGTACTTTTCGGCGTTCTTATTTGCACCTGTTGCATGGCTGATGATCCGTTTGGTTCGCGCAGATACGAAAAAGGATTTCTATCAATTAAGCCAATTGTGCAAGGTGATCATGGTTTTGGGCATCTTTAGCATGGCGCTGATCCGCTGAATGAAACACAAAATCGCTATCTTAGCTTCAGGCAGTGGTTCTAATGCCGAAGAGATCATGAAATATTTTCATGATCATGCAGAGATAGAAGTAGACGCTTTACTCACTAATAACCCGAATGCTTATGCGATCGAAAGGGCAAAAAAATTTGGAGTTCTTCACAAAGTCTTCACCAAACAAGATTTCGAAACGCAGAACGTTGTTGAATGGCTTCGGGATAATAGGAGAATTACTCACATTGCTCTTGCGGGCTTTCTCTGGCTGATACCCGAGAATCTTATCAAAGCCTATCCCAATAAAATTGTAAACATCCATCCTGCCCTACTGCCGAAATATGGCGGCAGGGGAATGTATGGAATGAAAGTTCACGAAGCGGTCAAAGCAAGTGGTGACACACTGACTGGAATCACCATTCATCTTGTAAACACCAGGTACGACGAAGGAGAAATTCTTGCCCAGAAATCAGTTGAGATAGAATCAAGCGACACTGCAAAAGATATTGCGGACAAGGTGCACGAGTTAGAGCATAAGTACTATCCGGCAGTAATAGAGTCGTGGATTAAAGCATAATTTTAGCCTTCACTAGCAAACGCCCGCACTGGAAAGGTACCAACCCCTCTGAACCTGGGTGGAACAGCGGTGAACAATAGATCGGCATCCGGCAGGCTGTCGAGATTACACATGTGTTCCACGATCAGGATCTCTGCCGCAAGCAATATCGAGTGAACGGGTCTCGAGTTCTTCGTCCTGGTATCGTCTATGTTGTGTGAATCGATTCCCACTAACTTCGCTCCCTTCTCTTTCAAATATTCCGCACCCTCTTTTGTAATGAAGGGATGATTCTCGAAGTACTGGTCCGTTCCCCAATGCCTGCTCCATCCGGTGTTCACAAGCACAGCCTTTCCCTTTACATCATGTTTCACAAAAGCTTCCGGCCCTATTTCTATGTGCTCTAGGTCTCTATGTGTTTTAACAACAACTGCCGGTATATTTACAAATCTCTCCAACTCAACATCATTCAGATCTTTTCCATTCTCATATCGATGGAAAGGGCAATCGATATACGTCCCGGTATTTGAAACCATTTCGATCTTTCCGATCTGAAACGTTGTTCCGTCAGTATAATTTTTCTTCGAATCTTCTCTCGACAGGAAGTCACAAATAATTGGCGCCGGAAGACCCTTATATGTGATCATTCCATTTTCGATAGCGTGACTTAGATCGAAAAGACGTTTCATTTCTGTTTGGGAGTAAGCCATTCGAAGTCAACTGCCTTCGGAATATCTGCGAACAGTGATTGAATAAATTCATTCGGAACCGTCAGTTTTCTCTTAACGAGATCCATCCACGCTCCATCTACGGTGATGATCGTGCAGATCGTGCCGTCGGGTTTGATGAAGTTATGTTTCAACGACCACCTGCTATAGTCCGGCAGGGCTCTTAAAATCTGGAGATCGATTTCAACTTTGTCTTCGAGCTTCACTTCTCTTTTGAAAACCGCCTCCTCACGAAACAAGATCGGTCCGACCTGGAACTCAACCAGTTTTTCAGTTGTAAGTCCACGGCCGTTGAGATAATTCATACGCATCGCGGCAGCGAAGTCGTAGTACACAGAGTGCCTGAGGTGCCGGTTGGCGTCGATATCGGCCCACCGGATGCTGAGAGGTTCTTTATAAAGTTGCATTAACACTAGAAGTTTTCAAATCCATCATACGAGCATTGAAGTCCGTTGTTACATCGTCGACCTTAACGCTGCTGAATAATTCCATGAGCTCGGGATTGTGTTCGCTTTTACGTCCATCTTTTAACGAGATGTGAACAAATTTCGACCACATCGCAGCTTTCACATGCGTTCGGTTCTGATCCAACATCTGCATCTCTACCATGAGATGGATTGGCGACAATTCAACGATAGCCGAACGTAGTATCACGGGTTCATTCACCTTCGCCGACCGAAAATATGCCACCTGGTTCGACCCAACTACCCAGCCTATGCCTTGCTTTGCAAAGTTAGCAAGTGTGAAACCATAGTTTTGTGAGATGTGATCCTCCCGGGCATCCATAAAATATTTCACATATTGAATGTTACTGAGATGACCGTAGAGATCACAATCTGAAAATCGGACAAGCATCTTTGTTTCCGGCCACTTATTCATCTTATTATGCTTTTAGATCATTTACAATTAAGCTCTTCAGGAATTCAAGCGATTGATTCAATTTCTTATGATCATCCAATGCCTTCGCCAAAAAAATAGCGCCTTCAATCTGGCTGTAGATCAAAGCAGCATACTTTTCACTGTTCACGTCTTTGCGGATCTCTCCTAGTCGTTTCCCTTTTTCTATCACACGATAGAGATCATTGAGTTGTCGCTCCAGTGCCACCTTAACATCTTTCTTTAAGCGGGGCATGGTGTCGTCGGCTTCGATACTATAGTTGAGGATCGGGCATCCGCCGTCTACCGGGCTGTTCTTTGTGTAGTCTTTATAGTAATCGCAGATGGCCAGCAGTTTTTCAAAGGGACTTTGCTTCGTAGCTGCAGCAGCTACAACTCCACCGTATGCTTTTTCGAAGGAGTATTTGAATGTCTCCCGCGCGATCTCTTCTTTGCTCTCGAAATTTCCATACAGTCCCCCTTTCGCGAGTCCTGTTGCCGCAAGTATGTCGCTCATAGACGTGCCAGCAAAGCCCTTCCTGTTGAAGATTGGCGCTGCCTGCTCGATGATGAATTGACGGGTTCTTTCGGATTTAGTTAACACAATGCAAGTATACGGAAAAAAGACCGATCGGTCTATTATTTTTTTGATAATTTGGGATTATGAAAAAGGTTCTTCTCTCAATCGTTTGCCTCGCTGTTTTTGCCTGTTCCGAAAAACAAACCGACGACACTCCCCCTCCACATCCCTCGCCGACCTCAAAGTCTTCGAAGGCCTTCAGGTGGAGCTCTTCGCTTCCGAGCCCATGTTCAGCAATCCCACCAACATGGACATCGACGCGCGCGGACGCGTATGGGTAACCGAAGCATACAACTATCGGAACCAGTACAACCCGAAGAACGATTACAAGAAAGAAGGCGACCGCATCATGATCCTCGAAGACACCGACGGCGATGGCAAAGCCGACAACAGCAAAGTCTTCTACCAGGGCACCGACATCAACGCAGCACTGGGTATCTGCGTGTTAACTAACGCTACAAGCACCAAGGTCATCGTCTCATGTTCACCGAATGTGTTTCGTGTTCACAGATACCGACGGTGACGATGTTCCGGACAAAAAAGAAGTTCTCTTTCAGGGAATAAAAGGCGCCGATCACGATCATGCCATCCACTCATTCAAACTTTGGATACGACGGTCGCTTCTATTTCTCGATGGGTAACGAAGGCGGTATCCTCATCGACAACAAAGGCGACACGGTTATCGACATTCATGGTCACAAGGTCGTGACCAACGGCAAACCGTTCCGCGACGGGCTGGTGCTACGAATGAATGAAGACGGAAAGAACGTTGAAGTGCTCGCCCATAATTTCCGAAACAACTACGAAGCAACAGTAGATCCTTACGGAACCATCTGGCAATCCGACAACGACGATGATGGGAATAAAGGAACACGCATCAACTACGTCATGGAGTTTGGCAACTATGGTTTCAAAGATGAAATGACTGGAGCATCGTGGCCCGCACGTCGTACGAACATGGAAAAAGAAATTCCGCTTCGTCACTGGCATTTGAATGATCCCGGTGTTGTGCCCAACCTTTTGCAAACAGGTTCCGGATCACCTACCGGCATTACGATGTACGAAGGCAGTATGCTGCCGAATGTCTTTTATGGTCAACTGATACATGCGGAGCCCGGTCACAACGTGATCCGTTCGTATCCTGTTGACCGAGTGGCGCCGGTTACAAGGCGACTATCGTCAACATTCTCGAAGGGACAGAAAGACCAATGGTTTCGTCCCGCCGATGTATGCATTGCACCCGACGGATCATTGTTCGTTGCCGATTGGTACGATCCCGGTGTTGGTGGTCACCAGGTTGGCGACCTCATCGTGGTCGCATCTATCGCGTATCTACCAACAAGTCGGAATACAAAGTAACCCCGCCTGATCTTTCGAATGGCGCAGATGCTGCCATAGCGGCGTTGACCAGTCCCAATCCTTCTACTCGTTACATTGGCTGGACACAACTCCAATCGATGGGACCTCATGCTGAGGCAGAGCTCAAGAAACTCTGGACTGGCAGCAGTGATCGCCAAAAGGCGATGGCTTTTTGGTTGCTCATCCGGTTGCCCAATGGACTTGAATACATTGATCAGGCGGTGGATGACGATGATCCTAATTTTCAGGATCATGGCGCTTCGCGGCGCAAGACTTTTGAATAAAGACGTGTTGGTGACTGCAGGGAAACTGGTGAACGATTCATCAGCACAAGTAAGAAGAGAAGTTGCAATTTCAATCCGAGGAGACAATTCCATCGAGGCCGCCGACCTCTGGACGAAGCTCGCACAACAATATGATGGGAAAGATCGATGGTATCTCGAAGCGCTTGGGATCTCGCGGAAGGAAACTGGGATCTTTACTTCAGCAAATGGAGAGCGAGTGTGGGCAGCACATGGAACTCGCCGGCCCGGTCGCGACATCGTTTGGAGAAGCAGGAGTCGTGCTGCGATGCCATTGCTTGCCGACTTGATTAAAAACGTCGAGTGATTCTTCGGCGCTCCGTTATTTCCGCGCGTTTCGATTTCCAAAACAGATCCTTCCAAACAAGAGATCTTGGCTTCATTGATCAACAATGTCTCACCACAGAAGCAACTGTATGCATTAAAATCTATGGATGCCTCTAAGTTTAAGATGACGCCTGCAGTTAATTCGGCTTTGCAGAAGACTTTGAACGACTATAAAGACAAGATCGAATTCGTAGAGCTTGCCAATTCATTCGGGATGAAAGATCGTTCGAAAGATCTGCTGGCTCTCGCAATCAAATATCCCGACAGTCTGCAGGCCCGCGAATTCGATGCGGACGTTATTGAAATGGAAACGCAACGATATCATCGAAGCTGTGCTTAAGGGCAAGAACAAAGAAGAGGCGATCGCTGTCGCACGTGTGCTCGACGCTACGATGTCGAATGCATTGGCAATACAGATGATGGAAGATGTGATGTTGGATTCGACACGGGATCTCGAATTGCGCAAGCTCGCTGTTCGTGCCTTTGGTGGTCCGTGGGAATCGGAAGATCGCTTGCTTGTATTAGCGAAGGAGAAAAAGATACCGACCGAGCTTCAGTCGACGGCAGCAGGCGTCTTTCAAACTGTGTGGCGTGCAAAACTCCGCGAAGAGGCTGCGCAATATCTTCCGATGCCTGGTATTAAAGATGGCAAGCCGTTGTCTGCGATATCGACTCTCGCTTATAGAACTGGTGATGTTGTAAAAGGTCAGACGGTCTTCGAAAGCACTTGCGCGCAATGTCATGCAGTGAAAGGCAAAGGCACCAACTTCGGTCCGGACTTAAGTGAGATTGGAGATAAGCTATCGAAAGAAGGGTTGTACAACTCGATATTATTTCCAGACTTGGGAATAAGCTTCGGTTATGAAGGATATTTGTTCAAGATGAATGACGGCACGACGGCTGTGGGTAGAATTGTGTCTGAAACTTCAGATAAAATTGAGCTGCAGTTTATGTCGAATACGCAAACAATTAATCCTGCAGATGTTGCAAGTAAAAACAAGCTTCCGAATTCACTGATGCCTGGAGACCTTCAGCAATTAATGACAGAGGATGAGATTGTGGATCTGGTGGAGTATTTGAAGGGACTTACGAAACCAGCTTACGGCGTATTCACCTCATTAAAACCACTCTTAGCATCATTATCGGTCCAACTCAACGGATAATTCCTGTCCAAATACTCCAGTGAGTCTGTTGTCAGGTAAAGCGGTCTGAAAGTGTCTACCATCACGGCTAATTCATGCGTCTCCTTCGCACCTATGCTCTTCTCTACAGTTCCGGGATGAGGTCCATGTGGAAGTCCGCCGGGATGTAGTGTAAACGACCCGCGCTCGATGCCTGCGACGGCTCATGAAGTTTCCTTCGGCGTAGTACAAAACTTCATCGCTATCGATGTTGCTATGATTGTACGGCGCTGGTATCGACAACGGATGGTAATCGAAAAGTCTCGGCACAAAAGAACAGATCACAAAATTGTGCGCCTGGAATGTTTGATGTACTGGCGGTGGCTGATGAATGCGGCCTGTTATGGGTTCGAATTCGTGAATTGAAAAAGCATACGGCCAAAGAAATCCATCCCACCCAATAAGATCCAACGGACTGTGATCATAAACATAATGATGAAGATATCCCTGCTTCTTGATCTTCATGAGATACTCTCCTCTTTCGTGTTCTGTGATCAGCTCCTGCGGAGGACGAATGTCGCGCTCGCAATACGGTGAATGTTCGAGCAACTGACCTAACTGATTTTCTATAACGCTTCACTGTTTCGACAGGCGATGCAGATTCGACAATCAATAAACGCAACGGACCTTCTTTGAACTCAAGCTTATAGATCACCGTGCGTGGGATCACAACATAATCACCCTTGCGGATCGACAGCTTACCAAATTGGGGAGATCAGTGTTCCCTCACCATCGTGAATGAAAAGAACTTCGTCACCTTCGGCATTTATTATAGAAGTAATCCATCTTTCTCTGCGTAGGAGAACAGATGGAGATCGAACAATCGTTGTTCTTCAGCAATACCTTTCTTGCTTCGAGATAATCGTCGCCGGTAGTAGTGACCTTCGAAGTGTTGAGGTGTGTTTGACGGAGCGCGTAGTCGTTGATGATCTTTGGACCGTAAGGCTCTTGCTTATCGATGCCTTTGATCCGAGTAGGAGGATAGATGTGATACAGGTTGGAGTAGATGCCCGAGAATCTTCGGAGCTTACGAGCTCTTCTTTATATAAGCTGCCGTCGGGTTGCCTGAATTGAGTGTGCCTCTTGGGCGGGATTTGGCCAAGCCTGTAATAGTACATACCGAAATCGTTTGCACGAAGTTAAAACTTCTGCCTATTCAATTCCGGTACTTTATCAAATAACTTGATTGCCTGCTGAAATATCTCGTTGTTCTCGTTGACGATCGGGTAATAACCATCGTTGCCCCAGATCCTTCTCGCGATCTCTGCCTTGACATAATTTTTGATCGCAGTTTTATGAACCTGCAGGTCGTTGTACATCGGTTTCACGCCGGCGCGCTTGCCGAGATCAACCATTTGATTCAACATGTCCTCGCTGATGTCGAAATCTTTGTGGAAGCTTTCGAAGCCCATCTTCTCAAGACGCTCTTTGTTCTTCGCAGCATAGTTGAATGCAAACTCACGTGGAGCATTTGCATTGAACAACCTGTTGAAGTAAACGCTGTTCTGAGTTGTATCGAGTGGAACAAAATAGTCGGGCATGATGCCACCGCCACCGTAAACCGTGCGGCCGTGTACAGTCTGATACTTCAGTGAATCATTGAACTTGATGCTATCGGCATGAAAAAATTCTCCATGCTTATATCGGTCATACACTTCGCGGTTGTACTCGTCATCGGTGCCGTAAGGCTTTTGAATAGAGCGGCCGCTTGGTGTGTAGTATCTCGAGATGGTAAGTCTTAACTCTGAACCGTCGTTCAAATCGAATGGAGTTTGAACGAGTCCTTTGCCGAAAGTCCTGCGACCAACGATCAACGCGCGGTCGTTGTCTTGCAGTGCACCCCGAAACAATTTCCGAAGCAGACGCGCTTCCTTCATTCACAAGAACGATCAGGTCGCCTTCTTCGAAGTCGCCTTTCTCGGTTGTCATCGCTTCCTGGTCGTAGCGTTTGTCTTTGCCTTTGGTGAAGACGATCTTCTCGCCTTTCTTCAAAAACTCGTCCGACAATTCGATTGCCTGGTTGAGATAACCGCCCCGGATTTCCCTGGAGATCGAGAACGAGTTTCTTCATTCCCATGCCTTTCAATTTGACGAGAGCAGCTTTGAACTCTTCGTAAGTAGTGGCATTGAACAACCGGATCTTTACATAACCGATCTCGCTGTCGACCATGTACGAAGCGTCGAGAGAGTATTGTGGGATCTTATCGCGGGTGATCTTGAAATTGAGTGGCCCTGCGGTTCCGTTGCGAACAATTTCGAGAGCGACTTCGGAGCCTTTGGGTCCTTTGAGATATTTATAAACATCGGGAGTGCTGATGCCGATACCGGCGATCTGCTTGCCGTCTACTTTCCACGATCTTATCGCCGGAGCGAAGACCGACTTCTTCGGAAGGTCCGCCACTGAAGTGGCGATACAACAACGAGTGTGTCGTGGAAAATATTGAACTCGATACCGATGCCTTCGAAGTTACCGCGAAGATCTTCGCTGGCTGCTTCGCGATCGGAAGCCGGTATGTATGAAGAGTGAGGATCCAGCTTGGTGAGAAGATGTTCGATAGCTTCTTCGACAAGTTTGTCGGTCTTCGCATCGTCGACATATTCGTTTTGAACGAGTGATAATACTTCTTTGAATTTCTGGATCTCGTCGCCCATTTCTTTGCCGCCAGACTTCGAATTGAGATTCGCGCCGATGAGGATGCCGGCGGCCAATCCCAAGCACAGAATTAGAGGAGTTCTAATCTGATTTTTTGTGTTTCTATTGTTTTCTGTGGGTTGCGGATTCTCGTCGGTCATCTTCGAAATCAAAATAAAATTCTCTCTTTTAACGGTTTAATGTACGAATAGTTCCCTACAGAAACTTCGCTATCTTTACTCTCTATGGACCTTAGAAATAAGCGCATTGGGGAGCTTGTAGACCAGGATAGTGTTCGCGCTCATGTCCTTTTTTATTTCGGTATAAAATTCTACGAATATTCTGAGCATACGCTCGAGCAGGTATGCCAGGAAAGAGGCCTCAAGATCGACCAGGTTTTAAAAGAGTTAGAGGCACCAGGCGAAAATTTCCGTGAGGCCGACCTTCCGTTGATCTCATACCCCATCGATCTTATCATCGAATATCTTAAGCACGCTCACTTTTTATTTGTGAAGCATAAGCTCCCGTACATTGGGCGATTGTTGAAGGCTTTCGTCCCGACGACGAGCGATACGAAACGGTGGCGAAAGACTTGAAGATACTTTTCCCGTTGTTCATAGAAGATTTCATCCATCACATCTATAAAGAAGAAGACACACTATTCAAGTACATCAAGGTGCTCGAACGTGCGCAGACGGGTAACTACAACCCCGCGCGACTTTATTACATGATGGAAAGACATTCGTTGCAGCGATTCGCGATGGATCATGAAGCGCATGACGACGAAATGACTGGCATTCGCAAAATCACCAACGACTATCAACTCTTTCCCCGACTCTCCATTGCATGTGAAGGTAATGTATGCAGAGCTCGTTGCATTCGAGAAGAATCTGCAGACACATGCGCGTATCGAAAACGAGATCCTGTTCCCCAAAGCAATGGCGTTGGAGGAATAAGGTGAAGCAGACGTTTGTTGATAAGACGAAATCGAACTAGTGGGTAGAATTCTTGCGATTGATTACGGGAAGAAACGAACAGGTCTTGCCGTTACAGGACCCGCTTCAAATTATTGCAACAGCGCTCGATGTGATCGAAAAGTCCAAAGCTGTTCAGCTACCTTAAAACCTACTTTGCCAAGAACCCGTCGATTCGATCGTTATTGGTTTGCCAAAAACGCTGAAGAACGAGGATGATGAAATGACGTCTATTGTTCGCAAGATCGCAGAGCAACTTCAAAAGACTTTTCCCGATAAGCCCTTACATTTTTTAGATGAACGCTTCACCTCCAGGATCGCCCACCAAAGCATGCTTGAAAGCGGTATGAGTAAGAAAGACCGGCGGGTAAAAGGTAATGCCGACAAAATCGCAGCTACGATCATCCTGCAAGATTTCATGTCGTCGAAAAAATAAACTTCTAAATTTGCACAATGGTATTCCCCATTGTAGTCTACGGAGACCCAATCCTTAGAAAGAAAGCCGTCGATGTTCCCAAAAACACCGACCTCAAGCCCTTTATCGCAGACATGTACGAGACCATGTATGCCGCTAACGGCATTGGCCTCGCTGCTCCCCAGGTTGGTAAAAGCATCCGCGTTTTCATTACCGACGGAACTTCGCTCACCGACGAAGAAGAAGACATGACCGGTTTCAAAAAAGTATTCGTCAACCCGGTGATATTGAAAGCCGAAGGCGAACCCTGGTCTTTTGAAGAAGGGTGTCTCAGCATTCCGAACATCCGCGAGAAGATCCTGCGCCCCGAAACCGTCCGGATCAAATACTTCGACGAAGAATGGAATTCGCATGAAGAAGAGTATGAAGGTATGAAGGCGAGGATCATTCAACATGAGTATGATCATATTGAAGGCAAGTTGTTTATTGATTACTTGTCGCCGTTAAAGCGGAAGATGTTGAAAGGCAAACTGAATGATATTAGTAAGGGTGACGTTGACACAGAGTATAGAATATTGGCACCTAAATGATGTTCAAGGTTCAATGTTCAACGTTACACAGCAGCAAACATTGAACTTTGAACATTGAACATGATTAAGTCCAGACTTCCCGAAGTAGGCACATCCATATTTACAGTAATGTCTAAGATGGCATTAGACCACAACGCCATCAATCTCTCGCAGGGCTTTCCCGATTTTCCGGTCTCCGAGGAGCTGATCGAGCTCATCTATAAAAACATGCGCGACGGGCACAATCAATATGCTCCGATGCCTGGCGCTCCTCCGCTCAAACAATCTATCGCGAAAGTTGTATTTGAAACATACAACAGGCCTACCGATCCCCGATAGCGACATCATTATCACTGCCGGTGGAACCGAAGCGTTGTATTCCGCCATCACTGCATTCATTCGCGAAGGCGATGAAGTTATCATTCTCGATCCGGCCTACGACTCTTACGATCCAGCCGTGAGGTTGAACGGAGGCGTGCCTGTTCACGTGAACCTTGTCGCTCCTTCATTCGATGTTCCCTGGGATGAAGTTGTGTCGAAGGTCACGAAACGCACGAAGGCGATCATGATCAACACTCCGCACAATCCAACGGGCACAGTGATGTCGGACGGTGACATGAAACGACTCGAAGCAATTGCTATCGAACATGACTTGATTGTGATCAGCGATGAAGTCTACGAACGACTCATCTACGACAACGAAAAACACCAGAGCGTTTTGAAATTCCCTGAGCTTCGTAAGCGAAGCATCGCTTGTTTCTCTTTTGGGAAAAACATTTCACGCCACCGGTTGGAAAGTTGGTTACACCGTTGCTCCCCCAGAGATCACCAACGAGATCCGGAAGACTCACCAGTTCATTACGTTCGCCGTGAACACTCCCGTTCAACTCGCGATCGCGACATATCTTCACAATCCCGAGAATTATCTTCACCTGGGAAAATTTTACCAGGCAAAACGCGACTTCTTTTTAGGGCAGATCAAGGGGTCTTCTTTCGAACCTTTGAAATGTACTGGCAGCTATTTCCAGCTCTTGTCATATAAAAACATCAGCAAAAAGACCGAGATCGAAATGGCAGAATGGATGACAAAAGAGCACAAAGTTGCCTCGATTCCAGTCTCTGTTTTCTACAAGGACGGTACAATTCAGCAGCTGCTCAGATTCTGTTTTCGCGAAGCGCGAAGAAACGCTGGAAAAAGCGGGTAGTATTTTAAGAAATCTCTAGTAGTTTTGCGGTCCCATGCAGGACCTTAAAATCACTCTCGTTCAAGCCGATCTACACTGGGAAGAAGTGGACGCCAACCTTGCAATGTTCGAGGAAAAAAATATGGCGTATCGGCCAACAGACCGACGTGATCATTCTGCCCGAAATGTTCAGTACCGGATTTTCGATGGAAGCCCGCAATCTTTCCGAAATGATGAACATGAAAACCACCAAGTGGATGAAAATGGTGGCAGATCAAACCGGCGCCCTCGTCATGGGAAGCTTCATCGCCAACGTTCACGACCGTTACTACAACCGCCTCCTCTGGATGGAACCGGGAGGAGCTTTCAAAACATACGACAAACGTCATCTTTCCGCATGTCAGACGAGCACCTTGTGTATTCGCAAGGCGAAAGTCAGTTGATCGGCCACTGGAAAGGCTGGAGAATTTGTCCGCTTATCTGTTACGACCTTCGCTTCCCTGTTTGGAGCCGCAACCGTTGGAATGCTACGTTGAAGAAACCCGCTTACGATCTGTTGGTATATGTTGCCAATTGGCCACAAGTGAGAGCCAACGCATGGGATACTTTGCTTCGCTCGAGAGCCATCGAAAATCTCAGCTACGTTGCCGGCGTGAATCGCGTGGGTATTGATGGAAAAGGAATAGAGTACAGTGGCAACTCGATGGTGATCTCTCCGAAAGGAGACTATATCTTTTCCGTTCAAGATGTAGAGGAGGTGAAGACAATACAACTAAACGCCAATTCACTGCAGGCATATCGCGATAAATTCCCAGCCCTCCTGGATGCCGATGACTTCAATTTAGAGATCGGTGAGTATGAGGAGCGGGAATTTCCTACCCGGGGCTTAGCTAAGTCTTAAGAAATTTGGACTTATCTTTTTGCTATGGAACCCCTTAGCACAATTGAGTGGTGTCATTCTTATCACCATCGGAGCCGTGTTATTAATTAGGGGGTATATCTTCTTTCCAATCGTATGCATACTAATCGGAATCGAAAGGTTTATCAAAGCTATCAAACACCTTAATTCCGCGGGGAAGAAATAGTACTTTGCAGCCTAACCCTAAAGCATGCAACCCAGGAAGATCTCCCGCGCACTCATCTCCGTTTTCTATAAAGACAACCTCGAACCCATCATCCACACCCTTGCAAAAAATAACGTCGAGTTCATCTCTACCGGCGGAACGCAGGAGTTCATAGAAAAACTTGGTTATAAAGTCACAAGAGTAGAAGACCTCACCGGCTTCCCGAGCATCTTCGGAGGACGGGTGAAGACATTGCATCCGGCCGTATTCGGTGGCATACTTTATAGAAGAGACGACGAGGGCGATGTGAAACAAGCCGAGCAATACAAAATTGGCCCAATCGATCTCGTCATTGTAGATCTTTATCCCTTCGAAGAAACAGTTGCGTCTACAAAAGTAGAGGAAGACATCATAGAGAAGATTGACATCGGTGGCATCTCTTTGATTCGAGGAGCAGCTAAAAATTTCAACGACGTTTTGATCGTGTCTTCTCGCGACCAATACAAAGACCTTCTCCACCTTTTAGAACAGAAAAACTGTAGCACCGAACTTTCCGACAGGAAACTCTTCGCCGGAAAAGCATTCGGGGTAACTTCCCACTACGACACTGCTATCTTCAATTACTTCAATGGCTCGGGCAGCGTCGGCCGAAGCGATCTCGCAAAGGACGGGCAGGTTCTTCGCTACGGCGAAAACCCTCACCAAAAAGCCGTGTTCTACGGAAGACTGAACGACCTGTTCGAACAGCTCAACGGGAAGGAGCTATCCTATAACAACCTGGTTGACGTTGACGCCGCTGTTAATCTTATATCCGAGTTCGACGAGACTGCGTTTGTGATCATCAAACATACCAACGCATGCGGATGTGCCACGGGAAACTCGGTGCTCGAAGCATACCAGAAAGCATTCGCCGCCGACACAATCTCTGCTTTTGGTGGTGTACTGGCATGTAATAAAAAGGTTGATGTTGCTGCCCGCCGAGGAGATCAACAAGCTCTTCTTCGAAATTCTTATAGCGCCAGCTTATGACGATGCGGCTTTGAAGATCCTCCAGGCGAAGAAGAACCGGATTATTCTCCTTCAAAAGCAAGCAAAGCTCTCGAACAAACGCCAGTCAAAAACCCTGCTCAATGGAGTTCTCGAACAGGATATCGACTGGAAGACAGATAGCGCCGAAGATTTGAAGGTGATGACGAAAAGATCCCCACCGATAAAGACATCAAGGCACTCCTCTTTGCAAGCAAAGTATGCAAGCATACTAAGTCGAATACCATCATTCTCGCAGTAGATGGCCAGTTATTGGCAAGCGGTGTCGGACAAACCAGTCGCGTGGATGCCCTCAAGCAGGCCCTCGAAAAAGGCCGTTCGTTCGGCTTTAGTTTTGAGAACGCCGTGATGGCATCGGATGCCTTCTTCCCTTTCCCCGATTGCGTGGAGATTGCTGATAAGAATGGGATCAAGTCAGTTATTCAACCCGGTGGTTCTATCAAGGATGATGATTCTATACGGTATTGTGATGAACATGGGATGAGCATGGTCTTCACTGGCTACAGGCACTTCAAACACTAGCCAGATGTAAGTTTTTACCGGTAACCGACATCCATTTGCGGCGATTATTTAGTTAGCTTTGCGTCAATTTTTTACCACACTCACGGAGGGACTATACTGAATGGGAATATTCGACTTTTTTACCAGTGACATTGCCATTGACCTGGGAACAGCCAAACACACTGATCATACATAAAGACAAAGTCGTTGTCGATGAGCCCGTCGATCATCGCGCTCGACAAGATGAATGGCAAAGTGCTGGCCATCGGTCGCGAGGCGATGCAGATGCACGAAAAGACCCACGAAACATTAAGACCATCCGACCCCTGAAAGAGGGTGTAATTGCCGACTTCCACGCCGCAGAAATGATGATCCGCGGCATGATCAAGATGATTGATACGGGGTAAAAGAATTTTTCCGCCTTCGTTAAGGATGGTTATCTGCATTCCTTCCGCCATCACGGAAGTTGAGAAGCGTGCCGTTCGCGACTCCGCCGAACACGCCAACGCAAAAGAAGTTTACATGATCCATGAGCCGATCGCCGCCGCGATTGGTATAGGAATAGATATCGAACAACCTGTTGGTAATATGATCGTCGATATCGGTGGTGGTACAACCGACATCGCCGTGATCGCTCTTTCAGGTATTGTTTGTGATCAGTCGATAAGAATTGCCGGCGATACTTTCAACCGCGACATACTCGACTACATGCGCCGTCAGCACAACCTGCTGATTGGTGAAAGAACTGCCGAGCGTGTGAAGATCGAAGTTGGTTCTGCACTTACGGAGCTCGACGACGGCCCGGATGATTTCGAGATCCGCGGTCGCGATCTCATGACTGGTATTCCGAAGACTATCAAGATCTCTTATTCTGAAGTTGCTTTCGCACTCGACAAGTCGATCTCGAAACTTGAAGAAGCCGTGTTGAAGGCTCTCGAATTATCGCCACCCCGAATTGTCGGCCGATATTTACGAGAGAGGTATCTATCTCACCGGCGGTGGTGCTATGCTCCGCGGTCTCGACAAGAGACTTGCTCTTAAGACGAAGCTCCCAATTCACGTCGCCGACGATCCGCTGCGTGCAGTTGTTAGAGGAACCGGCGCGGCACTGAAGAATCTCAACCACTATAGAAAGGTATTGATGACATAAATGGATCGTCTCCTAAATTTTGTCTACCAGTACAGAGCTTTTTTTACTTTTCTTTTGCTGGTACTGTTTTGTTCCTGGCTGATCGTCGAGAACAATCAATACCAAAGCACACGATACTTCAACACTACTAACCGTCTCGCGGCTAACATCATTAGTTTCTCCCAGGGTGTCCGCGAGTACTTCTCCCTTAGAAAGATCAATGCCGACCTGGCAGAAGAAAATGCGAACCTGCGTACACAGCTCGAACGATATGCTGTAACCGACAGCATGTATACTGACACTACGCGTCCGTTTCGATTTCGTGAGCGCGAAGGTGATCAACAACTCCACGCAGCTGTTCAAGAACTACATCACCGTAAATAAAGGTGAGACGACGGCATTCGCCCCGGCATGGCAGTCATCAGCGCGAAAGGTGCTATCGGAAAAGTGAAGAACGTCTCGAGCCATTATTCAGTGTTGATCTCTATGCTCAATGTAGACGACCAGGTATCGGCCAGCATTAAGAAGACAGGCCAGTTTGGTACAGCCCAGTGGGACGGAACGGACCCACGCATGATCAACCTCAACTACATTCCCCGACACGTAAACCCACAAGTCGGCGATACCGTCGTGACGTCCGGGTTCAATGCAGTTTTCCCACCCGACATTTTGGTTGGAATCGTAAGAAGCGCGAACTTAAAAGACGAGTCGCAGTTTTGGGAGATAAAAGTAGAGCTCGCGCAAGACTTCGGAAGACTGTCGTTTGTCGAGATCGTTAGAAGTTATCAAAAGAAAGAAAAGGATTCACTCGAGTTAAGTACGACGGGTGAAATAAGATAAAAGTGAAAAGTGAAAAGTGAATGAACAGGGTAGGAATTTTTAACGTTATCTACTTTTTCCTGTATGTTATAGCGCAGGTTGTCCTGTTTAAACGACTTGTACTTTTCGATACGTCCTTCTGTTTTCTCTATGTAGCGTTTATACTTTTGCTGCCCGTCGAAACAAACAACTTGTTGTTGATGTTGCTGGCATTTTTTCTCGGGTTTACGATAGACATATTTTACGACAGCCTTGGAATACATGCGCTGGCGTTGGTGACGGTTGCTTACCTGCGTAATTATTGGGCTGAGTTCCATTACGCCCCAGGGTGGTTACGATGCGGGGTCGAACCCGGCGATCTCCAACGGTGTTCAATGGTTCCTGGTGTATAGCGTGCCACTGGTGTTTGTTCATCTCGCGCTATTGTTTTTATCGAGGCTGGAGGCTTGGTTTGTTCTGGTTCACTATGCTGAAGATCATGGCGAGCCTGGTGTTTACTGTTGGTGTGATGTTGATGCTACAATTTTTAGCGTGTCGCGATCATGAACGAAGGGAGAAAAGAGGTTATCCAAATTGTTTTTATCGTGATCGGGATTGTCTTCCTGGTCAAATTGTTTTTCATACAGGTTGTCGACAGCAGGTATAAAGACCTCGCCGACAGCAATTCTATTCTTCCGCAAGTAGATTATCCTTCACGTGGATTGATCTACGACAGAAATCATCAACTCATTGCATATAACAATCCAGAGTTCGATGTTGAAGTAATTTTGCAAGACGTAAAGAAATTCGACTCCGTTCGTTTTTGTGAAGTCTTCCAGATGTCGGTGCCCGAGCTTCGAAAGGCTTTTGCCGACATGAAGCTTCGAAAAAGAATATTCACGCTTCAAACCCACGGTGTTTCTCGATCAACTTTCGTCAGTCGAGTATGCTCGTGTATCGGACCACATGGACGAGTTTCCCGGATTCTATATTGTAGCGCGTACAGGCAGAGCTTATTCAACAGGATCGCTGGCGAATGCACTCGGTTACGTAAAGCGAGATCAGCAAGAACCAGTTAACGAGCGACAGCACGAACATATACCGGCAAGGCGACTACATCGGTCAGAGTGGTATCGAAGCATACTACGAAAACGTGCTGCGCGGCAAGCGCGGAATGAGATACAAGCTCCGCAACGTGAAAGGTGTTGTGAAAGGCTCGTGGAACAACGGCACTTACGACACACTCCTCGATCCCCGGAACGGATCTCGTTACTGGTATAGATCTCGAGCTCCAGAAATATGCAGAGTTCCTGATGAATGGGAAGTCGGGAAGTATCGTGGCAATTGAGCCTGCGACAGGCGAAGTGCTCTCGTTCGTATCAGGTCCATCGTATGATCCTAACCAGCTTACTGGAAGAAAGTATTCGAACAACTACAAGCTGATCAGCACGGATACGATGAAGCCGTTGTTCAATCGCCCGCTGATGGCTCAATACAGACCCGGTTCGATCTTCAAGATCGCACAGGCGATGTCGGCATTGCAGATGGGCGTGATTACTCCCGAGACACGGATCTTTTGCGACCGCGGTCATCCTATGGATTGTCACGGCGAACATAGCAACGAAGACCTTCGGGGTGCAATTACAAACTCATGCAATCCATATTTTTATAATGTTCTTCGGAGGATGGTGAACAAGGGCGTTACCAACGATCCGTTTTCAGATTCGCGCATAGGTCTTGCTGATTGGAACAAGTATATCACGAGCTTCGGCTTTGGACAGAAGCTGGGCATCGATCTTCCGAATGAAAAAGCGGGCTTGATTCCGACACCCGAATATTACGATCGCGCCTATGGCGGTCGCCCCTGGAAGTTTTCAAATATCTATTCCATATCGATCGGTGAAGGTGAGAATCTCGTGGTGCCGGTACAGATGGCAAACTTCGCCGCAACAGTTGCCAATCGTGGCTACTATATCGCTCCTCACATCGTGAAGCAGATCGGCAAAGACGGCAACCCGCTGCCTCAGTATCTCGAAAAACATTACACTAAAATTGAGGCGAAGAACTTCGACATAGCCATTGATGCAATGGAGGCTGTTGTTGATCATGGAACAGCGACACGTGCAAGGATGGCCGACATTGTTGTATGCGGCAAGACCGGTACGGTGCAGAACGAGCCGCGTCCAACACACTCAGTATTTATTGCCTTCGCTCCGCGCGAAAATCCGAAGATTGCGATCTCTGTTTACGTCGAGTATTCGGGACAAGGTGCAAGGGCAGCAGCTTCGATCGCCAGCCTGATGATGGAGAAATATCTCACTGGCACAGTAAAGCGAACGTACCTCGAACAGTATGTGTTGGCTGGCAAAATTTTTCTAAAGATGGCGTTAGACAATTCTAGCTACAGCAGGGATCAACGTATCATTGGCGGCAGCGTCGACTGGCCGACAGTGGGATTGTTTGCCCTTCTGTTGTTGATGGGCTGGCTGAACATCTACGCCGTTGTGTATGACGACACGGCAACGAAATCATTCTTCGATATCAGCATTAATTCAGGTAGGCAGATGATGTTCATCGGCGCATCGCTGGTGATCATCGTGTTGATCATGGTGATCGACATGCGCTTTTATGAGACCGTAGCGTATGTGATCTATGGTGTTGCCATTTTTGTGTTGTGCCTCGTGCCCATCATCGGTAAGGAAGTAGGTGGAAACAAGTCGTGGCTTGGGATCGGTTCTTTTGGAGTGCAGCCATCGGAGTTTGCGAAGTTTGCCGTAGCGCTGGCGGTGGCTAAATATATTGGGTCTGTTGGTTTTCGTATGGACAACCTGCGAAACCAGGCGATCCTCTTCGCGATGATCGGTGTACCGATCGGGTTGATCCTTTTACAGAAAGACTTCGGAACGGCGTTGGTGTTCTGTGCATTTTTGCTCGCGTTCTATCGCGAAGGAATGTCGCCCTTCATCTTGATTGTAGGTTCGAGCGCTGCGGCGCTGTTCATTCTAACACTCGTTGTTCCGAACAGGCACTATCTCGAGTTGGCGGTTGTTGTTATTCTTGGTGTTGTGATCTTCATGGGAAAGAAGAATGCCCGCAGAATCATTATTCTTACTACAGGTGCTTTGATCATCGTTGGATTTATCGAGAGCACGCAGTACATCGTAACTCATTTAAAACCCCACCACCAGAGTCGTATCAAAGTGTTGATCGATCCCAGCAGCGACTTGCAGGGCGAAGGATGGAATGTAACACAATCGAGATCGCGATAGGCTCGGGAGGTTTTATCGGCAAAGGATACCTGAACGGCACACAGACAAAATTCGACTTCGTTCCAAAACAGAGCACCGACTTCATCTTCTGCACCATTGGTGAAGAGTGGGGCTGGATCGGAAGCTTGTTCGTAGTTGGATTGTTTGTGGCATTGATCCTTCGCATCGTTCACCTGGCAGAACGACAAAAGAATCGCTTCGCAAGAGCGTATGGTTATTCGGTGGCGAGTTTGTTCTTCGCACACTTTGCTATCAACATCGGCATGACGATCGGGTTGTTTCCTGTTGTTGGTATACCGTTGCCTTTCTTTAGCTACGGTGGATCGGCGTTGTGGAGCTTTACTATCCTTCTGTTTATCCTATTGAAACTGGATGCAAACCGTGGGCAGGTGTTGCAGAGGATGAGTTGATTTGTGATTTGTAATTCGTGATCTGTGATTGATTCAGGGCCAATTACGAATTACAAATCACAAATCCAGATTATGCAAATCGGCGCTGTACTAACTCAATGAACTCCAGGTATTCTTCAGTCTCCTTATCCCACTCCGGATAAATAATTCTGCCCATGTTGGCGAGACCAAACACGAGATACAGACCAGGATCTTCTGATGAGAACGGGAACGACTGAATGACATACGCTTTCTTCTGTTCGTCGACGAGTGCCTTGTACAACCTCGAGCTTTCGCCACCGCTCAGCAATGTGCTTAGCATATCAAGTGCGTAAGAATCATCGGTGCCTTGTGCGGGCATGTGGTAGGCATGAACAACGGCGGGAAGCTGAATGTTATCCAAAACAACGTCGCGTACTTCTTTGGTCTGCTGTGGTTCAACAACTGTAGGACGAGGAATTGGCTTGACTCCTTTTGGAATATCCTTGAAGTAGTTCGCGATCATCGTCTTTGCTGTAGCGATGTCTATGTCGCCGGCGATTGAAAGCGTGGCGTTGTTCGGAACATAAAATGTTTTATAGAAATCGACGAATTCTTCGAGACTTGCGGCGTTCAGGTGATCGAGTGAACCGATGGTCGGCCAACGATATGGGTGAACCGTGTAAGCGTGCTTGAGTATTTCGGTGAGAATACTTCCGTAAGGCTGGTTGTCCATGCGCTGACGTTTTTCTTCTTTCAGCAACTTCACGCTGAGTTTCGACGCCTACGGTTTCGACTTTCGCATGCATCATGCGTTCCGACTCCAGCCAGAGACCGAGTTCCAACTGGTTAGAGGGAAGTATTTCGTAATAAAATGTGCGATCGTTGGAAGTGTTGGCGTTGTTGGTTCAGCCGGCATTCGTGATGTATTTGTCGAACTCACCTCGCTTGATATTATCGGTGCCCTCGAACAACAAGTGCTCGAAGAAATGTGCGAAGCCGGTTCTTTCAGGGTTCTCGTTCTTCGATCCTACGTGATAGAGAACAGACACTGCAACGATGGGTGTAGTGTTGTCTTTATGGAGGATCACATGAAGTCCGTTGTCGAGATCGTATTCTGTGAATTCGATCTTGCGAGGCCCGGATTGTCCCCAGGAGGCAGTCACCGCAAAGAGTGCCATACCCAGGAAAAGGTATCTTTTACGCATAGCGATTTTGGTTTTGTTCTAAAGTAATTAAAAAATTAAAATGATAGTTAGGCAGTCAGTTCTGCGAGGACTTTTTTCACAGCTGATGCCTCTAATCTTGGTCCCCATTGTGAAACAACCCTCGATGCAGCTAGTGATGCCAGTTTGCCGGCTTCGGCCCAACTATGGTGATGATTGATTGCGTAGAGGAACGCACCTGCGAACATATCGCCGGCTCCGTTGGTATCGACAGCTATCACTTTGTACGGCTCTATATTGATGAATGTATCTCCGTCGAAGATGATGGCTCCGTTTGCTCCGAGTGTGATCACGAAACGTTTTGCAATCGCCTTGAGCTTCTCGCGAGCTTCGTTAACGCTGTTCGTTCCCGTAAAGATCATTGCCTCTTCGTCGTTGCAGAACAACAGGTCGACGCTGGCGCCAACGATCTCCTGCATCTGTGACGAGAAATATTTCACCATTGCCGGGTCTGAGAACGTAAGTGCAACTTTCACATTGTTCTTCTCCGCGATTCGTTTCGTTTCCTTCATGGTTTCGAGAGCACCTGTAACGAGGTATCCTTCGAGATACACGTATTGCGAATTACGGATTGACGCTTCGTCGATATGTGAAGGGTTGAAAAGGGAATTGACACCGAGAAATGTATTCATGGTGCGTTGTGCGTCGGGTGACGTCATAACGAGGCAACGGCCGGAATGTCCTTCGGGACAGTTGTTGTAAAGGATGTTTGTGTCGACACCATCTTTAGCGAGCGCTTCGAGGAAGAAGTTGCCAAGAGGATCTTTGGCGACAAGGCCTGTGAAAAAGCTCTTGCTCCGAATTGAGCGAGAGCTGTCGCGGTGTTGCCACCGGAGCCACCACCACTCATTTTACTCTTCTTCATATCGATGGCCTGCATGAGCTGAAGCTGGCGTTGCTCATCCACGAGGGTCATCACTCCTTTTTCTACCTGATTCTTTGTGAAGAAATCGAATTCAACTTCAGTAACAATGTCGACAATTGCGTTGCCGATCACATATGCATCGTATTTCATTAGGGGCTGTTAAATTTTCGAGGCGCAAATACAAATTCTCTCTGCCTATTTCACCGTGATAACGATGTTCCGCTTATAGCTAATCCTGCTGGCATAATACTCGAGTGTGGAGTAGCTGCTGGTGTTATCTATCTTATGGCTTTCCGGAATGTTGATGGTTGTTCCCTCGTTCTCCTTTCCCTCCATTAGTGCATACTTTTTGCCATTGCCCTTATCGTCTATCTCCTGCACGGTGATAACGTAGGGATAAGCTGCGTCTGTGATGAATGCTTTCTGGCTTACGTCTCTTTTCAGGTTGATGTTAACGTCGTTGTAAGTAGCGAAGATCTTATTGCCTGCCGAAATGTAATGTATACCAACCTTTACCGACTCCGTAAAATTTTGAAGTTTCCGAATAACGTACGACCACTTGTGCTCGCCGGATTCAGTAAAGGCCATGAGGTATGTGTCGAAGCTTAAGAAACGCGCACCGTTAATCACCTTCGACTCAATTGCCACCACCCAAAGCCCATTGTCTAACGGGAGAATGTCGGTCACGCGCCAGAAGCCGACTTCATTGATCTTCCAGTTTGCCTTCTTGAAAAAATTCTCGGGCATTGGATTGTAAGTAAGTCTCTCCAATGTTTCGAAGTCTGTGTTTAGCCGTTGGATAAAATAATTCACCGACTTCTTTTGCCTGTTGAGGCCGGCAACAAATACAGTTGAGCCCTTTACCTCGATGCTGACACCGAAGTTTGTTCCTTCTGCCAAACCCGTCTCCAGCATTTTGAAGTTTCCGCTCTTATGAAAGTAGGTGTATACTACGTCGGTAAAATTCAGATTGTCTTCATAAAAGGGATTGTTAGTAGCTATGGCAACCAGCAACAACATGTTGCCATTTTCGTCGAGTCTTGCGTTCCTGAACTCCACATCGCGCGTACCGTTTTCAAATGAAAATTCATTTTTCCATACCTGTGAGAAATCGGAGTTGATAACCTTGCACTCGGCTTTCTGGGGTTCGGTGTTGTTCTTTCGTTTATAGATACGAACGATCAGAAAATGTTTTTTGTCGTCGGAGACTACAACTGCAATGGTGCGGCCGTATGTTTTTATGTCTGTGTATCTCTCCAGTACAATGGGCGATCCGAGAACTTCAAGATCATCTCCAAGCTGCATGGCATAAAGTGTAACCTCGTTGCTTTTTGGAACTTCGCTGGTGAAGAATACAAAGTTCTTTCCTTCGACACTTGCAAACAACTCGATGCCAGCGTGCGAAGATGTTCCGGGTTGGCCGAAGCCTGTTATCCCGGTTACGCTGGAGAGATTCATGTAATCGTTCCAGGTACCAGCGATGAGTTTCTGGTCTACGAAATCGTAAAGGGTGTAAGCTTTTTTCGCCCGCGAGTTGAAGAAAGTGACGCGCGGATCCGGAAATGTTTTGTTTGCTTTATTAAACTCGTAGACGTTGACTGGCTCACCCTTAGCGCTCACTTCCAATTTTTGCGCGAAAGCACCAGCGCTGAGAAAAAACGACAGAATAAAAATTACCTGACGGGGCGAATTCATCAGGACTAATATATCACTTCTTGCCCTTTGAAGTCTTTAAAGTATACCCCAGTTCTTTTGCTTTGTCGGGGTAATCGGTGATCAGGCCATCGACACCCCACTCCTTTAACTCCTGCATTTCTTTGGGGTCATTAACGGTCCACGGAATGACTCTCATTTTCTTTGCGTGACAATTGCGGATCTCATCTTTCGACAGCAGGTGATATTCGGGACTGTAGATGGCCGGAGTGAACCCGAGCTCTTGCAAATTTTCATCGATGGTGTTGAGATTATCGACGAGTGCCGCAAGACGAACGCCCGGATGATTGTCGTGCCAGTACTTCAATACTCTGAAGTCGAACGACTGAATGATAACACGGTCCCACGGAAGATATTCGTCGATGAGGTTAAATACGAGCTCCGAAATTCTTTCACCTTCGGATGAAACTTGTCGTCTGTCGAGGGCTCTGCTTTTATTTCGATGTTGTAATCGACTTCGTACAATGCATGACCTTTGATGTAGTTCTCGACACTGATGATGACGTCTTTCAACAGTGGTTTCGAGACTTTCATTTTCTTCTGCTCCGGAAAATTTTCGTTAGGCTTCGAACCGGCGTCATACTTTGCAACATCGCTGTAATTCATTTTATAGATGTTGTGTTTCTTTTCGTCTTTCACTTTGATGGCTTTGCCCAACGAATCGAGTACAGTCTCGGCCGACATCCAACCTTCGTGCGACACAACCAATTGTTTATCTTTCGTTACTGCGAGATCCATCTCCAGCGTCGTTACACCAAGGTCTAGTGCGTACATGAATGCCGGTATCGTGTTCTCGGGCATCAAGCCACGACAACCGCGATGACCCTGGACGTCGAATTTTGGATTGTAGACTTGACCTGCGGCGCTGTTCATGAAAAGGATAAAAAAAGGAAGGATTCGTAGCATTATCGAACGAGTTTGATCGATTCCGAACGCTAAATTAGCTGAATTGGTCATTTTTCTGAACTGGCACTATGTTAGCAATTTAATGGACATGCTCAATAATTACACCAGAACTTGCATGGAGAAGCCTGGCAAAGAACAGGATCTTCACGCTCATCAATATACTCGGATTATCGGCGGGGATTGCCGCGTTTTTATTCATCACCACGTATGTGCGTTTTGAACGAAGCTATGAGAGTTTCAATTCGAATGCGGATAATGTGTGGCGCATCACATTAGATGTCTACAATGGGTCGGAATATGTTGTGACCGACTGCGAAACGCATGCCCCGATGGCACCCCTGCTTAAGAGTCGTTTTCCTGAAGTTATTGACTACGTGCGGATGTATAGTGCTGACGGTCTTAATGAGATCAAAGTAAACGACGCCAAGTTTCTCGAGTCAGGATTGTACTTCGCAGATCCGTCGGTTGTAAACATCCTTGATGTTAAGATCATAGAAGGCGACCCGACGAAAATTCTGAATGAGCCTTACCAGGTTGTGATGTCGCGGTCGGACGCGAAGAAATATTTCGGTAATAGCGAAGCGGTTGGGCAAACGATCTCGCTCGAAGGAGTTCTTTTTAATGTTACCGGTGTGTTTGAAGATCGTCCTGCCAACACCCATCTTAAGTTCAACATGCTGCTGTCGCACGAAACGCTTCCGAAAACAAGATCATGGTACACGATCGACAACTGGGACGGCAACAACGAGTTTGCTTACCTGTTGATGAAGCCAGGCACCGATATCGCCGAGTTCAATCAAAAGTTACTTGAAGTTTGTGCTGAACTTAAAGACAAACTTAGCGATGACAAATATGTTGCGCAGCCAGTGAAAGATATTCACCTGTATAGCGATAAGACTTTTGAACCTGAGGCGAATGGGAATGCGAAGACGGTGTCATTCCTTTCCGTTATTGCGTTGTTCATCATTGTAATTGCGTGGGTGAACTATATGAACCTTGCGACAGCACGCGCGATTGAGCGCGCACGCGAAGTCGGCATCCGGAAAGTGATGGGTTCATTGAGAGTACAGCTTATCCTGCAATTTCTCACCGAATCTTTTATTGTGAATCTCGTTGCTGCCTTCATCGCGGTCGCGATGGTTCAAATGGCGATGCCGCTCTTCAGACTTCTTACAGGAATGCCAGAAGTTGCGACTGATAATTTGTATTGGATGATCGTTGCCGGCCTTGCGATCGTCGGATCGTTACTCTCCGGAATCTACCCGGCATTTGTATTGTCGTCGTTCCGGCCGATAACGGTATTGAAAGGAAAATTTCAGTCTTCATCGCACGGACAGGCACTGAGGAAAATCCTCGTCATCTTCCAGTTTGCAGCGACCATCGTACTGATCATTGGCGTGAGCGTGGTTTATCTGCAGGTACAACATCTGCGCACGGTTGATCTCGGCGCGAATCTTGAACACACCGTTGCTCTTCGAATGCCAATCGGGACCATGCAAGATTCGTTATTCAAGATAAAAAGCAACGCATTGAAGATTGAAGCTTTGCGGGATGCATCGATCACGTCGAGCGCTACGTCATCGTGTTTGCCGGGAATACCGATCTCGGAAATGAGTACCAGCCGTTGGTCGATAGTTGGTCGGGAAAAAGAAAGCGGCCAGTACACTTATTATTGGTATTACATCGATCAGAATTATTTGAAAACGCTCGGCATTCAATTGGCGGCCGGCCGCAACTTCGAAACAGATAAAGAAGTGGGAAACATTCTCATCAATGAGACAGCTGCAAAATTACTCGGCTTTGCCAATTCAGAGGACGCGGTTGGAAGACAGATGACGTTTTATGATCAACGTGTAAAAAAGAACTCAACGATCATTGGTGTTGTGAAAGACTTCCATCAGCGTTCACCGAAGGAAGAGTTTTTGCCGCAGGTGTTTGCGTACATGGACGATGGCGGGTATTTTCTCGCTCGTTTCAGCAACAACAATCCCGTTGCATCAATCGACAGGCTTAAGGAGTCGTGGAATAAGGTATTTGCGGGCGAACCTTTCAGCTACTTCTTCGTCGATCAAAATTTCGATGAACAATACCACGCCGATATTCAATTTGGCCAGGTGATGGGAACGTTCTCCATACTTGCGGTAATGATTGCCTGCCTTGGTTTATTTGGCCTGTCGTCGTACACCATTCTTCAACGCCGAAAGGAGATCGGGATCCGAAAAGTTCTCGGCGCCAACGTATCACAAGTGGTCCGATTGCTTTCTGGAAGTTATATGAAAGTGGTCTTGATATCCTCGCTGCTGGCATTGCCAATTGCATGGGTTGCTGTTGATAACTGGCTTTCGTCGTATACGACACGCATAACGTTGAATGCGTGGATGTTTATTATTCCAGCGGTTATGATACTCTTCCTTGCATTGATAACGGTGAGTTTTCAGACGATACGGAGCGCGTTGGTTAATCCGGCGATTTCTTTGAAAGACGAGTAACGCGCGAGGCGCAGCGTTAGTCTCTAATCATCATCCGCATCCCTCCTCTTCCAGGTCTTCCACCACCACCCATTGGGTTCAGTTGTTTGTTGAGAGAATAGACGAAGCTCACCATATAATATCTCCCAAGATTATTGTATGTAGTCTGTTCGAGATAATTCACACTAGAGTTCTGTGACACACTTAGACTCTTGTCGAGGGCATTCACAACACCGAACCTCAACTCGCCACTCTGTGCCTTGAAAAAGAATCTCGAAACGGAAATGTTCACCAACGGTATCGACTGACTGAACCCTGTGGTCTTGCTGTTGTACACCAGGTAGTCGACCGCAGCGTTGAACTGGTAGTTCTTCGCAATGGTAACGTTGGTCTCGGCGGAGTATGTTTTATTGACGTACTTCTGATCTTGCGGTTTATTCGCTGCGTCGGTGTTATAGTGCGTCGACTGGTTGCTGATGTTAGCGCTGAGATCCAGTGTAAAGAAATCTTTATAAGTGAAATTGTAACGCGCGTTTCCTCCAAGCGTATTCTGTTGACTTGCCACTTCGGTGTCGTTCAATACCACGCGACTGTTACGTTGTGAAAGTTGAGGTCCAATGTTGAAACGGCTAAAGATCCTTCTAAACGGAAAACCAAAGTTGAAATTACTGCTGATGTTGCTCGCATTGCGTACGTTCACGGGCATCGTGAGCGACGAAAGATTTTGGTTGATGGTCTGCTGGTACGAGATGGCGTTGTTCGTATATGTTCCATTCACGAAAGCAAAAAACCAACGCCTTCGCCGGATCGAAGATATTGAAGTTAACTCCAACCCGGTGGTTGTAGCCAGGCTGCAACTTTGGATTACCGACCGACTGGTTGATCTGGTTCGTCGTGTTGTCGATCACAGGCTGAAGTTGTTGGATCGATGGCTCCTGCATCGACGTTTCATACTCGAGACGCAAATGCTTGAGGTTGCTGAAATCATAGTTCAGGCGAGCGACGGGAAGAAAGTTCTGGAATGATTTGTTGATGTCCAGATCCTTCAAGACCAAACGACCGGCGATTGTAGTCTTCTGCCAGTTCACACCCATCGACATATTGTACTTGGTGCGATTGACCCGCAAGCTCAGACCGGGCCTGTTGTAAAAATAATTGCTGTGGTATACGTTGCTCAGCGCCATGTTCTGTGTTCGCGTTCCGTTTGAAACATCGAAAACGTCGCGTTCCACCTGGTTGCGATTGGTCCTGAAATTGTACGACGCTTCAAGATACTTTCGGCCACCGAGTGGTTCGATGTACGAGACGGTTGTTGCGACAGTTTGATTGTCCGTGTTCTGATCATTCACCTGCGAGATGTTCTTCTTCTCACCAGTGTCGAAGAATTCATTGTCGGCCGTGAGCTCGCCATTGCTTTCGTTTTGCGATAGTACGGTGTTGATGTTGGTGGAAAAGCTTCGCCCACGTTTCTTGAACCTGTGACGATACAACAAATTGGAGGTTACGTTAAACCCGTTGCCAATCGTGTGGTTGTTCGTGACACTGGTGTTCTGCAATTGATTGTCGGTCGACATCGTTTGGCTTTCACTGAGTGTATTCAGACGCGTGTTGCTCAAAGACGCGTTAGTCGTAAACCTGAGAGAGTTCGATGAATCGATCTTGTGGTCGATGGTAAAATTCAACCGGTGGTTCTCATTGTTGTTCCGTGTCTTACTGAAACCATTGTAATTATAATTGCCCATCGGGGTATAATTGATCCGCTCGGTAGTGCGATCTACATCCTGATCGAGATTGTTATAGAAATAACTTCCGTTGATCTCTGTCTTCTTGCTCAATACGTTGTTGAAATTCAAACCGCCGGCATAGTTGGTCATGATACCATTCTGACGACCGAAGTTCAACGGAACACCGTTTGAGTTATTATCGCTAAAGCTAAGCTGTACTGCACCACCGCCGCCCACCAGGGAGTTCGATCCTCCGGAGAAGTTCATGTAGTCTGAGATCGAAAAGCCTTGCTCGTTCACGTTGTTGCCCATGCCCAGGAATGACAACTGTTTCCCTTTCGTAAACTTGTTGATGTTGACGCGACCTTGATACCTGCCGTTCGATCCGAGCCCGGCCATCATTGTACCGAATGCTCCGTTTCGTTTCTCTTCTTTCAACTCGAGGTTGATGGTCTTCTCACGTTGCCCATCGTCGATGCCCGTGAACTGCGATTGGTCTGACTTTTTATCGAACACCTGCACCTTATCTACTGCGTCGGCGGGAAGATTCTTTGTTGCCAGCTTGGGGTCGCGGCCGAAAAATTCTTTGCCATCCCACAGTAACACGCTGCACTTGTTCACCCTGGGCGCGTACCGTGCCGTCGCTTTCAACGTCTATCCCTGGTAATTTTTTGAGAAGGTCTTCAACGTTGGCATTAGCTTTTGTTTTGAAAGCTGCCGCGTTGAATTCAATGGTATCATGCTTGACGACAACTGGAATTACTTCACCTTTCACAACAACTTCACCTAGTTGAGTAGACTTGGATTCGATCTTAACGCGACCGAGATCAACAACCAAGGCACCGGGTTCGGGAGCGATAGAACGGGTGTAGGTTGCATAACCGACGAACGTTACTTTGAGAATGTACTTGCCATGGAGAATGCTCTTCATCGCGAATACGCCATTCTTGTCGCTCATACCGAAGGTCACAAGTGAAGAATCCTTTGCGTTCAACAACATGAGTGTTGCCGATGGAAGTGGATTGCTGAGTGAGTCGACCAACGTTCCACGCACATCGAATTTTTGTGCGAAGGCGAATGAGGGAAGGACTAAAAGAATAAACAGTAGACGTCGTGTCATGCAATGATTGGTTTTAGTTTCTTATGATGATACCATTGCCGCCACCCATTTTCTTCATCTGCTCTTCGACCAGAGCACGGAATTCTGCCTGCGTGACCTTAGTGCCACCGTTTGGTTTCTTCAATTCGTTTTTCTTGAGAGCGCGAAACTCGACAGACTGGGCAACAATTACTCGTTCACCATTATTAATGTCGACCGCGAGGATGGTACCGGGAAGTGATTGAGTTCTTTCGGGGCCGAGGAATGGACGGATCTTGTCGGTATACCAGGCGGTGACTTCCAACTTTTGCTCAGGACGACTCTCATCTGTGTAATAGGCCTGTTTGCATTCGTAGCCCTGGATGACTTTTGTCTCCGTTCCGAATTTCCATGGGGACACTTTTATAGTGTCGGTGATCAGGTATTCTTTGCCCATGAATTCCTGCAGCGTTGTTTGGATCTGCGAAGCGTTATCGAGATAAATATCAACTTTCGGTGCCTGCATCACGATTCGCATGCCACCGCCACCACCACTACTACTTGAGCCCATGTCCTCCTCCTGATCTTCTTCCACTTTCTTATAGAGCGATTCATTCTCATTAAAGAATAGTTGTTGTTTTTCAACTCGGAACTGTGGCATCATCGACTTCATACCTTCTCTTCTTTAGGGATGCGCCTGTGCATGTCGATCTTTACTTCGTAATTGATGACTCCTTGCTGGTTTTGTGACATCACATCGATACCCGCCGCAAGCGACACCAGGATGCCGAGCAGGATGATTATTTTTTTCATGGTAGAGGATAGTTTCATTGTTGATGGTTGCAAAGAACGCCTTCAGGATGAACAGACATGGTTAATAGTCCTGAATGGAATGTTAATTATGGTTAATGAAGGATTTGCGATCTTTTGAAACGCGTTACCTTTGAAAGATGAAAAGGAAGAACCTTCTCCCTGTCGTATTAATGGCGGCCAGCATCACACTTCTGTTGCTGCTTCAGACTCTATGGCTGGTGAGCTCTTACGACCAGGCATACCAGGACGTGCGCAGGCGAACGAGTGATCTTTTCAGGGGAACAATCGTCGAGATGAGAGACTCCCTTTTCATGAAAACCTTCCAGAAAATGTCGCCCGATACGATTCGCGAAGTTGGAGGACAAGCTGTGTTCTTTTCATTGAATGTAGATACAGTGCACCTCCGTGGTGCCACGATGAGGCCGAGAGAATCGAGAGCCGAATTGGTTGTGGCGGGAGAAGACTACCCGATGCCGAAGAAAATTGTTGTACGGTTTGATACCGATTCTCTTAACCAGGACAGCCTGATCTACCATTATAAAAAAGCGTTGACGAAGCAAGGAATTGATCTCACGTTTACGCTAAGACTTAACCATCCATTGTCGGTTGTCCAAAAGGACATGATAGAAGGCGAGGTGAAGACCACGAGAAAAATTCATAAGAGATTTGGACCATCGGAAGAAGGGCCAATAGTTACAGATAAGTCAAGGATAGCGACTGAGTGGATGTTCTTCGGCCCCAACCTTCGATATGCTGTTATCTTTGATAATATCCGGCCATACATTTATCTGCAGATAGCACCGCAGATACTTTTTTCAGTTGGGGCTGTTCCTCATCACATCGGCTGCATTCTTTATGATGTATCGAAGCATGCGCTCGCAACAAAAACTGATGGACCTTAAAAACGATTTCATCAGCAACATCACTCATGAATTGAAAACACCAGTTACAACGGTGAGCGTCGCTCTCGAAGCATTGAGAAATTTCAAAGGACTCGAGAATCCAAAAACAACACGCGAGTACCTCGATATTGCACAGGGTGAGTTGAATCGACTGACATTACTCACGGACAAAGTCTTGAAGACTGCAGTCCTTGACAAGGGTGCATTAAATTTTGAAAACGAACAGGTCGATCTGCACAAAACTGTCGATCAGATCCTGCACTCGATGAAACTCATCTTCGAAAACAGAAGGCCCACGTTACATTCCAACAGCAGGGACGAACGTCGTCTGCGGGAGATTCCTTCACGATCCGCGGCGGCTCTATTCATATCACGAATGTTATCTACAATCTTCTCGACAACGCATTAAAGTATAGTATCAGCGAGCCACAGATATCAATTCGTCTCGAAGAAGACGAAAACCGGGTGATCTTAAAGGTCGCCGACAAAGGCATTGGCATCCCGGCCGAGTATAAAAAGAAGATCTTCGAAAAATTCTTCCGCGTTCCCACCGGCGACGTACATAATATTAAAGGCTACGGACTGGGACTAAGTTATGTTGAAAGCGTGGTACGCAGTCATCGCGGGCTGATCGAAGTGGTGAGTAAACCGGGTGAAGGAAGTGTGTTCACGATTTCGTTGCCAAAAGGTTTTTGATGATGGAGAAGACGAAAATCCTGTATGTTGAAGACGAGCCGTTCCTCGGTCGCATCGTGAAGGAAAGTCTCGAGAGCCGCGACTTCGAAGTAAATATGGCCAACGATGGAGCGAAGGCTGTCGACCTGTTCCGAAAGGTGTCGCCCGACATCTGTGTTCTAGACATCATGTTGCCTTCGAAGGATGGCTATTCGATCGCGAAGAATATCCGACAGGTCAATCCGAATGTGCCGATTATTTTCGTGACCGCGAAAACGCAGACCGAAGATCTACTGAAGGGATTCGAAGCCGGTGGTAACGACTATCTCCGAAAGCCCTTTAGCATGGAAGAACTCATCGTTAGAGTTAATAATCTTCTGAATCTCTCTAAGAAGAATAAGCCGGGCGGCGTAATTACGCTTGGAAAGTTTGAGTTCGATGCGACTCGTTATGAATTGAGAATCGATTCTTCCATGCGAAAGCTCTCACATCGCGAGGCTATGTTGCTTCAAATACTTGCCGAGAATCAAAACACAGTAGTGAACCGGAAAGATATCCTGATGAAGATCTGGGGCGACGATTCATTTTTCAATTCCAGGAACCTGGATGTGTATATCACCAAGTTGAGAGATTACTGAAGGCTGATCCCAATGTCGAGATCATTACCATAAAAGGTATTGGATATCAAGTCGTAACTTGATGTCCATAAATGAATATTCAGCAACTCGAATACATCCTGGCAGTCGACACTCATCGGCACTTCGCAACGGCAGCAGGCAAGAGCAACGTCACGCAGCCTACGTTGAGCATGATGATACGAAAGCTCGAAGATGAGTTGGGTGTGCGAATATTCGACAGGACGAAACAACCGGTAGAGCCAACTCCCGAAGGCCGGCAGGTTATTCTTCGTGCACGGCAGATCCTCGCGGATGTAAATCAGCTGAAAGAATTTGCGAAAGGACTGAAGAGCGACATCAGCGGCGACATTCGTATTGCGATCATTCCCACGTTAGCGCCATACTTGTTGCCTTTGTTTCTACCGTCGTTCGTAGATAAGCACCCAGCCCTTCGAGTAAATATTTCCGAGCTCGTTACAAGCGATATCATCAGTGCGCTAAAAGGTGGTGATGCAGATATTGGTTTGCTCTCGACGCCTCTGCATGATCCGAAGCTGGTTGAACATCCAGTATTCTATGAGGAGTTTTTCGCATACACCTCAAACAATCCGCCTCCCGGCGGACGCGGTGATAAAACTTCGAAGAAAAAATATCTCTTACCTAAGGACATCGATCTCAGTAAACTATGGTTGCTCGAAGAAGGCCACTGTTTTCGAAACCAGGTGTTCAATCTTTGTGAGCTGAAGAAGAAGGATGTTGAAAGCGACAGGCTTCATTACCAGGCGGGAAGTTTTGGAGACATTGAAGAATCTTGTGGATCACAACAAAGGAATTACAATACTTCCATTGCTGGCAACGAAAGACCTCACGAAAGCACAACAGAAAAAGATCAGGTCATTCGCTCCTCCGAAGCCTGTACGCGAGATCAGCCTGGTTGTGAATGCTAACTATTCGAGAACAAGTATTTTGCAGGCACTGAAGGGTGCTGTTGAAGCGTGTGTGCCGAAAGAAACTTCGATTAATGGTAAAGCGCAGATCCTTGAAATCGAGAGAGAAAAGTGAAGGGTGAATAGTGAAAAGTGGGACTTAGGGGATTCGAACCCATGACCTTTGCTCTGTCAAAGCAACGCTCTAAACCAGCTGAGCTAAAATCCCCTCACTATTCACTTTTCACTTAAAACGCTACACCGAGGGTAATGCCACCACGGATACCGAAGTTGCTGAACAACGAGCCAGAAAAGTTATCTGTTCCAGATGTTACTTTAATAGTTGAGCTCTGGTACTTAGGACCGATGAACATGTCGAACGTAACGCGTTCTTTAAACACCCACTGACGTCCTACTACAACACCGCCACCAAACTGGGTAACAGTTGCCTTGTTGACTGTGCTGTTGTCGGGTTTGTCTTGTGCAGTGAAGCTGTTGTAACGAATGAAAGGTGCAACGTAGAAGCCGTTCGGTGCAGGAGTTTGTGAAAGATAGAAACGGTATTCGGGAGTAAGACCCCATCCGCTGATCTTTGTGTCACCTACCTTGGCGCCACTGTAAAAGAATCCAAGCTGAAACGAACCGTTTTCATTGATCGCATGCTCGTAAGCGAGATTGAGAGTTCTTGCTACGGGGCTAAGCAAGTTGATCTTTATCGCATTTGTTGGTTGTGCTATAGCAGATCCTGCAATAGCAACGAATAATACAACGGCGAGGAGGTTGATTTTTCTCATGTTGAAAGGGTTTGTTATTGAGTTGTGTTAATTAAGATACAACATTTTCATCATTCACCACATTTGTATCATTGATGATATACAAAGGGCGCTGCCTAAGGTTGGCATCCATCCGAATAATGTACTCCCCAATCAATCCCAAACAAATCAACTGTATGCCACCTATAAACAATATGCTTACCATGATCGAAGCCCAGCCCTCAACATAGTCAAGAGAAACGAAACGAGCATATAGCGTGTAAGCAATTAATAAGAAAGACACAAAAGAAATGCTAAAGCCGACCCAGGTGGCAACCTTCAACGGCACATTCGAGAAACCAGTAATACCATCGATAGCGAAGCCAAGCATCTTCTTAAATGTATACCCCGTTTTGCCTGAGTGTCGTTGATCGCGATCGTATTCAACATACGTCTGCTTGAATCCAACCCACGAAACCATACCCCGGATAAATTTATGTTGCTCGGGCATTCGATTTAATACCTCCACTACCTTCCAATCCATCATTCTGAAATCACCTGTGTCAACGGGAATATCGACAGATGTAATGTTCTTAAGTATTCTGTAAAAAATTCTTGCAGTAATCCTTTTAAAAAAACTCTCGCCCTTGCGTTGGCGACGACGAGCATAAACAACGTTCCATCCTTCGTCCATCTTCTGCTCCATTTCGGCGATGAGCTCCGGTGGATCTTGCAGATCGGCGTCGATAATTACTACGTGTTTTCCCTTAGCGAAATGAAGTCCCGCAGTTACAGCAACCTGGTGACCGAAGTTCCTGCTGAGATCGATGTATTTAACTTGTGGATCTTTCGAAGCAAGCTCTTTCAGTTTGACGAGGGTATTGTCGCGACTGCCATCGTTCACAAACACAAAACGGTATGTCTTATTGAGTGACTTCACCACGCCCAATAGTCGTTCGTACAACAACGTCACGTTTTGCTCTTCATTGAAGACGGGTATCACTACTACGAGATCAATCATGGGTGGGACAAATTCCCGTGAAAAGTAGAGTTTTAAAGTTTAATTTTAAAACCCGTTATGCACCGTCTCCTTCACGACAAGCGATATGTTACTGCCCTTTGGTGCCTGGTGATCGTATGGACCTTTGCAAAACACAACTTTCTCGTCACCGATTTTTCTAACAATTACTTAATATTCAAGTACACGACGATTCATTCGCTCGATGGCGAAAACATGTATGGCGTACACCCGGATGAGTACGACGATAAGAATCACTACGGTCCGTTCTTCGCGTTATTGTTTGCTCCGTTTGCCGTTCTTCCGAACTGGCTCGGACATTTGTTGTGGGTCACATTTCTAACGGCTTCGCTTTACTTTGTGATCCGAAAACTTCCGCTGGAGGAGTGGCAGAAGAATGCCATCATGCTCATCTGTTTTAATGATCTGTTGACGGCGTCGTTCAATGTGCAGTTCAGTATTCCCCTGGCAGCAATGGTTATCTACACTTTTATATTAGTGTGGAACCGAAAAGATTTTTGGCACCGTTACCGATACTCGCCGGCGCTTTTGTGAAGCTGTACAGTATTGTTGGCCTTGGATTTTTCTTGTTCGCGAAGAATAAATGGAAGTTCATCCTTGGCTGCGTAGCATGGTCGATCGTACTGTTTGTGATACCAATGGTGTTATCGTCGCCACAGTATGTTATCGACATGTATCTTCAATGGTATAAATATCTTGTGATCAAAAATTCCGAGAACGCGACGCTCACGTCGTGGCAGGATATTTCAATCATCGGGTTTGTGAGAAGGACGGTCGCCGACCCTACTATTCCTACATGGCCGTTCCTGTTGTCGTTGGTCATTCTTTATGGACTATCGTTGCTAAGGTTCTCGCAATACAAGAATCCCGCATATCAATTCCTCTTCCTCGCGTCAACGTTGATGTTCCCGGTGCTGTTCAGCACTGCCTCCGAATCGTCGACCTATGTGATCGTGTTTGTGGGGATTGCAATATGGTTTGTGATACAACCACAGCTCGATTGGAAGATCTGGGCGCTGTTGATATTCGCGATTGTGTTCGGAAGTCTCAACACGGTCGATATCTATCCGCAAGCGATGAGAACCTGGCTACGAATTCATTCCATCAAAGCATTGCCCTGCACGCTGATCTGGTTGAGGATACTGTATGAAATGATGTTTAAAGATCTTTCAGGCTATAAAATAGGCCTACTCCCCGATAGTAAACTTGTGACTGTCGATATAAAACAAGGCAAAGAAGCCTAGACCTCCTTGAATATTTGTTGGATAGTTGACAGGCTCCCCTACAGCAGCTGCAATTCCGAATTGCGTGTCTTCACGAAGCTTCACATAATCGAAATAATCTTTGCCAACATTCTGAAGCGTGACAGTCACAAAATCGCCCGTCTGAACTTCTATAAACGGAATTTTAAAATCGCCGCCTATTATAGTGCCATCTAAACCAGTATCATCTATTGTCTTCGCAACAATACGCGGGTTCAGGTGTTCTTTGTTAGCGCCGGATCTGACATGCGCTGCGGTTACGATGTACCAATTTTGACCGGACGGATCGTCGATTGAATAAAATACCTGGGCCAACGAGTCGTTACCAATTATCGTCGTCTTTACAGAAACATCTCTAAAAGAGATCGGTTGCGGGTATACGGTTGTTGCTGAAACCGTTCCGTCCTTCGCGCTATGAGCATACAGGGCATAGGTTTGACCGGCGACCAGCGGCATCCCTGATATTGCGTAAGCTCCACCGAAGGCATTTAGGTCGTAAGTAACACCATTCGATTGAATGCGAACAACAGCATCAGACACAGAAGCCTCGTTAATAAGTTCAAACAGATCAGTGTCATCATTAGCGTCGAGAGCGCCGACAGACCTGGTAAGGAGAATGTCGACGGTGCCCTGATCGACGTGCGAAGTAACAACCAACTTAGGTTTCAATTGATCGACCTCCAGGTCCAATGGATCGGGGATACATGAAGTCATCGCGACGACGATCGCTGCGATAGATATAGTTCTAAAACTTGATCCCATAACTCACGAAAGGTAAAAGTCCAAACAATCCAGGCTGCTCATATTTCAATTTTCCCGTCTTCGTATCGGCAGCCACCAATATCGCTATCGGGTTCGCGCGGTTGTATGCATTATACAATCCTGCAAAGATCTGCCATTGAAAGAAATTTCCCGGTCTGCTTTTGTATTTGATCCCAACATCGAGACGATGCGAGTCGGACATCTTTATACTGTTGATAGCGGGATATACTGGCACAAGATCGATGCCCGTGATCGCAGGCGACGCCATCACGTATTGTCCAACCACGGGCGTGAAGCGCGAGCCGGAAATATATTCCCACACCATCGATGCAGCCCAGCGGTTCGCAAAAGCATATTGAAGCACCACGGCTCCGTTGTGCCTGCGATCGTAACGTGCGTGAAACCATTCCCCATCGTTAATCGACTCGTAACGACGCCACGACCACGATAGCGTATAGTTGATCCACCCCGTAAATTTGCCCGACTGCTTTCGTAACAAGAACTCAAATCCATAAGCTTTACCATCGCCCTGGATGAGACTGTTTTGAAAATGAGTGTTGAAAAACAAGTTCGTTCCTTCTTTGTAACCGACCAGTTGAGACATCTGCTTGTAATAAGTCTCCACACTGAAGAATGCATTGTACTTCGGAATATTTCTTTGGTAGGCGATCGCCACCTGGTTGGCCGTTTGAGGTTTAATGCTGTCGGTAACGGGATACCAGATATCAGTCGGAGTTGAAACAGCCGAGCTCGAGACTCGATGAATGTACTGAGCCATTCTCGCATAGCTTGCTTTTATCGAAGACTTCTCGTTTATCGAATAGCGAACAGCCAACCGCGGCTCCGGGTTAAAGTAATGTGCATTCTCAACAATTGCCGCAGACTCACGAAAGCCGGCGCTCACACGGACGTTTGGTGTCGGTTGAATTTCATATTGAACGAAAGCCGCAATCTCGGTGGTGCTTCGGCCACGCGTTTTGCTGCTGTTCAGAAATTCCGCAATGGTACCTGATGTATTGATAACATTCGGACTTAACAAATGATGAACGACTTCACCACCGACGTTCAGCGATGCATTGTGAGCGATGGCCTCGTTGGTCAACTGAAATTTCCCACCGAGATCGCGAATGTCAGAGAGCGCCTGGAGTGTGTTCGAACCAAAATCGCTATGAATAAGATATTTGTATGAAGTGCGGTAAAGGCTGGCGTCGTGATACCATGAATTGTTGTAGTTATGATTCCAGTGAAGTGACTGTGTACTGTTTCCAATATTAAAACCAGTTGTCTGTCCAACACCATCATTATTTCTATCGCGGAGATAGGCAAGCTTGTCGAAGCCACTGTAGTGACTTAATTCAATGTTGTCTTTACGAGTAGGACGAAAGAGTATTTTACCATTGAAATCATAAAAGAAATAAGGAAGCGATATGTTGGCGACCTTCGCAACTTTGTCGATGTATGTGCGACGGCCGGAAACCCAAAAGCTCAGCTTCTTCTTGATCAATGGCTGTTCAAGAAACAATCGCGTGGCGATAATGCCGATGTCGGCAGAAGCATGTGTTTGATCAGGGATAGCGTCGCGGGTGGAAATATTCAGTATCGAAGAAAGCCGGCCTCCGTATTGAGCTGGAAACCCACCGTTGATCGACTCCACCTGCGAAACAATATCGGGATTGAATACCGAAAGGAATCCAAACAAATGTGAAGTGTTGTACACCGGTGCGCCATCGAATAAAACCAAATTCTGATCGGCTGCGCCTCCGCGAACAAATATGTCGGAGCTTCCATCAATCCCGCGAACGGTGCCTGGCAGCAACTGCAATGTCTTGATAACATCCGCCTCACCTCCGAGCACCGGTATCGCATTGATATCTTCGGACGAAAGCATATTGGTCGATGATCGTGTAGATCGCAACAGCTCTTCATTCGAAAGCCTGTCGGAGTTCACGACCACTTCATCCAATTGATTCACACTTTGCTCCAATTGAAATTCGGCGTTAACGTCATGCACAACGCGCACGTAATGTCGCAATGTTTCATATCCCACGTAAGTGATCACCACCGTTTTCATACCGGGTGGCATGCTCGCAGAAAATTCACCGGCATCGTTCGCCGCCGCGCTGATCGAATCAGGCAAGACTAAAATTTGTGCGAGGGGAAGGGACTGTCCCGAATCTTTTTCTTTAACGGTTCCCCTGAGGATAACTTTTTGAGCGAAGCCAATGGAGAATATAAACATCAACCCTATCGCCCAGGAAACTCTCATTCATCATCTAACGGTTGATGTAAGTGACTCCGAATTGTGTGTTGACCTCGCTTTTAAAGGTGGTTGGGTAATCGAATTTGTTGTATGAAAATGTATACTTTTTATCGCCAGTGCCGTCATTATAAATGATCGGATTGTTTCCCGAAAGCCAATAAAGCTTTTGAAGCGATAGAGTAAAGATGTAATCGGCGGCGAATTTATATACACCGTTCTTGCCGTCGTAACCGATCGAAAGATCTCGAACAGTACCAGTGGTAACATTCGTTGTAACCAATCGCACCACGTTCCCTCCATCCCATGTAAGCTCTGCCTTTTGTTCAGTCATTCCTGTGGATGGATATAGCTTCTGGTTGACCAATATCGGGTTACCATTTTCATCGTATGTAATTGTACGAACAGAGAATAGAGAAACAACAGCGGTAGTATCAACATACAACTTCGTGCTATCGATCACGGTGGAAGTTCCGTAACCATAAAACGTATCGATCTTGAAGGACGTCACCGTATCGGTAGCGGTCACTGTTGTCGTGCTGTCGATTATAGCGTTGATAAGTTGGTCGCCGATGTAGTTGAACTTTATGGACGTAAGAACAAGACTGCCCTTCACCGATCGAAATGTATAAAGGTGGTTGCCCCGGTATCCGTAAGAAACGCTGCCGCTTGAATCTTTGGGGGCGTGATTGACAAGAGTGGCAACCGCCAGTTCGGCCTTCTCGTAAGGTTCATTCTTGCAACTGATAGCAATGGCCCCGGCGAACAACAACAAAACAACAACAACTCTCATCGAAACGCCAAGTTAGCGCGAAGTGGGAAATAAACCGTTTGTTACAAATTCTTCCTGCAAAAATCGCTCTCTCGGAGCCGTCTCCCTAACCTGTAGGTGTTCGGGTAACGAAGCGACATTACCGGGATACCCAACGGCAATGAAAACTCCGGGAATGAAATTATCGGGTATCTCCAGATTTTTCTTCACTTTCTCCTCATTATAACCTGCCATCTGGCGGATCTGCAACCCCAGCTCAACGGCTTGAATTGCTAGGAAAGAATTCGCACCACCGAGGTCGTACATCGCATGGGCGTTGTCCATATTGTGGCGAGTAAACTGCTTGCGGGTCATACTGAAGATCAGTAGCGAAGCACCATTCGCCCATAATTTATTATTGCCGTTAAGACATTCCACGTATTTGTTCCAGAGCTCGCCCTGATCGCGGGTAACATATAAATAGTACCACGGTTGTTCGTTGGTACTGGAAGGAGCCCATCTCGTTGCTTCGAACAACGAGCGTATTTTACTTTCGCTGATAGGCTCTCCCGAAAAACTTCGGATGCTACGCCTGTTCCGGATGAGATCCGAAACAGGGTAAGCAACTTCATGTGATTTTTGCATCATTATGACTCTATAAGCACTCCCATCTTTCCCATCTGGTAATCCCTCATCGCTTCGAGGATCTCCGTTTGGTTGTTCATCACGAATGGTCCATGCGAAACTACTTTTTCCTCGAGAGGTTTGCCAGTCAATAATAACACTCTTGTGTCTTCGAGCGCCTGGAAACCGATCCCGTCGCCATCCTTCTTAAAAAGGACTGAATTCAAACCTTCAATAAGACCATATCCGTCCAGGTTCAGCTTGCCGTCCAGCAAATAGGCAACCACGTTATGATCCGCCGGCAGTGTAACTGAAAACTTTCCACCTTTCTTCAATTCAACGGTCGCGGCGTTCACTTCCGTGTAAGAAGGTATCGGTCCTTTTAGTCCATCGATCTCGCCGGCGAAAACTTTCAGCAGAACGTTGCCGGATGTTCTTTGAGGAACGTCATTCGAAGCCAACGGAAAATACGCAGGCTGATCCATCTTATGTTCGGCAGGAGTGTTGATCCAAAGTTGAATGATCTCTTGCCTTCCACCGATCTCATGAATATCGAGCGGCGGACGTTCGCTGTGAATAACACCCATACCCGCATTCATCCATTGTGCTCCGCCTGCATACACTACGCTGTCGTTACCACGACTGTCGCGATGATGCACGCCACCTTTGAAGATGAAAGTTACCGGGGAAAACCCGCGATGCGGATGAGGTCCAACACCAGCATCATCTGGATCGAGATGTGTTGGCACTTTTACATCTGCATGATGAAGCAGAAGGAATGGGTCTATCTGCTGTATGTTGTGAGTTGGAAAAGGCTGACGAATGGGCATGCCACCCATGTCAACTTTTTCTGCATATAATAAATGAGAGACTGTTCTATTCTTCATAACATTGGTACCTCCATTAATAATAATTTGCTGTTGCTGTCGGCTTTGATCGAAAGAGAATCTGTTTCTGAAATTCCCAGTCCATCTTTTTTATCGAGAGCTTGTCCGTTGATATCGACTTTACCATCAATCACGAATGCATATACACCGTGAGATTTATCGTGCAGATCATACGTTACACTTTTTCCTTTCTCGAGATCTGTAAGATAAAACCATGCATCCTGGTTGATGTGAACTCCTCCATCATTGGGAGAAACGATCTCCTGTAACTTGTTTACCCTGTCTTCAGGGTTGAAAGTCTGCTGATCGTACCTGGGTGTTATGTTCCTCTCCTTTGGGAACACCCAAATCTGGAGGAAGTTCACAAGCTTGTCTTTGTTCTTGTTATATTCTGAATGTTGAATGCCGGTGCCGGCGCTCATGATCTGCACGTCGTTCTGACGGATCACACCGGCGTTGCCCATGCTGTCTTTATGTTCTAGGTCGCCCGACAGTGGAATGGAGATGATCTCCATATTGTCGTGTGGGTGCTTACCGAAGCCCATGCCACCCTCTACGATATCGTCGTTCAAAACACGCAATGCTCCGAAATTCACTTTTTCGGGATCATAGAAGTGTGCGAAGCTGAATGAGTGATGACTATTGAGCCAGCCGTGGTTGGCGTGGCCGCGTTCTGTGGATTTATGGAAGATTGTTTTCATAACAAATAAAAGTTTATACAACTATTGTATATACAAATATCTGTAGCAAATAGTTCGGCTCAATCAGTTCTCCAGCATCACAAAAGCACCCCAATAATATGGATGCGGAAATTGCCTTTTCAGGGTAATTTGGGCACTTTTTAAGGCTTCCGCCTTCGACATGCCATTCATCCAATTAGAATAAAATGACGTCATCAACTGCTGGGTCGCGGCATCGTCCACCTTCCAGAGACTCATCACAATAGTTTGGGCGCCCGCCGTTTGAAACGCTCGCTGCAAGCCGTAAACACCCTCTCCATTCTCCACCTCTCCCTTCCCTGTTTCGCAAGCGCTCAACACCACGAGATCGGTGTTATCGAGATCCAGGTTGGCAGCTTCGTAAGCGGTGAGGATACCATTCTCTTCGTCCAACCGCGAACGGTTCTGAATGAAGTTCGCGGCGCCGGCGAGAAGAAGCCCTGCTCGCAACAACGGGTTGCTTTCATTACCTGCCGCAACCGCCAATGCACTGTTCTCATCTTCCACGAAGAAACCATGAGTTGCAATGTGTAACACGCGCGGATGTTGCAATTGCTTGATCGCATGTTCACTCGCGAACTCATTCGTGAAAACATCGGCATGGATCTTATGCGACTGCAGTATTGTTCCAACTTTTTGAATTTCTTCCTGCGTACCAATCAACGGACTGATATTGGTCTCATCCACTTCGCGAGTCGTGCCGTTAGAAGTCTTTCCGCCTCCGAGGAAATAGGTCGGGAAACCAAACAACGTCGCCGACGACAAACTCATCCTCCGCATCTTCCTCGACTTGATCGCAATCAGATCTTTCGTGTTCGAGAGAATAGTAAGATTCTTGTCATCCACCAGGTATCCACCCTTCGGATCTCGCAGTGTATTCAGATTGATCTGGTTGTAAACACCGTCGAGTGAAAGATAAACGCGCGACTTCCCTTTCAATGCATCATGCAGTCGCGACCAGTATTGACGGAACGAAAGTGTATCGATGTTCTGCGACGCAATGCTATTCCGGTAATACTTCAGGTTAAGGCCTTCAAGATGTTTGCCATCATTCAACACAATGAACTTCGGGTACTGTTTGGTTTCAGATGTTAAAACCATTGCAGCGTAGATAACACTGTCGCGCCAGTAGCGATTGTAATATTTGAAACGAACGATCTCCACTGCGGCATCGTCGGGACCGAGTGTGGATTGAACATTCTTCCATGTGATGGTCTCTCCTCCTTTGTCTTTCGAAAGATCTTCGGCACTGATGTTCATCTCCTTCTCCAAAAGTTGTGCGGCAAGCTCGAGCGAATCGATAGTGAGTCTCTGGTTCGCGTCGATGCTTCCGGATGAATACAGTTGCGCCAGCTGTTCGCGCTTGCGGGTCCACTGGTAATACATGCTCACCATGGATGTGTCGCGGCTTGAAAGAATTCGCTTACGGATCTTGTTCGAAGCACTTAATAAGATTGCTTTCGTGGAGAGCTGTACATTGTACATGTCGGCAACGACGGCCGGGTTTTGTTTGGAGCGAATGGCAGCGAAAGATTGAAAGATCTCGAAGTAGCCGTTGAAACTTTTCCAGAATTGGGCCTTCTCTTCATCGGTCATGAAATAAAAGTTGTTGCGGGAAAATTCGAGCAACGATTTGTTGAGTGTTGCCCAGATGGTCTCGGCTTTCTCCATGTTCCCGGTGACCTGGTAATAAGAAGCCCAACTGGCGAGGGTTGCGGCATGGTTGTTCTGATTTTCGCGGATGTTGAATTGTTTGCGGATGCGATCCGACTCCGACAAATGTTTCCCCGCCGTTTCATAGTTGCCAAGACAAAGCTCAATCCGCGCAACGTTGCTGTAGAAAGTTGCGAGCGACGCTTGTTCGATCTCTGTGCGAACTTGCTTTCGTTCGGAAGCTTCGATACAAAAGATGAATTCCTTGCGAGCATCTTCGAACTCCGAAAGGTCGTCGTGTATAATCCCGAGATAATTATGAATTCTAAGCACCAACCAATAGTCCTGGCCCCTGATCTCTTCAAGTATTTCCAAAAGCTCCGCAGCTTCCTCCTTCGCGTCGTCGTATTGGCCAAGGCGATAATACATGTACACAAGATCTTGCCGTGCCTGGCAATAGTAATCGCTCTTGCCTTCGGTTTGCTCCACGAGGTTCGACAGTCTTCGAATCAGGACTTCGGCTTCGCGAAAGCGTCCGACTTGCGAATAAAATCTCGCAAGCTCCTGGCCTGCATCCACGTAAGTGGAAACATTGTTTAGTGAATCCTGTCTCGCGATCGCGAACCCTTCGTTGAAAAGCTCCTCCGCCTCTTTATTCTTCTCGATCTTCAAAAGGGCGTTGCCAAGATTATCGAGATACGCGGCAATAGCGGGTGAGTTGCGATAGTCGGAAGCGCGCATGATGTCTACAGCCTCTTGTTGTGTTTGCGTCGACTCTTCCAAACGATTACGACGATCATAAAATTTTCCGAGTCTCGACAAATGAACGGCGGTTGCCGACGCATCGATACCATTGAGACTTCGCGAGATATCAACGGCTGCAATGAATCGTTGCTCCGAAAGGTCATACTGGTTGAGATTATCGTACGACTGTGCGAGGATCACGGTAAGGTCGAGATAGAGATCGCTATTGTCAGTGAACTTGCCTTTGATCATAACCAATAATGGTTCGCCAACTTCAACGGCCTTCTTGAAATCATTCATCTTATTTCGCATCTCCACGGTGCGTACCTGTTGCGACAGCGCGTCGGAGCTCTCGGCTCCGTAAACCGATGCGAGGCCGGCTGCTGCTTCGTTGTACGATCTCATTGCCTCGCTGTACAACCCGGCACTTTCATATATCGACGCCAACGACGTGATACGATAATAATAGAAGCCACTCTTTTCCCCAAACAACTCTTTTGCAACTGAAATGGACTTCCGCGCCCAGAGGATCGCCTCATCGAAGTCTTCAACAAACTTGTAAGAGGATGCCACAAAGGCGAGTGAATTCACGTAGCTGTCGGCAAAATCGCGGGGACGTGTTTCGTAATACGAGATTGCTTCCTTGAAACTTGCCATCGCTTCTTTGTAATGCCATTGATTGTACTCGATCTCCCCGAGCTCCTGGTTACACTTCGCAATGATGGCAACGTCGTTCACTTCGGTTGCTATCTTCTTCACTTCTTTCGCGATCTCTGTTGCTTTGTCGTATCGCTCTGTTAGCAGATAAAATTCCGAGAGCTGTCGAAGAGAGGTATAGTAGCCCGGCGCTGTGCGTTCCATGAGCTTGCCGCGGATGTCGATCGACCTGAGGAAATAACCTTCGGCTTCCGCAAACTGAAGCCTGTTGCTGTAGATGCGTGAGAATGCAAGGCTCTGTAACACGGCAGACTGTCGCGCGCTCTGTCCTTTACCGGCTGCATTAAAATTCTCTTCCGCTTTTTTGAACAGCTCGAATGCCTCCGGGTATCTCGTTTCATTATACACTTCATTGCCGAGGGCGAGATAACCTTCGGCACGCGTTCCTGCGTCGTGTGTCTCCTTGACAAACACCATCAGTTTTTCCGAGATGATCTTGTCTTGCCGGGCCGATGCAGTGTCGAGAACATTTCTTGTGTTATAGATGTAGAACAAGTCGGCGAGTATCTCCCCATACGAAGGTGTGTCGGTCATACCATTTCGTTCCTGGTACTCAGCAGCATTTCGAAAGGGCTTCACCGCTTCCCAGTTGCGACCCTGGTTGTAGTACACCTGTCCTAGCCGATAATTTGCGTCGAACCAGAATTCACTGTCGTGTCGTCCTAGTGTATCGATATCGGTAATCAGGTCTTCCAACAACGGCGCGGCTTTGTCGTAGTCACCGGGACGATCATAATAATAGTCGCCTGCTTCGTAGCGCAGATACCAGGCGGCGCTGGAATCCGATCCATACAAGTCGGTTGCATTCTTCAACTCCGCATCGATCAACGCAGCTGCGTCGTTGGCACGGTCGGCATCGTAAAGGCAGTAGACTTTATTAATAATGGTGCTCCAATAATTATAGACAAGCCCTTGTGGTCGTGCCGTCTCTATCGCGATATCGTAATACTTGAGCGCTTCATCGTATTTGCCCATGTTGTGCAAGGCTGTCGCAACGTTGTGAAGTCCCGTTCTATAGTTCGACGATTCTTTGCCTTCATACTTTTCAACTAGCTTCAGATACTTGACGTCGACTTCATAGGTCTTCTGATAATTCTTCATTGCCGAGTAGACACGTCCCATCATTGACATTGATAAAGTGCGGCCGCTCGGTTCTTTGTGGTCGCGTTTTTCTACCGACTGCATCCACTTCACTGCTGCGAAGGCTTTGTCGAAGTCCCGTATGCGGATCAAATGATCGATGCTATCGCGGACGTTCTCAGTGGTTTCTTCCCAGCCGTGCAGATAATATCGCTTCGACGCTTCCTTTCCATTTTCGTTGTATGTGATCGTAACACCGTTGCGTTTGCCTTTCGTGAACGTGCTCGATTCCGTTAATCGGCCGGATGCTGAATCGTAGCTCAGCCACTTGCCATCGTAAAGTCCATCAACAAAATTTCCTTCCTGGTCCACGTTGCCATTCATGAAATGAAACTTCGCTATGCCCTGGTTCACATCGTCGCGACGCATCGACTCGGAGTTGACTTTGCCGTCGGGGAAATAAGTAATGAACGCACCGTTCTCCCTGCCATTTGCGTAAGTATTCACATCCGAAAGAATTCCCGACGGATAATAGAATTTCCAGGCACCATCGCGATACCCATCTTTCAGGCTACCGCTGGCTTTCGTCTTTCCGTCTTCGTGATAAGCGATGTACGAGCTATCCGCATTGTTGTCGCGATACAGCGCGCGATCTTTGATCTTACCCGACTCGTAGTACTTTACGGTTTCGCCATGCAGCAAGCCGTCGCGATACCATGAAGTTGACATCAATTCGCCGGTTTCATAATAGAACTTCCACAAGCCAACTAACTTTCCGTCGTCGAAATCTCCTTCGTTAGCGAGAGCGCCCTGTTCGTTCCAGATCTTCCAGTGTCCCGACGACTGTCCGTGTTTCTTTAAACCTTCCTCTTGTTTCTTGCCATTCGCGTAGTACAGCACATAGGGTCCTTCGAGTGTATCGCGTTTGTAATAACTGTCCACTTTCAAAGTTCCGTCTTCATGCCAGCCGATCCATTCTCCTTCACCGAGTCCGTTAAGCCACGAGCCGCGGTCGCTCATCTTCCCGGTCTCATAAAAATATTCCCATACGCCGGTCTGCAAGCCTTTGTCATACTTGCCTTTGTTTTTCACCTTACCGCTTTCAAAATAGTAAGTCCAGGCGCCGCTCATTTTACCATTGGCATACGAGCCGGCGTTCATCTTCCCACCACCTTCATAGTATTCGGTGTATGGCCCGTTCTTCTGCCCTGCTAGATAGTTGCAATGATCTTTTAGCTTTCCACTTTCGTAATAATTTTCGCCGATGCCGTTGAGTGTGTCGTTTTTGTAAGTGAAGATGCCGGTCTTGTTGCCTTGCTTGTTGTATTGATAAGAGATGCCTTCGAGTCGTCCGTTCTTATAAACACTTTGCTCCTGGACTGTTCCGTTCTCGAAGTAAAAGTTTATTGGACCCGTCTTTTCATTCTTTGAAAACGTGACTTCAACCTGGCGATTACCGTCGTCGTAGAAGTATTGCCATTTTCCTTCCTGCATGTCGTCGTGAAATTGACCGTTCGACTTCTGTATCCCGTTCGAAAAATATTCTGCGCAGGCACCTTCTCTTTTTCCATCCACATAGTTCTGTCGATAGCTGAGTCTTCCGTTTTCGTGATAGTGATTGGATTCACCGTTGAAGACATAAGGATCGATACTCTTCGCATATCCGTCCCAATATTTGAAACCACTTCTCGAAAAGTCGCGGACCTTACCGACGGGCACGCCGGCTTCGAAACGAATGAGCCGATAGAAATCTACGGAGTCGGGATCATGAACAACGTTGAAAGAACTGTCGTAAAGAATTGTCCAGTGCCCGGTACGTTTACCGTTTTCGTCGAGGAGATTTGGTGAGGCGGGGAATTGAGCGAACGAGGATTGATAAAAGAAGAGAAAAAACAGCAGGGTGGGTCCGAAAAATCTCATCGCCAAATATCAGTATTCTCAAAGGGCTTGCGAATACCTACCACCACTGATTTGTCAAATCATCTACAAACATGAAACATATTTATTACTTTCACGTTTGTAAATCTAATTCCAGGCACAATGAAAGGCGATTATCTCGGTGAACTTGAAGAACTTGTATTGCTTACGGTTGGCGTTTTGCATCCGAACGCATACGGAGTAGCGGTGATGGACGAGATCCAACGACAGATTGGCCGCGAAGTGAACATCAGCGCCGTACATGCGGTGCTCACACGACTTGAAGAGAAGGGTTTCGTGAGGTCGGCCATGGGAGATCCTTCGCAGGAAAGAGGCGGACGGAGAAAAAGGATCTTCACACTAACGGCTGCGGGAAAGAGAGCGCTTGAAGAAGCTAACGAAATGCGCTCACAGCTTTTCAAACAGATACCGAAGACAGCACTACAATTCAGGGTTGCTTAATGGAACATAATCCTCCTCGTTGGGCCGACAGGTTTTTGCAATGGTATTGCAAACCCGAGAAGCTTGAGGAGATCCAGGGTGATGCTTACGAATTGTATTTCAGAAGTGTTCCGAGAAATCGGACGAAAGCCGACGCGACGTTTGTATGGAACGTGATGCGATTTTTCCGGTGGAAGAACATCCGCCGATCGAAACAAATCAAAAGATATTCAAATAATTACTCAGCGATGTTCAGAAGCTATCTCCTCACCGGTTTCAGGAATATGGTCCGCAACCTGATGACGTCGACAATCAATGTCGTTGGTCTCGCAGTAGCGCTCGGTTGCGCGATCATGATCTACATTCTTCTCGACTCTTATTACAATCTCGACGCGATGCATGAAAATCGCGAGCGCATCTATCTTGTAGCCAACCATGCAAAAGATGGAGATCACGATTGGATAGCGGCGAAGTCTCCAAGATTGAGTGCCGGTCTTCTGAAAGAAAATACTGCTGTCGAACAAACGGTTCGTGTTGAAAGAAGCCGCGGCGCCGTTCGCGTGGCCGATAAAGTGTTCCAGGAAGGCGTCTGGTTTGTAGACGCATCGTTTAATGATGTCTTTAGTTTTAAGGTCACGCAGGGAAATGCGAAAGCACTCAGTGATCCTAACGGTGCCATCATCACAGAAGAGATGGCCATCAAATATTTTGGTGACATCGATCCTATCGGCAAAACGATATCAATCAAATTCAATGACAAGGACAAAGAAGAATTCGTTGTTGGCGCCGTGATGGAAGACACGCCGGCTAATTCGAGCATGTATTTCAACTTCCTGTTGCCGATGGCAAAAAGAGAATCGATGACTCGCGGTGACAAGGATCCGTGGTCGTTGTTTGAAAACGTTACATTCATTCTCTTAAAAGAATCTGCGTCACCGGACCAGTTGGAACCAACATTAACGACAATCAAGGAAACTCAGAATAAATCGAAGTCGGTTTACCCGGTAACGAAGGTAGAGCTTATACCGATGGATGATGTTGCTCAACGCGCACAGGACATGGACGGATCATTGTCGTGGGGAAACAACCCGGCGGCTATGGTAGGTTTCGCTGTATGCGGAACATTCCTGGTGTTGCTGGCTTGTTTCAACTACATGAATGTTGCCGTGGCTTCGGTGTCCACGAGGTTGAAAGAGATAGGTATCCGAAAAGTTATTGGCGGAGGAAAGAAAGAGCTGATTCAGCAATTCCTTATCGAAAATCTTTTGGTGTGCATGGTGGCAATGTTGGCTGGTACGGCTTTGGCGTGGTTCTTTTTGGTTCCCGGTTTCGATAGCCTTTATCCTGTTAAGATAGAGTTCGAGATCTCGTCATTCACAAATGGATTTATGTTCTTCGGATCGCTGCTATTGTTTGTGGCGTTGGTATCGGGTGCGTATCCTGCGTTCTACGTTGCGTCGTTCAATCCTGTGTCGATCCTGAAAGGCAAAGAGAAGTTCGGAAGTAAAAGTCTGCTCAGCAAGATCTTGTTGGGCAGCCAGTTCACGTTGTCTGTAACAACTATCATTTGTTGCCTCGTATTTGTTTGGGCTGGTTATTATTTCGAGAGGATGGATTGGGGCTACAACCATGAGCAAACTATTGGCGTGCCGGTTATGAATACGCAACAGTTCGAACAGCTTCGAAACAAGTCGGCCCAGGAAAAAGATATCGTTACGATAGCCGGTGCCCGGGAGCACGTTGGCAAAGACAACGAAGGCGCAACCGTTAAAGTTGGCGCACAAGATCACAACGTCGATCATTTCGGAGTGGGCTTCAATTATCTCGAAGCAATCAATGTTCGATTGCTGTCAGGGAGATCGTTCGATGAAAAGATCGAGTCGGACAAGACTGAGGCGATCATAGTCAATAGAACTTTTGCCGCCGTGATGGGCTGGACGGAACCGATTGGCAAGTTTGTGTTGTACAATGACAAGCGTGTCTATGTGATCGGTATCGTTGAAGATTTTCATTACCTGAACTTCTTTAACGAAGTGAAGCCCGTCATGTTATCGATCGTACCGGATGCCGACTTCAAATATCTCGTGGTAAAAACAGCGGCGGGTCGTACCAACATCGTCTTCGATTTTTTGAAATCGGAATGGAAGAATGCGGCGCCGGATGATCCGTGGAGAGGATTTTTACAGGATGATGTCTTCCTGGGCTTCTTCGAAAGCAACCACGCGAACAACATTGTTGGTTACTTCATCTCTGGTGTCACCCTGTTGCTTGCGTGTATGGGTTTGTACGGACTGGTTGCATACAACCTAACGCGGAGGCTGAAAGAATTCAGTGTTCGGAAAGTTTTCGGCGCAAGTATGCCACAGATCTTCCGGCTTATGAATCGCGATTACATTTGGATTGTTGTGATCGCATTTGCGATAGGCGCGCCACTCGGTGCCTACCTGATCAATTTACTGATCAAAGCAGCTTACCCCGACCCGATACCGGTGGATTATACACCATATATATTGACAGGCATGATGATGGTGATAACGGTAGCGGCTACAATATCAACGCAACTGAAAAGGATCTCGCGCGAGAGCCCTACAGTAACACTTAGAACAGAATAAGTGCATTCTATGTGCCTATGTGTTTTTATCTTTCATTTCTCTCCTCATCATCGGAAAATTCATCTTCCTCGAAAGAGCTGAAACTGATAACAATATTCGTTCGGCCCGCGTGGACGCACCCTTTGCATCTTCAACCCATTTGCTGAAGTATCGTTGGTGTGAAGGAACCAATGATTTAAAAAATTTCTCGGCAGCAGGATCATCTTTCAGGCAAACCAGGAGATCTGCCGATAGCTTTACTTTGGCATTATCAACCTCAAATTGCAACGTGAGCTTGTCGCCGGCCTTTTTACCCGTTGCTTTTCGCATCGTTGCATTAATTGGCAACATGAAGCGGCCTCCATTTACTGGTAATATCGAAGTCTGTTTTATCTCGTAATCGTCGAGCTTTCCTTTCACCCGAAATCCCGTTCTTACTCCGGGGTTGAGCTTATTCGAAAGTGTCTTATTGATAATAATAAAAGACCAGCCTTTCTTTTCAGGATCGCGGGAGTCCTGTTCGATGAGGGTGGTAAAACGGATCATTCTACCATGAAATTAAGAAAAACAATAAACGGTAAACAGTTAACGGTGAACGGAAGCGCTAAATCCAATAGCTCCGAACTCGTCGTTAACTGTTAATACCGTTTACTGTTTATCGTTTACTGTGTCCGTTGCTATTCGAAACAAGAACAGGTTCATTAACAGACTTCACTGTTTTGATAATTCTCGAGGCAACCTTGTAAGGATCTGCAGATGAGTTCGGTCTCCTGTCTTCCAGCCAACCCTTCCATCCACCTTCAACAGTTGCAATCGGTATGCGAATCGAGGCGCCGCGATCAGAAACACCATACGAAAACTTATCGATCGATTGTGTCTCATGTTTACCAGTAAGCCTCAAATGATTGTCGGCACCGTAAACGGCTATATGTTCCTTTACAAGGGGAGCAAACGCCTGGCAAACTTGTTCGTAGATGTCTTTCGATCCACACTCGCGAAGCAGTGCATTCGAGAAGTTGGCGTGCATGCCAGATCCATTCCAGTCGGTAGCACCGAGAGGCTTGCAATGCCAGTTGATTGCGATGTCATACTTCTCTGCAGTTCTTTCGAGAAGATAACGCGCAATCCAAACCTGGTCGCCAGCTTCTTTGGCGCCTTTGGCGAAGATCTGGAATTCCCACTGGCCAGTTGCCACCTCAGAGTTAATGCCCTCAACATTAATCCCAGCAGCCAGGCAAAGGTCCAGGTGTTCCTCCACGATCTCCCGTCCAAAGGCATTTTTTGCACCAACGGAGCAATAGTATGGTCCCTGCGGCGCAGGGTATCCATTCTCTGGAAAACCAAGCGGCTTGTCTGTCGCCGGGTTCCAGAGAAAATATTCTTGTTCGAATCCAAACCAGAAGTCACGATCGTCATCGCTGATCGTTGCACGACCATTCGATTCATGTGCCGTTCCATCCGGACTCAACACTTCACACATTACAAGGAAGGCCGACTTTCTTCCTGGATCCGGAAAGAGCGCTACTGGTTTCAACAAACAGTCGGATGAACGACCCAATGCTTGTTCCGTAGAGCTTCCGTCGAACGACCACGCTGGACAATCATCCAATGTTCCGTCGAAGTCTCTTACGATCTTTGTTTTGCTTCGAAGGCTTTGAGTTGGTTTGTAACCATCAAGCCAGATGTATTCGAGTTTTGTCTTACTCATACGATTCTCTTAGAATTTATAGATTGCTGCTACACCTAAAGTAGTCTGGCTATTCTTTGTAAAGTTGCCATCCGAATCCATGAACTGTTGTGAGTTCTCAGCACCAGTGCCGCCGATCTTCTTGAACATGTCCATACGAAGTTCGGGCTTGATTATCAGGGAGCCACCGTCGAGATTGAAGCTACCAGTCAATGTTAAAGTGTTGGCAGATGTTCCAGCCCAGGTGTCGGTAGCTGCATTGTAGCTGCGGAGTCCGCGAGCACCTTCGTCGTTGTTGAACATTTCTGCACGAAGGCCGAGACTGAAAAGATCGGAAGTGTTGTACACGAAGTACAGGTTAGCGCCCCACCAGTGTTTAGTCTTGTCTACGTTGCCATCGGCAGGAACAAAAGTACCGGGCGAACCGAGTGCTCCATGCTGCATACCGTAGATGAACCAGTACCCGATATAAAACTTATCGGAGAACGTGTAAGCACCGTTGAGATCATACAGTGTGAAGTTTCCTTTCGGAGTTTTTCCCGTTGCATCTGCATTCGCTTCGTTCGTGCTGATAAAGTTGAGGTATGTTGTGAGGCCTTCAACAGGGGCTAAAGCCAGCTGACCGATAACACCTTTCTTACGGTTGTTGTCGTGAACGTAGTCGAACCCGTTTACTACACCCAACATCAACGATACCTTATCGCTGAAAGCGTAAGTGCTTTTGAGACCTGTGTGATAGAAGGGTACTCCACTGTTGAAAGTGTGGTTGATGGAGTAGAAGTAGTTGAGCGAAGCTTCAATTAATTCATAGCCGATGTGCGTACCGAACTGACCCATCGTGAACGAAAGCTTATCGGTTGCATTGTACTTCCAGTATGCTTGCTTGATGACAACGGAAGTCCATGTGTCGTTACCGATCGCATAGCCATAAGCCGGTGCGAAGTTCGGCACGTTACCATAGTTACCGTACTGAGCGCTCGGACCGTAAGCGAGGTCGGCGATCATTTCGGATTTCTTCTTGGTGAATTTGAAAACCGTTTGCACCATACCAAGCTGGAACTGATCAACACGACGATCGAAACCACGACCAACGCCCGACACGCCGAGGTTATCGCGCGAAGCAGGCTTATTGAAGTTGGTGAAGTAGTAGCTATCGATGTAGCCGTTCACTGAGAACTGACCGGCATCGGGTTCTTCCTTTTCTTTCTTTACTTCTTCTTCTTTCTTCTCGCCTTCGGTCACGATCTTATCTTCGGTTCCGACAGGAAGCCTGCGATTGTTAAGGGATGCAGTGAGATTATCTTGTTGGGCTGAGACTGAGAAAGGTGTTAGTACGACAATATATATGAGAATACGGAGTAGGGGATTTTTCATAATTTTGAAGGTGTTTTTAGTAACAATAAGCTAAAGTGGCCCGGGCAGGGAGCGCAATTCCCTCCCGGGCGCTTTAGTGATCCCAGCTTACGCTGGTTTCACTTCGTAGGTCGCCAGAGCTTCGTCGTGCTGACTGAGATCCTGACCTACTGCTTTGTCTTCGGCGCTTACGCTCATCGGTGTGATCAAGTCGGTGATCTTAAGGATCACGAATGATCCGATGAATACGAATGCGATCACAAGAACAAGAGCGATCATGTGTGCTTTGAACAGTGTGAATTCGCCGAAGAGAAGACCGTTGCCAGTTGTGTTGGCACCGTTAACAGCCTGGTGAGCAAGCAAGGCAGTCATTACCATACCTACTGCTCCACCCACGCCGTGGCAAGGGAACACATCCAGTGTATCTTCGAGAGTTGTTTTCGATTTCCAGTGTACAACTACGTTGCTGATCAACGCGGCGAATGTACCGATGAAGAGACTTGAAGGGATCGTTACGAAACCCGCTGCAGGTGTGATCGCAACAAGTCCAACAACGGCACCGATACAGAATCCGAGAGCCGAAGGTTTCTTACCACGAACGGCATCCATCAATACCCAGGCAAGACCAGCAGCCGCCGATGCAGTGTTTGTTGTTGCAAAGGCAGAAGCTGCAAGAGGTCCCGCGCTCAAAGCGCTGCCTGCGTTGAAGCCGAACCAACCGAACCACAGTAACCCGGTGCCCAGCAATACGAAAGGAATGTTCGCAGGAGCGATGGCAGCTTTCTTCTCAGATTTATTTCTCAGGTAAATAGCAGCAGCGAGTGCAGCAAAACCAGCCGACATGTGTACAACAGTACCGCCGGCGAAGTCGAGCACGCCCATCTTAAAGAGGAATCCGTCGGGATGCCATGTCATGTGCGCAAGCGGCGCATATATCAACAATGAGAACAGTACGAGGAATATCACATACGATTTGAAGCGAATGCGTTCTGCAAACGAGCCAGTGATAAGCGCCGGGGTGATGATGGCGAACTTAAGCTGGAAGAATGCAAAGAGCACCAATGGAATTGTTGGCGCGAGAGACCATGGCTTTCCGTCGAGCACGTGCTGGAACATAAAGAAGGTGCTCGGGTTGCCGATGAAGCCTCCCATGGATTCACCAAAGGCGAGGCTAAAGCCGACTACAATCCACACTACACTGATCACGCCCATAGCGATGAAGCTTTGAAGCATGGTTGAGATAATGTTTTTGGTATCGATCATACCGCCATAGAAATAGGCAAGACCGGGTGTCATCAGGAGGACCAGGGCAGTTGCTGCCAGCATCCAGGCTACGTCGCCAGCTACAATCCCTTCAGTTACAATAGTTGTTGGAACTGCGGGAATTATCAGCGCCAGCACGCTGATGGCTACCAGGAAAAGAAGCAAAATCAGTGGTTTTTTCATACGCTCGAGGGTTAAGGTTTGTTAATTGTTTTTCTGTTTGACGTAACAAATATTTAAAACACTGGGCTAAAAAAGACCCTTATTTGAAAATAAATCACCGCAACGGATTACGAGAGGGTAAAAATTGAGGCCATTTCAATAAAAAGTTGCAGTTTTTTAAAAAAGTCGGGTCAAAACGGAAGTCAAACTCTTAGATGACTATTTCATTTTTTTGTGGAATGCTTAGGATGCAGAATTTTATTTTGTTCCTGTTGATGTTCGGCGCCGCCGATGCATTCGCCCAGAAGTATGAGCTGTTCCGCATAGAACAGAACGACGTTTACTGGACTTCCACCTACAGCTTCCAGGGCTCAGCCGACAGTCTGCGACGTGAAGTCGTGCAAATGCTGAAGTCGAAGTTCTATACATTCAATGTCGTTCGTAATGAAGACGGCTATAACGGCGAGCTCAAACATTATAAGGTGGACTGTAAACGCTTCGGAAGGAGGTATGGCAATACACCACGCATGTACTGGTACGGAGAATGGACCGGTAAATTCATCGTGGAGGTGCTCGACAACCATTATAGAGTTACCGTGTATGCTTTGTATGCTGAAAAGTTTCAGCCTGCCGGCAACAACAATCGCGGCCAACGCATATCGACCGGGAGATACATCGAAGCAGTAACGAAAAAAGACAGGATGACTTTTAAGAAGGGAGAGTATGCGAATTTAGATCTGATGAACCTGTCGTTGAAAGCGGAGTTTGATATTAGGAATACGGTTATTCCGAACCCGTAATTACTGATTCGCGATTTGCAATTCGCGATTATTCCGGAGCCAAATTGCAAATTGCGAATCGCGAATCAGGCCCTAAGCTTATCAAGCAGTCTATTCAACTCGCTTGCTTCCGCTTTTGAAATATTCTTAAGCGTTTCAATCCACTTCTGCTCTTCCGAATCAACAGCTTTCAATAGAACCAGGCCCTTATCGGTAATTGAGATATCAACCTGCCTCCTGTTCGCTTCACAAACTTCTCGTTTCACAAGATCCTTCTGACGAAGTTTTTCAACGAGGCGTGTTGCATTACTATTCTTGTCAATCATCCTGTTAGTGATCTCTGCGAGCATCAGTTTATTCGGATGACTTCCACGAAGAATGCGGAGAACATTGTATTGCTCGGGTGTGATTGAATGCTTTTTAAGGCGAGAGGAATCGGAATTATGTATCCAGCTCGCAGTGACCAGAACATTGATTGCGACCTTATGATGTTCGCTTTTCATAGTTGTATATACAATAATCTGCCTAAAATCGTTCAAAAACCCTATTTTTAAGAACCAAATGCATTTATTATGAAAAAAGAGCTCCGCAGTCAAGGTTGGTTCGGAAAGACCGGCAAAGACGGATTTATCTATAGAGCCTGGATGAAGAACCAGGGCATCCCCGATGAAGAATTCCGAGGCAAGCCTGTGATCGGCATTTGCAATACATGGTCGGAGCTTACGCCATGCAACGCGCACTTTCGTGAGCTCGCCGAATCGGTGAAGCGCGGCGTCTCTGAAGCCGGCGGCTTCCCCGTGGAGTTCCCGGTGATGTCGCTGGGCGAAACATTGATCAAACCTACCGCCATGCTCTTCCGCAACCTCGCCAGTATGGACGTTGAGGAATCGATCCGTGCCAACCCGATCGACGGTGTGGTGTTACTCTGCGGTTGCGATAAAACAACTCCTTCGCTTGTGATGGGCGCAGCCAGTGTGAACATTCCAACTCTGGTGATCTCCGGCGGACCGATGCTCACCGGCAAATACCAGGGCAAAGACATCGGCACCAGCGACGTGTGGCGATTCAACGACGACATTCGTTCAGGGAAGATGTCACTCGACGAGATGAGAGACGCCGAAGCATGTATGGGCCGGAGTCGTGGCCACTGCGCCGTAATGGGAACAGCATCTACCATGGCGTGTATGGTTGAATCACTCGGACTTACACTGCCCGGTAACGCCGCGATACCCGCTGCCGACTCGAGAAGAAAAGTCTTCGCACAAAAATCCGGTCAGCGTATTGTTGAGATGGTGAATGAAGACCTGAAGATGTCGGACATCCTTACCCGCGAGGCATTCGAGAATGCGATCATCGCGAACGCAGCGATCGGTGGTTCTACCAATTTCATCATTCACTTGCTGGCCATCGCCGGACGTATCGGTGTACAATTGAATCTCAAAGACTTCGACGCGCTCTCGAAAGAAGTTCCGTTGTTGGCAAACCTCCAGCCTTCGGGCATTCATTTCATGGAAGACTTCTACTACGCCGGCGGATTGCCCGCTGTATTGAAGGAGCTCGATAAACATTTGCGTGGCAACGTGAAGACCGTGAATGGAAAAACATTGAAAGAAAATTATGTGAACGCTGAATGCTGGAACCGCGACGTCGTGTCGACGATCGACAAACCCTTCAATCAACTTTCGGCAGTTGCCATTCTTCATGGCAATCTTTGCGAGAATGGTTGTGTGATCAAACCATCTGCGGCTAGTCCGCATTTGATGCAACACACCGGTAAGGCGATCGTGTTCGACAATATCGAAGATTTCCATGCGCGTATCGATGACGAAAATCTCCCGGTAGATGAGAACAGTGTGCTGGTGTTGAAGAACGTTGGGCCTATTGGTTATCCAGGAATGCCCGAGGTTGGTAACATGCAGATACCTAAGAAGCTTCTTACGAAAGGTGTAACAGACATGGTTCGCATTTCAGATGGCCGTATGAGTGGAACTGGTTTTGGTACCGTTGTGCTCCACGCATCTCCGGAGGCTGCATTGGGCGGGAACTTCGCGCTTGTGAAAGATGGTGATGTGATCAAACTGGATGTTCCCAATCGTACTCTTACGATCGATGTGAGCGAGGAAGAATTCAAGAAGAGAAAAGCAAACTGGAAACCGACTCATAAACAATACGATCGTGGTTATGTGCATTTGTATCAGACCAACGTAGACCAGGCGCACCTTGGTGCGGATCTTAAGATGTTGAAAGGGAATTCTGGAAGTAAGGTGACCAGGGATTCACATTAGTATGCAAAACCAAACGGCGATCGTCACTGGTGCTGGTCAAGGAATTGGCCTGGCTATATGCATGGACCTTGCGAGCAAAGGCGTTAATATTATTCTTAATGATGTTGAAGAATCTCTCGCCATCGAGGCCGCCGAAAAGGTTAAGAAAAATCATGGCCGTTGCATTGCCGTCGCCGGTGATGCTTCCGATCCATTCTTCATCCAATCGATGGTCGACGAAGCTGTGCGATCATTCGGTCGCCTGGATATCGCGATAGCGAATGCGGGCATTACGTTGTTCGGAGATTTTCTTGAATACAAACATGAGGACCTCATGAAAGTTGTTGGGTTGAACCTGGGCGGAAGTTTTTTTCTTGCACAGGCTGCTGCGCGACAGATCAAACAACAGGGAGGTAACGGAAGTATTCTTTTTATGTCATCCGTAACTGGACACCAGGCGCACAAAGATCTTGCGGCGTATGGGATGACGAAGGCTGCGCTGGAGATGCTTGCGAAGCATTTGGTGATCGAGCTCTCTCAATATAAGATCAACGTTAATTGCATCGCTCCCGGCGCTACGAAAACAGAACGGACCATGCAGGATCACGACTATGATAAAACATGGTCGCGCATCACACCGATGGGCCGTGCCGCAATGCCGGCAGATATCGCTTCGGCAGTTACATTTTTAGTAAGTCCTGCAGCACGTCACATCACTGGTCAAACTTTGGTTGTCGATGGCGGATGGACGAGCGTAAGTCCGAATCCATGAGAATACTTGCATTACTTCTTCTTCTGCCCAACCTCGCCTTCGCACAAGCCGATGCGCTCGACGACGTTAAAGAGTTTCAGAAGACCATCAATAAAGAATTCTCGGACCCAACAACATCTCCACTGGAAGGCAAAGTGTTGAAGAAGTTCAAGTCATTACCTTTTTACGGTATCGACGTAAAGTATCGCGTAGTTGCAAAGCTTCACAAAACGGACGATACGGATTTCAAACCAATGAAGACCACGACGGCACGCTTTGCCAATCATCGTGTTTATGGAATGCTCGAGTTCACATTGGAAGGAAAGAACATACAGATCCCGATCTATCAATCGAAAGACCTCCTGACCAATCCTGAGTATAAGAATTATCTCTTCTTTCCGTTCACGGATCTCACCAACGACGAGGGCACGTATGGTGGTGGGCGGTATATCGATTTAAGAATTCCGGATGGCGACGAGATCGTGGTGGATTTCAACAAAGCGTATAATCCTTCTTGTGCTTACAGTCCGAAATATTCATGCCCGGTCGTTCCTTCGGAGAATCACATCGACCTTGCGATCAAAGCAGGTGTTCGTTACGAAGGCAAGCATTAACTATTTTACTCTTCCGTATTTCTTCAGCACCTGCATTACCTTTTGTGCGGGCAATGCGTAGGCTTTGTTTCCGTTGATACCTTCCATTGTTTCGGCAGCACACATGGCGTTGATGATCGCTTCCTCCACACTTTGAACCGTTGCATCGAACAACGGATTGATAACATCATTCGAAATTTGTTCTACTGTCGTATTGTCCTTCCGGTTGAATGCATTCGTGTTTGCCGTGGAGAAGGCAATGAATATATCGCCGGAGCCGTTGGTACCGCGACCACCGACAATTCCAATCCCCAACGAAACTCTTTGTGCAATACGCTTCAGCTGATGTGGAAGCAATGGCGCATCCGTTGCCACGACAACGATGATCGATCCGTCGCCTTCCTGCCGATACGATTGAGGTGGAAGTTTGAACTCAGTCTTCAACGTATCTTTTAAGTCGTTCCACATCGGAACACCGGCTATCGTTAATCCTTGTCGCGAGCCGAAGTTGGATTGCACGAGAACACCGAGTGTATAAGATTTATCGTTGATGCTGATCATCCGCGAAGCGGTACCAGTTCCTCCTTTGAAACCGAGACACATCATTCCTGTTCCGCCGCCAACATTTCCTTCCTTGATCTTTCCGCTGGTTGCGGAGTTCAATGCATCGAACGCATGTTGTTGTGTTACATGAAAACCATAGATGTCGTTGAGAAATCCATCGTATGTTTCGGCAACGATGGGATACGTGTACCAGAAGTCTTCTTTGTACCAATGCTTATCGACAAACCATTTGAGAACCGCGTCGCGCACAACACCAACGCTGTTGGTATTCGTGATCATGATCGGTGTTTCAAGAAACCCGGACTCTGTAACCCATGTGGTGCCGGTCATTTCCCCATTGCCGTTGAGCGTATACCAGTTGGCGTAAACGGGATTGTTGGTCTTACCTCGCGGAAGTATGGCGGTGACGCCGGTTCGCACTGGTCCTTTGCCGATCACATTCTTGCCCTGGCCGCTGATGATCGTCGTGTATCCAACTTCAACACCGGGCACATCGGTGATCGCATTATTTTTTCCCGGCGTTCCCTCGAAAGGAATACCGACTTCGCGTGCACGTGGTTTCTGAGCTTGAGAAATAAGGGGTAGAAGCAGAAAAAGAAGGAGAAGATTTTTCATGACCTTTAAGTTAGATGAAATCGCTAAACTTCTTCGCTGTCGTATTGTTATTGACGCCAATAACAACATCCGCGCAGTCGGTCGACGACATCGTACAGGAATATTACAAAGCGGTGTCTGACAATGGTATCGATGATTGGAAAAAGATTAAGACTGCGTACATAGAACAGACTACGAGGTTTGTTTATCCGGGCTCACAAAGTGGTCCGGACTTGTTGCCCAAAAAGGACAACCTTCATATCACGTGGCGCGAATGGCCGGACAAGAGCGTTAGCAAGATCTATGAGGACTCAGTTTTGAATGGAACATTTTATCACGTAAAGGGCAAGCATTTCTATGCGCTTCCAGGTGTGCCTCGTCAAGAAATCGGCTCAAGTCCCTACGAACCATATTTCGAATTCGAGACCGTATTGGTTCAACATATTCTAGCGAAAGCAAAGTCGGAGTTCCTTGGACTTACATCTATTGGCACGATAAGGTGTTACGACATCAAAGCAACTACGAAACAGCTCACGTATCATTTCTATTTTAATCCCGATAATCATCTTTTGGAATATTGGAGCAACACACGGCCCGACGGCACCGATGGTCCGATGCATCACGTTTTTAATTACGCGAAGATCGAAGGATTCTTAATTCCTATGTCGGAGACGAACGAACAAGAGGGAAAGCAATTTTATTGGCAGAGCAGGAAGGTAGTGAAGTTGAATGTGGAGATTGATCCGAAGATGTTTGATTATGATGAAAAGAAAAAATAAAGCCCTGGGGATAACAGGCTTTATTTAAACTTAGAACGTCAATTCATACATGGAAAATCCTGGATATGTATGGTCGACTGTTCCCGTAACAGTGCCTGACCACAGATACGGAGACCCGGTTCCTGTAGACTGAAATGTTGGAACTATGCTGACATAATAATCTGCCAGCGCGCCAGTAGAGGCCGAACCGGACTTAGCCAAGTTTATATTCACATACTCGAGTTGATTTCCTCCACAGTCGTCATACCCATTTAAACCCAGTCCGGGAAAATTGATGTTCCAGGCAACGTCTCTGTTTTCGGCAGCATGACTCCACGACTTCTTTTTACTTACTCTTCCTTCGAGCTTTAACATCAGTTGAAGGTCGTTGTTAAATAAGTAGTAAGGCGGAAGGTTGGCGGGGTCGGCAGTACATAATCCAACCCAACCCACGAAGTCAGAGTGCGCGATGAAAACCGTTGTAAACTTTCTCCAGCTTCCATCGCCCAACTGAAATTCATGCATGTCGCCACCGTCTCCATAATTACCATCTGTCGGTGCGTTCCACGAGCGCGCGTTGGGATCATCATTCTGATTAGCCATAACGGTGATCTTATAATCTCCCTGTTTTTCACTTTTCATGATATCCAACGGATCTCCAAGTGCACCGTATTCAGCTTCGGTCATGTAATACTTCTTTTGTTCTTTGTAAAGAATAACATCGTCACCGATTTGCACAAAGCCCTTGTCGTTGAGAAATAGTTTTTGTGCAATGCCGTAGTACGAATACGTTTGATACTCCTTTGGTATGTCCTCTCCACCAATGTTATATCGATCGATAGCGGATTGAAGTGTGTTGTGACCCAGGGATGATGCCCATTTCAATTGATGTTCGCTGTCCATTCCATCGAAAGATTTGACTGTTTCGAAGAATGTAGCCTGGTCTGCGAACTTGACACGTCCATTAAGAACAGAAATTTTTGCTGCTGGCTGATTTGATAAGCCATCCGAATTTTGATCGACACATGCCCACGCGAAATACAGCGCGCCGAATACAAAAACCTTCCTCACAATTTTCTTAAGCATAATTTTTAAAATTTAAGAGTTGAAAATTCTTTTCTCTGGGGCCCCAGAT
>JBBCGZ010000008.1:0-90338 GCA_037200305.1 Bacteroidota bacterium
ATGCTAAGAAGTAATCTCAAAATCATGGCGGTAATCATTGGCGTCCTGTTCATTGCCTGCATAACGGGCAGTGATCAGGACCTGACGGTTCGCAACAAGGCCGGCATTCAGCTAATGGTTGCCGAAGAAAACAATTACCCAACCCTTCGGATTATAATCCCTGATCAATCGATATCGGAGCGGGCTATCGAGGTCATCTTTCCCGAACACGTTACCGTGCGGCCGCGTGGGAGCACCGACGCCTACCAGCTTTACCTGTTTCAGCCCGGAAAGTCCGGCGAGCGACCTACATGGCGAAAGTCAGGACAATCACTCGAGTATGAGAAAGACTTTCCAGGCGCCGGCCACATGTTGGCGCGAGCAACCCTCCAGGAAGATGGTGTTCTATTTCACTTCGAGCTCACGAACAAGTCGGACAAGATCTATGACCTGATGTTGGCACCAATCGATCCCCGACTTACTTCGATCTTCTACGACACGCGATTGGAGCGAACGTATGTTCATCACCCGGATGGCTTCGATCTGCTCGCTTCGGAAACACCGGATCGGCTAACGATGCCGCTCACCCGGTGGTTGCCCGCGCGCTACCTGGCTTCGTATACATGGCCGATACCATCGGAGCGCGTTGCACGTCGCGATGGTATAACTTATTACAATAAATCACGTGTGGTGGATGCGCCTTTCATCGCCACCGTTTCCACAGATAACAAATGGGTAGTTGCAAGCTTCACTCGTAATACGGGTAATGTGTGGAGCAATCCCGAATTGACTTGTCAACATGTGGATCCGCAAGCTGTATTGTCACCTGGTGAAGCGGCTACACTGGAAACCAAGCTTCTCGTTATACGTGGTTCTTTGGATGACGCATTTAAGATAGCGATGAAGCAGCGGGAATCGCTTACTGGTTCGAAATCACAATGACTTTATCATCCGGGTGAAACTGAATCGCCTGGTCTTTCGAAGGAGAAAGAACAACACCATACTTCTTATCGGCATCCGTAGAATATTCAGCAATGCGATAACCGATCGCTGTTTGATTATACCTGGCCGCCGACGAAACGATCGTATAAAAATTTACCGGCTGATCGATCTTGACGTAGTCGCGAACTGGTCTCAGAAAAATATCCGATCCGCCGGGCGTCAATAACTCATCAAACACACGCTTCAATTCAATATTACAGGCAAGTTGTGCGATCACCATGCTGATGAGATTGTCGCTTACAATGAAATCATCCGCGTGTGTTGCCTCTGCCAGTGCACGATTGCGAATATCTAGGATCTCCGATACAATAGTAAAGTTGCGACCGGTTTCCTCCACCGCACGTCGAAGATGTATCAACGTGATCAGCGTCAACGAGTCGGCGCTTTGGATGTCCATAGTATCTGAATAGCACAACAGGATGACGTGATTGCAATCGCATTTGTTTATCATGTCCGTCAATGCTTTCTTATTGCGGATGTTTCCCTTTACTAACGAAAGCTGTTGGTTGATCAATGAAGACTTTACACTTTCAAGCTGGGCTTCCAGGTCATCGGTGCTGGCGAAGATTGTTATCTGCGATCCTTTGACAAAATTCTGATCCAACGTTCGGATGATCTCTGGAGCTTTGTTGTTCCATCCGAGGATCAGTGTATGCTGGGGCACCTTTTTATATTCGAGAGAATTAGAAAACAACTCCGATTTTATTGACGGCGCGGCAGCGGACAAAATACCATTACGCTTACCCGTGATCATAACCAACATATCCGACGGTTCGATCACGGTGTTGGCAACGGGATTTGAATCCGACTCCTGGCCTTCACGTTGAATTCCAATCAACGTTCCCTCTCGAAATCTTAACAAAGCTTCGCCGTATGTTAACCCGGTGCAAGACCCGGCCTTGACGAATTCCATTTCGAAGTCGTTGAAATCCAACAGCTCGTTGTACACTTCACTCAAGCCCGATTGCAACGACGTTTGCACTGTAATTCTTGAGAAGAGCTCTTCTGAAACTATCGGGGTGATCTCGTCCTTTCCCAACAATTCCAGTACTTCAAGATTTTCGCGGTCGCGAACCTCGACAACAATATGATACTTCTCCGATTTTCGATTATGACTTTTCATTAGAGCCATAATCGTCTTGATCGAATGGGTATCGTGAAGATCGTTTTCCTGTGCCATCACAACAATCGTACGCGCCGAATGAGGATTGACGATCTCTATGTCGTGCCGGTCAATAACGCTGCCACTGCGTAACACGATCTTTATTTTTTTATCGTGATGAACCTTCGCGCGAATTTCATCTTCCATCTCGATCTTATCCTTATCTGCAAGGATCACCATGGTAAGCCGTTGATGTTTATGACGTGCCGCCACCAACTTGTTGAGCAGGGAAAAGATCAATGGAGACCAACCGAGGATCAGGATATGATCGCGTTCGTCGACAAACGAACGGCCCCTTGCGCATATTCTCCAACGTCTGTGTGATCCCCGCGTTGACGATACCGATCAACGTACTGACGATGAGAACACCGACGATCGTTACTGTAAGCATCACCCATCGGAACGTCCAGCCATTGTCGCTACTTAGGTTGCCGGGGTCGAGCGTTCGCATCAGGCTTATCCAAAGGGCTTCAACAAATGCAATGTCCTTTTCTGCCGGGTCGACATTAAAAAGTGTAACAACCAGGGCAGAGATTATGACAATGACTGTGGAAAATATTGCAAGCCAACCGATAAGAGCTGCAGTTCCTGAGTTCAGCGTATTGTCGAACCAATAACGCCATCTGACTCGAAGGTGATGAAAACGGGATTTTGTTGGCATACGACAGCGGAAGTTCCCTTTTTACCAGACTTAAATATCCGTAAATCCCCTGATGTTTTTCCAAGTTATATCACAGGCCCGAAAGTTGGTAAGCCAGACTCTATAAATTATGTACATTGTATTTCTTGGAATTACCTTATGCCACAGAAGAAATCATCGCCTCGATCCGGAGACGGGCGATTAAAGAAAAGTCCAACTGGAATTACAGGTCTCGATGAGATTACTTTTGGCGGATTGCCTAAAGAAAGACCCCACGCTGGTGTGTGGTGGCCCGGGCTCCGGCAAAACATTGCTGGGCATAGAGTTCATTGTCAACGGCATTGAGAAATTCAATGAACCGGGCGTTATCCTGGCTTTCGAAGAGAAGGGTGAAGAGCTCGCCATGAATGTAGCATCACTCGGCTTTGACCTTGAGAAGCTCCAGGCCGAAAAGAAATTGAAGATCGACTACGTTCATGTCGATAAAGCGGAGATCGAAGAGACTGGTGAGTATGACCTTTCGGGTCTGTTTATAAGATTAGATCACGCCATCAAAAGCACAAAAGCTAAGCGGGTTCTCCTCGATACCATAGAAAATCTTTTCGCGGGTTTGACCAATGAAGGAATCATTCGTTCCGAGATCCCCCGGCGACTTTTCCAATGGCTTAAAGACAGGGGAGTAACTACCGTTATCACTGGTGAAAGAGGGATTGCTTCACTAACAAGACAGGGACTTGAAGAATATGTGTCCGACTGTGTGATCCTCCTGGATCATCGCGTTCAAAACCAGGTTTCGACACGACTTTTACGAGTGGTAAAGTATCGTGGAACAGTTCACGGCACCAACGAATATCCGTTCCTTATAGATCAGCAAGGCCTCTCTGTTTTGCCAATCACTTCGCTCGATCTTAATTTCAAAGTTTCATCGGAAAAATATCGTCAGGCATTCCAACTCTCGATGAAATGCTCGGAGAAGGACATGGGTTTTTCAAAGGTTCGAGCATCCTGGTTTCAGGTACTGCGGGCACCGGCAAAACAAGCGTGGCTGCGTCATTCGCGAATGCAGCATGTGCGAGAAAGGAACATGTGTTGTTCTTCGCGTTCGAGGAATCGCCGCAGCAGATCATCCGCAATATGGCATCCATCGGAATGGACCTGCAGAAGCACATCGACAAAAAGTTTTTGAGATTCCATTCCGCCAGGCCAACCCTGCACGGTCTTGAAATGCATCTCGTTGATATTCATAAGAAAATTGAGGACTTCAAACCCGATGCGATCATAATCGATCCCGTAACAAACCTTGGTACGATCGGGTCGCTGAGCGAAGTGAATCGATGCTCATCAGGCTTATTGATTACCTGGCAAACAAACAGATTTCGGTGTTGTTTACAGCGCTGTCTTCTAACAGCGCGTTGGAACAAGCCGACGAAGGTGTTTCATCATTGGTGGATGCATGGATCAACGTACGTGACCTAGAATCAAATGGAGAAAGAAACAGGGGGTTGTATATAATGAAGTCGCGCGGAATGAAACATTCCAACCAGGTCCGCGAATTCATTATTACAAACGAAGGGATTAAACTGGTTGACGTATACCTTGGTCCCGACGGTGTGTTGATCGGCTCAGCGCGCGAATCACAACAGCTCGAAGAAGCAGCGGGCGTTGAAATAAAATCATTCGCCGGCTCTCAAAAAGATCGCGAGATAAAAAGGAAGAAGACAGTACTCGAAGCGAAGATCGCCAGTCTATATGAAGAATTTGAATCACTTAAAGATGACCTCAATCGCGCAGACCAGGAGGATACTTTAAGAAAGAAGTTCTTCGACAGGAATCGAAAAGAGCTTACAAGCAAAAGATATTTGAATGACATTAAGTCAAAACCAAAAAAGAGAAATGGGTAAGTGGGAACTTCGTCTCTATATAGCCGGTAACACACCGAAATCCGCGACTGCGCTGAGAAATTTGAAAAAATATTGTGAGGAGCATCTCAAGGGCATTTACGATATAGAGGTGATCGACCTGCTCAAGAATCCGCAGTTGGCCGAAGGAGATCAGATCCTCGCCATTCCCACACTGGTTAAGAAAGTACCGGAGCCTGTACGAAAAATTATAGGCGACCTTTCCAATGAAGAGAAAGTATTAGTTGGACTCGACATAAGACCATCGAAAGTGGAGAACTGATCATGAAGACGAGCACTGAGAATCGGCAACCAGAATACTATCTGAAATTATTCATTTCCGGTGCATCGCTAAATTCTACCAGGGCAATCAACAATTTACAAAGGATCTTAGAAGCAAATTTTGCAGGCAGGTACAACTTGCAGATAATTGATCTTTACCAGGACAAATCAATGGCCGAAGCCGAGCAAATTGTTGCTGTGCCTCTGTTGATCAGAAAGAACCCCAGGCCCGAACAAAGACTGATCGGCGATATGTCGAACGAACAACGTGTACTTAATAAACTACGGATCATACTGGATTTATGAACGACCTTTCACGCGTCTCGTTGCAACGTGAAATTGATGAGTTAAAGGCGCAATTAAGTGATGCCAGGGATACACTCGAAGCCATTCGCAATGGAGAAGTGGATGCCCTCGTTGTTAATGACGCGAATGGATTTTCGGTATTCACTCTAAAGTCTGCCGACCGCGCCTATCGTTTGTTCATTGAGCAAATGACCGAAAGTGCTGTAACGCTCAACAGCGAAGGACTGATCATCTACTGTAATTCACAATTTGCACGACTCGTTCAGAGACCGCTATCGAAGGTGATGGCGAGCCTCCTTTCGGAATACATCTACGAAGAGGATCGGCCCCTGTTCAAAGAACTGCTTTCGCGTGGTTGGAAGTCGAGCACCAAGGCGGAGTTGAAGTTGGCGATTGGAAATACAAAGCTGGACGTACAACTTTCTCTCAGCGTTCTTGAAATGGACGACGATACTGCATTAAGTATTATCGTTACGGATCTCACCAACCAAAAAGACATCGAGCGGCAACTGATGACGAAAAATGATGAGCTCCGTCGGTGAACGAAGCTTTGATCGCCAGCAATCATGACTTGCAGCAATTTGCTTCCGTTGCGTCCCACGATCTGCAAGAGCCGCTGCGAAAGATCCAGGTGTTTTCTAAATTCTTAAAGGACAAAAACTTCAACGATCTCTCCGAATCGGCTAAAACCTACATCGATAAAATATTCAGCTCTTCGCAGAGAATGAAATTGCTGATCGTTGACATCCTTACTTATTCTAAATTATCGGCCGATAATTTTTTGGTTGAAAAGATCGACCTCGATGAAATTGTCAGTGAGATAGTGGATGACTTCGACTTGCGCATCAGCGAGAAAAATGCCCATATCGAGGTTTCAGGGTTGTGTGTTGTTGAAGGCAATAAAGGTCAGCTTCGACAGGTCTTCCATAACCTCGTGAGCAACGCATTGAAATTCGTGTCGCCCAATCGTCAGCCCCACATTACCATTCGGCTCAAGAAGCCCGACCCTTCCGAAGTTGGGATCTTGCCGGCAGAGCGAGATAATTATTGCCAGGTTATCGTTACCGACAACGGCATTGGTTTCGAAAACAATTACTCGTCTTCGATCTTTAGTTTGTTTGAAACATTAAATCCGAAGGGTGCATACGAAGGATCAGGCATCGGGCTTGCGATCGCAAAGAAGATCATAGAAAAGCATCATGGCTTCATCCTGGCAAAAAGTAAAGTCGATGAAGGTTCTGAGTTCAGTGTAGTCCTCCCCTATAAGCAATCGAACTCTGTTAGATGACAAAAAAGGTGCTACTTGTAGAAGACGATTCGGATGACCGGCTTTTGTTCGAGACGTTTTTCGCCGAGCGCAAAGATATTTTCCTGTTGCCCCCGGCAACGAATGGACTCGAAATGATGGAATACCTAATGAATATTTCATCGGATAGCGAGCTGCCCGACCTTATCGTCCTGGATCAGAACATGCCGAAGATGAACGGCAAGCAGACACTCTCTTTTTTGAAATCGAGTGCGCGGTACGCGAAGATACCCGTGGTCATTTATTCAACCTATACCGACAATACGTTGGTAGTAGATTGTAAAAAACTCGGCGCCGATATGGTTGCTGTGAAACCTATCGACGACGAGGGTTATCAAAAGATGATGAATGACTTCCTGAGAGTTATTTAAAACTCTGCCGCTGATTAGCGTACCTTCTTAACCTTAACCGCATTCATACCTTTCTTTCCGCGTTCTTGTTCGAATTCAACTTTGTCGTTTTCGCGGATCTTGTCGATCAAGCCTGAAGAGTGAACAAAGATGTCTTCGCCTGAGCCATCGACCTTAATGAATCCAAAACCTTTCTCCTCGTTGAAGAATTTTACTGTGCCTTGCATAAAAATGTGAATTGTTTAAAAGATAAGTGTTAGTTAAAGTTGAGTTTGAACGACTGGTTCGCGTAGGGGTGGTTTACCACCTGCACTTTTCCGTTACCGAGGCGATTCAAATGTTTCACCTGTGATCTTTCTTCCTGATCACAAAAAGAGAGAGCTGTTCCGGTATTTCCGGCGCGTCCAGTTCTGCCGATACGATGAGTATAGGTTTCGATAGTATCGGGCATTTCGTAGTTGATCACAAATGGCAGATCACTGATATCTATGCCACGTGACGCGATGTCTGTTGCAACTAAAACACGTGTTGCATTTGTCTTGAAGTTCGATAGCGAGCGTTGTCTCGCTCCTTGCGATTTGTTGCCATGAAAAGCTTCAGCAGATATGCCAGAGCGACGAAGATCGTTGGCAATCTTATCTGCACCATGTTTCGTTCTTGCGAAGACGAGAACATTGCGCATCTGGTGTTCATTTATTACATGTTTCAACAATGCCTTCTTGTTAACTCGATCGACATAATAAACTTCCTGATCAATTTTGGCTGGAGAGTTTTTCGCAGCAACATTGATCCTGAGCGGGTTCTTGAGGATCGAAGAACTAAGATATTCAATCTCTTCGGGCATTGTAGCAGAAAGCAGAACTTTCTGGCAAGCGGCGGGGATCATGGCGAGAATTTTCCTCATATCGCGGATGAAACCCATATCGAGCATTCGGTCTGCCTCGTCCAGAATGAGGATTTCCAGGTGCGCTAAGGTCAATATTCGCTGATTAATGAGGTCCATTAACCGTCCGGGTGTGGCGATAACCACGTCGCAACCTCTTTTTAGGGATTGAACCTGGCTTCCTTGCGGAACGCCACCGTATAGTAGTACACTTTTAAGAGACAAACGCTTACCGTACTGGTTGAAATTCTCTCCTACCTGGATCGCTAATTCGCGTGTTGGCGTTAACACAAGGCCACGGATGGCATTTCCCGCCTTTCGTCCCGCCAGCCTTTGGAGCATTGGGATTGAAAAAGCTGCTGTTTTGCCGGTTCCGGTTTGGGCACACGCGACTACGTCGCGGCCCGAAAGTATTGCAGGAATAGCTTGTTGCTGTATCGGTGTTGGCTGATTGTACCCTTTTTCTTGCAGTGCTGCAAGGATTGGCTCGATGATCTCGAGTTCTTTAAATAACATTTTTAATCTATTTGTTTTCGGATTCTTGAACTGAGGAGAAGGTTAAAAACCGCGCAGGAAGGGCAGTGAATAAAAAAATCCGCAATTGAAGGCCAAATGTACGAAAATAATCTGCGGAATCCTAGTAGTATGATGTGTTCCGGCTTCCTAGCTTTAATGCTTCAAAATCCACAATAAAACATGGCGAAATCTTCTGACACTTTCAACAAGCGGGGAAAACGAGAAAAAGAGACTACAAAAAAGAAAAGAGAAAGAAGAGAGAAAAGAAGAACGCAAGGCAAACAAGGAAAGCAAGTCGTTCGAAGACATGATTGCTTATGTCGATGAAAACGGCAACTTCTCCTCCACACCTCCTGATGTCACTAAAAAGAGGGCAGTAAAAGAAAGCGACATCGATCTGACTTCAAAGAATAAAGGCGGCGCCGGAATGCAAGACGTAAGAACAGGCGTCGTGAAATTCTTCGAAAAGGACAAAGGATACGGGTTCATTAAAGACTCACAGTCGCAGGAAGAATACTTCTTCCACTATAGTTCGGCCAGCTTCCAGGTCGCTCAATCACAAGCTGTAACATTCGAGATCGAATCTGGTCCCAAAGGGCTTAATGCCGTGAGAATAAATAAGGTCGGCTAAAGTGCTTCATGACGAGAGCAAAGCAACATATACTTATTTGTGTTGCGGCATCGGTATGCATCTTCATCATCTACCAGGTCGTACCAGGAACCGATAAGAAATATTTGTGGAGCATGGCCACGGGTTATACAAGTATAATCCTGCTTACCGCTACACTTATTATCGGGCCACTCAACGTATTGAACAAAAGAAATAATCCGACGAGCTCAAACCTCCGGCGAGACATTGCGATCTGGTGTGGACTGATCGGACTTGCTCATGTTGTTGTGGGCATACAGGTACACATGGGCAACATGCTTCTGTATTTTTTCAAAGCCGTAGAAGGCGAAGAGGGTTTCGCTTTAAGATCCGATTTATTTGGAGCCGCCAATTATACTGGCCTCGCAGCAGCGATCATACTCCTCATGCTTCTCATGTTGTCCAATGACATTTCGCTAAGACTGCTTCGTCCAGCCCGATGGAAAAGCTTGCAACGGTGGAGTTATGCCTTGTTCATACTTACGTTGGGTCATGCAGTCATGTACCAGGTGATCGAAAAAAGAACGGTTGCACTAGTCCTCCTAATGATCTCCATCATGCTTGTCGCAGTTGTGTACCAGGTGCGGGGCTTTAGTCAGTACAGGAAGAAAGTATAAAATCTTTTCGAACGATGAAGACAATTCTAACAATAGCAACCCTGCTTTCTTTCGCTACAACTGCTTACACCCAGGACTACTTTGAAAACTTCAAAAAGCTTCTCTCCGAAAAAGACACACTAGGCGAGCGAAATCTTCTCGCTGAATGGAAAAGTAAGAACGACAACGATCCCGAACTCTACACGTCGTACTTCAACTACTACGTTCAAAAAAGCATAAGTGACATCATCAGGCTTGATGGCAACCCGGGAGTACGTGAGAGCGTCACGGTGACGGATTCAACTAATAGAGTGGTGGGCTACATCTATGGCGAGACCCGCTACAATCCAAAGTATCTCGATCTTGGATTTGAGTCAATCGATAAGGGGATCGAGAAATTTCCGAACAGGCTCGACATGAGATTTGGTAAGATCCACATGCTGGGCCAGGCAAAAAGCTTCGACGCATTTACATCTGAAATCGTGAGATCGATCAACTACTCCGTCATCAACAAGGATCAATGGCAGTGGACGATGAATGAACCGGTGGATAAGCCGAAGGACTCCTCCTCGAAAATCTTCAGACCTATATAAATACCCTCTTTGAACAGGGACCCGCGCAAGCCAAAAACATACGGCGCATCGCGGAAGCTACTTTGAAACATTACCCCGATCACGTGGTGAGCCTGTCGAACCTTGGTGTGAGCTACCTGATGGAGGACAATTATAATAAGGCGCTGGATCCGCTGCTCGCTGCCGAAAAGAAATCACCCCAGGATGAAATCATCCTCGCAAACATCGCATACGTTTATACGAATCTTAAAAAGAATAAGAAGGCAATCCAATACTACGAGAAAGTAATCCGGTTTGGGAGCGATGATGCGAAGCGCTTTGCAGAAGAGAAGCTGAAGGAATTGGATAAGTAGCGGTGATCGCTACTTCTTCTTGTCACAATCAAACCCTGTCCATAATTTCCCGAAGGCTTTCCAAACATCGTCCGCCATTGGCTTCGGCGATATTTGATGGAACACGAACGTGTTGTCTTTACCGGGACATATTCGTACGTGAACAATACAATTGAGCATGATGGGTTTTTGCGCCATGTAATCCAGCATCTCGATAGTTCCGGAATAAGTGTGCAAGTCTCCTTTTTCTACACTTACTTTTTTCATTGTGACCTTCACGGGAAACAATTTCTCTTGCGGAATTTTTCGTTGCTCGATATTTCTTCCGATCAGGCCGGTGTAATACGCAGCTAAATTCTTTTCTTCTGCTTCAGGAGTAATCTCCGGTTTGCCGTCGAGATACCAAAGAAAGGTGTAAGACCAATACTCTTTATTATCCGCGAAGCCCCAACCTGGAGTAAACCGCAGGTCCTCCACTCCCTTGTAAGGGATTGAAGGAGCGAATTCTATCGGGAATGCAATGCGCTCGATGCCCCACCCTTCCGGAGCTGGCAGCGTGTAGACGGGAACATATTTTTTCGCATCAAATTCCTGAGCACGAGCAGCTGTCGCTATCAGCAAAGCGCCAACGAGAAAAAGAGAATAAGTGTGTCGCATAGAATTATATTATTTATAAATGTATATAATATAATCCGGATTTCTAAACGGTGTCTCCGCTTCTGAGAGGCAAAATGACCTTGAATGTTGAGCCCTTGTCAGGCTCAGAGTCTACTTCGATAGTGCCGTGCAGCACTTCAACTTGCGATTTTATCAAGTACAACCCCAGTCCGCGCCCTTCGACGTGGGTATGAAAGCGTTTATACAACTTGAATAACTTTTCGTGGTGGAGACTGATATTGAAACCCAACCCGTTGTCGGTGATCTCCAGGATGGCCTTCCCATTCACGCGTTTGCTCGAAGCAACCACTCTCAGTCTTCGATCGGGCGATTTGAACTTGATCGCGTTACTCAACAGGTTGTAAAAGATACTTTGCACCATGGGACGTACGCTCGTGATGACGGGAAGACTTTCGAAGTTGGCAACAATGTCTTCGTTGCCAGTAAGGCTGTCCTGCAATAGACTTTTACTTTGCTCCCACTCCGACGCCAGGTGTACTTCTTCATGGAACTGGTGAGGATTGTTTCGAAGCTCGAGCAACTTGCTCAGGTCTTTAATGATCACGTCAAGATCATGAGCCGTCTTACCAATAAAGTCGATCAACTGCTTCGACTCAACGGGATCGGTTTCTTTATTCACCAAAACAGTGAGACCCAACAACCTTGCGACGGGTCCACGCAGGTTGTGCGATACGGTATATGAAAACTGGAGTAATTCACCGTTGTACTTCACCAGCTCTTCGTTGGTACGCTTCAGCTCAATGGTTTTCTCTGCGACAAGTTTTTCGAGACTTCGGTTCAGCTCACTGATGTTCCGGTTGCTTCCGGCAAGTTGGTCGGCCTGTTTTTGTATCTCCTCCTTCAGCGCCTTGATGCGTTTGTAAAAAAGATAGTACATAATGGCCAATGCTGTAATCAACAGCAAGCCGATGATCCCCGCGGTAACCAGGATCGAAAGTTGTCTCAAGCGAGCGTCCTGGAGCTTGATCTTGTCCTGCGAGAGGAGTTTATCCTGCTGCAATACTTTGATATCGCGATCGCGTTGCTCGATCTCTTCAATTCTCTCAAGGTTTTCGAATCGTCGTGCTACGTCGGAGCGATGAAGAGAATCATTCAATTGATTTGCCAGCGACGAGAACTTCAGCGCTTCCTGGAAACTTCCTTGCGACGTCAACAGGTCGCGTCGCGTATTGTAGTTCAAGATCACTACTTCGTTAGACCCCACGCTTCTTGCGTAGGTGAGCGACAGGTCGAGGTACCGAATGGCTTCGTCAAAATTTCTTTGCTTAAAGTAGATGTCGCCCATTCCCCAGTAAGACCACGCGAGTCCGTAAGTATATTTAATTGATCCGGCCAACTTGATGCTCTCGTAGTAATGAGAAATTGCATCGTTATATTTTTTCAACTTCCCTTCGAGATAGCCGAGACTTCTGTGTGCTTCGCTTTTTCCTTGCAAACTGCCGAGGTCGGTGTATATTTTTAAGGCTGAATCAAGATAGATGCGCGATGTATTGTAGTCATTGAGGTCAGTAAGCGCAACACCTTTCAACGAAAGTGCATAGGCAAGATCACCTCGCAATAATTTTTTCGGGCCTAACAGCATTGCCTCCTCTGCCATTCTCAGTGCCTGACGTGGATCTCCCAGGTGATGATTGATCCATCCGATCTCAATCCGGATGATACCGATCTCGGCATTAAAACCACGAAGCTTACTAAGCCTCAATGCAGCATACAGATTATTAAGTGCAAGCTCGTATTCACCCCTGTTTGCAAAAACTTTTCCAAGATCAATCAACACGGTGACATACTTGCGGATCAGCATCTTGCGAAAGAAATAGTTTCGCGCCGAATCGGATAAGACGCGGGCTTCGTCAACCCTGCCCTTTTGAAATAATATCAACGCCTCCACGTGCTTTATGTCATTCCGGTTTTCTTCGTCATCCACACCGGTACTGACAACGTCTTTGGCTTCATTCAAAAGTTTTTCGGCTTCCTTGAAATCACCGAGCCTCATGCTTGTGTTGGCCTTTAGAATGATTGCCTCAGCGAGCAGTGCTTTACCCGGCAACAATCGGCGGATGCGTATGGCACGGTCGAGGTAAAATTGTTGCGAGTCGGTCTGATAACGTTGACCATAAAGAGCACTGATGTTTCGATAAAGCTTAGACAACGTCGCGGGGTCCGTGCTGTCTTTGAAAACTTCGCGACTCTTCTTAAAGAAGCTGAACGCAGAATCCATTTCAACTTCTTCGAGACTGCACACACCGAGTTGAAGCAGCGTATAGCCGCGGAGTTTTTCATCCCCGGATTTAATTGCAAGTGTTAGTCCGCGATTCAGGTCTGCATGACCCTCGGGAAGGTGGCCCGAAAGATATTCGGATACTCCGCGATACGTGTAAGCGCGGGCTTCACCCTTTAAATAGTTAATGCTTCTGCTAAGTTCAAGCGCTTGCCTGTTGTAGCTCTCAACCTTAATGCTATCATGAGTGATAAACTCGTACGTAAGTCGATTGAGGATATCAACTTTCAATTCACCATCGGCTTTACGGAGCTTTTGTTCGAGGCTGTCTGTAACGTGAGATTGCGCCTGCCCATAACTTCCGTAAGGGAGCATAATGGAGAGGGACAGCAGGAAAAAAACGTTTCTGCAACTCATCACAAGAGGGAAAGCAGGGCGATGTGGCCCGCAAAATTAACCGGATCTTTCTGTACAAAAAAGCTCGTTTCGTTGCAGTGGGTTTGCAGAGCAAACAAACCATTGCAATGGCAAGCGTTACTTGTTCAATTCTTCAAGACTTTTGATCACAGCCTCAATTTGCTTGTTGACATCAAGTATGCGATTCACCTGTTCCTCACCTCCTTCTTCTGCGAGCACCTGCATGATCTCACACGATTCAATTCTCAATTCACAATACTTTTTAAGCAGGTCGATCCGCTTTTCGAGAGCTGAAGGCATCCCATTGAGTGTGCCCAGCAGGGCAAGATTCTCTTTCCACAGATCAATGCCTTCGGTCTTTAGTCGTTCATTAAAATGCGTTGCCTCCGTCGTTCCGGGCTTTGGAAATTCGGCCTCGTACATCCACAATGCACTCGCTTCCCTGTCTGTAAATATTTTAATCGCCGAATCATACTGAGCATACGAGTTGGATATCATATGAGGTGCAGCCCATATCGCGATCACAGTTATTGCAGTCAATACAATAGAAACAACAGTCGACATTGCCTGTTTCCCGAGGAATGGATAATAAATGAATCCAATAATAAAACCGCTTGCAAGTCCACCGATGTGCGCGGCGTTGTCGATACCAGATTTAGACAACCCGAACATTACGTTGTAACCGATGAAAGTAAGAGTACTGATGAGCAACGCTTTACTTTCTTCCTGCGTGATCTTTAAACTCTTGGTTACGAGAAGTGAAACGAGTAATCCGTCCAAACCGAAGATGGCACCGGATGCTCCAACTGATACGATATTACTGCTGAAAGCCGCGCTTGCCAGGCTGCCGAATATGCCGCAAGCGAGGTAGGCCAACGCATAACGATGTTTTCCAAAATGAATTTCGAGAATGGCACCGACCTGGAGCAGTGCGAACATGTTCAACGCAAGGTGAAGGATGCCACCGTGCAAGAACGTGCTCGTCAGCAATCGCCATGGTTGTCCGTTTAAAGTCAACGACGAAAGGTTTCCTCCCCAGTTGATCAAACTTTCAACAGATGGTTCGAAAGCATTCACGCCCATCACGACCATGAGCACCCACACGAACACATTAATGAAAATAATGATTGGTGTATAGAAATAGTCTTTCGTGATCCTGAACAACTGAAACGTTTCTCTCATAAGATCTATTTCTTCTTTCCTGTTAATGTTACCGTGCCTCCCTGCATATCCGGGAGAATACTGCGCTTCACCACCACGGAGATGTTATCACCATTAAAACTGCATAACATCGTTCGCGTGTGAGGGCTCTCGGTGTATCGAAACACTAACTCCAATGTATTGGCATCAATCCATGTGTATTCGCTTGCAACTTTAAAGGCTGAAAGCCCTTCAAGATTGTTTGTTGCCAGGCTCAATAAGTAAGGACCGTCCATAGTTGTCTCGCCGGTCTCCCATGAGTTGGGAGCAAGTTTGAAAGAGTAATGATCCGAAGTGGTGTTGATTGTTACCTGGTACTTGTTGTCTTTCACATCGAACGCCAATGATTGAATATCGAGAATGTTAGATTCGATCGTGAAAGTCTTTCCTGCGATCGTTGCCGACTTTGCACTTATCGATTCTTTCTTCACCGGCAGTGAAAGCGATGCGAGTTTTTTATTAAGCGTTGCGTCGGCACTTTGATTTGATTTCAAGCTGCCACTTTGAAATGCGGGCAATAAAATATTCCAGATCATGTTCAACTCACCTTGCATGTCCATCGTCTCCGATGTGATCGCAATTACCGCATCTTGTTCGGGCAATATGATTGCATACTGACCAAAAGCCCCATCACCTCGGAATGCGTCATGACGACAACGCCACATTTGATAACCATAACCTTGTTCCCAATCGCTCGAATCTCGTTTGGACTGTGAATACTGTGGATGTTGAATGATCTGCGCCGAGCTCGCTTCGTCTGTCCATCCTTCTGCGAGAATTTGTTTGCCGTTCCATTTTCCTTTCTGCAAAAACAGTTGCGCAAACTTCGCAATGTCTTCCGTCTTTAATCGCAATCCCCATCCACCTGTGTTGATGCCGTTGAGATCGGTTTCCCAATCAATTCCACTAATACCGAGTGGTGCAAACAATCTCGGTTGAAGGTAGTCGAACACCTTTTGCCCGGTTGCTTTTTGCACGATAGCGGAAAGCATGTAAGTGGCCATACTATTATACAGGAATCGCGATCCAGGTTCGTACTTGATCGGCGTTGCCAGGAAGGTCTTTATCCAGTCTTTCGTTTGTACGGTGTTGAACGTGGGGTCTGGTTCCTGTCCAACGGACATTGTCAGAAGATCCTTGACATTTAATTGCTTGAGATATGTGCTAACGGTGTCCGGGAGTTTGTCGGGAAAAAATGAGATCACCTTATCTGTCAGTGCAAGCTTTCCTTCTGCTTTTGCGAAGCCTACTGCCGTTGCCGTGAAACTTTTGCTCAATGAATATAGAGTATGCTTTAAGTCGGACCGGTAAGGATTCCACCAGCCTTCGGCAATTACTTTTCCGTGTCGCACCAACATGAAACTTTGAAACTCATGCTTGCTTTTGGCAATGGAGTCGAGAAAGGCGTTGATGACTACAGCAGACACACCTTGTTCCTCTGGAGTACTGCGAGGCAGCGAGAGCTTGTTCTGTGCCGTTAGTTGTGAATGGCAGATGGTGACAGCCAAAATTGCCGCGATGAGGGATGTTTTCATAGTAATCTAAAATAGCGATTAAATGGTTGCGTAAAAATTCAATATCTTAATATGTGTCACATCGCTAACATGCACGTCATCCCCATTCGGCAAATCAAGCCACCCGAAAGCGAACCAAAGATCTCGCGGACAATCAGGATCCGCGACATCAGTATTTTACTGCGGGGTAAAGACATGCACCAGGATCTGCATCGTCATAATTTTTTCTTCGTGCTGGCATTACAGAAAGGGAAGGGCGAACACATCATCGACTTCAATCCATACAAGGTCACCAACAATTGCATTTTCATTCTGAGACCTGGCCAGGTACACGAGTTGTTACTGAAAGCTGGATGCACTGGCTACCTGATGGAATTCAATATGGAATTCTATCACGTGAAGGACAGGGGGACGAGTCCGATGTTTCAAAACGCTCAGAAATTACACTCAATACTTCATTACATTTTCCACGAATATAAGGATCAGAAAGAAGGTTATGAAGATGTAATTCGTGCACAACTCGACATATTCTACATAGAACTCAAGCGACTTCGACAACATGAAGATAAGTCAACCAACTCGCCATCGTATGAACGCGAACGCTTAGAGGAATTTCTTCAACTGGTAGAGAAAAATATTTCTTCAAAGAAACAGATCGCAGAGTATGCAGATCTTTTGCACATATCGGGTTACCAGTTAAGCGCTCTCACTAAAAACGCACTAGGAAAAACTCCTTCAGAAGTAATCAATGAATACATCATACTTGAATCGAAGAGATATCTTCTCGCTACATCCGACCAGGTAAATCAAATCGCGTGGCATCTTGGTTATGAAGATCCATCTTACTTCATCCGGTTTTTCAAGAAGCATACAGGTTACTCGCCCGATGCATTCCGGTCGAATTCGAAATAAGTACTACTCAACTTAATTTTTGTCCTATCGCGCTGACTGCCGGTTGGAATACTTTTGCCCCATGAGAAAGTTTGATGTCATTATCATCGGCGGCCGTTACTCAGGGCTGGCCGCCGCTATGGGATTGGGCCGCGCGTTGCGAAGCGTGCTGGTCATCGACAGTGGAAAACCCGCGAATCGATACACGCTTCATTCGCACAACTTCCTGACGAACGACGGCAGAACCCCGGCAGAGATTATAGCTATCGCGAAAGCGCAGGTGGATCATTATGATTCCGTGAAGAGGATCGAAGGTGACGCAGTAAACGTCGAACGTATCGACGATAGATTCCAGGTAACGTTGGCAGACCAAACGAAGCACTTCGCTTCAAAGCTCGTCTTTGCGACGGGAATCATTGATGTACTCCCTGATATTGCCGGCATAACTGAATGTTGGGGAAAGTCAGTATTGCACTGCCCGTATTGTCATGGATACGAAGTGCGTAATACGAAGACAGGCATACTCGGGAATGGTGATTATGCCTTCGAGTTCGGATCACTCATCTCGAACTGGACTTCCGACCTGACGATCTATACGAATGGACAGTCGACTCTCACGCACGAGCAGACGTCGAAACTTTTAGCGCATAACATCAAGATCGTCACCGACAAGATCAAGCTGTTGAAGAATGACGGAGGCCATCTCGAGAACATTCTCTTTGCCAACGGCGTCCGAACCGATGTGAATGTGCTCTACACACGACCGCCTTTCAAACAACACTGCGATCTACTACAGTTGCTTGGCTGCGAGATGACGGCCGATGGATACATCAAAGTGGACGGTGCACAAAGAACAACGGTGACTGGCGTTTACGCGTGCGGGGATAATGTGAGCAAGCTGCGAACGGTGGCCAACGCCGTGTCTATGGGAACAGCAACGGCAATGTCTTTAAATAAGGACATGATTATAGAGTCCTTCCGCTAACGTTTACGGGAAGTAAAAAAATGAATTGCGTTTACGAATCATACATCAATCATACATAGCATTAGCAACATTCCTTTTTATATCCGCCTCATCTGACTTATTTTTGCTGGATTATTGGTACCTCAAAAAATACGATTATCGGGATGCGCGGGTTATGTAGTTCGGCTAAATGCTTACTGACGATTTTTGCTATCGTCTTCACATTCTCACCTTCATTTGCTCAAAATAAAGGTCCCGGGGGTGTTGGCGTAAGCGACGGAACCGGCACCCTTCATGGCTGGTGGCGTGGTGAAGCGGGTCTTACCCTCAATGGTATCAAGGTGGCCACCTGGGCAGACCAGTCCGGATACGGAAACAGCCTTTCACAGGCAACTGATGCGAACCGGCCAACCAGCAACACCTCCGCTGCTCTGAATAGCCAATCGATCATTCGCTACACCGCGGCCAACTCAACCTATTTTAGTTCTGCATTCTCTGGTCCCAACGTCGACAACATCACGTTGTTCGTAGTTGCGAATGGATCAAGCTACCAGTCACTCTTTCGATGGCAGAATTCAGCCGGCACTTTCGTAGTGTACCCATGGGAACAAGGTGGTGGCCGGGTTTTCATCAGCTCGAGCGATGGTGGTACCGGCACAGGCGTCAATACAGGGTTAGTGAACGGTGTGAATAACGTTGGAGCTGCGCGGTACAAACGCAATACTGCCAATGGTATGCAGGCTTATCTCAACGGCGGGGTGAATGCACAGAGAACCAGCGTTAACTCCGCGTTGCCAAGTCAGCCCTTCTTCTCTGGTGTGTACAATCCTGGTCCCGGCGAATATCCAACCGCCGATGTGGGTGAAATGATTTATTTCAACACCGCTTTGAACGATGCACAGATGATCATCATTCAAAACTACCTCGCGGCGAAGTTCAACGTCACACTTTCTTCCAATGATGTCTACACGATGGACAATGGTGGCAATGGCAATTACGATTTTGATGTTGCCGGTATCGGTCGTGTCGACGCATCCAACATTCATAGCGATGCACAAGGCACTGGACTTATTCGCGTTCAAAATCCGACGGGCCTCGGCAACAATGAATATTTCATGTGGGGCCACAACAATCTTGCAACTACTTCCACCAACACTACTGATGTACCTGGTGGCGTTTACTCAAGGTTCCTTCGCACATGGAGAGTAACGGAGACCGGGGAAGTTGGCAATGTGGATATCGATATCGACGTAACCACTCTTACCGACTTCAACGCGTTGGCTTCGTCAACTGTAACTGGACGACTGACATTAATTGTCGACACAGACAACGATAACACATTCAACGATGAGACTCCGATAACTGGCGCTACGCACGTCACCGGTAATATTTATCGTTTCTCGGGAGTGAGTGTTATCAACACTAGTATGCGATTCACATTTGCAGTGTCACCAATCACTTACTACTCACTCGGCTCAGGCGCATGGGAAGACAATACGAAGTGGAGTCTCAGTGCAGATGGATCAACCGGGCCGCTCCCTGCCGGCGCATTTCCGACCAGGATCGATAACGTTGTTATCAATACAGGACATACGATTACAGTCAACAATGTTGCAGACAACGGATCTGCAGGTGTTAAGCCCGACGATCTCGCACAGTCTAACATTGGACCATTCGGTTCTTCCAACCTCTCGATGTTCTATCAAATCGGTAACATCTTTATCCGGGGCACTTTAAATATTTCAGGTATCGAAGCTATGATTGGCGGATATACCTGGGTTGAAACAGGCGGTTCATTAACAGCGGGATCTAACCTCGTAGTCACCGGCAACTTGCAGGCCGACACCGGTTCAACACTCAGCACACTCGATGACCTCGTGCTTACAGGTTTCAGTACGACGATCATCAATACTGCATCAACATCTTCCGACGACCTGATCATCGACCACACCGACGCAACATTGTGCGGCACTGGAACATCCACGCTACAGAATGGCGCGGGAAGTTCGATCACGTTCGCAAATAGTGGAACGATCAACCAGGTGTGCTCAACATTTGTTATCAAGTGCACTGGCACCGGATGCGCCGGAACGTTTCCCACCGCAGGTGGAACCATCGTGATAACGGGATCAACTGGTCCCGGTGGCGTGGGCAGCAATGCAGGTGATTCTCAATTGATATTATGGTTTAGGGTAGACAATGGAATAAACCTCACAGGTTCCAACATCGACAGCTGGACCAACTCTGCCGGCGTTGCCGCTTTGGATGTGAGTGAGACCTTAACACAGCGTCCAACATTAGTCGCAAGTGCGCTTAATGGTTTTTCAGAGGTAAGCTTTGGCGGAAGCAACCGCCTGCGCACCGGCTTAACCCTTACGACGTCTAATTTCATCAACGACCAGGCTTCTTCCTTTGTAGTAAATCGCGCCGGCAATACCACGCAAACCAGCATTGTGTATGGCACGGATCCGCTCGACGGAAACAGGTTCTCTACTCACATCCCGTGGGGAGGCACAGTTTACTTTGATATCGGTCAGTGTTGCGGAAACGATGCACGTTTGGATCTTGCAGGATTAACGGGATTGACTTCCTATTCTATCTGGTCTTATGAGGCACTCTCTTCCACCGGTAAGACGTTCTATCGAAACGGTACGTCACAGCTAAGCAGGGCGTTGACGTCGACATTTATTAATCATGCAAACTATCGGTTTAACCTGGGTGGCAACACATCGGGAGCAGATGGCTTTGTCGGTGGCATGACGGAGGTTATCATCTTCAACAACAAGATCAACCTGGCTGAGCGAATGATCATCGAGAATTACCTTTCGGCAAAGTATGCTGTGATCTTGTCTGCCAACGACGTGTATACCCAGGACAACTCGGGCAATGGCAACTTCGATTTTGATGTAGCCGGCATCGGTCGCGCTTCCGATGGAAGTTATCATAGGGATTCACAAGGCACAGGTGTTGTTCGCATCTGGAACCCGCAGGATCTTGACAACAGTGAGTTCCTGATGTTTGGACATAACGGCGCAACTCTCACAACGACTACAAACACTGCGGGTACCGTGGACGGAACGATCATTAAAGAGAGGCTTACCCGTATTTGGCGTGTGAGCGAATCCGGTGGTGACGTCGGTTCGTTCTTGTTGTCTTTTGATACCGATCAATTCTCGGGCAATTTTGTTGGCTCCAACCTGCGATTGCTGATCGACCGCGATGGCGACGGATTCCAGGACAATGATGTGGCACCGGTGTCCGGATCATTCTCCAACAACAAGATCATTTTTACGAATGTAACTTTCCAAAGTGGTGATCGCTTTACGTTGGGCAACACAAGTGCAACCCAGGCACTGCCGATAACACTGGTGTCGTTCGATGCGGCGCCTCGTGAGAACGATGTTCTCGTGACATGGCAGACTGCATCGGAAGTTAACAACGATCATTTTGAAATTCACCGATCAGCCGATGCCGAGCATTGGGAAACAATTACCACGAAGCCCGGTGCTGGTACAACGAAACAGCAAATCAATTATGAGATCCTGGATACACGTCCGTTGAACGGAAAATCTTACTATCGACTGAAGCAAGTCGACTACGATGGAAACTCCAGTCATTCTCCGATTGTTTCTGTTGACTTCACTGGTCACATCAAAGTATGGCCAAATCCATCAGCAGGTGTATTCAACATATCTTCTTCGGATGTGTATGTAGAAGTTTGGAATACCCAGGGAAAGAAAATTCTGTCTTCGATGATGGATGGATCGAAGACCGGCATAGATATCTCTGAACAACCAGCAGGAGTATACGTATTGAAGATTTACAATTCAGAAGGTGTTAGCGTTCACCGGTTGGTGAAGAAGTAGACTAGACCGTTTCTGCTTCCTGTGGGATCTCATATTTATTACCCCAGTCTTTCAAAGCCATAAATACAGGCATCAGGGCGTCGCCCTTTTCTGTGAAGAAGTATTCAACGCGCGGAGGTATCTCAGGATAAATAACGCGTTTCAAAATTCCATCGCGTTCCAGCTCGCGAAGCTGGGTTGTTAACATTTGCTTGCTGATATCTTTCAGGAGCATGCTCAACTTGCCGAACCGGTTAATGTCGTTGCTGATCAGGTAAAGTATCAGGATCTTCCATTTCCCGCCGATCACTCCCATGGTTGCCGTTACAGGGCAGTTCACGAGATCGTGTTTTTTTATCGAAGCTTTCTGTCCCATAACTATTTGATTATCAACTATAGTCCATTTATAATGACTATATCAGAATATTATTCCTATCCACAAAAATAAGACTGTTGCGTTAGAATGTCAAACATTACTAAATCAACCATGAAGAATTACATCATTACAGGATCGATCGGTAACATCAGCAAACCGATAGTTATCGGCCTCGTGAAGGCAGGCAAGAACGTAACAGTCATCACAAGCAAAGCCGACAAAGTAAAAGACATCGAACAGTTGGGCGCGAAGGCACTCGTTGGATCTGTTACCGACAAAGAGTTTGTAAAGAAAGCATTTGCTGGCGCCGATGTTGTGTACACGATGATCCCTCCCATCTGGCAAACTTCAAACTGGCGCGCATCACAAAATGAAGTAGGGAACATCTACGTCGATGCGATCAAAAGCAACAACATTAAATATGTTGTTAATCTCAGCAGTCTTGGTGCACATAATAAGGAAGGTGTTGGTCCCGTGACTGCACTGTTTGACTTCGAGCAGGAGTTGAATGCGATCCCTGGTATAAATGTGAAACATCTCCGTCCGTCATTCTTCTATTACAACTTGTTGGCACAGATAGGGCTCATTAAAAATGCCGGCATCATGGGTGCCAACTATGGCGACCAGAAGATAGCGTTAGTGCATCCGCGCGATATCGCGGAAGTGGCGTTACAAGAGTTGCTCAATCTAAAATTCACTGGCAACTCGGTTCGTCACATCGTGAGCGACGAGCGCACTGGTGCCGATGTGGCGAAGACGCTTGGCACAGCGATTGGAAAAGAGCTTCCGTGGGTTGTATTCTCCGATGATGATCAACTGAAAGGTTTGCTTCAAGGTGGCGTTCCGGCATCACATGCTCCTTCGTATGTTGAAATGGGCGCTGCTTTCAGGAACGGAAAAATGCAAGAGCGTTTGTCTAACGATAAAACTGTGGGTAGTACGAAACTGGAAGACTTCGCGAAAGAGTTTAGTGCTGCGTACAACGCGTGATATAAATATAAAAGCCGGTGAATTGCCGGCTTTTCTTATTCTATTGAGCAGCCTAAAGCTACTGTGCTCTCACCAACTTTAAAACTTTTCCAGTATTTCCTGAAGGACCGGAGTTTCCTGAAACGGTCAGGTAGATCTCACCATTGTTGTCCTGGCCGAATCCTTTTAAGAAATAACCAAGATCATCGGAAAAGCTTTTCAGTGTAACTTCTTCGTAACTCCACATTCCAGGTCCAGCGGGATGTGAAATGAAAAGTTCACCATCGGGTGAATCGCCCTTTTGAGCAAAGGTTCCAAAAATATAGGTGCCCTGGTATTCGGCTATAGCGTTGCCGCGATATACGTTGCCACCAATGATCGTCGCAGCTTTACCGCCTGCAGGATTCGAAGCATTGCTGACTTCAATCACGGGATCAGTCAAAGCAACACCAAAGACATCCGTCGAAGGGCACGAGCTTAATGTACTGTGGTCGTCCGCAGCGTTGAAACAATGAGTGCCTTCCTTTACATTCCATCCGTAGTTGCCGCCTTTCGTTACAACGTCTATCTCTTCGTAGAGCGACTGACCTGCGTCACCAACATATAGTTGTTTGTCGCCACCGATATCGAACGACATCCTGAATGGATTTCTGAAACCATAAGCGTAGATCTCATCGAGTCCTGTCTTGTTGACGAGCGGATTGTCGGAAGGAATACCATATGCGCCTGCACCACTCGAGTTGACATCGATACGCAAAATGCTCCCGAGCAAATTCGCTTCAACGTCTTGTCCATTGCCTCCTTCATTAGCGGCATACCAATCGGGAACATGTCCCGGGGCAACATCGTCTGCAGCGCCTCCATCACCAATCGAGATATATAAAAATTTATCGGGACCAAACGCAAGCGTACCACCGTTGTGGTTCGACTGTGGATCATCCCACTGCAACACAATTCTTTCAGATGTCATGTCGGCACTATTCACATTGCCTGATACTGTGAACTCAGACACGCGACTCAAATTATTCCACAATCCTCCGCCCGTGGGACCGCCGCCCCGTGGCGTTACCTGGTAATAGACATAAAATTTTCCGTTGGTCTGAAAGTCGGGATGAAATGCTAAACCCAACAGTCCTCTTTCATCATAGGCGGAGTTTAGCGAAACGACAGACCCAGTGAGATCGAGAAATGCTGTTTCAATTTTTTTTCCATCGGCACCGATGATCATGATCTTGCCAACCTGGTCGATAACAAACAACCTGTTGGTATTATCGGGCACGGCAACAACACCAATTGGTGAAGTATACCCGTCGGCTATTGTTTGGAGATCAACACCTGATGAGTTGGTGTTATCATTATCATCATTCTTGCAATTACTAAGCGACAGTACTGCGATAGATATCGCGACAAGCCCAACTACACTTTTGCTTACTCCGGATAAATTTTTCATCTGGGTTAAATTAAAAGGTGAGCCTATAACTCACCTTTTATAAAGTTATTCTTTCTTACTCTCCGTCTCCACTTCTGTTTGAATCTCTTTCACTCCGTCTTTAAACTCCTTGATCCCTTTACCGAGGCCGCGCATGAACTCGGGGATTTTCTTCGCACCAAAGAGCACGAGTATCATCACCCCAACCAACAGGATCTCCTGGAATCCTATTCCGCCTAAGAACAACAAGATTGCATTCATAAAACAATATTTAAATTAGGCCAGGAAGGGATTAACGATCGCCAGGACCTGTTCCTTGGTTAGTGGTTCGTCGAAAGCTTCTGTCTTTGCGGCTGTCGAGACACTACTTAATGAACTGATACTATTGAGATTTGCAGACGCGTGAGTTGTGTTGTCTTCACCAGCATAGATCGCATCCGGTGCGCCGTTCGCTTCTTTACCAGTGATCCATCCTTTGATCGCCATTCCTGCAACGGCACCACGTAGCCTCCTCACTTCTGAAGCGTGACGTGCTTCGACACTGTGTATCTGCAGCGCCGCTTTCAAAGTGTTATTGTCACTTACAAGATTTCCCGCCTGACCTTTGTATGCCCTGACGCCTGTATCCTCGAATGATTGAGAGACGGCAAGGGAAAGTGTTGTAATCAGAGAAGACGGTAGGGAACATTCCATTTGCAGTGAAGTCGAAGTCCGGTTTTGCAACCGCGCTGCTACCCAAAGCTGATTTAAGGAAAGCGACGTGAGCTGTTTCATGCTTACTGATCTGCATGAAGATATTTCGATCGGTAGCAGGTATGAGTCCTGACTTATCCAATGCCGTTCTGTAGAACTCATCCTCGAGATATTCGAGTGTCAATGCAAAGTTCAGCACATCGGCGATCGCGGTCGAAGACTGTGCTTTTACCATCTTCGGTAGGGCTGTAAGGATCACGGCGGGAATAGCAGCAAGCGATGCCTTTATACCAAGGTCGCCCGCATTTCGGAAAAAGTCTCTACGGGTATTTGAACCTCCGGCTTCGTTGAAGTCGAAGAGTCGCATCAATTTATTCAAGTTCATAAATGATTTCAGTTAGGAATTAGGAAGGTTGTTGAATGTGATCTTGGTTTTCACGAAAGCAGATGCTGCAGTTAAGACTTCGGTAGGAGTTTTTGCTCCGTCGAGTCCGTTGGCATCGACCACAGTGTCGCCGGCAAAGTCGGTAGACTTCGGATTGATCAGGTCGCGGATTGCAGCTGCGTGGCGTGCTTCTACGGAAACGATCTTCCCGGCTACCAATAACAGGTTGCCATCCGACAACAAATTGCCTGCGCCGTTGTATGCAGCAACACCAAGGTCTTCGAATGTTCGGGCGGCGCCGAGAACAGCGTCGCGTTTCGAAAAATCGATCGAGGTAAAATCTACTTCGAGATCTTTGATCGCCTTGTCGGCAAGGGCCGCTTTCAAAAATTCACGGTGCGTGATCTCGTGATCGCGGATGTCTGTCAATATTGCCTGCTCCGCGGCAGTAAACGTGGTGGTGAACGCACTGTGCGAAACGACCGATATATAAAATGCGGCTTCGAGTTGCTCAAGAGCGTAAGCGTAGTTGAGTATGCCCGGATCGCCGGAACCCAGGTCGACCGTATCGGTGGTATTATTGTTGGTACCCGGGTCGTCGTCATCTTTACACCCGGTTAAGATTAGTGCGACACCGGCAGTTGTCGCTACACTATACTTGAGAAAAGATCTCCGTCTTAATGTCGACTGAGATGACTCTCCCGGTTTCTTCTCTTTTTTTATCACTTCCTCTTTCATAAAATTTTTTTTAAATTTTTTAATAGATGATATAACTGTTGAGGTTGCGATGGCTACAATTGATGCTCCCCGATTACAAATCAATGAACTACGTTTGCATTCGACACAATTCGATCAAAGAGATCAATAATAATTGCTTGAAGATTTCTTTATATTCTACAAAAACAAAGTAGTCTCGGGTAGTGGTTACCCATTAGTTTGTAGTGCCACCGATTGTTGAAGAGGTTAAACAAAAACCAGTGAGATCCGATCGATAAACTTACTTCGTATGTAGCCTGAGTTACGGTGTGATTTACAAATGCTATCTTTCGGAGTAAAGTATCATCATGTACACCAAAACCTGGCAGGTAATCAAAGACGACACCAAAAGGACATTCGAGGTCTGTGGCCAGTCAGGCAATACGAACGCCTTCACCAACGAAGTCTACGGAATGCAGAGAGCAGGCATGACCGTAAGCTGCATTACACCGCCGGTTAGCAACAAAGAATCAAGTAAAGACCTCGTGAAAGTACCGGATTACAAAAAGGAAGACGGACTCTACAGCAGGCTACAGCTGCAATACAAAGAAATCGTCATGAAGTCTTACGAAGACTTCTGACCTCACCGCACCACCACCAGGAACCGGTAAGATCGCTCGGGCCGGGTGACTATCACAACAATCACTTCTCCTTTGAACCGCTCCACCGGTATCTCGACTTCACCGTCGCCTGTTACATTTTCCTTGAATATGGTCTGTCCAGATAACCGGTATGCACCAACATCTGCGGGATATCCATTCAACGACACGAAAAGTTTTTCGCTTGCGGGATTAGGATAAACATTGACCGATGTCACAGTGGGATCATCAATGCCGGTAACCTCACCGCTACGATCAATCACAACTGAAGTCGTAAGCGATGCACGCTGCGGACTGTCTTCAAGAACCCGGCGCATTCTTGCCACCTGGTCGTTCGTAAAAATATTCATGCAGGCATCATAAGATCCGTCCATGTAGTTGCCAATCATAACCGGGCGCCCATCGCATGAAGTTGGGATCACAGGCGGGCAACCGTTCGTTGCAACAGAAATCGATGGAGTGTCATCGCAATAATCCGTGTATGCATCACATTGACGACTGTTGTTGACGGAACCAAATGTGTGAAGGAGTCCAAGGAAATGTCCGACCTCGTGTGTAAGTGTGCGTCCCATGTTGTAGTTGGGATCGACATTGTCGGAGCCGCTACCAAAGTTCATGGCATTGATGAACACTCCATCTCCATCCGGTTGTGGACCGAGATCCTTAAGTCCATCGAGGTCTGTCTTCGGAAATCGCGATGATCCCAACAACAAACCTGGTGGTAATCCCGCCATACACCAGATGTTTAAATATTTGTTTGGGTCCCAGTAACTGTATTGCGAACACAAAGTAACGACGTCGCCGGGTGAAGAAGGCGGTTGTACTTTCGTCATGTCGACACGTACAATGCCGTTAGTGGGATGTCCTTCGGGATCGATCTCTGCTAAAACAAATTCGATATTTGAATCAGCTCCATCGGGATGATTGTTGAAACCGGGAGTGTCTTGCTTTCTCCGAAAATCTTCGTTGAGCGATTTGATCTGACCAATGATACGTTCGTTTGAAAAATTAGATCCTGTGCCCTCAACGTCGCCCAGATGCAACACGTGAACAACAACAGGTATTCGATATACTTTCTGTGCAGAAGCGCAAAATGAAAGGAGTACAAAGAGCAACGTAAACTTCCCAATCATATCTCGTGGCTGTTAGACAACCACGCAGATGAAAGAGTTGGAATTACAATTGTTACTTTTTTATTAACATAAACGCTATCACCGCTGTAAGCGAGCGCCAAACATGCGCTGGAAATTTCCGACGCAAGATCCGCCGGAGTTGACATGATCACTCGTGGCATATGAAGTACTAGGAACCAAATCAAGATCATCGATCCCAAAAGAAACGAAGCGAGATCAACTTTAATCCTCACAAGGATTGCAACACCGGCAGCAACTAACGCAGCTCCGGCGAAGTATGCCCAAAACAAACGTGCGGGTATCCATGATGGTACATATTCAGCGACACCATCCGCCAATTGAAAATGAAAGATCCCGTAGCTGATGATTGTTAAAGCGAACAATGATTTATTCCATTCAACAAGAAAACCAGCAAGAATCAACGCGCCACATGCGAGATCCAATTCCTTTTCGGCGTTCTCCCCACGAATGAAAAGTTGTGTAGTCGGTCGCAATGATCTGGAACGGAATGTAGTAGAAAACAAACACTGACATTAGTAACAAGCCTAGCGATAATGAGACAATTCTTGTTTGTTGTTTGAAAACAATACACACTCCGCCGACAGTCAACAACGCTCCGAAAAAGTACGTAACCAGGGGAATATACGGTCGCCAGAAGGCTCCGGTGGAATTAACATGTAAGGGAACTCACAATCGATGATTGTCTGAATTCCCATCACCGCAATCGCGACTCCAAAGAAGATACGGCCTGCATTCGGGAGGTTTTTCATGCTTATTATTCAAGTTACAGTTTACCTGCGTTCGTAGTTTGTGCTTTCTTGCGGTACTGTCTATCTTTGGCATTCCGCCAATGATTCTACCCTGGTTTTACCTTATGTTCGCGCTGCAGGGATTCTGCCTGTACCATGCGTACCAAAGTCGCACCGACCAGAAGTGGTATTACCTCATCATTTTCGTTCCATACATCGGTTGCTTCATTTATCTCTACGATGCTTTTTATAGCCGACGTTCTGTAACTCAAGTTAGTGAAGCGCTCAAACAAGTAGTGAATAGCAATTACAAGATCGATCAGTTGGAAAAGGACGCGGAGTTCAACAACAGTGCAACGAACAACATTCGTCTCGCCGATGCTTACATCGAAGCGGGTCGCTACGCAGAGGCGGTAGCGCTCTACGATATTTGTCGCGTTGGATTTCTCGCCGATGATGAATCGCTGCAGCGAAAACTCTTGAAAGCGTTGTATCTCAATAAGGAATACGAAAAGGTTGAGGCATTGGGAAAGGAGCTCGTCAACCAGAAAGCATTCAAGAACTCAGAAGAACGCATCGGCCTGGCGTGGGCGCTTCATAAACTCGGAAAGACCGACCAGGCAAAGCAACATTTCGACGACATGAACCGGTCGTTCACGAACTATGAGAACCGGCAGGCGTACTGCGACTTCCTCATTGCCACGAACGACCTGCCTGCTGCCAGGGCATTGGCCAGCGAATTGGCGCAGGAATTCGAGATGATGAAAGGGCCGGAGCGTCGTATCCATCGCGATGTTATGCGCCAGGTTGCTGATCTGCAGCAATCACTGGGAAAATAGAATGATAATCCCTGCCGGACTTCGCCAAGGCTACGTCGGACGCTGCAACCCCCACCCCGATTAATGCGTCTAAGATTAGATAAACCTGGACCTCATGATCAGCAATTACATCAAAGTAGCAATTCGAAATCTTCTACGTCAGAAGGGCTTCTCATTCATCAATATTTTCGGCCTTGCATTGGGTATCACGTGCACCGCGCTAATCGGCATGTGGGTGAATGATGAGCTTAGCTACGACAAGTTCAATAAAGATTACGAAAGGATGTATCGCGTCACTGCGACGCTGCCGGAGCTTAAGGTTCATGCGGCAGTAACACCGGTGCCGCTGGCGTTGGCTTTCCAGAATGAAATTCCGGAAGTGGAGACGGCGGTACGCATCTCTTCTCTCAATCGCGACCTCGTACAAGTTGGTGATCTGAAGTTCGAAGAAAAAAATATCCTGTACGCCGATTCAAACTTCTTCAAGGTCTTCACATTTCCATTCCTAAAAGGTGACGCAGAGAAAGCGTTACAGAATCCAGAAGGCATTGTGCTCACGGAAGAGATGGCGCTGAAATATTTCGGAAGTACAGACATTCTCGACAAAATCATTCGCAAGAACAATGAACACAATTTCACGGTGACGGGTGTTATCGCCAATGTTCCTGAAAACTCTCATTTACAATTCGACTTCGTTCAGCCAATGCGTTATCTCGCCAGGACCAACGGCGACCTCAAGTATAATATTTGGGACAACTACAACTGGTTCACTTACATAAAGCTTGGATCGAAGGCTGGTCAGTCGGAATCCGACATCGCGGCGTTGGAAAAGACGATGCAGAGCATATATAAAAAGAATGAGCCGAACCTGAAAGTGAGTTTTGTATTGCAGCCTCTCGAGCGAGTGCATCTGTATTCTAATTTCCTTGCAGATCTTCCCGGCGGTGGCAATGCACAGAACGTGTACATCTTCGCCATCGTCGCTGTGTTCATTTTGGTGGTGGCTTGTCTCAACTTTATGAATCTCGCCACAGCGCGGGCGGCACGTCGTGCGAAGGAAGTTGGCTTGCGCAAAGTTGTCGGAGCCATCAGGGCTCATCTCATGTGGCAATTCCTTGCCGAGTCGTTGCTCGTTGCGTTGGTGTCGCTTGGATTTGCATTGTTGTTCATTTGGTTGATCCTCCCCTACTTCAATACACTAGGCGGAAAAAATCTCACGCTCGATTTCACCAACCTTAAGATAATCGGTGGCCTGCTGGCGATCACTGTGATCACCGGCTTACTCGCGGGCAGTTATCCTGCACTTTACCTTTCGGGATTTCTCCCAGCAACGGTGTTGAAAGGAAACGCAGCTTCAGGTGCATCGAGTAGTTTATTCAGGAATACAATGGTGGTGATCCAATTCGCTGTTTCCATATCACTTATCGTTGGAACAACTGTTGTGTATCGACAACTGAAATACATCCAGGCATTGAATCTCGGTTACGACAAAGAGAATCTTCTATACATCCCGATGAAGGGAGAGCTGTGGTCGAAGTACGACGCGCTGCGGACGAGGCTCGCAAGCAACCGGTTAACGAGTCAATTCTCATTCATCGGGGAAGTACCTACATCCAATGGCGGCGCCACAATCAGCGTGCAATGGCAAGGCAAAGATCCGGAGTCACAGCCCCTGTTTTACAACACGGCCGATCGACGAAAATTTCGTGGAAGTCTTTAAGGCGACCTTACTTGATGGTCATGGTTATGGAGAAAATGCAAAAGCGGATTCGGTAAATATCATTGTAAACGAAACGATGTTGAAGACGATGGGTATGCCGTTGGAGTCGGCTGTCGGGACAAAGATCACAGTCTGGCAGCGTGAACGAACGATCATCGGTGTTGTGAAGGACTTCAATTTCAACCTGTACAGGAATCTATCGGTCCGATGTTTCTCAACCGCAATACGTGGGGTGGCTATGCGATGATACGAACACTTCCTGGCGAAACAGAAGAGACAATCAAAGGATTGGAACAAATATGTAAGGAGATGAATCCAGAGTATCCATTCGAGTATCATTTCCTCGACCAGGATATCGATAACATGTACAAGTCGGAGCAACGATTGGGCAGCTTGTTCAATGTGTTTGCTGTGCTGGCAATTGTGATCTCCTGCCTTGGGCTCTACGGTCTTTCGGCTTACCTCGCGGAACGTCGCACACGTGAGTTGGGGATTCGGAAAGTACTCGGTGCCTTCAGGATTTCAATTGGTATACCTATTGTCTGCAACCTTTACAGCGACCAATCCTTATTGCAACGATCATCGCAGTTCCGATTGCATGGTATGGAATGACTCAATGGCTGAGTGGTTTCGCTTACCACATCGCTATCGGCTGGTTGGTTTTTGTGATCGCGTTCCTGTCGGCGTTGGTGATTGCGTGGCTTACTGTAAGTTTTGAGTCGATCAAGGCAGCGACGACTAACCCGGTGAATTCGTTGAGGTCGGAGTAGCCTATTCTACCTTGGTTATCCTCGATTCGTAGTTCGGAGCTTTGACCATAAAGCCATCTACTGTACCCGACGCATCTTTCGTAAAAGTGTGATTGTTGGGAAAGACTTCGATACAGTAGAAATCTATGTTCGACGTGAAGTGCATTTGCCACGCTTTTGTCGATCGGCTATCCTGCATAAAATACTTTCCGTCCTTTTCGAACATCCTGGCTGAATGACGGTTGATCCACCTTTAAACTTGTACTTGCCGACGTAGCTCTTCTCAAAAAGACCTGCGGGTAGCCTGATATCCTTTGTCATGGGATTGGAAGTCAGCAGGCAAGCAGACATTCGTGCGAGGTCGCCGACATTCACGTTGATTTTATTTGCGAGCACGGCGATAAAAAAATCTTCTTTTGGAAGATAAATCTCTATCGATGCATAGCCGGTGATACTTCCGCTGTGACTTATAGATGGACTGCCGTACATATCAGCAAGGTCCCACCCAAAGCCATAGGTTGTTTTGGTACCGTCTTTAAGAGTAAACGGCGTTTGGGCCATCTTCAATGTTTCTTCCTTTAAGAGCTTATTGTTGATCAATGCCTGGTGCCAAATCAAAAGATCGTCGACGTTCATAATCAACGCACCCGCGGCGTATGGCGTAGAGGTGTTGAGGTACTCGGCATTGACCGCCGAATCTCCCATTTGAACATAACCGTGTGTGCGATCCGGAATAAGCTTAGTTGAGTTGTCGTAGAACGACTGACGCATTCCCAGTGGCGAGAAGATGTTCTTATTGAGATATTCGTTGTAGGTAAGTCCGCTCATCCTTTCGATGATGTATCCAAGGACCACGTACCCGGAATTGCTATAATGATATTGAGTGCCGGGTTCGAAGTCCACCGGTTGATCTTTGAATAGACTGATGACGTCGAGGGGCGCGTAAGGTTGGGTACCGGTCTTGAGATTTTCGATTTCAGTGAAATTCTTGATACCGGACGTATGACTTAAGAGATTCTCTATTGTAATGACTTTTCCATGCGAAGGATAATCGGGAATAAACTTTGTGATGTCGTCCTTCAAATTAATTACGCCCTTCTCCACGAGTTGCAGTATTGCGACGGCGGTAAATTGTTTGGTGATTGAGCCTATGCGAAAAATGTGTTCCGGCTTCATATCCACATTCAGTTCGAGATCGGCTTTACCGAATGCCTTCCTGTAGATCACTTTTCCGTGACTGGAAATAATGACGGCGCAACCTGGAGTTGAAGCGCTGAATCGGGTCGAAAATATCTCGTCGATTGTTGGCTGTGCGACAGCAGCGAGACTGGCGAAGAAGATCGCGCAAAGAAGAATAGGTTTCATCGGGATATCTACTGAAAGGTTAGGGGGAAGGTTTACACGTGTGAGTCGTTAAGATTAACGTCACACACAACCGCCGCCTAACCCGCCCCCACAATACTCTCCGGCTTCTTTCTAAACACAAACGGAAAAACAATTCCAAGCAGCAACGCATACACTGCGAACGAGAACCAGATTGAGGGCCAATCGCGAACGGTTCCTACTGTGAAATGATTCACGATCCAGCCGCTGCCGAGCGCTCCGAGAAATGAGCCCATACCATTCGTGAGTACTGTGAACAATCCCTGCGCACGGGAGATAATACTTTTGTCCGACTCCATCCTGATAAACAACGAACCGGAAATGTTGAAGAAGTCGAATGCCATTCCGTACACGACCATCGAAAAGACAAGGAATGGAAGTCCGTCGCCGGGATTGCCCAACGCAAAGGAACCGAACCTCAGCGCCCACGCAAACATACTCATCAACATCACAACCTTAATTCCGTAACGTTGCACGAAGAATGGTATAGTGAGAATAAAAATCGTTTCCGAGATCTGCGATATCGACATCAACAGACCGGGATGCGTTACCGCCGAACGAATCGGGATACGTTGCCGTGAAGTCATGAAGAAATGCTTCGCCGAAAATATTCGTGATCTGTAATGCAGCGCCGAGTAACATCGAGAACACAAAGAATATCGCCATCCTCCTGTTCTTGAATAACACGAGAGCATCCAACCCCAATGCAGATGTCCAGTTGAGCCTGACGTTTGATTGCACTGGCGGACATTTCGGAAGCGTGAATGAAAACAGTCCCAGCAGGAAGCTCGCACCCGCACTGAGGAAAAGCATGTTCGGACTTAGCGACCAACCTGCAAGATCGACAAACCACATCGCGAGTATGAAACCGATAGTTCCCCAAACACGAATTGGTGGAAACGACTTAACGATATCGAAGCCGTCTTTTTCGAGAATAGTATAAGATAATGAATTGCTGAGCGCGAGCGTCGGCATGAATGCCAATGCATTCAACAGCATGGCCCAATACATCAGCTCGAAATCCGAAACTGCCGATGCCCAGATAAGTGCAGCTGCAGCAAGAATGTGACAGATGCCGAACAGTCTTTCGAGATTTACCCAACGATCGGCAACGGTGCCGAGAAGCGCGGGCATAAATAAGGCGGCGACACCTTGCGTTCCGTAGATCGCCACCGGTTTCGCCGCCAGTAAATCCAAGTTTATGGATGAGGAATCCGCCAAACGAGATAAGCCATGACCCCCAGGCAAAGAATTCGAGGAAGCTTACTACCGTGAGGCGTAACCTTGTATTCATCAGAGGAGTTGCTTCAACAGAGGCGCGAGGATCAATCCTACGAGACAAGTCAACTTGATCACGATGTTCATCGAAGGACCAGAAGTGTCTTTGAATGGATCGCCCACTGTATCGCCAACTACGGCTGCCTTGTGAGGCTCAGACTTTTTATAGTAAACCTGTCCGTTGATCTCAACGCCTTTCTCGAACGACTTCTTCGCGTTGTCCCAGGCACCACCTGCATTGTTCTGGAAGATCGCGAACAACACACCTGTTACTGTTACTCCCGCCATGTAAGCACCGAGGGCTTCGGCGCCCATAACGAGACCGACAATCACTGGTGTTACCACAACGATAACGCCGGGCAACATCATCTCGCGAAGAGCGGCTTTAGTAGATATCTCAACACACTTACCATATTCTGGTTTACCTGTGCCTTCCATGATACCGGGGATCTCGCGGAACTGGCGACGAACTTCGTCAACCATGAACATCGCGGCTTTACCAACGGAGTTCATTGCAAGCGCGGAGAACAACACGGGTATCATAGAACCAATGAACAACGCAGCAAGAACTTTTGCTTCGAAGATGTTAATACCGTTAATGCCCGTGAATGTTACGTAAGCTGCGAACAACGCCAACGCTGTAAGAGCGGCGGAAGCAATTGCAAAACCTTTACCGATAGCAGCAGTAGTGTTACCAACTGAATCGAGGATATCTGTTTTCTCACGAACGTGTGGTTCGAGGTGACTCATCTCGGGCAATACCGCCGGCGTTGTCGGCGATAGGACCGAATGCATCGATCGCTAATTGCATCGCGGTGTTGGCCATCATCGCCGATGCCGCAATACCTACACCGTAGAAACCTGCGAGAGTATAAGCTCCCCAGATCGCTAAAGCAAATAAGATAACTGGCAATGCTGTTGAAAGCATACCGGTACCGAGACCCGCAATAATATTTGTAGCTGCACCGCTGGCCGATTTACGAACGATGTCGAGCACCGGCTTCCCTCCCAAACCTGTGAAATATTCTGTGATGTAAGAGATCGCTGTACCGACGATCATACCCACCACAACGGAATAGAACACGTTCATGCTTGTGGTTATCTCTGTTGAGAAAACACCACTCTTGAATACGCTCATGCTGATCGTTTCGGGCAACATCGCATCGATAAGGAAATAGGAGGCGACCAATGAAATAATGATCGAAGCCCAGTTGCCGCGGTTCAATGCGCCTTGAACTGTATTTACATCCAGGGTTGCAGATTCTTTTACTTTAACGACATACGTGCTCACGATAGAAGCAAGCAGACCAACAGCAGCAATTGCAAGAGGAAGAATGATCGGACCGAGTCCGTTGAATGGCATGTCTTCAATATTTCCGCCACCACCAAGAAAATCACGAATGAGGTAGTTACCGAGCATCATCGACGACAGGGTGGTTGCAACGTAAGAGCCGAAAAGATCGGCGCCCATTCCGGCAACGTCACCAACGTTATCACCAACGTTGTCGGCGATAGTTGCGGGGTTACGCGGATCATCTTCAGGAATACCTGCTTCAACTTTACCAACGAGGTCGGCGCCAACGTCGGCGGCTTTCGTATAGATACCACCACCAACACGTGCAAACAACGCGATACTTTCTGCGCCTACGGAGAAACCTGCAAGCACTTCGAGAACGCGGGTCATAGTTTCATATCCACCATTCACGAATGAACCATCCATGAAGTACATGAAGAAGAATATGAAGAGCATTCCGAGTCCGAGGATAGCGAGACTGGCTACGCCGAGTCCCATCACGGCACCGCCGGTAAATGAAACACTGAGTGCTTTTCTCAATGACGTGCTGGCTGCGTGTGCAGTGCGGACGTTCGCCTTTGTCGCGATGCGCATGCCGAAGAAACCGGCGAGTGCACTGAAGATACATCCAAACACAAACGCCACAACGATGAGTATGTGCGACGTCTCAACCTTCTGCGACATCCATGCGAGGAAACCTCCCGCGATCACAGTATAGATGGCCAATATTAAATATTGAGCTTTGAGAAATGCCATTGCGCCATCGGCGATGTGTGAAGCGATCTCGCGCATTCTCTCATTGCCCGGATCTTGCTTCGTAACCCACGCAGCTTTAGCTGCCATCACGATAAGACCCAGGATGCCAACGGCGGGTACCAGGTAAATTGAACTGTTCATTTGACTTTGCCCTTCAGAATTTGGTTTTTGATTTTTATGCTTTCCGTTTGTTAAGACGGCTGTGCTTCATGCCGTAGAAGAAATAGATCGCGAGGCCGATCGCCATCCACAAGAATAATCGAAGCCAGTTTTCCCAGCCGAGACTTAACATCATCACTACATTGAAAGTAATTCCGATTGCTCCAATGAGAGGAAGCGCTGGAACGCGAAACCCACTCGTGGTGCCTGGATTTTGTTTCCTCATGATAAATACCGCAATGATGATGATCACGAATGCGAACAGCGTTCCTATGTTCACCAGCTTCGCAATCAGCGAAAGCGGAAACATACCCGCCACAGTTGCAATTGCAATACCTGTGATGATCGTCGCGTTGAATGGTGTCTTGCGTGTTGGATGAAGCTTTCCGAAAAAGTTGTTGGGTAACAATCCGTCTTTCGCCATCGAAAAGAACAAACGCGTTTGAGCGAGAATGTTTACGAGCAACACAGAAGTTAAACCAGCTACAGCTGCTATCGAAATAAACCATGAAGCGAACTTCATTCCTTTAACAGCGAATGCTGCCGCAACGGGAGCATTAATATCGAGATCGGTGTATTTCACCATACCAGTCAGTACGAGCGACACCAAAATATAAAGCGTGGTACAGACTGCTAACGAAGTAAGTATGCCAAACGGAAGATCTTTCTTGGGATTGAGAGCCTCGGCACCCTGTGTGCTCACGGCATCGAAACCGATGTAAGCGAAGAAGACATAGCCCGCCGCGGTTAGTATTCCGGGAATGCCGAACGCTTCATCTCCCATATAGTTGATGCCCCGCATTGGGATGAATGGTTCCCAGTTGCTGATGTCGACATAAAACGAACCAACAACGATCACGAACAACACCACAGTTACTTTCAGGGATCACCATTGCAATGTTAGTGTTCGCTGCTTCGCGAATACCCCTGGTGAGAATGAACATGATAAGCAAGCTTACCAGGACAGCGCGGGCAAATTGACCGCTATGCCAATTCCAAAAAGTGAAGGAAGATCTATCGATGAATAATGAGTAGCGAGTTGGTCCAGCGTTCCATTTTTAGTCGCCGTATTGATGAGACCATGAGCGGTCTCCGGATCGTTAACAGCCCATAACGGAAAGTGAAGCCCAAAGCTCTCCATCAGCTTCACAAAATAACCCGACCACCCTACCGCCACCGTCGACGATGACATAGAGTACTCTATAATAAGGTCCCACCCAATGATCCAGGCGAACAATTCGCCCATCGTAGCATAGGAATAACTATATGCCGATCCGGCAACGGGAAGTATTGAGGCAAATTCAGCGTAGCAGAGGGCAGCGCAGGCACAACCGATACCGGCAACAAGAAATGAAATCGTTAGCGCGGGTCCGGCAAATTCCTTGGCCGCGAGGGCCAGTCATCACGAATATTCCAGCTCCTATAATACAGCCTATTCCGAGGGCTGTGAGGGACCACCTGTTGAGGACGCGATTCCAGACCTGTATTGCCTGCTTCAGCTTCGAAATCCGAGATCGACTTGGTTGCTTTTAACTGCCGTAAATTGAATGAAGGCATAGAGTAGAATCAATGAGCGGCCCCCGACACGCGAGAGCAGGCCTACGCAGGTTATTAAGTTTTCGGGCTGTAAAACTAACAAAAGATTGCTGTTGACCATAATTTAAGGCCTAAAACTCCATGCATAAAAAAGAGGCGCCAACTTTCGTCGACGCCTCCTTTAGAACCTATCACAGTTTTCTTAGTGAGGATTGGTTCCGGAACCATTAGGTTTTGTTGTTGCTTTACCATTCTTGTCGAAATAGTAAGTCTTTCCATTCGTGCCAGCTGCACCGCTGGTACCGCTTGTGGTGTTGAGGCGATATTCACCGCTTTCATTCTTATAGATGGTACCCATTTCCCATCCAGAGTACTGCGTGCCACTCAAAGTAGTGCGGAGGTTAGCAGGAACTTCTGTGCTTTGAACTTGCGTCCATCCCTTCATGTTGTCTTTTCTAATTTGATCGGACTGTTGTTGAGACGGCTTGGTCTTCGTAGTGTCCTGGGCATATGATGCGACTGCGAACAATGCAACGCATGATGTAATTAAGATTAGCTTTTTCATAGTTTGATGATTTGATTCTGAATGTCCTATTGTTAAAAACAGTGCCACCATGGGACGATGTGCTTATCATCAACTCAATCAACTCATTTAACTGTGATTAATCTTAGACATGGGGAATGTGACTGACATGTGGGGATATTAACTACGAGCAGTCTTTTTGTTTTCTTGCACCAATTGCTTAGCCATGGCGAGATGATGCTTCAGCATCGGCAGTTTTTCGGCAGCCCACTTTTTTAAGTCTGGGATCTTGTTCGTTCTGCGATGCTTCGGTGAACAACTTCACAGCCGCCTCGTGATCGTCTACCATTTTCTTCGCATACTGTTGCTCGAACTCCTCGGTATTGAGATCATGAAAGTTCTTGAAGTCGGCGTCGCAAGCGAGACATTCTGAAGGAAGATTGATGCCTTTTTCTTTCGCGAGTTCGGTCAGCTCTCCATTGGCGGTGCGGTGATCTTTTATCATCATCATTGCAAAGGCGCTTAGATCTTTGTTCCTGGTTTTCGCGATAGCCATTTTACCCAATGCTATCTCGCCCTGACTTGTTTCGAAAGCATTCACAGCAAAAGGGGTCCCTGCTTCTGATTTGCAAGGGATTAAAAAAGTTAACGCCAGGAAAGGAATGCAGAGTTTGATAATTGCATTTCATACCACACGAGATTTGATATGAAGTGGTTCTCAATGATCAGACCAAACAGTTTCGCGGAGGATACGCTAAGAAGCAAAGGATACGCGGAGGTAATGCGCGGAAAATTCACGGCGTATCCTCCGCACCTCTGCGTACCCACCGCGCCACCCTGTTGACGTCCTGAACGGATTCGAACCGTTGTGATAGCTCGTGCAAAGCTATGCCTAACCCCTCGGCCACGGGACTTTTGTGAGACTCTACCCTCATGAAGATGTCTCAATCAAAAAACGACACCAAATGCTTAATGAACCTCTCCGGTTCCTCAACCATTGGCAAATGCCCACACTTCTCAATAAACCGTATCTCGGAGTTTTGAAGAAAATCGTGAAAGTGAAATGTGATACCAGGTGGTGTGATGCGATCTTCCAATCCCCACAACAACATCACACGATGATCAATCTTATTGAGCATCGCCTCCACAGATGTATCCGCAGATGAACGCATGAGATTCTCGATGCTTGCCCGTGACGATTCATCTTCTATTGTTCGCCAGATGTCGTTCACCAACGCGGGTCCCGCCAGGTAAGAGTTATAAAATGCGGATCGAACTTTTTCTCCAATGAGCTCATGATCGTGATCCACGGAACTTATTGTCTCCAGCTCTTCACTTTGAAACAAGTCTGTTCCCGACACCAACGATCTTTTCAACATTGCGTGGATTTTCCGACGCATACATCAATGCAACCTGGCCACCAATGCCATGACCCACGAGGTAAACTCCCGAAAGGTGATCCCATTCAATGAAGTCGTGAAGGTGCGTGGATAACTTTCTGATGTTCGCTTGCTCAACGGGCAGATCGAACAACGGCAGCCGCGGAACAACAACCCGGAAATCTTTCCTCAGGCTCTCGATCGTTCGCTTCCACATACTTACTTTTCCAAACAGTCCATGAAGCAATACCACCGGCGTTCCTTCACCAACATCCACATACGATTGACTATACTTTGGCTCTGTCATGATGCAATTCTAGTCAAATATTCTATTTAGTCTATAGAATTAATGGGCTAAATAATATGAATGATTAGTAATCAAAAGACTGTCAACTAGTTATGCACTTTCTGGGCATTTTTTTTTAACTTAGAAATAAGAGCCCGCCCCTAAATCAAAACGTTATGCAACCCAAACCTCCCACAAGGGCTGAGAAAGCTCTTAAGCTCGACTACGCGAACACCAATGACATCTGGCTCACGGATCAACAAACATTGAGAAAATTGATCGGCATACTCGGAATGCTTCTGCCGATACTTCTATGGACGTTCGTATTTGCAGTCTCCGGCCGAACTTCAGAACTGCCGTCGATCAGTCATTATTATTACACACGCGCGAACGGCGTGTTCATCATCGTTGTAAGTCTGCTGGCCATCTTTCTCATCATCTACAAAAGGGCAAACAGAAGCTCGACTTCTACCTGTCGGCTATTGCGGGGATTTTTGCGCTCTCATTGTTGATGTTTCCAACTGGCAACTTGTATGAAGCATGCAGCGATCTGTGCAAACCCGACGTTCGAGCTTACGGATCGACTTTCATCATTGAGAATGGTCCACGTGAAATTTTTCACTTCGCCTCTGCAGGTATCTTTTTGTTTTGCCTCGCGCTGATGTCCTGGCTTGTCTTTACGAAATCGGATAAGTCGAAGCAAGATCAAACTCAGCAAAAACATTGGAGGAACCGGATCTATGTGGTTTGTGGCATTGTGATGATCCTGGCTATGATCGTTGTGGCTCTCGGTGGATTAAGAATCATTCCGGAAGACTTTTACGATAGTCGCAATCTCACTTTTTGGATGGAAGTTGTCGCGCTGGAGTTCTTCGGTTTTTCGTGGTTGGTGAAAGCAGAAGTGATCCTGAAGGATTGATAGAATGTTAAGGAAAATCCTATATTTCAAATAATGACTTCCCTCTTAAAAGACAAAACCTTCCGGCTATCGGCTATCGTCACGCTGATCTTTCTTGGCACTGGATTGCTATTCCTGATGTTTGGAATCGCGGAGTATACGACTACTCTTTTCACGCTGCTGCCAATAACGCTCGGCGTGGCCGTAGGCGAGCTGTCGCGCAAACGATGGGTCTACATTGGTCTCATAACAACAGGTATCCTATTCCTCTTTTTTATGTTTGCCCTGGGATTGGCAAGCCTGGTCTGCATTCTCTTCTGTCTTCCTATCATTGCTGTCGCAACGTTCATTGGTTATTTCATCACAGTGCTGATCATGAAAAATCGCAAGATCAAATCGACCGAGAGCCTTAATGTGCTGTTGCTACCATTGATTTTGTTCGTAATCGCTGCTCCTGTTGAGACACACCTGCTGCCGAAGAAAAAAAAGGAAGTCATTAGCGTAAGCTCTGTACAGGTATTCGACTCCACACCAGAACAAGTTTATGATGCCATCAAGTCTGTAGACACATTGGATGCTGCCAGGCCGTTACTCATGTACATCGATCTTCCCATACCAACAAAGTGTGTTCTCGAAAAAGAAGAGATCGGTGGATTGCGAACATGTTACTTCAAGCCTGGTGTCCTCACGAATGGCGATTTTGGAAGCGGCACTATTACCGAGAAGATAACGGAGATGGAACGCGGAAAGATCTTGAAGATGGACGTGATCGACTACAACCTCGTTGGTCGCGACTGGCTTGGTTTCAAAGAAGCGATCTATTACTTCGAGCCGGTTGAAGGTGGACGCTGCAAGATGACCCGCGTAACAACTTACACATCCGAGCTAACTCCAAGATTTTACTGGGAGCCGCTGGAGAAATTGGGAATCGAACAAGAACATGAGTTTGTATTCAATAATATCGAGAAGGACCTGGGAGACATTAAAATCGACAGGCCCTTCCGATCAAAAATCACTCTACGACACCATTGTGGCGATGGACGCTGCGTGGGAAGATGCGTATAACAACTGCAAGGTCGATGTGATGAATGATATCATCAGCGAAGATCTCGAATTCTATCACGACCAGGGTGGACTCCTCACATCGAAGACCGAGTTGATCGAAGCACTTAAGAAAAACATCTGCAACAAAGTAACTCGCGAGCTTCAGAAAGGTAGTATCGAAGTTTATGAGATCCCTGGATATGGTGCTGTCGAAATGGGCCTTCACGGTTTTCACAATTTACAGGAGCCCAACTCGAAGCCACACTTCGCAAAGTTCGTTCATCTCTGGAAACGAGATGGCGGCAAGTGAAAATTACGAGGGTTATAAGTTTACATTAATTACTTCTCACCGGAAAACCTTGACACCCTCAAAGACCGGCTACCTGTAAGCTATCTGCTCTTCACCGCGAGAGGAAGGATTAACCGTCGTACGTATTGGATTGCATCGATTTTCACCTGGTCGACATTCTATGTTCTTTTCAACCTCATCGACCTTGTTTCATACACAGCGACGCTGATCATTTATCCACTGTTGTTCTGGGCTTTGATCTCGACAGCGATAAAACGAATTCATGACACAGGTAGAAGCGGTGTTTGGTTGTGGATCGTATTGATTCCAGTTGTTGGTCCATTGATCCTGATATTTTTTCTCGGCTTTCGCAAAGGCAACCGAACGAAAAACAGGTTTGGCGCTGCCCCGGGATCGGCACCTGACTATTACAAAAATGACAACGGCAGGAGTGTAAAAGATGAAGAACGGATCATCGACGACGTTACTCAAATCAATCCATTGTTGTTGCGAAGATTGTAGTTCCAAAGACAGTCGAAGAGCTACAGAATATTATCAGGAACTCAACTACGCCTATCTCTATCGGGGGGCGGACGATTCAGCATGGGCGGTCAGACTGCCAGCGCACAATCGATACATGTAGACATGCGGGAGTTGAATAACATTCTTGAATTCTCGCCCGGGAAAAAGACAATCAAGGTACAGGCGGGGATTCGCTGGTGTGATATTCAACAACATATCGATCCAGACAATCTCAGCGTGAAGATCATGCAGACGTACGCCAACTTTACCGTTGGTGGCGCACTGAGTGTTAATTGTCATGGACGTTACATCGGGCTGGGTCCGTTGATCCTGTCGGTGCGGTCGCTGGATGTTATCCTTGCGAATGGTGACCTTGTTCGCACGTCGTCGACCGATAGACCAGAAATATTCTTTGCCTGCGTTGGCTGTTACAATGCGATTGCAGTAATCGCAAACGTAGAGCTTGACCTGGAGGACAACGTAGCTGTACAACGAGGTCACGAAAAGATGGATCGCAGCGAATACCTTGCGTACTTCGAAAAGAACGTTCGCGATAACAAAAATGTAGTGTTCCACAATGGCGACATTTATCCTCCGCAATTCACGAATGTACGGGCCGTAAGCTGGACGAAGACCGACAAAATGCCCACTACTAAAACCCGGCTGATGCCATTGGTGGCATCGTATCCGTTGGAACGATATTTCATCGGCGCATTTGCGAGAAGCGCTTTCGGAAAGTGGAGACGAGAGTTTATCATCGATCCGCTCCTGTTCCGATCGAAGAGGGTACACTGGAGAAATTATGAAGCCGGGTATGATGTGCTGGAGCTCGAACCAGAATCTCGTGAACGAAGCACTTACGTTTTGCAAGAATATTTTATTCCTGTTAAGAAGTTCAACGACTTCACGCCGGTGATGGCGGAGATCTTTCAAAGACACAATGTAAATGTGATCAACATTTCGATTCGTCATGCGATGAAAGACAGTGGTTCGATGTTAGCCTGGGCGAAGGAAGAAGTGTTCGCGTTTGTTGTCTGGTATCGTCAAGGTACTTCCCGCGATGCACGAGGCGCCGTAGCTGTGTGGACTCGCGAGCTGATCAATGCAGCAATGTCGGTTGGAGGTTCTTACTACTTGCCGTATCAACCGCATGCTACCGAAGAACAATTTCACAAAGCATATCCCGAAGCCAGAAAATTATTTGCACTCAAGAAAAAATTAGACCCGGATTTCAAATTCAGAAATGTGATTTGGGACACCTACTATAATCCTGACAAAGTATGAAATCAGAATTTAAAGCAGTCTTCACCGATACCAAATGGAGCGACGACTTCTATCGCTTCCTCCAGGTGATATTCCATCTCTACCCGGAGCAAAAATTTCATCACCTGCTTGCAACAACAACCAAAGAGAAATCGACAGACGAAGACATCTACAAGACCGTGCAGACCGGTCTTCCGAAGATCAAACCGTTTTTGTCAGAATTTACTCTAGCATTGCCGGCGCTGAAGAAGCAAAAGAAGGAGATGGCGAAGCAAGTGCTGCAACTCCTTGGAGACGGCAAGAATATCAATGGATACCTGGAGATCGGCTCAACGGGCCGCTACATCAGTGAGCTTCGCAATCACATTTCTCTTTCTGGAAATATTTATCTCACGAACGATATTTCTCCGAGCAATTCACCGGGCGATATCTTTGAGCGCGGTCAACTTCGAAAGTTCGGATTCCTGACGATAACCTCCGTCGCGAAATTTTTTTTAATCCCGCGCCACCGGCCACCAACCTCCCTCCCGACACAGAGATGCACACTGTGAATGTGAATTACGAAGGGACGTACGTATAGTTTAAAAGTCCAGTTTCCAAAAAGCATTTTGCAAACGGCGAAAGAGCAGGGAATCTTGTTGCCCTATAGCTGCGAAGCGGGCCGTTGTGGTACCTGTGCCGGCACATGTACCCGCGGCGAAGTTTGGATGCTTCGCAACGAAGTGTTGTTGGATAAAGAGATGGCGAAAGGCCGCGCGCTCACATGTACCGGCTACCCAATTGGGGGAGATGTAGACATAACTGTGACGGGTTAGTAACTAAAAGCAACCTTTCGGAGTTTTCCTGCATCATGTATGATGCAACCCACTCCCTATGATCTCCAACCTGCTCCTCACTGCATGGCGTAGCCTCGCCAAAAACAAGTTTTTCGCCACGCTTCACATCCTCGGTCTTGCAATCGGCATGGCTGTATTCTTTTTGATTGCTCAGTATGTTCACTTCGAGCGGAGTTACGAAACATTTTTACCGAACTCCGAAAACGTTTATCGTCTCTCGATAGAACGAAAGGTGAACAATGAGATCACAACTATTTCGGCGGAAAACTATCCCGGCGCCGGCCTTGCCGCGAGGTCTGAAATTCCTGAGGTGACGGGACTGGCTCGCTTATATAATCTTGGTTACAAGAACAACTGCGTTATTACCTATAAAGAGGCTCAACCCGAGCCGATCGCATTCAAGCAACGGAGATTTTTGTTTGCTGATTCGGCCGTTGCTTGCCGATGCTTGGCTACCCAATGATCAGTGGTGACGCGACGACAGCTTTGTCGCAACCTTTCACAGCAGTTGTTTCGGAGAAGTATGCAAAGATGTATTTCGGCAACGAAGATCCGATCGGAAAAATGTTGTTGATGAACGACGATGATGGCGCGAATGAGTTGGTAAAAGTGACCGGTGTTTTCAAAGATCTTCCTCAAAACACGCACATGAAATTCGACATCCTGTTTTCATACAAGACGTTGTTTGCCCGTGGCGATTGGGCAGTCGGGCGTTACGACCAAAGCTGGAAACGCCGTGACATGTATGTTTTTCTGACACTAACGCCCGGGACTGATCCAAAAACTGTTGAGGCTAAGTTACCGGCGCTCGTTTCGAAGTACAAGCCAGACAACGTTCAACAGAATGTGCAGGAGAGCCTATTCCTTCAGCCATTGACATCGATACATCTTAAATCTGCTCTTGCCGATGAACCGGAGATCAACGGCGACGAACGTATCGTTAATTTTCTTTCCATCATTGGTGTGTTTGTTCTCGTGATCGCGTGGATCAATTACATCAATCTTTCGACAGCGAAGGCGCTGGAGCGTGCGAAGGAAGTTGGCGTCCGCAAGGTAATGGGTGCAATGAAAGGTCAGCTCGTGAGACAGTTTCTTGTGGAGGCTGCGTTGGTGAACATGGTGTCGGTGTTGATTGCGATGTTCATGGTTGCTGCGGTGTTACAATACTTCAACTCGATCTCCGGCCTCGCGCTTACACTCAGTTATCTTTTCGAATCCTGGTATCTCTCACTCGCGCTGTTGTTGTGGGTCTGCGGAACAGCGTTGTCGGGATCTTATCCTGCTCTCGTTCTTTCCTCCTTCAGGCCCGTGTCGGTCCTGAAAGGAAAATTGAAGAATAGCTTTGGCGGTGTCCTCCTTCGAAAATCACTCGTTGTATTTCAATTCATTGCTTCGGTAGCTCTTATCGCCGGAACACTGATTGTATTCAATCAACTGAAGTTCATGATGAATCACGACATTGGCATGAACATCGACCAGGTGTTGTGCATCGAAGCGCCGGGTATCATTCCAAGCACAAGGGAAGAGTTCGATACATCACTCGATGCATTCAGGAATGAATTGAAACAAGATCCAACGGTGATGGCTATGTCGGCGTCGGCAACAGTGCCCGGCAAGCTACGGGAATACAAACGCGTCGTGAAAAGATACGGAGCACCAGCAGACCAGGAGGTATCGATAAAATCGAACAGCATGGACTACGAATTCATCGATGTATTTAAGATGAGACTGATCGCCGGTCGTTTATTCGATGAAAAGTATCCGCAAGATTCCGATACATCGATCGTAGTTACAGAATCGGCAGCGAAGCTGCTCGGTTTCAAAAATCCGGAAGATGCAATTGGTCAACCCGTCACTGTCGTCACCTTCAACTGGAACCCGGTTATCGTTGGTGTGGTGAATGACTATCATCAACTGTCGCTCAAGAAGAATATCGATCCATCTTTCTTTTATCTCTCGAAGGAAGGGGAATTTTATAACATTCGCCTCAACACATCCGACGTCCAGTCTTCGGTCGAAAATGTTCGTAAGGCATGGACCAAAGCATTCCCAGGAAATCCAATGGACTACTTTTTTCTCGACGACTTCTTTAATCGTCAGTACGAGAATGAAAGGAAGTTTGGAAAAACTATTCACAACATTTTCGATACTCGCAGTGATTGTAAGTTGTATCGGTCTCTTTGGATTGTCGGCTTACACCGCGATGCAGCGCACGAAGGAGATCGGGATCAGGAAAGCACTGGGATCAACAGAGCGCGGAATATTTGTATTGCTATCGAAAGAATATTTGAAACTGGTAGCGGTGTCGATATTAATTGCAACACCCCTTGATATGGATGGTGATGAACAACTGGATGAGCGCATTCCCCTACCGCACCATCATTTCACCTTTTGTGTTTGTGATCTCCGGAGTTGTGGTGTTGATTGTAGCGCTTCTTACGGTCAGCTTCCAAACATTGAAAGCTGCGAGAGTAAACCCCGTAGAATCTTTAAGGCACGAATAGATTAGAACAGATATTAATTATCCCCGCGGCGAATTACACGCCCGGGGTATCCCCCTTTCGTAAGCAGTACTCCGTTTACCCAAACAGACCGTATACCCGTAGATACTTTTTGCGGTTCTTGTATTGTTGCCTGATCGCTGACAGTTTTCGGATCGAATAACACAAGATCCGCATAGTATCCAGGCTTGATCAAACCTCTTTTCAATATCCCGACATTCTCCGCCGACAGCATAGTCATCTTATGAATTGCTTCTTCCATGGGAGACAAGGTTCTTAAAACTTTCGTAAACGCACCATAACCTCGTGGATGTCTTCCCGATGAAGACCCATCCGAGCAGATATTGGTGTAATTCCATTTCATAAGTTTGGCGATATCATCTTCAGTCATGCTCGTTGCAACAATACTTCCGCTGCAGTCACATTTTTCGAGGCGGCTTATAAGTTCAATTAATGTCTTCGCGGGAGTGAGCTTCAATTGCTCCGAAACATCTTTCAGAGTTCTTCCATTGAACTCCGGATTTGGTTCGTAGTTGCTAAATACAATTCCTTCCGGTGTTGTGATCACTTTCAATATCATTTCTGCTTCCCGCAGATCTTTAAAGTTGCGCGAGGGAAATAGCACTTTGATTGTCGAATGCCAGTAGGTGTACGGATAAATGTCTGCCGTAATATCAATGCCTTTGGCCCTCGCATTATTCAGGATTGAATATAACAGAATCGGCTTTGCCCCATAGAGTCGTCATCGCCAGTTTGATGTGACTGATTTGTACGGGCGCTTTAGTCTCCTTTCCAATTTTGATGATCTCATCCAGGGCTTTCCAGAAATACCGGTCCTCCGAACGAATATGACTGATGTAACGCCCCTGGTATTCGGGAAGAACTTTCGCGAGGGCGAGGACTTCACTTTCTTCGGAATAAATCCCCGGATCATACTCGAGTCCCGTCGACAAGCCGAGCGCCCCGGCATCCATGTCGGCGCGAAGCAGAACGATCATTGAATCGATCTCTTGTTGCGAAGCATGTCGTTTGAAGTCATCGCCCATCACCTTATCACGAAGCGTGTTGTGACCGGAATAAGATGCAATGTTAACGGCAGTAGGACTGTCCGTCCTCAACTGGAAATAATCTTTCAGTGGCGTGTTCGAGCCACCGTCTTGTCCCACAACAATGGTGGTGACGCCCTGGCTTACGACCCGCACGCGCATTCCGATCTTTACTCAGTCCACCGCCGTGGTGACTATGTGTGTCGATAAAGCCTGGTGATAACGCGAGACCAGATGCATCGATGACGGTGTCGGCTTTTGTTTCATGAAGATCACCGACGGCGTAAATGGTGTCAGCAACGATTGCGACATCTTCGACAATGCCGGGACTGCCACTACCATCGTAGACAGTTGCATAGTGTCGACTTTTTTCTGCTGACATGACGCCAGGGACAATAAAACAAACCAACAGTAATTTATTCACTATCCAATATAACCCATGAGAACAAAAAGTGGAAATGAGACTTTTCTGCGCTGTTGGCCCCACAAGTTTTGAACGTCTGCAGCAATTAACTGCACTGGGTCTGATTATTCTGTTTAATGTATTTCTGGACAGACGACCACGTTGAAATATATCCGATGAATTCATCCGCGGTCCATTCGAAAGAGAATTCAAAATCGGGCACTTCAATTTTCCTGAATGGAAATTCGATCGTCTTGTATTGTTCGTCAACCAACTTTCTCTCTTTATCCCAATAAGGCCCGATGGTTTCTGTGTAAAAGTGATTAACGATTGGGTCGATCTCTTTATCGATACTCAAAAGGCTATAACCCCAGATCGCGATCACTCCGCCAGGTTTCAATACCCTGCGTGCTTCGTTGAAAAAATGCCGGCCGGTCGAACCAATGTAACGCTTGCCCAACTGTGACGAGATCGAATTGTTGATCGGCAAAAGAAGTCTTCTCTGCCGGCGAGATGGAGTAAATGATGTTGTCTTTTTTAACTGCATTGACGATCTGGTTCTCGCTATGATCAGTTGCATAAACTTTATCAAAACGCGTTGAAAGATCTTTCGGCAACCTGTCCCGTTGCCGCAAGCGCAGTCCCACGCGGCTTCCTTCCCCTTCACATGCTTCATCACGAAATCATAAAGCGACGCCGGTAAGATGGACGGAAGGCTGCGTAAGATTTTGATTGAGTTGAAAAACGATCTTTACTCACAATTGATTAATGTATATTGGTCAATGATCAATGGTCAATGTAACGGCACATCTCCTTCTTTCTCTCCTACCACAACAACCTTCGGAGGCAGCAATTTATACATCACCGGTGTTACCAGTCTCGACAACAACGTCGAGCTAATCAACCCCCCAATCAACACCAACGCCAGCGGCGAGTAAAGTGGGTTGCCTTCGATCGCCAGCGGGATCAGGCCACCGATCGCAGTCAGCGACGTAAGAACGATCGGTACAAAGCGGATCTCCCCGGCCTTCTCGATCGCTTCCTCCAAGGGAACACCGCGCTCACGAAGTTGATTGGTGAAGTCGACCAGCAATATCGAATTTTTCACTTCGATGCCGACCATGGGCAATCAAGCCAATCACAGCTACGAACGACATTCGGGTTGCCGGTTATCAACAACACATTGTAAACGGCGCCGATCACACCCAAAGGAATTACCGACAATACGATCAACGTACTTTTGAACGTACCAAATTCAAGAACCAGTACCGCGATGAATCCAAAGATGGTAATGAGAACAATGGTCTCGATACCACCAAAAGATTCCTGTTTGTTCTCGAGCTCGCCCGCAGCCTGGGTAACGATAGCCATCGGGTAATTTCAACTTGTCGAGGTCAGCAATCACACTTTTGTTCACGGCCTCATACAGGTAGCCACTCTTAACGAATGCAGTTACGGTAGCGAAGCGAGCCTTGTCGTAATGTCGGATCAGGTTTGGCGACGTTTCGAATTCTACTTTCGCCAACTGGCGCAACGGTATCGCTTGTCCAACTACGGAGTTCACGTAAAGTTTATCGAACACTTCGTAGGTGGTGAACTTGCCGCGTGGTGTAGTGACGTTGATTGTTACTTCGTCGTCTCCCTGCACCGGAGAGAACGTTCCGATGTTCAAGCCGGCAATGCCCAGGCGAATAGTGCGATCGATTTCGCCAATCGAAACTCCAAGGAGTCCCGCCTTGTCTTTATTGATGCTGACTTTCAAATCGGTCTGTTGGTTCGCGATCGGGTTGCCGACGTAGATAGTACCGGGAATTTTCTTCAATATCGCTTCAACTTTCATCGAAATGCTTCGCAATGAGTCCAGGTTCTCACCAAAGATCCTGATAGCTACGGGCGCTTCAAGCGGAGGACCCTGTTCGAAATCCTTCACCTCTATTCGCGCATTCGGATAGTGATAAAATCTCTCGCGGCAACTTGTCTATCAGCTTCGTCTTCTTCTCAGGCGTAATGTCGGTTAGCTGAACATAGAATTGTGCGAAGTTGCTCGACTCGGCTTTTCCAATCACATTGTAATAGATACGTGGATTTCCTTTGCCAACATTGGTCGTGAAGTATTTCACTTCGCCTTCCTTTTTCAACTCCTCCTCCACGTAGCGTGCAACGCGATCTGTTTCATAAATACTTGTTCCATTCGGTGTCTCAACGTTCACAAGGAACTGCGGCTTCTCTGATTTCGGAAAGAGACTGAATCCGACTACCGGGAACAACATCAAACTTCCTGCGAACAACACCAACGCAACCGACAAAGTGATCACCGGGTGACGAAGCGCCCTGTGCAAAACTTTACTGTAAGTTCCACTGATCACCTTCTTCAACGCACGAAGGAAAATATTTCCGTCAGGCGACGTATGATTCGACAAAATTCTGCTCGAAAGGAACGGAACGATCGTGAGCGACACGAACAGCGACGCCATCACTGTAAATATCACAGCCATGGGAAGACTGCGGATGAAATCACCAGCCGTTTCCGGAAGAAATACCAACGGGAGGAATGCCAGGATCAACGTAACGGTACACCCAATCACGGCGAGCCCGATCTGCTTCGTTGCCTGGATAGCAGCGTCTTTCTTGCTCAGCCCGTTGCGCAAATATCTTTCGATGTTCTCGATCACAACGATGGAGTCGTCAACAAGAATACCCAGCGCCACGATCAATCCCACGATACTTAATTGATTGATTGTGAATCCAAAGAAATCGAGTAAGAACAGACCCGTGAAGATCGATAGCGGTATCGAGATCATTACCACAACAGCAGCACGTGTTCCCAACGGCAGCAACGTGATCGACACCAACAGGATCGCAATCATAAAGTCTTTCGAAAAACGACTGAGCCTGTGCTCAACACTCACCGACTGGTCGAAGTTGCGGATCAGTTTCATGTTCGCCGGCAACGTCTTTTCGAATTTATCGAGTACAGGATTCACCTGTCGCTTACTTTAAAAATATTCTGTTCGTCCTTCTGACTTGCGGTGAGCAACACCGAACGGAATCCATTCAATCTTGTGAGATGAGATTCATCCTGGTACACGGGCTCAACGTCGGCTACATCGCGGAGGTAAACGAGCTTGTTGCCGTTCGCAAACACGATGGTGTTACGGATCTCGTCAATGCTCTTGTACTCTCCGCTGGTCTTCACGTTGAACTTGCGCGTGCTTACGAGAATGCTTCCACCGGGAACGTTCATGTTCTCGCTTTGCAGCGCATTCAATACGTAGTTTGCGGGAATTTTTTGGTGCGCCATTTTTTCGAGGTCCAACTGCACACGCACCTGCCGTTCGGGATAACCGTAAGTTTGTATCTTCTTCAGACCTTTCACTTTCTCGAGGTTTTCTTCGAGTCGTTCGATCTGTTTCTCTAAGTCTGCATACGGAGCTGTCTCCGACACAAGTGAGATCTGCAGTATGTTCACATCGGTTGATGAAAATCTGAGAATATCGATGCTGAAAATATCCTGGGGCAACTCACCGCGCATAACATTCACCTCGCGTACGATCTCCTGGTACTTCGTCTCCACATCGCTGTCGTGTTTGTAATCAACACGGATCACCGCGAGACCATCGTTAATGTCTGATGAAACTTTCTTGATGTCATCCAGCTCATTGATCTTCTTCTCGAACGGATCGACAACAATCTTTTCCATATCCGCGGGACTCGTTCCGGGATACACGACGATGATCGAGTACGACGGAGCTTCTGTTTCCGGGTCCTCGCCGCGAGGCATGTTGAACAGTGAGCTCAAACCCAACGCCATCAATAATACAAAGATGATGAGCGTGAACTGGTAGTTCTTTACCGAGAACTCTACGATTTTCATAATCCAACAATTTTAATGGTGGAGGATTCAGTGAGGAATGCAGAGCCAGCGGTAATCACTTTCGAGATAGTGTCGAGTCCACTGGCAATCATCGCACGTCTTGCGACAAGTACGCGATACGAACAGGGATCTTCTTCACCGACTTGTTGTCGGTGGTAATGAACACAAACGCATTCGTGCCCGATCCCTCCACCACGGCTTCGATTGAACGCTCTTCAGCTTTTGTCTCTCAGAAGGAATGATCTCAACATTGGCAACAAGACCACTTGCAAGCTTATTCCCCTTTGGAAATATTTTTACTTCAACCACATACAGTCCGCTCACCACATCAGCACCCCTCATTGATCAGCGACACTGTTGCGTCGAAGGTTTGGCCAGGATATGCATCAGTCTTTACGACAGCCTTATCGCCTTTACGAACGCGAACCCAATCGACATCAGGGAGACCCATGCGAAGGATCCAGTCGTTGTCGTCGGCAGAGTTGATAACCAGCACCGGTGAACCCCCACTCACTTGTTCGCCTTCATTCACAATTTCCTGATCACGCGTCCGTTGGCATTGGCGTGAATGGTTGAATACTGTTTGTTGAATGCGGCCTATGCGCGATTGTTCATTGGCAACATCGAATGCCGTCTTCACATTTTGATATTGTTCAAGGGTTGCAGCAGAATCCTTGAAGAGTCTTTCAACCCGTTCGAAATCGCGATGGGTCTTATCGAGATTGTTCTTTGCCTGCGACACTTGTGCATCCATCTCCGTCTGATCGAGTGTTGCAGCAATTGTCCTTTTGTTACTTGTTGACCTTCCTCAACGAGTATGGTTGTAACAATTCCACCTGTCTTGAACGATAGTCTCGATTCAGTTCCGGTCGCGATCAATCCCGAGCTTACCACGGGCAAGGTGAAGTCGCCCTCGGTTACGTCGGTGATTCGTACAGCAACTGCAGCATCATCGATGGCTGGCGTGGCTGTTGCTTCATCTTTTGATTCACTCTTTGAGCATGTGAACAATACCAAAGCTAGAAGAGCAGGTATCGAGACTGAGAGTAAGAATTTTTTCATATGGGAGAGCTTTATATTGATGCTATTGTTTTTTGAAGAGCTGCTTCAGCTCTCAACAGATCGAAGAGACGAAGCGATTGCGTAAGGCGCGCTGTTGTCCATTTGTTTTGCGCGTCGAGATATTCGAGCATGATGGCAGTGCCTTCGGTGTATTTCGATCGAATGATCTGGAAATTTTTCTCGGCAGCACGAACACCCGATTGGGCCGTGGTCCATGCCTGTTCCGAAAGCCTGGCGTTCGTAGTGCGATTGAATGACTTGTAATTCGATCTGGCGACGGAGCTGTTCCATTTTGTTCTCGACAACCTGGTAATCGATGCGAGCTTGTTGCGTCTTTGCTCTCTTCTCTCCTCCGCGGAACAAATCCCAGCTCAGGCTGAATTGCACGAGCGCATATTGCTGACTGTTGTCGAACTTATATTGAAAACCCTGGTACCCGATGTCGCCCACCACGTTGATCTTTGGAAGAAGCGCGCTTGCGCGATTCAACTCTACAACTTGTCCGCTGGCCGCAAGTCCACGTTGCAGTTGTTTGATCTCCTGGCGTTGCGAGAGAGCGGTCTCGCGAAGTTCTTCGAGGCTCTGCGTCTCATTCGACGATACCAGTGTCGAATCGATTACAATTTCTTTCGTCAGTTCCCTGTTCAACAGAAAATTGAAATAAGCTTTCGCTACTTCGTTATTCTTTGCCGTCTCGGCGAGCTGCTGATCTATCCTGCTGATCTCGTATTCAGCGCTCAACACAACGTCTTTCGTAGCTTTGTGATTGGCAACGAGCTTCTGATTTACTTTCAGTAGTTCGGTGAGAAAACCGCGAGTCTCCACCAGGACCTTGAGCCCTTCTTCACTTTGCAGGTATTGATAGTAAGCAGATGATATCGAATACTTCAACTCATTCTCGTAAGCATTCTTCTGTGCTTGCTGAACAGAGATGAGCTCCTTTTGCGCTTTGAAATTGAAATAGATATCGGGATTGAAGATCGGCTGGATCACACGCACCTTGGTGTCGTGAAAGTTATTCGGCAGGAAGTTGATTGCTCTGGTTAGACAGCGTTGGGAATTGATGCGAGTCGGTGAGGTTATTGAGCGTGGCATACACGGGGTTCAACAGGTCGCCGAGCGGGAGCTCGATCTTACGACCGCCGTTTGCCAACGTGTAGTTGGCGTTGATGGCGATCTGGGGAAAGTAGAGTGCCCGGGCTACGTTTAAAGCTTCAACGCTCTTGTCGTAATTGAGCTGTTCTTGTTTGAGCTGAAGGTTGCTTTTTAGTCCTTCGTCGATGTAGCCCTGCAGTACTGTTTGGGCTTGGGCTGTGCCTACCGGCAGGCAAGCGTGGCCGAAAACAATCAAAAACGCTTAAAATTCGGGAGAGTTTTCATCGTTAATACAATTAACAGTGTTCAGTAACGGGTAAAATTTTTTATAGGTTAGAGAGCATTAGTTTGAAGCTTTGGAACGACTCGCGGGGGATTCGTTGGCCGTCCTCCACGGAATAACATCTCAGTCTTTTTCGTAGCGACAAGCTGCACATGCCATGCATGTAGCTCCAGATAGAGAATGCAAGAACTCGTGGATCTTGTTCTTTGAAGCGGCCAGCTTGCTGACATGCCGTAATGAGACCTTCAAGAGAGGCGAGTGCTTTATTGCCTTCTTCCCATTTCTCCTGGTTCTCGTCGCAGTCCATTGGGTTGTCCATGATGAACATGATCTCATAGTACTTGGAGTGATCCATCGTGAACTGAATATATTTTTCTCCCATGCCGATGAGTCGATCGAAGGGATCGGCGATGGTTGCGAGATCAGACATGTATGAGTTGAACTTCTTGAATGCTTCCGTGTGGAGTGCGAAGAAGATGTCGTTTTTGTCTTTGAAGTAGAGGTAAATTGTGGCGGGGGCTATATTCTATAGCTTCGGCGATGTTTCGGATGCTTACTTCCTCGAAGCCGCGGTCGATGAAGAGCTTGTGTGCGGACTGAAGGATCATGTCGCGCATGTCAGCTCTGTCTCTTTCTTTTCTTTCCTTGACTCCCATACTGATTTTGTTTTTAATACGGTAAAGGTATGAACAGTGTTTAGTAAAAAACACAGTGATTTTTATAATATTTATAATTAATTGATATTCATGTAGTTGACGACAATTTTCCCCCATCAGGCACTACCCCTCATTTTCACCGCCTAATCCCATTTTAACTCCGCCCCTTCAATTATTTCGTAGGTTGGAATGGATTCTTTTACGCGCGGAGTGAAAAGCATTGGTCTCCATATTATTCTCGTTAGCCACCATCAGTGCCCTTGGCCAATCTATTGTTCAGGGCCACGTACTCGATGGCGAAACCAACACGCCACTGCGAGGTGCAAGCGTGTTCATTGCCAATTCTACATGGGGGTGTGGTTAGCGGTACCGAAGGTGAGTTCATAATCAAGGACTTCCACGCGCTCACTACAAGCTTGTTATCTCTTTCGTCAGCTATCAGACACAAGTGCTCGACGTCGTTCCCAACGCAGGTGTCACTTATAAAATCATCATGAAGCCCGCGGAGAATCAGCTGCACGAAGTCGTCGTGCTCTCAAAAAAAGAGATCACACACCGAGTGGCTTGCCAACTTCAGGTTATTCAAAGAGAGATTCATCGGCCTCAGTGAAAACGCACGCTTCTGTAACTTCGAAGACGCCCACTTCCTTAAATTCACTAACAAAAAAGGAATCCTCCAGGCCTTCGCCGATAGTACGCTCGTTCTCGAAAACAGGGGACTCGGCTATCGAATCAAAATTGTGTTGGATAAATACACGTTTTACATGGTCTCCGTTCTCGTTCATTACGAAGTCAGATGGTTTATGAACGCTCGTGCCCGAAATGATGAAAGAGAAAATACGCTGGGCCCGTGCACGGCTCAAAGCATACTACGGTTCCGAAATGCACTTCCTGCGTTCGTTGTATGCAAGAGATGTTTTCAACAACGGTTTCTACTTCAACCTTATTCGCGACACTGTTATAAAGACTGTGAACGGTGGCAAAATGACACGTTATGGGTGTTGCCGACACCTCTTGTCGCACCCAAGTTCCCGATCTTTAACAATAAGCGAATCAACATCCAGACATTATACAATTACAAAAAGATACTTGATAGTACATCAACCGCTGAGGAGCCGGTGTTGTCTTTCAAGGGTGACCTCGAGGTTCAATACATCAACGAGGCGGAGTCTGGTGCATATCAAAATAACCGTCACATCTTTCCGACCAAGATCCAGCAAAGGTCAACGATTATCCTTCATGCACGGTGTATCGTTCAGCCTCATGGACAGGTGTATCCCGGCGATGCAGTTGAAACAAAAAATTATTGGAGCTGGGAGCTGATGGCAGAAAGTCTTCCACTCGACTATGATCCCAATGTTGACCTTGCTATCGTAGGCCGCCGATGAATAAGATCATTCCACTATTAGCGTTAACCTTTTTCACTTCGATAGCGTCGTTTCGCACAATATTCTGTACAAGGAAAAGTATTCGATGCCCAGACCAACAAACCACTATCGGGCGCCAGTGTTTACGTCGGGAACACAACGATAGGAGCCTCTACCGATGTGGAGGGAAAGTTCGACGTCGATGGACTCTACAATGCCCACTATGATCTCATTGTTTCATTCATCGGATACGAGCCCATCGTGCTCGATGTGGTTGCCGGCTCCGAAGAGATGCATGAGATCAAGCTCAAGCCCGCCACGAAAGTGTTGGATGAGATTCCTGTGAGTGCGAAAAGGATCACGAAGGCGCAATGGAATCAATACCTCCGCGATTTCGAAGATCATTTTATCGGGATCAGCGACAATGCCAAACAGTGCAAGATTGAAAATGAAGAAGTGATCAACTTCGATAAAGAGAACGACCTGTTGACGGCCACATCGGACACCGCGGTGGTTCTGAAAAACAATGGCCTCGGTTATCGCGTCAGCATCCTGCTTCAGCGATTCGAGTACAACACCGAAAGAGGCACTGTTTTATGCGAAGGGAAAATGATGTATGAACAGCTGAAAACAGAAAGTCCCAGGCAGAACAGGCTTTGGGCTAAAAATCGGTTGTGAAAGCATACTACGGATCGAAGATGCATTTCTTTCGGTCTCTGTTTAATCGTCGCCTGACGAATGAAGGGTTTTACGTTTCCTTTAACGACACCCTGGCTTCGGATACAACGCTGTATGTAAAATCAGAGCCACACAATTATAATGAGATCGAGATACGGACGATCACAGACTACAACTTTATCGTAACTAAACCCTTTAACCGGAAAACAGGAACAGACACTGAGATTCAACCAGATGCTGAAATGTTCTTTATGGCAACGAAAGAGAATCATCCGTCTATCGATCGAATCGCGGAATGGCGGCGAAGCCAGCCATGCAATGGACACAACTTACATTAAATAGACCAGCTACCGTATTACCCGACGGGCGAGTGTATCCCGTAGAAGCTCTTCAGGCTGGTGGTTACTGGAGCTGGGAACTATTGTCGGAAGCGCTGCCCCTCGACTACGATCCGGCAGCTGACTTGTCCATTATCAAAAGCAAATGAATAGAGGCGGCTTACTTTTAGTTTTTATTCTTTCTCGTTTTCACTATCAGCTGTTGCGCAGTCTTTGAAGGGACAGATCTTCGACGATCAAACCGGGAAGCCACTTTCCAATGCTGCTGTATTTATTGCCAACACAACCAAAGGAGCTTCCACCGACCGCGATGGAAAATTCGAGATCGGCGGTTTGTATAATATTCATTACAATTTGGTGGTCTCGTATCTTGGGTATAAGCCAGTCGTGGTCGACCTGGTGGCGGGTTCACCGATCGTTTATCAAATACGCCTTACACCAGTCAGTAAAGTTTTGAAGGAAGTGGTTATAAGAAGTATCACAGAAGCGCAATGGAGAAAATACCTTGCTGACTTCAAGGAACATTTTTATCGGTCACAGCGAAAACGCAAAGTGGGTGCTGGATCGAAAATGAAAGATCACTCGAGTTCTCCAAAAAAAATAATGTCCTTAAAGCTTCTTCCGACACGACCATCTTCATGAAGAATATGGGGCTGGGTTACAGGGTGAAGATCATGATCGAAAAAATACGAGTACGACTCGAAGTTCAATTTAGTACTCTACGAAGGTCAACTTTCTTACGAACCCATGGTGCCCGTCAATGAGAAACAGAAAATGAAATGGGCCCAAAATCGTTTTGACTGCTTACTATGGTTCAGAGATGCATTTTTTCGCGCTCTCTTTAATCATAAAACTAAACCAGGAGGGTTTTTTCTTCACCTTCGAAGACAGATCTGGAAATGATAGTGTGGCATTGGTGACTTTGCCGGCGTACTATGGTTTTCAACTCGAATTGAAAACTATTACGGACTACAACAGGATAGTCTCCGTTCACGATTCAGGGGAAGGAGGTGTTGAGATTCGATAATTGGCTTACCGTCACATACACCGGCGAGCTGGAAGACTATAACTATCAGAGGAGTCGGAAAGTGCGCCCGAAAACTGCGTTACAAAAATCCTTTTTGAAGTCGAAGCAGTCGACCTATATATATCCTGACGGACGGGTCTGGCCGATAGAAGGCGCCGAGGCCGGAGGATACTGGAGTTGGGGAGTTGATGGCGAGGAAGCGTTGCCGCTCGACTACGAACCTGCAGAAGATCTGATGATCCTAAATCGAACACATTAAGCCTTCGGAAACCTACGGCTTACGCAGTAACGTCAGAGTCGCGATAGGCTTTAATGAGCGCAGTCTCTCCTTCTTTGCCTTCCTTGAAATTTCCGTGCTCCATTTCCCCATACACCGCGATAGCCTTTGTCGTGCACGTATTTAAAAATATTCTTGTAGTTGATCTCACCTGTGCCAGGTTCTTTACGGCCGGGGTTGTCGCCGATCTGGTAGTAAGCAATTTCATCCCAACACATATCTATAGTGTTGATGAGATTCCCTTCGTTGCGCTGCATGTGATAGATATCGTAGAGGATCTTGCATGAAGGACTCTTAACGGCCTTGCACAACTCGTAGGTTTGAGGTTGCGGTTCTCATGAACAGATCGGGGTTGTCGCTTAATGGTTCGAGTACCATGATCAATCCCTGTGGCTCAAAAACTTCGGCACCACGACGAAGGACATCAACAACATTGGCAGTCTGTATACCGATCGGCAGCTTGCGTTCGTAGTAACCTGGAACTACGGTCATCCATTTTGCATTCACGCGTTTGGCAACTTCCAATGATTGCTTACAGGTGTCGATAAATTTCGCAGTGAGATCTTTATTGCCGGTTGTATAAGATACTTTCCAGTTATCGCCTGCGTCGACAACAAAAACACCCATGGTCATGCCGAGTTGCGTGAGGAGGCTGCCGATCTTTTCCTGTTCGTCTTTCGAGCGGCCCATCATGCCATTGTCTTCGATGGCTCGAAAGCCCATATCGTGCATGAATTTTATCTGGTCGAGGAAGCTGGCACCACCGCTGTTCTTGAACATTCCATCGTGCGGGGCGAACTTTGCGATGAATGGCTTTTCTGCCGGGCAGCGGATGGCGTTGTTTGCGAACATGTTGAGGCTTACAGTTGCTGCGGCAGTTGCAAAACTGTTCTGAATAAATTTGCGGCGATCCATAGAGTTTGGTTTCATATAAATATATTTTATAAAGTGAGACTTCTAATAATACTTATGGTGGCGACGTTCGCCCTATTCTGCTCGAGCATTGCCGGCGCGCAATCATACGATCAAAAAATACCCGACACGAACATTTCATTCAAGATGATTTCCATTCCTGCGGGGAAGTTCACCATCGGAAGTAAGGACCCGATCGATAGTGATGAGGGCTCCGGCCAAAGAGATCGAACTGTCGGCATTCTGGATGGAGGAGCACGATTCTAGGATGGAGGAGCACGAAGTAACTTTCGCCGAGTGGGATCTTTATTTTAAAGACAACTCTCTCCGCAAAGCAAGAATATCGACGGTGTTACAAGGGCCACACCTCAATACATAGATCTAACCTGGGAATGGGCCGCGCCGCCAATCAGCCAACGAATAGCATGTCGCAGCCGGCGGCCGTAATGTATTGCAAGTGGTTGTATTCGAAGACGGGATTCTTCTATCGACTTCCCACGGAAGCGGAGTGGGAATATGCTTGCAAGGCAGGATCGTCAGGACCTGATGTTAAAGCAATTGCGGAAGCAGCTTACTCAAAAGAGAACAGTGGCGCGAAGTTTCACCCGGTGAAAGAAAAAAAACCGAATGCCTGGGGGCTGTACGACATGCTGGGAAATCTCAGCGAGTGGACGATCGATCAATACGACCCGGCCTATTATCAAAAGATTACAGCAAAAGATCCGACAACCATTCCCGGGTCGAAGTATCCGCGGACTGTTCGTGGCGGATCGTTTAACGATACAGCTGGCCAGCTTCGTTGTTCAAACCGCATTCCATCGGACACGAAATGGAACCAGCGGGATCCGCAAATTCCCAAGAGCCGTTGGTGGCTAACCGATGGGATGTTTGTGGGATTTAGGGTTGTCCGTCCAGCGAAGCAACCAACCAAAGAAGAAATTGACGCTTTCTATAATCAATATTTAAAGTAAATTCAGCATATGGAAAAGAATACACAATCCCGCCGCGACTTCATGAAGCAGACTTCATTGATCGCAGGTGGCCTCGCAGCAATTCCCTTCGGTTCTGAAGCTGGAAATTTCTTCAACTCAAGCGCCGACGACACCATTAAAGTGGTGTTGATTGGATGCGGCGGGTCGTGGCACCGGCGCGTGCTTGCAAGCCATGTTGTCGAAACAAAACGTGAAGCTCGTTGCGATGGCGGATGTATTCAAGGACAGGTTGGATTCCTGCTATAAGCTATTGACTGCCGATGATCTTTCGGACATAAATGGCTATGCTGGTAACGTGAAGGATAAAATTGCGGTAACGGATGAGACGAAGTTTGTGGGATTCGATGCGTATCTCAAAGCAATACCATTGGCGGATGTTGTGATCCTTACAACACCTCCCGGTTTCCGTCCGATCCATTTCGAAGAGGCTGTGAACAAAACAAGCACATCTTCATGGAGAAACCCGTTGCTACGGATCCTGCTGGCATTAAGAAAGTGTTGGAGACAGCGCAGATCGCAAAGCAAAGAAACTGAATGTTGTTGTTGGTCTGCAACGTCATTACCAGAGTTCATATCGTGAGCTTTATAAGAGATATAAAGAAGGAATGATCGGCGAGTTTGTGTCCGCACAGGCGTGGTGGAATAGCGAAGGTGTTTGGATGAATCCTCGCCAGGCCGGGACAGACCGAGATGGAATATCAATTGAGGAATTGGTATTACTTCAACTGGATCTGCGGCGATCATATTACTGAACAGCACATCCACAATATCGACGTGATCAACTGGTTCAAGGGAGGATATCCCGTGAAGGCACAAGGCATGGGTGGTCGCGAAGTGAGAAAGGGAAAAGATTACGGCGAGATCTTCGATCATCACTATGTTGAATTCCAATACGCCGATGGAAGTATTTTGAACTCACAGTGCCGTCACATCAAAGGCACAATGCAGAAAGTTGACGAGCAGATCGTAGGAACCAAGGGAACGATCTTCGCCGGCAATATGAACATAGTTGACAGGAAGGGTAAAGTTCTGTATCAATTCGACAGGATAAGGAGAACGATGCATATCAAAACGAGCACGATGAATTATTTGCAGCAATAGCAAAGGGTGAATACAAGTTTGCAGATGCAGAGAATGGTGCGAAGAGCACAATGACAATCGATACTTGGACGCCTTGCCACTTACACAGGCAACGTTGTAGAGTGGGATGCAGCATTGAACTCAGGCCTGACGCTCCAACCAACGCGTTATGCGTGGGATGCAGACATGCCAGTGAAGCCGGATGCTAACGGGTTGTATCCCGTTGCTGTGCCCGGAAGCACGAAGTTCTTTTAATGGAAGTTCTTGATCAACCCATTCTCAAGAAGAGGTCCCGGAAATAAAAAGACGTTGGACGTGGTTTGAAAAAGATTGTTCCTGCCGGATTCGCAGGCATTCACCATTTCGGAAAGGGAACACGTGATCTTCACCTACAGAAAATACCCAGACTTCGTTGCTTATTATAAAGAGCACCAGGCAGAGGGCAGTTTTTCTTACATCTGGGAGACATATTTAAAACGCATCCATACCCGCCCTCGGAAAAGAAACAAACCCAATGATCCTTGATCTTCCTGATACCAAAATTGCCGTTGATAAAAAAGGGCACTGGACCATCTTCGAGTTGATTGCTTTCGGTTTATCAATAGTCGTAATAGTTGTTCGTGATACAGTCAGCTACTACGAGCCTTACGATACCTACCTTTTGCGCGGACACCTCGCGTTCGCAGTTTCTTACCTCGTAGCATTTTATTGGATAGATAAACCCCGGATGCGTAGCGAAAGGACCGCCATAGTGACCTTTGTTTACGGGATCGCGTTTGCAGCACTCACGTTGGCTTCATTCGTATTTCTTTCACACTATGTGCGGTTTAGCGACGAAGTGACGATAGTGTGCCTGGGTGTGATGATGTTCGCTTTCCTGCTGGATCTCCTTTGGAGCAGCAAAGCCAGGCCAATGGTTGTCAATAATCGAATCCTGGTGAGATTTGGTGTGTTCGCGCTGTTGATCGCGTTTATGTATATCGTTCCGGAGCATCAGAGAGTGGAAATGACTTTTCGAAAGTATCCGTGGTTCCTCGATTATTATGGGGCACATTATAAAGAGAATAGATTTGGCACGATCTATTGGAGCTTTGTACAGAAACATGGGGAGCCGAAACGAATGGAGTAGCGGTTATGATATTAGATCAAGACGAAACACCGAAGAAAAAAAGGATCACATGGTTTGAGTTGATATTGGTGTGTGTGATATCGACTCAACCTGGCCATCGGCGTCTTCATAGGTTTTACAGTGACGATGTTTATTGACTACTTGTCGTCTCCTGGGAAAACACTTGTTGCCACATCTCACACTTTCACAAGGATGGGCGTGATCGTAGGTTTAACCTTTATCAAAGAACTTCTTTACGGTCTTTATTCTTAAATAATATGAGACAACTAATTCTTCCGATCCTTTTATTGGTCGCAACAACTTCTTTTTCCCAAAAGAAACCCGCCACACCCAACACCTTATTACCCCGATGCCGGAACATGGGTTACAAAGAAACCTGAAGACGTAGGCATGAGCACCGACAAGATCAACGAAGCCATCGAGTTTCATAAACAGAAGGAGTCGAAATCTCCGAAGAACTTACAGCAAGCGCATTACCAGACATTTGCAAAAGAACCTTTCGGCGAACCCATCGGTCCGTTTGCCGAACGCGGTCCCGCTACCGGCCTGATCATTAAAAATGGTTATGTCATTGCAAGCTGGGGAGAGCCTACGCGCATCGACATGACATTCAGTGTAACGAAAAGTTTCTTGTCGACCGTAATCGGACTCGCTTACGACGATCATCTCATTCCAAATATCAACGACACATTATATAAAGTGATCGCCCCGGTTCAGCTGCCGGAGAAGTCGGAGCTCATTCGCTTGTTCGATACTCCGCACAATAAAACAATAACATGGGATCACATGCTAAGGCAAGTGAGCGATTGGGAAGGAACGCTGTGGGGCAAGCCCGAGTGGGCCGACAGACCGAGCGACAAACCTTCGGAATGGACAACGCGTGCGCGCGTTAAGCCGGGAAGTGTTTACGAGTACAATGATGTTCGCGTGAATGCACTCGCATTGGCCGCGCTAAACATCTGGCGTCGTCCGTTACCCGAAGTGCTTCGCGAACGCATCATGGATCCGATCGGCGCGTCGCCAACATGGCGTTGGTTCGGCGCTACGAAAACTCCTGGGTGGTGATTGACGGAAAGATGGTGCAGGCAGTCGGTGGCGGCGGGACATTGGGGCGGCGGCATGTTCATCAACGCGTACGATATGGCGCGCTTCGGCTACCTCACTTTGAAGCGCGGCAGGTGGAAAGACAAGCAATTATTGTCGGACCATTGGGTGACGTGGGCGTTAACGCCAACACCTGCTCAACCGACGTATGGGTTCATGAACTGGTATTTGAATACAGACAAGAAATTTTTATCGAGCGCACCGGCAAAAGCATTCGCACATATCGGTAATGGAACGAATATGATCTATGTGGATCCAGAGAATGATATAGTTGTGGTTGCGAGATGGATCGATGGTGGGAGTTTGAATGAGTTTATTGAAAAGGTGTTAGCGGCGAAAACCGGGACCCCTTAATGCTCTTCCGGGTCTCGCGCCTGTATGATTTCCATCTTTCAAAACCTGCACACCATTCACAAACACATGCACCATTCCTTCTGCATATTGGTGCGGTTTCTCATACGTTGCCTTGTCTTCAATTTTACCTTTATCGAAGATCACCACGTCGGCGAAATATCCCTTTGCCAACTGACCTCGCTTTTTTAGTTTGAGATTCGCAGCTGGAAGACTCGTCATTTTACGGATGGCTTCTTCGAGCGTTAAGATCTGTTCGTCGCGCACGTAGTCAGATAAAACTTTCGCAAAGCTTCCGTAAGCGCGTGGATGAATTCCGTCTTCGATGTCGGGTGGCTCGGCAGCATACGATGCGGCGTCGGAGCAAATGCTGACGTACGGGAGTTTCAACATCTTCGTTACGTTGAATTCCGACATCAAAAAGAAAATTGCCGGTATGCTCGTTTGGTCCTCCACCAAAAGATCGAGCATCGTTTCATCTTCGTTCTTACCATGCAATAATGAAATCTCGTCGAGTCGCTTGCCGCGATAGAGCTTGTTGAGTGAATCTTTTTTGAAACCGAGGAGCATCACGTCTTTGGGGTCGGAGTTCTTCGCGGGAATGCCCATCTTCAATTCATACAATACTTTCTTGCGGAGCTCGGGATTGACTAAACGTTTACGCATTTCTTTAGCACCTCCCTCTTGTATCCAAGCTGGTAATCTTGCCGTGAGTGACGTGCCGCTGGCGTTGTACGGGTAAACGTCGGCGGTGATCTTGAGTCCGGCTTTTCTTGCGGAGTCGATCTTGAACAACACGGTATCGATCTTCTTCCAGTTGCGTTCGTGGTTGATCTTGAGATGAAAGATCTCGGCGGGAATGTTTGCCTCCTTCGCGATCCGAAACGTTTCATTCAATCCGCGGTAAATGAAGTCGCTCTCGCTCCGCATGTGCGTGATGTACATGCCACCGTATAAGGACGATGCAACCTTACTTAGCTCGATCAATTCTTCGGTGCTTGCAATGCTGCGGCGGATAGATCAGTGATGTTCCCAAACCCATTGCGCCCTCACGCATCGCCTGCGCTACAAGGTTCTTCATTTGTGTGAGCTCCTGTACCGTCGGCTTCCGGTCCGACTGGTCGAGCACGTACATGCGCACTGTTGTTGCGCCGACAAACGATGCGAAGTTGGGGCTTACACCTTTCTTCTCGAGATAATTAAAGAACTGACCGAGCGTGTTCCATCTTTTATCCTTCGCGCGTGGCTTGCGCGGGCCGGCGCTGATCCCTTCACCCAACACTTCGAGCGTTACTCCTTGCTTCAAATCGCTCATCGAACGACCATCGCGTAACAAAGTAACTTCCGACCAACTAAGCATGTTGATGAAACCCGGTGCTACTTCGAGCCCGGTTGCATCGATATCTTTTGATGCTTTCGCTTTACTGAGATCGCCAATGAAAGCAATAGTGTCTTTGTTGATGCCGATGTCACTAACGATCGGTTGTGTTCCGAGTCCGTTATAAATGTTTCCGTGTCGAATGATGACGTCGTACGACTGTGCGTTAGCAAAGGCAGCAATAAATATTAATGGAATTGCAAATCGCATCATCGTGATCCAAGATATGATCTTATATTGACCGCACTAAAAATTCAACATGGAAAACAAAACAATCAATCGCGACAACGGCTCAAACAAGGTATTCGATGATAGAACACTTGCGACAGACTATAGAACCTTGCAATCGTTTTTACGACCAGGGATGAAAGTCCTTGACGTTGGTTGTGGCACCGGGGCGATCACAAAAGACATTGCGAACATGGGTAGAGTCGATTGTCGGCATCGACAATACGGAAAAATTCATAACGTCCGGCCGCGAACAATATTCACAAACAAAAAACATGGAATTAATCACCACCGATTTGTTTCAATTCGAGCCGGTAGAAAAATTCGATCTCATTGTCTCCGCCCGAACGATGCAATGGCTGAGTGATGTTCCGAAGGCTTTACTAAAATTGAAGTCGATGTTGAAAGAAGGCGGAACGTTGTCGATACTCGACTACAATCACACGAAAGTGGAATGGACACCATCGCCCCCGGACATCATGAAGAAATTTTACGCAGCCTTCCTGAAATGGAGATCCGAAGCGGGAATGAACAACCAGGTTGGCGACGACCTTCCCGCCTTGTTCGAGAAAGCAGGGTTCAAAAAAATCCAGAAGTTTAATTCCGACGAACATTATATTCGTGGAGAAGAAAATTTCGTTTTCAGGGCGGCCATTTGGTCGAAGGTGGCGGCTATCAAGCAAGTAGCGGACGAGGGATATATTAGTGAAACGGAAAGACTTCAGGCTATCGAAGAATATGATGAGTGGGTTAACACAACCGCCCAAAGCATGACCTTGCATCTGAATGAAACACGAGGAATAAATTGAAATTCGTTCTAATAGTTTGTGGGGCATTGATGGTCCAAAGTGCAACGGCACAGGACAATCGCCTGTTGTTTCACTACTCACGTTACAAGACGTAATCTATAATGTGGGCGACGTGATCGCTTTCAGAACAAAAGGCAGCAAAGAAAAAGTTACCTGGCAGATCACAGAGATCACCGACTCGACAATCGTCTCCGGCGGGCAATCCATTGCCCCGTACAAGATCGGTGCGATGTATGTTGATCAGAAATCGATAGATCTTTTTCCCCTTCCGCTTCAAGTATGCGCCCATTCTCATCGCCGGTGGTGTTGGTTATTTTCTTATCGATTCGATCAACTCGAAGGAAATCGTCCAGTCTACGATCATTGTTTCCACAACGATGGTCGGCGCCGGACTGCTTGCAACATTTTTAATTAAGCCTTACATAAAACTGAAGCCCGGAAGAAAACTGGTAATTTTACGGTGACCGACCCTTCACCCCATGAAGAAATTACTGTTTCTATTGATCTTTCTTGCTCCGTCGCTATTCGCACAGAAGGCAAGAAACTACACAGACGTTACGAACGAGCTAAGCAGCAAGATCGTCGCTACCGTTCCTTCGGGCAAATCCCTTCATGTGGCCGTGGTACCTTTCGCTGCGACGGCGGCCTCATCCGAAAAAGGAACGGCATTTGGCGAGTATGTGACTGAAACCATTATTGGAACGCTTACTGGTCAACCCGATAAGATCAAAGTTTTTGAACGCACACGTCTCGATGCGATCCTGAAGGAACAGCAATTCATTCTCACCGATCTCATGAAACCCGCCGCCGCATTGAAGATCGGTCAGCTGGTTCCTATCGACGCGCTGTTGTCCGGAACCTACACGAAGTTGAAATCTTATATCGACGTTAATGCACGACTGATCGATGTTGCTTCCGGGGAGATCAGCGTGAGCTTCAATGGACGGATCAAGATGACGAAAAATCTCGCGACACTGTTTAATGAAAATGGTTCGGGTGATAACGGCGCTTTGGTGATATCACTAAAGAACGACAACAAACCTGCAGATAGTAAACCTGTCGTAGTAAAAACAAAAAGAAAGAGATCTGTAAAGAACACGGTGATCATATTCGCCCGCTGATCGAAGACATGACAACCGATGAAAAGGTAAACAAAGCTGTGTCGGAGACGATGAAGTTTCCCTTCGAATACCAGTGTGATGCCCACCTGCTTTTGATCTATTCGCTTTCGCGATACAAGATCTTTAATAACGACTATAAGAATTTCTTATTGAAAGGCCTCGACACGCTCACTTATCATCCGTACGACGATCGAACACTCAGCGTTACCACATACTTCGCCCTAGACGATAATGTTGACGATACCGAGTGGACGACATCTCTCAACGCCATGAAGAGATTGGAGCCTTACGAGATCCGCACGTTTATCGAACATCTTGTTGCCGCTCCGAAATCTCCCGACATGAAGACCATGGAATCGCGAATCGGTCAGTATTTCAGGCTTGCCCAAGATGGTCAACTCGGCGTTCCACGTCGAATGACATACGATAAAGCTTTCAGTATCATGCTCGACGGACTTCGCAAAAATCCCACATTGCGATTCCATGTGTACACAACTTACTCGAACAAGCTACAGCCTGATGATAATGCGAGAAAAGAATTGTTTTCAGCATTAGGCTCAATCTATAAGGATCTCAAAACACCGGAAGTGATGAAAGCTGTCGTCGCGTTTGTAAACGACAATGACTATCCTAAAGAGCCAGAACAGTTGTATGACCTCGCCTTTGGTCTGAAAGATGATCCAAATCTCCATTCGCTGACCGAAGGATCGAAAGATAAGTTTTCGAAGTACGCTCTTCATACGGAGTACACGAGTCAGAAAGAAGATCGCGTAGAGTTTTGTGTGATCAACAATATTCCGGTTCCTGGTACCATTCCGACCATGGAAGAAGCGAACGCGATATTGAAAGGGACTAACTCTGCCGAACAACAGCGGGTTACTGCGATGCTCGTATTGATGGGCGATCGTCCGAAGCAGCTCGAAAATTCTCTCGTCGACCTTTTCTCAAAGCGAAGTCTCGACGATCGTGAAAAGCTTGCTGAGGCACAGACGAATGCTATCGTCGTGCTGGGTAACATCAAAACGGCAAATCAAAAAGCAATCGACTACATGATCAATGTTCTCCCCCACTACGGAAATGACACCGAAGCTGCCATGATATCGCTTGCTCAAATCGGCAAGCCAGCCGTGAGCTCGTTAATGTCGCGGCTCGATAAAACAACCACCCAGGACGGAGGTCTTCAATACCAGTTGCTCACGTTGTTGGGCAAGATTGGTAAGCCTGCGTCTGTTGCGGAGAAGTCGATCACTCGTGTTCTCAACGCCACATCCAACAGCGATGTGAAGTATGCTGCCGAAGCGGCGTTACAGGAGATTAAAAAATAATTTTAATGAAAAAGAAGACGATCATTATAATAGTAATTCTGGTTATCGTCGCGCTGGGCATCCTTACATATATCTTCCGCTTCGACCTTAACTACGACTGGAAGTTGGCTGTGGAGGCCGAGGACGCGAATAAGGAATTTCCCCATATGATTACTATGGAGTATCGGATTGATAGTATCAGGGTTGGTACGAATCCGAGGACATGGCACGTTTATGATTCGTTTGTGACGGAGGCAGTTGATCCAAATTTTTGCGACGATTGGGAAGAAGAATGGATCGATCATGCGAAATGGCGATTGGGCGATTATGGCTCTCACGGAGTGACGCTGATGTACTCGATATACTACAAAAACGGTGAGCTCGCATGCACCGTCACCTTGCCTCCCGAAAAATATTATAACGTAAAGTAAGATCCATTGTGGCTGCAGACCTCGTAAGTCTGGTCGAAGCCACAAGTCATGAGGATTTTTATTTCTCTTATTATCGTCTTTGTCATCCTCACCGCTCTGCGCGCCCCCGAGATCAGCAGCGACAATTATACCGGCTACGCATACGCTGAAAGTTCCGACAAGCTTCTCTACACCGAAGAATTTACCGACCACTTCGTCGACGGCGAGCACACAGAGACACTTACGAATTACTTCGATCCGAATCATACGAAAATCGCAAAACGTATCCTGGATTTCAGGAGATCGAAATTCGCACCCGACTTTCAGACTGAAGACCTTCGTTCGGGATACATGGAGGGCTCCGAAATGGTTGACAACGGGGTGAGGTTATTTAATCGCAAGAGTAAATCCGCAAAAGTTGATGAAAAGATAATGTCCATCCCACAACCGATTGTTGTCGATGGCGGGTTTAATCAATTCATAAAGGCGAACTGGTTGGCACTCGAGAAAGGGGAAGTCATCACATTTCATTTTGCCATTCCTGCACGGCTCGATTACTTTACGCTTCGTGCGGTGATGGTGGAGTTGACAGAGAAAGAGATGAAAGTAAGAGTGGAGCCCGACAAAGCGCTGATCCGGCTGCTGGCTTCGCCGATCGACGTTCGGTACGCGAAAGACACGAGAAGAATTCTCAGCTACGAAGGTCAGTCGAATATTTCAGATGAGAACGGAATAATTTTGTAATGAGATTGGTTTATCCGAAGAAAGGGCCGTAAAACACATAGAGACATAGATCACATAGATGTTCAGAAAAAAAATAATTGAGCCACTCTTAGGTTTCTTGAGACAAGGAATCTCTCCTGCCTCATTGGCGTGGGCGATTACCGTTGGTATTGTGCTCGCCTACGTCCCCATCTTCGGTGTGTCGACGGTACTCTGCCTGCTTATCATCTGGTTGTTCAGGTTGAACCCGGCCGTGGTGCTGCTCGCCAACCAGGTTGCTTATCCGCTGCAATTCATTTTATACCTGCCGCTTCTTCGCATGGGCGAATGGATCTTCGGAGCACCGAACGTTCCTTTCTCGGCTTCCGAAATTTTTAAAATGGCGAAGGAAGATTTCTGAAGTGTGATCCAGCTTCTTTGGAAATCGACTCTTTATGGAGTTGTGGTATGGATGATCATCTCTATACCGATAGCAGTGCTACTCTATTATATATTGAAGGCAGTGATCGGCAGGTTTAATGCTGCGAAGCTTTCAGAAACTTTACCACGTCAATAAAAGGCGCTACCCAGATGTCGTTCTGATTTTGTTTGAGGAAATGAACAAGCTTTCGATGTTCCTTCAGGTCGACATTCAAATTGTGCTCGCCCCCAACTCCGTGAAATAGGAATATCACTAGACCATTCTCTTTCATTCCTTTCTTGACGATCTCGATCATCTGCTCGCCTGTCGCATTCACCATCGAAAAACATGCGGTGTTATAAACATCCACTTTTCCGTAAGGAACGATCTCGTCGCGAACACCACGGGCGCCAACGAAGTCGTCTGTGATGGCTTCGATGTACGATTGACCACTGGCCTTCGTATCGGCACATGGATATGCAAATGTGCGCTCGGTTTTTCCATCAACAGATTGCAACATCACGTTGGTCATCCTGATCTCGTCGTCGATCCTTTTGATCGAATACGTATTGAGATCATATTCGGGCCTCACCCAGGTACGATCGGGTCCGCCCATACAGGGATGATACATGGTGTGATTGCCCAGTTCATGTCCTTTGATGGCGGTAACTTTCCATTCGTCCATTCGTTTGGTAAAGGCGGTTGAAGATACCGTGAGGTAGAATGTTCCTTTGAAGCCAGCGGAGTCGAGAGCCGGAACGACGTTGTCGAGGTGTACATTTAATGCGTCGTCGTAGGTGAGGACGACGGCGGATTTGTAGCCGTTCCAATTTTGAGCACATGCAGGAACGGCCAAAAGCATCAAGGCCACAATAATTTTCATACTCTAAAATAAGCTAATTTGTTGTGTCCGGAATCAGGTTCCGGAATTGTCTCTATTTCAAAAAGAACAATGGAAAAAATTCCTCTTCATCATTCGCGAAGACTTAAAAAAGATGCAACAAATGTCCGTTGCAGAACGACAGGCTGGCATTCCTCCAATGCTAAAATGGGTGGAAGGCATCGCCGAAGGCGGCAACTACCTTTGGGGCGAGCCGCTCACGCCGGATGGCCGCTATGTCAGTAAAGACGAAGTGCTCACCGATGGACCTTTCATCGAATCGAAAGAAGGTGTAAGCGGTATTGTGTTGGTGACGGCAGAAAGCCTGGAGCAGGCAACGGAAGTAGCGCAAATGTGTCCGCTTGTGCTGAATGGAATCGGCGTTGTCGAAGTGAGACCATTACTAGAGGTGCCGCCGGAGTTGCAGATCAAAGGAAAGAATGGATAAAGTCCAGCACGTCGTAGATCAATTGTATCGAAATCATTTCGGCAAAATGGTTGCGACGTTACTTTATTGTTCGCGCGACATCGATCCCGACACCGCTGAAGATATTGTCCACGATTCATTTTCGGAAGCGTTGGTTCAATGGCGACTGAAAGGAATCCCATTGAACACGAACGGCTGGATCTACACCGTGTGTCGCAACAAGGCGCTGAACAAGATCAAGAAAGACAAACACCTGACATTTAATAGTTCCGAAGAGAGTCACGAAGGAGCGGATCTAAAATTCAGCGAGTCGCTGATCGACGACTATCAATTGAAGTTACTATTCGCTTGCGCGAATCCGGCGCTTGCACCGAAGACGCAGGTTGTTATTACACTGAAGTATGTCGTTAACCTGAAGATCGAGGCGATCGCAAGTGTTTTGGGAATGACAATCGACGGTGTGGATAAAGTTCTTGCGCGGGCACGGCAAAAAATAAAAAATGAAAGTATTCTTCTCGAAGAACCGAATGTCGATGCATGGATGCCTCGCGTTCCCGTCGTTCATAAAGTTATTTACCTGATCTTCAACGAAGGCTATAAATCGTCGTCAGGAAAAGAGATCATTAGAAAAGAGTTGTGTGAAGAGGCCTTGATACTGAACAAGGCATTGCTCGACAGCGACATCGGGACCAAAGAAACGGCGGCGCTTCATTCGCTGATGCTATTCAATTGTTCAAGATTCGATTCGAGGTTCGACACCCATGGCGATATCGTTGAGTTGGAGAAGCAAGATCGTTCGTTGTGGAATAAAGATCTCATTGCACTTGGCCACGAATTTCTGAGGCGCTCGGAAGACATCAATCTCACATCGTATCATTTCGAAGCATCGATTGCTTATGTTCATTGTATTGCGGCCGACTTTAAATCGACCAACTGGAAGTTGATTTCGAAGTTGTATGAACGATTGCTGGAAAGGCATCCTAATCCTTTCGTGGAACTCAACTATGCCATTGCGTTGTACTATTCCGGTAACAAAAAAAAAGCTTTTGACATCCTTCATCAGCTTCGACAGCATTCTTATATGAGTGAATATTTTATTCTCAACTCAGCCTTAGGTAAATTCTATTATCTCGACAGGGATTACAGTCTTTCGAAAAAGTTCTTTACGATTGCATTGAAGCAGACGCAGAGTAAAGCCGAAAAGAAGTTGATTGAAAGGCATATATTAGCTGTCGAATCCGAAGGGAAAACGAATGCAGCTTAATGAAGTCACGGAGAATCTTCCGCCTCACCTACTCCAGTTTGTAGTAGATCAGCCTTACAATGCGTATACGCCAGTAGACCAGGCAGTGTGGCGTTATGTGATGCGTCAGAATTATTTTCATCTCCGTAAAGTAGCACATGAATCTTATGTGCAGGGATTGCAGATGACTGGTGTGGACATCGAGCAGATACCCACAATGTATGGCATGAACAGGATCTTGAAAGATATCGGTTGGGCTGCCGTTGCTGTCGATGGATTTATTCCTCCCGGCGCGTTCATGGAGTTCACAAAATATAACGTGTTGGTGATCGCCGCCGATATCCGAACGCTCGAGCACATAGAATACACTCCCGCTCCCGATGTTATACATGAATCGGCTGGTCACGCTCCCATTCTTGCCGTGCCTGAGTTTGCAGCATACCTGAAAGATATCGGTGAGGCCGGAAGCAAAGCATTTTCATCGCAGGAAGATTTCGCGTTATACGAGGCTATTCGTCACTTGTCGATCATCAAAGAAGATCCGGACACACCGGCAGCTGACATCGAGATCGCCGAAAAAGAAATTGAGAAGATCCAATCGAACATGGGGCCTCCTTCGGAGATGGCGTTGATCCGCAATCTTCATTGGTGGACGGTAGAGTATGGATTGATAGGCACGGTTGAACATCACAAGATCTACGGTGCAGGGTTATTGTCATCGATCGGCGAAAGCATGAGCTGCCTGGGCGCGACGGTGAAGAAAATTCCGTATACGCTGGATGCGATGAATTGCAACTACGACATCACGAAGCCACAACCACAGTTGTTTGTTACACCTAGCTTCGCCCATCTCACAAACCGTATTGAATGAATTCAAGAAGACGATGGCGTGGATCATGGGCGGACTTGCCGGCGTGAAGAAAGCAATCGCGTCGAAGAATACGGCCACCGTTGAGTTTAGTGGTGGATTGCAAGTGTCGGGTACGTTTATAGAAGTGATTGACGACGGTAACGATCCGGTATATCTGAAAACGAGTGGCCCATCAGCGTTGAGCATAAATAATGTGCAGTTGAACGACTATGGGAAAGAAAAATTTCCCAATGGACTTTCAATAAGAATAGGGAAAGGCATTGAAATCGACAATGTTATTATCTACGACCTGAATAAAGGCGACAAAATAGTTTCCGTATTCGCAGGTCCCGCAGACCCGGAAGAATTTGAGCCAAACGTGAATGTTCCCGCGCGAGAAGATGCATAAGATTAAATACGACAAGGAGGATCTCGAGCTTCACGAATTATATCGAACGGTACGCGATGCAAGAAACAACCGGTCGCAGGTTTCGACACTACCCGGTGTCTGGAAAAAAGTTCTTCACGAGTTTCCTTCTGATTGGTTACTGCCTCTCGAGATCTTAGAGGTGTTGCAAACAAATTCCGTTGAGGACGAATTGCAGTCGCAGATCTGGAATTATTTAGAAGCGAAAGCAAGTTCGGAGCCGTCGTTGAAGAAGTTGATCGATAATGGATTATCGTTGCTGCGAAATTCATTTACGCCCGCATAATGTCTTTCAAGCTCATCCTGTCGAACGTTGCGAAGCACATCCGGCTAGATGAACAGGAGGAGTCCTCTTTCACAAAAGTCCTTCGAAAGATCCGGTATCAAAAAAAGAGATCGTCCTCCACCAGGGTGATGTGTGCAAGCACATCTATTTCGTGAATGAAGGTGTTCTTCGCGCTTACTATTCCGACAAGAACGATAGAGAAACGACGATCATGTTTGGTGTTGGCGATTGGTGGATCACCGACATGTATAGTTTCCTGAATCAACAGCCGGCGTTGATGAATCTCGAAGCGCTCGAAAACAGTGAAGTCTTAGAGTTGTCGAAAGCAGACCTCGATAAGCTCTATGTCGAGGTTCCGAAGTTTGAACGATTTTTTCGGATCATTATTCAGAATGCTTACGTACGCGAGCAGGTTCGTGTGATCCACAATCTTTCGATGACGGCCGAAGAGCGCTACGAGGTGTTCATGCAAAAGTATCCGCACATAGCGCAGCGTGTTACGCAGAAGCAGATTGCGTCCTATTTGGGGATCACTCCTGAGTTTTTGAGCAGCATACGTGCCCGAAAATCTTAAGATACCTTAAGAAACATACTCGTCTTCATCCCGTTTCTTTACAAAAAAAACAAAACACTATGATGATCTTAATTGCGGGCCCTTACCGGAGCGGCACCAACGACGACCCAGTTCTCATTCAAAAAAATATGGACTATCTCGAGTCTGTAGCACTGCCGATCTTCCGCCTCGGTCACATGCCTATTGTAGGCGAATGGCTTGCGTTGCCCATAATGAAACTTGCGGGCTCGAAGCGCATTGGCGACGAGGTCTTCCAGGAGATCCAATATCCTGTTGCACACAGGATGCTGGAAAAGTGTGATGCAGTGTTTCGCCTTGAAGGTGCATCGACGGGCGCGGACAATGATGTTCGAGTGGCGAAAGAGCTTGGGTTGAAGGTCTATTACAAGTTGGAGGATATTCAAAATTCACAAGCGCTTAACAGTGGCTTGAGTGATTCCTTTTCACTTTTCGTAACTAGGGCGACAACCGAATAGTATGAAAAGATTGTCGATGCTTTTGTTGCTCGTTGTGCTGATCACGGTTTCCTGCAAAGACGAAAAGATGTTTGGAAGCCTTGTTGTTACGCTTAACGTTCCGGCCACAACAAATCCTAAGGTTGGCCTTTTTGACATTGCCTCACTTCCGGGTGAAAGCGAAGCACTATACGAGGTCGATGTAATTATTGGTCGCGCGAATTTCCCTGAGCTGAACCCTGGAAATTACAGGGCCGTATTGATAGGAACAACCTACTCTCATGCGGTGCAAGTAAAGGTGGGTCAGCAGGCGCTTGTGACTATTTATTAGTTGCTGACTAAATCCTTATCTTTGGCCGCGATTCATATCCTGGCTCCGTATTTCAATGGATAGAATCTCAGATTCCGATTCTGAGGATGCAGGTTCGATTCCTGCCGGGGCTATTTTTTAATTACGTAACACCGCCACTCAATCACATTTCGGGCTAGATTATCCCTGATGGATCTCTAATCAAGTGTAGGGTATTCACTGAATTCTAATTTAGTGAATTTTGCAGGAAAGGGCCTGGATCAATTAATCAAAAAGTTAGTTTCCTCTTTTGCTCTATCAGGTTCTCCCAATCACTCAATCTTCCCTCAAAAATTGTTTTTAGCGGATCCAGCCTTTTATCATTTTTCATGCCTAGGAGGACAGCCCATTGCTTTTGCAAAGCAAGCATATCTGTATTATTCAGTATCCGCGAGGAGTTAACGGCGGTTATACGTTTGTTTATATCATTCTTCTGTCCAGCCGTGTATTTATGGTTGTAAAGATTAGCAGCTTCCGTGAAGATCATCGTATAACGAACGCGATCAGATCCGATTCCGTCTTCAATTTCCCTGAATCCAGCGTGTGTGATCTTCAACTTTAAAGCAAGGCTCTCGATAAATTTCTGTAGTTCACGCTGCCCCTTCTCAAGGCGACTAATCTTCTCACTCAGTTCACTGTTGTTGCTTGGAATTTCCTCCACCGACGCATTAATCGTCCGTGCCTTCTCCCACGCGGTCAGTGTTTCCTTCGCAGATTCAAGTTCAGATTTGAATTTAACTTCGAGCATTTCAAACGAATGTAGTATCGTGGCCTGTTCTTGTTCTGATAGCATGTATAGATTTCAATTTTGGTGTTCAACATTTGGATGCAAGGTGCCAACATGACGTGAATATGATGTTACACAATGGCGACGTAACGTTACATCAATCACTGTCTAACGCAGAGACTTTAATATGAACTTTATGTGAACGTGTGAAATTTGTAACCTTAACACTCCTTAGTACAACACTATTTGCGCTTTAACTGCTGATATTTGCTTTCAATCAAATCAATGTGGTAATGAAGGGAAAACGCCACATCCACCTGTATTTACGCGGTTAATTGATTCTAATGACTTTCGGCGTTTATACGCTTTAAAAGACGTATCTTCAATGCTGCTCACCTGGATACCGTAGTTCAATCTCCCTTTGAACTTAAATCGGATCCTTCACGGCTCATTAAAGTCATTTTGTCTAAAGTATTAAGTCAATGAGCAAACTATACATACCCGAAATACTTCTCGCCGACGACGACAACGATGATTGCATGTTCTTTAAAGATGCATTGGAAGAACTTCAAGCTCCGACTAACCTTACAACAGTCTCCGATGGAGAGCAACTTATGGATTACCTGGAAAAGGTAAAGTACATCCCCGATGTGCTTTTTCTAGACTTGAACATGCCGCGAAAAAATGGATATGAGTGCCTTAAAGAAATCAAACAAAATTATCGTTTAAAAAACATGCCGGTAGTCGTGATCTCTACTTCTTTCGAACCCGGCATCGTGGAGCTTCTGCAAGAGCAAGGAGCGCAGCACTACATCTGCAAACCTGCTACCTACTATGAACTTGTGAAAGTGACCCATCAAGCAGTCACCCTCATCATACAATCGCAAAATACTGACCAGCCGACAACAGCGGACTTTGTGATATCACCGCGAATCCTGGTACAATGAAGATAAAGAAAAACACACAAGGCACTAAGTCATTGCAAAGATCCCGGAATTTATTTCCAGTTGTTGGCGTCGGTGCATCTGCAGGGGGCCTCGATGCCTACAGACGATTATTGAAGTCGATCCCACCAAATTCCGGGATCGCTTTTGTGCTCGTACAGCATTTGAGTCCCAAGCACGAAAGCGTGTTACCCGAGTTGCTTCAAAAGTCAACCACCATTCCCGTATTGGAAATCTCTGACGACATCAGCGTAGAGCCAGATCATATTTATATAATACCGAGTAATAAAATGCTCATAGCTAACGATGGGGTTCTTCAGCTCAGTCCCCGCCCATCGGCAGGAAAAATCCATAGGAATCTTCCAATAGATCTTTTCTTTAAGTCTCTTGCAGAGGTTCATCAGTCGCATTCCATTGGCGTCGTCCTTTCGGGGACCGCTTCTGATGGAACACTTGGATTGAAAGCTATAAGAGACAAGGGCGGTTTAACTTTCGTTCAGGATGAAGAATCCGCCGCTTATCATGAAATGCCCAATAACGCAGTGCGTGCTGGTGTTGTCGATTTTATTCTGCCACCGGAAGACATTCGAAAAAAAATATTGGAACTCACTAAACGAACCAAACAGGGAAAGAGTAAATCAAATGGGGCGACAGACAACAATGACCCTATCCACCAGATTCTCTCGATACTAAGGGTTCGTAAGGGAACCGACTTCACATATTACAAACAGACAACTATAAAGAGGCGGATATTGCGGAGGATGGCCCTTAGCAATAGCAAAACACTATCTGCGTATATCAAGATCTTAAGTGACAGTAAAACTGAACAGGGTATTCTCTTCCAGGATCTATTGATCCCGGTAACTTCATTCTTCAGGGATCCCAAAATGTTCGACGATATAATCAAAACTGTTCTTCCATTATTAGCAAAGAGTAAACAGAATGGTGAACCGTTGCGAATCTGGGTTGCAGGCTGCAGTACAGGTGAGGAAGCCTACTCGCTTGCAATTTGCTGCCGTGAGCTGGTTAAGAAAATCCCGGGCAGAGTACAAATACTGGCTTCAGACCTTAGTGAAATTGCAATAGCAAAAGCCCGCAAAGGTGTATATGGTAAAAATGCCTTAAAGGAAATGTCTGAGAGCCGGCTCAAAGAATTTTTTACAAAAACTGATACAGGCTACTCTGTAAATAAAGAGTTGAGAGAAATGTGCGTCTTCTCAGTTCATAATTTCCTCAAGGATCCTCCTTTCGGACGTATGGACATCATAACCTGCAGGAACGTACTTATATATATGGAGCCGTTTCTCCAACGCAAGGCGCTTGCTACGTTTCATTATGCGTTGAATCCTAAAGGGTTCCTGATGTTGGGTAAATCGGAAACGTCGGGCACTGTGCCTGAACTGTTTAGTCCGATAACAAGGCAAAGCAAAATTTTCGTTAGTAAGGACGTACCGGGAAGGTTCATTCCCGACACAAGTACTCCAGTGGAAAAGTATACGCAAAGGACCAACGGCGCTAATAAATTTGAGACCATACGAACTGATTTTCAGAAAATTGCAAACGAGATCCTTTTAGAAAAGTACGCGCCACCTGGTGTAATTGTTAACGAAGGGCTCGACATCGTCCATTTCCAGGGAAACAATTCGGCATGGCTCCGGCTCTCATCAGGCAGACCAAGTCATAACCTTACAAAGCTGTCGAAGCCCGGTCTTGCCTTCGAGCTGCGAAATCTTTTGCATAAGGCTAAGAATGAAGGAAAGCCAGTTAAGAAAACCAATATCTCAATGATGGTGGGTGGAACGCAACATACAGTCACGTTCGAAGCCATTCCCTTACCAAATGCTGTTGAGCCATACTACCTCTTGCTTTTTCATGGTGTATCTCATGTAGATATCAACGTCACGCGCAACATTAAGAGAACTAATGGAACAACAGAGGGTGTACGCGCGAACAGGCAGATTAAACAGTTAGAACATGAGCTCGCTCAGACCCTGGATGACATGGGCTCGATTACAGCAGACCAGGAATCCGCCTTCGAAGAATTGCAGAGTGCCCACGAAGAGCTTCAAAGCAGCAGTGAGGAACTGCAAAGTCTGAACGAAGAGATCGAAACCAGCAGGGAGGAAGTCCAGAGCTCGAATGAAGAACTCCTTGCCGTGAATCAGGAATTGAACGCCCTAAATGAGCAGTTGACTGAGGAGCGTGACTATGCAAATGGGATTATAGAAACGGTTAAGGAACCACTGGTGGTACTCGACAGGAGTTTCCTTGTCAAGACTGCCAATAAAAGTTTTTATGAAACTTTCAGATTAGACAAGAAGGAGACCGAGGGGAAGATACTGTACGAAGTGGGCAGTAAAAAATGGGACATTCCTGTTCTCCGCGGGTTGGCCGATAATGGTCAAACAAAAAAGATTAGCATTGTGGACCTTGAGGTGGTGGATGATTTTCCTGGATTGGGCAGGCGCCAGATGCTTCTCAACGCGCGTGAAATAGTAAGGGATGGGGGAAGAGAGAAATTAATACTCCTGGCGATAGAAGATATAACCACACGGAGGAGAGCAGAAGAAGTTCTAAGAAACAACGAAGAACGCTTCAGGCAGATATTTAAAGATCTTCCTGCTGCGGTCTACACTTGCGATGCAGAGGGACGGATAACTTTTTACAACAACGCTGCCGTGCGTGTTTGGGGTCGAGAGCCAAAGCTGGGCAAAGAGCAATGGTGCGGTTCCTATAGAATGATCAATCTTGATGGCTCGCGATTGTCAAAGGATAAGTGCCCGATGGCGGTGGCAATAAAAGAGCGTCGCGCGATTGTAGGCGAAGAGATTACTATCGAGCGTCCGGATGGCACCCGGTCTATCGTGGAGCTGTTTCCGCAACCGCTCTTTGGATTTTCCGGAGAGATTACTGGTGCGATAAATATGGCGATAGATATTACTGCGCAAAAGGAAGCGACAAACAAGATTAAGGATAGCGAGGAGAAGTACCGGCAACTAGCCGGCGATTTGGAAAAGACGGTGTCGCAGAGGACGCAAGAATTGCGACAAGCGAATGAGACCCTTCTGGAGAAGAACGCGGAACTCGGTAAGCTGAACCGGGAGCTTGAGTCGTTTGCATACATATCAGGCAACGATTTGCAGGAACCATTAAGAAAGATTCAAATTTTCGCATCTCGCCTTACGCAGGAGGATCAGGATGCGCTGTCGGACAAGGGGAAGGATACCTTTGCCAGGATAAAGAGTTCTGCGCTGCGTATGCAAGCCTTGATTAAAGACCTGCTTTCTTATTCGCGGTCTGCCGAGAAAGGCAGGAAACTGGAAACGATGGAGCTTGAACAAATTGTACGGGACGTGGTGGATGAATTTCAGGAGGTGATAGAAGAGGTGAAGGCAATAATTGACGTGAAGGTGTCGGGGCAAGTAGGCGTGATCCCGTTGCAGTTTCACCAGCTGCTGTTTAATCTCATTAGCAATTCTTTGAAGTTTGCAGTGCCGGGGAAGGCACCACTAATCCAGATTAAGAGCGAGTTCGGGACAGGAAGAAAATTAGAGAAGAGTAATCAAGGCTTAGAGCCCGAACAGCTATCGCCCGACGTCACTTATTGTCACATCTCGGTATCTGACAATGGGATTGGGTTCGAAGAAGAGTATCGAGAAAAGATTTTTGTCGTGTTTCAAAGGCTGCATCGAAGTGACGTTTATCCAGGCACCGGGATAGGCCTTGCCATAGTAAAGAGGATTGTTGAAAATCACCGAGGTGTTATTGTCGCCAACAGCAAGTTGAATAAAGGTGCCACATTCAATATTTACATTCCGGAACTACCTTAGCATAGAAAAAGACGGCATCCGATTTCTATGCATCTCATTCTCACGGGTATCTCCGGCTTCCTCGGCCGGCAGTTTGCGGATCTTGCGCATGCAAAAGGACATACCATAACAGCGATCGTTCGCGTGGGGCACAAGCAGAAGTATGATGGAGTAAAAGTGATCGAATGCGACCTGGTACGCAACGCATCACTGACTTCCGAAATGAAATCCGCTGATGCCGTCATCCATTGCGCAGCCGACACCAATATGTCGTCTAGAAGAATAAACAGCGCGTGGTCGTTCAACGTCCGTGGCACAGAAAATCTCGTTCGCGAATCGAAAGCAGCCGGCGTGAAACGATTCATTCACATCAGCACAGCAAATACCCTGAGTGGCGACGAGTCCAACGCGATTTCATCAAGCCGATTGCCATACATCCAGTCGAAAATCGAGAATGAACGGATGCTATTGCAGGAATTTCGCGACAGCAATTTTCCTGTCGTCATTCTCAACCCTTCATTCATCCTCGGCCCGGCAAGCCAGCGATGGGGCTCTACCGAATTAATTAAGACTATGATGAGCAACAGGATCTTGTTTTACACGCGTGGCGGGAAGAATGTAGTCGACGTGCGTGATGTTGCGGCTGCAGTTCTGAATGCTGTCACAATGGGAAAGACAGGACAACGATATCTATTGGTCAATACCAGTATGCCCTACCGCAACATCATCGACGTGGTTGACAGCAGCCTCAATCGGAATACATTTAAACTGCGATTGCCCGATTTACTTTGCAATCTCGTTGGTTACTCGGGTACTGCATTGTCCCTACTTCGATCCCGAGGGTCAACAATAAATCACGTAACAATGGGTCTTGCGATGAAGAATGCAATTTATACGACACCAAAAGCACATCGCGAACTTGGCTTCACGGCCAGACCCGCTGAAGAGACCATCATCGACACTGTTAAATCACTCTCAGCGCGGATTTCTAACAATAAACCACATCGTTAAATTCTGGTTCGGAACATCCCACTGGTCATACACTCCAAAACCGTATCGTTGGTATAATTGCAATGCACGTTTCGAAGTCGTTTCAGCAATGACAGGAATGCGTAGTCGATTTGAGAGTTCGAATAGAAAATGACGCATCTCAGTAAACGTCGAAATATCCTTAATGCCGTGTGTCGCAATCATCCAACAGTACAAGTGATTGTTTCCTGGTCGCCGATTTTGAATGGCGCGTTCCCGGTTGATAATACTCAATGCCCTGCTCCATCCGATGCATTCATTACCCAACCTGAAATAATTCACAAGGAAACTACGTATTCCAAGCTTCGCGGTATTGCTGAAAACAAGTAACACTCCTCGCCGATCGTCCGAGATGTACGCTCCTTTTTTTTCTATTGAAACATCGAGGCAAAACCTGCATAGTGCCGCCATCCTCACTTCGTCGCGATTATCTTTTTTAAGATCCATCGCGCTCCTTCGTTGTCGCGGAATGCTTCCTGTAAAATTATAAGTGCGTCTTCTCTGTCCGAATGATCAATTCGTTTCATGAAGCCTGGCAGGCAACAGTTGTCAGGCTGACATCGCGCACATTCACCTTACAAAACGGGCAAGGGTATAGCTTGCCATCGTAGTCGAGAAAAAGATAAGACCGCCCGCCCCCACAGGGCCACTGGTTTCGGAAGCCACCGGGATAAACAATTGTGGGGTATTCAAACAGTGACTTTGTAAAATTATACCGGTTATTCAGTTCCATGACCTTTTGCCGTTCGTTAAGCGTAAACTCCACCGAGCGGTCAGCATAATTACCAACCGACCGCGGTTCAAGTATCGTCACCACCGGGATCTCAAGCGTCCTTGCAAAGTCCATGTATTCTTCGAGGCCATTCGAATTAACATACTCACGTGTAGGGCATACGTTTAGCGAAGGCAGTATACCTGCAACTTTGCAGTTGGCAATAGCCTCCATCACCCACTTATAGGATTTTCCATTGCGTCGAAAGAGGTTGTGCTTTTCTTCATCGTGATGATCGAGGCTGATGGCTGCTCCATTCAACCCCGCAGCTTTTAACTGACGGGCCTTCTCTAAAGTCAATCCGTAGCCTGATGTGTATATCCATTGATCGCAGTCTTTGCGAAAATCATTCAACAACAGCAGCAGGTCGTTGAAGCGGTTTAATGGTTCGCCGCCTGAGTAAACCAATTGACCAACTCCACGATCAACAAATTCCTGGATCCTCGACTTCATCTCGTCGTACGAAAGAATATCGGCGTTGTTTAATGTAGCTCCCTCCGAACAATGCTCACAGTTCAATGGACATTTCTTGGTAATGGCGATCAACATCCGTCGCAAAGATGTGGTGGCGCCCGAGATCGGTACAACTTCGTGAAGCTGATTCTTAAAAAACGAATTAAAGGACCGGGATGGCCAACCTGGATTGAAAATATCCCAATAGTAACGCCCCTGGTTGCGTACAGCACGAACATGTTTCGTTTTACCCAATAGCTTCCGGTGACGTACCAACAGTTCTTTCATCACACGGGCAGCTTTCAACGGACTCTTGTAAGCGAAGCATCCAATCCACCAGACGTTGATGATCATCAATGTCCTCACGAACGAATATTCGGCGCTGCCTACCCGTCTCATTTCTTCGGTGTGTTTGATGCGGAAGATGCCTGTACTGTCTTCATCAACCGCGAAAGCCGGTGTGTCGACAGATTTTCCCTATTGAACTCTTTAAGATATCTGAAGTTCGGCTTTGTAGTGTAATTGCGAAGGTGATGATAATAACCTGTTCCACTTAGCATCAACACGGGGGATTGTGATTGCGGTGCTTCGAACGTTATGTCGACAAACGAAGTCTCTCTTGGTTGAAGTAAGTATTGTCCGTCGGCCGATGAAACGAGAGGCAGCACATCTCGCTGTTCATTATTCGTCGCCGATAACGTCCGTAACTTATTAAGTTGTATGTCGTCGTTCCACTTAGTAGAAAGACTAACACGATCGATCTCCCAAAGTCCGTGGGCTGCTTCGAGCTTGATCTCCACCGCACCTGCGTTTCCTTCGAGGTCGATGGGTAATGCCAACTCGCGTCCGGCGATTGAACCCGCATTTTCGAAACTTCCAATGCGCTTCCACTCAGCACCTGCCTTTTGATAAATGTTCATTGAAATTCCCCTGTCGCGAAGACTTTGATTGTAACGGTCGGGATTGGTCTTGTCGAGCCGGTCTACCCATTTCGGAAATGCGGTACCGAATTGTTGAAAAAAAAATTCGCCAACAGTTTCGATCCATGGATCCTGCCGTGCATTGATGACAAGGACAGGTTTCATTTCGCCAGGGTTCTGAAATTTCAGATACACCTTATTAAGTTCGTCGTCGCTCTCGAATTCGTCGAAGCTGTATCGGGCATCATCGGCTTCAGAGATCTTGTTAAGAACATCGGTACCGATGCCACTTGTGGCGAACGTAGGCTGCCCGCCAGTTTCGTATGATATCGGCTTACCATTAGATGTAAGTGCAACATTGGTGAAAGCCACATTCGATAGCTCAAACAACTCGACTTGATCAATGTACTCCGTTTCGGGAAGTTTGTTCGATACCCTGATTTGTACGCGGTTATCAACAAGGGGCGCGTGACGAAGGAGTAAGTTGTCGTTACGCGATAGTGCTTTCCCCATGGCCCCGGGAAAAAGCAATCCTTCATTGGTGAGTCCTTCTTTACCGACTACACTTACGAGAGGGCAATTGCATGCGATAAGAAGGAAGACACCGCCGCCCACAAGCGTATACCCGGCTCCCGTTAAGAAAGATGATATAATAGTAGGACCGGCATCAATACGATGCGTTTGTGCTTTTTGAATGTCGGTAAATGGTATTCGTGATTTGACATTAACATCGGTTGCCTGCTGAACGGTAATATGAAAGTGCCCCAAATGATATCGACCCCAATGACGCCAATATCCATCAGCGTTGGGTTTATGATCATTAATGGTTTGAACACTGCCAGGAGTGACGGTGATCGCGTCGGCTTCTATCTTGTTGACTATTATGTAACGAGCCGAATCGCCACCCTTTTGCAGAGTCCATATTGGAGATTTGATAGCGTAGTACTTGAACGACGTCTCGTTTGCTGGCACGTCGAATGTTCTGTACATCGTGCATTGCGTGCAGGCAAAGCACACCAGGACGAGCAGGCGTAGTTTTATCATGGTGAGAGGGGTGTATCCAAAAGTTACACAAAAACTCTCGATAAGTTAAATCAGGTTAAGTTCTATTGGACATCTGCCTTCTTTCTCAAATCCAATGAATGAAAGACGAAAAATCTGATGCAGTGTGACGAGAAATAATTATTTCCTGTTGCATCTTGCTGGTACACGTTCATGTACCCGAGCTGCGCGTTGAGGTGAGTTGTGAACTGGTAACCGAGTCCAACAAATAGACGGTTCTGATCGAAAGTATTATACACCACATTCTTTCCAAAGTTTAGAAACACTTCATTCATGATAGCAACGAAAGGAGTCTTCGGCGCGAGCTCTCTTCCTTTTAGTGGGATGAAGAACGCGAAGTTATATCGCGCTCGGAACGTGTACGTGTAGCCACCGACCTTCACATCATTCGCAACTTTCTGATTGAACCGTTGCTCCAGTCGCAGCCACTGAAGCGTACTCATCCTGGAATATTTCTGATTCCACCACACCTGTTGCCATGCACGATGTTCTGTGCGGGTTGTATTAAGACCCTTTGCCGGAAAATGTTCCGCAAGTGTATATCCAACATTAACCCTGAGATTGTCTTTGATGAAGTAGGTGACTGCTGGTCTGAATAAAAATTGGAACGGACGATCGGCGAAGTTGTCCGTCATCCTGTAATGAACATCCACCCACATTCCCCATTTATCGGAGAAGCGTGTTTGATTGAAGTAACCCAACCACGTCTGGGTTCGGTTGTGAATGGATTTGGAAGGTGCCTGTGCGAAAGTGGCAGAGAAGATCACGCACAGGCAAATAGTTAAGATCGAACGTCGCATCCCCAAAGCTGGTGAACTCTCTTCGATCCGGAGTTGAATAAAAATTTACCTCTTGAACAGACTTTACTGTTTCTTAAGAGATTTCCGGTAGGATGCCGGCGTTTTGCCTAGTTGGTCTTTGAAGATCCTGTTAAAATGACTCGAATCAGAGAAGCCCGTGAGGTATGCGATTTCAGTAAGGGAGTATGAAGTATTCTTCATCATCTCAACAGCCTTATCGATGCGAAGCTTGCGGATGTAGTCGCCAAAGCTGAGATCATCAAAGTATTTCGAAAACTCGCGGGACAAATAGGTCGGGTGAACTTTCAAAGTCTTCGAGATGTCTTTAAGACTTAACGTGAGATTGGTGTCGATTTGATCTTGAATGATCTCTTTAACTCTTGTGCCCATTGAGGTACACGTTTACCGGTCTTTCCTTTGAGAACCCTCTTGTGAACCTGCAAGAACAGGCTCTCAATCGGATTCTGTGTATGCTTAACGTTTTGAAGATGCTTCGCCCAACTGTATAAGCCATCATAGATAACCATTCCGACTTCAAGCAATTTATAATCATCATGGATGTTATGAGCGATGCCCGCCGATATAGCCCAAAGACCAGGTGCTTGAGCAGCGATCTCGTGATGATCCGTGTCGGCGCCTCTTACGATTACTGCAACAATATCTAATGCAAGATCCGATAGTTTATGTTTTTTGATGATGTAGTCGAATGTGCATTGATCTCCGTAATGAGTGTATTCGACATTCGGAAGATCGAATGGAGTTGCGTTGAGTTCTTTCGCTTTAGGAATCACCTGGTCGAAAGGCACGTAAATGATCTCGGCATTTTTATCGACGAACCGGCGGATAAGCCAGGGACAGGCGAGACGATCGATCTTGGGGTGTTCGCGGGTGATCCATTTCATCTCCAAATTTGGCGATAAATTTCACTTCGCCCTCTCATACTCCTCCAAGCACTTTTCCAACCCTCCGCCATTATCATAAATGCAATCACAAAATTCATAGCAAGCCTTCGGGTTACGATTGTTTGCGCAACTATTCGTGCACTCAAGCTTCATGTTACCTGGACGTATATCATATAAAAAAGCATTCACTACTATCACAGTCGCCGCAGCTGCGATAACAAATCCAAAAAAAGCAAACGGAAACTTGTTGCTTGTCACGTTGTTCTTCGTGACTGTTACGACATCAGGTTGCTTGAATGGCAAAATGTGTTTCAACCGATCATAGTCCCAGGACAATAGAAATATGTTAGCCATTACCATGAGGGTCGTGATCCGAGTGCCTTCAAAGCGTGTGGCGTAAGCCAGGATGCAAATGTTCACGATGATCGGAAAATATAGGATGGCTCCAAGAAGCGCGGTTCTTGGAATGAACAACAAGACGGCGATCGTCAGCTGGGTAATCCCAATAAATGTATAGTAATAGCCGGTATGATGTAACGCCTCGAGATAATGACCCAAAGGATGATTGTCGGGCAGAGCAGTAAATCGTTCGCCCATGATCTTAACTATCCCCGAAGGAACAAACCCAAGAGCCAACGCCACGCGACAAAAAATCGCAAAGTAACGAAGCCACCTGTTCCCTTTTGCCTCATCGTACAACTGCCTGATCTTCCACATAAACTCAATCTAAAAGTACTTTTAATTTCAAAGTTAACTGGAAAAAAATCAGAAAGCAAAGTCACCCATCATGAACCGCGATTGACATCGGAAAGGCTAACTTTTGAATTTGACGAACCATCAAAAGTCAGGAGAATTGTGC
>JBBCGZ010000009.1:0-79036 GCA_037200305.1 Bacteroidota bacterium
ATGAACGCTCCCGACACGGACCCCATCAAATATTACACCGGCGACGCCCTCAGGAACAAACGATACAAATTCGTTGACCCCAATGATCCTGGAAAAGAGATCACAGTGGATCCATATATCCCTTCCGAAAAGTTAGTCGAAGCAGTGAAGTTGGCACAGATCCTAAAACGTCCCCTCTTGTTGGAAGGCGAACCTGGTTGCGGGAAAAGCCGTCTCGCCGAAGCAATCGCTTTCGAATTTCATGGAGAAAATTTTAAAAAATTCTATTTCGAATGGAACATTAAATCAACAAGCAAAGCAGGCGATGGATTATATACGATCGATCACCTGCGACGATTGCGCGATGCCAGTATTGTCAATAAAACTCAGAATAACGTCGATCAGCAAAGCAACAATCCCAAACATACTTTCGAATTGGAATACCCTGGAGATTATATCAATCTTGGCGAGCTCGGTAAAGCTTTTGAAATATCAACGACGGTGGCTATGGACAAACCTCCTGTTGTACTCATCGACGAGATCGATAAGGCCGACATTGATTTTCCAAACGACCTGCTGATGGAGTTGGACAAAATGCAGTTTGTAATAACGGAGACAAAAGATAAAACGAGGATTGTGGCGAAAAAGAAGCCACTGATCATCATTACCAGCAATCACGAAAAGTCGTTGCCGCAAGCATTCCTCAGGCGATGCCTGTTTCATTACGTGAATTTTCCTGAACCGAAAGATCTAAGCGACATCATCAGGGCGCACTTCGAAGGAATCGACGAAGACATTGTGTCTAATTCAGTGTCCAGCTTTTTCGCCATGCGTGAGTATATCAAGGGCCGCGCTATTTCGAACAAGAACATCAACACCAGCGAATTGATCGATTGGGTCCGCATTATCTATCATTATAAGAAGGAAGGACGACAAATGAATTGGCCGGTGGAGGGTAAGACAGGAACACCTGAACATATGCAGGCGTTGCTCAAAGACCTCGAGACCATCCAGACATTCCTGGAGATGCCGAAGAACGATAAAGAAGCAGCAAAACTTAAGTGAACTATAATCCTCTATACGAACTATTCATGGAGCTTCGCAAGGAGAAGCTCTCGTCGCCACTTACTTTGGAGGACTACTATCTCCTTTTAAAATTTTTGACGAGTGATTATCCTGTAGAGAATTTCGACGAGTTGTCTTTTGCAGTCATAACGATCTGGTCGAAATCTTATGACGACGGAAAGAAGATGACGGCTGTGCTTCAACGTCACCGACGGAGACTGAGTGAGTTTTTTGAGGAGTCTATTGAAGAGTTGAAGTTCATAATTGACAACCCGGCGATTAAGATCGTCGATGATTATAAGGAGACAGTGGATGATAAGCCGACTGTTAAGGAAGAGATTGAGATTCCTCCCACTGAGGAAAAAAAAGAATCCGCCTCTTCCGGCTGTCGATAAGCCACCCGAAATCGATACGCCTTACTTCGAACAGGACGATGGGGCTTACGGCGTCACGATTTCCACAGCTTCGGAGTCGACCGGGGAGACACTTAGTGTGAACGCAGAAGATAAGAATGACCCTGTTCCCGACATCAAGGTTCCTTTTGTTTTCACTAACAACTATTTACCTGTTTCCGATCGCCAGCTTTGGCAGGCGTGGAGGGTGCTGAAGAAAAATGAAAAGCGAAATGATACGTCCGAGCTCGACATCGAGCTGACGGTGAAAACAACAGCCAAACAAGGACACTTCATCGATTTCAGCTATAAGAAGAAGGTATATAACCGTGTGAGGTTATTCATCTTTATCGATCGAAGTGAAAGCATGATTGCATTGCAGGAGTTTGGACGTGAACTATGCCTGTCGGCCCAGAAGAGTGAGATACATTCAAATACCGAATCGGATTCAACTTTAATGTGGACACAGGCGGGAGCGAAGGCTGCCGAAGTAACGCCGTGGTTCTTTTATCGCACGCCAGCCAGGAAGAAAGGTGAGTTCATTCTTGAAGCAGAAGATGAAAAAGAGAAGAGGACGTTGTCGGACCTGTTTGCCGGTATCAATAAGAAGAACATCGTTGTGTTGATCTACAGTGATGCGGGGTCGTTAGTGAACGAGACGGAAGGGAAACGACTTCAAAAGACCAAAGATTTTCTGGATGATCTTTCCCGGCGTACAGCGTATGTGTCGTGGCTCAACCCGGCCCCGAGATATCGGTGGGAAAATACGAATGCGATGGACTTAGAAGAAGAAGTGTCGATGTTCGAAACAACGCGAACCGACCTTGAGAATTCGATCGCCGCATTGAAAGGAAAAAAATCGGCTAAATAAAATAGACGGGAACAGATGCTTCCAATTGTAAACGATAAGGTCAAACTCAGCGCCGATTCACGGGAACGTCTCGCGATGTTTGAAGATCGTTTTATGATTGGCGAGAATGGTCAGTACAATGGAATGGGTCATATCATTTATGCCTGCCACGTTGCATTTCCTTTGCTGATCACACCCGAGCTTGCCAACCTTATCTGGCTCAACTTTAAAGGCTATCGTCAGAACAACGAGGCGAAGACGATCAGGAATATCGCAGTGAGTGATTTCTTACTCTCTCCCCTGGTACGACAAGTAGCAACAGGATTGTTCGAGGTGATACCGGACATCCGCACTTACCTGTTGTACCTGTTGAGCAGTCAAACCTGGTTTGGAATGAAAGGTGTTGAGAAGTTTGGTGTCGACAATGAAAGACTCCTGGTGCTTGCTGAATTCCTGAAGCAATATATCGCCACCAAAGCATCAACGGGCGAGAAAGATTTCGCAGATTTTAAGGATCTGAATGACGTTGCGTGGATGGCATACCTGAAGCCCGGCCAGCTGACCTTGAAGATGGCGAAGAGTCTCCAGCAGGAGATGTCGTCGAGCGACCGGGCTGGAGTGATCCGGTTAAACGCAATTCTCGAGAAGGTACAGCACCAATATAGTGCAGGCATCTACGTTGTGCAGACGAATGCGATCCAGGATATAAAAAATCTTACATCGTATAGCAGGGGAGTGGCGCGATGCAGCGTCGGGGAAAAGCAACTCGGAGATCTCGCAACAATTTCTTGATATACCGTCCACGGCAGTTACCAGCCAGGCTCAATTCAAACTTCCGTTAAAGAAAAATGTTTCGGAGCGGCTCGAGCGGAAGAAGAATGATGTGCAGAGGGTGTTGTCTTTAATTGTCGCATGCTCTGAGTATCCTGACCAGGATTCTGGAGAGGCCTTGAGGTATGCCGAGGTGATGATGACAACACTCCGGGACCTGGGAGACCACCAGTTGTTTGATGTGCCGCAGCCGCAAATCCTGGTTAACCAATCGGCGACTAGAGAAGATATCTTTAGGAAGATAAACCAAATGTACTCTGAAGCCAACGCCGAAGATACGTGTGTGATGTTCTTTTCTATGATGGGTGGTGATGGTGGTGGCACGGGCAATAGCGCAATGCAAACATACACGTCAGATATTTCAGGAAGTAAATTTGTAATAACCTCAGACGAGTTCAAAGAAGTGGTAACTCGATCAAACAAGAATCGTTGTCACACCGTGCTGATCCTTCATTCCGAAACAGATTCAATTAATTGGCTGGATGAGAAAGATGTTGTTATTAATCTGAAGAAGACAAGTAATTCAACGGATCTTTTTAATTTCTTTCAGAAGTTGATCGGTGAAGCTGAAGCCAAATTGACGTACAGGGATCTCAAAGTAATATTGGAAAACTATCGCGCCGAACAACATCATGATGCAGCGCTAGCCCCGATGCTAGTAACGTCGGGATCTCGATCGATATCTTTTTACAGACCGGCATGTTGAACAGTATTATTTTCCAATGAGACTTGAACCTTGGGCATCAGGCTGGCAGGTATTGCTCGACGATTTTCAGGTGATGGATCTTCAGAAAGAACATAGATTACTTGATCCACCTCTTTCGGACTTCCCGTCAGTAAAATTCTATCTCGATATACAGCAAGGAGCCATTTCAGCAGATAAATCTTTCCCGGCGTTGCCGCTTAAGGCGTTTTATAAAGTTGGGGAAGGCGATGAGACGCTCGATTGGCATGGTGACAGTGACGCATCAGTTTCGTTTCTTCGAAAAATTTATTTCCGATATAGAGACAGACCTTACTCCTTATGGTCGTCCGCCAGGCCGAACGCTCAGCCGCCGCCTGGCGTGTCCATAGAAAAAGGTCAATCGGTCTATTGGTGCGGGACTGATCTACGCTTTACGATAACCGCGGAACCAGATCACGAGTCCTTTAAGCTTACAATATTTCAAGGAGTGGATGCTTTCAATTTCCTCGACCTAAGCTACGATGCTTTGCTCCACAGACTCGATTCATTTGCGCGTTATCGAATGTTGGAAAGGATTGCACCCGCCTTTTCTCAACTCTTCAACGTATCTGTAGAGTCGATGTGGATCCGGAAAAGCCCGCCGGAAGAAAAGGTATTCGAAAGATTTTTGAACGTTGGAATATCTGAAGCGTATCAACTCGTCATTGATGAAAGAATGATGTATGTTGATGATGGCAATATTCGCTTCAGGGAAATTGAATTTCGCATAACCAACTCAGAAAACTTCCCGATCTTTTTCCGTCATTACCTGATGTCGAGGGATTGTACGGTTTCGAAGCTCGATAAGAATAGTATTATGGTCCCCCCGCGTCAATCAATCATCAGTCGCTGCGACATTACAACTCATGTCATTCGCGCACTTGAAAACGACATTAACCTTCAATACAAGATCTTCATCAGTAGAAACCCGGTGACGTTTAAAATCGAGTGATTATGGCAGACGTAAATGATATTCACAAACGATGGACGGCAGAGAGTTCCGAGATCAACCTCGGTCCATTCCGTGATACCTCGTTTGGTATTGATTATAATCTTACAAAGATGTGCTGGAGTTTCTCGTCAAAAGAAGTTATATGCGAGACCCTTGCTCGATAGTAGATTCTCGTTCAAAGCATATCGGGCTTTAGTGAAGTATTTATGGAGCAATGACCTTGGGGAACTTGCCGATCAACGAGGCGGTAACAAGAATATTGAATGTTGAAAAAACAATCGTCAGTATTGACAACGACAAAGGAACACCACCACCACAGAAAGATTTTAAAGCCATCGTAGAGGAGCTAAACGATACGCGCCCCATCTCTGTCAAAGATGATCCGCAGAAATATCGTTGGGGAATGAAGAGTAAAGCCTCTGGATACTCGCTTACAGCTGCAGTCACTTATGATGAAGAGAACAGCAGTAGTGAACTTCAGAGATCCCGGTACACTGTTGCTCTTTCAGTAAAGTCGCCGAAGAAATATGCAAAACGATGAGAGGGTGGCATTCTTTCTTCATGACACGTTCATTCCCCAGGTACAAATTTTGGAGACGTTTAAGAGCAGGTCTCATCTTGACCTTCATGGTGTGATAGAGGCCTTCACCGTAGGAGCTTATACCGAATCCGGTGTCATGTTAGAGCTCGACCTCGATGAAACACCCGGGTTCCCCGATGGTTTCTATTCATTCGAACCGCCAGAAGAATTCAAAGCGAAGGCCTATAGTCTCAACGACCGCGAGTCGGCTTACGAATCGGATCCTCAACTAGGACGTTGGGGCGGAAAATCTGAGGCCAACAAAAAGAAATTGGAGCTTAGATCAATCAGTCAAAAACAAAAAAAGGTCAAGAGCTTCGATCTTACTCTCGTTGTTCACTCAACCACACGAAAGAAATTAACGGGTTACGTTGGTTTTTTTGTCGGTCGCGATGCTGACGATATCATTTTTAAAAAGGCCATCGATGGAGAAGCCATTTTCAAAATAACGATGAAGCAAGCAATAACGGTCGGCGTCTACACGGAAGATGGCACAATGTTAGAGCTCAATCTTAATACGTTAGGGAAGCTTCCCAGTAACTTCTACACGAAGGAACCGGCCCAACCCCGCTCCAGTCCGAAAGAGGTCAAATCACCCAGAACACGCCCAACCCTGAAACGGAAGGCTGCAAAGAAGAAGAAGTGACCTACTGTCCGTCTTTAAGAACTAGCTTCATCGCCGTTTCATTGTTGAAATAATTCAAATGATCGCTTGCTACGCTGGTAACCCTTGGTTGCTGGCTCCAGTCTTTCGAAGGCGGCACTTCTTCGATACTTGTTACTGTAACGGCGATGTCGTTGGGCTTTTTGAAAACGACAGCATCGAGAGCGAGATACACGCCTTTCTTTTTAACGAGATCGAACAATCTCGATATCTTCGACGCCATTTCGTTGAGCTGCGGATCGATCATTTGCGTATTGCCAGCGATGATCGTATAGGGCACTTTTGGATCGGCCTTCTTTCGATTCAGGTTCTCAATGAAGGGTGACTTTTTTTGCATCTGCTTCAACGAACTTTGTGTCCCTTTCCCCAATTTCCCAAACAACGATATCGCCAACGTCCAGGGTTTTAGAAACGCAGCGCCGTTGATCGCCATCGTAAGCAACGACTCAGCAAGGTCGCGCACATCCGACCACTCGCTTCCGTTGTTCGGAGTCCCAAGCATAAACAACTTCGACACAACCTTATGTCCATCGTTGTCTTCAATGAACGAACGTGCCACCAGGCCTCCCATCGAATGCGCTATGAGAACAAGTTCTTTCCCGTGCCCTGGTTTCAATCCAACTTTTCCCAACTCTTGTCCAAGCAACACGGCGTTTTGTTCGATCGGCGTACCCAGGTTTTCATAATCGAAAGTGAGTACTACATCGAAGTTCTTCCTGAATGAACCACATTCGTCGAAAATTTTCTCAGCGGTCTTCACCATTCCTTCGGTGTCCCCAATAATGCCGTGAATGAAAACTGCTACGCTGTTTGCGGCTGTAACTTTTGCTTTGATAGCGGCCCCGTCGTAATTGTCGTAGTTCACTTTGTCGCCTTCTAACTCGGGCATCCTGAGTCGCGGATAATTATAATTGAAACCCAGCCTCTGACCAATCACTTTTTGAAAGTAGATCTTAATGGAGCCCGTTAGACTTTTCTGCGTGATGGCGGAATCATTCGGAGTTTGCGACGGAAGACTGTCGATCATTACCTTTCCATTTTCAAAATACCCGACAGGAAAGTATAAACCTGTATCTGTGTCGAAACCCATCGGAACGATCGTTTCATTATCATCTTCCTCGTTGTCGATCCTGATCTTAAGTGGATTGTTGATCGTCACCGAGCTTTTGTTTTCTACACCTTCCAGCTCCAGCACATCCATCGGATGGTCGCCTTTGGTCTTGCCGCCGGCAAGGTCGATGGGAGCGAGGGCCGAATTGAAGTTGGCTGCATGAGGCGCACGGATGCCATCGGCGGATTTCGTTATGTGCGCCGAACTCGATAAGCTTGCTTTCGCGATCAACGGATGACTTTCAATGACGATGCCCGATAGCTTTGTATTTCTTTCCGGACCGGTCTGTGCTCCATCGACCGAACGTGTGATGCGAAGTCCGATGTTATCGGTAGTCCAGTCGCGCCCAACGACGCTTGTGTCGATGATATCGGTCGCTATTCCTTTTTCGCTCAAGGAAATATCTTTCGCGAGAATGCCGTCCTTGTTGTACGGAAGATCTACACCTGCCTGGTCTGCGATGGGTGACGAGAGTGGGCGTGTTGAAATAACAAACTTGATATACTCGGTGATGGAGTTGTACCCGAGCTTCAGGGTAGTTGTTTTCAATCTCCAGGCCGATGAGCGATCCTTGTGTTTTCTTCAGCTTAAGCCATTCCTCCTTACCTGGTTCAAGCACTGTTTCGGTGAACAACTGCCCCGATAGTCCCGAAGTTCATGTGAAGGTATGCGGCATAAAAGGTATAATCGCATTCCTGATGTATTTTTGATCTTCAACAGGATCGCCGGCTTTTTCCAGGTATTATCTGCAAACTTGTAATACAGCTCGTTGATCGCCTCCTGTTTTGCTACAGGCTTGAACTTCACTGTGTCATAGCTATTATTCTCCGAGGTGAATAGTTTTAAAGAGTAGGAATTTTTCGTGATGATAGATGAAGAATTTTGCAGATCGAGCGCATTTATCCATCTGCACACTACTTCTATGTTATCAACAAATTTGTTGGCTTGTGTTTCATCGGAAACGATGGATGGTTTGAATATTGCTTTTTCTGTTCCACGTTCGACCATCATCAGCTCATCATTCACTGAAGCGATGGTAAACTGTCCTTTTTCTGTCGTCGTGAACGTAAAGTTGACTACCTCCTGGGACTCAGCTGCCTTCATCAACCCATCTTTTACGGTCGACGAAACATTGTCGGCAAAATTTACTTTGATCATTCGTGATTGCGATCTCACAACAGTTCCGTAATAAGTTTCTGATGTAGTCATTCCGGGCAATTCATCGATCGGAGTTTGGTCAGGAGAAACGTTGCCATTGATCTTTGTCATCCCGATGTTGTCGATGTCAACCTTGTCGCCATCCATGATGCCGTGAAGCAGCCGCCTTTCAAGTACCATTGATTATCCTCGCGAGAATGGAAGACAAGTCTTTTGCCATTGGTGTTCAAAAGTTCCTTGGTCAGGAATATCTTTTGTTCATCATCATCGGTAAGTCCACCAACGGCATTTACGTCAGGGTCCTGATCAGAGGCGAGATGTTTTACGAGCACACCTGCACGATCGGCAAGATCCCGATAGCTAACACGGCCTTCGCACAGGTTCAGGATCTTGATCATCGAGTGTGTGAACGCGCCACGTCTTACGTTGTCGATACTCAGCTCCTTAGAAGTCTGGTAGTCTTGTGAAGCGGCGAGATGAATGTGTGGTCCGCGGGCTACCTTAAATTGGGATTGACCATCCTGGTCAATCGATTTTTCGAAGGCGGACTGATTGTCGAGTTTAGTATTGAAACCGTAATAATTTTCGACAGCCTGCGGTACGTTGCTGGCCGTAATCATGCGCTCGGTCACATCACTTTCCCCCGATTGATCAAGGGCTTTGGTTATCGTTCCGCAATAACAGCAGTCGGTGATCACCACGAAACTAACATTCGGCTTTCCGAAAGTAGCTTCCCAGATAAGCACACTCAATTCTTTATCCATCAGATCGAAACCGCCGGGCAACCGGGCTATCGATGCAAACTATCGATTGATTGAATCCATTGGCTTCCTTAAACTCCGCGGAGCCGGTGAAAAAGATCCATGACCACTATAGTAGAATACACAAACGTCATCGTCTTTCGCGTTGGTGAAATGAGAAAATGATTTGATGATATTTTCTCTTGTCGGTTGTTCCGTTTCGTTGTCTGTGAGCGTTCTGATGCGAATAGATGTGTTGCTTCGATGTGCCACATCCGAGAGGTACGCGCTTATAGCTTCAACATCGTTGATGCAACCTTTAAGGGGACTGATTGGATATCCGTTTATTCCAATGAGTAATGCGTGTATCGTGGGCATATGTGATTTTATTAATGGTCAATTAGTTTGCTGCGGCAGAATCTACGAGGGTTGTTTCGAGGGTATCAAGCCCTGAACGATTACGAGGCTCTCCAGCCGAATCGACATCAAATGTTTGATCGGCGTAATAGATATAGACAGTTACAGGCATATCTTTTACACCTTTTGGTGGCATAAACGTGACTGCTCCATCCTGCCAGGGACCGTTTACCCGCAGGTAGCTTTGAGCGCCTGATCTCGACCCCTGATTCATGTGTATGTTCTCGATCAGAGAAGTCAGTTGACCTGTATTTCTTGTCGAATCTTGCAAAACGTATGTGCCCCAGATGTATACTTTGGATTTATTCAGCCAGGGAATTTTATTGAGCCCTGTATAAAGTTCGTAACCGTTCGTATATGTAACAGGCATAGAACCGACGTTGTCAGATACATAATTGATTGCTCCCGACCTGGTATCGTTGTCGAGGTGGTATCGTTGTCGAGGTCTATGAATGTGCCGGAGCTACGAGGAGTATTTACTTTGCTGAAATTTTTAGGAACATCGTGCCTAACGACAATGCTTGGATACAATCCCCTTGCTGTCCGGAGAGAGATTGCATGCCTTGCCGCTTTGTGATTTTATAAGGAGCGTCACATTATCGCGATCTGATTCGAGTGATATCATATCGGCATTCATTACTCCATAATTATAGAGTGGCGAGCTTTCGCCAGCTTCGAAGGGATATTGTTCACCACCCAGATAGAAACGCGCTACATGTGCTGTCAATTCAGTACGGAAATCGAGAAGTTGCTCGAAGACGTCGTTGGGTACATCGATCCTGTACTTCAATGTGTCGGAGGCTGGTGTATCGTATGGCATCACGATCTGCCGGTTTGTGCGGAACGCTTTTAGCGCAGTGTATATATCAACGGATGCGACTTTTTTATCTGAATTCCCCCGTGGGAGCAATCCTTCAACAAACGATTTTACACTATCCGGATCATGGGCGAGTAACGTGAAGTATTGGTGAAGCTGATGCTCATTCGGCGACCAGTCTGGATTTATCGAACGAAAAGGTTGCAAGTAATCTTCCACGTAATCATATCGCTGCTTCGCATCGGAAACGCCAATCACCCATTCATATGTCGCAACTTCGAACTCCCAGACTATAAAATATTTGAGAAGACTTCGGTTGTAGGATTGAGTCTTGCGGCTTTCACAAGATTTTTCATAATTCCGCGATAATATTTGTTTAAGCTTTCGGGATCATTGTCCATCAGTGAAGACATATAAAATCGCTCCGCAAGCTTGTTATAGTAATTAGCGCTGTCAACACCATCCCTTTTGTGATATAAAGCCGTAGTCACTATACCCGGAGTGTCCTTCTACTTGTTTTGAAGGAAGGAAGCCAGTGGTGGGTGTTATTAATGTGATTGAAATGAAAATGGTTATAACTGTCCAGAATGATAATCTGCGTTTCACAACTTTGTTGAGCCCGCGGTCGCTGATAAGTCCCGCTTCCTGGTAGGAGAGAAGCTCTTTTACAGCTTTGATCGAAGGATATTTTTTGGAAAAATAACGTTGCTCGCTAAGATTGATATCTCTTTCCTGGAATGCCCGGCTGTCGGGCGCCGGTTTAGCAAGCGTCAGAAGATCGATCATCGCTTCGCGTGCGAACTGCTCCGCAACCTTGCTTTTCTTTTCGAGTACTTTCAACAAAGCCGTTCGTACTTCGAAGTCGATCCGCTCCTGGCGAAGCCACGGCAAGGATGTGATGATCATCAGGTTAGCTTGTATTCAACAGGCCTTGTACCTGGAAGCCATCCTGTATTCCCTTACCGATTGCGATGGTCGCTTCGAGTGATGGTTTCGACGATACAGCAGTAGCATAAGCCCAGAGCTTTATCAACTCGACATCACTTCGGGGGAGTTTGTTGACGAGCTCTTCCTCCAGGAACCTGTCGAGCCGTTCTATTGATAGCTTTCCGGATTCATCCATGATCGACTGACCTGGGAACGAAAAGATCTTCTCCATTTCTTCCTTATGAGCGTGGAAGTTGGGCCGCTCTTTGTCCATCAATTCGCGAAGCAGCTTTGTCGATTCTATGGCGATCGGCAAAAGAATAAAGAATGAAGCGAGGACCTCGTTCGACGTTGCCCCAAAGGTTCGCCGGTTGGGGTGTGAGTATCGCTCTCTTGTTCCATCCTCCAAAAAGAGTTGTCACCCACATGTGAAGCCTGCCTCGCTCCACGAACACAGCACCGTCAGTTACCAGGATGAGGTAAGAGTTAGCGAAAAGTTGTTCGAGTAGTGAGTCTTTACACCATTGGGGATGCTTCGGGTTCCAGCAGACCTGCGGCGTCGTGTGAAAGTAGAATACGTCGACATCTATTCCGTTCTGATGAAGGATGTCGTAAAAATGACCGTAAAGTTTTGTCCGCTGATCGAAGGGTGACCTGTTATCGATCAGGAAAAGATAATGTGGTCGCCTCCTTGGTGTCTTGTATTTTATAATGGGAAATCCACCTTGGGTAATCGTGGATTCGATGGATAATTTTGACGTCGGGTATCCACGCATTTCCCTGGATGTTTTGCAGGAAGAGGCGACTCCATTCATCGAACTCTTCTGAAGTTTGAACATGATACTGATTTTGTGGAAGCGCCAGTGTATAAGGACCCTTCCTCGCATACTTACGCTTCGGTGCCGAGAATTGATTTCTCGCAACGATGTAACTGATGATCACTGCAAATAGCGTGGCCAATGCTACCCATACGAATATGTTCGGATCGTACGGAGGCTTCCGTGCTGTTAAAGTTCAGGTTACTCAAAGCATGCTCACGATATTTTGTCGTCTTAATGTCAGGCTTTTTTCACTGACGTATCCTGTGGCGCGAGTATGGTCGTATCTGGCTGTTGCTTCGACACGTCGACCGGTGGCTTCACGTCTTGCCTTGATGCAAAGAAGACTAATAACAATACAATAAGAATGAAAACAGATAGAGCAGCCAGTGTGCGAAGCCGCTTCCTTTTGAATGCAATGTCCTCTGATTTTGGATGTTTGATCCCGGACGAACCCGGTTGTTCTTTTTGTGAGATATCGACAGGAGGGAAGGTTGCCTTATAAACGTCTTCAAAGATCCCGTGAAATAATTTTTGATGTAATAGTGTTTCTGAGACCGTTGGACAAATCAACTCTTCGAGGTACTTACGATCTTCAGCGTTTGCAAGATCGGGTGTTGGTACCCGTGATGTATACTGACGGATCACCCACGCAATATTGGTTGCGTCGCCCACTCTTACAGGAAACTTATTGTCGTAGAGTGTTCGAACCAACGTTGTTGTCCAGCGAAGGAGATCGGTGTCTTTCATCTTTGGGTCACCATTTCTTTCAGGCGCTTGAGGGTCGCCGGTATCTTTGCAAGAATGCTCAAGGCTGGCAATCAGGATATCGGGATCGATGTCTCTCACGCCTTTGTCGTTAAGGATATGCGATCTCAGGTAATGCATCCAACTGATGAGCTCCGCTGTTGCCGGCTTCTTGTCTTGATTCTTATTTCTTACGTTGCCGAAAAATTCAATGTACTTCATCAGTTGTTCGTCGGGCGTGTTTTGTTCAAGGTCATTGTCGAGCGACAGCTGGGTCTTGACAATTTGGAGGAGTTGTTTGTTCGAAGGGAATTCGAGGTGATAAAAGATGCAGCGCCTCAGGAATGCATCCGGCAGGCTTTTCTCGGAGTTGCTGGTAAGGATAACGAATATGTTGTTTTTTCCTTTTTTATAACTCTCTGTTTGCTCGCGGTCTTCTTTCACGAAGAATTCATACTTGTCCAATTCATTTAGTAGGTCATTGGCAAAGTCACGTGGCGCTTTATCGACTTCGTCGATCAATACCACCGAGCTTTTCGGTGATTCATTTCCCTTGAGGACCTTCTTCACACGATCCATGTGCTTGTAAGGAAAATTCTCCCTGGCAGTTTCTTTATTGCTGAGAATGATAGCCTGACCCAATGCTTGCAGGTACACATAAGACGAAGCGCGAACATCTGGCAACTTTTGTATCTGCACATCCCGGAAATGCGAAAGTGCGTCATAACTATAAAAAAGATCTGTGTACGACGATATTGTTTTAGTGTTGAATACCAACGGTTTCGCTCAGATATTCGTCCGGTGACTTTTCATGCAAGTCAGTTGCAAGTTTTGGGCAAGCTTCGATTTGCCGGTACCTGGTTCGCCGGGTAAGGAGCAAAGGTTGTTTTAACATTACCGCTACCTCAACAGCGCGCCGAAGTCCTTTGTTAATGATATAGCCGGAGGCATTGCTTAGGAGTTTTTCTGCCCGAAGAAGTTCATTGTCGAAATCAAACTTGATATCGAACTTCTCTTCTTCAGTGGACGCCGCGGCTCCGGTGGTTGTGTTATCTGTCGCCATGTTTTTTATTTTTTATCTAACAATTCTATTATGGTGTTTTCGAGGAGACTTACTCGTTTATTGCTCAGTGCACTTTTTAGTAGTGGCAGCGGTTCGTGATTGAATCCATTATCCGAGAGCCAATCGAGAAGATCGTCGTCGCCTGGCAATTGGAATTGGTTTTGAATCGTCTTCATGAAGGACCTTGACATAACCGGTTGAACGGCGGCTCTTTAAACTCTGAGGCAACAGTTTTACATTACAGGCTGAGCAAGGTGCATTACTTCCGCAATGCTTCTCGGGGCATTTATGTGCCAGAAGAACAATAAAGTTGGACGCGTCTGTGTTCCATCCTGGTCGGTGTTGATCGATTCCTGGATAAATTCGAGAATCGCGCCTTTTATCTTAAAGAAGTCTTCCTTTCTCAAGTCTTAGGAAGATGAAAGCATTCTTTTTGTCTTTTATCGCGGGCATGAGGTAAAGATCCTTGAACGATTGAGCATTGGGATAATCCGCCCCCATTGTCGAAGTCGTGATCATATTGATGATCTCTTCCTTACTTTGATTTTCATGAGTCAGCGACAGGATCTTCTTCCTGAAGCCTGGCAGGTTGGGGTTGAATGGATAATGATAATCAGGATCCTCGTCCCTGTTATAAGTCGAAAGATTGTTTTCGAACAAAGATTTAAACAGACACGCCTTCTAACGACTTGTCGGGTATCGTCGCACATGAAGTAGTGTAAGACCTTTTTCTTATCGCGTTTCTTCCAATGATCCCCAAAGCGATTTGACAACGAAAGCCTGCCGCATGTGAATGCATTCGAAAAGTCAGCAGCATATTCATCCTTTATTTGGGGCGCCAGCCATTCGTTAGCATTGGATTGTTTGGGTCGAGGGCGTGGATGTTCCACAGTTCCTCGTCTGGTTGGCTCAGTATTGATCCCGCTCCTGAATCTATTGGCGATCACTTGAGACGGCATCAATGTGTCGGGCTCGGTGCGCATTTTTTCTGAGAAAGGTTTCCTGGCGTTGGCGTCCAATACTGCTTCTGCAGCGCTCCGGAACGAGCCCAGGATCGACATCTTGTCCTTCATGAGCCCACGATAAAACTCAGCGGCAAACAAGTATGCGGTAGCATCCCGGACACGATACCTGGTTGCATAACAAAAGGTATGTCTTTCGCGAAGAGGCATTGAACCGCCGCCTCGGTAGCGCAACCATTAAGAAAAACAATTCTGAGATTTTTGCATTTGGCCAGGAAATTGGCGATGGCCTTCATGTCGAGTACATTCTCGCCGGTGGAATATCTTGTCGGGCGTCGGCATGCCCACTAAAGTGAAAGATGACAAGATCTTGCTGTAATTTTTGAGGTCCAGCTTGATCTGGGCAGCGTTTACCTTTTCGCCTTTTGCGTGGGAATGCAGGAGAACACCGGACTCTTCGAAACTATCTTGCATTGCCTGAAGTTCATCATCAAGGGCTTTGAGATATGTTGGATCAGATGGATCCTTCGCTGTTTGTGCGAAATATGCTAGCGCTTTTCTGGGCACGGGGTGTTATTGTTTGTGTTCAATCGGAAAAAGATGTCTGCCAAAATATTAGTCGCTGGATCGTCGGTCATCCTCTGCATTTCGTCAACCGTCATTTTATCCTTATCCGGATTTATAATTACCATGTTTACATTTTTTGTGTTCCATGTTTTGGAACCCGGAATCGTTTCGGATAATGACGCTACTCCCATATAGGTGCCTTGATGTTTTTTCAAAGTGAGGTATCGGCGGCATCGGCAACGGTGCGCGGGTCAGATGACCAACATCGAATTTGTCCAGGCTTACAATTATCTTGAGAACATCAGACGTCTGTGGCCAGTTATACCACTTTACGTGATCGCGCGCATCAACGGGAAGAATCGTAGCTTTTCCAACTTTCAATCGCACAGTGTATTACTCTTCCATGAAATAGACACTCGGATGCAGGAACGATGTGAAGATCGCAAAGTCATTTTTCAAATACACAACCGCGCAGTTGAGATTAAAGCCAGTTTTGTTAGCAAGATCTATTGTGATATAAATAGTATCGTTGATCGATTTGAGCGGCAGTTTGATATCGTGGTTCTCATCCATCGGCAGTTGGCTGATCACTGTCCCCGTTGCATCCACCAACGTGAGCTGAACCTCGAACTTATCCATGTCGATATCACTTCCCTCGATCTTCAGACTCTTTACAAACTCCCATGTCGACAATTGGCTGAACATTTGGAGTAGTATGTCGGGTTAATTGCTTGCTGCTGGCCAACACGGGTTCAATCAACGGACGGAATGGATCTTCCTTCCGTGTGATGAAATATAATCTCATTGTTGTTGCGAAGAACGTATTGCGCATTCCGTTCATGCTCAACGAATTCTATAAAAGACGTTCCCCTCTCAATAAGCCTGGAGATGACATCCGGCCGTAAGCGAGAATGTCCTTCGTCTCTTTGCACTCAACTGATCCGCTTGGGTCTTATATTGTTTTTCAGGGTCTGGATTGCCATTCGTGAATTGTATCGCCGAATAACTCAGAGTTACATTACTAACGATAGCCATCATTGGTTTATCGATTCCCTTGGCATCGTAAACCGCCAAAGATTTATCCGACGGAATGATGCCATCTATCGCCCCGCGATTTATCGTCCAGCCTTGAACTTCGTTATAGAGGACGTCGCATGAATTCGGCATGAAATTGATCGGGCGACTAAGATATTCCAAGACACAGCCGTCTGTCGCGATCCTTGTTTGTATAGAGATCGGGCAATTGTTCATAGGCAGCTCTCATGTGCTGACTCACCCGGCTTATGAGTTGACCATAGCTAATGTTGTTTCGTTCGTATTGAAGAACCTTCAGCAGCGTGTTGGTAAAAACGCTTCCGTCCGGAAATTGTCCAGCCGATTGATTGGATCCGCACGCCGACAATGCGATATGATCACCTTCCGGCAGTGCGGTTTCTTCCCCTTGTTTTATAAAGTCATCTTTTGAAATGCTTTCATTAAACACGAAGTGTTTCCATGGTCTTTGCGGGAACGTGAATGGAATCGTCTTTTGAATAAGCACCGGCACTTCCTTGTGGAGCGCTATCGACCTCGTCCCGCCTTCGGAATGACAACAATCGAGTATGACAACGATATGGGGTGCCTTTTGAGATAGCTGGTGAATCAGCCATCTCAACTCTTTATCGGCAAGCAGGAAATCTGCCCACTCTTTTTCATAGTAACAAACAATTGTCTCGAGCTTTCCGTCTGTCTCGCCGGAGAACACTTGTTGATCGCACCATTCCTGTGCTCCGTGACTCGAGATGTACAACAACGCTGTATCTCCTTCAGAAGCCTGGCCCAGGTAATCGAGGATCTGTTTAACAATGTTTTCCTTCGTTGCTTCTTTGTTGATAAGGGTTTTGACAAAAAGATCTTTTGCCGGCCATGAGGACTCAAGATTGGCCTTGATGTTTTTTACATCCGGAATGCACCCTGGAAGATTTTGATATTTCACCCCATAGGCGGCGGAAATATTGCCGTATTCGGCAATACCGATCAACAGGGCGAACAGTCGGGGGGATCCTTCCATGTGCGAAATAAAAAAGCCCATCCTACCTCCTTTGGGGGAAGCATGATGGGCTCTGAATTCAATTTAAGGAAAAATTTGAAAAATCTATTTTAATAGTTTGCGGACAGTATTCAGGTCGCCATCTCCACCAACAAACAAATTCCCTTCTTCGCGCCTGTCAACCAATGCTTTTCGAATTCGTTACGCGTTAACTTCTCCCGGCCGTGTGCGGGATCGACGATCCAAATAATATCATTCAAAATTTTATACACAACGACATAATGCCCGGCCTTCCAATGAACAATACATGGAAGCTGCACATCTATCAACCCGCTGTCTTCGAGGATCCTTTAAAAGAAATTTTCACGCCATACGTACTAAGGTGGATATGCTTAGCCAACTCACTAAGTTCCGTTAAGGTCATCCCGCCTCTCGAAATTGTTTTAAATCCTGTTTCAAATCCTCGCTTTATCGGAACGCCGAAGCTAGCTGAAATCATTCTGAGACAAGTTGGCCCGCAATCGAATCGTTGACGCTGAAGGTATATCGGGAATCGTTTGCCCATATCGCATTCAATTTAAAATTTATATCTTCATTTATCTGCCCTGAATAGCATGAATGACTTTCAGCTCCTTCCAAAGGTTATTCTCAGAACTCCTCTGCTTCCTCTCAATGTTGTCTTGCATACCGATTTATCGGTATCAGAAATCAAAAAATATCTCAACGATCAATCGTGCTCGAAGCTCTCTTCCTGGCTTCACCAGCATTGTATACTGAGATCATTAAGTGGAAGAAGGATGAAATAAAAGATCAAGGGAAGATCAGAAGATGCGCAGAACACTTCTGAAATACTTCGCAAGGATGTGCACCCGCTGCACACCTTTCGGAATGTTCGCCGGCTTCAACACGCTTTCATGGGATAATCATTCAAAGATCGAACTCAAAGCGATGTCTGGCTCCAAACATGGGCGACTTGACATGCATTACCTTGATGTTCTCGCGAAAATTCTATCAGACGATCGTGACATCAGGGCGTTGCTAAAATTTTATCCAAACAAGACCATCTATCAATGCGGTCACGAGATCAGGTTTATCGAGACCAAATTTGCCGGAACTACTAAGCGATACGACATCGGCGCTGTTGACAACACCGAATATCTCCGGACAATCATTGCATCTGCGGAGGCGGCGCGTCGATAGCAGAGATCGCCAGCTTGATTGTCGATGACACCATCAATATTGAGGAAGCAACCGAATTCGTTCACGAGATCATTGGAGCTCAATTGCTCGTTAGCGAATTGGCGCCGTCGATTACCGGAGAAGAGTTCACCAGCGAATTACTATCAGCACTGAAAATCGTGAAGGGCGGGGGCGAGAATGATTTTCTAAACGCCGTATATGATACTATCCTGGAAGTTCAATCAAAGCTGAAACAACTCGATCAGCAAACCGGCGCTTCCCATGAGAATACGTGGCGATCCGAAAAAGCCTGGAGATGCTAAAAGCGCCATCGATCCAAAGATGCTATTCCAGGTTGACTTCAAAAGCGACCTGACGTCCAACTCGATCAACATGCAACTTGCTGGTCAGATCCGGAAGGCAATTGTATTGATGCAGTCGATTTATGCAAGACCGCAGGAAAGTAACCTGACGCGTTTCAAAGATGCATTCGTGAAAAAGATACGGCAGCGCCGAGGTGCCATTGCTCGTAGCTCTCGATAATGAAACCGGGATAGGATATCTCCAGTCTTCCAGTGGCGACATCGCCCCGCTGGTCGACGATATTGCCGTTGGTGCAATCGCACAGGATCGCGTCATCAGCATCAACGCAACACGGCGAGTGTTGCTCAGGAAGCACATGGATGCCATCGCATCCAATGCCGAAGAAGTTACTATCAATGAAAGGGATTTCGATATCAACGAATCCAGGCAGCCGCTTTCCGATACCATCTCGGCAATAGTTAGCTTTCTTGGAAAAGACAGCTTAGGAAAGGAACAGATCCTCTATAAAGGTTCTGCAGGCATGAGCAGTGCGGCAAACTTGCTTGGGCGATTCACTCATGCCGATGAACAGATCTCTGAATTCGCGATGTCGATTGCAGCCATGGAACAGGATCTTGCTGGGGATGCTGTTCTCGCTGAAATTGTTCATATCCCCCAAGGGCGCATTGGCAATGTTCTGATGCGAAAAAAACTTCGCGAGTATGAAATTCCATTGCTCGCAAAATCATGCTGCGATTCGGATCACCAGATCCCACCCGACGATCTCTTGATTCGTGTTCATGAAAACCGAATCATACTTCGTTCGAGAAAACTCGATAAGGAAGTTGTTCCTCGACTTGCAACATCTCACAACTTCTCGATGAACTCGCTGCCGATCTATCATTTTCTCTGCGATCTTCAGTTCCAGGACAAGATGGCGGGACTCATGTTCGATTGGACATCCTTGGTCTTGGTTACCCATTTCGTCCCCGGTTGAAATTCGGAACGTTGTGTTGTGCCGGAGCTCCTGGGTTTTTGATAAAGTTGAATTCGAGTTCTTGTCGACGCTGAAAGGAACCGCACTACAAGAGGCCATTGCCCAATGGAGATCGAAATGGAAGATGCCTGAAAGAGTTCTTTTGATGGAGGGTGACAATGAGCTTTTATTGACTTGACGAAGCCTGCGTTTATTGATTTGTTATCGGATGAATCAAAAGATAAAGAGAAGTTACATCTCGCTGAGTTTTCTTTCGCAACCGATGGGATCGTTTCAGACGACCATGGCAATTGCTATGCAAATGAAGCTATCGTTTCATTTGGGCGAAAACAAAACATCTCCGTTAGTCGACCGAAACTTGCAATCACAAACTACAACCAGCGAAAATATTCGATCGGAAGCGAGTGGATGTATTTCAAGATCTATGTTGGATATAAAACGTCCGATTACCTGCTTGTTAATTGTTTAAAGCCATTCGTGGAGACACTTTTATTGGATGAGGTCATTAACAAATGGTTCTTTGTCAGGTATAACGACCCACAGTATCATATCAGGCTCCGACTGAAGCTAAATGATAAGGATCAATTTGGTCGTGTCTTTGTATTATTTAACGATTCCGTCTCCGAACTCTGTGCGAACAACGTCATCAGTAATATCCAGATGGATACCTATGATCGCGAGATCGAACGATATGGCGACGCCACTATAGGCCTGGTTGAAGATCTCTTCTGTTATCAAAGCCAGGAAGCGATCGCTTTCATGCAAATAGCAGTCAATTCAACAGACTACGAACAACTGCTACTCGCTTTCATCATCGCATCAATCGAACAAACGATGAATCATTTTGGAATGACGGATGTTGCCAAACAAAAATTTCTAGCTCAATCACTGAATGGGTATAAACTTGAATTTCGAACGAACGCGACAACCTCACAACAGTTGGGTAAATAAGTATAAGTTCCTTTCGAAAGTTGATCGGCGTGTTTTGTGCGATGAAGAGAACGCAGAGATGCCGGCAGAGTGGAATGACTTGCATGAGTTGTTGCTAAAAAATGATTCGATCAAAAAGGATATCACGAATCGATCAAAGAAAAATATCCTGTGAATCAAAACTACACCTATGAGCCACTATGGAGTATCTGTCACATGATCGCTAACCGGTTGGCTCGTTCAAAGTCGAGAAAACACGAACTGATTGTCTACGACATGATGTATCGCCACTACAACTCGAAGCTGGCCCGCCAAAAAAATTGACACCTCGTTTCAAGGATATAATTATCAACACTTTAACCTGATCGTGAATAACCCTATCGAGGTAATCGATTGGAGGTGGAAAGTGAATGAATGTTGAATAAATACCGCTGTTTCATTAAGTTAAATACAGTCATGTAAGCTTAATTAAATTCATTTTTATGAAAAAGATTAACAAAAAACTCGTCCTTGGTAAGAAGACGATCTCTGCGTTGACGGATGTTGAGATGTCTTCTGTAAAAGGTGGTTGGTTACTGCACACATGCCGCTACCACTTGTTGCGACGCATGCGTTGCAAGCCAACAGCTAACTTGTGCGTGGAATCAACCAGACTGTTCACGCATTTACTGCACAGACACTAATCACAACACGCAGATGTGCTAAGCTTCCGTCGTCATTGATTAAAAGGTTTCTAGTAATAGAAACCTTTTTTATTATCGATTCATTATGACGAGAACGAAACAAATAGAAAAAATTCTCAACGATCTCGACCAGCCTCTCAGGGAACATTTTTCGGTCGATAGATGTCACCCATCATTTGCTGGCGGACATACCGGTCTCGCAATGTTCTATGGCTATTATTATAAATTGACCGGCAAGCAGGAGCATCTCGATATATGCACAGACATGATCGAAAAGGTTATTGATTGCATTGAGATGATAGGAGGATATGGATCAGGATACGATCAGTTATTCTTTTTCTAACGGAATTACGGGCGTAGCATGGACGATCCAGCACCTTAAATCGGAAGGCCTTGTCGAAGCCGACGACTCTATCTTTTCGGAGTTTGATGATTTTATCTTCTCAAAGGGTATTGCGGATACCCGGCTTGGAGTATACGACTATCTTCATAATGATTGGGCGCTGCAATCTATTTTCCTCAGCCGACAGAACAGCGAGTCGTATCACAATGAATTTCTTCTTGCTTTACAGGAAACCAGTAAGCTTGATTCGTCGGGGCAATATTGGCTCGATCCGTTTTACGAATTACAGTCAAATGATAACAGACCGAGTGTTAATTTGGCCTGGCGCATGGAATGCCGAGTATAATTTTTATTTGTCGAAAGTCATTGAGGCTGGTTACGGCGGTGAAATGGCAAAGACGATGCTTACCAATGCAGTCGGATTTTTATTGGATAAGGCGGACGTTAAAAATTACGTAGGCTCTTTTTTCCCGCTTGGCTATTTAATTCAGGATTATGAAGAAAAGAAGATGAGTCGCCTGGGATGGTGTTATGGCGATCCCGGTGTGCTCATTTGTCTCTGGCAGGCTGCCGTAGCGTTGAACGATGAGGACTTGAAGCAGAGGGTAATACAAATGACAACGCGGAGTGTGCAACGCAAGAGTCCGTCTGAAACTCGGATCTGGGACGGGTGTTTGTGTCACGGTTTCGCTGGCAATGCACTTTGGTATGATCGCATGTATCGATATACCGGGGAGATGATATTCTCCGAGGCGTCCTCTTATTGGATTGATCGTCTTCTTGAGCAGCTTGATACCTTAGGAGGCATCGGGAAATTTTCGGTGTATCATTATAAGGACGATGTATTCGTTCCTTCGATGGGATTCCTGACTGGCGCAACCGGCGTTGGGCTTGCATTGATCTCCGTAGCTAACCCACAAATAACGCCATCGTGGGACAGGTTTCTTCTTTTAAGCTGAGGGTAGAGGTACCGGGCTTTTTATAACTTACACACTATCTTTAGGTATGAAACCGATCTTTCCGTCTCTCATCAGCGGCAGCCTATTCCTTTTGGCATTCATATCGGTTTCCAATCCACGAAAAGCAAATGTGGCTGCAAACCGTTGGATGTCGTTCTTGTTTTTCGCAACTGCCTGTGCTCTCGCGAGCTCTGTTGTTACCGACGACACGACTACCCGATTACTTGAGTTCACACGCTTTGCCACAGCACCCGCATTATACTTAAGTGTTTTGTATTTCACCTCACCTGGTAAAAAATTCAAAACTCTCGAGTTACTTCATTTCATACCGTTGCTATTGTTCTCAGTATTCGCGTTGAGTAATCTCGTACCTCAATCTTTTAAAAACAACCTTGAACAATTCGTTCTACGTACAACTCACGTCAATCCCGGGCTTCTCGTATTTGGATCAATTGTGGTCCAGGTTATTACGTATTTAACAAAACTCAACTGCCAAAGGGGCGGTACGAGGTGAGGCAGCTTTCAATGAATGATAAAAATATTGATGTTAGAGACTGCCGCGACAGCGTTGTAACGATGGTGTATATTGAACATGACATTCTCCTTCAATATCATGACGTCGGCAAAAGATTGTATGGAGAATATATTTACGATGACCAAACGAAACAAATCAAGGCGACCTGGCATTATCCTATTAACAGGAATGACACTTTAAAAGCAACTGTAACAAAAAGGGAAAATGAATTGATCTTTGATGGAACGATGGGGATAACTAAAATTTATATGGAATTGGTGAAGGCCGATCCGCCGAAGTATCCGTAGGTTTAAAATGTTATTTTGCCGTGTGATATCTTAGTCAAATATGAAAATATCAGAAAGTTTGAAGGGTAAGAGCTTATCCACCTTTCGGATTTTGACCTTACTTCTCTTCGCGACCACAACCAATGCTCAATGGACCAGGGATGATGGACCAAACGGAGGTACGATATTATCTCTTGGTATTACTTCCAATGGAACAATTTATGCGGCCGCCGGCAAAGGAGTTTTTATATCACAGGACAACGGCAGCTCCTGGTTTGGGAAAGGAATGGGAGAGAGTCCGGGAATAGTTGCACGCGCCACCACAAGCGTTGGCAATACAATGTTTGTAGGTGGTTACGGGATTCAGCGATCGATTGATAACGGCAATTCATGGCAGCAGATGGGACTGAATGCAAACGTGAATTGCATGACGTCTAAGGCAAACACGATAGTTGCCGGCACAGACAAGGGGATCTACCAATCGGACCGACCTTGGCACCAACTGGTCCCTGGTAAATTCTTTAACCGAATCGATCATGGTCGCTTTTGATGGCTCGATCCTATATGTCGGAACTTACAGTGGTCTGCTTAAATCAAATGATGGAGGTAGCACGCTAAACAAAACTCCCATCACTAATTCTCCTTATAGTCTTGTAAGGATCGACACGGTTCTTTTTGTAAGCTCCTACGGCTCCAGTTATGCACTGGCAGATGGTGACACAGAATGGACATCATTTCCATACGACAACAGCCACGTTGCGATAAGTGCATATTCACAGGTTGCGATTGATACGAGTCTTTACATGGCAACTGATGGAGGAGTATTTAAGTTTTCCTGGAATGACTCGACGTGGACAAACAAAAGCAAAGGACTGATTAATAAGCGTGTCGTCAGTCTTATTGCAAACGGATCCGCTCTCTATGCTGGTACGAATGGAAGCGGAGTTTTTGTATCTCGTAATGGAGGCAACACGTGGACTGAGTCCGATGAAGGGATTGACAGGGTCAGTCACGTATTCAATGGTTGCAACCGATGATGAGTTATGGGCAGGCACACGAACATCTGGTGTCTTTCGAACATCGTCGACTGACTGGCACCCGGATATTGACGGACTGAATGAGAATGGAATACAGGTAATTTCCATGGCAAAAAGTGGCGATGATGTCTACGTTGATGCCCTCGGTGGAGTTTATTACCAGGGAGATACTTCATGGCTGCGATTTAATTCTCTCGATCAGCATTTCATCAGTTGTGTAGCCGCTTCCGGCAACAATATCTATGCAGGCACAGGTTCGGCAATATATATTTCGAGAGACAAAGGTACTTCGTGGACAAAAGGCGCAATACCAGAGCAGGGCATTCAAGGTATATGGGCGGATGGTGATGAAGTGTGGGCTGCGGGGCAGTATCTTTATAAGTCAACCGATCGGGGATTAACATGGTATCAGGTTGAAGTTAAGCCACCAAACAGGCAAGGCTCTGCAATACAGGGCATGTGGTGTGTGGTGAAGAAGGGTGCTGACCTTTATCTTGGATCCAACGGCGGTGTTTTCTATTCTCCGGACAATGGAACGACGTGGCTTCAAAACAGTTACGACAATCCAAATGGAGCTCAATCCGTTCGCTGGTAATGTATGGTAAATACGTTATTGCAGGCTCAGGCTCTGGCGTGTTTATAAGTGATGATCGGGGAGACCATTGGAGATCGTTTAATGATGGGCTGCCTCTATTTCGAAATATCCCTGGCTTCACCAACTATGTTTATACTCTCTGTATTTTCAATGGCCGCATTTATGTCGGTAACGATGATGGTGGAACTTTTTCCAGGCCTGTATCCGATCTCCAACTATTAAACGGATCTCTCAATGTTTATGCTGATGACGAAAATCATCCGGATCTAAAGAGAAACGAACTTATATTATCCACTGATTTTTTGGATGAAGAGCTGCCGCCGATAAAAATATGTGCAGACGGGTCGAACGTTACACTGCTTAAGTACGTCAACCATAATCCGGCATTAGCTAATTCCAGTATCAAATTTCGAATACAAAGTGAAGGCTTGATCTCTGTAACGGGTGAATTCAAAGATGAAGATATCCGCATCTCCGGTGATACGATTATTGCGCGATTAACACACCCGCAACTCGTAATACCAACGATCACAAAGGCATTCGATTATCGACCTGATAGTATTGAGATATTCAACGTCACCCAGGACACTGTTTTACACACATATCCTATTGAAATTTATCGTGCCCCGCTCGTGTTGGTACATGGTCTTTGGGGCGACCGCAATTCATTTGATGGAATGTACCACGCGTATGACCGAAACATTCCATGGATACGGCCGGTTGACTATGCTACTACCAACAGTTCAAATTTTTCCACGAACAGGAGAGTTGTACGGGATGCGATAGATGCCATTTTATCTAACGCGCGCAGTTCGTCATTTCTTACTGGAAAAGCGGTAGTGGTTGGTCATAGTATGGGCGGTATCCTGACCAGGCTCTACCTGCAGAACGCGTTTACGGATGTTTTCTACAGGAACGACATATCAAAGGTCATCACTCTTAATACTCCGCACTATGGATCGCAGTCTGCCATTTTTTAATTGGTGCTCATCTTGCCGGGATTTTCAATCGTGCGATGAAGATGTCTTTGTCATCGGATGACTATGGCGCGATCTCCGATCTGCAGGTGGGCTCCTTTGCTATGAGTCAACTGAATATGCCGCAGGCAGATCAAAATCTTGTGCCGTCGAGCACCATTTCCACGGATGCAACAGGTGACGGTTATTCGGGAGCTACAATGCTGAGGAATCTGATCTCGATAGCCGATGGTCCGGCATATTCAATCTCGAATCGAACGATCTTGTTGTAGCGAAATCATCGCAAATGGCAAAGCTGAATTTGAATCCAATCATCAGCGGTCAATGGCACGTCGGATCTCCGAACAATAGTGCGATGATTCAGCGCGTTTTGAAATTAATTGATTCAAGTCCGGCGGATGTTACGAGATTTACGAATTCAGGATTTCCACAGGGCTATCTGTCTAAACCTCTTTTTAATTTCTGTACCAGCAGCAATTCCGGTCGCATACAATCTGACTCTTTTGAAGATAACTCATCCCTTACAAGAGCAGAAGTTCAATGCTGGCGACAGTGTTACGGTTGAACTTTTGAAATCCAATATTCCCAATGCAATGTTGTTTGTGTTCGGCAGCACAATTGATCCGATCGCGATTAACCTCCCTGCAGAGTCTTCCAGTGCGAAACTTAAAATTCCTGATTCAGCTGTAGGGAAATTGACAATTTGGTCCATTGGTAAAGGTGTCGATAATATGATCAAACAGGACACCCTGTCTATTGAGATCAACTCACTTGTGGAGCCCGACAGTATTGTCATTTCTCCGGGCAGCATCAACGCAACAACTGGCATTAACTTCGGAATCCTCGTGAAAGCATCATACTCCGGAAATCAGGCAGATATTTGCGATGCCGCCGATGTGCAATACGTATTTGATGCCACTTTCTTGTCCAGGGGTTTCAGGACCGATCTTCAACCCGAGGCACTCAGGCACCACGAAAGTGATCGTAAGATTCCACGACAAAACGAAAAGTATCATCGTTACGATAGCGGACGATCCTTCGAAATACATTAGTTCTTTCGATAGATCGCAACCGGAGATCTGTGCGGGAAAGTCGGTGAATTTTACCGACAGGTCGATCGGCCCCGTGATTTCCTACGCATGGTCGTTTCCAGGTGGAACACCAAAAACCTCAACTGAAGCGAAGCCAAAAATTCTTTATTCATCGGCCGGGGAATACCCGGTGAAATTAATAACATCATTCGCCGGTGGGGCTGATTCTATTACGATTGATAACCTCGTAAATGTTCATGCTGTTCCGTCCGTACCAACGATTAGTAAAGCGGGTAATACCCTGACGTCAAGTGCGTCGGAGGGTAATCAATGGTACCTGGACGGTCAGCAAATCGATGGAGCAACATTTAATACAATCCAGGTAACGAAGGAAGGAACTTATACTTTAGAGACAACTTTAAATAGTTGTCCTTCGGGTAAATCTCAACCAGTTATCGTCAATAGCATCACGGGGATTAATGAAGTAATTGATTCGATTTTTATTTACCCAATACCTTCGAAAGGCATGATCTTTATTGATGTTTCTGCATCTGACTTGCCGATAAACGTTGAAGTTTTAAGCTTGCTTGGAACAATCGTATATAACGCGAATGTTTCGGATGGCGAAACCCCGATTGATTTGAGCGATGTTGCGCGAGGATTTTATACTGTGCGAGTTAAACTTGGAGATGTAGTCCGGAGCTATAAAATTATCCTTAATTGAAACGGAGGATCAACAGGTCCGATACACTGTCTATGCGATTGGCAATGCTGCTGATCTTTCTCATACTGCCCGCGACATCATTCGCGCAAGTGGGATTGAAGTACGTTCATATTAATTGGAACATAGTGGGTCATTTTGATGCTCCGAACTTCAGGCAATATATCAATGCGTATAATTTGAACGGGCCGAAACCTCCCGGCGTGACGAATTATGGTTTCAAGATCCGCGGCGCCGATGCTCTTTCGTTTATGACAGGTTTCGGAACGAGAAAAGGAAGATTATTATTCACGTTATCGTATGTGAAAGGATCTACACTAATTGACCGTTTTGGCGATACGCCGGCGCCAGAGTGGAAGAAATCACTCCATTACGATTACGATGACATCGATGTTGGCTTGATGTTGCATTTGCTGAAGAGCAAGAACAAGAACTCCGAGGGCTTGCCAAGGATCGAGTATCAAATAGGATTTGATCGCGAGTTCAACAGGTTACAGTATGTCGATAAGTCGGGACCGAACAACAAATACAAGACGAATAATTTTGGTGCATCTACATTTATTCAATATAATTTCTATGTACCTGTACCTCGGTGGTGCGCCAATAAGAGTCGTGTGGGGCATCAACCTGAGATATCACACGAGTTTGAACCCAGTCCATTTTTCATCCCTTCAAAATGATTTGAATTTTCATTCAAGCAATAAATTTATCCGACGGATTTAAAGATCTGACGTTAGGAGTTACACTCGGGTTTCTGACCTACGGCGGAAGTAAGAGAGCTAAAGAAATTAGTGAGGCGAAGGAGAAGATCAAGCCAACCGATTTCGACATCAATGCTTTCGAGAGAAACCCGATGAGCATGTTAGAGCTGAGTGCTGTCGATAGTGCCACAGGACAACCGGTAAATGCGAAGTACGATGTGCTTGACGAGCGAAAGGAGCGACCGGTCGTTCTCCTGCGCGACAAGTACCTCGCCCGTTCGGTGCTTAAAAACATGCTGAGGGTATTACGTTACGGGCGCGGGCGAAAGGTTATTTTGTACGCGAAGTTGCCGTTGAGGGATATGATACACTGAAGGTATTCCAGGAGATCAAGCTTCGAAAGATCCCGCAATCACCGGTCGGTGTGTTTTATTTCGAACAGTCGAGCTCGAAGATTAAAGATGATTACACAATCAAAGATCGATTCAGTAGTTTCGGTGCTGCAGAGGAATCAGCACATGAATATCGCAATCGTCGGACACACAAGTGCCGACGGCAGCTCGCGACTCAACCGCACGTTGTCGTTAAAGCGTGCGAAAGTTATAAGGAGGTTGCTGCTAAAGAGCGGCGTGGATGATGAGCGGATAATGGTTACAGGCGTTGGCTCGGCGCAACCGAAGGTGATCCGCGACACGGAAGAATACCAGTCGGCTAACAGGAGGGTTGAAGTGTTTCTGAGAGACTGATTGTTTGGTGGTTGAGGTAATTATTTTGCAGATATTAAATACCCCGGTTATTCATTGCGTAATGAGTCTACCGGATTTGACATCGCAGCCCTGGCAGATTGGTATCCTACAGAAAGAAACACAATAACCAACATGGCAATTGACGTCAAAACGTAAATGTTCCAATTGATTACAGTGTGGAAAGTGTAACCTGACAAGTATTCACGAATAAGGTACCAGGAGACGGGAAAGCCAATGAACAAGCTAACTATGACGAGACTAGTAAAGTCACCACAAAGCATAATGACTAGATTTCCAACGGAGGCACCCATCACTTTTCGGATACCTAACTCTTTGGTTCTTCTTTCAGCATTGAACGACGCTAAGCCAAATAGTCCCAGGCATGAGATAAGAACAGCAATGACAGTAAAGCTTAAGGACAGTTTTCCAATGACAGCCTCTGTCTGGTACTCCTTATTGAAAACTTCATCGAGGAAGATAAATTCAAAGGGGTAATCAGTATTGTGCTTATTGAATATACTCTCAACCTGTCTTATGTTTACTTTAAAAATGCGGTCAGTATTTGAAGGGAAGCGGTCGAAAGACAGCTCGTCAATTATCCAAAGGAGAATAAAAATGCTGGTGACAAGTCCGACCGTTAGGCCAAGAACATTTATGAATGTGTAATTCTTGTGACGGAAGAGATACGGAGCGAACTTTTCAGGTAGTTCTTAAGCATAGCAAACTAGATTATCCTATAGGTTTACGGGAACACGAAAGATAACAATCGTGCCACTCTCAATCACTTAACCCAGCTTCATTCTAATTATGTTCTAAACGACTCCGTTCAAAACTGAACATAGGTATGTCAGATTGAGACATATGAGATAATTATTTCATTTGCCGATACAAAAAGTGCCTAACCTTTAAATAAGGCTGTAGGTCAACAATTTAGCGATTTGTGTTTGGTTCGAGGTACAAGCCGGGATCAATTCTTGACAAACTAACCACAAACAAACATGCAAGATCAGCAAACAAGAAAGACTCTCGACGATCTGGAACGCGAGCGTCGGTTCAAACCTCAATCATTCACATTCGAGTCGTATGAGGCAGCGCTCTGTGATCACAAGGAGCATCTTCGACAACAGCAAGAACACGGGGAAGTAGAGTGGAGATCTTATGATGGTAAGCATTACGCAGATCCATTTGCAGTGCAACTGGCTTGCGTCTATGATTTATTGAGACACCTGGTGGCAAAGACCCGCGACAACCGTTCATGATGTGCAAACGGTAGCTTATGTCGAACTGTATTGGGATGCTGCTGTGAAGGAAGCACCGGTGTGGCGACTTGCAAAGAAGCGCAAATACACCGAAGAGGAGCTACTTCAAAACCGATAAATCAATTTGTAAACCATTTAACAAACCGTTTGCTGATCCGTTTGGCAATCGGTTTTTTCATTTATGACAAACAGTTTTTTCAATCGTCCTGAATCATTCGGTCCGGACGTAAAGCGAGCTGCAGCTTGGAGTGACACAAGAAAAACGTCCACTGCTCAATAAAGCAGGTCTTCCATTTAGAAAGGCAAGATTGGGTTGACTACGACGGCGATGTATCGCGAACCTGGTATATCATCTTTTACGCGTATGATCCAACTCTTAAGAAGACGCGCAGGAAGAGGATAGGTAAGGAGGAGCTTAATTCCATACCTACGCTTCTTGAACGTAATGAAAAGGCTAGGAAATTTCTTGAAGCTTTGAATCGGCAGTTAGAAGGAAAATTCAAGTTGCAACCTGTGCTTAAAGAGTCTATTCCCGACGAGGCACCACAATTTCAATTTCCGATCGATGGGTGTTATCGATGCGTTGTCGTTTGTGATTGAATATAAACAGTCACAAAAGAAAAGTGACTCAACTTTAAAAGGTTATCGTCATCTAAGATCATCGATGGGTGCGTTTATGGACCATTTGCAGCTGAGTAGATCTATGCCGTTTAAGAATGTCAATCGAACATTTATACAGCGCTACCTTGACTACGTCCGCATCGAGTACGGCATCGCCAACAAAAACTTATAATGTCGTGAAAGGAGTGTTACATAGTGCTGTTGAGGGTGCTTCGAAATCAAGACATCAAGTTGTTTCCCGATGTGAATCCGGTAAGGAGATTTCCGAATATGTCCGTTGTTTCGAAAAAGCACGCCGCTTATTCCACGACGCAAGTTGATAAGCTAAGGGACCTGATCAGTGAACGAGATCCTCAACTCCTTCTCTTTATTAGATTCATTTATTTTACACTTGCACGACCGAAGGAACTCCGACTGCTTAAGGTTAGTAATGTTCGTCTTGACTTCAAGCAAATCCTTATTCGTGGCGAAGTCTCGAAGACGAATATTGAGGAGTTTGTTGGAATGAGTCCGACCTTCGAAGAAGCTATTAATGGCAGTGGAGTTCTTAATTATCCGCAGGATCATTATTTATTTGGTGTGACAGGGAAACCCGTACGATTCCGGTTGGAAAAGGCTTCTTCGGAAAACGGTTTCGTAAGTTTATCGATGAATCTCAATTGCGTCAAGTCAATTCCAACTACTCGCTCTATAGCTTTAAGCACACCGGTGCTGTGCAACTATATCTCGCAACGAAAGACCCTTACCTGATTCAACGTCAATGTAGACACACAACATTGGATCAGACGATGACCTACCTAAAAGATCTTGGGCTGTTTACCGATTTCTCAGCGTTGGAAAAATGGAAGGGATTTTGAATGCTTAGTTCAGATCAGTGTCTCCGAACAACATAACGTTCACGTAGTTTGATCCTTGAGTTGATGCTCCAACTACCCGGAATGTAAGAACGTCTTTGGTTAGGGAGACGATTTCTATATTTCCATGTCTAGGTTGAAGAAACCCACCTGGCGGCTCTTTGTATTTATTCTTTTTAAAATCAATTGTCATTGTCGTGTTGGGTTTTACCTCGACGACTTTAAAGAAGAATCGATTCTCTAGCTTGATTTGATATTCGCCTAGTTTGTTTAGGCTTTCCATAGTTGTCATTACGAATCTTATAAACCTCCTGTAAAGCTTTGTTGGATTGCGTGACAAATTTTTCGTGTGTTTTCGATTGGTCTTCGATTACTGAATCGTACGTGGCGATTATTCGTTGGCGAACTGTTATGTCGTAGTTGATACTATCTCTTAGTTGTTTGGTTAGGTCGAAACGAACCTTTTCGATTGTGGTATACCCGAACAGTCCTACGGTGAATGTTACTAGTGAAAAGATCACTACGATGTACTGTATCTTGCTTTTTAATTCGAAATATCGTTCGTCTGGGAATCTCTTCTTTCCATTCTTAATTGCTTCTAAAATTTTAGCTTCGGTGTAAACTTGCCAAAACATAAATATTGCGATTATCATTAACAATGATATCGCTGCGGCTTCTGCGTATCCCATGATTTTTGATTATTCAGGTTTTTTATTAATACAAGCGGGAATTGTTGCAACTCGGGGGATGTTAATGCAACCATTTGCAATTAAAATCGAAGTTTGTCCCACCCCCAGGAACCATCTTTAATGGGACACGTTAGTCCTTCAGATACCAGTCTTGAAATCAAGAGCAAGAAATTCCGAAATATCTAATACTTGAAACGATTCTGTCTGCAAATCAAATTTCACTTTTGCATCGCGGATCCAAAAAGTAACGCGTCGTCCGTGCGTCCCATTATCTACCTTTTGCGATAATGAAATTTCGCCCTCAACCATTACATCTACTTCATTGCCGGAAAGGAGCTTGTGGGGTAATAATCTCCGACTTCACAATAGGTTCCACTTTATTCACTTTATCAATCAGCACTACCGGACCCCTTGACAGTTTCAGTGTTTCAAGGTTTCTTAAATTTTCGCTAATCGCAATTGCGAGAGCTGCTTCAAGTTTATTGAGATACTCATCCATGTTCATTTCCAGAGATGTTAAGTGGTCAGAGTAAACGGTAGTCGAAGTTAGCAGTGCAATGAAGGAAATCAAATATCGTGTTTTCTCGATATTGCCTTTTAAAGTGAATTTATTAATCTTAGACAGCCCTCGACTCATGCTGGAAAAGATTACACTGGAGAATTATCGTTGCTATGATTACCATAGTATAGAATTTAAGAACCTTTCGATTGTTGTAGGAAAGAACAATGCAGGAAAATCGACACTAGTTGAAGCATTACGCTTCGTGTCACTAGCTGTAAGTAGGCTAAAGACGTCCCATTATAATCCCGCGCCAAAGTGGCTTGATCTGCCCGCCAGGGCGAGAGGTGTAACGCCGGCGTTGAAGTCCTTTGGTTTCAATACAGAGAATCTATTTCATAACTATGGCAATCCCACCAGCTGAGATAACGGCAATTTTTTCAGGCAACCTAACGGTGAAAATATACTTGGGGCCGGATGCAGAGATATTTTGCTGTCTCATCGACAGCGCTGACTTATACGTTGTCTCCCGAGGCGCAGCTAGTAAACTTGAAATTACGACTGTAAACATCTTGCCGGCGATAACTCCAATTCAAAAAGAGGAAAGATTGTTAAGTAGAGATTATGTGCGACAGCATCTAGCCACCGATTTAGCATCCATTCATTTCAGAAATCAATTGGCTTTACTTTACGAAAGTTATCCAAGGTTCACTGAGTTGGCGGAGCAATCGTGGGCAGGTCTCCGAATTAGATCATTTGAAGGAAGAGAAGGAAGTTCTGCCGATGGAGATAAACTCTCTTTACTTATACAAGACAACAATTTTGTTTCGGAAATCGGGTGGATGGGGTCTGGACTACAAATGTGGTTAGATATAATCTGGTTTCTTTCGAGAGTGAATGAGGATGATATAGTTATTCTTGATGAGCCGGATGTTTATATGCATCCTGAGTTGCAACGAAAACTTATCAGGTTATTGATAAATCAATATAAACAGGTAATTGTTTCGACTCATTCGATAGAAATTATTTCAGAGGTTGAGGCAGAGAATATATTGATCATAGATAAGCAGAAAGCAAAGTCGGTGTTTGCTAATAAGGTGCCCCGTCGTTCAACGGATCTTAAATTAGATCGGTAGTATTCATAATCTCCAACTTACAAGACTTTGGGCTTCTAAGAAGCTTATTATTGTTGAAGGTGATGATATTGATATTCTGAAACGCCTTCAAAACAAGTTGTATCCTAAGTCTGAAGAACCATTTGATTCCATTCCAAATTTCGATATAGGAGGCTGGGGAGGCTGGAACCACGCTCGAGGTAGCAGTATGTTGTTGAAGGAAACCGTCGATGATGACGTTAGAATATACTGCATATTCGATTCCGATTACTTCACTGTCACCGAAGTAAATGAGAGAAAAGAAGAGGTAAAAAAAATTGGGATAAATATCCATATTTGGGAGCGTAAGGAACTGGAGAATTACCTGATCATTCCAACTGCTATACTTCGAATATTGAAAACTGAAAGCAAAAGGGCCAACAACTTGGTCGTTGCTGATGTTGAATCTGTCATCGACCAGGAGACAAAAAAAATGGAAGATGAATTGATAAATAGGCTCGCTGATGCAGTTCAAAAAAGAGAGCGAAAGCATTCAGTATCAAGCGCTCGGAGGATAGCGAAAGGAAGAATTGATCACTTGATCAATCGAGTTTGCGGCAAGGACCTTATTTCAGCTTTAAGCAAATGGTCCCAAAGCAGTTATAACGTATCACTGAGTCCTATTAAGATTGCCGCGTCATTAGAAATTTCGGAGATCGCAACTGAGATGAAGGAAATAATAAAGCGGATTGAAAAATTTCAAGAATTCTAACGCTCCTTAGATGAATTATTTTCAAGGCATTAGGTTGTTGCTCTTGGTCTTTATTGTGCTGATAGCTATAGACATCATTTTGAGATTTTGGTTTTTTGCTGGCCTTCATTTGGCGTTTGATTCGGTTAATTTCAATAATATCTTAAGTCCGATAGTTGGCATAGTTTCGATATTCATTTACTCCTATACTCTAATACTATTGATAAAGCAGAATCAGATAATTCAAAGCCAGAATCTTAAACCACATTTTGAAGAAGAGTTTAAACGAGTCGAAAGACTAATGTCTGAAGATGAAGTTCCACCTTCTTTCAAGTCCCGTGGGAAGATCAACGGGCGAGATATAACTCTTGAATTAACAAAGACTTACTACCTCTTGTTATTTAATACGGAGTTTTCGAAAGATAAGTCCGATTTTCATAACAATATTAAATATAACAAAGACTATTACGAGAAACGTAGCTATCGGGCGGACTTGGAGTTTATGACTTTCTTTTCACTGGCCGGTTTGCTTTGCTTGGAGCCTGTGGTTGAATTAGTCAACGAGATTAACACTTCCCCTTTACATAAGAGTGATAAGATATACTACAGAAAACGAGTGAAGAACGAGTTTGCTCAGAGATACTTGGATTTCATTGATAGATTCGCAATTGGCGAAGCTTTTCTTATTCCGATGGTGCATGAAGCAAAGAGCCCGACTGATTTGATAGAATACAAAAGTTTTTTTTTCAGAGCGGTTTTTGGAGCATTATGAGTTTTTCAAAACGGAGCTGAACCGAAACTACTTAATACGACTAAGGGCGATGTATAATCCTTTTGAACTTATCAAAAGACTATTGATCCAAGACTATCAGGGGGATCCATTCGAATCAAGTCATTACCTTTTTCGATTCCACACGCCTGGTTGGTGCGGCAGCCTACGGACGTTGTCGGTCATAGTAATTCGTGGTAAGAGTGTTATCCAATTAGTTATTTCTCAGTGATTGATTTATATTAATAATGTAGCCCCCAATTAATCAGATGAAATCCTTAATTATCACGTTGGCACTCTTGCTACTGTCTCGGCTCGCGTTCACACAAGAGAAGGAAAAAATTGATAGCCTTAAAATAGTCATCGACGAGCTGGAGATGAGGCAAAGAGCCGTCGAAGAAAAGCTCACTGAAGCTCGTGCGTTGCTTGAAAAGTATCAAAAGACTACTGCCACTACTGTCAATAGTGCTCCGATTTTTCGTAAGTGTCCTGAGTTAATTGACAACAAGGACGATAAGGTTACGGGTAAAAGAATAACATCAGCCCCCCGCGACGTTATAATTGCCGCAACAGATGACACTCACGGAATTGGGATGTATTGGCTACTTACAGAAAGCGGGTTGGGAAAGGGATTAATTTTAGTGTTGAAAGCGTTTGGCGGCGGATGTCTGGATGGCGGCGGAAAAAATCAATATCCTTTTTAGAGATGGATCTCGAATGGAGTTTAATCATAGTCAGAGTTTCAATTGTGACGAGAATGCGAACTCATATTTTGCGGGTGGATTCGGGCGCCGTGGCATTTTGGATCAGATCGTTGCAAAGGAGATTGAAACAATCAGAGTTTTCTACCCAGGACGGATATGTGCAAGAGGATCTCACAACACAGCAATCGCTCGATTTTATGTTCGCAGGTCGATGTATGCGCGACTTGATAAAGTAAATTATTAGACGACCGAGTGACGATGTCGCTCATATCGAAAACTGTCAAACGCGATCGCTTAGTAACTCTCTGGCTTTTTGTAAATCTTCAGGTCGTCCGATCGTCTTGATGAATAGTTCAAGATCCGCTGGTGTCAGATGATGTCGATGAGTAATGCCGCATCGCTTTAAAAGTTTTGAAACTGTTTGCCGACAGAGACCATATTTGTCAGCCAGGTGGACCGCGCGTCTGGATAATTTTCATACGCAAAAAGTGTGATCGAAGGGGTTTGTCAAAGATACAACAAGGATGTGTACCGTAGCAAATGGCCTTAATAAAATGGCGACAGCAAAACGTTTTTTAAACCGTTTTTCCTATTAAAGAAAGAGATCTTCAATTTGTTTGTCGACACTGCCGGTAAGAAGGATGGATTTAATTGCGTCGGTAAGTTTTGCGATACAGAATTTTGACCGGGCATCAACGCTGATATCGGGAAGTCGTTCGAGGTTTTGAATCAAAGAGTCTATGTGAGATTTCTTTTTGATTGCTGCGATTTTTTGTGTGAAAGCAGTTCTTAGGGTCTCGACCTTATTGAGCACGCTATCTTCGACACTTAATTTTTGCAAATATGAGTGGGCACCATCGTAGACTGCTAAGATATCGCTTGAAGAATCAAGACACTCGTCGACGATTTCTTGGATTGCAGCTTTTGTTGTAATGCTTTTAGAATTTTCCGATGCCTCGGTCAATTCCTGAATTAATGCATCGGTCATCGACAGTTGAAGCAAGATATAAGCGTGATAACTCAAATGAGCCGCACTTACAACCTGGCTCGCGCAGACTACCAGATAATGGTGATAGTCATGCCTCTTTCAGCTCGTGTGCTACCGTAAGCAGATCTATCGGCCGCGTTGGGTACATCGCTGAAATAGCTTTGAATATAGCTCGATGATCAAACGGTGTAGTGTGTTTGAAATTTCGATGCGATAGGATGCCGGCAACCTTGTCGAATCCATTTTCCACCAAGCAGGAACCAATGATTATTCTTTCGAGATCCAAGCGGTAAGTATCCATCCTTAGTCAGGTAATATGAGAGTGTTACGGTCAGTTGCGAGTACAATAGACCCCTTTTTGCCCTCTTTTCGACTAAAAACGAAAGAAGTTAAGCGTATCAGAACCGTAACAAGTCGTTACAAAAGCGTATATAATAATGCCCAAATGCTCTTTTATCGTTTCACAATATGTTACGGCGCTTCGTAACACAATGTGTAACAACAGACCTTCGATTCTGGCTTGATTTTGCGCTTTTTGTAACGATTTGTTCCAATATTGTTATGGTCTAATCTTCTATTTATCAGTTGGTTGTGAAATGGGAGCAAGCATATTTCTCGTAACAACCTTCTTTATTGCTCTCCTTGCTCCGAAGATCCTCGGATACTCGTTATCCATTTTTTGATTTCCCGGTGAGCTTTCTGCTTGTTGGCATCGCTTCTTTCACCGTAAAGCATCTCGCCGATATCAGCATTACTCTTGCCCCTTTTAAGCATATATGAAGCGACTAATACATTTTGTGGCGCATTCAATGATTTGTTGACCAAACTCGGAAACCTCGATCGCACTGACGTAGAAGTAATCTGCCAATAGGATTGCTCGCTCGATGACTTCACGACATATAAGTTCCTTCTCTCGGAAATTGAGTTTAAAATCTGATTCATAGTCGGCGTCAAACGTCTTGTCGGAAAGATGAAGAATTGCAGCAAACCTTAATGTGTATTCCCACATCTTACCAAAGATGCCACCATGAATGTTTTTACTGTTTACATCGGGCATTTGATTAATAACTTTGATCTTTTCGCGCCCTCCAATGATCCAGTAATTTCCAACCAGCCGGATCTATCACACACTTTTTTGGATTCGCATACTCGTTTACGGGCAAGTCGCAATAAAGACGGGTGAGAGATTTCTTGTGCAGGTCGAGCCACTCACTAGGGATAATGAAGTCGCTCTCACGTTGTGATATCCGATCATCTTCGGGCATTGCGAAAAGCATTCTAAAAACAAATCCCGTTGTATCTCGATCTTTAGAAAAGAACCTTGTCAAAAGAGAATATTGTGACTTGCCAATCACATTTACATACGGGCGCTTGACTACGAACTTATCCTTTCCCGAACGTATCGCGCTGTAGGGCGTGCAATTCCATGAACTTACCCAGAACTGTTCATCCCGTTCCTTCCTTTTTTGTTAATTGGTTCATGCCGTTAATCCACTCGAGTAGTTCATCGCACAGTTTGCAAACTCCCTTTGGATTATCAGGAAGAACAGTTCGCACAAGGGTTTGAATATGACTGTCTCGATATACGACCATGCTCATCTCGTTCCAGTTGGACTTTTTCCCGCGACAGTCCCGTTGTCTTATCGCTCCATTCGAGGTCAAACCCATCCTGGATGTCGGCGAGAGGCGAGTAGATCTTATTGATGACTGTTGTTCCACCTGAAGAGCTGATGCCACAAAGGCACGCCCATACTGGTAAGAAAATATTGTCGCCGTTGGATTCAACTGCGTATGACGTTCCTATTGCAGTACTGTAAGCACTAAGCAATGTCAAGCCAATGTAAGAGGCGGGCACGTCATAATGACTGTGCAAGGACTCGAGGAACGGTTTTACTTTCTGACTGAATACGTGCAGCGGAAAACAATTCTCGCTTCGTCGTCTCAGTACTTCATTCTTTAACTGATCGTCAGTGACGGTAGCCAGTCCTTTCTCCCCGGAGGTACTTTTGAAAGCTCATTGAACGTTGAAACAGTGTGAGCTCTACTCTCCAAGAATATGATTGATAAGCCCCAATCGTCCGGGCGTCTTTAGCCCGCCTTGATCTGAGTTGGGTTCGCTTTGCTTTGAGAAACGATTTAGTAAACCGTTTTTTAAACGATTTAGGAAATGATTTGAACTGGTCGAAATTTGTTACCTTTGTTTTCATACGTTATTTAAGTTATACGCCCGCCAAGGCGTGTTAAAAAAAATTGAGCCCTTGAACTAAGCCTTCAAGGGCTTTTTCTTTGATTCTTTCTCTTTCGATTTAAACCATCCTAGGCGCGTGGCTACGATATATAAACCGCTAAGTAATCCGAGGCCGGATAAAGTAAAGATGATTGCTCGCTTCGTTTTTGCGCCAGTTAGTTGATCAAAGAGACTTTCGAGTTCAGCTTTAGCAGATTCGAGCACGCTAGTCTTTGAATCAACCTCTCGGCAACGAGTCGGTTATATTCATTAGTCGCATCAGCCTGCTTCTCACCATAACATTTGACAGGAGTGAAAGTTTTTTTTCAACCAATCACCGAAACCGTTTAGTCCAATAGATCTGAGTTGGTTATGGATATCGTCTTTCTGTGCATTTGTAGATGCGATTACCTTGTCGAGTTCAACACTTTTAACCCGCTGAATCGTTACCCGCTTCACAAACCTCAAGCTGACTATACAATGGGTCTCAACACGCGGCTCACGTATAAGAAGCTCGACCTCTATGCTCAAGGTCGTGTGAGTGTAGGCAACTATGTTTATAACGGAGTTGCTGCGGGCGCATACTACGACAACTTCTATTATCCTGTTGGTTATTTCAATAACCTCCCGAAATATATCAACGATACGAAGTTCGGCAGTTGGCAAGGCTTCTCTGATTACTATGTTCAGAATGCTTCATTCTTCAAGATGGACAACATAAGCCTTGGCTATAATGCAGATAAGTTGTTTACAGAGAAACTAAAGGCGCGTTTCAGCTTCACAGTTCAGAACGCATTTTTTGTAACCAAGTATAAGGGGATCGACCCTGAAGTGGATGGTGGTATAGATAACAACATCTATCCAAGGCCACGTGTGTTTGTACTCGGTATAAATCTTACTTATTAATCGAACGAAGTCATGAAAACACAATTATATAAACCCGTTCTCACCGGCCTGGTGGTTATGTTTTTAGCTTCAGCATGTATTTCGGACCTCGACCCGAAGTCGCTGGGCCAGAACTCGCTGAACTCGGCAACCGTGTATCAAACGACGGCCGATTATAAATCCGGACTCGCAAAAGTGTACGCTGCCTTCTCATTGAGTGGCCAGCAAGGTCCGGCGGGAAATCCCGACATCATTAACGTTGATGAAGGTTTCGCTACTTACCTCCGTGAATACTGGAATGTGCAAGAGCTCCCCACAGATGAAGCTGTTTATTCATGGGCAGAGGATGGGCAGCATCCGCCCGCTTCACTTCCAGACCTGGAGTCCGACAAATACTTTCACGTCGATGATGTACACCAGGATCATGCTCGCGGTAACGTATGCTAACGAATTCATACGCGCTTCTTCGAAGTCAAGCGATGCTGAAGTACAGACGTTCGCGGCGGAAGCGCGCTTCCTTCGTGCACTCGCGTACTATCATGCGCTCGACTTATTCGGAAATATATCTTTCGTAACTGAAGCAGATCTCCCCGGTGCGTTCTTTCCTAAACAAATAAATCGCAGCGACCTGTTCAATTATATTGAAGGAGAGCTCACAGCGATTGAAACCTTGTTGGGCGAACCGAAGTTCGAATATGGACGCGCCGATAAAGCAGCCCTTTGGATGTTGCAGGCTAAACTTTATATGAATGCCGAAGTGTATATCCATTCAGCTAAATACACCGAATGTCTTACGGCACTAAATAAAGTGATCGGCTCTGCCAAGTATTCATTGCCTACGAACTACGTTCAGAATTTCCGTGCCGACAATGACACAAGTCCTGAGATGATCTTTGCTTTCAACTACGATGCGAAACGCTCGCAGTCATATGGTGGAATGGACTACGTAATCCACGGATCGGTCTGCGGTTCAATGCAGCCTGGTGATTTCGGAGTTAGCAGCGGCTGGTCTCAAATCGTGTGACACCTGAGTTCGTTTCAAAATTCAGTGACATCACTGGTACTACAGATCATCGTGCACTGTTCCATACAGATGGTCAGAGTTCTTATTATTAATGACGTTGCCGTACCTACAGACGGTTATGGTGTAACGAAGTTCAAGAATATCACAACAGCAGGAGGAGCCGCACCGAGTGGTGGCAGTCCCGACTACGTTGATACCGACTTCCCGATCTTCCGTCTTGCCGATGCATATCTCATGTATGCAGAAGCTGTGTTGCGCGGAGGCGCTGGTGGCGACGCAGGACAAGCGTTGACATTAACGAACTCCGTAAGAACACGGGCTTATGGCGGATCGACATCTGGTAACATTACCTCTGGTCAGCTTACACTTTCTTTCTTGCTTGACGAACGTGGACGTGAGCTCTATTGGGAATGTACACGCCGTACGGATCTTGTTCGCTATGGGTTATTGACCGGTGGCGGCTACCTGTGTCATGGAAAGGAAATACAAAGGCAGGCGCTGCTACTGATAGCTACCGTGATCTGTTCCCGATCCCTGCTGCGGAAGTAATAGCAAACCCGAACCTTACTCAGAAACCCTGGTTATGTCGAGTAACACAACAAACATTGCAAAGCTTATGAGACTTTTTAAACAACATATTCTTAAGACGGTCGTGTGTGGCGTGATTCTCTTCGTGAGCGCGTGCGATACCGACGTGCAGAAACCAATTTTAAGTGACGACAGTAAGTTTACTGCTCCCCGCACTGACAAACGCATCAAGCACTTCAACAACTGAGTTCACGGTAGACAATGCCACTCAGACATACGAAGAGTTTGACTGGAGCAAGTCGGGATACGATGGACTTAGCCTGGCGACCACCTATACGCTGGAAGCTTCTAAAACAGACGACTTCGCATCTCCGAAAACACTCGCAACAACAACGACCAATTCAGCATCCGTTACCAAGGGACAACTGAATGACGCGTTGCTCGCGATGGGTGTTCCCGGTTTTGTAGAAACAACTGTGAACTTTCGTGTGAAGTCAGTGATCACAGGACAAAACAATGCCGCACTGGTTTCGCCTGTCGTAAGCCGGAAAGTGAAAACATTCCAGGCAAGCGATTGCGGTAAGTATTGTACGGTTGGTATCATCGGTGCTGCGTCGCCGGGCGGTTGGGATGTAGACGTCGATATGCATTTGAAAGATGCAACGCGTGTAGACCGCTCCACCTGGACGATCACCCTTTATCTTGCTGCCGGCGACGTAAAGTTCCGCGCGCAAGACGGATGGGATATTAACTGGGGAGCTGCTTCTTTTCCTACCGGAACCGGTTTACAGAACGGAGCGAACCATCACCGTAGCAACCGCAGGTTACTATAAAGTGGAGTTCAACGACGAATCCGGTGCTTACACATTCACAGCAGTAGCAACACCTGAATATCCTACAGTAGGAATTATCGGTTCGGGAACACCTGGTGGTTGGGACAACGACACCGATCTGACGAAAGATGGAACTAACCCGCACTTGTGGACTGCGACGGTGACACTGGTAGACGGTGAAGCAAAGTTCAGAGCTAACGATGCATGGGACATGAACTGGGGTGCAGCAACGGCTCGCTCCGGGTTTGGAGTGAAAGACGGAGCCAATATCCCGGTAACGGGTGGCACTTACTTCGTTCAGTTCAACGACGCCACTGGTGAATACTTCTTCATGGCGACCAACTTCAAAACACCATTCGACAAGATTGGTTTGATCGGACCGGCACAGGCTGGCGGTTGGGATGCCGACACTGACCTCGTAAAAGATCCGGCGAATCCGTTCATCTTCTCGAAGGTGCTCACGATCACCGACGGTGATGCGAAGTTCAGAGCTAACGACGCATGGGATGTTAACTGGGGTGCTACTACGTTCCCTAATGGTCTTGGTGTGAAGGACGGGCCGAACATTCCGGCAAAGGCAGGAACATATTTTATAACTATTAACACAGGTACTGGGGAGTTCACGTTCCTGAAATGATCAGAGCAGTTGCAGTATTATTCTTAATATTTCCTCTGCTTGCTCATTGTCAGGTTATAGTGTCACCGGCATTTCCTACGGCTGATCAAGAGATAACGATCACCTACGATGCCACAAAAGGAACAACTGGTTTAGTTGGTGCGCCGAGAGTGTTCATGCACTCCGGCGCAATCCTTTCTGGCGCTAATGGAACAACGTGGACTAATGTAAAAGGAACATGGGGAGATCCTTCATCCGTTGGTGAAATGACATCAATGGGTAATAACCTGTGGCAATAAAAATCACACCTCGATCGTATTTCGGTGTAGCCGCAGGCACAAGGAATCTATCGAATTGGAATGGTCTTCAGAAGCGCCGGCCCATGTGGAGGATTCTCAGGCAATTCAACAGCTTGTAAAGAAGGTAAGACAGCAGGTAATGGCGACATTTTCGCAGACCTGTTTGAAGGGAACGCATTTCAACTAACTATCGGGGAGCCTTCTGAGTTTCCTGTGTTCAGGGATCCCGGCGAACAGATCCATATCGCTGCTACAGCGTCGGCATCATCTACTATGAAGATACTTGTAAGATGGGAACGAGGTTGCGTCGCAAGCGGCAGTGACAGGCATTTCTTATGATCTGAATGTAACTTCAAGCGGCGTCGTTCAAGTCACAGCCAATAACGGAACCGAAACGAAAGCGGCGCAATTCAATTTCATTGTGAGAACGGCAACAGCGTCGCAGCCAAGACCACCAGGGATCGTGGATGGTATCAATTATAACTCCGATAATACGACCGCAACACTTTCATTGTGGGCACCGGGTAAACAAAGCGTTTATGTCACCGGAGATTTCAATCAGTGGTCTGTACTTCCAGAATACCAGATGAAGAAATCCGGAGAACATTTCTGGCTTGAGATAACCGGGTTGACTGCCGGCGTCGAATATGCTTTTCAATATCTCGTTGATGAAAACGTTTACGTCGCGATCCATATGCCGACAAGATCCTCGATCCTGATGATCAATTCATCCCGGCGTCAACCTACCCGTCCCTAAAAATGTATCCTTCGGCAGCGTTGAAGTCGCAATGGTACTTCAATCGTGCTTCAGTATTGCAAACCGGGCAGACACCATACAACTGGCAGGCTGCTAATTATCAAAAGCCAGCCAAACATCAACTGGTCATCTACGAGCTTTTGATCCGCGACTTCTTCGATTCGAACAATCGCAATTATAAGATGCTGACCGATACCCTCAGCTATCTGAAACGGCTGGGTGTAAACGCTATCGAATTGATGCCGGTTACGGAATTCAACGGTAACGATAGCTGGGGATACAATCCGACGTTCATGTTTGCACCCGACAAATACTACGGCACGAAGAATGATCTGAAAAAATTTGTAGATACGTGTCACGAGAATGATATCGCGGTTATACTCGATATCGTGATGAACCACCAGGACATCCCGAACTCGTATGCTATGATGGACTTCGACTTCGGGGCATTCAAGCCGACTCCGAATAATAAATGGTTCAACGTAAATGCCACACATCCTTTTAGCGTATTCAATGATTTGAATCACGAGAGCTCGTACACAAAAGCGTACCTGGATACAGTGAACTATTACTGGTTGTCGGAATATAAAGTGGATGGATTCCGATACGACCTGTCGAAAGGGTTCACGCAAAAGAACAATCCAACGGATGTAAATGCGTGGAGTGCGTACGATGCTTCGAGAATTGCGATCCTTAAAAGAATGTCGGATAAAATATGGTCATCGTTTCCCGATGCTTATGTTATTCTCGAGCACTTTGCTGCTAACGATGAAGAGAAGGAGCTTGCGGAATACCGGGCGGATGAAGGCAAGGGCATGATGCCCTGGGCGAACCTGAACGGTCCGTTCAATCAAAATACCATGGGATACTCGGAGAACTCCGACATCAGCTCCATTATTATGGCAACAGGAATTGGACTGTGCCGCATGCAGTCGGATACATGGAAAGCCACGATGAAGAAAGGCTCATGTATAAGAACGTCCAGTTTGGCGCTTCCGTCACGAAATACGATGTGAAAGACCTCAACACATCTCTCGAACGAATGCGCGCTGCGAATGCCATGTTTTACACTATTCCCGGTCCGAAGATGTTGTGGGAATTCGGCGAGCTTGGCTACGACATAAGTATCAACCAATGCGATGATGGAACTAATAATTCTAACTGCAGGGTCAACGCGAAACCTGTAAAGTGGAGTTACAAACAGGAAGGCGCGCGCGAAACTCTTTTGGATTACGTATCGGACCTGATCAAACTTCGCAGACAGTATAAAGTTTTTACGGAAGGCACAGCAATCTTTTCCGGTGGAACGGCGCTCGTGAAACAGGTTGCAATAAAGAACAGTCCGTACACGGCTTCACCCACGGATGCGACCCAGATGAATGCACACGTTATCGCCAACTTCGACGTGACCGAGGCGAATGCATCGATAGGCTTCGTTCATGCCGGAACATGGTATAATTATTACACAGGCACCAGCGTAGAGATGACGGGCACTTCATTGAGTGTCCTTTTGAGCCCTGGGGAGTTTATGATCTTCACCGACGTGCCCGTGAAAACAATTTGGTAACTGGTATTGAGAGAACGATACGCCGGTGGCTGTCTATCCGAATCCGGTGCGTGATCGAATTCATTTATCGGGACTTGACCCGGGGAGACGTTACGAGATACGACTGTTATCGGTAACGGGCAGTGTCCTTTCGAAAACAATGGTTTCCGATAACGACACATCCGTCGATGTGGAAAAGTACTCGCCGGGTGTTTACATACTTCAAATTTCCGACGGCCTAAAAAAGAACATCTTACAAGATTATAAAGCACTAAGTGATGTCAATCAATTTTTTAAAGAAAATCGTACTGATCATTTTCGTCGCATCTGTTTTTGTTTCTGCAAGCTGCAACGATGATCAGAAAGTTCCAGAAGATCCGACGTCTGTCGATTTCTTATTCGGCTCCGACTTGTCGTCTGTAAACCAGATCCTCGACTACGATGGTATTTACACAGATGCGGGAACTGTGGCCAGTCCCTACAAGATCTTAAAAGATCACGGCAATAGCCTGGTGCGTTTGAGGCTCTGGCATAATCCCACGTGGACGAAAACGATTTATGGCGACGATGGAAAACAATTGTACAACGATAGGGCAGACGTTGCGTTGGCGATGCAACGTTCGAAGGAACAAGGCATGAAAGTATTACTAGACTTTCACTACTCCGATACATGGGCCGACCCTGGAAAACAAATCGTTCCTGATGCGTGGAAGAATATCAAGTCCATCACAGTACTGGCGGACTCAGTTTACAACTACACGAAGCGAACTCTCGAATTCTATAAGTCCAAGATCTGTTGCCCGATTATGTTCAGATCGGTAACGAGATCAACTGTGGTATGATGATCACGGATGTGCCGGAAGGATTTCCTGCCTGTAATGTGTGCAACGACCAATGGGCAAACCAGGGTACGTTGTTGAAGGCCGGCATAAAAGCGACGAGAGAAGTGAGTGCCAATATTAAAATTGCGTTGCATGTTGCTGATCCCAAGAACCTCGATTGGTGGTTTGGTAACATGACCACGAAGGGCAACGTCACCGACTTCGACATCATTGGATTTTCCTATTACCCGCTCTGGCATACAACCGTCACGTTGGATCAACTCACGGCCGCTGTTGCTGGATTGAATCAAAAATATAGCAAGCCATTAATGATATTGGAGACTGCTTATCCGTGGACAACGCAGGATGCTGATTCTTACTCGAACATCTTTGGAACGCAGGCACCTATCGCCGGGTATCCTTTCACTCCGGAAGGACAAATGAACATACTCAAATCGATGACCCAGAAGATGATCGACGGTGGTGGTATCGGCATGGTCTATTGGGAACCTGCGTGGATCTCTTCGAAGGCGAAAGATCTTTGGGGAACAGGTTCGTCGTGGGACAACAATACGTATTTCGACTTTGAAGGAAATACACTTGCGTCTGTCGGTTTTATGAAACAAACCTATACGAAAAAATGAGGAAGGCGGTAGCTATAGCGCTGTTGATACTATCTGTTGCAACTCTATCGGCGCAATCGAAGAAGAGCAACGACGCCTATGTTGACAAGAACGGTGTGTTGAGGGTGGAAGGGCAACGACCAGGAGATCGTTGCTTTCGGAGTCAACTATACCGCAATGTTCGCACACGCATATCGCGCCGCAAAGAAATTAAATGTCGATTTAGAGCAGGCGATAAAAGACCGACGTGTATCATTTTTCACGTCTCGGGTTCGATGCCTTTCGTGTGCATGTTTGGGATACGGAGATCAGCGATACGCTTGGAAATCTTCTCGACAACGACACCTCCGGTTGTTCGACCTGGCGATCTCGGAGATGAAGCAGCGCGGGATGAAGTTTGTAATTACGCCGATCGCTTTCTGGGGAAACGGATATCCCGAGCCCGACGAAAAGACGCCCGGCTTTTCTGCAAAGTTTGGAAAAGATCCTTGCCTCGTAAATCCTTCAGCCATCAAAGCCCAACATAATTACCTGCGACAATTCCTCGAGCATGTAAACAAGTATACAGGCAAAGCATATAAAGATGATCCTGATGTGATTGCATTCGAGATCAGTAACGAACCTCATCACAAAGGAACACCTGCCGAAGTAACAACATTCATCACAGGAATGGCCGATGCGATTCTAAAGACCGGTTGTAGTAAGCCAATCTTTTACAATGTGAGTCACAGCATTCATCTTGCCGAGGCGTATTATAAAGCGCCGATACAAGGAGGTACGTTTCAGTGGTATCCGACAGGTCTTGGTGCTCGTCATGAGTTGGGTGGAAACCTGCTGCCGAATGTAGATCGCTATCCAGTACCATTTGCAGACCTGCCGGGCTACAAGAAGACTACGAAGATCGTTTATGAATTCGACGCCGCCGATGTCGGACGTTCATACATCTACCCCGCTATGACGCGAACCTTTCGCACCGCAGGAATGCCAGTTCGCAACTCACTTTGCTTACGATCCAACATTCATGGCGTTTACAAACACGGAGTATAATACGCATTACATGAATCTTGTATATGCTCCGCAAAAGGCGCTGAGCCTGAAGATCGCTTCCGAGGCGTTCCATCGTGTTCCGCGGTTTAAAGATTACGGTAGTTATCCCGACAACACCCAGTTCGAAGCGTTTCGGGTGAGCTATAAGGAAGACCTCGCGGAGATGAATTCGAATGAAGCTTTTTACTATACGAACAATACAACTTCAAAGCCCGTTAATGCAAACCTTCTTCAGCATGTTGCTGGATATGGAAATTCCACCAATAGTTGAATACGACGGTGCTGGAGCATACTTTCTCGATCGCGTCGAGGCAGGAGTGTGGCGACTGGAAGTTATGCCAGATGCTGTTTGGATCAAGGATCCGTTTGAACGTTCGGGACCCGACCGCGATGTGTCGGTGATCCAATACAACGAACGGAACATAACCATTCACATACCCGACATTGGAAACGACTTCACCATCAGGCCAATTAACGACGGCAACGCGTTCAACCCGCGCATATCGAACGTTACTGCCAACATTCGCCCGGGAACGTATTTGATCGTGGCGCGTGGGAAGGCAGCACCCGCTACCGACACTCGCTTGGGAAATATCATTCTAAAAGAATTTGTTGCTCCACCATCGCGCGTCAATAAAACGATGATCATTCATCAACCACAAGAGGAGGTGAGTGATGGGCATTCACTAACGATCAGTGCACAAGTGGTGTCGGAAGAAAAACCTCAATCAGTAGAGTTGTTTGTATTCGCAGGAGGCTTTCGACCAGAAAGGATACAGATGAAAAATGAAAGAAGATTCGATTACTCTGCTACGATCGATGCGAAGTCGGTTAAGGCCGGCTTTCTTCGCTACTACATCACTGTTACTACCAACGCAGGCCCCATAACTTTTCCCGGCGACGTTAACGAACGACCGGCAGATTGGGGCTTCGGCGATGAAGATCCATACACGATTCGTGTTGTTGCTTCCGATGCACCAGTGTGGTTGTTCAACGCTGCTACAGATGCCGACCAGATGGCTCGTCAATGGACTCGTGGTACGGTCCTGAAACCGCTGGGACCTGGTCGCGCAGAATTGAATGTTAGCGTCGAAATCTTTTCAGACCGGATCCCGAAAACAAGAATGGTCCCCAGGTATCCGACTTTTCTTTCCGTTATTTCTTTGGGAAGAAAATTGCAGGTCGTGCTGCCGATGTTGCTTCGAAGATGAAGTTGGTGTTCACTGGTCACTCTTCGTCGGGTAAACCTTCGAAGATCCAGGTGGCATTGATCGATAAAGATGGTCGTTCATTCGGAAGTACTTTTACGCTCAATGACGTGTCGAAGCCAATATGTAGTGAACACAAAAGACCTGGTCCAGGTAAAAACTGTTATTCTTCCGAGACCTTATCCGACGTTTCTTCCTTACTTTTTCGAAAGCAAGGAAATGCAGTCATCAACTTAGATGAAATCGAGAGCGTGCAGTTTTCGATTGGTCCGGGATTAAGTGAATCGGAAGCGAAGGAACCACAGACCATAGCTATTGAGAGTGTGAGATTGGAGTAGGCGTTGATAAATCCGGTGGAAATCGTTAAATACGAGTAACCAAAGAACCCCCACCGGATATGCTTCGCAACTTCTTCCTGGTCGCATACAGGTCAATGGCGCGCCAGACCTCGTATACGCTTATCAACATCCTGGGGCTGGCAATCGGTATTGCTTGTAGCCTGGTGATTTTCCTGTTTGTTTACGGCGAATGGAGCTACGATCGCGGGTATAAAAATTCCGATAGGATCTACAAAGTCGGTGTTTCCTTTTTCAATATGGGCGCCGTCGCGAATGGCCCGGAGAGGCTGTTCGACGTTCTTCCTCAGCAGTTCGAAGGCATTCAGGCAGCAACGCGTATCAATGCGCGATTCTATGCACCTCTCGAAGTTGAAGGTAAGCACATCAGCGAGTATCGTATTTTCTTTACCGACTCTTCATTCTTCAAGGTCTTCCAATACGAGTTTATCGCCGGAGACGCCCGAAGCGTTTTAAGAAACCCAAATGAAGTCGTCGTAACTGAAGAAGCAGCGATGAAGTATTTTGGTCGGACTGATGTTGTTGGTCAAATGGTGACACTTGACAACGGCACGAAGGAATTCTTTATCTCCGGAGTAGTTAAAGACATTGACTTTAATTCAACTGTCAAGTCGCCATTCTTCTTTTCGATTTACAATCAGTTGAAGGGAAAAAGCCAATGGAGTTCTGCATCTGTTTTCAATTTCTTCTTAACGAAAGAAAACGTCGACCGAAAAGAGGTTGAAGCAGCTCTCGATCGCGTTATCGAGAAGGACGTGTTTCCTGAGCATGGCAAAGTGATTGGCGCCTCAACGTTCGACGAGTATCTAAAAAATCCAAAACGCTCTGCAGTTTCATTTGATCGGTCTCGAAGACAATCTATCTTAAGTCGAAGCTCAAGTTCGAGATGGCGCCGGGTGGTAACGAGTCGAATATTTACATCTTCTCGGCGATCTCTTTGTTTATCCTCGTGCTCGCGGGTATTAACTTCATCAATCTCACCACGGCTCGCGCGTCGCGTCGGGCGAAGGAAGTCGGAATTCGTAAGACGATGGGCACGTCACGAAATAAACTTGTGTTCCAATTCCTTGGCGAGTCTGTGATGATCAGTACCGTGGCGATGGTATTGGCACTTGTCCTGGCGGAAGTGTTCCTTATCGCCTTCACATATGTTACCGGCAGCCCATTACTCACTACCATCTGGAAGAATGCGCCCACGGTATTGTTGTTCATCGGGTTTTCGATTTTCGTAGGGATCTTATCGGGCATCTACCCGGCATTCTACCTGACCTCATTTAATCCCATCAAGGTATTGAAAGGAAATGTGTCGGGGCGTGGCGGTTTCGGTTTCCGCAACATCCTTGTGGTATTTCAATTTTCGGTATCGATGATATTGATCGTATGCACAGTTGTCCGTTCAGCAACAATTGCATTTTGTTCAAACAAAAGAATTGGGTTTCGATCCGGACAACATTCTTTCGATCAACAACTGGAGCGGGATGGACGATGGAAAGTCTGAGACTTTCAAAACTGAACTTGGCGCTTATAGCGGAGTTGTTCGTTCCGCGTTTTACGGTGGCGAACCCGGCAGCACGAACTTTCGAACTTTCATTCTTTACCAGACATCAGGGATCCCGGAGGGTGTTAGCGTCAATACTTACCTGGGAGATCCCGATTATCTGGATCTCATGGGAATGAAGATCATCCAAGGAAGAAAATTCGATCGGAACCTCGCGTCCGATACAGCATCGATCATATTGAACGAGGCAGCGGTTATGGCGCTCGGGCTGCCGGAAGATCCTATTGGTGCGGTGGTCAACCAGAACGACAAGGTGATCGGCGTAGTAAGCGATTTTCATTGGGAGTCGTTGCATAACTCAATTGCGCCAGCAGCCATTCGACTTACCAGGGGGCATTTCCAGATCGGATTCAAACTTGAAGCAGGTAGTGTAAAAGATTTCATAGCTGCTGCCGAAAAGAAATGGAAAGAGATCGTGCCCGACAAGCCATTCAACTATCACTTCGTCGACGCTAATTTTTCGGAGCTGCTGAAGAAAGACGAGATTTTTGGTAAGGCCATTAACTTCTTCACCCTTCTCGCCATCTTCATTTCATGTTTGGGACTTTACGGACTGTCTGCTTTCACAGCGGAACAACGCACTAAAGAAATAGGGATTCGCAAAGTGTTCGGCGCTTCATCGTCGCAAATTGTCCTCATGCTTAACCGTAAGTTCACGGTACTGGTAACAATTGCCGTTGTCATCAGCATACCCGTTGCTACGTGGCTGGTCTCAAAGTGGCTTGAAGGATTTGCGTATAAGATCGTGGTCGGGGCAGGGGTGTTTTAGGATCGGTGGCCATTGCGCTGATCACCGCATGGCTAACAGTCAGCTTTCATTCCGTAAGGGCATCATGGGTGAATCCCAGCGAAGCCTTGAAATACGAATAGGTATTCGGTAAGATCAATGGGTCTGAAGCTTACGATAACGCTATGTGCTATCTGCTTGTGGTTTGCCACGCAAGCTCAGGACTATGTAGACCTCGTTAAGGTCAACTTCAACAATACCTCGAATAACAAGTTTGAGAACAGTGCGGCTACGACACGCATACGGAAGTCGATGTTGAAGCAACATTGCCACTGCGCATCAACACAACCACCAACTTTATTACTGGTTTCATTTACGAGAACATCAATTGTCGATTGACGGCCGTCGATAACGAGTTAACGTTTGGCTCGGCAGCTCTGAAGCTTGGGGTTAACAAAATACACAATGAGAAATGGTCGGGTACGTATATGCTCCTGCCGAAAATTGCCCTCGGACTTCAAGGGCTTCACGAAAAATGATTTTCAATTTGGCGCCGTTGCTCTTCTCAAGTACATAAAGAATGAGCGCTTGTCGTACAAGGTGGGCATGTACTATAACTCTGAAAGATTTGGGCCCTGGCTCGTGCCTTTGGCTGGGCTTTACTATCGAAGCTCGGACAAAAAGATTGAGGCCAACCTCACGCTTCCATTGCTGGCCGACATCAATTATTCTCTTCGAAAAAAATTCGCCGTAGGGTTTAACTTCTCGGGGCAGGTGAGGACTTACAACCTTTCGATGATCGCAAATGGTAAGGATGCTTATGTGGCCCGTTCAGTGAACGAACTGTTTGCGTATGTCAGACTATCGATCGCGGAAAGTGTTATTCTCCAGTTAAGGGGTGGACGTTCGGTTGGAAGGCATTACAGGATGTATGACAACCAGGAAAAGGTGACACTCGGTTTGCCTCTAGCTTATTTTGGGGATCATCGCGAGCAGTTGAACGATGATTTGAAGGATGGCTGGGTATGCCAGGTAATACTGTTGTATCGCTTTTATACTGTTAAATAAATAATTACATTTAATAACAGAGCCCATTCCTGCACTTTCATTTGAAGGTGCGGGAATGGGCTTTTTCGTCTACCCACATCACGAAACCACGATGAAGAATTCTCCCGATCGAAGAGCCGCGGTGATAGCACTGCTTGTTTTGTTTTCATGTTTTCTTTCCTCTTGTACCAAACTTGCCGTTCAGGGAGTTCAGAAGCAGACCGACCTGGCGTACGTAGTGCCCGCTGCGGAAATGTACGCAGATGAGAAATTCACTGGCATCGGGGAATTCATCAACAAGCCAGGTGACGAGGCAAATATTGTACTCATTCACGGACTCACCACCAAGTTGCCCGACCATTTCGATTTCATGGTGCAACGACTTGCATACAAGCTTTCACTGAAACTCACGGCTTCAAAAGTGGAGGTTCCTATTGTTCAGGACGCAACATTCGAAGATAGAGTTGTAAAACTTGGTGCGTGCCAGTTATTCAAATGGGAGTTTCAAACGCGCAGTAATCCGAGTAAAAAAGTAAATATCTATTTCATCTATTGGGGAGCCAGTGTTCCGGCAGTTTAAGCAGTTCATAATTAACTACGATCTCACTGAATACAGAACTGGCCTTTCGACCATGGCAAAAGATGGAATTTTCATAAATGTGCTTAGTGATCTCGCTCTTTATCTCAATACGAGATGTAAAGTCCCAGGTGCATAACGCTATACTGCAATGCATCGAGAAAATTAAGAAGGACGGGCGAATTGTGGTAGTTGGTGGCGGCTTTGGTGTGCAGATAATGTTCGATGCCATGCAGCTTGAGATGGAACACCGGAATCACAACATCGATAGTGCTCAAGACAGGAACCCGACAGTTCCGATGGAGGAATACATGAATTATAAGCGGACGGGAGACAACTTGACAAAGCCAAATCAGATGTCCCGCTTCACTTCGAAAATCAATACAACATTGAGAAGGTATTTCTCATTGGAAACCAACTACCGTTCACGAGTCTTCTTACTCTTCAAACGGACTATAATATGCGGAGGGAAGAGTTCGATAGGAACGTGTTTGATTGTTTTGAAAGATTTGTTGATCTAAAGAAAACTTATTATTCGAACAAAGAGCTGCAGATAGTTTCATTTTATGATCCAAACGATCCATTTGGATACAAGCTACCTGTATTGGAAGGAGAGATGTTTAAGGTTATTAACGTTCGCCTCAACATCGCTGAGTATTGGCACATCGACCCAAGAAAAGCTACCGACTTTGTTGTGCCTAAGCTGAAAGAGAAGGGAGCGGAAGCATTTCTTAATCTAATCGATCAGGCAGATTCCACTCAAAACCTTATGCTCAATTTGGTGGGTCCCCGCCAACCTGGCGCGCAACGACTATAGAATTATCGGAGCGTTGTCTGTCGGCTCCGATTACGCTTTCGTGTGCACCATACCAAGAGGTGATGATGACCCGATTGTGAGGGATCTTCATCCACGTGTAAAAGCACTGTTTTCACGTATCGTAAACGAACTGGGAAATGCAGTCATTAAAAATCTCACTAATCGCATCGACATCCAAAATTCTGTTTTACCGTTCTCGTGCCGTCGAAGTTTAGAGATTATAAGCCGGGCGAATACATGGCTGAGCCGTTTGACGGGATTAACAAATCCGTAAATCAAAATATGCTCACGCAATTAGTTACAGTGCATGGTGTAAAGACACAGGAACCAGATCATTTCGACATGATGACAAGCGAGATTGCGAAGTCTCTTGGCTTCTACGCAACACCCGACACTTTCAAAGTCATTTGTGCAAATGGAGTTCCTTGTCCTAATGATCCAGATGCTAATAACTGGCCAGGCACTGTCAAGATCACAAGGTTCAAAAGTGTTTCTGGAAAAAGCCTCATCATCTATAATGTGTACTGGTCGAGTATTACAAATCCTCCGAAGCGCTGGCTTGACACGATATCGATCAGGAATGAGCCAGAGATCTCGGTTATTCCCCGATTAGTGAAGGATGTGTTGGTTACTGATGGTCTTAGTGATATCGAACTCTCTTTCAAAAATTTCCATCCCCAGATTATGGACTTGTTGAAGACGGCATTCAACGAGATGGAAGATGACTTTCAAAAATCGGACTCAACGAGTGGCTATCCGAATGCTTATTACATGACCGGAAGTCTTGGTACGAGGCTCTTACTGGATTACCTGAATCAAAATGAAAAAGGCAAGACCGAAGCGGTAGTGAATCGCACGAAGACGTGGTTTATGCTTACAAATCAGCTGATCATTACGGCACTGAAAGACGTTCCGTTGCGAGCAGGAAAAATAACTTACGAAGACTACTTCAAAAGATCCTTCGGTCCGACCAATGCATACATGGAACAGATGCTTGAAATGAAAAAATTCGAGGTTGTTGCATTCAACGATCCGAACGATATCATGAGCTTCGTTGTGCCGGACGACAGGATGGGTATAGTAAATGGAAATAAGATCCATAACAATTATATCAATATAGCTCAGGGTGTGCAGGTACACATGAACCAGCTCATCAAGATTGCATGGCGGGCAGATAAGACTCTTCAAAAATTTCATCGACGCAAATACAAGGAAGCGATAGAAAACTTTAGGATCAATGGGAAGCGATGTGTGCCAGACTTATAACCCGAAAAGTACCAGAGTACTACGACGTGATGGAGCTTATGAAGATTGCGAAACGTCGTTTCAGACATGGACTTTTTGTCGATATCCATTTGTCGGAACGCCACAAACGTAACCTTAGTAACGACATTGACCGCGAACTCAAAAAAGACGATTGGAATCCCAGGAAGCTGGAACGATATCTGAAGAAGGAAAAGAGATGGTACACGACAAATCTTTACGTTTCGAGTAAAGATCTTCGCTGTAAAAAGAGAGAGTATAAGAAACTGAAAAGTGATGAAGCTACATTCATTCCACTTTGCAAGCCATTCGCGAGGAATTTAATAGGCATTCGTTCTTTTTATAAGCTCTATCGCCCGGGCGTCATTATGCCTTTCCTGAGACAGGTCAGCAATTTCAAGACATACCAGGATTTTGTTTCGGATTTTGGTCGCGCTCACGTCGGCAGTCGCACCAACAAAAGGATTATTTCCATGATGTCCCTTGGATTTGAGTCGGTTCATAAGACGGACGTCGACCAGAAACTTTACAGGAAAATTCACAACCCCGAAGAGGTAGATTAATCCCCATACCTATGAATAACCGGATTTTTATCGTTTGTGTCCTGGTATTGATCACATCCGTTTGTCATGCACAGGCTGTGCCTGACCCGATCGAAGTTTCATGTTTATGACGGACCAGGATTTTTTCTTCCCGCCTAAAAATAAAGATCGCAACTATACGATGGGTGTAAGCATTGGTGTTAGCGGTCCCTGCTGGGATAAGAACTCTCGCGTGTTCCCATGGCTTCGGAAGCAAGTGGATAAGGCCTTTTTTATGAACCGACTCCACAAGAATAGCAAAGGCAAGAGGTACATCAGTGGCATGCAGTTAGTCGATGGCGCTTTCACACCACGCGATATCGGTAATAAAAATGTTATCGATACCGACAGGCCGTTTGGCAACATCTTCGGTGTGATGCAATCGAGAACGACCACATTTGTTACTGGCAATGGGACCGATGAAAACACAAGTCTTACGACACGATTTGGCGTTGGATTGCTTGGATTAAGGATCGCGGAGTCCGTTCAATCGTGGATTCATAAAAATATCACACCCGAACGCGACATACCAAAAGGATGGCCCAACCAGATCTCGGATGGTGGTGAGCTTACGTTACTCTACCAGGTTCAATACAATCACCTGATCTATGAGGACGTAAATGATCACAATCCAGTCGACGATCCGTGGGTCGAAAAATATCTGCAGGCGACGTGGATGGCCGAAGGAAATGTGGGCTGGTACACAAATGCTGCAGCAGGCCTGGGTCTTCGCGTCGGCGGTTCTATACGCCTTTTTATCGCATGACCAGTTCCGGCATGAGCAATTCAAACATTTCGCAATCGCCACGAAAAAAGGATGGCTCACATGTGCCATTCGAATTCAATTTTTTCGTCAACGTAAGAGGAAGAGCCGTCGCCTACAACGCTTTGCTACAAGGACAATTCAGGCACAGCGCGTATACGTTGGATGCAAGCCAGTTGAATCGTGCCATACTAGAAGTTGAGACGGGTGCATATTTCAGATATCGAAAATTCTCGCTCATGTTCCAGCCTATTGTTCTTCGAACATCAGAAACAAATCTTCCTCAAAAGCGCACGCACTATTGGGGCACTCTCTATTTCGCAATCGGTCGTTAAAAATTTCGATATATGAAACCAAAACGTAACATCCAAAAGAACACGGTGCGACTCGTGAAGGATCCCAGGGGGTCCGGGTTGATCATAAAATTCAGGGAGGCTTGAGTAAAGCTGTGAAAGCATTCAATGAAAAACACAGACTCAAAAAAACTGACGAAGATCGATAAGGATAATCACATCTACCTCGGGTGGTTTCCGAAGATGTCGCTCGCGCGAATTACAGACCTTGGCGACGTTTATTATAACTCAGGTTTTGCAGCGTTTGCCGAGCCTCATGTTGAATGCAAAGTCACACGTTCTTTTTCTGACCCGCAGTACCAGGACCAATGGATCATGAAGAATACCGGGCAGTTTGGCGGAACACCCGGTGTAGACATACGTATCGAACAGGCATTAGACCTCATTGCCAGCAGTGGAATTGTCCCCGATCGAAATATATGCGTCGCCGTGTTAGATGAAGGTGTCGACATCGATCACGACGACTTCGTGGCGATCTCTGGGTTAACAACTTCACTGTCACTGGCAATGGCAAGAATCCAAGGCCATCGGCAGGAGACCATCATGGCACCGGCGTAACCGGAATTATCGCTGCAACACAGAATAATAATACCGGACTTGCTGGTATTAATCCGTATTGTAAGATCATGGCTGGCCGGATCTATTCCAGTAGTAGTGGACTTTCGCCAAATGCGCTTGATATTGCGATGGGTATTCGTCGGGCGATCGACAACGGTGCGCGCGTCATCAATATGAGTTTCCAGGTTGCGCCTAATCAATTCATCAGTGATGTTATCGCAGACGGCTTCAGCAAGAACGTAGTCTTTTGCGGATGTGCTGGAAATTTTCTTACCACTGCCGATCGCGCAGTTAAGTATCCTGGCCGTCTCGATAGCGTAATCTGCGTTGGTGCGATGAACAACAAAGCTGAGTGGATTGGTTTGAACAATTCTCCGTTCAATCCCGCCGAAGGTTCCTGTTACGGGCGCAGGTGGACATCGTTGCGCCTGGTGCTTTCCTGGTAACAACAGCGAACAACAACAGGTATACAAATACTTTTGGTGGTACCAGCGGTGCCTGCGCAATCGTCTCTGCGGTTGCGTCACTGGTACTGGCCGTGAATCCCAACTTGACTAACCTTCAGGTTCGCGATATTCTTCTCTCCACTTCCGATCCGTTGCCCTTCGATGCAGAACATGTAGGTCATGGAAAAGTGAATGCGTTGAAAGCAGTGAAGCAAGCGATTAGTACGCTTTGAGTGCCTGAAAGAAAAACCCTCTTAAGTACTGGCAGGTATTCCATTCTCCGTAGCGGTCGGTATTGTCGACCCCCATAGCTGCGTCTATTTTTACCCTGCACTCAAAGAAACACCCCCATGAAAATGACAACACGCCTTACAGCCTGCCTGGTATTTTTTGGAATGATAACGTTGCAGGCACAAAACCTGGAAGTGATAGATACGCCCGATGGAAAGCATGGGTTGAAATTGGACAATGGAAGGGTGCTCATCCCAGCCAGGTACGATGATTACCATTTGTTCCAGGAGAATATATCGGCAGTGAAGCTCGACAACAAATGGGGATTTGTCGATGTTGAGACTGGTACAGAGATCATTGCTCCTAAATATGAAAGCGTTGGTGATTTTGCTGAAGGACTCGCGGCAGTTCAGTTAAACGGTAAATGGGGGTTTTGTAAGTAGAACCGGGAAGAGATTGTTCCAATTAAATATGATGGTGCGGGAGATATCACCAATGGAGCGGCAAGAGTTATCCTAAACAAGAAATGGGGCTTTGTGGATTATAGCGGAAAAGAAATCGTAGCTCCGAAATACGATCGTGAAGATAATTTCTACCATGGCATGGCCACAGTGATGCTCAACGAGAAATGGGGTTTTATTGATGAGACAGGCAAGGAAATTGTGCCGCCGAAATATGAAGACGCCAGTAAATTTGAAGATGACTTGATGCGCGTGTTGATCAATGGCAAACAGACTTTTGTAGACAGAACCGGGAGAGAAATTTTTGCGTCCAAATACTTTGAGACCGGAGATTTCTCGGAGGGATTAGTGATAGTGAGCGAAAATAAAAAATATGGATTCATTGATAAGACTGGCAAAGAGATTACGGCGCTCATCTACGACTTCGCTGCCGATTTTTCTGAAGGCCTCGCTGTTGTTCGTTCGGACGGCAAATATGGTTTCATCGACAAAACAGGCAAGGAAGTTATTCCACTTCAATTTGGAGGGATCTATCCCGTTAATGAAGAAGACGAGGAGAAAAAGTATGGCTTCACTGAAGGCAAAATGAAAGTTTGGCTGGATGGAAGAGACTTTTATATAGACAAGACTGGTAAAGAGATAAAATAACCTCGATCAGTGAGTTAATTCTTTACAATCTTCTTCACGGCGATATTATCCCCAACAATTACTTCCAGAAAATATACTCCGGGAGCCAAGCCCGATAAGTTGAGCTCTGCGTTGTTGCCGCTGACTTCATTAGCGATCAGCGTTTGTCCTACAGTATTTGTTATCACAACACGCTGAATAGCATTCACACTCTCGATGAATAACCTGTTGCCGGTTGGGTTCGGATAGATCGTTAATGCAGTCGCATCCGGTTCAAGGACCCTGCGTTAAGTCGAAGACAACCGTTACAGCTAAAGGAGGGCTTTCGCAAGAGGAGAGAGTTTGCGTGGCATAGTACGTTGTGTTATTGGTAAGAACCATAGACAACGGAAGTGTATTAATGCCTTGCGTCGCATTTATCAAACTCGAATACCATTTTATATTTTGGCCCAACACAACGAGATCAGAGATCTTTTTTCCTTGCGCAACTATTTGCGTCGCATTTCCGGTGGGAGGTGTGATTTGGTCAGTTATCGTGACGGTTACTTTCAATCGTGGAGAAATGCAGTTGCCGAGCGCCTCGCTTGCGTAATAAGAAGTGCCGTTGACAAGTGTTGTACTAGCATCAAGCACAATGCCACCGGTTTCTGAATCGTACCAAACCAACGAGTTGGCGCCAGATGCGACGAGACTCGCGACTGTTGCTGATGCGCAAAGAGTTTGTAGAGCTTCACCAACTGGCGTTCCTGGTTGCACAATGTTCGCCTTTACTTGCGTGCGCTTCGATTCGCATCCATCGATCGTTTGGGATGCATAATAGATTGTTCCACTTTGAAGCGGAGTTGTAGTCTCCAAGGCAGCCCCGCCAGTTAACGACGAATACCATTTGATTGCAGTACCATTGGCGGTTAGATCATTAACCGTTGTGCCGGTGCAAAAATTCTCCTGGTTCGATGCGGTGGGAGATGGAATTCCAACCTTAACCAGTACCGAGAGCCATGAATTGGACTCGCAATCATTGATCGTTTGTGTTGCGTAATAAGTCTTGCCATCAACAAGCGGTGTTGTCGCAGGTAAAGCATTTGATCCAACACCTGTATCGTACCAACGAATGTCGTTACCCGTTGCCACAAGGTCGGCAATTGTAGATCCGAAACAGCTAGATTGTGTTGCATTGCCGGTCGGTTGAGGAGTCCCAACGGAAACTGCTACATCCAATCTCAAAGCCGACTCGCAGCCATCGAGAGTCTGTGAAGCATAATAATGTTTTCCATCAACAACAGATGAAGATGCTGAAAGGAGAGAGCCGCCTGTTGCTGCCGAATACCACTTGATGGATGTACCGGTTACTTTGATATCATTCAAAGTGACATTGTAACATAGAGATTGCGCCGCGTTGCCCGTCGGTGGTTGAGTTCCAATAAAGATCACGACTGCAAATCGCAATGTGGACTCACATCCATTGGGCGATTGAGTTGCATAGTAGTGAGTGTTGTCGACCAACGCGGCGGTCGAAGGAAGGGGAGAACCTCCACTCGGTGTGCTATACCAATTTATGTTCGTGCCAGTAACAACAATGTCCTTCACATATCCTCCCGTGCAGAATCTTTGACTCGTGATACCTGTTGGCATAGGCGGTGGACCAATCGAAGGAATTACGTCGAGTCGTGAACCAGACTCGCATCCATAAAATGTCTGGGATGCATAATAGTGTGTGCCATTGGCGAGAGGAGTAGTTGGCAACAATGGACTGCCACCGGTCGATACATCATACCATTTTATATTTGCACCCGATGCTACAAGGTTGGCGACTGTTGCTCCCGGGCAAAACGTTTGTGTTTCACTGCCCGATGTTGATCCTTGAGTTCCCAATGGTTTTGGGAGAGGTACAATTGATACGTCACTGAACATCCTGGGATAAGACAAACAGGTGGTGAGAGTTTGTGAAGCGAAATACCTGGTTCCATCAACTAACGGCGTATTTAGTGGAAGCGGATCGGGCGTGACTGAATTGGAATGCCACAGTATATTTTGGCCGACAGCTTTGAGATCTTCTACAGTGAAAGAATCGTTGCACTCTGTAGAAACTAAAACAGACCTGACCGGTCGAACATCGGTTACAAATACGTCGGTGAGCTCGTAACCTTCGGTTTTTGGATTCACACTAAGCAGGCCATACAGCGAACGACCATTCTTGAAACTGTCGGTATTGTTGTTTCCGCAAGCCCAAAGTGATCCGTCTGTTTTCATTATGATCGTGTGCTGGAAACCGCCTTCTGCCATCGCCCAATCTGTATCGGTCCCGATGCGTCTGGGCGTTTGCAAAGCTCTTGGATATTTATAAGATCGATCACTAAATCCGAGCTGGCCGCTTTCATTGAATCCCCATATCGCCCATAATGAGCCGTCGGTTTTAATACCCATTGCATGATCGTTGCCTACGCCAACCTGTTTCCAGTCTGTATCGTTGTTGATTTTGGTCGGATTGAAGATATATTCATTTTGAGATTGAGTTCCTGGCCCGCCCCATGTACGTCCCCAATACCAAAGCGTGCCATCATCCTGTATGGCAAAGAATGCACCGCCACCCATGAACATCTTTCTCCATTTGTTCGAGGTACCGATTTGCATTGGGACGACTACATGAGAATTGTCGACCGGCAAAGTTGTTATAGGAGACTGATAACCCCATCCCCATAACGTTCCGTCTGATTTAAGCGCGAATGAATTTTCTTCTGACGTTCCAATGTCAATCCAGTCTTTCGATGTTCCGATCTGCAATGGTTGATCACGATCGATCGTCGTGCCGTCACCCAGTACACCACTGTAGTTCTCACCCCACGCCCAGATGCTTCCGTCTGCGCCCAGATGCTTCCGTCTGACTTCATTGCGAGAGTAAACAGGTCTGCGGCGGAGACCTTGATCCACGTATTATCATTGCCGACCTGCTGCGGAATTTTTATGACCTTGGTTGTGTCGATTTCTTCCGGAGGGTTCATTGGTAACCCCAACGCCATAATGTTCCGTTGGATTTAATTCCCACAGTGTGCATGTGGCCGGCATCAACAGCTTTCCAAGTCTCGAGACTCAACGGGAAGCCCAGGTGACAAAGCCTTTAGTGGTTTCCATTGCCGAGCACACCAAATGTTGTTGCTGCCCCCAGCCCCAGAGAGTGCCATCTTTTCTTACTCCTATATTCTGCGATCCATAGTAGGTTGCTGGAAATAGATTTCCATTCGGGTGCCGAAAAATCTATCGGGGTCGGAGGGCGTTGCCTCAAGGCTCATCACAAACTCGACGCGTGGCGATTCGCAAGCGTTGATCGTCTGAGTTGCAAACCAGTGTGAGCCATCCACAACGGGTTCAGTATCTGTACTCACAGAAATTTGGTGATGTCGCCGTTGCATACCATTTAATATCTACGGCCTCGATATTATCATATTGAATTGACCAGAGTTCTGCAGGAGAATTGTAGCGAGGATTACAGAGTATTAATGTAGAAGGACCTGTTAGAGCAGGAGTCGGAGTTGTGTTTATCTTCACGACCTGCTCTGTACGATCCTCTCGATTCGCATCCATCATAACCATAGGTCGCAAAATAATGCTGACCGTCAACGGCAGGCGTTGTTTTTGAATAGCGGGGTAGTACTGGTGGGACTATCATACCAGCTATATCCATCTGTTCCAATTTGATAAGCATTAATAGAAAAATCCCCAATGGTACCCGAACTACAGATGTACATAATTGGATTTAAAATGGGCGCCTGTATATCCAGTATCGTAAACCTGATATAGGTACGTGCGCAAGATTCAAATCCATTGATCGTTTGAGTTGCGTAATAATCAATATTGTTCTTCGTGACCGTACTCGATGGAATTTCATTTCGCCGCTTGGCGCATCATACCATTTGATTGCCGTACCGGTTATCTGTAAGTCAGACAAGGGACTTCCTTCGCAAAACCAATACAGGCCTGTATATTCAGGTGCTGGCGTTGAGTTAACTGTTACTTTCACCTGCAGCCTGTCAACCGAAGAACAGACACCAACTGTTTGTTGTGCATAATAAAGCTTATCATTTACTGCAACGGTATTCGTCACATTATTCCCACCAGTAGGGCTATCGGAACCATTGTATGTTTGTTCCGATAGCTTTGAGATTAGAGACAATTATATTTTGACAAACAGTCTGTGCTGTGCATCGCCGGTAGGCGCTGGTATGGTTATTAAACTTACTGTTACTTTTAAACGTGCACATGATTCTAAACCGGAAGATGTTTGTGTTGCATAGTATACACCACCATGAACAACCGTGTTCGTCGAGGGCAATTGACTTGTAGTATGTTGGCGAATCGTACCATTTTACTTGCGATCCGGAGACCACCAAACCTCCTAGCGTCGTTGGCCGCACACACAGCTTGCGACGGGTTGCCGGTTGGCGTTGCTGTTGTATTTACTGTAACTGCAACAGCAAACCGTGTTGCCGATTTCGCAAATCGCCCTAAAGTTTGACTTGCATAATAGATCTCGTCATTGAAATAACGAAGTTGACGGTAACACAGAACACCGCCCGTGCTTCCTGAATACCATTTTATGTTTGTCCCGCTTACGACAAGATCCGCGATCGTCCTTGGTCCACAGAAATATTGCGACGATAATCCGGTTGGCGCCGGCGTTGGTGTAGGGTTTACAATAACTTTAACATCCAGTCGTGTTGGTGCTTCGCAAAGATGCTTTGTTGCACCTGCGAAATAATGTTTGCCATCTTCAACTACCGTTGTAGATGGAAGGATCGAACCGCCCGATGCAGCGTCATACCATTTAATGTTATCACCAGTTATTTTCAGATCGGCAAGCGTTCCGCTGATGCAAATCGTTTGGACTGCCTCGCCCGTTGGAATAGCAACGGAAAACTGCGTGGGCGTAAACAGGTGCGGGCCAGGGACTGCCCATACCGAGCTTTCCCCCATTCACCTTCGCCCCATGCCCATACGCTATGATTGGTTTGAAATGCAAACGCATGAAAGTCACCAACTGAAAGAGACTCCCAATTGGATACCGATGTTAGTTGCTGAGGTGTATTGAATTGGTCGGTAAAATCAAACCAGCCGGTTAGCTTCTGCTCCCCCATGTCCATAAACGTACCATCTGTTTAATTGCAATTGCAGCGCCCGATCCCGCTGCCACCAACTTTCCATGATGAGTTGTCGACTTTTGTTGGAATGCTTGCGTCGGTTGTTGATCCATTGCCGAGCTCTCCATAATTGTTGTATCCCCAGGCCCACAAACTTCCATTCGTCTAATGGCCAACGTAAAGCTATCGCCGCATGCAACAGATTGCCAGTCATTCGCAGACCCGACTTGCACTGGTACACTACTGTCGTTGTTCGTTCCATTCCCAAGCTGATCCGAAGAGGTTACCACCCCAGGCCCAAAGTGTGGCCGTTGTTCTTCAATGCAACAGCATGCGATTCATTAACAGCGATCGATTTCCAGTCCGACGCGGAACCATTTGTTTTGGAACATAGCTTTGTGGCGATATATCAAGGATGCTAAAGCCCCACCACCATAGGGTGCACATCTGTTTTTAATGCAACGGTGTATGACGATACCGTAATCACGGACTTCCCAGTTTGTTGCCGAGCCGATCTGGATAGGAGTGTGATATTCATTTGCGAAAGTGCCATTGCCGATCACGCCCCAAAGTTATCACCCCATGCCCACAACGTGCCGTTTGTCTTGATGGCGAATGTTGTGCTTCCGCCCGCCGATATACAAATTTCCAGTTGGTGTCGGTGCCAATTTGAATAGGAACATTTTGCGAGTCGGTGGTTCCATTGCCGAGTTGGCCGGACCCGTTGAATCCCCAGCCCATAGTGAACCATCGGGTTTGATCGCCATGGTGTGACCATGACCTGCAGATACCATTTGCCAGCACTGTTGCGCATATGCTGACGATAAAAAAATGATAAATATTAACGAAGAGTAGACTTTCTTCATTGGTGAGGGAGAAGCTAAAGCCACATTAAATGTAGCGATAATTAGCAGGGGGCGGCAACGCAATTACCCCCCGATATTTTCAGTCATTCTCCGGTGCTAAATCACTTCGCAGCCTTCGCGGCAAGGAAATGATTAACATCCAGCCAGTGGATGAATGCATCGAACCATCTATTGCTGGTGCGATTCGGATTACCGAGACCGAACCCGTGACCCGGCCATTCTGATAAAGGTGAAACTCGACAGGTCGGCCCGCTTTGAACAGGAGTCAATAACACAAAACTGTCCCCCAAAAAGAATAATCATCTGTAGCAATTACATTAAACATTGGTGGAGCATTCTTCGGTACTTCGACCGGCCCCATGCCACGTAGATTGGTCCGATAAAATCCAGCTGCATGATCTTTGAATTAAGCGTGGCGTGCATCGTGAGACCAACGCCGGCTGAAAAGCCGATCATTCCTGATCGAGTTGTATCGAATTGAAGTCTTTCAGATCTTCAGAGTCGTATTGATCTCCCTCGAGATATGCACCGCTAAATACACGCGTTTGATTGAAGCCATACTTTGAAATGGTTTGAAGGTATTGCCTGTAGTCGATCTCGGTATTGATTGCGAGGCCATAATGCTCCGCCGATTGAGATCAATATCACCGGTTGATTATTGAAAATGAAATAATGTTTGTTGTCGGGATGCAGCGTCAGTGGAGTTTGCGCAACTGCCGAAACAAACGTCCCGCGAATATTATCAGGATTGAGAGAGCATTTTTCATTTGTGAAAATACGTCTAACTTGGTAAGGCCCCAACTCCTTATGAAATCACTATTTATCGTCTTATCGGTCATCATCTCTATTTCCGCCCGGGCCCAGCACGCCAAGCGCTCCCAGATGACACTCAAATACCACTACGCTGGTGCGATCGGAGGCAAGTACAAGTTCCAGATGAATCTCTCATTCAATGATAAAGGCTTCGCCGGGGGAGAGTATCGCTACTACACACAGAAGTCTTTCATTCAATTGACAGGAGCTTACTCAAGTGTAACCAAAATACTTGACCCTCACGGAGTCGGTATACAATCATAAAACTTCGCAGGAGGAGATAACAGGGTATTTCAAGGGCACGTGGGAGATAGATACCATTTCCGGGACGTGTACAACAAAGACAAAACGAAGACATTCCCCTTCGCGCTATCGTCCAATGATTATGGCTCCATGCCTGGTATGTATGTATACGACAACGCACATCTTGTCGACAATACCATGCTTGCCGTCGACACGATTAGAATTCAGTCATCGGTGTACAAGACAGAACAGCTTCTTACGGGCCTGGACTTAAATCTCTTTCCCGACACTGAATTTATCAGCTTCGAGGACATTAACTTCGATGGCTATCTTGATCTGCTTGTTATTCGAAATGACTGGCGCGAAGAATACTCCCATGTTGTATTGGGTCTACGATCAACATACACATCAGTTTGTAAAACACGATGAGCTTCAAGCGACCGACCCTGTCGTGGACTTACAACACAAGCGGATCATCTCCAACTGGTTTGACGGCGCTGCCATTTCCCGGGCAGAGTCAATACATCTGGCAGGACAGAAAGTTTTACCTGATAGAAGAGTCGGAGACAGACTTGTCAACGAACAAGAGCAAGGACCACTGAAGTATAAGGTCGAAAACGGGAAGTCGGTAAAAGTTTCGCAGTGATTTCTACAAAATATTTTGATCCTACTGCCAATACTCTATACACCCCTCATGTGAGCTACCACATCTTATTTTGAAGCTCCTTCGGCATTGCTGATATAATTTTACTTAAGTTCATGTTAAGAGCCCATTAGTTTGTCTACACAGACAAGCCGATGGGCTTTTTATTTCCACCAACGAAACTTTAATCATTTGCATAAACAACAAGCCATGAAAACTTCTGATCCAAGACCATATTTATTCTTGCTCGTCAGCAATTCCTCATGCAAGCAAGACAGCGTGCATTCACAGTGGCTCGGGAATTGAACATTGCTGTTCCTGTTCAATATGGAAACATCGCCATCGAAGTCAACACAAGCAGCGAAAAAGCAGAAAGACTTTTTGCTACCGGTCTATTCAAAGCAAGATTCAAAGCTTCGGTAGACCGCGAATTTCAAGGCAAGCTTTCAAAAGAAGAAAAGGCAATTATCGATCAATGGAACACGAGATTTTACTGCATCTTATAAGGAGCTTAAAATCAACAAGAAGAATTATGGAAAGTCCTGGGGCGACAGAAAGCTAAGTCCTCCGGGACCCTATTCGAAGTACAGCCCGGCACGTGTGCAGGAGCTCATCGATCAGTTTGTGAAAGAAGAGGACAAACGAAAATTTAAAGACATAAAGAAAGACGACAAAGAGATCACTGCGATACTGGATAAAAGATTCGGGACTTCACCGACGACGACACCATATTTCACAACCTGCATTTCCTGGTGCCATACTTGAGCAATCAACAACGGTATTACCTCGCGCTACTTGACTGGTCAATTATCATCGAAATACTCAAGGCATTATTGAAAGAAGCTGACTGCTGGAAAATGTCCGGTGAAATGTCGGTTGGGATTGTATTTATTGAATCTTCGCAGGCCGGCGGTCCAACGTTCTCGTCAACAGAACGCAACGAGATATGTGTCGAGATTACAACCGGCCTGCGTTGGCTGGTGGATCAGCATCCTTCTCATGGACTATCGTGGGTGACCGACCTGCAGTTTGTTACGATCAATCTGGCCAATCAACCGGACACAGGCGATGGAGACAACCATCAGCACGGAAATGTATTGGCTCGGTCCCGGATTGCAACAAGTTAATTACCATGCATAACCTATACCGGCGATTGGAGCGGCATTGCTAAATATCGTGAAGACATGCGTGTGAGAAATTTTTCGAAGCATGCGTTCGTCATCTTTGTAACGCCGTATGGGAACAACTGGCATGCATACGCCGGCAGTGGTCGGATCGTGCTCGCCAAACACAACAATTGGGGAGGATGGGGAAGAAGTTTCATCGATATCATCACATCCCATGAAACGTCGCATTTGTTTGGTTCGCTGGATGAATATACCGGTGAAGGTACTGGTTGTAAAGATGGTTGCGATGTAACGGGCGGCTGCGACAACATTCCACAACGGCAATTGTCATTCATGTGCTAGCCCCGACCAGGATTGTAATCATGGCGGAGAATCAACACAGGATCTGCCATTACACTCGCGGACAGATTGGTTGGGCGCACCTCTTCCTTGAACTTTGGACTGCTGACGTTACATGGGCAGGAACCGACGATGATGTTTCGCTCGACATTGGCGATCGCACCTATGTGATCGATACTCCTGATGTGGATGATTTCGAGAAAGGCAGCAGGATCGGCTATGCGATATGGGATCCGGGATTGACGAGAGCCGACATCAAGCGTGTTCTTATCCGAAAAAGTCCCGACGGTTTCTCCGGAGGCTGGAAGCTCAAGAGAGTTCGTCTTTTCTTTGGAGGCGAGGTGATCTGCGATCAAAGTCCGGATCAATGGCTCGAAGATGATTTTAGAGTTTGGGCGGGATGTAGTTTCAACGGCGACATCGTGAACTCATTGACTGTTCGAGTTACCACTGGAGATGTATTGTGGGCGGGCACCGACGATGATGTTTCAATTAGCATGGCCGGTCGCACCTGGAATCTCGATACACCGTCAGATGACTTCGAAAGAGGAGATACGAATACGTTCCGGTTAGACCCGGGTACCTCACTCTATCGACCGGGCTTTCAGTCTATAAATATTCACAAGTCGCCCGACGGAGTTGCCGGTGGGTGGCGATTGAAAGGTGTATCGGTAGAAGTGAACGGAGTTGTTATCTACGACAATCAATCGATCAATAAATGGATGGAGAATAATGATAGGGACTGGAATGATTCGGATATGATCTAGAATCTCAACTGCAAGTATCCCGTTAATGCTTCATTCTTATCCGGCAGTGTGATCTTGTAATAGTACACTCTCAGATGGAAGTTTATTTCTCAGCTTGCTGATTCCTGAAAACACCGGGTCTTATTGTCGTAGTTGCTGGTGGAAACAAACTTCGTGACCCCCCAGCGGTTAAAGATGGACACCTTGTTGTTTTTGGTATCCGGCAACGCATCTACGAATTCAAGAAACAAAACCTCATTCTTGTCATCGCCGTTTGGAGTACCGCGTTGTAAACTGTCACTTCGCCCACAACGTGTATGTCGAATACTCGCTCAGTACAGCCGCCATTCGTATTGCATGCCTGTACGGTAATCGTCTCCGTTCCTGAAAAATTTGTATCGGAATATAGGATGGTGAGGACAACCATTATCGATGGTGGCGGTAGCACCACTGGACGGTAAACCTGTTACAACGATAGAAGTGAAATCCAAAGTACCATTGGTCGTGATAAGGTCCTTCAGATCAATGACAATGGTACCCTCCGGGTTGAGTATCAATTCAGTTTCAGAGATTGCCGGTGCACATTCGTTGTGATTACTGATAGTTAATTGTGCGTTGTCTGAAAGCACGTCGGTTGCATAGTCACCAGTGATACGACAACGGTAAAATCCCAGCGCTTGTATTGCCGCAGTGTTAACTTCAAGTTGATTGGTGGTTGCGTTTGAGTATGCGGCCTCCGTTGCTGATTGTCGGTATAGGGCGCAACGTTGTCTGGCGAAAACTGCCATTGATAGGTCCATGTTTTGTGCACCGGACGCATTCACTGGAAATACAACTACGTCGCCTTCACCACGATATTTCATCGGAAGGATCGGCGTTGATCGTGATCACTGCATAGAAATCGAAGTTAGTAGAGCTGGTTACAGCTGCGCATGGTGTAGTTACTGAGATCGGTCCCGGAGATGCGCCGGCCGGAAACTGTTACAACTAAGCTTGTTGTTGAACCCGATGTAACAACCGCAGGTGCTCCATTAAACGCAACGATATTACTCGCTGGCGTCGCGCTGAAATTCGTACCGGTTATTGTAACTAAAGTTCCCGCCGCACCGGTGGTAGGAGTGAACGACGTTATCGTTGGTGGAAGCGGCCCACAAGGGGACTGTGAAGTTGCTTGCACTTGTTGCCGTCACCGCATTCACTGCAACGGTGATCTTGCCAAGTTGTTGCTCCTAATGGAACAGTTGTCGTTATCGATGTAGCTGTACAGGCGGTGACAACCGATGTGGTGCCGTTAAACTTTACTGTATTGTTAGCCGGTGTCGTGCTGAAGTTTGTTCCTGTGATCGTTACTGTCTTGTGCCGGGAACACCACTTGTTGGAGTGAAATTCGTAAATCGTTGGTGTCGGTGGTGTACCTACGATAAACGTTTGAGGTGTATAGACGCCGGTGAAGCATTTCAATCGTACAAAGATCTGTCCGGAGATCGATAGCGCGGGAACAGTTGTCGTTATCTGAGTTGGTGTAACTGCGGTCACGGTTGCGAGACGATTACTGGCAAAGCGCACTTCAAGATCGGCAGGATCGTTACCAAAATTTGTCCCGGTGATAATCACTTCGGTACTGAAAGGACCTGACGACGGACTTACTGATGTGACCGTTGGTTGTGCTTCGAAACCAGTAGTGAGCTTCACGATAAAAGCATAGGTACTGGTTCCGCCGAGAACGTTATTGCATGGTCCGAAGTTAGCCTTAAAGGTTCCTGTAGTATGCCCGACCACAGTGATCGTGCCTGTGTTATCAACATCAACACTGGTGCCCATCGATTGTGATGCCGAAGTGGGAGCCTCAAATTGCCGCGCCCAGACAAAATTTTTATCTTCTGTCAGTTTGAGAATAAATGCATTGCCATCAAGAAATGTCCCGGTTGAAACGAGATTGTATACACCAGGTCCCGGATCAAAATCTACAGTACCCATGAATGTACCAGTTACGAGCAGGTTCCCGGCGCCATCAAGTGCAAGCGCCTTGCCTTCATCTGGATAACTACCTGGCGTGCCAAACTGCGTCGCCCATCCAAAGCTTCCATCTGAATTCAAACGAACGATAAATATATCAGTGGTTCAGTGTAGTAGACAGTGTTGTTACACCTGCAGTGGGATCGTAGTCACCACTGCCGCGGAAGGTTCCTGTCACAAAAAATGTTTCCTGCTGCGTTCGTTACAATGCCATTAGATACATCGATATCTGTTCCGCCCATAGATCGGACCCAAATGAAATCTCCGTCTTCTTCCAACTTCAGCACGAATACATCGCACGGTACCAACAGGTGTAAGGTTCGCTGTTCCGGCATCAAGATTAAAATCGCTTACGCCGCCACTATACTGACCTGTCATCAGAATATTTCCGATGTATCTGTCGTTAATGCCATCGGTACTTTGTTGCCGGGGACCGCTTGTGTTTTTGGCCCACATAAAGTCACCATCGTTAGTCAACTTCAGCAAGAAGATCTCGCTGTCGGTTCCGCCCCGTCGACGCGGTTCGATTCTGCACACCGGCATTAGGATCGAAATCTACAGTGCCGCGAAAGCCTCCAGCCATCAACAGGTTGCCGGATTGATCGAGAGTGATTTCTCTACCGCCCCATCCACCGGTCTTAATGACTTTTTTGCCACAACTCATTACACCGCTGCATCATATTTATTGAGGCGCGTGTCGTTGGTTGCGAAACCAAGCTGATAGTAACTTGCAAAGAATACATTACCGGCAGCATCAACTACAATATCTCCGGCACCGTTTTGAGCAGCGAGCCGACTATAACTGTGTGCCCATTGAAAAATTCCCGAAGCATTTACTTGATGATATAAACATCGTCGTAATTGCTGTTGACCTGCGTTAGGTTAAACACTCCTGTGCCGGGTCGGCATCCAGCACGGCGTTCATCACTTCCCCGAGATATAAACATTGCCGTTGGCATCCGTTGTAGTCTGATGATCGGACCAGACGCCGTGACCTGAATTTCTCTGATAGCCCTGGGACCATTCATAGATGGGCATCTCCTGCGCGAATAAATGTGTGATACCCAACGCAAGCACCAAGACACCAGGCAGGAATGCACGCAATATTTTCATTCCTAAATCTCGCCCAGGAATAGGTTCAATAATATCGCATGATCATGGGAGGGACGTTACGACGCCTTCCTCACACATAGCTTACCCACCACTTGTTTTTATTCGCCGTCTTAAACTTATTCCATCGTACGCAGAAAGGATACAGTGTTGCCACAATGGCACACCACATCAAATACACCGCACCTAAATTGAAACCGAAGCTTCCTCTCAGTTCAGGAGTTGCATCCGTTATAGATCCAGGGTAGATCGGTGGATTGCCAGGAATATCCCGACGCAAGCGCAACAATCGCCGCCGATATGTGAATGACATACGCATGTAATACGTAATAAAAGAAAGCTTGTGCGACCAAAGAGAGTGACCCAACTGAATCGATCAGGTTCCAATCTTCCATCTTGCCTAACAGTATCAATGATATTCCGAGTGTGGCACTTAAATAGAGTAACGACGGCGGATATTTCTCAAGGTTAAGAATGGAGAGCACGGTCGTTACGACGTTGTCCTGTTTGGTCCAGGGAATCGGATCTCCGTAAATATTTGAGAGACGTAAAAAGAAAAATACAATCAAACATAGAGAGCCTGTGCCGATCAGGTACTGCTTTCGCTTTTGTGATGAGTAATCTTTATCAAATAGTCGTCCAAGGCAGTATCCAAGTGCAATCACACCGATCCATGGAAGAACCGGGTACTTTATTGTGATATGAAGCTATTGCCAAACAGAAAAATTTTTGGAACATGGAAGAACGACCAGATCCTTCTGCAATGGTGCCCGGAGCAAACTGATTCCATCGAGCAGGTTGTGTCCAGTCACTAATACAAGTCCTATTGCAAGGATTGCTTTCAAGAGGCAGATAGACAAGAGCTGACAAAGCAATCATAGAAAAACCAATTGCGGATATGATCGAAAAAGAGTTATAACGAAGAAGCGGGTCGAAGTTCCAGGCGAACCTTACGATTGTGAACTGTACGACGATAAGCCACAGGCCACGGGTGATGAGGAAAAATGCAACATCGGACCTGTCTTTTTTCTTACCCATCAGGTAGACCGACGTACCTGCCACAGTATAAATGTGGGGCGCACAGATGTGGGTTATCCAGCGTGTTGCAAAGAGGGCGACATTCGTTTGTCTAAGGTCTGTTGGACTACTGAGGAATGAATCGAAATGGACATATTCCCTCACATGGTCGAGCGCCATGATGATCATCACCAAGCCTCGTAGAAAGTCGATTGTGTCGATCCGGTTTACTGCATCCCTGATTTCGGGGGATATGATTATGCCCTGCTCTCCTTAATGATAAAGTCATTTGGAAAAGTTTTAAGGGCACAAAAGAACACGCTTCAGTGTAGATTACTGTGGTGTGATTGTTTCAAAAGATTGTGTTTAGGTTCTATTTGTTTATTTACCTTCAGGTTATGATTCGGACCGCGTGGGCAGCATTAATTTTTGTAACCTTCCTGGTAAGCTGTGGATCAGACCCTTCTCCCATCAGATAGTGAATTTTCGTACAATGAAAATTCCGGTCTTTGTGTTAATCGAGGAGGTACTATTCGGTTTTAACCAGGTAGACCTGGACGTGATCCGCGAGACGAAAGATTGCGAGTTGCATGACACTGTTCCAAAATGGAATTGCTGTTAGTCGCCGGAGATACTGTTAAGATCCCGAGTCGGTATGCTTACTATAAAATAAAAGGTTACAACTTTCGAGGAGCCGTTCTGGATTCTTGCGAACTGTATTTCAACTACATCCTGGCGTCAGATCTTCGTGGAGCAGATCTTTCGACACTCCAATAACGGTTACGCTTTGTTGTTGGACGAATCGATGAGTTTACAAAAGCTCCAAAAAATGGGACTATAGAGATCTCGGAGATTCGATCCGTGCTGGTCAATAGTAATCCTCGTTTTGGTGCTATTTCTTGTAATCAGAAAAGATTCCCTTTGAGCCCATAATATGTTCCGGGAAAGACAATCGTGCCATGGGTTTCATTTGGTAGTTCGAGGTACGTGTAATTCAAGCCACCTGGCCGCTGTTTGTCGAGATACGTAAGCAATTCCATGTTCGCAGGAAACCGCACCGGTATCTTGATGTCTTTACGACATTCAAATATTTTTCCCTTGTAGTCCGGGTGACTACTTAACCAGGCAATCCACTTCCCTTCCTACTTTGCCTTTATTCCACCAGGTGCTCCCGTCAATCGAGATAATAGCTTGAAAGAGATCGGGTACCCTATATAAAGAGTAGTAAGCGAGCAACCACCTGTAGAATGCCCGATGATGACGCGATAGGGAAGGTGGCGATACTTCTTATTGACAGCCGGCACCAACTCGTTTTTCAAATAATCAAGAAATGGATCGCTCCCCCAGCCGATGCCTGGTCTGATGTTTGTCCCGAGCCAGCATCGACAGGTGGAGAAAAGTCACGCTCCCGGTTATTAGTCGTCACCTCAACGACGATACAATTTGGCGCAAGCTGGCTCTGTGCAAGTAACGCAGCCGCCTCGGTAGTAAATGAAAAATAGTATTCACCATCCAGCACGTATACTACGGGAGTAACTTTCTGTTGTTGCAGACTGGTAGTTTTCCGGGAGATAGACAAAGGCCTTACATTTCTCATTCAATATTTTTGAATCCACGACAATCGTTTCGCCCGGGATGGGAGTGACAGTTTGTGCGACGCAGACATTCATTGCGCCAATCGACGCGAACAAAAAGGATGGCAGGTTCAAGGACTTGACAATAGTCACTTGTCTTGATAGGAATGGCGACATATTCGACTTATGGTAAATGTTCGAGTCGCCGCAAGATGTCATTATTTAATATCGTTTGGCAGGGAAAGATACCGTCCCGGTCGGATCGGTATCATTTTCCTGTCAAAGCTTATTACTCAAAAGCTAGCCAATGTTTCGTGGAACTCACTCAGTAGCTGCGCTAAATCAATCGACTTTTCGTCTATCGCACCCTTCGACACCATAGTTTTAGATGTTTTGAGATCGACGCTCTTTTTTTCCGTTTCGACCATCTCCTTCACTAACTGTTTATTACTCTGGTTTTTCATTTTTATATGTTGCTAAAACAGGCCTCATTTCATTGATCAATGCTTGTATGGCTGCTCTTCGTTCCTTAAATGCTTCAAGGGGTCACTGTTCCGTCGGCAACCTGATCAGCCAGGAGTAACAGTTTCCTGTTTAATTTAATTACCTTGCTCGGCATACAACAGCGTTAGATCTCGCGCCGTGTCAAAATCGATGTCTTTATTACTCTTAGAAATCTGGTAGTAATACATGGTAGCTGTGACAGCCTTTTTTCCAAACATGTTAGAATCTTCAATTGTTGCGGAGGCGGCGTATAAGCTAACGAATAACCCTGGCGACAAACGATTGGTCGCAAATGACATACTAGCACTTGCCGACGACGAAAACTTGGGCGCATTCACCCATTGCAACAACAAGATCCGAAAAAGCCTTTTGAGTATTGTCGCCAATTAGTGTGCCGACGGCATAGACGGCAACAGCGGTCTTAATGGCTGCCTGCACTACTGGGATAACCTTGTCCAAACTGAACTCGCTTGCAAACTCTACTTTAATGTTATTATTAACTTCCCCCGTTTGCTACGTCGTCCAAACCGGCATTCTTGAAAAATTCTGCTCTTTTTTCATCGAAGACATCTTTATTTGCCATGTACAGATTTTAGCAATCCCTTTTGGAGATTGTCTACCTGGATTCTAGCCTCGTCAGATTTCTTGACAACGTCTTCTAGGAAGTGGAAAAACAAGCCATGATTTTTAGGTTTAATTGTTTAAGGGGTGCGAAATAACAAGCCCATCACCATGACTACCTGACGGCAACCATAGTGATGGGCTCTTAGTAAATCTACATAATTCAGCCAGATTTATCTCCCCTGGTTCAATATTATGTTTTGCCTTTTTAGATCACCACTGCCGGGTTTGGAAAGTAAAAAGCACTTGGTTAGCTTCGGGATGAGAGCCCATATACTGCGATCGTTGGATTGGAGGATATGGGCTTTTAAATTAGTTACCCACGCCGATCACTGACCAGGAGGAAAATGGCAAGACCTATATTCTTGCTATTGGCATTGACAAATATCTTAACATCAGAGGATTCAAGGGAAGTTGCGCGAAGGATTGCACCGATGTAATTCAAACGCTCACTTCGAACTATAGCAATTTCGAAATCCACAAAACGAGCGAAGGCGCTAATTTTCTGCAGGACGACAAAGCTACCCTTGCAGGTATCACGGGTTATTTAAAAGCGTTCTGGCAATCTGAATACAACAAGCCCGAGAATAATTTATTGGTGTATGTGTCGAGTCACGGCCATAAGGAAAAACTCAACAATGGAAATGAGATCGGATATCTCGTGCCTAACGACGGCGATCTGGACAACACTGACTCAATGGTGTCGACAAATGTGTGGAGAGATCTCATAATCCGGGCAAACGTCAGGCATTGTTTAATAATAGTAGATGCATGTAAGGCTGGTACTTTATTTAAGTTGGACGAAGTTGGCGGCGCAGTAGGAGGAACAGGCGACACTGATCGATCGGTCTACGGAATTGTGTCATGTCGCGGCGATGAGGACTCGAAAATCCTGGGGGACGGCCAGAACAGTAAATTCACTTATCAGCTGATTCGAATCCTAAAGGGAATAAAAAGAGTCGGGATCGACGGTATCGGTGCGGAACTGAGAGAGTCATTCGACAACGATACTCAGCGGCCGGTGCATGGAAGGATCAACCTTGCAGCAAACACAGCTAGCAATACCGGAACATTTTATTTCAACCCCGACACTACTGCGAAGACCCAATCGGAGAGAGCGAAAGCGTTGAAAGACCTGTTGAGGACCTTTAATTACACGGACGAACGAGATAGGATCAATCCGTTTCTTGGTGCGGACAGTAATAAACAAATAGTTGTTCTCTCTGGCACTGAGCATTGCGGCTTAAGCTACTTGTCGGTCCTTTCGCGGAACTTCCTGGAAGAAAACGATTCCCAGCTGCTTCATGTCGATGGCATAAAGATCAACCTCGACGGAGACAACATTGCCATCAGTATTCTGGATTTGGTTTTCAAAGGAAACTTTACGACTGCCTCGGCTCGAACTGAAGTAGAGAGTAGACTGGACAACGATCACGTAATTGTATTCATCAAGTTTATAAAACAGACCCTTGATGGCCGGGAGCTACAGGATGTTGGGAAAGAAAATAAAGAAAAGATCATAAAAGTCTTTGCTGATTTTATGTCTGGCATAGATTACGATGGCAAAAACAAATTTGTGTGTTTTGTTATCGATGAATTTTCGTCTGACTTAACTACAATCTATACGGACGACAACATTAGCGGTGTAAACGCCATTCCTGTCGCAAAGCCTACCGAGATCACTACGGATATTTTGCAAAGGTGGTACAATGTCAACATTAGTACAGTTCCGCTTCGAAGGTTGTTCACGGATCCTATTGGAAAGAATATTGCGGAGATCGCCTCCAATAAATACCCTGGTCTTACCATCAAGGAGATGTGTAACCGGGCACAATGCAACAACCTTGGAAATAGTCTTCTTCACCCTTTTATATAATTGCTT
>JBBCGZ010000010.1:0-58323 GCA_037200305.1 Bacteroidota bacterium
ATGAAAGAGCTTGAACATCTCAACAGCACTGGCTTTGCCGTGGTCAAAAATTTTCTCACCAACGATCAGTGCGCCGACCTCATCGGGAATTACAGCAACGATCATCTTTATCGTAACACCATCGACATGAAGCGATATCGCTTCGGCGAAGGACAGTATCGTTACTTCAATTATCCTTTACCGTCAATCATTCAAAAGATAAGAACCGAGCTCTATCCATCGCTCTCGCAACTTGCGAATGCGTGGCACGAAAAACTGGGTGTCGATTTAAGATACCCGGCTACGCACGAAGAGTTCATTGAAGTGTGTCACAAGCACGGGCAGCTTCGGCCTACGCCGTTGATCCTTCGCTATGGTCCCGGTGGACATAACACACTTCACCAGGATCTTTATGGCGACATCTATTTTCCGTTCCAGGTGGTGTTCATGCTCACGCAAAAAGGAATCGATCATGAGGGCGGCGAGTTTGTTCTGACCGAGCAGGTTCCGCGCGCGCAGTCGATCGCCAGGGTTGTGAATGCCGACAAAGGGGATGCGGTCGTGTTTACCACGAACTTTCGCCCCGTAAATGATAGTAGAGGATACTATCGTGCGAAATTGAAACACGGCGTTAGCGAGGTTTTATCGGGACAGAGGTATGCAATGGGTGTCATCTTTCATGATGGCAGATAAATAGAATTTTAGTTAATTGGCGACATGAAGAAACCCCTGTTACTACTCGCGCTTCTTGCGTGCAGTGTCTACGCTTTCGCACAAGAAAAAGAAGACAAAAAGGACTCAACCGAGAAGGAGGACAAAAAGAAAAAAGACCTCCCGTTAAAAGTGGGCCGTCGTGTTCCAATGAAGACCACAGAAGGAACATGGATGTCGCTCGACGTTAGTCCTGACGGAAAAACAATCGCGTTCGATTTCCTCGGCGACATCTACACCCTGCCGATAACGGGCGGCAAAGCCACTCAATTCACTACTGGTATGGCTTTCGACTCCCATCCGAAATTTAGCCCCGACGGCAAACGAATACTTTTTATCTCCGACCGAAGCGGCGGTGAAAATATCTGGTGGTTTACTGTCGATAAATCGGACTCCCTCCAGGTGTCGAAAGGCAACACCGATCATTACCAGTCTGCCGAATGGACTCCCGACGGAAATTTCGTTATCGGCTCACGCGGTACTCGCAATCTCAAACTCTGGATGTTCCACAAAGACGGCGGTTCCGGAGCACAACTGATCTCGAAACCTGATAACCTCAAAACTGTTGAGCCTGCATTCGGCAACGACAGTCGCTACATCTGGTTTTCACAACGCACAAGCGCGTGGAATTACAACGCGCAGCTTCCGCAATATCAACTCGGTATCTACGACCGCGAGACTGGCGAAGTGGAACGACGTACCGAAAAATACGGATCAGCTTTCGCACCCACATTATCACCCGATGGCAAATGGCTCGTATATGGTTCGCGTCACAACGATCAGACTGGACTCATCCTCCGCGATTTGAAAAACGGCGACGAGCGTTGGCTCGCATACCCGGTTCAGCGCGACGAGCAGGAATCTATCGCACCGTTGGGCGTGTTGCCCGCAATGTCTTTTACGCCCGACAGTAAGAACCTAGTTGCATCGTATGGTGGAAAGATCTACAGTGTGCCGGTTGCCGGGGGATCGGCTGTTAACGTTCCGTTCGAGATCAACTCGGAGTTTCTTCTTGGGCCGCGTGTTGATTTCAAATACCCGATCAAAGACGATAAGAACATTACTGTTACCCAGATCCGCGACATCTCTGTGTCGCCACTCGGGAACCAGCTTGCCTTTACAGCGCTGAATAAATTGTATACGATGGATCTTCCTAACGGAACTCCAAAAAGAGTTACGACCAACAACTACACTGAAGCAATGCCGACGTGGAGTCCCGATGGATCACAGCTCGCATGGGTAACCTGGGAAGGAAAAGACGGCGGACATCTTTATAAGTATAATCTCAAAGTAAAAGGAGCGAAGCCCACTCGATTAACAACAGACTCGTATGCTTATACGGAGCCCGTTTGGTCGAACAACAAACGTATCGTGATGATCCGCACAAGAGGTCAACACTTCAAAGACCAGGATGGTCCTACCGGGTTCAATGCGGAGAATGAAATTGTTTGGATCAGTGATGATGGTGGTCCCGTGAATTTCATTGCACGCGCTGCCGGCAGATCAGCTCCTCACTTCACGGAAAACCAGGATCGCATCTATTTCTACAACGGACAAAAAGGTTTGCTTTCGATCCGTTGGGATGGAACCGACGAGAAAGTGCATTTGAAAGTTACCGGTATCATGACATACGGAAGTGTGTTGGATGCGCAGAACCATTGCATGATGGTAGAGTCTTCTACCGAACCAACACGCGAGCCGTCGAATGCCGACATCATCAGGATGGCACCGAAAGGCGACCAGGCTTTCGCACAGATCAATAATGAAATTTATGTTGTGACTGTTCCGAAGCTCGGTGGAGAAGCTCCGAAGATCTCTGTTGCCGAAGCCGATAAAGCTTCGTTCCCTGCAAGAAAACTTACGAAGCTTGGTGGTGAGTTTCCAGTGTGGGCTTCGAATGCGAAGTATGTTTATTTTTCTTTAGGCAACGCATTGTTTTCTTACAACCTCGATTCGGCTAAGCTGAGAGATGATGAGATAAGAAAAGAAAAGGCTCTTGCGGAGAAAGAAAAAGAAAATAAGAAAGACGACAAAAAGGATGACAAGAAAGACGAAAAGAAAGAATACAAACCTGTGAGCTTCGCGTAAAAGTCACAGTTCAGAAAGACATCGCGCAAGGCAAAGTTCTTCTTCAGAATGCACGCATCATTACTATGAAAGGCACCGAAGTAATTGAACGTGGAGACATCCTGATTGAAAATGCCAGGATCAAGCAGATCGGTCCCGCAGGGTCTATCACTACCGATGCTCAAAAAATTGACCTCGACGGCAAAACAGTTGTTCCCGGCTTCGTTGACACGCACCGCCGCACATGTGGCCTGCATGGGGACTTCACAAGAGCCAGGTTTGGATGTACGCAGCCAACCTCGCTTACGGTGTAACAACAACACGCGACCCTCAGACAGCAACCACCGATGTACTCACTTACAGCGACATGGTTGAGACAGGTGAGATCATCGGACCTCGCATCTATTCAACAGGTCCCCGGTGTTGGCTATTGGCTTACAACCTGAAGGACCTCGACAGGCGAAAGATATCCTCAAGCAATATTCCGAGTACTACAACACGAAGACCATCAAGATGTATCTCACCGGCAATCGTCAGCATCGCCAGTGGATCATAGAGGCATGCCGCGAACAGAAGCTCATGCCAACAACAGAAGGTGGACTTGACTTTAAGCTCAACATGACCAACCTCATCGATGGTTATCCAGGTCACGAACACTCGTTGCCTATCTATCCTTTGTATAAAGATATGGTGACGGCAGTTGCCGAAGCGAAGATGACTTACACACCTACGCTGTTGGTTGCTTACGGAGGTCCGTGGGCAGAGAACTATTACTATGCTACCGAAAATGTGAACGGAGATGCGAAGCTCAATCATTTCTCATCGAAGGCTGAGCTCGATTCGAAGTCACGTCGCAGGGGAGGATGGTTTATGATGGAAGAACATGTGTTCCCTGATCATGCAAAATTCGTGAATGATCTTGTGAAAGCAGGTGGCGGTGCTGGAGTCGGATCACACGGACAATTGCAAGGACTCGGGTATCATTGGGAGCTCTGGAGCATTCAATCGGGAGGAATGAGCAACCACGATGCACTGAAGGTTGCAACGATACTTGGTGCGACAGCACTCGGTCTCGACGGCGACGTTGGTTCTATCGAAGCCGGTAAGCTTGCCGACCTCGTGATACTCGATAAGAATCCTTTGGAGAATATCAGGAACACGAATACCGTAAGCAAGGGTGATGAAGAATGGAAGGCTGTATTATGGAAATACTTTGGACGAAGTTTACCCGATTCAGAGAAAGGCACCATCGTTCGAGACGGACCAGATCTCGCCGACGGGAAGTTTGCCAGGTATCAGATAGAGTTATGGAACTTCATCGAGATGTCGGGTCATGAAACCATAACCGGATAGTAAAAGAAGAGATCCAAAGATTGTTAACAACCATGGATTTCCGAAGAAGCCAAGTAGACCGGCGATAACGCCGCTTGCTCCAATAACGATAAGCAAGCATGCAATTACTTTAATGAAATATTCCGACCCCATCATATCCAGGAGCGAAGGGATGTTTCATCTCCTTCGTCTCTGGAAACGATGAAAAATCACGCCAAAGTATGATGGGGGTCGGAAAGCTTCGTCAATTATTTAGTGACGTCTCTCGGGCTGTCGGTGTGAACTTCGTTACCGAATTCTTCATTGGAGTTAAAGTTTGGAGATAGGCAAAAATTGCCTCGAGATCTCCTTTCTCCATCCCGGCATACATCGTCCAGGGCATTATAGTATTGAACTCTCCCTTTGCCACTGCTGGCAGCTGGTAAGTTGAATCCTGGTAAATCTTGAATCTCGTTACGAAGATCTCCGGTGTCCATGCGCCGATACCGTTTCTTTATCGGGTGAGATGTTAGCTGAACGACAAATCGATCCATCGGGAAACATAAATTCCCGGCCACCGCTGTATTCAAACTCTTCAACGATCTGTCCTTTCTCGGCGCGAGTATGACATTCCCGGCAACCGCTGGCATTCGTAAGATATCTTCCGTATTCAACAGGTTGTCTTTCGAAGGGCGTGCTTCGGGAGTTCCTTTTTTAGGAATGGTGTGTAAGATGAAGTTTACCGGGAAATCGGCAGCAGACTCCGGAACATCATTCTTTATTGGGGAGTGAGAGTTCTTAAGTATGCAATGATGCTATAGATGTCTTCTTTGTCCATACGGCCATAGTATGGATAGGCATCAGTGGAAACATCGGTCTTCCTTCCTTTGTAACACCTGCAGTGATCACGCGAAACAATTCACCATCGGTGTATCGTTGGATTCCTTCCGGTGTGATGTTCTTAGGAAAAAAGACGCCAGGCATACCGACTGTTTGATCGAAGCGGTCGCCGCCTTTACCAAGCGTTCCGTTTGTAAGTGGTCCGGAGAATTTTGTGAAGTCGCGTGTCGAGTGACAGTCCATACACACGCTTACGTTGTTGGCGAGATACTTTCCGCGTTCAATCCGTTCCGGTGTGTAATCGATCTCGATTTTCTCGGCATCGCCAACATTTGGCAATGCTGTTTTTACATACGTAAGCAAGCCGGCGACAGCGAGAACAATGACGGATACGATGATGCCGACGATCTTAAGCACTTTTTTCATGGGGGAGGGTATTTTGGGGTTTAGGGTTTTTCCATTCGGATACCAGTTGACCGATGATATCTTTCATTGGTCGTATGGCTGTTACGTATTCGATCGATGGACCAGCACACCACACAGTCTTGTACGTTGCTTTTCGTTGCAGCATTCTCCACTGCTTTCATTCCACGAAATGCCACGAACATCTTTGCCCACTTCTTCAGCGTTTTGTTACGCAACAACATTCCCTCAAACCAACTCGCTTTCGTCCCGATCTTCTGCACATACGGAGTATTGATGACAGTGAGATGTGAGCCCGAAAGTTTTGTCGTGAGAACGATGTCTTCCTCACCATAATCGATCATCGCCTGTTTGTAGTCGGATGAGACGTCGGATTCTTCGCAGGCGATGAAGATCGTTCCGATCGAAGCGCCGGCCGCGCCCCCATTCTATTACCTGTGCAAGATCTTGTCCTGAACCGATGCCCACCTGCGGAGATGATCGGTAGTCCGCAGTTTTCTTTCAGGATTGTAATGAGAGTCTTTGGATCTGTAGGGCCGCAATGTCCGCCCGCCCTGTTGTTAACAGCGATGACGGCATCGGCACCGAGCTCTTCCACTTTCTGCGCATACTTGAGATCAACAACGTCGCAGAAGACTTTAATGCCTAATGGCTTACAGCGATCGATAACTTCTCTTGGACTTCCCAGTGACGTAATGATGTAAGGCACCTTTACATCTACCAGTGTATCGAGTTGCTTCTTGTATTTCGGATTCGATTTGTTGACGATGAGATTCACACCGAATGGTTTGTTCGATGCAGACTTAATGGCATTGATAGCAGCACGAAGCTCTTCATCAGTGCGATAATTCAATGCAGGGAATGCTGCACTGATGCCATTGTCCAATGCCGCGATGGTCATCTTCGTATTGGAGATGAGGAACATTGGAGCAGCGATCACCGGGTACTTTATATCTAAAATCTCAGTCAACATCATTTACTAAAATAAGCCTTGTGAACTAATTTCTACATAGATACAATCGAATCTACTGTTTCCGCACACAGTTCTTGCCTTTATGCGCGAAAAAAGCACGTTTTGAGGTGGTACCAAACTTGTGTAAAGCAAATCCGAAATTGATTTTCAACCAAAATAAGTGTGTCATGAAAATAGAAGATAAAACAGATCTGGAGAGGGATAACATGACGGGCGAAAATCACACCGGCAAGCATCCTAACAAACCGGTGCAGTTCCTTACAGCATCCTCGGTGATCGGAGATAAGATTTACAATCATCTCGACGAAGACCTGGGTGAAGTGAAGGAGATCATGCTGGATGTAAGTAATGGTACGGTCGAGTATGTAGTACTCGAGTATGGTGGATTCCTTGGAATGGGAAGCAAGTTCTTCGCAATTCCTTACGGAGCCCTCGAGATCGATACCAAGCGGCATGCATTCATCCTTCGCCAAAGCAAAGACGTGCTCGAAAAAGCACCCGGCTTCGATAAGGATCATTGGCCCGAAACAAACGTTCACACACTGAACGATAGTACAGCGTATTGGGTGGCTTCATGGGCTCTAACACGGGAGCAGTTCCGTATTAGAACAACATAGTAATAATAGGTTTAGAGGTTTAATTCAGGTACGGTTGTTGGCGTCTGCTTGTGGTAGGGCAGTTCCAACGGGCCGTACCTTTTTCTATTTGGATTTAGGGTGTAACTTGTACACCCAATACACCCAAAATGCGCCTCTTTACCTGCCTCGTGTTGCTTTGCTGCTCGGCAACTGCATGGGCCCAAACAGACTCTGTCGCACTTTCCACCGAGTATTATAATCAGGGCATGGAAGTCTACGGCTTCGCTCACGCCAAGCAGGCCAGCGAGTTGTTTATACTCGCAAACCCAGGTGAGCCCGAAGAACGCAAAGGCCCAACTGATGGCAGGCAAATCCATTCTCGTCACCATTACAGAAAGAGAAGTCGCTCGAGTACTTTCGTCGCGCCTGGAAACTGGATCCCAATGTTGATCCCGACATACTCTACCTTATCGGACAAGGCTATCATTACTCGGAGAAGTTCGATAGCGCAATTATATTTTACGATCGTTACAATCGCATCCTCGCGAGATCATTGAACTACGAAAAATCGAAGCGCATCAATGAAGTAAACCGTAAGATGTTCGAGGCACGCAATGCTATCATATATATGGAACATCCTGTCGATGTTTCAATAGAGAACCTCAGCGACAAGGTGAACTCAGAGTTTGCTGACTACGCTCCATCTATCAATCAAACTGAAACGATCATGGTGTTCACCAGTCGTCGTCCAGGCGATAACGTGAATGACCGGCTCGCTGAAGACCATGAGAGTTACGAAGAGATCTTCGTTTCCGAAAAAGTGAACGGAGCCTGGGCTGCCGCGAAAAACCCCGGCCCTCCCTTGAACACCGGTTATCATAACTCAGCTGTAAACCTCTCCCCCGACGGTACAGAGATCATTGTTTATCACGACACCGGTGGTGGCGACCTGCTGCTCTCCACCAAGAATAAAGACGGCGCCTGGGGAACTCCTCAGCTCATGGAAGGAATTAACACCGAGTATATTGAAAACTCCGCCACAATTACAGAAGACGATAAGACGATCTACTTTACAAGCAATCGCCCCCGGTGGTTATGGAGGAATGGACATCTACAGTTGCGAGCTTGGCAAGAACGGTAGATGGGTGAACGTGAAGAATCTTGGTCCTCTTGTAAAACACCGAGATGGATGAAGAAAGCGTATTCATTTCAGCTAGCGGACAACATTTGTACTTCAGCTCGAATGGACTTGCAGGTATGGGTGATCTTGACATCTATCGCTCGACTTATGATGCTGCGAAGAAAGAATGGGGTGAGCCGCTCAATCTCGGTTACCCGATCAACTCTGTTGAAGATGATGTTTACTTCGTGCTGACTGCCGATGAAAAGTATGCGTACATCTCTTCGCTTCGCAAAGACAACCTCGGAGAAGAGGATATTTACAAAGTAGACATGGCAACGCTGGAAACCTGTATACCTCGACAGGCCGGAATATTCTGATGTATTTGCCGATGCGCCCGGACAAGCGAAGGAGGTAAAGGAAATAAAAGAGGAGAAAAAGGAAGTAAAGGAAGAGAAAAAAGAAGCGCCCACAGCCTCTTTACAAAAAGGCGAAACGTTGTTTTCAATATTACAGATGAGAACAACAATCCCGTTAAGAACCAGGTACAAGTGGCGAACACAAATGATTCAACCGTAAGTTATCATATCATCGTTGCTGCACCAGCACCATCCAAAGAATGAATTTCCAATAGAGCCAAAAAGTGAATGTAGGCTATATCATGAATGTATATTTCGCACATGATGGCGTCGATCCGATCTCATACGAAGGCATTCGCAATCTTATCATGATGATGAAGAACTCACCTACGTTAAAAGTCGAGATCAGCGGACATACCGACTCAAAAGGTCCCGACAGTTACAATGAGAATCTTAGTCTCCGTCGTGCACAGGCTGTACGCAACATCATGATCAAGGGCGGGGCGGATAGCAATCGCATCTCCGCGGCGGGTTATGGTGAAACGAAGCCATTGGAAACCAACGATACAATGGAAGGACGGAGAATGAATAGAAGAATAGAATTCAGGATACTGGAGCCTTAGTGCGCTTCGAGCCAATTCTTTCCAACTCCCACTTTCAACTTCCATCGGCACTTCGAGATTCACCGCGTGCTTCATTAGCTCCTGTACTCTAGGCCTCACGATTTCCTGTTCGTCCTTGTGAAGATCGAAGATCAATTCATCGTGGACCTGCATGATCATGCGGCTCTTCAGCTTTTCCTTTTGAAGCCAACGGTGAATATTCACCATCGCGATCTTGATGATATCGGCGGCACTTCCCTGGATCGGAGCGTTGATGGCATTTCGTTCCGCGAAGCCCCGGGTTGTTATGTTCCGTGAGTTGATGTCTCGCAGGTATCTTCTTCTTCCAAGAATAGTTTCAACATACTCTTTCTCTCTCGCGAAGTTGATGCTGTCGTCCATGTAAACGCTTGATGCCGGAGAACTCTTTGAAGTATGAGTCGATGATCTCGCCTGCTTCGGTTTTCGAGATCCTTAAGTTCTGCGCGAGACCAAACGCTGTGCTTCCATAAAGAATTCCGAAGTTCACTTCCTTGGCCTTGCGGCGCATGTCGGGACTAACTTTGTCGACCCTCCACTTTGAAAACTTTCGCGGCTGTTGTGGTGTGAATGTCTCGCTTGTTGCGAAACGCCTCGATCATCGTTTTGTCTTTCGAGAAAGCTGCAGCGATGCGAAGCTCGATCTGTGAATAGTCGGCCGACATAAACAGGAAGTCTTTCGAGCGCGGAATGAAAGCGCCGCGGATCAGTCGTCCCCTTCTCGGTCCTGATGGGTATGTTTTGGAGGTTCGGATTGTTCGAGCTCAGTCGGCCTGTGGCGGCGCGGGCTTGCTGGTAGTCTGTATGTACACGACCATCGACGGGGCTTACCATTTGAGGCAACGCATCGACGTAGGTGTTGCGAAGCTTTTCGTATTCGCGATATTCGAGTACCTTCTGTGCGATCTCATGATCCTCGGCAAGTTTCAAAAGAACATCTTCACTCGTCGAATACTGACCGGTCTTTGTCTTCTTGGTTTTATCGAGCAACTTCATTTTTTCGAAGAGGATCTCTCCGAGCTGCTTCGGTGATACCGATGTTGAACTCCGTGCCCGCAAGCTTAAAGATCTCCGACTGTACTTTCTCGCAATCTTTTCGAAGTCCTTCCGACATCCCCTTCAATGTTGCTTCATCGAGCTTCACGCCTTCGAACTCCATATTCGCAAGCACAGTAACTAACGGCATCTCAACGTCGCGCATCAGCAATGAATGCATTCGAAGCTCCAGTTCTTCTTTCGTCAGTCGTTGCTTGATCTGAAGGATCACGTCGGCGCGCTCGCATGCCAGTTGAACCGGGTCCGATCCTTCGGGTCCCAGTGCATAATCCAGGTACAAGCTCGACAAGGTCTCCAGGTTTGTGTGCAGCTTCCGGCTCAATCAAATAGTGAGCAAGCATAGTGTCGAACAACTGGCCGTTGAGCTGGAGCCCCAGCTTTCGCAATGCCACCTGCACGGCTTTGATGTTGTGTCCAGCCTTCCTGATCTTATCATCGGCGAGAAAGATGTCGATGTTCTTAAGATCATCTGCTGTTTTTACAGGAACGAACCAGGCTTCGCCGGGAGCTGTCGAGAACGTGAAACCAGTAACGTTGAAATCGAAATGATATACATCGTCTGTTACGACTTCAATAGAAAATTCTTTGTTGGCTTTTAGTTTTTCCAACAGCAGGTTTTTGTCTTTTGAATAATTGACAGCAGACGTGTCGAGTACTTTCTTTTCTGTAACGAAGGCTTCTTCGGTTTCTGCTGAGCCAAACATGGACAGCTGTTGTTCTTTGCGAACGCCTGCCGTTGTTGTCGCCGCGGTAGCTGCGGTTGGGGTTGGCAAATGCTCTTCCTGCAATTCCTTTGAACTCGAGCTCGTCGAAGATTGGCTCTAGCTTGCTTTTGTCCGGGCCCCGGTACGTCAGTTGTTCTTCCTCGAACTTAATGGGTGAATTGATGTTGATTGTTGCGAGCTGCTTCGAAAGCAAAGCCTGCTGACCGAATTCGATGACACGCTCTTTCAGTTTTCCTTTCAGCTTGTCGGAGTTCTTCACCACTTCTTCCACGGTGCCGAATTGCTTGATCAGATCGGCGGCAGTCTTCGGTCCAACACCGGGTATACCTGGAATGTTATCCGACGTATCGCCCTGGAGTCCCAGGATGTCGATCACTTGACTTACGTCGGTGATGTCCCACTTCTCGCAAACTTCTTTCGGTCCAAGAATATCCACCGAGTTGCCCATGTAAGCAGGTTTGTACAACCAGATGTTGCTACGCACAATTTGCCCGAAGTCTTTATCGGGAGTCATCATGTAAACGTCGAAGCCGGTTTCCGCGGCCTTCAACGCAAGGGTGCCGATGATGTCGTCGGCTTCGTATCCTGCTACTTCGAGAATTGGGATATTGAAACCGCGAACGATCTCTTTCACGATTGGAATCCCGGTACGGATATCTTCCGGCGTTTCTTGCCGTGTTGCTTTGTATTCCTTATAGATCTCGTCGCGGAAAGTTTTACCGGGTGTATCGAAAGCAACGGCGATGTGCGTGGGCTTTTGCTTCGTGAGGACTTCCAGCAACGTGTTAGTAAAACCGAAGGCCACGGATGTGTTCATGCCCTTCGAGTTGATGCGTGGATTTTTTGTGAAAGCAAAATGTGCGCGATAGATCAGCGCATATGCATCGAGGAGGAATAGTTTTTTGTGGAATCGGCCATTTTTCCTGAAGTCACGTAACGTGTACTTCAGGGCAAATGTAACTCAGATAGCATTATAATAATTCACAATTTTTATCCAGGAATTAACTGATTTCGCTTTTCAGCTTTTCCGTTTTTGCATAGTCCTTAAGTTCAGCTCCTAAAACCTCGTACAGGTCGTTGGCCGATTTTACTTCGGTTAGCTTATCACCAACTACAAGCGCGTGACTGTCTTCCAATACGAAGTCTTTCTGCGCCGTAGCTGAATTGAAAGCCTTGGTCTCGACGATCCTTTTCTTGTAGATGCGAAGCAGTGTTGCTTTTCCCTCGGTAGAGAGAACTTCGCAATAGGCTTTCTTTTCTCTTATAGGAACAAATTTTCTTATCCCGGTTTCTACATTCTTAATCATTAAAATATTTCCAATCATCGTTGCAACCTTTTTCATCAACGTAAAGAAATTCGTTGGTAACGAGGTTGAAGTTGGTTTTAACATTCTTCAACACCTGCCCGGTAAAATAACGTGATGGTTGATATCTCGAAGTCGTCGAAGAGATAGGGATTTCCATTGACGTCAACGTATGTTCTTGCGAAAAATGGCTTACCATCAATATCGTGGGAGTATTCCCCACCAGCGTAGGTCTGACTGTTCGCCACGGTTGACAATAAAAAAAGGGTGAGGACCAGAGTCCCCACCCAAATTGTTCTTTGGACTTTTAGTTGTCACCGTAGCCAGGATTCTGTGCAAGATTCTTGTTAGCACTGATCTCGCGAGCGGGAACAGGGAACACCATGGCGTTAGCATTGAATGAAAAACCATCGGCGCTGCCTTGTAATCTCTTCAGATCGTGAATGGCAGAACCTTCGAGAGCAAGTTCGAGCTTACGTTCAAAGAGAATATCATCCAGGTCAGGATCTGAAATAGGATCGAGACCCACGCGGTCGCGAATAACCTGCAAGTCGTTGTCGGGTGTGTCGCCGATCGCTGTGCTTAACCTGTAATTACACTCAGCTCTTGTAAGATACATTTCAGCCAATCGAACAACGGTAACATTCTTGTACTGAAGTTTCCATTTGCCTGTGCGAATGGCACCGTTACCTTCATAGAACAGGTCGAGACGTGCATCTCCGTCTTCGTAAAGGTCAAGGTGTTTTTCTTCAATCTGAACGTCCACCATCACGACCGCCAAAGTCAGGTATCGAGCAATACAATTGCATGTCGTTGGTACCATCCTGGTCATTCACCTGCATCGCGAAGATGTCCTCAGTAGAATTCGAGGCATTGTTGAATGCTTCTTCATAGGTGTCTGTAAGGGAATAATTACCAGACGCTATTACGCGGTCTGCAGCATCTCTTGCATTTGCGAAGTCGCCCATCCCAAGATAAACGCGTGACAGTATTGCGGCAGCGGCACCATGAGTTGCATACGGATCGTTTTCACTTCCATCATCCGACTCGGCATACTCCAACATCAGGCTTTCGGCCCGAGTTAAGTCAGCGATAACTTGCTGGTAGATCTGCTCTACGGTAGCGCGTGTCGGATAGCTTTCGTCTGTGATCGCATTTGTTGGCTTCAACACCAGCGGCACGGCAAGGTTGGTGTTTGTACTTCCGGAGCTGTATGGTTGTCCAAAGAATCGCACTAGCTCGAAATAAACGGAACCACGAATGAACAACGCCCTCTCCCTCGATACGTTTACGTTCGAATTCATCTTTCACAATGTCACCCCGTTGCGATAACGTCGAGAATGTTGTTGCAAATGTTGATCGTGTAAAAACCGCCAGTCCAGTTGCTTCGAACAAATGAATTGTTGGTGAGGATCTTCTTTCCGTAGATCTCACGTGGTTGGTTGAATGTTCCCACCCAGGTGATCTCGCCGTCAGCAGCAAGAAGTTCAGAGTAGAGAATGAGATCGCCACCCCACATGAAACCGTAAGAGCCGAGAGCAGCACTGTAGCCTGATAAGCCATCGTATGCTCCCAACAGCGCCGTTTGAATGTTCGCCTCATTAGAGAGCGCCGCAGATTGATCGAGCGATGCAGTTGGCTTAAGTTCCAGTTCGTCGTTACAGGCAACTAATGCGAGTAGAAATGTGATTATATAGATCTTTTTCATTTTCATAAGATTTTAGAGCCCGACGTTAATACCAAACATGATCGACTTGATCTGGGGAGCGGAATAGAAGTCGTTGCCCTGGTTGAGGTTCGAACCATTGGCACGATAATCCGCGTTCACTTCGGGATCCCATCCGGGATATTTTGTGAACGTAAACAGGTTCTGACCTGTCGCATATACTCTTAGTTGACTCATCTTAAGACGGCTGAGAATCGATGCCGGGAAGTTGTAACCAAGAGTGACAGTTTTCACACGGAGATAAGAACCATCGAATACATACCTGCTCGATGCAGATGTTTCCGTTGGGTATAAGACCGCTCCAGTTCCAACGAGCTTCAGGAACTTGTGTAATGTCTCCAGGCTTCCTTCCATGAATTCAATTGGTCACGTGTTTGGTTATCGAACCAGTCTCCGTTTGCCGACATAAATCCGCCACCACCGTTGATGATGCTGTTGCCTGAAACACCTTGCAAAAGAACACTGAGATCAAAAACCGTAAGCGTTGAACGTGTTCGTGATACCGTAGTAAAATTTCGGGTTAGGATTTCCTACAACATAGTTTCCGGCATCATTGTAATTGTTCGTTGTTTCGCCGTTGGCTTTATAGTACAATGCATCACCGTTGTTGGGATCCGCGCCAGCATACTTGGGACCGTAGAAAACACCAAGAGGTTGTCCTACAATAAGTGAGTTCAGGAAGCGGCCATCATTACCGGGAACTTCAGTTACATCACCATCGAGTTGGGTAACCTTGTTTTGGTTCTTAGAGAAGTTCACAGATGTGCTCCACTTAAAATTGGCTTGTTGAACGTTCACTGAAGTGATCACGATCTCGATACCTTTGTTTTCCATTTTACCAACGTTGTCGGTAATGCTGCTGAACCCCGTGTTGCCAGGAACTGGCCCTGTTGTAAAGAAGACCGTGCGTATATTTTGCGTAGTAGTCTATTTCACCGGTGATACGGTTGTTCAAGAATCCAAAGTCGATACCAACATCATACTGGGTTGTGGTTTCCCATCCGAGTTTCGGGTTAGCTAATTGGCTCGGGTAAAGTGTTGCATTGGAATTGTATTTATCGGAGGACCACAATCCTTGCGAAGGGTAGTTACCAATCTCGGCGTTACCTACTGTACCTGCGCTCACGCGTGGCTTCAGGAAGCTAACAACGTTCTGACTCTTCAGGAAGCTCTCTTCAGAAAGGATCCAACCCGCAGAAAGAGCCGGGAAGAAACCATATCGATTGTCGGAACCAAAACGTGACGAACCATCGAAACGACCACTTGCTGAAAGGAGATACTTGTCAGCGAACTTCAAATTCACACGAGCGAAGTAAGACAGGAATGTGTACGCCGACAGTGTGGACGTTCCTCCAGTTACCTTACCCGCGCTGGTGATCTTTTGCAGATCGTCAGAAGGGAATTGCTGACCCTGAACATCCGTGATGTCGGTCGTAGATTTCTGGAACGACATACCCACCGTTGCATCAATTGAAAGACGATCAGCGATCATCTTATTATATGTAAGGAAGTTGTTGGTGTTGTAGTTGAATGTTCTCAAACCAGTCCGACTGACCAAAACCGTTTGTCGACTTCGATTGAGTAAACCTGCCGAAGAACTGGTCATCGTTCTCAGTAAGGACATCGTAGCCTGCTTCAGTGCGGAACGACAGTCCTTCCATGATATTCCACTGGCCGTAAATACCACCAATGTTTCTGAACGTTGTTGCAGTGTAGTGACCGTTCTCTGCGTTAAGCAGTGGATTATAATAAGTCGTTGTCGGCCTGTCGTACAACTGGCCATTCTGATCGCGAATAGGTGTGATCGGCGCAAGCGCCACGATCTGCATTGGTGTACCGAAGTCATTGTCGTTGCTCGTACGACCAGTTACTGTTCGCGCGATCGACATGTTCATACCCGATCTTGATCTTCTTGCTTACCCTCCTGGTCTAAGTTCAGTCGCGTTGAGAGACGTTGGAACTTGTTCTTGAGAAGGATACCATCCTGGTTCGAAGCCTCACCACTCATGTAGTACTTTGTCTTTTCCGTTCCGCCAGCGGCAGAGAGGGTCAGCATCTTAACCATCGGATTTTTTTGATAGGCTTGCTTTTCCCAGTCAGTATCTGTCTGAAGCTTGGTCCAGTCGGAATAACCAGAGTAGCGAGTAAAGCGGCCTTCCATAATGCTTGAGTAGTCGTCGATAGCATCCTGTTCGGTTTGCGTAGCCATCAGGATTTCCATTGCGATTGTAATCGTACTTCGCACCATTTATCGCGGCTTGCTTATAGTAGTCGATATATTCTTTTGCATTCAGGAACCCACGATGCGACTTGGTGGGAGTATTGAAGCCGTATGAGAGATTCGCATTGATGGTTGTCTTTCCTTGCTTACCACGTTTGGTTGTAATGAGCACAAACACCGTTGGCAGCACGTGAACCGTAGATTGCCGAAGCGGCAGCATCTTTTAAGATCTCATACGATTCGATGTCATTCTGGTTGATCGATGAGAGTGCGCTACCGTTGTTGGATGTTCCAGCCGCCTGGTTGTTGTTGAACGACGACGTGTTGATCGGAATACCATCAACAACATACAGTGGTTCGTTGGAACCCGATAATGAAACAGCTCCACGAATACGAACCTTGATACCTTCGCCTACGCGACCGCTGTTGCTTTCAACAAATACACCTGCAGCGCGACCTTGCAAACCCTGCGTGAAATTGGGAACAGGTATATTTTTTAACTCATCGCCTTTTACGCTGGCGATGTTACCCGTAAGATCTTGTTTGATCTGTGTACCGTAACCAACAATAACAACTTCATTGAGCTGTTGAATGTCGGCTGTCATGGGAACATCAACCACAGTTCTGTTAGCGATTGCTACTTCCTGTGTTTGAAACCCGATGAATGAGAATATCAGGGTTTCAGATCCGGTCGGGGCATTGATCTTAAACTGGCCGTCGATGTCTGTAACGGTACCAGAATTGGTCCCTTTTACAACTACACTTACCCCGGGCATTGGGCTACCGTCCTCGGCGGCAGTAACCTTGCCGGAAAGTACTCTCTCCTGGGCAAGAGTCACCTGCAACGACAGTAACGATGCAAATGCTACTAGTAGAATTTTCCTCATAGTTTAGGTTTTTAGGTTAGTTTACCCTTAAAATATCGTTAAAAAAATTGTGATCATAATACACCGAATGGGTTAATTGTTTCTGGGTGATGACGTACCACGGGGTATATTTCCATTCCTAAATCGATTCCGATTATCTTAGAATGATGTCCGACCCCTCTTTCAAAATTTTCTAAATGGGAAACAGAAACTCCCGACCAATTACTTTTTCATCAACCATTGCCGGGGAAAAGTTCGCACCTGGACTTACTCACAAGCCGGCGAGGAGATCAGGAAGATTGCAACAGCGCTGGTGTTGCATAACCTTCCTCCGCGAAGTCGTATAGCCATACTCTCTAAGAATTGTGCACACTGGATGATGGCTGACCTTGCGATATGGATGGCCGGACACATTTCTGTTCCTCTATATCCCACTCTCTCTCCGCTCATTCGATAGAGCAGATCTTAAAACACAGCGAACCGAAATTGATCTTCATCGGCAAACTCGATGATTATAATAGTCAGAAGGATGGTATTCCCTCAGGCATTCAGAAGATCAGCTTCGATGATTATGGGATCAAAGAAGGTTTGATTTGGAGTGAGCTAATTGAAAAGAATAAACCTCTCGGGAATTATACGCCACTCGACAGAAATGAAGTCGCAACGATCAAGTATACGTCGGGAACGACCGGCGATCCGAAAGGTGTAATGATCTCGCTGCACGCCATCGACTTCGCATTGTCGCATGCATTTCCGCTTATGAAGACCGATACCAACGACAGGTTCTTCTCTTACCTGCCATTGTCGCACATCGCAGAAAGGATGTTGGTTGAGTTTGGCGCGATCTACAACGGAGCCAGCGTTTACTTTTCGGAGTCGCTCGACAAGTTCGCGGCGAACCTTGCACATGCACAGCCAACTGTATTCCTGGCGGTGCCACGAATATGGGCGAGGTTTAAAGAGAAAATACTGGAGAAGATCCCACAGGGAAGATTGAATGTGCTCTTAAGAGTACCAATACTTAATACTATCCTTAAAAAAACCATCAGGAAAAATTTAGGTCTCTCGAAGTGCAATTGGGCGTTGACCGGCGCGTCGCCGATATCTGTCGAGTTGCTGGAATGGTATCAGAAACTGGGGATCACCATCCGCGAAGTTTATGGTATGAACCGAAAATCTCGCATGGGCAACGAGCAACGTAAAGAAGTTGAAATTCGGAACCATCGGTGTACCGTGGACCAACGTCCAGTTTAGATTAAGCAAAGAAGGCGAGATCCAAACGAAGAGCGATGCAATGATGATGGGTTATTATAAAAACCCAACACTCACGAAAGAAACATTTACCGACGATGGTTTTCTGAAGTCGGGAGATGTTGCGGAGGTTGATGGTAATGGCTTCGTTACGATCACCGGTCGCATTAAAGACGCATTTAAAACGGACAAGGGAAAATACGTAGCACCATTGCCAATCGAATTGAAGTTGTCGTCGAATACCGACATCGAACAAGTATGTGTTGTTGGCATGGGTGTGCCTCAACCAATGGCGCTGGTGGTACTGTCGGCCGCGGGCAAATCAAAAAGCAAAGAAGAGATCTCCAAAAGTTTGGAGAGAACGTTGGCTAGTGTCAATACTGAGATCGAAACCTACGAGCGGTTGCAGGCCATGGTGATCATGAATTCCGACTGGACGATCGAGAACGGTTTGCTAACGCCATCGTTGAAAGTTAAACGCAACGAGGTAGAGAAAATTCACTTGTCAAAGTATCCTTATTGGTATTCGCTGAATACGAAAGTCGTTTTCGTCTGACCGCGGCTACTCAATTGATAGGCGAACGCTGTGGCGTTCAAAAAGAATATCGTCAGGTAACCCACGTTGAATAACAGCGGGCTGAAGTTGATGAATCCTTCGTAAGTAAGCATGTCGTAGCTGAACATGATCACACCAAGAATGATGCTGATTGCCGAGAACCACGCTCCCCGCCCGATCGTAGACTATAGCTTTAATGACCACAAATGCCACGTAACCGAGTATCAGCCACGCAACAAACTTGTATGCAGGCAACAAGGTTGGTGAAAGTAACAGCCGGTGTTGCGATAGTGAACAGGATGAAGATGGAGTTCAATACAATCAAACTGTATTTGAAGATTGCGTGAACATCTTCAGGGAAAAGCTTCCCGATGTAAAGCAAGCTCCCACATCATCGTGAGATATAACGTGAGGTATTCGACCTTCACCATCAATTCCCAGTCGATATCGGGAAACCAGTTCGCAAAACAAATAGAGGTTCGTGAATACTGCCCGCAGCGCCCACGTGATACAAATCGCTGCGAAGTACAACGCGGCTTTCTCTTTTCTGAAAAACAGGAAGAGTATGATGAAGAAGCAACCGATCAATCCGAGGCCGGAAAACAAAATGATGTTTGTTATTACAGCGCTTTCTCTTTTCTGGTAAAGCTGGTCGGGCAATCCTAAATAAATATGGTCGTTAGATCCGCCTCGCATGTGATGGAAGTTGGCGATCTGTATCATAACATGAAGCGTGTCTGTTGCAGGGAACACGATTGTCTTTGGAAGCCATTGTGGTGATGTCTCTTGTCGGCTCGTTCCCACTTCACCGTTAGCGGCTACTTCAACTCCGTTAACCCAAAGCTGGTAGCTTGTGTAGAGGTCTGGAAGCTCCAGCGACAGCATGCTGATGTTGTGATCGACAATTACATCAGTCGTGTAAGTTGCGAAGCCCTGGCCTTCGTCCCACAGGGCGGGAAAGACGTGAAACTTTGTCGGGTGAAAAGATCCAGTCGAAGGTGTCAGGAGTTCTTCCCAGTAGAATCCCCATTGACCATCGAGGCGTACGGTGCCTTGCTTCTGGAAATCCCAATTGCGGAGGTCAATCTGACCTTTTTCTATTTGGGGCTGAGCAAAGGATGTTGTGACAGATAATGAAAGAACGAGGAGCCAACTCTTCATCATGCAAAATAGAGGGAATGTGCTCCGCAAAAAAACACATTCAATCATTAATCCTACACCTTCCCTACTTCATTCTTGCCTTCAAATATTCGATAGTATTCTTCCATGAATCCTTCGCAGCGGCTTCATTGTAGCCATTTGTGTTGCTTGGGTTGCGAATGCGTGATCGGCATCGTAAGATTTGATCGTCAGTGTTTTTCCAGCAGCTTTCATGTTAGCTGCAAACTTGTCCATCACTTCTTTATTGATGCGGCGATCTTTTGTTGGCCAAATGTTGAGTACATCGCTGTTGAGTGTCTTCAACTTTTCAACATCGTCTACAGGCATGCCATAATACATTACGCAGGCAACTGTTTGCTTTCCGCCTTCGAGAGCGCCGAGCAACGATAGGCCTCCGCCGAAGCACCAGCCGATCGTTCCGACTTTTGCTTGTGGTCCAATGTAGTTGAGTGCAACCTTTAGTGATGGCATTACCGCGATCGGCTTTGAATTGTTGCATGGTCTTTCCTGCTTCGTCCGCCGACGTGGCAACTTTAACCGTCGTACATGTCGAGAGCGAGCACGTTTACGTTGCCAAGTTGATTGTAAAGATTTTCAGATTCGCGTTTGATATTCTCGTTCAGTCCCCACCATTCCTGGTAAACGAGGATCCAATTGTTGGTCTTGTTTTTTTGCTTCGAGCAGATAACCGTTTGCTTCTTGTCCGTCGGGAGTTTTGAACTTGATCATCTTGCCGCCGGCTTGTGTAACGTGCGTGTAGACGCGTGGTGTTGGATGTTCCGAGTTGAATTCCGGATCCGAAGCGAAGGCGGCGAATTTATCGACAGATGATGTATGACAAACTACGGGGTTCGGCAGCGTCCTGGGAGAATGCCACGATCGAAGCCGCGATGAACACTAGTATTAGGGTTATCTTTTTCATAACCCTAATATAATTATTCCTTCCACTGGCCAGTGATCACTCTGTCGTAGGTAATGAAATCTGTGTTGATCGGTTCGAAACCATTTTGCCGGAGCAGCAACGCCACCTGGCCGCGGTGATAACTGCCGTGGTTCACGAGGTGCATCATGATGTGCTCCACGTTGCTCTCGTAGTAATCGCCAACGTAATTTTTGTATTTCAGAACCCTGTTGAAGTTATCCGTAGAGTCGATGTATTCAAGCCATTGCTTCGAGCCATCGTCCACCATCTTGCGAAGACGATCGATTGGATAAGTTTTCCAGAGCTCAACATCCGGCGGCGGAAGTCCCTTGATGCGATGAAGCCAAAGGAAGTTGGCGCTGAGCTGGTGACTGAAAATGCTGAGAATTTTTTCTGTTGAAACGTTCTGACGTTCGATGGCACCGAGTACGCGGCGGTTCGCCCACTCGTTGTAACGATATAATTTCTGAAAGTATTCTTTCATAGGGTTGCCAAGGTACTATCTTCAATTTAAAATTCATTCTATGTTAAGGATCGTTTTTCTCCTACTCGTTTCGCTATCGGTTGCAGCACAAGAAAAATTTCCAACCAAAAGCATTGAGCCATTTTATGATCTCTCGCTGACGGATGCAGAGCGCGATTCTTTGAAGGGGAATCTTGAGAATTTGCAAAAGGATCTGCAGGAACTTCACAAGTATAAGATGGACAACTCCGTTGGGATGTCCCTGAAGTTTGATCCGAAGCCCGCTGGTTTCAAAATGCCGGCTGATGCTGCAACAGATTGGGCGCTTCCGAAGGATGTACAGTTGCCGGCGAATAAAGAAGAGCTCGCATTCTACCCGGTGTATAAACTTGCAGTGCTCATCAAAAACAAAAAGATCACATCAACCGAGCTGACGTCGTTGTACATCAGGCGAATTAAAAAATATGGCGACACACTTCAGTGTGTAATATCATTACTTGAGGAACGAGCAATGGCTTCCGCAAAGAAAGCTGACGAAGAAATTGCGAAAGGAAAATACAGAGGTCCGTTGCATGGCATCCCTTATGGTGTGAAAGACTTACTTGCTGTCGAAGGAACGAAGACCACCTGGGGGCGCGGCACCTTTCAAAGATCAAACAATCAATAAGACTGCCGAGGTGGTGAAACGACTCGATGATGCAGGAGCTGTGTTGATCTGCAAATTTACCATGGGCGCTCTCGCGATGGGTGACATCTGGTATGGTGGTGTCACCAAGAATCCGTGGAACATGAAGCAAGGATCAAGTGGTTCATCGGCCGGTTCGGCTTCGGGAACAGCGGCGGGTCTTGTTGGATTTTCTATTGGCACCGAAACACTCGGCTCGATCGTTTCCCCGTCAACGCGTTGTGGTACAACAGGACTTCGTCCAACGTACGGTGTTGTGAGCACCGACGGCGCGATGACATTAAGCTGGACGATGGATAAGATAGGACCGATATGCAGATCGGCGCTCGACTGTGGTTTAGTGTTGAATGTGATCTCAAGCAATCACGCGGCTTCGATCAGGGACATCAAGAAAATGAAAGTAGGTTACCTCAAAAGTGATCTTAAGAAAAATGATTCAGCTTCGTTAAAAGTTATTCGCAGTCTCGGCATTGAACCTACTGAAGTCGAGATGCCTAAAGACATTCCTGTTTCAGCAATTCGTATTATGCTATCGGCCGAAGCTGGGGCTGCATTCGATGTCCTTACGCGTGAAAATATCGACGATCAACTGACGGATCAAAGAAAGTGGGCGTGGCCGAATACATTCAGGTCATCGCGATTCATTCCTGCGGTCGATTATGTGAATGCTTCGAGAGCACGCACACAACTCATTGAAGAATATCATTCGAAGCTTGGTGAGTATGATGTCATCATCTCGGGTAGCTTCGCTAGCAGTCAATTGCTCACGACAAATCTTACGGGGTCATCCGTGTCTTGTTGTGCCAAATGGTTTCAACAAAGAAGGAGGACCTACCAGTATTTCGTTCTTAGGGAAGCTGTATGGTGAAGCGGCGCTTGTTGCGTTTGCAAGAGCATATCAAGAAGCGAGTGAATGGGATGAAAAGATACCGCCGCTGTTTAAACCTTAACGGATCCAGGTACTCACATCATCAACTGCCTTACGTCTCGTTTCTTTCGGAATGTATTCGGTATTTCCAATATGAAAGAAACCTAAAAGCTTATCGTCAGCACCAAGCTCAAAGAACTCCTTCGCTTCTTCATAAAACGTAACCCCTCCGGTACTCAAATATGCTCCAACACCATACGCTGTTGCTGTGAGATACATATTTTCGACAGCGCAATAAACAGCACCAATCTCTTCGAGCTCGGGAATAGATTTTTTAGGATCGCGTTTCATTCCAATCGAAATGATGTGCGACGACTGCATTGGTTTTGTAAGAAGACCTTCATACTTGTCTTGCTCAAACTTTCCTTTTGCTGTGGCCACTCGTTTGTAACAAGCGCCCTGGAATTCTGCAAGTTTCTTTAACCCTTCACCTGTGAACACAATAAATCTCCATGGCTCCGTCATTTTGTGGTTGGGCGCCCACGTTGCATTGAAGAGTATCTGCCGCACTATCGAATCATCAACGGGTTTCCCGGTATAGTCGCGCTGGAATATCGAACGGCGTTCACGAATAAGCTTATTGACAACATTAACATCGAACATAACTTGATAATTTATTGGCAAGGTAACGCAAACAGAAAAATTATGGTTTAAATTACCATGCCAAACACCCTTTATGTCCCGATTACTCCTACTGGTCGGCTTTGCCCTCACGTCGTGCGCGCCAGCTTACATCTCCAATACCCGTAATACACCGATGTTTGGCGAAGCAAATGAATTCGCGGGTAGTGTTGCAATCTCATCGGGCCTGGACGTGCAAACAGCTTACTCAGTAAGTGATCACGTTGCCATCATGGCGAAACGTCAACACCGTTCAAAAGAAATACAAAACGGAGGATACCCCATCAACAAACATTTAATCGAAATCACATTTTTGGCGAAGGTGGTATCGGATATTTCAGTAAAACAAAAGGATCACGCTTCGAATTATTTGCCGGTTATGGCATGGGCAGTGGTACCAGCTACGAATCGTATTACTTTTTTCACACCCTTTCGCAATCGGTGATCACCAAAGCCAACTATGGCCGCATCTTTATTCAGCCTTCGATAGCAACGAACAATAAGAAATTCAACATCATCTTTACAGCACGCGTATCGATGGTAGGCTTCTCTAAATATTCAACCGAGGATCCTCGTGCCACACCACAGGTGTACAAGCCGACCAATGGATACCAGGTGATTCTTGAACCTTCGATCACAGCAAGAGTTCACCTCGCAGGAAACCCTCCGCGGTTTCTTCCAGCTAGGTCTCAACAAAAGTTTACAGGATGTCGATTTCAACTACGTACCTGTCCAGGCTTCGATAGGTATTCAAATTCATACAGGCCAGCTTCGCACGCGTGTGTATTAAGGGATACATATCGTTAACAGCTGTTGCCTTCGTTGTCATTTCATGTTCACCCCGCTTACACAAAGTTCGCGAGTGTAAGTTCTACTGGTGAACGTCATGCTTTAGTAGAAGGAGCTTTGGGATATTTTTTCGGAACAGAAAACATGCGTGCGGAAGTCTTCGGCGGGTATGGTGAGGGAAAGAGCATTAGCGAGGTGGGTCCCTGGGGTACAGAAAAACTCCGCGTGAACGGTTTCTACGAACGCTACTTTATTCAACCATCGATAGGAACTAACGAACCCGATTTCAACATCATTTCTTCTAATTCACGTGACTTTTCGTCCAGCCTCGGCTATCGGGCATTCTTCGAGCCATCCTTCACAGCCAGATTTCCGATGGGAGGAATTATTTACGGTTATGTTCAATTAGGAGCCAACTTCGCGTTTAACAAGAGTGTCAAAGCTGATAGTTACAGCAATATGCATCTCACATTTGGAATACAGCTGCATACCAGTGCGAAAAAAAAGGATGTTCGGTAGAAGATACATATTGTTAGTAGTTATCATCGTAACTGTTACCGGTTTGCTCCCCCTCTTACGTACCTAATTCCCGCAACGCTCCCATGTTTGCCGAGGCCGGCGAGCTTGCTGTAAGCGCGTCTTACGGATTCTCAGGCACCGAAGGTCAGTTAGCTTATGCAATCACCGATCATATCGCTATGATGGCAAACGTGAATGCCAAATGGTCGAACCTTGAAACAGCTGAGAGCGATCCGGCGAAACAACGACATTTTTTTGGTGAAGGCGGTTTAGGTTATTACACCACGCAAGAAGCCGTACGATTTGAGTTGTTTGGTGGTTATGGAGTGGGCAAAAGTATGAGCAAGGCCAGCGCGATCATGGATTTTGAAGAAAGGTTAGCGCAGGGAATGTATCGTCGCATATTTATTCAACCATCGATCGGCACCAACAACGAGCGCTTTAACATCATTTTTAGTCCAAGGATCTCATGGGTGAGCTTCACAAAGTTTTCTCCTTATCCCGATCAGTCTTATTCGTTTTTACTTAAACCAGGTAAAGCCTGGTTCCCATTCTTCGAGCCAGCACTTACCGGGAGATTTCCGATGGGGAAAGTTCTTCACGGGTACTTTCAGATAGGAGCGAATGTAGCCTTTCAAGATTATTACTATTATTACAACTACAGTACCCTGAACTTTACTTTAGGACTTCAGCTGCGTACTGGCTTGTTGTATAAAGATGGCAATTAAACCTAAGCTTGGTCTTTTCGATCTCACCATGATTGTGGTGAGTCTCGTGATTGGCATGGGCATCTTCGGCACCCCGGTAGATGTCGCCAACAAAGCCTCAACTCCAACGATCTTTTTTGCTGCGTGGATCCTCGGTGCAGTCGTTAGCCTTTGCGGAGCACTCACCTTTGCGGAGATTGGTTCGAGGTATCACGTCACCGGCGGGTTCTACAGGATCTTCTCGCACTGCTATCATCCCGCCTTCGCATTCATGGTAAACTGGATGACGGTGATATCTAATGCCAGTTCGACAGCCATCGTTGCCATCATCGGTGCAGAGTATGTAAATCCATTGATCATGCCCGGTGTCGATCACGATCTCGGCATTAAGATCACCACCATTTCAGCAATCGTTATTCTTTATGGTATCAACATGATTGGTATCAAGATGAGTGCGAGAACATTGAACGTGTTGATGCTCATTAAAATCAGCCTGATGATATTGCTGATCTCGGCTGTGTTCTTTGCATCATCGTCATCTCCTGACGTCGTCACCTCGTCACCTCCTTTGGGCACACAATTAATTCGCTTTGGCTGTGTTTTGTTCCGGTATTCTTCACTTATGGCGGCTACCAACAAACCATGAATTTCGGCTCCGACGTTCCCAACGCAGGACGAACGATGCCCCGCGCAATTTTTTATGGGATAGCAATCATTCTTACACTGTATTTGCTGATCAACATCTCCTATTATCATGTGCTTGGAATGAATGGCATGCGGTCTTCGATGGCGTTGGCATCCGATATGGCTTACGTTATTTTCGGACCCTATGCCTCCAAAGTTATCGCCATCGTAATGTTTCTTTCCGTGATGGCGTACGTGAACGCATCGATCATGTCGAACCCACGAGTGTATTACGCAATGGCGGAGGACAAAGTGCTCCCGAAAATATTTGCGCAGCTGAACGATAAAACGCAAGTGCTGGGATTTTCTACGTCGGTCTTCGTTGCTTTCATGGTGATCACACTCTTCCTCACTTCATCGTTTTCTAAGGTGCTCAACTACGTGATGTTCTTCGACAGTATTGCGCTGGTAAGCGCCGCAGCAGCGATCTTCGTGTTAAGATATCGTGACGCCAAATCGAAAACTGAAATTCAAGACATTTACAAGATCCCTTTATATCCATGGTTGCCCGTGATTTTTATTATTGTCTACACGCTCGTCAACGCCAGCATCCTTGTATCAAATCCTTTTGCAGCAATCATGGGCTTAATATTGTTTATTTCGGGATGGCCGCTGTTTTTTGTACTAAAGAAAATAGTCAATGGATGAGTTATCATATATTCTGAATGAACTAGGAGAGAATCGCGAAACTTATTTCAATGCAGTCTCTCCACCGATAGTTCAGACGAGCAACTTCGCTTACAAAACAGTTGCAGACTTTCGAAAAGGACTTGCCGATGAATATCATACGCTCGTCTATTCGCGAGGCAACAACCCCACGGTCGACATACTTCGCAAGAAACTGGCAGCTCTCGATGGCGCCGAAGACGCTCTCGTATTCGCAGCGGTGTCGCCGCTATTGCCATACCAATCATCGCATTACTGAAAACTGGCGACCATATCGTGAGTGTGGCCAAGCCATACAGTTGGACCATCAAATTATTTGAAAGACTGCTGCCGAAGTTTGGTATCAACACCACTTTCGTTGATGGCACCGATACATCCAACTTCGAAAAGGCAATCACACCCAACACAAAGCTCATCTACCTGGAGTCGCCGAACACCTTTACATACGAGTTACAAGATATCCCGGCTGTAGTGGCCCTCGCGAAGAAGAAGGGCATCGTTACGATGATCGACAACAGTTACAGCAGCCCGCTAAACCAACAACCCTATAAGATGGTGTCGATCTCGTGGCTCAGTCGGCTACGAAGTTTATTGGCGGCCACAGCGATGTTGTGGCAGGCGTTGTTACCGGCTCACAGGCAATGATCAAAAAGATATTCGATGCGGAATTCCTGAATATCGGTGGAAACATTTCTCCAATGAATGCCTGGTTGTTGATCCGCGGTTAAGGACCATTCACATTCGCATGGAACGTGTGTGCGCAACAACGAAAAAGGTTGTTGACTTCCTTGCAACTCGTCCCGAAGTCGAGCGGGTTATATTTCCATTTCATCCTTCGTTCCCACAGTATGAGCTTGCGAAGAAGCAGATGAAAGATGCAGGAGGGTTGTTTAGTGCAGTTTTTAAAGCGAAGTCATTAGACCAGCTAGAAAACTTCTGCAATTCTTTGAAGAGGTTCTTGATGGCAGTGAGTTGGGGAGGACATGAGTCTTTAATTATACCGTCCGCTGTCAGCATTAACCAGAGGAGTTCGATGCCTCCAATCCGAATCACAGGTTGATAAGGTTTTATGTTGGGTTTGGAAGATGCTGACTATCTCATTTCTGATATTCAGCAATCTCTCGAAGCCCATCTAAAGTAAGATTGGGTTCTATACTCGCGAAGAAGCCTTTCAGCGACGTTATCACAAACGACAAACCACCCGTTGCAATGGCAGGGCACTCTTCGTTTAGCTCTTTGCGGATCGCAGTGATCATACCTCTTACCAGCCCATCATACCCAATCACTAATCCCGATTGAATTGCCGTAATCGTACTCTTTCCTAGCGCTGAAGTCGGTGTTTCGAGAGGCACATCAAAAGCTTTGCGGTGTTTTGTGACAACGCCTTGATCGCTGTTCGAAGACCCGGCACGATAGACACGCCAAGTATCTTACCTGTTTTAGAGATGGTTGTAAACGTGAGAGCCGTTCCGAAGTCAGCCACCACGCAAGTGCTCTTCAACTTCATATAGGCTCCCATCGCGTTCGCTACGAGGTCTGAGCCGATCTCGTATGGATTCAAGACTTCGATTGGAGGTTTTCATAAACGGCAGGCCCCAGCACCAGCGGCTCCTTCTGAAACAACGTCCTTATTACTTTCTGAATTTTTTCCGTGAGCCGGGCACCACGCTGCTCAACACTAACTTCTTTACCGCCGACACTTCAATGCCCGCTTCGAAAAAGTAGTCGCGCATCTTTACGCCATAAAACAACTCTGGCTCATGTGTTCTGGACGGAATGCGCCAGGTGTGCTTCCACGCCCCAGTAGCGGGGAGCGAGCCATCCCAAAGGCCCATCGTAATGTCGCTGTTGCCGATATCGAGGACGAGAATCATGGCGCCAAAAATAGTTTAGATTTGGAGGATGCCAAACTTCAGTAGCGTTGAAGAGATGATCATGAGCCTGCCGAAAACGGAGCAACTATTGGTCAAGCGCCTCCGCTCGCTGATTGCCGAATGTATTCCGAAGGCGACAGAGAAAGTCTATTATGATATGGGACTTCCTTTTTACAGGCACAATAAACTAATTTGTTTTATCTGGCCGCAATCACTTTTCTGGGGACCAAATCGAACGAAGGAAACACAAGCGAAGAAAGGAACTGCACTCGGTTTCAACCAGGGTAATTTAATGTCGAATGAAGATGGGTGTGTTGTTAGCTGAAGGAAGAAAGCAGGTTTATGCGATGTATTTCAAAACAATGAAGGACATTGATGAGAATCAGGTAAGAGCGTTGTTGTTCGAAGCCGCAATGCTCGACGAGTCTTTTTCTAAAAAGAAGAAGAAAAACACATAGTCACATAGTCTGTTTCCTATGTGTCTATGTGTTTAAAGAAACGACAGGGTTAGCCCTCGCAGCCTTAATTGTCCTGTAGCGCAACAGTCAGCCACGTCAACGCGACAGCAATCACACCAGCAACGGCAAAGAACCACCAACTCAGTTCAATCCGGTAAGCAAACCCCATCAGCCATTTATCGGCGACGAAGAAACTAAGTGGAATCGCTATTACAATGGCGATGAACACCGGCCTTACGAGATCATTCGCGAGCAACCGAACTATACTTGAGCTCGTTGCACCCAAAACTTTCCGGATACCGATCTCTTTCGTCCTTCGCTCAGAAGAAAACACGGCAAGGCCAAACAGTCCAAGACAAGAGATCAACGTCGCAAGCACTGCAAAGTAAGTCGAGAGCATAGAGACCTTTGTGTCGGACTCGTATAACTTATTGTAGTCATCATTGAGGAATGTGTATTCGAAAGGATAACCAGGATGATACTTTTGATAGACAGGCGTGAGCTGCTCAAGGATTCTTTGAGGATTTCCTGCTTGTATTCTCACAACAATATTGACATTGATGGGCCGATATTCGAAGAACATGGGTTCCATTGCCGTATGCAGTGAGCTCGCGCAACTGACTTTCTATCGCATTACTCTGTACCCGGAGTAAAACTTTTTGTTTTTGATATTTGCTAAAAAAGAAAAGAAGAAGTGAAATGCTGATCAATAGCAGAATGCCCAGGATGATCAGCCAACTTGTAGTCATGTCCTAAAGATATTATAAATATTTAAGCTCCGCCTCCTGATCCAACATCCACCCGGTGATGCTTAATCTTTCTTTTTTCGAGGGCAATACTTCATGTTCGATCATGTCACTTCGAAAGCATACCAGCCTGCCGGCAAGGGGAAGGACATCTTTAATACCGCTTTTTAGGTACATCCTTAATTGACCGCCCAGGTCATCTGTCCATCCTTCGTTCAGGTAACAGATCACGGAAAGCTTGCGATGATCACCCGGTTTGAACTGGTCGAGATGTCTTTTATAATAGGCCCCGGCGGGATACACGGTGGTGTGCAACTCGATGTCTTTCAGGCTCAGGAACAGCGATCGGTTGATGAACTTCATCATTTCGTTGAGGCGGTCCGATGTACAGTTTCAGCGGAGCCGTGGCCGAAGTTTTATCGATCCATCGGATGTAATCGCCCCTTATCGACTCGTTGATGCGAAAGTCGGACTGTTGACCAACCCCGGCCTTTCGCATGTGTAACAAACCATTTTGAAATTCGTCGAGTTTTACCAGTTGTTCCGTTTCTTTGCGGTCCAGGAAGTTATCGACAATAGCGAAGCCCTGCTCCGCAAGGTCGTCGGCGACCAAATCAAAACTTAGTTCATCCATGAGGTCAAAGGTATTTATACTGTTAGTATTTATTGTAGCCACGAGTTGCCTGCCGAAAGATTCGGTGCAGCTGCGTGATGTCACCAACTTTTCGTTGGCACTCGGGGAGTCCGAGACGCTGTCTGGTGATGCTGTGTTTTATAATCCTAATTCTTCGCGGATGAAGTTACGCGAGGTGAAGATCGACGTGTACCTCGATGGCAATAAGTCGGCGTTTGTTGATCAGAACACGCATGTTGTTGCGAAGCCGAAGTCGGAGTTTACGATACCAGTAACGTTGAAGCTTGCCGATGGCGTTCGGATAAAAGACCTGGCGTTGAGGTATGCTGATGGGAAAGAAATATAAGGTGCGGTATAAGGGATATCTTAAAGTGAATGTCAATGGGTTTCCCGTAAGGATACCCATTGATCATGAGGAAGAGCTTAAGCTTTCTTTATAACCTATTTAGGAAACAGGCTCTTATCCAGTCCGGGGATAAGACTCATCGCATTCTTATAATAGATCTTCTTCAGCACTTCATCGGGCAATCCATTCCATACATTCTCCAAAAGGCATGATACCTCTTGTGGTATGGAAAATATTCGTCTTCCGTCTCCAGCACCCTGAAGTAAGTCTCATATTCATCGGGAACCCAGCTGTCTTTACCAAACAAAACCCTGTCTTGGTATTTGGTGAGGAACGCTTTTGCAGCGCGTGGCTGACGTCCCAGCTCCGCGATAACGGCGCCGATCTCGGTATACATGTTTGGGTACATGTCGAGAAGCCCCGACAGCTTTTTCAAATCATTTCCATACCAACCTAAATGGGCGTTGATGAATTTAGTCTTCGGATGTTTTTTGAAAATGTTGTGTTGTTGTTCGATCACTGTCTCCCACTTGATCGGATCGGTGTCGTGACGACGACCGGGATGAAGTTTTAGCTCAAGCCATCTTTCGTTGTCCTTGTCGATTGGTTGCCAGAATTGTTTGGGGTCGGCAGCGTGAATAAGAACAGGGATTCCAAGTTCACCACATTTGTCCCATACGGGATCGATCCGCGGATCGTCGATAGCGATGATGTTGCCGGCTTTGTCTTTGCTGAAGAGACCGAGACTTTTGTAGATCTTGAGTCCTTTAGCACCGCGTTTCACGTCGTTCTCGAGTTGTGTCCTGATGCGGTTGGCCCATTCGGGATTATCGATGTCGTTGAAGTCGATGTTGGGTGAACAGGATGAAGCGATTGGGGTAGTGAGCCTGGATGTTGTCGAATGATTTCTCGAGGTGATCGCCACCGCCGCCACCGAAACCGCGGCCGCTGAGGTTTACCATAACGGCCATATTGAGCTTGTCCATTTCTTTCACACGCTCCGAAAGGTCGCCGGTATTCATATTACCGTAGTGATTGTGGATGTCGATGAATGGAAATTTTGAGCGGGTGAGATGGTGTTCTTCGACCACGAGTGTTGATGGTGGGTCGTATTCTTCGAAGTCCATCTTCATATCGAGAGGTTTTTCCTGGCTGAAAACCAGGTAAGAGATCGTAAGTGCTGCAACCGTGAGGCTATACTTTTTCAAAATCATAGTGCACCAAAATAATTAACTTGTTCCCAATTTATTGTTAATGAAAGCAATCACCACCCTCGTACTGACTTTTAACATAATCTTTTCCGTCAGCGGTCAAGACGCTTTAGACGGTGCGAAGAAGAAAATTGCGGCAAGCGATTTCAAGGGGGCGAAGGCCGACCTCACTAAGATCCTCGACACCAATATCAAAAATAAAGCTGCGCTCGCTCTGCGCGGACAGGCACGCGTGGGCCTGGAAGATTTTTACGGAGCCATCAGCGACTTCACTTATGCGTTGGAGCTCGACTCAACTTTCGCGGAGGCATTGAATCATCGCGCGGAAGCGAAGATTGCTTTACTCGATGATGAGTCTGCAATTATCGATCTCGATAAGGCGATAAAGTTCAATCCGAAGTTTACTGATGCTTATACAAACAGAGGTCTTGCGAAGTATTATATCGACGATCTCGAAGGAGCTTACTTCGATTTCTCGAAAGCATTGGAGCTCGGTCCGGCAGATGGGCGACAATATTACAACAGGGGGACGGTGAAAGCGGAGCTTGGTGAGTTTATTAGTGCGATCGATGATTATTCGAAAGCATTGGAATTGGATAAGTCCGATTTTGACCTGTACAACATTCGCGGTGTTGCATATTACAACGTTGAGAGTTTCGACAAAGCGTTGGCAGATTATGACCAGGCGATCAAGCTCGATCAGAAAGATCCTATCAAGTATGAGAACCGTGCGTTGGCACGTGCTGCGAAACAAGATTTCAAAGGATCGCTGGAAGATTATAATAAAGCAATAGAGTTAGACAACGAAGATCCGGACACGTACAACCTGCGCGCTGTTGTGAAACACAACACACAGGATTATGCCGGTGCTATCGAAGATTTTACGAAGGCGATAGAATTAGATGATACAAACCCGGTGTATTACGACAACCGCGCATTGAGCAAAACAGAAAAAGAAGACTATCCCGGTGCTATCGAAGATTATTCGAGCTCCGTTGATCTTGATCCCGGTGATCCGGAGACTTACCTGCAACGCGGATTGGTGAAGTTGTTGATGAACAACAACTATGACGGATGTTTGGATCTCAAACGCGCGGAAGATCTCGGTTCGCTCGAAGCGAAAGCTGCGATCAAGAAAAGTTGTAAGACAAAATGATTATTGTTTGATCATCTTCAGAGATGCTTGCGACAGCCTGATAATATAAAGACCTGGACTTAGATCCGTCGTATTCACTTCAAACGCATCCTCGTATTTAGTAACGGGCAACGAGATCTGTTGACCGACTGTATTCATGAACACTGGCTCACCCTTAAAACTTTTTGGTACACCAATCTTCACAAATGATGTCGCTGGATTTGGAGTCAGAGTAAACGGGCTCGACTCATCATCTTCAACTCCCGTAACAACTTTTGGTAACTTAATCTGAACGGCATCAGACATGGTCTTACATTCCTCCACGTTCGCCTCGACTTTATAAAAACCGTCTGCTCTCGCCAGGTGAGTTGACCCATGTGGATCGACCAACTCTTCCTCGTCGTCGCGATACCATGTGTTGGAAAGGTCGCCGCTTGCCGTCAATACCGGGGATTATCAGTCGATACGGTTATCGTTGGTTTCGGTGGGTACACGCAGAAAGTGACCTGGGCTTGCACCGGAAGGTAATCAGCATTACCAGCCTGCGTGGCGGATATTACGAAGCTACCCGGTGCTGTGGGAACAAACTCGGAGCCAGTATCAATTGTTTCGGTGGTTATAACTTTCATCTGAACGGGAAGGCCAGAAGATGCTACTGCTGTTACTGAGTTGTCGCCGCTACCAAAAACATTTTGAACAGTGTTGATGAAAGAGATGACCTGGGATTTACCAGTGTTCACGGGATCAGAAGCAACTGATGAGCATCCGTCATAGTCCACAACTACTTTGTACGTGCCGGGTTCGGAAAAAGAGATTATTGGTCCGTGATCACTGAGCGATTCACCGTTATGAGTCCAGAAATTATTTTCGTCACTGCTCGAGATCAATGAAACGCTGCCCTGTTGTCTCGCAACAGTAATGGTTGGCTTGGGAGGACGAACACAGAACGACACTTGCGCTTCAGCGGGCATCCATTCAGCATTATCGGATTGCACAGCGTGCAGTATGACGTTACCGGGTTTTGTCGGAACGAATGTGTTCCCGTTCTCGATCCTTCCGTCGCCGGATACAATTGACAAAGTCACGGGCAAGCCCGAACTCGATTCAGCCTGGACAAAACTACCGGGAGTTCCATAGACCATTGGATCGGGGCGTTCGAAAGAAATTGTCGGTGTCTTTCTTACAACCTGGATAAGCGGATCTGACAGGGTTCCGCAATCATCGACGCTCACTCTTACGGTGTATGAATACGTACCAGCAAGTGCTTTAAAAGTTTTATCGCCAGCATCCAACACGGCAACATCGTTTACAAACCATATGTTATTGTCGTCGCTACTTGATGTGAGTGTTATGTTTGGCTGGTTGCCCGAAACGGAGATGGTTGGTTTGAGAGGAAGGATGCAGAATTGGGTAATAACGTTGGCGAGTGGTTTATATTCTTCATTGCCTTCCACGGACAAGCGTAAGGTTATCTTTCCTGGTTTTGTTGTCGTGATTTCATTGTTGTTGATAGTAACGCTTCCAGAAAAGTTCGACGTTACGGTAGAGACTGTAACAGGCAGCCCGGAGGTGCTCGTAAGTTTAATAACATCGCCAACTACAATATGATCATTAATGCCAGTAGGTACCTCCTGTTCCTTTCTTGGCGTGATCTCTACCAGGTCAGAAATATTTTCACAACCATCTATTGTTACTTTCACTGAATAAGATCCGTGCTCAACAGGTTCAAGTTGCTGGTTGGTTTGAGATTGAATTGGCTGACCATTCAGATACCATTGATTGCCGACATCACCACTCGACGTCCATACATCAGGTTGGTTCGACTTTGTGATTGTTGGCTTTAGAGGCAACACACAGAATGTAGTGTCAGCTTCAGCGTTTGTGTATTCTGAATTTCCATCTTGAACGGCATGAAGCCTGGTGGTACCCGGAATTCCCGAAGGAGTAAACGAAGCGCCGGCAACCACGCCAGTGCCAGAAGTTATACTGAGATCAACAGGCAATTGTGATGAAGCAACGGCGGTGACAACTCCGTTCACATTATGAAAGTGGATCGTTTGTACTTTACCTGTCCTGAAAGATTTAACTGGTCCGCCTGGTGAATAAGTTATCGTGCCGTTATTGATCTCGTATTCGAAAGCGCTTGCAACATAATCTGTCTGAGTTGTCAATCCCGTGACGACTACATTATTCTGGTCGGCAGCCATCACAACATAATTGCCCGCGATTGCAGTGCCCGATCCAAACGTTGTGCTGGCAGAATAAAAAACTCCGTTTGTTGGAACTCCAGCGGCATCGTTAGCTTTTCTTACAACGATGATCCTGCCGTTGCCATTTCCTTTCGTTAATGTTATCGTTGCTTCAACTTCTTTGGCGACAACATTCAGGTTAGTGGGTTCATGAAGTTCGAAGGGCGTACTTATGTTGCGATGGATAATAATGGGGACGGCGGCGAGACTGAATTGAACATAGTCCAACCAGGAATCATTATCAAGATCGGCCAATGTAGAAGATGTTCCCTGGTTAGCAATATACAGTGCACCTCCAACGATCTCGGGGAAGGTTTCACTGTCGCCAAATGTTCCATCGGGCAGCCCGGGAAACACGCGGACTCTGCCGTTTAAATATGGTGTAATAAGATCAGTGTTTCCGTCTTTATCGATATCGCCGGCTTTTAGTGGCGACACATAATAGAGATCGCCAACCGGCAGATGCGACTCTGTGAATTCACCATCGCCAGTATTTTTCAATACAACATAGTCGGGGATGTAAGCCGGGGCGACGAATGTATTGGTAGCACCGAGAATGTCGGTGTGGCCGTCGTTGTTGACATCGGCCGCAGAGATCTTTTCGATCGCTTTGGTTAACTCCACCTGTCGATATGTAGGAAAGCCACCGGAGCCATTGTTGATGTATACATAAAAACCTCCGTTTGTGGCCACCGCGAGATCTGTAAAGTTGTCGTTATTGAAATGACCCGTTGCGGTCGAGGTGATACCGTAGCTCGGCAGGCTAAGACTTGTGCTCGTGAATTGTCCTGCACCATTGTTTTTTATTACGGCATACTGGTTGTAGATGTCTATGTCGCCATCGTTGTCAAGATCGTCGACGATAATTCCCCATGATTGATTTTCGTCGACGATTACGCGCGGAGCAAAAGTTCTAGGCCCCGTCGAAAGCATTACAGCAGTTTTATCGTACGGATCATTACCGCCTAGATACCCGCCGCCATAGACAAGATCTCCATAACCATCTTTATTGAAATCAGCGGCAGCTACTGACATAATTCCTCCTGTTATTGGAATGAATATGGGCTCTTCATACTTAAGCCCGCCTTTACCATACCAGATGGCGATGGTCCCCGTGGTATTCGCGGTGCCAACAAGATCCACGATGCCATCATTATCCATATCATACGCAACACCATCGTTGACACCTGCTCCGAATATATTCTGATCAACGATTTGCCAGTCATTGAAATCATTAACGTTTACTCTATTCCACTCCACGACTCGATTGCCATCGACCACCGCGAGTTCGAGCATACCCGTTTTGTCGAGGTCTATGAACGCGACATCTTGCACACTACGGGAGAACGGCCTCGAGGGCACCTTTTTTTCAAAGGCTCCGCCGCCTCCATTGCGGAGAATAACGAGTTGATCTTTTTCGGAATAACCGCCCAGGGCCAAATCTTCCTTGCCATCGTGATCGAAGTCCCCGTGTGCGATGCACGATACTGGCAGACCGTTAGGAGTTAGGTCATTAATAGTTGAAAAACTTCCGTTGCCGCTGTTCGGGAATAAATTCAACCTCGGTTTCAGAACAGTGCTGCCGTCGTCGACAAAAAATATTGTGACGATTTCAGGCGCACTATCGCCCATCAGATCGGTGACCACGAGGTTATGCTTTGAGTAATCCAGCAGCTTGCCAGGTAAATCTTTCTGTGTTACTGAGTAGGTGCCGTTAGGTTGTTTGATGTAGGTCTTGAGAACATTTGTTGTGTAGATCACAAAATCCATTTGCTGATCCTTGTTGAGATCTGCAACCTGCATTTCGAAATAATCCCCCGGAAACGCAGGAGTTACATTGAGGGAAGAGATGTTGAAGTGGCCGGCTCCATCTCCTTTGTAGAATTGAACGGGAAACCCACTTCCTACAAAAATGAAGTCCAGGTTGCCATCGTGATCAAAGTCGAGCATCGAAGTGGACCAGCCAGCCGGGCTGACATTGATAGGTACGTGAGCGACATCGAAACCCTGACCGTTTGATAAACACACTTGCATATCTTGCAGCGAAGCATCATGTAATACGAGATCGTCTTTCCCATCGTGGTTGAGATCACCGACCATTGGTAGCGCTGTGATTCGATTATTTCCACCCAACGTTACTTCATCGAGATTCCTGATTGTGTAGTCGTGTTCACCTTTTGAATAAAAGGCCCGTAGGATCGACCACGGCTCCTGGCTCACGATCACATCCTGTCGTCCGTTGCCATCGAAGTCACCGACAACCATACCCCGTGGGCTGCCGTAACCGGGGGGCATCACGGGTTGATCGAACTGCAGTTGGGCATTGACACTGAAGGTGATCAGGCAAAGAACGAGGGCGAAGGGGTGTTTCATGAAATGAAAGACCGTCCAATTTACCCTTTGTATTTGGTATTTGATCTAATATATTAACCCTCAAATTTTCACCCCAAATGCTTCGATTTATACTGTTCTTACTCGTTTTTGGCGCTTTCACCGTCAATGCTCAAACTACACTTCAATCGCCCGAACAATTCCTCGGATACAACCTTGGCGATAAGTTCACGCGACATCATCGTGTTGTGGAATACTTCAGGCACGTGGACGATGTTATGCCCAACGTGAAGATTGAGCAATACGGAAAAACTTACGAAGACCGTCCGTTGATATTTGCCATCGTTACCTCTCCGGAAAACTTCGCCAACCTCGAGCAGATCCGTACCGACAATCTGAAGCGCGCCGGTGTAATACCCGGAGCACAATCGGGAAGTAAAGTCGCCATCGTATGGTTGAGCTACAACGTTCACGGCAACGAAGCAAACTCTACCGAAGCTTCGATGAAAACACTGTATGAGCTCGTTAACCCGGCTAATGCAAAAACAAAAGAGTTTCTGAAGAACACCGTCGTGATACTCGATCCATGTATCAACCCCGATGGTCGCGATCGCTACGCAAATTTTTATAATCAATACGGACAGTTTCCTCCGAACCCGAATTCAGATTCCAAAGAACACCGCGAGCCTTGGCCCGGTGGACGTGCCAATCACTATCTCTTCGATTTAAATCGCGACTGGGCATGGGAGACACAGATCGAATCGCAATCAAGAATAAAAGTTTACAACGAGTGGTTGCCACACGTGCATGTAGACTTTCACGAACAGGGACACAACAATCCCTACTATTTCGCACCGGCGGCCGAACCATATCATGAAGTGATCACGAACTGGCAGCGCGAGTTCCAGACTATGATCGGAAAGAATAATGCGAAGTACTTCGACGAACAAGGCTGGTTGTATTTCACCAAAGAAGTTTTCGATTTGTATTACCCGAGCTACGGCGATAGTTATCCAACATTCAGCGGCGCTATCGGCATGACCTACGAGCAAGGCGGAGGCGGCTTTGCCGGGTTAACCATCACAACCCGCGAAGGCGATCCACTGACGTTGAAAGATCGATTGACGCACCATTACACCGCAGGGATTTCTACAGTTGAAGTCACAGCACAAAATTCAACCCGCGTACTGGAAGAGTTCGAGAAATATTTCAGAGATAACATAAACAATCCGCCGACGGTGTATAAAACTTATGTTATCAAAGGAGATAACAACGCCGACAAGATCAACACGATCACGAAGTGGTTCGACACTCACGGAATAGCTTATGGAAGCCCATCTGCCGGTAAAGCTGCACGTGGTTTCGATTTCACAACGCAAGGACAAGGCAATTTCAATCTCACCACAGACGATATTATTGTAAACGTCTATCAGCCCAAGTCTAGATTCATCACGACGTTGTTCGAGCCGCAGTCGAAACTAGCCGACTCCGCAACATACGATATCACCGCGTGGAACCTGATGTACAACTACGACCTGAAAGCGTATGCATTGAATGAAAGCATTAAACCTGGTAAGGAGTTTAAGAGAAAGACAGTGGATAACCCCACCATTTCTTCGAAGCCTTATGCCTACATTTTTAAATACGAGAGTTTGAAAGATGCCACGTTCCTGGCGTCGTTGCTGTCGAAAGATGTGAAGGTTCGTGTGGCATCGCTGCAGTTCAGTGCAGGCGGACAAACATTCGAACCGGGAACGTTGATTGTGACGAGGAGGAATAATGAATCGTTAGCCGACTTCGACAATGTTGTACAAACACTTGCAAAAGCTTCGGAGCGTAAGATCTACACCACGACAACAGGATTTGTTGAAAAGGGAAAAGACTTCGGTTCGGGTTATGTTGGTTACATCAAGGCTCCGAAGGTAGCTGTGTTGTTTGGAGAACAGACGTCGTCGCTCAACAGCGGGTGAGATCTGGCATTTGTTCGAACAAACGCTGCACTATCCGATCGCTCAAATTGGCACTGATTACTTCCGCAACGTAGATCTGAAAAAATACGATGTGCTTATCGTGCCCGAAGGATATTACAGGATGTTCGACGATGGTACGCTTGAAACAATTTCAGGTTGGGTATCGGGCGGAGGCCGTTTGATCGTGGTAGCTAACGGACTGTCTTCATTTGCAGAGAAGAAAGGATTTGGTTTGAAAGCATACGCGACAGACGATGAGAAGACCGAAGCCGAGAAGAAGGACAAGGAAGAGAAAGAGAAGAACATGCTGAAGCGTGTTGATGAAGCGGAACGCAAACAGATCTCGGAATCGATCTCCGGAGCGATCTATAAAGTAACGGTCGATAAATCGCATCCGCTCGCTTACGGCCTTCGCGACACCTATTATACTTTGAAGACGAACGAGCTTCGTTACGGCTATATCGATGGCGGATGGAACGTGGGTGTTATCAAAGGAAACGCAAAACCGGTGCAGGGTTTCGCAGGCTACAAGATCAACAAGAAGATCTCGAACAGTCTCGTGTTTGGTGTTGAAGACAAAGGCCAGGGAAGCGTAACGTACCTCGTAGACAACCCATTGTTCAGGACATTCTGGGAAAACGGCAAGATGCTGTTCGCTAACGCGGTGTTTATGGTGGGGAATTAATAGGGGTAGATCGCTGAAAGAAATAGGTAAACAACTCGTTTATTGTTTACCTATGAGATGGATACTGTTCCTTCTTGTGCTATCCCCGTCGCTTTTATTTGCACAGAAGTACACTATTAGCGGCTACGTAAAAGACACCGACTCCGGCGAAAGCCTGATCGGTGCCACAATTCTCAGCAAAAAATCATTACAGGGCACCGCTGCCAACGTACACGGTTTTTATAGCATCACGCTCACCGCGGATTCTATTCACCTCGTGTATTCATTTGTCGGATACGCACCCCAACAGCTCAAATTTTTACTGAAGAAAGACACGACGATCGACATCGGGTTGCAGAATGGAACGCAACTCGAAGAAGTTGTTGTGTCGGCTACAAAGGCCGATGAAATCCAGGAGACAACTCAAATGAGTTCCATCAATGTTCCGGTCGATCAGATCAAAAACTTACCGGCACTGCTTGGGCAAGTGGATGTATTGAAGGTCTTGCAGCTGATGCCAGGAGTAAAATCGAGCGAAGGAAGTACTGGATTGTATGGTGCGTGGCGGCGGTCCCGATCAGAACCTCATGTTGCTCGATGGTGTGCCTGTTTATAATGCCTCGCACCTGTTTGGATTCCTTTCGGTGTTCAATGCCGATGCGATCAATCGTGTGGAGCTGATCAAAGGAGGTTTCCCAGCACGTTACGGAGGACGACTCTCTTCCGTGATCGACATCAATCTGAAAGACGGCAACATGAAGGAAGTGCACGGCGAAGGATCGATTGATATCATTGCCGCGAAAGTGACCGTCGAAGGGCCGATCAAAAAAGACAAGACGTCGTTCCTCATATCGGCCCGAAGGACTTACCTCGATGCGTTGGTGTCGCCGCTCATAAGCATTGCAAATAAGGGAGACACAAAAATCGGGTACTACTTCTACGATCTCAATACGAAGTTCAATCACATCATCAACAAAAGGAACAGGATCTATCTCAGTAGTTACCTGGGTGATGACAAAGTTTACGCTGTAGATAAGTCGGACAACTATCGTGATGAATACGGATTGAAGTGGGGAAATATTATCACGGCATTCCGATGGAATAGTGTTGTTGGTCCGCGATTGTTTTCAAACCTGACAGCAACCTATAGCCGCTATCGTTTCAATGTTTACAGCAGCGAACAGGACGACGGTGATGTTTATAAGACCAATTATTATTCCGGCATCCGCGATTGGGCTTTGAAGTTGGATTATGAGTTCATGCCCACGCCCAATCATTACATCCGCTATGGTGTTGGCGCGATCGCACATAAATTTTCACCTGGGGCATTTACCTATCGCGAAGCAGACCAGGACGATATACCGCAAGACACAACCATAGGCAGTAAGAAGATCACAGCTGGAGAGTTTTCGGCATACATCGAAGATGATTTCAAAATAACCGACGACCTCAAGGTCAATGTCGGTGCCCACGCAAGCGCTTTTCTTGTCGAGAACAAGTGGTATCACTCAGTTCAGCCGCGTGCTTCCGCCAGGTACTTGTTAGGTCCGAACATGTCGCTCAAAGCATCCTTCGCTTCGATGATGCAATACATTCACCTGCTCACAAATGCAGGTCTTGGTTTACCAACCGATCTCTGGGTTCCAAGCACAGCTGATATCAAGCCACAGAGTGCCAACCAGGTTGCACTTGGTCTCGCCCGAAACTTCAAATCTGTTTACGAGATAAGCCTTGAAGGCTATTACAAGAAAATGTACAACCTCATCGATTACAAGCAAGGAACAAGCTTCCTCGATGTGCAGGCCGACTGGCGCGATAAAGTTACCAAAGGCGGGCGCGGAAAAAGTTACGGCGCAGAGCTTCTCGCACAAAAGAAAGTTGGGAAGGTCACCGGTTGGATTGGTTACACGTTGTCGTGGACATACCGGCAGTTCGATGATCTCAACAACGCCAAATGGTTTCCTTATAAATATGATCGAAGGCATGACGTCAGTGTGGCTTTAACGCATTCGTGGAACGAGCGAATGGATTTCTCTGCGGTTTGGGTTTATGGGACAGGCAATGCCGTAACGCTTCCGTCAGCTACATTCCAGGCAGCGAACTACAACAATAATCCGATCTACAGTTATTACCAGGGCGAAACCTATTACTACGGTGATCGAAACAGTTTTAGAATGCGCGCATATCACCGGCTCGACCTGAGCTTCAGCTTTTGGAAAAAGACAAAGTGGGGACGCAGTAAGTGGACACTTGCATGCTACAACGTGTATAACAGGAAGAATCCATTCTTCATGGATGTTACCCATGACTTTTACGATAATCGGAAGTTTGTGCAGTACAGTTTGTTCCCAATCATTCCTTCAATCGCTTATGCATTTAAGTTTTAAATACATACTTATACTTCTTCTCCTCGCGTCTTGCGAACTCGTTGTTGACGTGAAGGTGCCGAATGCCGGAGACAAAGTTGTAACGAATGCCATTCAGTATTCCGACAGCACCTGGTTGGTTGATCTGACACTGACGAAGTACATCCTCAGTCCACCACAACAAGACTTCTTACCGGTAAATAATGCGGAGGTTGCTATTGAAAATCCTGATGGAAGTGTTGAGAAACTGACACTGACTACGAATGGAAAATTTCGCGGGAATAGCCATCCACAGCCGGGGAGTAAGTATAAGATCTTTGTTACTCCGAATGGACTCGATGCATCGGAAGGCGAGATGACGATGCCTGATGTTGTTCCGATCGTGAACCTCGAATGGGATTCAACTAACGTTGAGGACAATAGTATTCCGGGATTTGGTTTTCGGTCGGCCAATGTGCCGTTCAAGGTTACTTTCAACGATCCTGGTGACGTAAAGAATTTTTATTCGATGGAAGTGTATGGGTATTATGCCAACACATATAATCCCCCGTCGGGTATTGCTGAACAGGACACAGTAATTCAACTACTCAGGGTACGCATTGAAGACGCGGCTATCGCAACCGAGAATGATTTACGACACAGGTTTGCGGACCAGACATTTGCGGGAAAAAACTTATACCGCGCCGCTTACGGTCAATCTCTCTGAATATGACAATCACCACCTGTTCCAGGTAGAAGTGAGGCTTGTCAATATATCCGAGGAGCTTTTTAAATACGAAGAGACGATGGAGCTTAACAACCAGGTTGAAGGCGATCCATTTGCTCAACCGGTTCAGATCTTTTCGAATATGAGCAACGGCTTCGGAATATTTGGCGGAGCAGCGTACGACGTACGAACCTATAAATTGATCAAGTACGACTAAGGCTCAAGTACAACCTTGAGACAATGATCTTTTTTATTGGCGAAAATATCATAGCCCGCTACGCCATCTTTTAAGGTCATTCTATGTGTGATGATCGAAGTGAAGTCCGCTTTCTTGTTTTGAACAAAAGGAGTCAACTCATCCATCATCGCTCGTGCGGGACAACGACCAACGGTGTATGTGATATTCTTGTTGTATGCTTCAACTGGTGTGAATGACAGGTGCGGGTCGTTGCAAACACCGACCACCGAAATGATTCCGCCGGGACGGAGGAGATCATAAGCAAGCTTACCTGCCCCGCTACTTCCAACAGCCTCCATCACTGCATCGGCGCCGCGGCCATCGGTAACTTCTTTTATTTTTTCGATAGCATTCTCTTTCGACGCATCGATCGGCGTGGCTCCGAATTTTTTCGCCATCGCCAGACGTTCTGGTATTGTGTCGATAGCAAACAGTTTATCGGAACCGTAATGCTTCGCGCCAATCACGGCCATCAGACCAACGGGACCACAACCAATCACTACATGTGTGTCGTCAGATTGAATGCGAGCTTGCTTCGCGCAATAGAATCCCGTTGATAGAATGTCGCCCATCATGAGGGCTTCGTCGGTTGTAATGCCTTCCGGAATTTTCACCAACGTACCGTCGGCCATCGGGACACGAACGTATTCGCTTTGTCCACCGTGAAGTCCAAGGCCATTCTCCACCCAACCAAACAACTGGCTGTTCACGCAACGACAAGTGAGCCCGCGAACGCAGTAGAAACATTGGCCGCAGCTTGTTGTGAAGGGGCTCATTACATGATCGCCTTTCCTCAAGGTCTTCACGTCGCGACCAACTTCAACAATTTCGCCGCTGAACTCATGTCCCATGGCAGTATGATGATCGATGCCTTGTTTCGCGACCGTAAAAGACATGAAGGTCGGAGCCGCAGATGGCGCATTGCTTGACTTTTACGATTACATCAGTTGATGAAAGAATTCCTGGGTCTGGAATGGTTTCATAAGAAATGTTTTGAAGTCCGGTGAACGTTAGGGCTTTCAACTAAACAAGTTATTCATCTCAAAATCTATCTTACTCACAACAAAAGCAAAGTCTTCAATCCTCGCCACGTAGTCGAGATTATTCACATCAATGATCAACAACTTACCATGCTTATAGCTCGAGATCCACTTCTCATAATGTTCATTGAGATTCTTCAGGTACTCCAGCTTGATGTTGAATTCAAAATCCCTGTTTCTTTTCGAGATCTGTTGAACAAGCTTCGGAATATCCGCTCTCAAATAGATCAACAGGTCCGGAGGCTCCACAAAATTGATCATCGAATTGTAGATATCGAGATAACTCTGGTAGTCGCGATCGTTGATATGACCACTCGAGTGAAGGTTGGCCGCGAAAATATGCGCGTCTTCGTAGATCGTGCGGTCCTGGATCACTGTTTTCGCGCTCTCGCGGATCTTTCGCACCTGGTTGAAACGACTGTTCAAAAAATAGATCTGGAGGTGAAATGCCCATTTCGTCATATCGCCGTAGAAATCGCGGAGGTATGGGTTCTGGTCCACCGACTCGAACAGCGACGTCCAGCCATAGTGCTTCGCAAGCTTGTCGGCCAGTGTGCTTTTACCCGAGCCGATGTTGCCCGCGACAGCGATATGTTTTATCTTTTTCAATGAGATAATTTCAGGGCTTCGAAGATCGTTATTTTTCGCTGATCTTTGTGCCTCATTTTATGAAGAACACCGCTGTCTATTTTTTGTTTCTTGTTTTGATCGCAGTTGGTTGTAGCCATGACAAAACAGAAAGATGTGCATTCAAACCCGATACTGAGAACATCAAGATCGACCTTCAATGGGAATCGCTCGAAGATTCCCTGCCTGCAATCACCACCAAAGAACAACTAACAGGTTTCCTTACAAGGCACGCTGATATTCGTGAGCTGTTTCTTAGTCGCGAAGACTTTCCCTCCGACACCACGTTCATCAACGAACGCTTTCGCAAATTCACCAACCCGCATATCGACACGTTGTTGATGGAAACACATCGTGTATTCGGTGATGCTTCGAAGCTCAAACAGGAATTCACCCAGGCATTCGCGAATCTTAAATACTATTATCCCGACTTTCAGCCTCCGAAGATCAAGACAGTCATCACCGGCTTCGAAAAAGATATCTATGTAAGCGATACGTTGGTGATCATCGGGCTCGATTACTATCTCGGAACCGGCGCGAAGTACAAGATCCTGAACATGTTCGAATACATGGCCCGTCGTTATCATCCCGGTTTCATCGTGCCATCTGTGATGCTACTGTATGGCATCGACAGCAAGTACAATAAGATCAGCGCCGACGACAGAACGATGCTTGCCGAAATGATCAGCTACGGAAAAGCATATTACTTTGCGAAGCAGATGACACCCTGTACGCCCGACAGTGTTTTGATTGGCTATACTTCGGAAGAGATCAACGGATCCAGGGCGAACGAAAATCTGATATGGTCACGATTCATTGAAGACCAAGTGCTGTTTTCAACGAGTGCGCAAGACAAACAGAAATTTATAATCGAACGTCCGAAGACTTTAGAAGTTGGAGAGAAATGTCCCGGTCGTATCGGTCAGTGGATTGGATGGAGGATGATTGAATCGTATCACGAAAATCATCCCGACCAAACGTTGCCGCAGATCATGAATAATAGTAATGCGCAGCAGATGTTTCGAGAATCTGGATATAAGCCAACGGTAACAAAGGTCCCTTCACGTCAGAAGAATTTGTGATTTGTGATTCGTAATTTGTCATTAATCACGAATCACAGATTACAAATCACAAATCAATGAATTCCGTCCCTGGCAAAGAAGACATCGTAAGTGCTCACGATCGAATAAAGCCGTATATCCATCGAACATCGGTGCTCACCAGCCACAGTATCGACGAGGCGGCGGAGGCCGAAATCTACTTTAAAGCCGAAAATTTCCAGAAAATCGGGGCTTTTAAGGCCCGCGGGGCTATGAACGCCACGCTTTCGCTATCCCCAGCCGAACGCGAAAAAGGGGTCGCAACTCACTCGTCTGGTAACCATGCGCAGGCCCTCGCGCGTGCCGCGCGCATACTCGAAACGAAGAGTTATATCGTGATGCCGAGCAATGCTCCCGAGATCAAGAAGAAAGGTGTAAGAGCTTTTGGTGGTGAGATCTTCGAGTGCGAACCGACACTCGCAGCAAGAGAGACAACGTTAGCTGAAGTGATCAAAAGAACAGGAGCAACAGAGATACATCCATTTAATAATTATGATGTTGTTGCAGGCCAGGCAACAGCTGCGAAAGAACTGTTTGAAGATGTGAGTGATCTCAACGTCATTATCACTCCTGTTGGTGGTGGTGGACTGTTAAGTGGAACAGCTCTCGCAGCAAAATACTTTTCACCGAACACAATTGTGCTTGCGGGCGAACCCGAAGGTGCCGATGATGCTTATCGATCGATGAAGAGCGGTAAGATCGAAGTGTCGCAAGCGAATTCTGTTGCCGATGGTTTGTTGACATCACTCGGCGATAAGACTTTTCCGCTCATCCGCGAGATGGTGAAGGAAGTGATCGTGGTTTCGGACAGGGAAATCGTACAGGCAATGCAAATGATCTGGGAGAGATTGAAGATCATCGTGGAGCCATCGTGTGCTGTTCCATTTGCTGCGGTGCTTAAGCAAAAGCCTCGTTTCAAGGGTCAGAAGGTTGGGATCATCCTGTCGGGCGGGAATGTGGACCTGGCCAGGGCGTTCAAGCTGTTTTCGGAGCTTTCTTAGGTTTACACCGGTACAAAAATATCGAAAATGTCATCGCACGACTTGTTCGGACGATCCAGTGTGTGACACGGGATTGCCCGGCTAAACCGTGCAATGACAGCTTCGTTAGGCAGGTACGCCTACCATTTTCTTACTTTTCAAATACTCTGCGATCTGAACGGCGTTCGTAGCTGCCCCTTTCCTCAGGTTATCCGCCACAACCCACATGTTCAAAGTTTTAGGCTGCGACTCGTCTCTGCGCAGACGTCCAACGAAAACTTCGTCGCGTTGGTGAGCATTGATCGGCATTGGATAGATATTGTTCTTCACATCATCTTGCACGATCACACCTGGAGTGTTCTCGAGAATATTTCTTACGTCTTTCAGATCGAACTCATTGTGGAACTCAACATTCACTGCTTCGGAGTGACCACCGATAGCGGGTACTCGAACTGTTGTTGCGGTAAGAGCGATAGATTGATCGCCCATGATCTTACGCGTTTCATTTACCATCTTCATTTCCTCTTTGGTGTAACCATTGTCGAGGAACACGTCGATGTGAGGCAACACGTTCATGTCGATCTTATGAGGATATGCTTTTGGTCCGTCGATGCCGTTGCGTTCGTCTGTTAATTGAACAACTGCTTTCTTACCTGTACCTGTTACAGACTGGTAAGTGGAAACGACGATGCGTTTGATCTTATATTTTTTATGAAGGTCGTTCAAAGCAATTACCATTTGAATGGTAGAGCAGTTGGGATTAGCGATGATACGGTCTTCACCAGTGATGGCGTTGGCATTGATCTCGGGTACCACGAGTTTCTTGGTGGGATCCATGCGCCATGCGGAAGAGTTGTCGATAACGATGCTTCCTACGGCTGCGAATTTGGGTGCCCATTCGGTAGAAGTGCTGCCGCCGGCGCTGAAAATAGCGATATCCGGGGCGATTTTGACCGCTTCGTCCATGCCGATAACAGCGTACTTCTTACCCTTGAATTCGATCTGTTTACCCACGCTCTTCTCTGAAGCAACGAGGTAGAGTTCATCAAAAGTAAAGTTGCGCTCCTGAGCACTGTAAGGGATTTCCTGACCAACCAGGCCAGTAGCTCCGACTATTGCGATTTTCATATAACAAAAGTACTACGTTTGGTTGCGATGAAAAATTATTCAATCATAATCTTCTTTCTCACGAACATATGTTCGGCTCAAACGATGATTCAATTATGATTTCAATAACAATGATCTCAGTTTATGGAGCGGTACAACAGTGCAGTTTATTGTTAACGCAAGTCACCAGTTGCAACTCAACAACACAGTTGCATCAACATCCTACATCGCTACATCGTTTGCACCGGATCCCAATAATCTTAACGATCTCGAGTGGAATGTATACGTAAAGCAGTCGTTCGCAGGCTCGGGCAATAACTATGGCCGCGTGTATTTACTAAGTGATCAGGCAAACCTTACAACTTCATTGAATGGATATTTTCTCCAGATGGGGGAGGCAGGAGGTAATGATGCGGTGGAGTTGTTCCGGCAGGCTGGCACTACGTTGACGTCGGTTTGCCGTGCTGCTAACGCCACCATCTCTTCATCATTTGCGATACGGATCAAAGTAACTCGCATCGATGGAATGTGGAAGTTATTGATTGACTACAATGCCGGCACTGATTATGCCGAAGCGGCGAGCGGGATTGATTCAACTTATCCGTCTGGTGCGTGGATGGGTATTGTTTGTGTGTACACCGCAGGTAATGCCAACAAGTTTTACTTTGATGATGTTTATGCAGGTCCACCGAAGGTGCCACCGCCGCTACCGGATGTTGCAGAGAAGTATGATGTTGTGATCAACGAATTCTTTCCCGATCCGAGTCCACCCGTTGGACTTCCGGAGCAGGAGTATGTTGAGTTATACAATAGAAGTTCGAAGACGTTCGACCTGCAGAGCTGGAAGATTGGTGATGCATCAAATTTTGTGTCGATGCCCTCGGTGTTAATACATCCGAATGAATATGTAGTGATCACTTCGGTGCCGTCTCTCAATAATAGTGGGGATGTTATCAGGATAGTCGATGATCATGGTCTCGTTATAGACTCCATCAACTATACATTGAACTGGTACCAGGATGAAACGAAGTCCAGTGGAGGTTATTCCATTGAAAGACTGAATCCAAACATTGCTTCGAATGATGTTACGAACTGGTATGTGTCGCAGAGTGAGCGAGGTGGTACGCCGGGAGAGAGGAATTCCGTCTTTGGAAGAAATCCAGATTCGAAGCCGCCTGCAGTTATTGATATTAAATACCTGGTTGATTCTATCGTGGTAAAATTCAGTGAGCGTGTCACTGGCAAAGATGTTAACGGTGCGGATTCAATTGCAGTTATTCATCTGAAAAACCTTACAAACGGCTTAACCTATTCAATCGCCATCGATAGCATTTATGATCTTGCCGGCAATCCGCTGGTTTCAAAAGAATTCACATTCACTTACTTCATTACTCATCCTGTAAGTCCAAAAGACATCATTATTACAGAGCTGATGGCCGATCCAACCCGGTCGTTCAACAGCCGGAAGCCGAATACATCGAGTTATACAACAGATCTTCAAACCCGATCGATCTTTCCGGCTGGCACCTCGAGGATCCAACAACACAAGGCAAAATTCCGTCACACATATTGATGCCCAATGAATATATGCTGCTCACATCGACCACGAATGCGCCTAAGTTCTCAAAGGCTCTTGGCGTGACATCGTTTCCTTCGTTAGGCAATCTTGGTGATCGCATTGTCTTACGAGATCCTGGTGGCACTGCAATAGATTCTGTTGCATATAGCCTTTCATGGTATCACAGCAGCGAGAAAGCAGATGGAGGGTGGTCGCTCGAATTGATCGACGTCAACAATCCCTGCGGCGAAGGCGACAACTGGACGGCATCTGAAGATATTGACGGGGGAACCCCAGGTGAGATCAACTCGGTGCTTGCAAATAAACGGACATAACACCTCCAGGTTGGGTTCTTAGCGTGTTTGCTGTGTCGGCCGATTCGCTGATCATCACGTTCACTGAAAGACCTTTCAGCGTTGGTGATTATTCTATTGCAGGCACAGCCCTAATCAACGACAAAACGATCGTCATTCTCGTCACCGAAAAACTACAAACAAGAACTCTTTATTCAATCACCATACAAAATGTTGCCGATTGTAATGGAAACCTGATGGAACCCGCGACTTTTACTTTTGCTGTAGCAGAACCAGCGACACGCAATGACATCATTATTAATGAAGTGCTTTTCAATCCGCGACCGATGGAATCAGATTTTGTTGAACTCTACAACCGGTGCGACAAATACATCAATCTCAAAAACTGGAAGTTGTCGGGTGAGACAATAACAACAACTAACGACGTAGTGGCGCCCCGGCAGTTTTAGCCTCCTGAGTTCCATCAACATGTCGATGCCTTCGATGCCAGATGATAAAGGTGATGTTACTTTGATCAACAACAACGGCGACACCATCGATCATTTTCATTACAATGACGACATGCATTCGACGATCTTAGCCGACACAGAAGGAGTTTCATTGGAACGAGTCAATCCCGATGAGGACAAATGGCATTCGGCAAACGCATCGGCAGGATATTCAACGCCAGGATATCTAAACTCTAACTCACGACCGACTTTCATTTCAGAAAAAGAAGTTGTCGTGGCGCCCGAAGTCATTCAACCACGAAGCTTCTCACAAATCTTTTATCATTTCGACCACGGAGGAATGGTCGCGAATGCATCGATCGTCGATGTCGAAGGAAGAGTTATCAAAACAATAGCCACCAACCAGACCATTGGCACCGAAGGGTCTTTCCAGTGGGATGGTGACAGGGATGAAGGAGGTGCGGCACGAAGCGGTTATTATGTTGTCTGGGTGCAGGTGTTTTGACTTGAGCGGGGAGGTGAGGATGTACAGGAATAGAATCGTTGTTGGGCTTTAGAAATCTATTAGAGCCGTAAGAACCTCAATATCCCCCCTAAATCCCTCATTTTCAGCCTCCGGGATTTATCCCCACATATTTTTTGTTTACCGCCTGACCCCGTATTTTTGCCAATCTTTTTCAAAACCGTAAAAAGGACGACGTAATCATGGCTAAGACAATAAAAAAGGCAGCTAAACCTGCCAAAAAGAAGGCAGCACCAGCACCTAAGGCCAAAAAAACAGCAGTCAAGAAAGTAGCTAAGAAGGAGGCAAAAGAAGTGAAGAAAGAAAAACCAGTGGCGAAGAAAACAGCCTCAAAAGCCCAGGCTCAGGCCCCAGTGAAGAAGGAAGCGGAAGCTCCTAAGAAACAACCAGTAATGAGAAAAGCAGCCGAACCGGATCCTACCAAGAAGGTGGTTCAGCTTACGAAGAGACAGGAAGCTATGGCCAAGCCAGTGACCTCTCCTCAACTCAACATATTCCCGATGCTCACGCAGCGTCCTATTGCCCACAAGAATGCGAAAGCACCCGTGGACAATCGCACCCGCTATAGCGACGAGGAATTGAAAGATTTCGAAACCCGGATCAACGTGAAGCTGGACAAAGCCCGCGAAGAGTTCCGCATTCTTAAGGAAACCCTCAATCGTAACAACGACGCAGGCACCGACGCAACTTCAGGTGGCAACACCAAAGTGCTCGAAGACGGCGCCGAAACTGCCGAGAAAGAAAACCTCAGCCAGCTCGCTGCCCGTCAACAGAAGTATATCATGAACCTCGAGAACGCACTCGTGCGCATCAAGAATGGCACCTATGGTATCTGCACTGTTACCGGCAAACTTATTCCTAAAGAACGCCTCATCGCCGTGCCTCACACCACGCAGTCGATCGAAGCGAAGATGATGCAGACAGATTAATCGAAGACAACGAATGGACTTTTTATTAAATCACGTCGAAGCACTCATCTTTTGTTCGCCGATCCCTACCAAGATCGCCGACATCAAAGCATGTCTTTCGGAGATGTTCAATGCCGACGTTCCTGAAGAAGATATTCAGAACGCGATAACGAAGCTCGAAGAAAAATATAGCAGCGATGAATATGCGTTCTCGATCAACAAATCGATGGGCGGATATCATTTCTTAACGAAGCCGGCATACCAGGCAAGCATCGGCATCATGCTGAAACAACAGTCGAAGAAAAGACTGTCGACTTCAGCAATGGAAACACTGGCGATCATCGCTTACAAGCAGCCCGTTTCGAAGACCGACGTTGAAAATATTCGCGGTGTGAACTGCGACTATGCAGTACAGAAACTTCTCGACAAAGGATTGATCGAGATCCGCGGCAAGGCCGACACTATCGGCAGGCCGATGCTGTACGGAACAAGCCCGAAGTTCATGGAGTACTTTGGTATCAACGACATCACTGACCTTCCAACACCGAAAGACTTCACTAACGAAGTGAATACAATCGGGGAAGTGCCGGAAAATTAGTAACACGAATAAGGAAAGGCTCCGGGTTCGGGGCCTTTTTAGTCAGATACAAATCACGCCGAGAGGCAGTTAAACAAACCAATTATGGGAAAACGAGAAAGAAGCAGCAAGAGCGGGTCATCGTTCGGCAAGCGACAAAAAGCAGACGATGATTTCAGAAAGAAGAAAGCTGAGGGAAGAAGAGAAAGACCCGAAAGACCTTCATCATCCGGAAGAAGTAATTTCAGAGGAAGCAGCTACGGAGGAGGAACACGGAAATTCTCTGGTGGCGAAGGACGTAGCGACGACAGACGAAGAGACGATAGAGGAGGTGACGACAAACGCGGTGGCGAAAGAAAGTCGTACGGAGAAAAGAGATCATTCGGTGAGAAAAGATCATTCGGAGAAAAGAGATCTTACGGCGAGAAGAAGTCATTCGGTGAGAAGAGATCATACGGCGAAAAGAAATCGTTCGGAGAAAAGAAATCATACGGAGAGAAGAAATCTTTTGGTGAAAAAAGATCATTCGGAGAAAAGAGATCTTTCGGAAAAAGACCTTACAGATCGGAAGGCTCTTCCAGGCCCCGCGGCGAAGGCAAACCTTTCGAAGGTCGTCCCGACAAACCATTCAAGCGCCCTTATAAATCTGACCGTTCCGATAGCCCCGATCAATCATCGCGCGGCAGAAGATCGTTTGACAAACCTTTCAAGAAGGATTTCAAAAAAGAAAGACCCGAACGCCGTTCGTTCGTCCGAAGCGAAAATTCAGAGTCACCGCGATCGCGTAGAAGAAACCACAAGAACACCAGGAAAAAAATCCACCTGCAAAATTCCAGGACGCTAACGAGCTCATTCGTCTCAACAAGTTCATTTCGAACAGTGGCGTTTGTTCCCGTCGCGAAGCAGACGAACTTATCAAGTTAGGATTGATCACGGTAAATGGCACAACCATCACCGAGATGGGTTACAAAGTGAAATCCACCGACGATGTTCGTCACGAAGGAAAGAAGCTCACTGCCGAAAGTCCGGTGTACATCCTTTTGAATAAACCCAAAGGTTTTATCACAACAACAGACGATCCCCAGGAAAGAAATACAGTGATGCAGCTGATTGCCGGCGCTTGCAAACAGCGCGTGTACCCGGTTGGCCCGCCTTGATAGAAATACAACAGGATTGTTGTTGCTTACCAACGATGGCGAGCTCACTGAAAGGCTCACACATCCTTCGTTCAATGCGAAAAAGATCTATAAAGTAGAGCTCGACAAGCCACTCACGAAGAACGACTTCCAAAGAATTGTCGACGGTATATCACTTGAAGAAGGCAAAGCCATGGTCGACGATCTTGCTATCGTTAGTGACGACAGCAAGACCGTCGGAATAGAATTACACATTGGCTGGAACCACGTTGTGCGCCGTATTTTCAACGCACTCGAATATGACGTGTTGAAGCTCGACCGTGTGGTTTATGCAGGCCTCGACAAGAAAGATCTCAAAAGAGGTCAATGGAGATTTTTGAAGAGTGATGAGATTGTTAGATTGAAACACTTCAAATAACTATTCACTTTTAAGATTATCAACAGGGTTCACAAACGTAGCACGATATGTTTGTGAACCTATCGTTACCACCGCGAACAGCATAAGCATCCCCACACCGAAAGCAATCGCAGGCAAACCGAATACTACGTGGTATGGCAACAATTCGAGCCACGCCATGTTGAGGAAGTAGGCCATTGGCACACCGATGCCGATCGCGATTAGGATGATAACTACGAAACCTTTCGACAGAAGATAAACGAGAGCGCTGTCGCTGCTTCCGAGAACTTTACGGACCGACACTTCTTTCAATCTTGTTTCGGTAGCGTAAGTAGCCATCCCCAACAATCCAAGGCAAGAGATCACGATCGCCAGGAAGGCGATGAATCCAAGCACCTGCACGGCGTCGCCGAAGAGGGTGTTGTAAAGGATCATGACTTCGCCGCGCATGTCTTTCGCGTCTATCTTGAGACCGGTATTGGTTTTGTTCCAAGCTTCCGTAACAGATTTCATGGCCTCGTCGCGGGGTGCCAGAGTATTTTACCTGCAGCAACTGCCAACGGTCGGGGCGATACATCAATGCCAGCGGTTCGATCTTGCTCAGCAGTGCTTCGTGGTTGTAATCTTTAACAACGCCAACTACCGTCATAACAATTGAATCCTCACTAAACTGCACCTGGGTTTCAACGGCGTCGATCGGCGCTTCGAAATGAAGTGCCTTCGTAGCGGTCTCATTCAAGACAACGAAGTTTTTGTTTGATTGACCCGACTCGGTGTCGAAGAATTTTCCAGCTGCCAATGGAAGCTCAAGATTGTCGGCATAGCTTTCGTCGACGAGAAAATATCGCATGCTCGTCCAGTCTTTCTCGCCAGGTTTCCTAAAGCCATCTCCGTATGTTGTACCCGCAGCCGGAAGATGCGACGCAGCGGCAACGTTCACAATGTTGGGATGCTTGAGAAGCTCGGCCTTCAATGGACCGACGGCGCTCTTATTCAACTTCATCGAGAACTGGTTATCCATTTTGAAACCGTGATCTTTATTCAGGAAGAGATCGAGCTGATCGTATAAAACGGTAACTGAAAGAATAAACACCAATGCCAACGTGAACTGCGAGATCAACAATGCCTTACGAAGTCCCATCTTCGAAAACAGTCTCATGTTGTTGAGGCTCTTAAGAACTTTCACCGGCTTGAATCCCGACAACACCGCGGCTGGAAACAGACCCGCAAGTATTCCAACGAAGAGCGCGAACAAAACGAACACGCCATACACTTGAACATTGGAAGCGAGATCCCAGCGGAATATTCTTGCGAAGGTGAGCTGAAGGATCAGTGGTTTCACCAACATCAGCAAACCCAAGGACAAGATCAGCGCACAGAAGGTGACAAGTACCGACTCCGAAATAAATTGTGCGAACACCTGGAGGCGCGACGCACCGTTCACCTTTCTTACACCTATCTCTCTTGCGCGCGTAAGTGATCGCGCTATCGAAAGATTCGTGAAGTTGAAACATGAGGTCAGAAGGATCACACCGGCCAATCCACCAAGAACGTACATCAACAACATGGGCAACGATGGACCTATCGGATTATTTACGAACGGACCGGGAGTCATCGCAGTTAGAGCCTGCAGCCTCATGCGCATCTTCACCGCATCTTTATCGCCCCTCTTTGCAATTCTCTCATCGAAAATTTTCTCGAGTATCTTTTGTATGTCATTTGGATCGGTTCCCGGTTTTAATTGAATGTAAGTCCACGCATTCCAGAAGTCGTTCCAATCGTCGATGCGTGCATCCATCTTACCCTGTGCATCGAGGCTCACAAGGGAACTCATACTTGCAAGCGCTTCGAAAGCGATGTGTGTTTTGTTCTCCGTTTTTTTAAGAACACCAGTGACTGTGTAAAGACCGATGTCGCCAACCTTGATGGTCTTGCCGAGAGGATTTTCGTCGTCGAAAAGTTTATCGGCAGCGGCGCGGGTAATTACTACCGAATAGGGCTCGCGCAACGCTGTAGCTGCATCGCCGTATTGTAATTCGAACTCGAACATCTGGAGCGCCCCGGGGTCTGCAAAGTATCCGCCGATGGGCACGTTGATGTTTTGATTTTCGAATTCGATCCAGCCATTGCCGAAGCCACGTTATGAAACGAACGACTTTCTCGATGCCCGCATATTTTCGAGTTCCTCGCGCAAGGGCATAGGGGCTGTCGAATTGACGAGGTTGCTTTCCTCGGCCGCGAGCTTTTCGTTAACGTGAATGGTATTGATACGATAGATGAGATCCTTCTTTGTATTGTATGCATCGTACTGAAGCTGATCGGCTACCAGCATGATGATACCCATACAGATGGACATCGCCATCGACAACCCCAAAAATATTGATGGCCGAAAAGAACCTGTGACGAACGAGATTCCTTATCGCTGTCTTGAAATAATTGCGGATCATTTATTGTTTCGTTGCACCATGAAATAATACGCCAGGAAGCCGACTGAAATGAAGACAGCTAACAGACCATAAGGAAGAGGTGAATCGGGACGAGTGTCGATATACTCAAGCACAACAAGTGCAAGTCCGGCCATCAACACAATCAATCCCCACTTTAATGATGAGTACCGGTTGTCGGTTCCGTCTTGTTGTTTAAAAATCGCCTGTGTGCTATCGTTCACGAAGCCTTTCTCGATCATCTTCTTCTTGAGAATGTAATCGGTCATTACTTTAGTGAACATATAAATTCCAGTACCAAGGCTGCCGATAACAGAGATGGGCATCAGGATGTCTTTTAAGTGGCCGTCCATAAGTGTGCGTGTTTTGTTTTTGTTTTGCTTCGTAAGACACAGGACGTTTGCCTAATGTTGCAGGGAAATTTCAATAAAATTTTGTTGCAACATCCTGGATAGAGTTTGTGTCTAACACACCAATGGTTGACGATCGGGCGCTGGTTTCCCGCGTTTTAAGTGGAGATATGCAGGCTTTTCGTGCTCTGATCAAAAAGCATGAAAGGCTGGTTGTACACATGGTGGCCCGGGTGGTGAAGCAGGAGGAAGATCGCGAAGAGATTTGCCAGGACGTGTTCATGAAGGTGTATGAGAAGCTTGGAGAATTTCAATTCCAGGCGCAACTCAGCACATGGATTGCAACAATTGCATATCGTCAGGCGATCAATCACCTGAGGAAGAAGAAAATCGTTGTTAATGAATTGCCCGAGAATGATCTTTTTGTTGACGATTCTCTTTTCGAAGATCAGGACCTGGAATCATATATATTAAAGCTTGTTGACACGTTGCCACCTCAATATAAAGTCGTTCTTACCCTCTATCACTTAGAGCAAAAGAACTACAACGAGATCGGCGAGATTACAGGAATGCCGGAAGGAACCGTGAAGAACTATTTGTTTAGGGCACGGCAGTTGTTAAAAGACAAAGCAAAGAAGTACCTTGGTGAAGAATTAGCATGAAAGAGCACGATAAATTCGAAGATGTAGTTTCGGAAGCACTCAAGAAGGGATCGACCTTCGAGCTGCCGCAAGATTTTGCGGATCGTGTTGTAGTGAAGATACAACAGGCAGCTCTGCAGCGAGAAGCGACACGCGACCGCTGGTTGCTTGTTGCCGGCATCGCCAGTATGATTGGTGCTCTCGTTTTTGTTTTCGTTTTCTTTAAGGTTGAATTCAAACCGACAGTCGGGGTATTCACATTCTTCAAGGGCTACTGGGGCCTCGTGGTTTTCGGAACCATCTTTGCCACCGCCCTTCATCTCGTCGATAAACACCTTCTAAAAAAGCAAGTATCGGGTTGAGTGCCCATTAGGGTCAGGCTACTTTTGATC